>OY970285.1:0-1122500 GCA_963716005.1 uncultured Thermoleophilia bacterium
ACCCGGCAGCCCGACCCGACCCTGGACTGGAAGCGCTACGGGCAGCTCTATCCAGGCTCGACTCGCGAGGCGATCGGCAACGCTCGACCGCCACCTCGGAACGCTGTCTGGCCAGCGGCCGCGGGATCTACGCGGCGGCGTTGCCGGATCGTCAACGGCAGGGCCGTTTCATCCAGTTAGAAGTCCGTGGCGCCGGCATCTCGCTGTCATCCGGGCGCGGCCTTCGGAGCCTAGCCAGACTGACCTGGCCTCATTCGAATCGGATATGAGGCCAGGTCAGCTGGCGACTCGGATCCCAATGGCGCCTCGGCGCAGGGCGCGCTGGAAAGCCGGCTGTTCTACGGGGTCTTAGTGATCACGCCGAAGGGCTCGAAGTCGAACTTCTGGTTCTGGATGACAAGCGAGTCGACGGCCCCGGAGAAGGCGTAGTCACGTCCCTTGCCGACGTAAACGGTGAGGATCACCGAATCGGGCGCCCCATCGTCGAGGAAGTCCTTCAGCTCGCCGAAGGTGCACCGCGGGCCGTTGATGCCGCACTCGCCGTCGGCGAGAGCACCGCTCAGCCCCCAGTGCGGGTCGGGATCCGCATCAGCGTCGATGTTCGTCCACAGGCCAGGGAGCACGTTGTCGGGTGAGTACACCATTGTGGAGAAGCCGGGGCCGCCTCCGTCCAGATTGGGGACGATCTCAATCTTGATCGAAGGCATGTTGTTGGGCGCCAGGGCGTTGTTCTCGATGGTCGTGAACACGGAGAAGCCGACGCTCACGAGGTCATTTACGAAGACTCCCTGGAAGTCGATGTCGTTTCCAAAGGCAGCCGCGTCTTGGTTCGAACCGGTTCGGATGCCCAGACTCCCGATCCCGTCCGGCGGCGGATTACTCAAGGCTTCGAAAGGCCCGCTGCGCAGGTAGGAGTCACCGTTACCGATTACGTTGCGATCGACGATGCCCCAGTGGGGGCCACTGTAAGCAGCCGAGCCGAGGTCTGCCGCGGCGATGGTTCCGTCCTGGATGTCGGCGCTGGACACGGTTCCGTCCTGGATGTCGCCGCTGGCGACGCCGTTGTTGGTGAGGTCGGCGCTGGACACGGTTCCGTCCTTGATGTCCTTGCTGGCGATGTTGTTGTTCTTGAGGTCGGCGGTGGCAACGGTTCCGTCCTTGATGTCCTTGCTGGCGATGTTGTTGTTCTTGAGGTCGGCGCTGGCAACGGTTCCGTCCTTGATGTTGGCACTCGTAATGAGCGCGGCGGCCGTGGCGGTGCTGGCCATCAGTACTAGGACGACTGCTGCTCCAATAGCAACCCCAGAAAGAGTGGGTGGTCTGATACGCATCTGACGACCTCCTCGCGATCGCACTGCGCCCAGCCCCACGCTGGGCTGACCTTGTGACGGTAACAACTAGCTCGAATTCGTGCCTTTCCGCGCGCCGTCCCGCCCGGATCGCCGCGGCGCCCGCGCCACGGCGCAGGACGCGCGAGACGAATCGCCCAAAGACTTGCCCGATCCGCGCCGCCGGCGCGCGAGGCGGGCGGGCCGCGCCCTGATGCCGCGATCAGGCGCAAACCCGCATACGCAAGAAAACGGGAGCGACGGGACTCGAACCCGCGACCTCCGGCGTGACAGTTGAGCGGTAGGCGTTGCCACTGCTCGCCGTCAATCGCCGTTGTCACGGTGGGTGTGGCTTCTCCGAACGGCTGCTCGGTTACGTTCGCCGGTGGTGGCTACCGCTGCGTTCCATGCCCGTTCCACGGCGCGGCGTTTGACGCCGGCGCCCAATGCGCCGGAGACGGGCCGTGCTGAGGCGTGACGCGGACGAGGCTGACTACCGTCTCATGATGGACAAGATCTACATCGCTTCGTACGCGTTCATCGTCGCCAGTTTCGGGCTGGTGGCGAGGCCCATGGTTTCGCTGACGACCTCGACCGCGCGGTTCGATTCGACCGCGGCCCTCGAGCGAGGCCGGCCGAACCCCTTCCTTCCCACTCCAGCGGAGGTAGAGTCGCTGTGCGCAGCGAAGTTCGCGCTGGAGGTGAAACGACATACACCTGCGCGCGGGGCACCAGCAAAGAAGCGTTTGGCTCGCTGGAGTATTAGCTCTCGTGTTCTTGTTCCTCGCTGGGTGCGGCGACGACGGGTCGGCGCCGTCTGCATCCACGGCGCTGCCACCGCTCGCACCCGAGCTCGTCGGCACTTGGACGACGAGCAGTACCTCCGGGTCACAGCAGATCGCGCGCACGTACGTGTTCTCGTCCGACGGCCGCTACGAATACACCATCGGGATGTGCCAGTCCTCGAGCGACTGCAGCCTCGTAAGCCAGGAGTCGGGGTACGCCCAAGCCACCAACGGCGTGCTTTCGCTTGAGCCTCAGACCGAGCCGAACGACGGTGATCGATCCTTGCCGTACGTCGTCGCCCAGGATCCCAACGTCGGCGACATCCAGCTCCACTTCACACTCCCCGACGGGCAGGTCGACATCTTCTACCTCGGCTAGTTGCCAGTCGACCCGCTCACGTTGCGGGCTTGCAGAAAACGGGAGCGACGGGACTCGAACCCGCGACCTCCGGCGTGACAGTTCCGCGCCGCGTCTCGCCGTAGATCCTCGTTAGTCGCCATTGCCGCAGCGTGCGGGATCTCTGCATCCTCTTCATCGCCGCCAGTTGCCACTGGTTGCCGCCGCTGCGTTCCAAAGACGTTCCAGGCAGTGCCGACTCGACGTGCACGTCAGTCGTCGAGCACCTCGCGCAGTTTGCGCGCGAAGGCTTCGGGTTGGCCCGCGTATCCGAACTCGCCGCCGAGGAAGCCGCCGTGGTGGCTCGGGAACACCGTCGCCTGCTGGCCGAGCAGCTCGGCGGTGGCCAGCGCCGAGCGCCCGATGAACGTGTCCAGCGACTCCTCGCCCACGGCGATCACGACGCGCGTCGCCGCCGCGGCCAGCGCGTCGACGTCGGGCCGGTAGCTGCTGACCGCCCAGGACCGGTCGGACAGCAGCGGGTCGTCGCGGGAGCCGTCGTCCTCGGCCGGCATCCCGAAGTGGGCGGGTCGGGCGGGGCTTGCGCGAAGTACTCGTCGGTGAACTCGCCCTCGCCAGACGTCATCGCGATGAAGGCCGCCATGCCCGCGCCCGAACCCTTGGCCTCGTACGCGTCGCGAAAGGCGGCGCGGGCGCGCTCGGCCGCGCGGCGTCGGGGAGCACCGGGATGATCGGCGGCTCGTGGGCCACCAGGGTTGTCACGTCGTCGGGATAGGCCGCCACGAGCGCGAGCGCGGTCACCGCGCCGCCGCTGCTCGCGAACATCTCGACCGGCCCGGCGCCGAGGGCCTCGATCACGGCGTGCACGTCGGCCGCCTGGACCGTCGGGGCATGCTCGACCCGGCCGTCCTTGCGGACGCTGCGACCGAGGCCGCGCGGGTCATAGGTGACCACCGTCCGGTCCGCGAAGTGCGACGCCAACGTGTCGAAGCCGCTGGCGGCCATCGGCTGACCGATCATGAACAGCGGTGGGCGTCCGTCGGCGGTGGGCAGCGGCCCACGGACGTCATAGGCGATCTCGGCCCCTGCGGTTTCGAGCATGTGCGTCATCGTCATGACAGTACGACCGCTCCCGCGTCGAAAACTCATCGGGCCCGCTGTGGAGAGCGTTCTGCGCGGACGCTTAGCTTGGAGTCTCCCTGGGCGGCTGAGTTGCGCAGGCCCTGATCGTCACGACTGGCACGTCACCGGTCCTCGATGCGGGGTGCGCGACCTGAGCAGCCAGGACACCCGGAAGCCACGACCGGACGGCGGATGCGACGGCCTCCAGGTCCGTCTTCAGGCTGTGGTTACCGGGCACCTGCACTACGGCGCGATGCTCGGCCTTCGGTGGCATCCGAATGGGTCTCGCTCCCCCTGCACGATCAGCACAGGGACATCCACGTCGTCGAGTTCGTGCAGACGGCTAGCCGCGTCCGAGCGCCCGGGCGCGTGCAGTGGGAACGCGAGGCAAAGCACCGCGATGGCACCGGTCGCCTCCGCTGTGCGGCAGGCGACGCGGGCCCCCAAGGATCGGCCACCGACGAGGAGCGGCAAGCCGCGCAGTTCCCCGGCGAGCAGGTACTCGATCGCTGCAGACCAAGCGACGTCGAGTTGTCGCGCCGGCGCGGGGCTCCGGCGACCCGCGACCCGGTAGGGCTGCTCAACCAGCGCCACGCTCAACCCTGCCGACAGAGCAACCTCGCTCACCGCCACCAGGTCTTCAGAAGCCACGCCGCCCCCAGCCCCGTGGCCGAGGGCCAAGGCGGCGCGCGGCTCAGCCGCGGGATACACGTGGGCTCTCGCCAAACCGTGCGGCGTCTCCAACTCGAACGTCGCCACACAGGGATTGTGACGACACACGCCTTCCGGTGCCCGGCGACGGCCACCGCTGCGCGGGCTGGGTCGCGGTCGTCAAGGCCGACCGACGACGCCGATCGCAGCGGGAGCTTCTTTAACGGGAGCGACGGGACTCGAACCCGCGACCTCCGGCGTGACAGTTCCGCGCCGCGTCTCGCCGTAGATCTTCATTGGTCGCCATTGCCCCACCGTGCGGATCTTCTACATCCTCCTCATCGCCGCCAGTTGCCACTGGTCGTCGCCGCTGCGTTCCAAAGGCGTTCCATTGCAGTGAGCGTCGCCTACCACTCGCTGTACTTGCCTCGCTACCTCGTCCACTTCTCAGACGGCGGCGCCGGGATGCGCGACTACGACCATGAGCTCGTGGCGGCGGGAGATCCGCGACGGCGTGAACGTGCGTCTACCTGGTCGAGCGGATGAAGCCGCGCGCCGTAGAGGGCGGCCAGCGAGCGAGCGACTTTCGCCGAGCGTGTGGGGTGCCAAGAACTCGGCGCGCCCGTGAAATGTGCGATTTCAGGCAGGACGCCAATCTTGGCACCCCACACGCTGGATGAACGCGGGGCGAGCGCTGGCCGTTCGGAGGAGTTCAGCGCCCGCGCCGCTGTGCGCGGCGCAAGGCATCGAGCTGGCGCCGCGCATGCTTGGTCGGGCGCGCGCCGAGGTCGGCTCCGAGCGGGCTGGCGCCCCGTTGCTCGAGTGCGTGCTGCTCGCGGGCTGCGCGCGACTCGGGCGTCTCGGCGTACATCATTGCCGCCGCGCTCGCAGGTCCGCGGCGCTCGGCCACCTCGGTCACGGCCACCGTCCACCGTACCGTCGCAATCGTCACCTCGACCGTGTCCCCGGCGCGGACGAGCTTCGACGGCTTCACGCGCTCGCCGTTGACGTGTGCCCGTCCGCCGAGGACGGCTCGGGTCGCCGAGCCGCGCGTCTTGAAGAAGCGCGCCGCCCAGAGCCACTTGTCGATCCGCACCTGGGTCACGACCCGCCATGATCACAGTCGACGCTCGGCGACGGGACGCCCGCGATCCAGGCCGCGAGGAGGACGGCGAGGACGACGAACACGATGTTATGGCCGGACACGGTGAGTAGATAGGACAAATTGGCCAGAACAGGCGCAGCCAGCGGCCCCGCTCTATAGCGAGGGGACCCTCGGACACGCGACCGTGCAGTTCCCGTCCCTGTTTCGTACGCCCGGTTGAGCTGGCTCCGCGGACTTTGAGTTCTAGACGAGATCGCGGCGTTCGAGGCGCGCTGCGGCTGCGGCGAACGCTAGCCCTACCCAGCCGATCATCACAAGGAGTGCGACGGCGGGCGTGAGTTGCTCGTCGCCCTCACCGAAGACATCCTCGAGCCCGATAAAGCCGTTCGGTGCGCCCAGCGTCGGTCCGAACTTGCCTACTTCGGGCGCCAGCCCGATCACGGCCGGCTCGATCGCGAAGGTCATCAGAAGCAGTCCGACGATGGCCACGATCTGGTTCCGGATGAGCCCACCGATGCAGACCCCGAAAGCGCCTAGATAGGCAGCGACGACCAGATTGCGCGACAGGACATCGGCCAGGTCTCCGAGACCGACGGTCGGAAGGTCTCGGGCGGACAGGATCACTGTGCCGATGGCCATGATCGTGACGGTGACGATGAGCGAGATCGCGATTCCCGCGACCGCGTAGGAAATCGTCTTCGCGCTGAGGAGCCGCAGCCGCCTCGGCGCAGCAAGGACGGTGCTCGTGATCGTCCGGTGCCGCCACTCGCCGGCCATGCCCATGACGCCGAGCAGCAAGATGAAGAGGCCCGTGAAGTCCGCCGTGAAAAGATCGCGCGCGTCGTCCGCGGTCCACTCGTCTTGGAGCATCGTGGTGAGTACGACGACGAGAAGCGAGATCGCGAGCGCCGCGGCGGTGAGCACGACGAATGTCCGCGTCGTGCGCAGCTTGATC
Organism: uncultured Thermoleophilia bacterium; assembly: GCA_963716005.1. Taxonomy (GTDB): domain Bacteria; phylum Actinomycetota; class Thermoleophilia; order Gaiellales; family Gaiellaceae; genus CAVRUF01. The sequence goes on from OY970285.1 coordinate 6,305, forward strand.
AGCTCGGCGCGCAGCAGCGCTTTCAAGATCCGTCATCCGTGAGCGCGAAAAAGGCTGCTTCGAGCGAGCGCATCTTGGGTGCAAGGCCGAGGATCGTGACCTGCTCCTCCGCCGCAATCGGGCCAACTTGCTCAGGGCTGGCACTGTGGACAACCAGAACGTCGCCGTCGCGCTCGACCGTGTAGCCCCGGCGTTCCAGCGCCTGGGCCAGCCGCTCCGGGTCGGGCGTTCGCACCTCTGTTGCCGGGCCGTCGCCGCCGCCAAGAACCTGCTCCAGCGTGCCCTGCCCGCGGAGCTCTCCGTGGGAGATGATGACCACGTCGTCCACGGATTGGGCCACCTCGGCGAGCAGGTGGCTCGAGACGAGGACCGCGCGCCCTTTGCCCGCTTGCTCGCGGAGCAGCCCACGCATCCAGCTGATCCCAGGCGGATCCAGGCCGTTGGTCGGCTCGTCGAGGATCAAGACCTCCGGATCGCCGAGCAGTGCCGCGGCGATCGCGAGCCGCTGCCTCATTCCCATCGAGTAGCCCTTCACCCGCCGGTTGCCTGCGTCGCTGAGCCCTACAGTGGACAGCACCTGGTCGACACGCTCGTCGGGATGCTCGCCTGCAGCAGCGAGAACGCGTAGGTGGTTGCGTCCCGTTCGGCCCGGGTGAAAGGCGGCGTCCTCGAGCACGGCGCCAACTTGGGCGCTCGGCCGGTCGAGCTGATGGTAGAGACGACCGCCGAAGGTCGCCGTTCCCGCAGTCGGCCGCACGAGCCCGAGCAACGCGCGGAGCGTTGTGCTCTTACCCGCGCCGTTCGGCCCGAGGAAACCCGTGACGCGCCCGGCTTCGACCTCGAAGCTAAGCCCCTTGACCGCCTGAACTTTTCCGAACCGCTTGTGAAGATCGCGAATCTCGACGACGGGCATGTTGGCGGCATGATCGCAGACGTTGAAGCTGTCGGCGACGCCGCTTCCGTAGTGAACGTCGGGGCCGGGTCAGGCTCGCACGAGCCGACCGACCTGCACGTCATCCCAGTGCAGCCCTGACGCCCGCGCACCGTGGGTGAACGCCGAAGGCTTGGTACGGTTCCGGTTCTACGACCGGGGGGGTCGACATGAGATCACGTCTTTCGGCGGCCGCCGCAGCGGTGGTCGCGGCGGGTGTCGTCTTCGGTGGAGGCGTCGCGTCCGCAGAGCCCCAGCCAGCGGTGCCGACGTTCGCGCACGGCCTCGCGCAGGCAGTCTTCTCGACGAATCCGGCTGACTGGCACAGCGGCGAGGCCTGGGTGCAGGCGCCGTTCGACAGCGACGGCGACCACAAGCAGGACCGCATCCACGTCGATTTCACGGCGCCGGGCGAGGTCGTCAGCGACGGCCTGAAGGTGCCGGTCATCTTCGAGGACAGCCCGTACTACGCGGGCACCGCAGACTTCTACAGCAACTGGGGGGTCGACCACGAGCTCGGGTTCCCGCCCGAGTTCCGGCCGCTGGCGCCCTTCTGGACGCCCTTCAACACGAGCCCGACGATCAGCACCCGCTTCGAGAATCCGTGGGTGTCGCGCGGGTTCGGAGTCGTGCACGCCGAGTCGCCCGGTACGGGCCACTCCGACGGGTGCCCGACTTCCGGCGGCCGCAACGAGACGCGCGCGGCCGTGGCCGTGATCGACTGGCTGAACGGCCGCGTGCCGGCCTACTCGGCCCGCACGGGCGGTACTCCCGTGGCCGCGACGTGGTCGACGGGGCACGTCGGCATGATGGGCACGTCCTACAACGGGACGATCCCAATAGCGGCTGCCACAACGGGGGTCGAGGGCCTCGACGCCATCGTCCCGATCTCGGCCATCTCCGACTGGTACGACTACTACCGCGCCAACGGCATGGTGCGGGCGCCGCACTCGTCGTCCAACCCGTCCGGCAACAACAACGGGTTCCAGGGCGAGGACCTCGACGTGCTCGCCGACGTCGTCTACTCGCGCATCGACGAGGCGGAGCCGCGCACGATCTGCCTGCCCGAGATCGACTACCTGCGGACGCACCAAGACCGAGCCACCGGCAACCGCAACGCGGCGTGGCAGGAGCGCAACTACATGAAGAGCGTCGAGAACGTCCATGCGGCGACGCTCCTCGCGCACGGCAACAACGACTTCAACGTGATGACGAAGAACGCCGCGCAGTTCTACGACGCGCTCAAGCAGCAGAACGTCCCGCACATGTTCTACTTCCACCAGGGCGGCCACGGTGGGTCGCCGCCGGACGTCCTCATCAACCTGTGGTTCACGCGGTACCTCTACGGCGTCCAGAACGGTGTCGAGAACCTGCCGCGCTCCTGGGTTGTGCGTGAGGCGGCGTCGTGCCCGCCGCGGCAGACGACGGTGACGGGCGACCAGTCGAACACGGCGACCCTGACCGTCGCCGACACGAGCCCGTTCAGGATCGGCTTCACGCTGACCGTGCCGCAGACGAATGCCAGCGGCACGATTACGAACACGACACGCCTGATCGTGGACATCCCGGACTCGACGCACGTCGTGCTTGCCTCTCCGGTGGCCACCGCGGTTGGCCAGAAGGTGGCCAACGGCGCCGTGGTCAGTCTCGTCTGCGGGACGGCGAACCCGACGCCGTACGCCGAGTGGCCGGATCCGGCCACCCAGGCGGTCACGCTCAACCTCACCGTGGGCGCGCCGACGCGCGGCGGCCTGACGCTCGGCCCGTCGGCGGCGGCGACCGAGACACTGACCGATACCTCGGCGATCGCCGGGATCACGTCCGCGAACGCCGCCACGTCGAACGTCCGCCTGATCTACCAGACGGCGCCGCTCGCCCAGCCGGTACGGATCAGCGGCACACCGCTGGCCTCGCTGCGCATGGCGTTCGACAGGTCACGGGTGAACCTGACCGCCGCCCTCGTCAGCTATCCGCCGACCGGCAACGGCGTGATCCTGACGCGAGGCTGGCTCGACCCCGCGAACCGCAACAACGACCGGTCCGACATCCCCGTGCGGCCCGGCACCTTCTACCGGCTCGACGTGGACATGCAGCCCAAGGACACGATCGTCCCGGCCGGGAACCGGATCGCGCTGATGGTCATCTCCAGTGACCGCGACTTCACGATCCGGCCCGCGCCCGGCGCGCAGCTGACCCTCGACCTCGCAGGCAGCTCGCTCTCGCTGCCGGTCGTCGGCGGCGCGGCCGCGTTCGGCGGCTGAGGCTCGAACCATGAGGGAGGGGCGCCGCGGGACGCCCCTCCCTAGAATCGCCGCACGCCGGCCTACACCGACATGGGAGACGGGCCGCCCGGGTGCTCTCGACGGAGCCCGTCGACCCGTTCGCGTTCCTTTCCGACGTCCGCTGCGCCGCCCACGGAATAATCTCCGCAAGGGCGCTCGGATCTAGCAGGATAGGCTTGGGATGCTCACCGCTCCCGCAACAACCGCAAAGGGGATGGGGGGAGGGGGCCATCGAGACCATCCTTCGGCGCCTGCGGTTCACCTGGCTTGCGACGAGCCCAGTGTGGCGAGCATGCCTTCGTACAGCGAGACGACGCGGGTCGCGATGGTGTCCCACGCGTAGCGACCGCGGGTCTGCTCGTAGGCCGCCTCGCCCCGCGCTCGGCGCTCGGGTGCATCGTTGACCACCTCGATGAGAGTGGCGGCGAGTCCGGCTTCGTCGTCGGGATCGACGAGCCATCCGTTCGGACGTCCGGGGGCGGTGTTCACGAAGGAGAGGGGGCCGCCCGTGGGGGTTGCGATCACGGGCAGCCCGCAGGCCATCGCCTCGAGGTAGACCTGTCCGAAGGGCTCGTCGACCGACGGCGCCACGAGCACAGCGGCCGCGTTCAGCCCCTCAGGCAGTTCGTCGTGTCCCCGCCAGCCGTTGAAGAAGATCCCCTCGCTCCCGCCGAAGCGCGCCACGTCGACCGGGTGCTCTCCCTCCCACTCGCCCGGGTGCCCACCCCAGATGACGAGCGGCGCCGGGCGCTCGAAGCTCGACCGTGCCCGCTGGTAGGCGCGCACGAGCAGTGGCACGCGCTTGAATGCGAGGAAGCGCCCGACGTAGAGCAGCACCGGGTTGGCCTCTCCCGTCTTCGGATCGGCGAATACCGTCAGGTCGTCTGGTTCGTAGCGGACCGAGCCGGCCACACCTGAGGCGTCCCATCCGCGGGGATCGTCGACGAGCCACGCACGCCATCGCGCCAGTCGCTCTCCCGGGCCGAGTCTGTGTCGGTCGAAGCGCTCCACGTCGACGCCGTTCGGGATGACCTCGACTCTTGACGCGTCGATACCGAGCAGACGCACGGCCTCATCGCGATCGTGGGGCGAGATCGCGACAATCTGATTGGCGCGCCGCGCAGTGGCTTGCAGGCGAGCCTCCCAGGCGTCGCCGTGCCGCCATGCCTCCCAGCGCGTCATCTGCAAGAGTTCACGCTCGGCGTCGGCGAGCGGGGCCTCGGCCCGCCCACTCGCAGCGCGGGAGGCCATCCTTTTGAGATCAGCGCCGAGGCGAACCGCCAGCTCGCGGCGGCGGCGAATCCCGTCGAGCATCTTCAACTCGGTGCCGTGCAGGTGCGCGACGACGGGCAGGTTTGGTGCGACCCGGGCAAGCGCGTCATGCTGCGGCGTGAGGTGATGAAGGTGCGCGATCGCCGCCTCCGCGGCCCCGCCCTCCGCGAAGAGCCGTTGCCAGGCGTCGACCTGTCGCTCGGCCTCTCGATCGTCGAGCGACGCGAAGAGTCGGTCTGGCGCTCCCACACGATCCTCGAACGACGGATGCAGCGGGATTTCAGCGGCCATCGGGTCGTCGCCCCGATCGAACGCCTCCAGCGCCGGTGTGAAGTCGGCTGCCACGACGTCGAGCCCGGCAAAGAACGTGGCTGCGTTTGCCACCGCTCCCGGCTCGCCGAATGACCCCGTGAAGAGCCGAACCGGCCAGCCCTTGCGATCGAGAGCTGCGGCGAGATAGCGGGCGACCTGCGCCGACCCGCCTCGCGGATAGAAGAGCACCCCCATCGACACCGGTTTCCGCACGGAGGGGTTCTAGCTGACATCGTGGCGCAGGAGGCTGGGCCGGTCGGCCGTGTCGACCCTCCCACACCTGGGAGCGCTGGGCGCGCGCCGCCGCCTGCGTCTCCGCCGGCGGCGGCCCGGGCTCTACTTGTAGCCAGACCCGCGGCTGCAGCACCTAACTCGGTGCGTGGCAACTTTGGCAACCTTCGGCGTTGGTTCCCGTGCGATCGGGCGCTCGGTCAAACCCGAGAAACCCGCCCATGGAGGGGTTGAGCGAACGTGAGCGAACGAGCCCGAACGCCTGCGCCTGCCTTACAAGCAGGAGGTCGAGGGGGACGTGTGACCTGGAACTGTCAACACACGCAGCACGCTGCCGTGCCAAACGGCGTCCCACAACGTCGAAGAGTCTTCGCTCGGGAGCCGAGTCAGCGAGAAATGGCCGCGCATATGCAAGCCCTATCGACCGGGCCTGGACTTGGCCGGGTCCCTTCGGCGTGACAGAAGAGCGCGTCCGGCGCCCGGCGCTCGGCACTGTTCCAATTGACGTTCCAAACGGTGGCACCGGAACGCTCACGTTCCTGAGGCGCCTAACGAAAGACCGCTTGGAGCGGGGTCTTCTTGAACGGGAGCGACGGGACTCGAACCCGCGACCTCCGGCGTGACAGGCCGGCGTTCTAACCAACTGAACTACGCCCCCGCGAGCCGGCGCATTCTACCGGCGCGCAGACGGCGGCCGGGCCGCAGGGGGTGGTTACATGGGGGGACCGCCGCTACGCTTCGACTTGGTAATGCGGAAGGGGGCTCTCCTATTCGTCCTGGCGTCGGCGCTTGCCGTGCCCGGAACTGCTGCCGCAGGCGGCGCCAAGTCGTACCCCGCGTACGGCCCGGTCATCGCGCCTGCCGTCAACGTGCGCGCGAACCCGAGCACCCATTCCAAGAGCCTGCTGCTGCTCCGCGACTACCGCGCCGACGGGCTCACGCAGTACGTCCTCGCGGTCTCGCAGAAGCGCGTCGGGTTCGTCGCGGCGAAGCGCGCGAAGCTCGTCCTCAAGACGACGCTCGGCGCCAACGGGCTCGTGCTCACCGCGCGCGCGGGCGGGAAGAAGGGGAACCTGCTCTCGGCGATCGTTCAGGACGATCCGCTGAGCTCCGATCCCGCGATGGCCGAGCTCGTCATTCGCCACCGGACGAGCGTGCTCCAGACGATCTCGTTTTCGCAGAGCGACCTCGGCTCGCTCGCCGTGGCCGTGAACAACCTCGCCCTGCCGCTCACCGCGCAGGCGGCCACGCCCGGAACGCTCGACTACTTCGTCTCGGCGCGCCACCTCGCCGGAGGGAAGAACGGCAAGGCCGGAAAGCTCTGGCTGCGCATCGTCATGCCGACGCGGCCGCTGAATCGCAAGGGCTGGCTGCCGGCCTCGGCCGCGCGGATCAAGCCGGCCGTGAAGACGATCGTCGTCAACCGCACCACGCACTGGCTGCGCGTGTACAAGGCCGGCAAGGTCATCTTCAAGACGCGCGTCGCGACCGGTCGCCCTGACCGCCGCACGCCCGCGGGGCTCTTCTACATCGCGGCCAAGTACCGGCCCGCGGAGAGCATGGCCGTCACCGCGTACGCGCTCGAGCTGAGCGCGCCCGCCGGGCTGCCGGACTTCGACTTCGGCGGCGTCATCGGGATCCACGGGACGCACCTGCTCTCGTCCCTCGGGCACAACGCGTCGAACGGCTGCATCCGGGTCGCGCCCAGCGCAGCGCTGCGGCTGAAGTCGCTCATCCCGACCGGCACGCCGATCCGCGTAATCGGCTAGCCACCGCCTGGTGACAGGGGTGTTTCGGCCCGGTGAACGGGCCTATCGGACTGCTCTACGCGTGCCTACAGTCGAGGCATGGGCATGCATGAATGGATCGCCGGAGCGCTCGCGCTTCCGGTCGTCATCGGTCTCGCGCTCGTCGAGCCTGCGCTCGGCCTGATCGCCGGCTTCGTCGTTTACGTAGCCGTGTTGAAGGCGCTGCCTCGGCTTCGCCGCGCGCGGGTCCATCGGCTCCCCGTCGAGGAGCCGGAGCACCGTCTCGCGGCCTAGCTCACGGTCGTCGTCGGCGCTTTTCCGTACTCCTCGTCCGTGACGTGGTCGCCCCATGTCGCCGGGCTGCCGTCGTCGCCGACCTCGAGCATCGCCAGGTGGGTCATGAACCGGTCCGGCGTCGCGCCGTGCCAGTGCTCCTCGCCGGGCTCGAAGAAGACACGGTCGCCCGGCCGGATGACCTCGATCGGCCCGCCGCGGCTCTGGGCGAACCCGACGCCTTCCGTGACGTAGATCGTCTGGCCGTTCGGATGCGTGTGCCACGCCGTCCGGGCGCCCGGCGTGAAGTGGACGCTGCTCGCCGTGATCCGCGACCCGTCCGACGGCGCCGCGACCGCGTCGAGAAAGACGGTGCCGGTGAACCACTCGCTCGGCCCCGGCTGGGTATCCGTGACGCTTCTCGTGATCTGCATGGCGGTCTCCTCGTGAACTCGTCGGGGCGCGAGCAAGGCTACGCGTTCGCCACGGGATCATCGTTCAGCCAGCACGCGATCAAGGATTGACGGCACTCTTGCGAAGATGACAACGCCGCTGATGGTCGAACGGCTGCATCAGGGTCTCGCCGAGCGCCGCGCCGCGGCCCGGCGGGTGGTTGCTCAGCCGGTCAGGCGACGCGGATGACGCGTTCGCAGTCGCGCGCGACGACGTCGTTCTTGTTCGCCCGGACCGTGTCCCGGCCGGGGCCGCAGACGATCGAGTCCTTCCCGGAGCTCTTGCGGGTGTCGCGTGCGTCGATCGTGTCGTTGCCCGTGCCGCCGTTGAGGGTGTCTCGGCCGGCGCCGCCGTTGAGGGAGTCGTTGCCGGCACCGCCGGTGACCTTGTCCGCGCCCGCGGCTCCGCGCAGGTTGTCGTTGCCGGCGTCGCCGCTGAGCTTGTCGTTGCCGAGCCCGCCGTCCAGCAGGTCCGCGCCGAGGCCGCCGATCAGAAAGTCGTTGCCGGCAAGACCGTAAATCTTGTCGTTGCCGCCCCCGGCGTTGATCGTGTCGGCGCCGCTTGTCCCCGATCAGGGTATCGGCGCCGCCCGTCCCCACACACTTGCCGTCGACGATCGTCATTCCGGCAGGCACGGCCGTCTGCAATCCGGCGAGGTTGGGGCAGACGTCAGTCGCCGTCGCCGTCAGGAAGGTGAAGAGGCCGCTCTCGGGGGCGATATCGCCGTCGCTGTAGATCGGATCGGTGGGATGGCTGCGGCAGGAGTTGGTGACCAGCCACTTGAAGGACGCGCCGAAGGTTGCGGCGGTCGCGGCGGGAATCTCGACGTCGACCGAGCCGGCCACGATCGTGGAGCCGATGTTGGTCTCGCTGCCGCCCGTCGGCGTCCACATGTACTGCGTCGTCGTCGAAACCGCCCAGGCGCGCCCAATCTCGGCAGCCTGGCTCGGGGTCGTCGAGCTGGTCGGGAAGATGGAGAAGGAGGGCTGGGTGACGACGTAGGGGTAGGAACTCGGAAACGCAGGAGGTCCCGGTGAAGGTGACGCTGAGATGGACGTCGCCTTCACCATCGATGCTGTCGGAAGCGGTCAGGAAGTCGATGCCGCAGGCGGTGAAGATGCCGGTCATGCAGTTGTCGCCGGCCGCGTCCGGGTGGGTAGCGGCAGCCGCATCCGGCCGGCGCGACGAGCAGCAGGGCGAAGAGGGTGACGAGCAGGAGACGCCGCATGGCGCGGAACCGTATTTTACTCTGGTGGGCAGAACAACTACCCGAGAGAGCAGTCCTCGTTTGAAGCCCGAGCCGGCCGATTTTCTCCGGTCGGTTATCGGACAGTTCGATGGGCCGGGCTGGACTCGAACCAGCGACCTTGGGATTAAAAGTCCCCTGCTCTACCAGCTGAGCTACCGGCCCCGCGGGCGAGTCTAAGCGTCGTCGAGGGCGCAGGGCTCGTCGTCGGCCGCACCGGGCAGACGACTGAGCAACTCGGCGAGCGTCTCGAGCTCACCGGGTTTCAGGCGGTCGCCGACGAGCTCCGCGAGCGTCGCGTGGTAGACGCAGAGCGCCTCCTCGAGCGTCCGCCGGCCCTCGTCGGTGATGACCGCGTACGTGACGCGCGCGTCCGCCTCGCAGGTTCCCTTCTCGACGAGGCCGAGCTTCTGGAGGCCGTCGAGCAGGCGCGTGATCCCAGACGGGCTGAGCAGAAGGCGGGAGGAGAGATCGACGCGGCGCATCGAGCCGTGCTCCTCGCGCGCGAGGACGAGCAGGGCCTCGTAGTCGCTCACCGTGAGGCTGTGCGTCTCCAGCAGGCGCAGCTCGAGACCGCGCCGCAACGTCGCATGGGCGCGCAGGAGGCGGACGAAGAGTGTGACCTCCGCCGGCGTTTGAGTGGTCAATGTTTGACTGGGCAAGCTTCTGTGGTACAGTTGATTGCGTACTCAAGTATACAGAAGCGAAAGGAACATGGAATGAGCGCAACCGCAATCAGCACTGAGATCCCGACGGGCACCTGGGGCGTCGATCCCGTCCACTCGACGATCGGGTTCGCCGTTCGGCACAACGTCATCGCGACCTTCCGCGGCACGTTCGGCGAGGTCGAGGGCGCACTCGGACCCGACGGACTCACGGGCGTCGCCAAGGTCGAGTCGATCGCGATCGACGAGCCCAACCTGAAGGGCCACCTGCTTTCGCCGGACTTCTTCGACGCCGAGCGCCATCCCGAGCTCACCTTCAGCTCGCGGGAGATTCGCGTCGCTGACGGCACGGTCGAGGTCGAGGGCGAGATCACGATCAAGGGCACGACGAAGCCGATCGTCCTGACCGGCTCGGTCACCGGCCCTGTCGCGGACCGGATCGGCCTCGAGCTCGAGACGGTCGTCGACCGCCGCGAGTTCGGCCTCGACTGGAACGCACCGCTTCCGACCGGCGGCTTCGCCGTCGGCAACGACGTCACGATTCGCGGCGAGCTCGAGCTGGTGAAGGCCGCCTAATGCGCGTCCTCGGCATCGCCGGAAGCCTTCGGAGCGGCTCGCTGAACCGCGAGCTGCTCCGGCTTGCTTCCGACTCGACACCGGACGGGATCGAGCTCGAGGTCTGGGACGGACTCCGCGACATCCCGCCGTTCGACGCCGATTCCGAGCACGCCGAGCCGGCGAGCGTCGCCGCGTTCCGCGACGCGGTGCGGTCGGCCGACGCGGTGCTGATCTCGACGCCGGAGTACAACCACTCCGTCCCCGGCCAGCTGAAGAACGCGCTCGACTGGGCCTCGCGGCCCGAGCTCATGACCTGCGTTTTCCGCAACAAGCCCGTCGCCGTCGTCAGCGCGAGCACCGGGATGTTCGGCGGCGTCTGGGCGCAGGAGGACGCGAAGAAGATCCTCGGCGCGATGGGCGCCCGCGTCGTCGACTCCGGGCTCGCGGTTGCGAAGGCGGACGACCGGCTCGCGGATCCAGACGACGACCTCGGCACCGAGCTGCGCGGCGTCGTCGAAGGGCTCGCCGCCGAATGCGCGCCCGCGGCCCTCGTCGCCTAGCCCGCTGCTAGCCTGGCCCGGCTGGGCCCCCATCGACTAGCGGCCCAGGTCACAGCCCTTTCAAGGCTGTAGCGCGGGTTCGAATCCCGCTGGGGGCATGGGGCGGTTAGCTCAGTTGGGAGAGCGCCTGCTTTACACGCAGGATGTCGGCGGTTCGAGCCCGTCACCGCCCACTCAGGAGCGATGAGGTCTAGGTGAACGCGTTGACTGCGCGCGCGACGATCAGACCGATCAGCACCCTCTTCTGCTGGAGCGTGGCCTAGTGCGGGTCGCGATAGAGGCAACGAACGTTCGGCGGCCCGAGCCGGTCACCGACGGCTGACCGGAAGCTGGTTGCGGATTCCGGCGGCGAAGTCCTTGATCGGACCTCGCCAGCGCTTCGGCGTCATCGCCCGCAGCGCCCAGTACGGGCCGTACCGCGCCTTGAAGAGGAGGACGCTGGTCGTGTTGACGTCGGCGACGCGACGGTGAGCGATGACCGAGTGGAGCGCGATTCCGTCCAGCGGCGCGGGTGACCAGTGCGGCGGTTTGACCGCCTTGGCGAAGACGCCGGGGTCGTCCGGATCGGGCGTCACCTCCGCGACCTCGAAGTCGGAGAGGATCGTCTGGAGATCCCAGGGCTCGTAGCGCCAGAAGTCGTACGGGTAGCCGTGGACCGCGAAGCCGGGCGAGCGCGTCGTCACGACGAGCACGCCGCCGGGGCGAAGCACGCGCTTCATGTTGGTGAACGCGCCGCGCCAGTCCTCGACGTGCTCGACGACCTCGGTCGCGACGACCACGTCGAAGCTCTCGTCGCCGTAGCGGTCGGCGAGCTCGACCACGTCCGCGACCTCGTCCACACGTGGGCCGGGAGCGATGTCGACGCCGAGGTACGTCTCCGGCTCGAGCGCCTCGAGCATGGGCCGCACCGATCCGTTCACGTCGAGCGCGCCGACCTCGAGGACGCTGCGTCCGCGGATCTCCTCAGGTGAGACGGCCTCTTCGACGAAGGCGATTGCGGAAGGACTGCAGATCGGCATGTGCTACCCGGCACATGCGACCCGCAATCACGTCAGGAGGAGGGCGGGGCGGACCGACCGCGGCTAGTCCGTGATTCCGTGCCACGGCTGGACGATCACCGACCTGGCGCCCTTGCGGCCGCCGAGCACGATCGATCTGTCCTCGATGTTGTTCGCCGTGGATGTTTCCTTGAGGAGCCCGAGCGGGTTCATCTGGATCCGGATCGTGTACGCCCCGTTCGGAAGGGTCGTGATGTCGAAGGCCTGGCCCGCGACCGACTGGTAGTAGGTGTCGCCCCAGCCGGCCGGCAGCGCCTCGCGCAGCCAGCGCGCCTCCGACCCGCCGCAGATGCTCGACATCTCGGGCAGGTACGGGAGGAAGACCGCGCGCGGCACGGTCAGGTCGATCGGGTCCGTCGGCGCGAGGCAGAACGACTGCTTCGTCGAGCGGACGATCTCGTTCGTCGTCGCGTCGAGGATCGAGTAGCGCGTGAACTGCAAGAAGTGCCAGTGGTGGTGGCCGTGGCGGTGGTCGAACTCGAACGTTCCGACCGGGGCCCTGGACGTCGCGTGTCCGTCCTCGTCGTAGAAGTACTGGTACGCGTCCATGGTCTCGGCCGCGCCGGACCGGAATCCCTCGACGAGCATCGGCGCCGGACCCGCGTTCCAGGCGGTGGACGCGAACGACAGGTAGTCGCGGCGCTTCTCGTGCCGCGTGCTGATCGCCCAGGCGGGCAGCGCGGCGAGGTCGGGTCGCAGGCTCGGGTCGGGATCCGGGTCGATAGGAACCTCGGCGGCGGCGTTGGCGGTCCGGGCCGCTCCGCGAAGCGCCTCGATGCGTCCCTTTCCCGGCCCGTCCGGGCCGCTCGTGCGCAGCCGGCGCACGACGAAGTCGACGGTCGTCTCGGCGTCCTCGTCGGTGACGGCGAAGAACGTGCGGAAGAACGGCATGATCTCGACCTTCACCCGGTACTTGCCGGGCGCGAGGCGAATGCTCGAGAGACGGAAGTTCACGTAGTAGCCGTCCTGCGCGAACGCGGGCGTCGCCCAGCCCTCCTCGATCCCCCAGACCATCCCGCGGGTGAACGGTGAGAACGACCGGCACCCGTACGTGTATTGCACGGCGCTCGGCCCTTCGCTCGAGACGCGCGTCCGGTCGCTCGCGTTGGGGCAGAACGGCCGATAGCGCTCGGCAACCGGCACTCCCGCGCGGGTCGTGATCGTGTACTTGAAGAAGCGGCGCATGCCCTCCCAGCCCTTCAGGGTCGCGGCCGGGAGCGGCTGGAGCGGGCTCGAGGTCTCGGCATCGACCTGCCAGGCCTCGAGCGGCCCTTCGTAGTCGGGGCGCGTTACGCGGAGCTCGACGTTGCCGCCGGTGGCGCCGACGAGGACGCCGAAGTCGAGCGGCGCGCGGCCGCGGAACGAGTAGAGCGTGAGCGGTTGCGCGAGGGGCGGCAGGAGCTTCACCGACGGCGCTCCGGCGGCGGGAGTCGCGGGCGCGGCGCCCAGTGCGGCAAGCGCGAGCCCGGCTGCCGCAAACGTGCGGCGCCGGTGAAGCCGAGGACGGGGGGGTCGGCGCACCGGCCCGGATCGTAGCTGGAAAGCCCTGGATTTCTAGGTGGACTTTTCCTCGGGCGTATCCGCCTCGAAGTCGAGCGCGGCGGAGTTGATGCAGTAGCGCAGCCCGGTCGGGTTCGGCCCATCCGGGAAGACGTGGCCCAGGTGCCCTTCGCAGGTCGCGCACATGACCTCGGTGCGGCGCATGAAGAACGACTTGTCCTCCTCGGTCTCGACCGCGGTGTCGATCGCCGGCGCGTAGAAGCTCGGCCAGCCGGAGCCCGACTCGAACTTCGTGTCGGAGGTGAAGAGATCGGCGCCGCAGCCCGCGCAGCGGTACGTCCCCTCGGCCTTGTTGTCGTTCAGCGGCCCGGTCCAGGCGCGCTCGGTGCCCTTCTCCCGAAGCACGTGGAACTGCTCGGGCGTCAGCTCCTCGCGCCACTCCGCGTCGGTCTTCTGGATCTTCTCGGCCAATGTTTCCTCCTCTGCTAGTCTCGGTATAGAAAGTATACTTAGTAGCGCAAGCAGCCCAGGTATCCGAGGAGATGATTAGGTGAGCACCACCCTGTTGCTCGTTCCGCTCGAAGACATCGTCGTCTTTCCCAACATGGACGTCACGCTGACCGTGGACGTCGGCGACGAGGAGCGCGTGCTGCTCGTTCCGCGCCACGAGAACGATTTTGCCGCAGTCGGCACGGTCGCCGACGTCGTCGACACCGTGCGCCTTCCCGGCGGAGGCCGCGCCGTGTCGCTGACCGGCCTGTTCCGTGGGATCGCGGGCGCCGCGCACACCGATGCGCAGGGCCGCCTGCGCGTCGAGGTCGAAGAGCGACCTGACGACGAGCAGCCCGTCGACGGGCGCGTGAAGGAGCTCGAGCGCGAGTACCGCGCGATCGTCGAGGAAGTCCTCGAGGTGCGCGGTGACGACGGGCGCATCTCCGCGTTCGTGCGCTCGATCTCGGATCCCGGCGTACTCGCCGACACGGTCGGCTACGCGCCGGACTTCTCCTTCGAGCAGAAGGTGCAGCTCCTCGAGGCCGTCGAACTGCGCGAGCGGCTCGAGCTGGCCGTCACGCTCCAGCGCGAGCGCCTGGTCGAGCTGCAGGTGCGCCGGCGCATCCGCGACGACGTCGAGTCGGGCGTCCAGAAGCAGCAGCGCGACTACGTGCTGCGCCGCCAGATGGAGTCGATCCGCAAGGAGCTCGGCGAGGACGAGGGCTCCGTCATCGACGAGTACCGCAGGAAGATCGAGGAGGCCGAGATGCCCGAGGAGGTCCGCGGGCAGGCCGAGCGCGAGCTGAACCGGCTCGAGTCGATCGGCGAGCAGAGCCCCGAGGCCTCGGTCATCCGCACGTACCTCGACTGGCTCACCTCCGTGCCGTGGGCGAAGCGCTCCGAGGAGCGGCTCGATCCCGCGCACGCGCGCGAGGTCCTGGACACCGACCACTACGGGCTCGAGGACGTGAAGGACCGGATCGTCGAGTACCTGGCCGTCCGCAAGCTCCGCGAGGAGCGCGGCATCGCCGAGGACAAGAAGTCGGGCGCGATCCTGACGCTGATCGGGCCTCCCGGCACCGGGAAGACCTCGGTCGGCGAGTCGATCGCCCGCGCGCTCGGGCGCGAGTTCGTGCGCATGTCGCTCGGCGGCGTCCGCGACGAGGCCGAGATCCGCGGGCACCGCCGCACCTACATCGGCGCGATGCCCGGCCGGCTGGTCCGCGCGCTCCGCGACGCCGGGACGATGAACCCGGTGATCATGCTCGACGAGGTCGACAAGGTCGGCGCCGACTGGCGCGGCGACCCTTCCTCGGCGCTGCTCGAGGTGCTCGACCCGGCCCAGAACCACTCGTTCCGTGACCACTACCTCGACGTGGAGCTCGATCTCTCCGAGGTCGTCTTCATCGCGACGGCGAACATCGCCGACACGATTCCCGGCCCGCTGCTCGACCGGATGGAAGTAATCCGCTTCGACGGCTACACGGTCGACGAGAAGGGCGCGATCGCCCGCGGCTACCTCTGGCCGCGCCAGCGCGAGCGCAACGGCCTACTCGAGAACGAGGTCGAGATCTCCGACGACGTGCTCCAGACGATCGTCGCCGAGTACACGCGCGAGGCGGGCGTCCGCCAACTCGAGCGTGAGCTCGGAAAGCTCCTGCGCAAGACGGCGACGAAGATCGTCTCGGACGAGACCGAGGCGCCGGTCGCAGTCGACCTGGAGGTCGTGCGGGACGCTCTCGGGCGCCAGCGCTTCTTCCAGGAGGCCGCCGAGCGGACCGCGGTTCCGGGCGTCGCAACCGGGCTCGCGGTGACCGGGACGGGCGGCGACGTCCTGTTCGTCGAGGCGACCGCCATGGACGGACCGGAGGGCAAGCTGATCCTCACAGGCCAACTCGGCGACGTCATGAAGGAGTCGGCCCAAATCGCGCTGTCGTACATCCAGGCGCACGCCGACGAGCTCGGCGTCGACCAAAACCTCTTCGCGGGCAAGTGCTTCCACGTTCACGTGCCGGCGGGCGCGATCCCCAAGGACGGGCCGAGCGCGGGCATCACGATGGCGACCGCCCTCGCGTCGCTCCTCACCGGGCGGGCCGTGCGCCATACGGTCGGCATGACCGGCGAGGTGACGCTCCAGGGCCGCGTGCTCCCGATCGGCGGGCTGAAGCAGAAGGTGCTGGCCGCGCACGCCGCCGGCCTCACCGACGTGATCCTCCCGGAGCGAAACCGCCCCGACATCGACGACGTTCCAGAGCAGGCCCGTGACGAGCTTCGGTTCCACCCCGTCATGAACCTCGGCGAGGTGCTCGAGCTCGCTCTCGAGCCGTCCCGTGATGCACGAGCATCGCTGTCGTCAGTGTGAGCCGGTGCCCGAGGACGTTCGGCGCGCAGCCGAGGTCCTCGAGCGCCGCTGGCTCCTCCAGATCGTCTACGCGGCGCATCACGGCGCCGTGCGCTTCAACGAGTTCCGCCAGGCCGTCGGCGCCGTGCCGCCGCGCACGCTCGCCGCGCGCCTCGTGGAACTCGAGGAGGCCGGGGTGCTCGAGCGGCGCGTCATCGACGCCCGGCCGCCACGGGTCGAATACATCCTCACGGATGAGGGCCGCCGCCTGAAGATCGTCGTCCAAGCGCTCGGGAACTGGGCCGCCACGCGTTAGTCCTTCCGGCGGTCGGGGGTACTACGGCTCCGACCCTACGGAAAGGAAAGACATGGGAATCATCGCGTGGATCCTGCTCGGCCTCTGCGCCGGACTGATCGCACGGGCGATCGTCGGCGGCGCCCCCGGCGGGCTCATCCTCACGACGGTCGTCGGCATCGTCGGCGCGCTCCTCGGCGGCTTCCTCGCCCGGGCGCTCGACCTGGGCGACCCGATCGACGAGTTCTTCGACGTGAGTACGTGGATCGCGGCCATCGTCGGCGCGGTGATTCTCCTCGCCGTCTTCCAGGCGGTCTCTAAACGGACTTAAGCGTCCAACGGAACGAAGCCTTGAACCGTCCGGGTGTGCCGGACGCCGCGAGGTCTGCGTCCTCGGGCGCCCCCGTATCCTCCGGATACGAACGCGCCACTGCGTCCTTGCCTCGCACCGCCCAGCACACCCGGACGGCGAAGCGTCATTCCGTTAGACGCTCTTGACCCCGGCGATCAGACGCTCGATCGAGTCCTTCGCGTCGCCGAAGAGCATCGCCGTCTTCGGATCGAAGTAGAGCTCGTTCTCGATCCCGGCGAAACCCGGGTTCATGCTCCGCTTGAGGACGACGACGTTCTTCGCCTTGTCCACGTCGAGGATCGGCATTCCGTAGAGCGGGCTGTCCGGGTTCGAGCGGGCGGCGGGGTTCGTGACGTCGTTTGCGCCGACCACGAGCGCCACGTCGGTGCGCGGGAACTCGGGGTTCGCCTCGTCCATGTCGAGGAGCTGCGGGTACGGCACGCTCGCCTCGGCGAGGAGGACGTTCATGTGGCCCGGCATGCGGCCGGCCACCGGATGGATCGCGTACTTCACCTTCACGCCGCGCGCCTCGAGCAGGTCGGCCAGCTCGCGCGCGGCGTGCTGGGCCTGCGCGACCGCGAGCCCGTAGCCGGGAACGATCATCACCTGGTCGGCGTACGCGAGCATGACCGCCGCGTCGTCGGCGGTGACCTCGCGGGCGACCTGGCCGTCCTGAGCGATCGCGGCTCCGCCTCCTCCTGACGGCGCGGCGCCGAACGCGCCGAAGAGCACGTTCGCGAGCGAGCGGTTCATCGCCTTCCCCATGAGGATCGTGAGCAGCGTTCCCGAGGCGCCGACGAGCGTTCCGCCGATGATCAGCGCGTTGTTCGAGAGCACGAAGCCGGTCGCGGCGGCGGCCAGCCCGGTGAAGGCGTTCAGGAACGAGATGACGACCGGCATGTCCGCGCCGCCGATCGGCATGACGAGCGTGACGCCGAAGATGAGCGCGCCGACGAGGAGCGCGACGAGCCAGATCTGATCCTCGGTGATCGCCGCGGCGAACCCCGGCGGCCACGGTGGCCGCGAAGAGCAGCGCGTTCACGATGTTCTGGCCGGGGAAGACGAGCGGCCGCCCCGGGAGCAGCTCCTGGAGCTTCGCGAACGCGACCATGCTCCCCGAGAACGAGATCGAGCCGATGAGCGCCGAGAACATGATCCCGATGACGACGTCGCCCGCGAGGTCGCCGGGGAGCGGCGCCAGCCGGTGGAACTCGGCCGCGGCGATGAGCGCAGCCGCGCCGCCGCCGACGCCGTTGAAGAGCGCGACCATCTGCGGCATCGCGGTCATGCGCACCATCCGCGCCGACGCGACGCCGATCACGGTGCCTACGGCAATGCCGGCGAAGATCAGCCCGTAGGAGTCGACCTCCGGGGAGAAGAGCGTGACGACGACCGCGATCGTCATCCCGACCGCGGCGACGATGTTCCCCGAGCGCGCCGTGGCGGGTGAGCTGAGGCGCTTGATCCCGAGGCACAGCAGGATGGCCGCGCCCGCGTAGATCAGGTTGACCCAGTTCTGGCTCACTCGTCGCGCTCCGGCCGGCGCTTGAACATGTCGAGCATCCGGTCGGTCACGAGGAAGCCGCCGACCACGTTCACGGTGCCGAAGACGATCGCGACGAACGCGAGCACCTGCTCGAGCGTCGAGTCCGCGGAACCGGCGACGATCATCGCGCCGACCAGGATGATCCCGTGGATCGCGTTCGTGCCCGACATGAGCGGCGTGTGCAGGAGCGCGGGGACGCGGCCGATCAGCTCGAGGCCGAGCAGCGCGGCGAGCGCGAAGATCGTGAGGCTGGCGACGAGTTGGGCGGTCATGCGGGCTCCTTCAGGACGCGGCCTTCGTGGGTGACGCAGGTGTCGCGGACGATCTCGTCCTCGAAGTCGAGGACCAGCTCGCCGTCCTTGACGATGAGCCCGAGGAAGCTCGTGACGTTCCGCGAGTACATCTGGCTCGCGTGGAACGGCATCGTCGCCGGCAGGTTCGTCTCGCCGACGATCGTGACGCCGTTCTTCACCACCGTCTCGTCCGCCACGGTTCCGGCGCAGTTGCCGCCCATCTCGGCGGCGAGGTCGACGATCACCGAGCCCGGCTGCATCGCGGCCACGGCCTCCTCGGTGAGGAGGAGCGGTGCGGGCTTGCCCGGGATGAGCGCGGTCGAGATCACGGCGTCCGACTCGGCCGCGTGGAGCTTCAGCAGCTCCTGCTGGCGGGCCTGCTCGTCTTCGCCGAGCGCGATCGCGTAGCCGCCGACCCCCTCGGCGCCTTCGACGTCGAGCTCGAGGAACGCCGCGCCGAGGCTCTCGACCTGCTCCTTCACGGCCGGCCGTACGTCGTAGGCGGAGACCACCGCGCCGAGCCGCCTTGCGGTCGCGATCGCCTGCAACCCCGCGACGCCGGCGCCGAGCACCATCACCTTCGCCGGGCGGATCGTGCCCGCGGCCGTCGTGAGCATCGGGAAGAACTTGCCGATCGAGCCCGCGGCGATCAGCACGGCCTTGTAGCCGGCGACCGTCGCCTGGGAGGAGAGCGCGTCCATCGGCTGCGCGCGCGTGATCCTCGGGATCGCGTCCATTGAGAAGCTCGTGACGCCGCGCTCGGCGAGCGCCTTCGCCAGCTCGGTCTCCACCAGGGGTTGGAGGAACGCGACCAGCGTCTGGCCGTTACGCAGCGCGCCGGCCCCGTCGACCTTGCCGATCCGGAGAACGAGGTCGGCCTGGGCGTAGAGGTCGTCCGCGGAGACGATCTGCGCGCCCGCGTCTTTGTAGGTCGCGTCGGGATAGGCGGCCGCCTCGCCCGCGCCGGTCTCGACGAGGACGTCCACGCCCGACTCGGTCTGGCGCCGCACGCCGTCCGGGACGAGCGCGACGCGCTGCTCGCCCGGAGCGGTCTCCTTGGGCACCCCGATCTTCATCGCGCGGAGTCTAAGTTGCGCCGGGCGGTAGGTTCTCCTCCAATGGATGCCTGGCTCGAAGAAGCGATCGCGCGGATCGGCGGCGACGCCGGGGACTACGCGCTCACGGACGCCGAGGTTCGGACGCTCTTGTCGCTCGCGCGCGTGGCCGCGCACGAGAGCGGCGAGCGGATCAATGCGCCGCTCATCTGCTACCTCGTCGGCCTCGAGGTGGGGCGTACCGGCCGCTTCTCTCGGCGACGTGGCCGAAAAGGCCGCCGGCGAACCTCTGTAATTCGGCTCAAACCCGCCGGAAGCGCCTCCCCGATTCGGGTAATTAGCAGGTATTTTTGCTATTCGTGCGGTTTGCATCGGGCCCCGGACGGCTATCCGAAGGCCAGGTGTGCTTGCAAGGATCCCACCGACGACGACAGTCGGCGTGGGTCTCGCCGCAGCCGCGTCCTTCTCTCGACCGACGTCGCCGCAGCGAGTTGGGGGTCGTCGCCACAGCCGCGACGGCAAGCCGCAGGCCCCCGGGGCGGTCCCTCTCCGTTCCGCCTCGGGGGCGGCCCCTACCACGCTAAGCTCGCCGACGTGCCCGACCTGGATGGACGCACCGCAGTCGTCACCGGCGCCTCGAGCGGCATCGGCCGGGCGACCGCGCTCGCGCTCGCCGGAGCGGGCGCGCAGGTCGCGCTCGGCGCCCGCCGGGTGGAGAAGCTCGAGGGCGTGCTCGCCGAGCTTCCCGGCGAGGGCCACTTCGCGCTCCCGCTCGACGTGACCGACGAGGCGAGCGCCGAAGCGTTCGTCTCCGGGGCGGCCATGCAGCTCGGCGGCCGGATCGACATCCTCGTGAACAACGCGGGTCTCGCGCTCGGGCGCACCGCGATCGCCGACGGCTCGAGCGAGGACGACGCGGTCGTGTGGGAGACGAACGTCATGGGCCTCGTTCGCCTGACGCGCCTCACCCTGCCGCACATGGAGGACTGGCGCGGGCACGTCGTCAACCTCGGCTCGTGGGCCGGGCGGGAGGCGTACGCGCTGGGCGGCATGTACGTCGCGTCGAAGTACGCGGTGCGCGCGCTCACGGCTGTGCTGCGCAAGGAGCTCGTCGGCCGCATCCGGGTTTCCACCATCGATCCGGGCATGGTCGGCGACACGGAGTTCTCGGACGTGCGCTTCGGCGGGGACACGTCCAGGAAGGACGCGGTCTACGCGGGCGTGCGCTACCTGACGCCCGAGGAGATCGCCGATTGCATCCTCTGGGTGGTCACGCGGCCGGACCACATGGTCATCGACGAGATGGTCGTGAAGCCGCTGCAGCAGGCGACACAGGATTCCATCGTCCGCGATCAGGTGTAGGGGCGCTCATGGCGCTGACGATTCTCGAAGGGTCGACCTTCTGCGTCTGCGACGAGCTCGGCGATCTCGACGAGACGACCGCCGGGCTCTTCGCGAGCGACACGCGCTTCCTCTCGCGCTGGATCCTGACCGTGAACGGCGAGCGGCCGCTGCTTCTCTCCTCCGACCGGGTCGACTACTTCTCGGCGGCGTTCTACTCGCGCAACCCGATCGCGGGCGGGCTCGGCCAGGACGAGCTCTCGATCGCGCGCGAGCGATTCGTCGGCGACGGGATGCAGGACCACGTGGTCGTTCGCAACTACTCCAGCCGGCGGCTCGAGTTCGAGCTCGCCTTCGAGGTGGGCACCGACTTCGCGGACATCTTCGGCGTGAAGGACTGGGACTTCGCGCTCGGCGACCCGGAGAACGCCGATCCGCTGCCCGACCTCGCGCCGCTCGCGTTCGATGCGGCCGAGACCGCGATCACCCTGTCCGACTCGAACGGCCAGCCCGGCGGCGTGACGCAGCTCTTCTTCTCGGCGCCCGGCGAGATCGACGGCTCGACGATGCGCTACCGCCTGGCGCTCGACCCCGGCGAGTCGTGGCGGCTTCGGGTCGACGTGACCGTCTCGCCCGAAGGGACGCGCGACACCGACACCGGCGCGGAGCAGCGCTTCGGCGCCGAGCTCGAGCGCGTGCGCGCGTCGCTCCAGGCCTGGCGGATGCAGGTGCCGCAGCTTCGCGCCAGCTGGCCGCCGCTCCATTCGGCGTTCGACCGCTCCGTCGCCGACCTCGCCTCGCTGCGCATGCACGAGAGCGCCGCGGGAGGGCAGCTCTTCGCCGCGGGGATGCCGTGGTTCATGGCCGTGTTCGGGCGCGACACGCTGATCACGTGCCTCCAGACGCTCATCTTCGGACCCGAGTTGGCGCGCAACGCCCTGGTCGCGCTCGCCGGCCTCCAGGCGACGGAGGACGATCCGTTCGCCGACGCCGAGCCGGGGAAGATCGTCCACGAGGTCCGCACGGGCAAGGCCGCGAAGACCTGGTTCCCGCGCTACTACGGCACGGTCGACGCGACGCCGCTCTTCCTCATCCTCCTCTCGGAGGTGTGGCGCTGGACGGACGACGCAGCGTTCGTCCGAAACCTGCGCGAGCCCGCGATGCGCGCGCTCAACTGGATCGACGAGTACGGCGATCTCGACGGCGACGGCTTCGTCGAGTACCACCGCCGGTCGGAGCGCGGGCTCGAGAACCAGTCGTGGAAGGACTCGCACAACTCGCAGCTCTTCCACGACGGACGCCAGGCGACCGGGCCGATCGCGGCCTGCGAGGTGCAGGGCTACGTCTACGACGCGAAGCTCCGCATGGCGGAACTGTCGCGCGAGGTGTGGCGCGACCGCGAGCTTGCCGACCGGCTCGAAGGCGAGGCGGCCGAGCTGCGGGACCGGTTCGACGCGGCCTTCTGGTGCGAGGAGCGCGGCGGGTTCTACGCGCTCGCACTCGACGGGGAGAAGAACCGCGTCGACTCGCTCACCTCGAACATCGGCCATCTCCTGTGGAGCGGGATCGTCCCTGACCATCGCGTGGACGCTGTCGTCGATCGCCTCATGGGCGAGGAGCTCTGGTCTGGGTGGGGCGTGCGGACGATGTCGACCGCGGACGCCGGCTACAGCCCGCTCACGTACCACAACGGAACCGTCTGGCCCCACGACAATTCGCTCATCGCGCTCGGCCTCGCGCGGGCCGGCCGCTGGCCCGAGGCGCACCGGATCGCGCGCCGTTCGATCGAGGCGGCCTCGCACTTCGGCCACCAGCTCCCCGAGGTGTTCGCGGGCTTTCCGCGCAGCGAGACGCCGTTCCCGATCGCGTACCCGACCGCGGCCCGTCCGCAGGCCTGGGCCGCGGCGACACCGGTGCTGCTCCTCCAGGTGCTGCTCGGCCTTCAGCCGGATCACGGGCGCCAGGCGCTCGAGACGGTCGCGCCACCGGAGTTGCCTTCCTGGGCGGGCGCGCTCAGACTCTCCGGCGTGCGGGCCTTCGACCGGATCTGGAACGTCGTCCTCGCGGAGGGGCATGTCCGCGTCGAGGAGACCGAGACGCCCGAGCTGGAATGAAGGTCGCGGTCCTCAGCCCGGTGTGGTTCCCGGTTCCGCCCACGGGCTACGGGGGGATCGAGTGGGTCGTCTCGCTCCTCGCCGACGGGCTCGCGGACGCCGGCCACGACGTCACGCTCTTCGCCTCGGGCGACTCGCGCACGCACGCGAAGCTCGTCTCCGCCTTCCCGGAGCCGCCGCTGAACCCGATCGGGACGTCCTGGATCGAGCTCCACCACGCCCTGCCCTGCTACGAGCACGCGGACGAGTTCGACGTCATCCACGACCACTCGTCGCAGCTCGTGTCGATGATGGGCGGCCTCATCTCGACGCCGGTCGTCCACACCGTGCACGGCCCGCTCGACGACATCCAGCTCGGGAACTACCGCGGCCTCGCGAAGCTCGCGCCACAGGTCGGGCTCGTCTCGATCTCGATGAACCAGCGCGAGCCGGGTCCGGATCTCCCGTGGGTGGCGAACGTCCCGAACGCGCTCGACCTCGACGCGTTCCCGTTCCACTCCGAGCGCGGCGAGTACCTGCTCTACCTCGGCCGCCTGAGCCCGGACAAGGGGGCGCACCGGGCGATCGAGATCGCACGCGAGGCAGGTCTCCCGATCAAGCTCGCCGGCAAGAAGCGCGAGCATCTCGAGCAGCAGTACTTCGACGAGCTGGTGGCGCCGCTTCTCGGCGAGGACGCCGAGTACGTGGGCGAGACGAGCCACGCGACGAAGGTCGACCTGCTCCAGAACGCGCGCGCCACGCTCTTCCCGATCGACTGGGAGGAGCCGTTCGGCCTCGTCATGATCGAGTCGATGGCCTGCGGCACTCCGGTGATCGCGACCCGGCGCGGCGCCGTCCCCGAGGTAGTCGACCACGGCCGCAGCGGGATCATCGTGGACGACTATCGCGAGATGGTGGCGGCGATCGCCGATGCCGACCGCATCGAGCCGGAGGAGTGCCGTCGCGCTGCCGAAGAGCACTTCTCGACCGGGCGGATGGTCGCCGACTACGTCGCCGTGTACGAAGCGCTACTCGAGATGGAGTGAGCATGCACGTTCTGAGAGTGGAGCACGCAACGCCCGACTTCGACATGTGGAAGCAGGCGTTCGAGAACGATCCGATCGGGCGCGAGGCCGGCGGTGTGGGCGCGTACCGGATCTACCGCGCCGCCGACGACCCGAACTACGTCTACATCGATCTCGAGTTCGCGACCGCCGCAGAGGGCGAGGCGTTTCACGAGAAGCTGAAGGAGCTGTGGAGCCGCGTCGACGTGATGCGGAACCCGACCGCCCGTCTGGTCGAGGTCGCCGACACGCACGAGTACTAGAAGGGCGGCACCCGGGCCCCGTGGTGGATCCGGAGCCCGGGTGCGATGGGGGCGCTATCCCGTGTAGGGCACGAGAGCGCGGGCGACGAGAATCGCCATCTCCTCGTCGGGCGCGACGATCGCCACGACGAGGCCGTTCGAGCGGAGGAGCGCCGTCGAGCCGGAGAGCAGCGCGGTTCTCTCCTCCGGCACGTAGTTGTGGACGCCGGCCAGCATGGTCAGGCCCTCCGCGGGGGTGGCCGACTCGATGATCTCCGCGTGCGGCATCGGCGGCGAGCCGTACATGAGGCTCAGGGCCGAGACGGGGCCGTCGGTGGAGGGGATGGTGAGCTTCCGCGCGGAGTCGAGCGGGTAGCCGTGGAGATCCGGGCCGGCCCACACCGCTTCGGTGCCGAGGACCGACGCCGCATCGGCGAGATCGACCTCTGGGCCGGGCTGCGCGGACACGTCCATCAGGCCGCGCGTGCCCTGCTGCCCGCCGAGCGGCGCCGAGCCGGACTCGAGCGTCTCGTAGGCGAGGATGCGGTTCAGCAACGGCATTCCGCCCTGGTCGATGCGGATCGTGACCGGCTTGTAGGTCTCCTTGGACACGGCCACTTCGTGGCTGGGGGCGATCTCGATCCAATAGACCGGCGTTCCCTCGAAGGCGTCCTCACGGACGACCCGGGCGTCGCCGGACTCGAGCGCCTCGCGGTAGCCGGCGCCGAGGCTCGCGTAGACCTCGGTCGCATGCTCGGGGATCTCGCCGCCGCGGAAGACGCCGTCGGACTGCACGACGCCGTCGAAGGTCTCGGTCTCGCGCAGGAGCTTGCCCGGCTCGAACCAAACCTCGTGCTGGGCCCGGATCTCGGTCCGCTCGCCGGTGTCGAGATCGACCAGCGCGTGCTGCAGGTCGCTCTCGTAGACGATGTGGAGCACCGATCCGGTACCGGTCGCCGCTAGCGCGCGGTCGATCACGGTCGGGCTGGATCCGCCGGCGGGCCAAAACGCGACGGTGGCTGCGATGAGCGCGACGAATGCCGCCGCGAAGGCGAGCCGGACGGGGGCGTAGAGCGGTCGCCGGGCGACACCGGCGTCGGCGACGACGCGGCTCCAGTCGCCGGCCCCGGCGTAGGGCGGGGTCATCAGGTCGAGCTGTTCTGCGATGTCGGTCATGTCTTGATCTCCTCGGAGATGCTCTCCAGGTTGGCGCGGGCCGCGTGCAAGGTCGCGGACACGGTTCCGACCGCGATTCCGAGGGCTTCAGCGATCCCTGCGTAGTCGAGGTCGGCGTAGTAGCGGAGGAAAAGCGCGGTCCTCTGGCGCTCCGGCAGCGCTGCGACCGCGGCTGCGACGGCGCCCGGCTCGTGATGGCCGTTGGGCGAGTCGGCGCGGTCGAGGCTCACGTCCGGAGTCGGGACGTAGCGGGCCTCGGCTGTGCGGCGCTTGCGGGCCTCGTTCAGGACGATCCGGCACACCCAGCCGGGAGCGGAGTCGCGATCGCGCAGCTTCCTGCGCTTGCGGACGGCCTTCACGAACGCGTCATGGACGGCGTCCAGCGCGGCCTGCTCGTTCCCGGTGATCGCGGTCGCGAGGCGAACGAACGATGCGAACCGTTCGCGGTAGACGGCCTCGATCGCTGCGAGATCCGGATCGGAATTGCGTCGCCACACACCCAAACGATCCCCTCCCGGGGTCGCGGTGTTTAGTCCGAGGCTGCGCCGGCCGCGGCCGGAACCTTCGCGAGCGCCTGCTCGAGATCCGCGATCAGGTCGTCGGCGGACTCGATCCCGACGGAGAGCCGGATGAGCGTGTCGGGCACTGCGAACGGCGAGTCGGCCGTGGACGCGTGCGTCATGAGGCCGGGATGCTCGATGAGGCTCTCGACGCCGCCGAGGCTCTCGCCGAGCTGCCAGACCTTCGTGGCGCCCGCGACGGTCAGGGCGTCCTCCTTGGTGGCGAGGAGGAACGAGATCATCCCGCCGAAGTCCGACATCTGCGCGGCCGCGAGCTCGTGGCCGGGATGGTCGGGGAGACCGGGGTAGTAGACCTTCGTGACCGCCGGGTGCTCGTTCAGGAACGGCGCGATGCGGTGCGCGTTCTCGCAGTGCTGGCGCATCCGCACGGCGAGCGTCTTCAGGCCGCGGAGCACGAGCCACGAGTCGAACGGTCCGGGCACGCCACCCATCGAGTTCTGGAGGAACTTGATCCGCTCGGCGACGGACGGGTCGTTCATGGCCGCGAAGCCGCCGACCACGTCGGAATGGCCGCCGATGTACTTCGTGGTCGAGTGGACGACGATGTCCGCGCCCAGCTCGAGCGGGCGCTGGAGGTACGGCGTCGCGAAGGTGTTGTCGACGACGACCAAGGCACCCACCGCATGCGCGACTTCCGCGACCGTGCGAATGTCGACGACGTTGAGGAGCGGGTTCGTCGGCGACTCGAGCCAGACCATCTTCGTGTTCTCCTCGAGCGAGTCCGCCAGGCGCGTGTTGCACTCCTCGGTCGAGAGGTAGTCGAAGAGGTAGCCCTTGGGCGCGAGCACCTTGTCGAAGAGCCGGTAGGTGCCGCCGTATACGTCGTTCACGGCCACGATCCGGTCGCCCGGGTTGAGGAGCTGCGTGATCGTCGTCTCCGCCGCCATCCCCGAGCTGAAGGCGAAGCCGTGGTCGGCGCTCTCGAGCGACGCGAGGCACTCCTCGAGCGCCTTGCGCGTCGGGTTGGCGCTCCGCGCGTAGGCGTAGCCCTTGTGCTGTGCGACCTCCTCCTGGATGAACGTGGAGGTCTGGTAGATCGGCACCGCTACGGCACCGGTGGTCGGATCGGGCTCCTGCCCTTCGTGGATGGCGCGCGTCTCGAAGTCCAAGGTGCGTCGATCGTAGCAACGCCGATCAGGGCTGCCAGGCGCGCCAAGGCCCCTTCGAATGCGGTGCGAAGCGCGGCCGAGTCGCGCACTCCGGGCTCCGGATGGAAGGCGATCGCGCGCAGCGTGTCCGCGGGCCGGTCGGCCTTCAGGTCGGCGCGCCCGACGAGGCGCTCGCCGCGCAGGAACGGGAGCACGTAGTAGCCGTACCGCCGCTGATGCGCCGGCTTGTAGACCTCGATCATGTGGCGGAAGCCGAAGAGCCGCTCGGTGAACGCGCGATCCCAGATCAGGTTGTCGAACGGGGAGAGCAGGACTGCCGCGGTCGAGCGGCCCGGCTCCGCTCCCGGGACGACGTAGAGCGGCGTGCCGCCGTCATCCACCTCGTGTCGCTCGAGCTCGCCTTCCTCTACGAGCGCGTCGAGGTGAGGACGGATCCGTTTCGTCCCGCCCGTGAAGCGCCAGTGCTCGACGATGGCCGAGTCGGTGAGGCAGCCGCGCGCCCGCACGGCGCGAACGGCGAGCGAGCGCAGGTACGTCGCCTCGTCCGGCATCGGCGCCTCGAGCGCCTCGGCGCGGGAGCACGCGCTCGGGCAGGTCGTAGAGCCGCTCGAAGTTCCGGCGGCCGGCGACCGCGAGACGGCCGGAGGTCCACAGCGCCTCGAGCATCCGCTTCGCCGGCTTGTAGTTCCACATGCCGCCGCCGCCCTTCCCCTCGAACTCGCGGGAGGCCATCGGCCCGCGCTCGCCGATCTGGGCGAGGACGAGCTCGGCCAGCTTCGGGTCGCCGCCGATCACGTCGCCGTACCAGTGGTGCACCCGACGTCCGACCATGCGCCGCTTGAGGAGCGGATAGTCGGCCACCGGCATGACGCACGCCTCGTGGCCCCAGAACTCGAAGAGCCGGCCCGCGGCGGTCAGATCCGAGACGGTCGCGCGGGGATACGTGCCGACCCGCGCCCCGAGCACGATCCGGTGGCTGCGCTCGACCGCCGTGATCGAGTCGAGTTGCACGCACGAGAGCCGGCGGACGACCGCCTCGACGTCATCCGCGGTTCCGCGTCGCGCCCGGCCCGCGAAGCCCTGCGCGGACACGGCGAGCGCCCGCGCCGCCGCGAGCGTCAGCGTCACGCGCGGGCGAGGTACTCGAGCAGATCCGCGCGGGTGAGCACGCCGACCGGCTTGCCCGACTCGGCCACGAGCACCGCGGGCGCCGTGCCGGACAGATCCGTGAACACCGTCTCGACCGACTCGTCGATCTCGACCGCGGGGAGCGGGGGCTCCATCGCGGCGGCGACGTCGTCGTTCAGCGCCTCGTGGTTTCCGAACAGCCGCTCGAGGAGGCCGCGCTCGCGCACCGAGCCGACCACGTCCGCGAGCGAGTCCACGGGCTCATGCCGCACGACGGGGATCTGCGAGATGCCGTACCGCTGCATCAGCTCGACCGCGGCGCCGACCTTCGCGTGCGACTCGACCACGACGAGGCCGGGCATCCCGTTCTTCTCGGCCTGCTTGAAGGCGAGCACCTGCTGGATCGTCGGCGAGACCGTGCCGCGCTCGAGGATGCCGTACTCGGCGAGCCAGTTGTCGTCGTAGAGCTTCGAGAGGTAGCCGCGGCCCGAGTCGGGGATGAGCGTCGCGATCGTCGTGTCGGGGCCGAAGCGCTTGGCGACCTCGAGCATCGCCCACACGGCCGTGCCGCCGGAGCCGCCGACGAGGATGCCCTCCTCGCGGGCCAGTCGGCGGGCGGTCAGGAACGAGTCGGCGTCCGAGACGGTCACGTACTCGTCCACGAGCGACGGGTCGTAGGTGGTCGGCCAGAAGTCCTCGCCGATCCCCTCGACGAGGTAGGTGTGCACCGTCTCGGATGAGTAGATCGAGCCCTCGGGATCGGCGCCGACGACGTGCAGGTCGGGCTTCTGCTCCTTCAGGTACTTGGCCGTGCCGGAGATCGTTCCGCCCGTTCCGACCGAGAAGACGATCACGTCGAGGTCGCCGCCGGTCTGCTCCCACATCTCCGGGCCGGTGGTCGCGTAGTGCGCCTCGGGGTTCGCCTGGTTCGAGTACTGGTCGGGCTTGAACGCGCCGGGGATCTCCTCGGTCAAACGCGCCGAGACCGAGTAGTAGCTCTCGGGCGACTCGGGCGCGACCGCGGTCGGGCAGACGATCACCTCGGCGCCGTAGGCGCGCAGCAGGGCGATCTTCTCGCGCGCGACCTTGTCGGGCATGACGAAGATGCAGTGGTAGCCGCGCAGCGCCGCCGCGATCGCCAGGCCGACGCCCGTGTTCCCGCTCGTCGGCTCGACGATGGTGCCGCCGGGCTTCAGCTTCCCCTCCTTCTCGGCCGCCTCGATCATCGCCAGGCCGATCCGGTCCTTGACAGACCCGCCGGGATTCATGAACTCGAGCTTCGCGAGAAGCAGCGGCTCGAGCTCGGCGCCCACCGACTGGAGGCGCACGAGCGGCGTGTTGCCGACGAGGTCGAGGATGGTCGGGTACTCCATCGGCCGAAGCGTAGTCGCGGCTCCGCCGCCGTGCCATCGCATCGACCGGTCATTTCAGACGGACGCCCGAGCTAGGCTCGGACGTCCTGAGGTCGGCATCGCAAGCGACGCCTCACGCTCGCGGCTCAGTGGCGGAAGTGTCGCCGCCCGGTGAGCACCATCGCGGCGCCGGCGGCCTCGACCGCTTCCGTCACCTCGTCGTCGCGCTTCGAGCCGCCCGGCTGGATGATCCCGGCGATCCCGGCGTCGAGCGCGAGCTGCGGCCCGTCCGGGAACGGGAAGAACGCGTCCGAGGCGAGCGCGGAACCCATCGGGTCGTGGCCGTGCTCACGAGCCTTGTCGAGCGCGATCTTCGTGGCGTCGACGCGGCTCGGCTGACCGGTTCCGATCCCGATCGTCTGGAGTCCCTTGGCGAGCACGATCGCGTTCGACGACACGTGCTTGGCCACGCGCCAGGCGAAGAGCAGGTCGCCCCACATCGGCTCGTCGGGGACGTTGACCGTCGGGACTTCCATCGCGTCGCGGTCGTCGGTCTCACCGTCGGTGTCCTGGACGAGCATTCCGCCGAGCACGCGCTTGTAGTGACGCTCTCCCGGGGTCGCGCCGCGGCGCTCCCGGTCCTGGAGGATCCGCGTCGCCTCCTTGCGCTCGAGGATCTGGACCGCCTCCTCCGTGTAGTCGGGCGCGATCAGCACCTCGACGAACTGCTCGGCGAGCTTCTCGGCCAGGCCCGCCTCGACCCGGCGGTTCACGGCGACGACGCCGCCGTACGCGGAGACGGGATCGCAGGCGAGCGCCTTCTCGTAGGCCTCCTCCGCCTCGGTCGCGAGCGCGACGCCGCACGGGTTCGCGTGCTTCACGATCACGCAGGCCGGGACGGTGAACTCGCCCAGCAGGCCGCGGGCCGCGTCGAGGTCGTTCAGGTTGTTGAAGGAGACCTGCCGGCCGCCGAGCTGGTCGACGCGGGAGAGCAGATGCCGCCGCGCGCCGGCCTCGGCGTAGTAGGACGCGCGCTGGTGCGGGTTCTCCCCGTACGGGAGGTCGACGACGCGGTCGAGCGAGACGATCAGCCGGTCGGGGAACGTCTCGCGGTCGGAGAACCACTGCGCGATCGACGCCTCGTACGACGCCGTGTGCGCGAACGCCTCGGCCGCGAGCGCGCGGCGGGCGGCCATCCCGATGTCGCCGCGCTCCTTCAGCTCGGCCACGATCGAGCCGTAGCGGTCGATCGAGCAGACCGGGACGACGTGGATGAAGTTCTTCGCCGCCGCGCGGAGCATCGACGGGCCGCCGACGTCGATCATCTCGACGGCCTCCTCCTCGCGAACGTCCTTGCGCGCCGCGACCTGCTGGAACGGATAGAGGTTCACGCAGACGAGGTCGAACGGGTCGATCGCGTGCTCCTCGAGCGCGGCGATGTCGTCCTCGCGGTCGCGCCGGGCGAGGATCGCGGCGTGGATCTTCGGGTGGAGCGTCTTCACGCGGCCGCCGAGGAGCTCCGGGATCTCGGTCAGGTCGTCGACGCGGGTGACGGGCAGGCCGAGCTCCTTGACGAAGGTCGCGGTGCCGCCGCTCGCCACCAGCTCGATCCCGAGCTCGTGCAACTCGCGGGCGAAGACATCGAGCCCCGTCTTGTCGAACACGGAGAGAAGGGCGCGTTCAAGCACTGCGAGGAGAGCGTAGTTCGCCTGCCAGATAGAGGCGAGCGGCCTCGGGGAGGAGGCGGTGCTCGACCTCGTGCATGCGCGCGTGGAGCGTCTCCGCCGTGTCGTCCGGCTCGATCGCGACCGGCTCCTGGAGGATCACCGGACCGGTGTCGATCCCTTCGTCCACGAAGTGCACGGTGACGCCGGTCTCTGGGATCCCGGCCACGAGCGCGTCCTCGAGCGGGCGCAGGCCGGGGAAGGCGGGGAGGAGCGACGGGTGGACGTTGATGACCGCGTCGAAGCGATCGAGGAATCCGGACGTGAGCAGGTGCATGTACCCGGCGCAGACGATGAGGGTCGCGCCGTGGGAGGCGAGCCAGTCCGCCATCGCGATATCGCGGGCCGCGCGGTCGCCGTAATCCTCGAGCGCGAACACGGCGGTGGCGGCGCCCCCGCTCGCGCCGCGTTCGAGCGCCCGGGCGCCGGGAACGTTCGACGCGACCGCCGTCACCGGCAGCCCGGCGTCGATGAGCGCCTGGAGGTTCGTTCCCTCCCCGGAGACGAGAACGCCGATCACCGGCGCGCCCGTGTGCGAGTATGGGTGTCTATCGCTTGGAGGCAGCAATGCAGGTAGTACCGATCACCGAAGCGCCGATCGTGCGTGTCGAGATCAAGAGCAAGCTCGGTCTGGACGGACCGAAGCCGACCGCGCCGCACCGGCGCGCCAAGCATGTTCCGGACGTGGGCGCGGTTCCGGCAGCCGCTTCGCGCGCCCGCCGCCGCCGCAATCACTGACCGTCTCGTCATCGGCCGGCGAAGACGACGCCGTCGAGCCCGGACTCGACTCGGCCGATGACGGCGAGTCCGGAGGCCTCGGCGTCGTCGGCGGGGACGACTGCGCAGTAGCCGATCCCCAGGTTGAACACGCGGCGCTGCTCGTCCTCGGCCACGCCCTGGTCGTCGAGCCACCGGAACACCTCGGGCCGTTCCCACGCAGCGGGGTCGATTCGGGCGCCGAGGCCGTCGGGCAGCACACGCGCGAGGTTCCCCGGGATGCCGCCGCCCGTGATGTGCGCGAGCGCGCGCACGTCGGCCGCGGCACGCAGCCGGCGAACCGGCTCGAGATAGAGCGCGGTCGGCTCGAGCAGGAGATCTGCATCGAAGTCGCCGTCGCCGATGAGCCGTCGCACGAGCGAGAACCCGTTCGCGTGCAACCCGGACGACGGGAACCCGAGCACGACGTCACCCTCCGCAACGCGCGTCCCATCCACGAGCCGGTCGCGCGTAACGAGCCCGACGCAGGTCCCGGCGAAGTCGAGCTCCCCGGGCTGGTAGACGCCCGGCATCTCTGCCGTCTCGCCGCCGAGCAGGGCGCACCCGGCCTCGCGGCAGACGTCGGCGGCGCCCTCCACCAAGCGCCGCGACGTCGTCGAGACTCAGCTGCGTCGGACGCGACGTAGTCGAGGAAGAAGAGCGGATCCGCCCCGGTCGTGAGCACGTCGTTCATGCAATGCGCCGCCAGGTCACGCCCGGCATCGCGCAGCCGCCCGGCCTTGCGCGCCAGCACGAGCTTCGTTCCGACGCCGTCGGTCGAGGCCGCCAGCAGCCTGTCGTCGTCGAGCGCGAAGAGCCCCGCGAACCCGCCCAGGCCGGTCGCCACGCCGGGCGTTCGCGTCGACTCCGCCGCGGCGCGCAGCCGCTCGACCACGGCGTCGGCCGCGGCGAGCGAGACGCCCGAGTCCTCGTAGCTCGCCACCGGGTCGGCATCGTAGCCCGCCGGGAGGAAAGGCCCGCGCGGGCGCGAACCCCGCCGACATGTCAACTCCGCCTCAGCCTCCTCCGCATCAGCAGCCGTACTACGGCTCCGGCGCTCCGCCCATCCCGTCGGTGAATCCCGAGCTGATCGTCTATCTGCTCGCGCTCATCGCCGTGGGGCTCGTTGTGATCATCGACGACAAGACGCTCGTCGCCGCCAACTGGGTGAGCTTCGCCGGCATCGCGACCGCCGCGTACCTGATCTCGCGCGGCCTCGCGAAGATGCGCAACGTCAGCGAATAGCGCTCTCCGCCCTGGCATGATGCGCGGCATGGCCGTCGCATCCGATCGTCTGTGGCGCCACTTCACGCCGGCCGGCGCGGCGGCGAACCCGATCGTCATCGAGCGCGGCGAAGGCTGCTACATCTGGGATTCCGAGGGGAACCGCTACCTCGACGCGCTCGCCGCGCTCTACTGCGTGAACATCGGCTACGGGCCGTGGCCCGAGATCGCCGAGGCCGCGCGCGCCCAGCTCGAGCGGCTCCCGTTCTTCACGAACTGGGTGGGCTTCGCGACGCAGCCGTCGCTCGATCTCGCCGACAAGCTGGCCGAGCTCGTCCCCATCGACGTCGGGCGCGTCTTCTTCTGCTCGGGCGGCTCCGAGGCGGTCGAGTCGGCCCTGAAGGTCGCGCGCCAGTACCACCGGCTGCGCGGCGAGCCGACGCGCTTCAAGTACATCACCCGCCGCAGCGCGTACCACGGCACCACGATGGGCGCGATCTCGATCAACGGGAGCCCGGCGCTTCGCTCGCAGTTCGAGCCACTGCTCCCCGGCTGCCTCCGTGCGCCGATGCCGTACCGCTACCGCTGCCCGTACTGCGCGGAGAACTCCGCCTGCACGCTCCAGTGCGCGGACGAGATCGACGACATCATCCGCAACGAGGACGCGTCCACCGTGGCCGCGGTCATTCTCGAGCCCGTCCAGAACTCGGCCGGCTCGATCGTCCCGCCCGAGGGCTACTTCGACCGCGTCCGCGAGATCTGCGACGAGCATGGCGTCCTGCTCGTGGCCGACGAGGTCATCTGCGGCTTCGGCCGCGTCGGCGACTGGTTCGGCTCGACGCGCTACGGGATCAAGCCGGACATGATGACCCTGGCCAAAGGGCTGACCTCGGCCTACGCGGCGCTCGGAGCCCTGGTCGCGAGCGAGAAGGTGATCGAGCCGTTCTTCGCCGATCCCGGCTCGATGTTCATCCACGGGATCACATTCGGCGGCCACCCGGTCGCGTGCGCGATCGCCCTCACGAACCTCGAGATCATGGAGCGCGAGGACATGATCGGCCACGTCCAGCGGATGACGCCCGAGTACCGCACCGTCTTCGACAAGCTCGGCGAGGAGCATCCGCTGGTCGGCGACGTGCGCGGCGACGGCGCCTTCTACTCCTTCGAGCTCGTGAAGGACAAGGAGACGAAGGCGACGTTCACGCCGGCCGAGCGCGACGTGCTGATCAAGCAGTTCTTCGTCCCGCGCGCCCGGGAGCTCGGCGTCTACATGCGGGTCGACGACCGGGCCGAGACGGCCGCGCAGTTCTCCCCGCCGCTCGTCGCGGGCCGCGCGGAGCTCGACGAGTTCATGGGCGTGTTCCGGCAAGTCCTCGACGAGGCGTACGACCGCTTCGTCCTGAATCCGTCGTGACGCGCACGCTCCAGAACTTCGTCGCGGGCGACTGGGTCGACGCGACCGGGGACGACGCGCGCACGGTCGTCTCCCCGGTGACGGGCGAGACGCTCGCCGAGGCGCCGAACGCGAGTCCGGAGGATGTTCGGCGTGCGACGCACGCCGCGGCCGATGCGCAGCCCGCCTGGGCCGCGCTCTCGGTGTTCGACCGCGCCGAGGTGATGCACAAGATCGGCGACCTCCTCGAGGAGCGAAAGGAAGACCTGGCCCGCTCGCTGACGCTGGAGAACGGCAAGCCGTACAAGGCCGAGGCGCTCGACGACATTCACGAGATGGCCGACAACTTCCGCTCGTCCGCCGAGGACGCGAAGCGGCTCGAGTCGTCGGTCATCCCGACCCAGGACGCGGCCAAGCGGATGTTCACGATCCGCGTGCCGAACGGCGTCTACGCGGCGATCACGCCGTGGAACTTCCCGGGGATGATCCCGGCCGAGCTCGTCGCGCCGGGGATCGCGGTCGGGAATACGTTCGTCGTGAAGCCGTCCGAATGGACGCCGATCGCGATGGCCGACTTCATGCAGACGATGGCCGACGCGGGGCTCCCCGACGGGGTCGTGAACGTGATCTACGGCGGCGGCGACGTAGGCGAGTGGCTCGTGACCGACGACCGCGTGAACGCGATCGCGTTCGTCGGCTCACACACGACCGCGGAGAAGATCGTCCGCGCTGCTGGGTTGAAGCGGACGCTCATGGAGGCGTCGGGAAACGGGCCCGTGGTCGTGTGCGCGGACGCGGATCTCGAGCTCGCCGCGAAGGGCGCCGTCTACGGCGCGTTCTACTGCGCCGGCCAGGTTTGCGCCGCGACCGAGCGCGTGCTCGTCGACAGCTCGGTGTACGAGGAGTTCCAGGCGGCGGTCGTGCGCGAGGCGGAGGGCTGGATCCTCGGCGATCCGTTCGACGACGCGACGCTCGTGGGGCCGATGCAGAACGAGCCGACCGCGCAGAAGATGGACGCGCATGTCGAGGATGCGGTGGCGAAAGGTGCCGAGGTGGTTGTGGGCGGTGCGCGGGATTCCGGTCGGCCGACGGAGCTCTACTACCAGCCGACGGTGCTCGCGAACGTCGGCCGCGACACGCTGGCGAACCGCGACGAGACCTTCGGGCCGATCGTGCCGCTCATCTCCGTGGACGGCGACGACGATGCGCTCGCGGTCTCGAACGAGTCGCACCTCGGGCTCCAGGCTGCGGTGTACACGCGCGACCTCGCGCGGGCGTTCCGCTACGCGAACGAGCTGCGGGTCGGAAGCGTGGTCGTGAACGACTCGACCATGTACTGGGAGACGCTGCAGCCGTTCGGCGGTGCGGCCGGTACCAAGACGGGCTGGGGCCGAGTCGGCGGCAGGCATGCGCTCGAGGACATGACCGACCTGCGGACGATCATCCTGGACGTCGGCGGCTCGTAGGCCCGGCGCGCGGCGGCGGCGGGCTGTTCATTACTCGGCACGAACCCGGCGCGATTCCGCGCCAGACACGCGCGCATTTCCCGGGTAGCGTGACCAGCGGGTCCGAGGGTGGTCACCCCCCACCCAGGGCGGGGTCGTCGCGCGCGAGCGCGAGTAACCAGCTGCGATCTCGGAACGCGCGAGACGATCGGCTAGAGCGGCTCGACCGCGTCGCCCACGCGGATCCGCCCGGGCTCCACGACCTCGGCCAGCACGCCGAAGTCGATCGAATCGCCGTCGCGCACGCCGCGGTAGTTCTTGATCGCCCGCAGCGTGTCGAAGTCGCGGCTGCCCGAATCCGGGTTGTGCGTCGTCGTCGCGCAGCGCGCGGTCTGTTCGATGATCCGTAGGAGCACCTCGCCGATTCGCACCTGGCCGCCGATCCACTCGTCCTCCTCGTGCGGCTTTGATCCGCCGAGCGCGATCAGCATCCGGAAGCGCCGCGCGTCGAACCCGCCGTTCGTCCGCGCCTGCCGGCCGAGCTCCTCCACCGACGCGTCGCCCAGGATCGTCACCGGGCTCGAGTCGTAGCCGGTCCGGTCGTCGTCGACGCGGACGAGGCGGAGGAACTTCCCGGCGAAGTCGGAGAGTGCGTCCTCCCACGGGCCCTCGACGTAGCGGCCTCGCACCGGGCGGCCCCAGAACGGCGTTACCTTCTCCTCGCCGAGCTCGACCTCGCCGTCGACGACGCGGCCGTCCGGAAACGTGAGCGACAGCCGTGTCCCGGCCGGATCCGCCTCTGAGACGACCTGTACCAGCGGCCCGTAGTCGATGCCGCTGAAGAGCCTCCCCTCCTCGTTCACGAGGAAGAACCGGCGGTCGCCCGGCACGCCGTCGGACGCAACGGAGATCTCCTCCGGGAAGTGCAGCCCGAGTCCCTTCACGGGCGCGACCTGGAGACGAGAGACGGCGATCACAGTCGCGTCGGCTCGAAGCGGTGCTTGGCAAGCGTGCGGTCGTCGGGCACCGCGGTCGGGTACTTGCGGGTCAGGCAGGCGCGGCAGAACGTTCCCTCGGGCCGACGCGTCGCCGCCTGGAGCCCGTCCAGCGAGAGGTAGGCGAGCGTGGTCGCGCCGATCTGCTCGCGCACGTCGTCGACCGAGCGGTTGCCGGCGATCAGCTCCTCCTCGGTCGCCATGTCGATCCCGTAGAAGCACGGCGAGACGATCGGCGGCGACGACACGCGCACGTGTACCTCCTCGGCGCCTTCCTCGAAGAGCATCGAGACGATCTTGCGGGTCGTCGTGCCGCGGACGATCGAGTCGTCGACGACCACGACGCGCTTGCCGGCGACCTCGGCGAGCGGGTTGAACTTCGTCTTGATCCCGTGCTCGCGCAGCGCCTGGTCGGGCTGGATGAACGTGCGGCCGACGTAGCGGTTCTTGATGAGGCCCTCGTTGAACGGGATGCCGCTCGCGCGCGCGAACCCGATCGCCGCCGGCGTGCCGGAGTCGGGGATCCCGATGACCATGTCGGCGGCGACCGGCGCCTCCTCGGCGAGCCGCTCGCCCATCCGCACCCGAGCGCCGTGCAGCTCGACCCCGCGGAACTTCGAGTCGGGCCGGCCGAAGTAGATGAACTCGAAGATGCAGAGCGCGCCTCCGCCCTCGTCCTCGGGCACGACCTGGAAGCCGCGCAGCCCGTTCTCGTCGCAGACGACCAGCTCGCCGTGCCCGATCTCGCGCTCGAACTCGGCGCCGAGCAGGTCGAGCGCGCAGGTCTCGGAGGCGATGATCGGGTCGTCGTCGAGGCGCCCGACGACGAGCGGGCGGATCCCCTGCGGGTCGCGGAAGCCGAGCAGCTTCCCCTCGGAGAGGACGACGGTCGCGTACGCGCCCTCGAGCTTCTGCATCGTGGCGGCGACCGCCTTCTCGAGCGGGCGCTCGTCGTAGGCGAGGAACGCCGCGATCACCTCGGTGTCGGAGGTGGTGCGCAGCTTCACGCCCATCCTGTCGAGCTCCTCGCGGAGGGCGGTCGTGTTCACGAGATTGCCGTTGTGGCCGAGCGCGACCCGGCGCGCCGGGCCCTCGAGCACGACCGGCTGCGCGTTCGTCCAGTTGACCGAGCCGGTCGTCGAGTAGCGACAGTGCGCAATCGCCGCCTGGCCCCGCAATCCCTGGAGGCTCTCCTCGGAGAAGACCTGCGACACGAGCCCCATGTCGCGCATGGCCGTGAGGCGGCCGTTGTCCGAGACCGCGATGCCGGCCGACTCCTGGCCGCGGTGCTGGAGCGCGAAGAGCCCGAAGTAGGCGAGGCGGGCGACGTCGCGATCGGGCGCGTGGATGCCGAGGATGCCGCACATGGCTAGGCGGCCTTCCCGTGCTCGTGCGCGGCGGCGAGCTCGGCGAGGCCGAGGCCGAGGATGGAATCGCCGCCGACCGCGCCGAGCTGCCTCAGCGGAACGCCTTCGAGTCGCGCCACGTCCTCGGGACGGCAGCTGACGACCGCGCGCCCGCCGCCCTCGCCGAACCACGTCACGGTGTCCGAGTCGAGCTCGATCTCGGCGCCGATTCCCGACCAGATCGCGAGCTCCGCGAGCGCTACCGCGAGCCCGCCGTCGGAGGCGTCGTGCGCGCTCGTCAGCACCGCGCCGTGTGCGGAGAGGAACCGAATCAGCGCCGCCTCGGCGTCGAGGTCGGGCCGCGGCGGGCACCCGGCGACACCGCCGAGGAAGCGCGCCTGGAACTCGGAGCCGTCGAGCGCGACCGGGGCGTCCCCGGCGAGCAGCACGACGTCGCCCTCCTCCCACCGGGAGGGAATCCTCCGCACGTCCTCGACCGTGCCGACGCAGCCGACGACCGGGGTCGGGTCGATCGCGCGCCCGTCGGTCTCGTTGTAGAGCGACACGTTCCCGGAGACGACGGGGACGCTCGAGCGCCTCGCAGGCGAGCGCCATGCCCTCGATCGCCTCGGTCAGCTCCCAGGCGACGTCAGGCTTCTCGGGATTGCCGAAGTTCAGGCAGTTCGTGATCGCGAGCGGCGCGCCGCCGGCGCAGGCGACGTTGCGCGCCGACTCGAGCACGGCGTTCATCCCAGCGGTGCGCGGATCGAGTGCCGCCGCGCGGCCGGGGCCGTCCAGGGAAACCGCGAGCCCGCGCATCGATGGGCGCAGCCGGAGCACCGCGGCGTCGAGGCCGGGGCGGCGGACGGTGCGCGACCCGACGAGGTGGTCGTAGCGCTCGAAGACGCGCCGGCGGCTGCGGATGTTCGGCGAGCCGAGCAGCTCGAGCAGATGGAACGGCTCGGCCCGCGCCGGTGCGACCTCTACGGGCGCGGCGGGTTCGCGGGCCTCGGTCTCGAGCTCGTAGCGCGGCGCCTCGTCCGTGAGGAACCGCGCCGGGATCTCGCCGACCGACTCGCCGTCGAAGAAGCAGCGCAGCTCGCCCGATTCGGTCACCTCGCCGATCACGGTGCAGGCGAGCTCCCAGCGCCCGCATAGCTCCTCGACCTCGGCGAGCCGCTCGGGCTCGACCACGGCGACCATCCGCTCCTGGCTCTCGGAGATCATGATCTCGACCGGATCCATCGCGGTCTCGCGCTGGGGCACGCGATCCAAATGAACGTCGACCCCGGCTCCTCCGCGCGCCGCCATCTCGGCCAGCGACGAGGCAAGCCCTGCAGCGCCGAGATCCTGCAGCGATACGCAGAGCCCGCTCTCGACGAGCGCGAGCGAGAGCTCGATCAGCTTCTTGCCGGTGAACGGATCGCCGATCTGCACGGTCGGCCGCTTGTCCTCGTCCGCGTCGGAGAGCTCCTGGCTCGCGAGGACGCTCGCGCCGCCGATGCCGTCGCGGCCGGTCGTCGCGCCGTAGAGGACGATCAGGTTCCCTGTCCCTCGCGCGCGGGAGGCGAGAACGCGCTCGGCAGGTAGCACCCCTACGCACATGGCGTTCACGAGCGGGTTCTCCGCGTAGACCGGATCGAAGACCGCCTCGCCGCCGACCGTTGGGACGCCGACGCAGTTTCCGTAGTGGCCGATCCCGGCGACCGCGCGCCCGAAGGCGAAGCCGGGGTCGCCGAAGCGCAGTCCGTCGAGGAGCGCGATCGGCCGCGCGCCCATGGCGATGATGTCGCGGAGGATCCCGCCGACACCGGTCGCGGCGCCCTGGAACGGCTCGACCGCGGACGGATGGTTGTGGCTCTCGACCTTGAAGGCGACCGCCTGGCCGTCGCCGACGTCGACGACGCCGGCGTTCTCGCCCGGGCCCTGGAGTACGGCCGCGCCCTCGGTCGGAAATCGGCGCAGGAGGAGCGCCGAATGCTTGTAACCGC
This sequence comes from uncultured Thermoleophilia bacterium, assembly GCA_963716005.1. GTDB lineage: Bacteria > Actinomycetota > Thermoleophilia > Gaiellales > Gaiellaceae > CAVRUF01. Next base: position 46,728 of record OY970285.1, read on the forward strand.
AGTGCTCCGACCAGAGGAGGGAGAACACGGCGAGCTCGAAGTCGTTCGGCTCGCGTTCGAGCAGAACGCAGATTCGATCGAGTTCCCCGTCCGTCAGGCCGAGCGCGCGGTGGAGTGGTTGCTCCGCGACCGGGCTCAAGGCTCGTAGGTTAGCTCCCTCGTCGGCGCGAGGTGTCGCCTTCTCGCTAGCGTGGCGCCGATGGCCCGCGGCTACCTCCCCCTGCTCATCTTCGTGGCCGCGATCTGGGGCGCGTCGTACATGTTCATCTCGGTCGCCGTGGACGAGATCGACCCGATCCCGCTCATGGCGCTCCGGCTTTTCCTCGCCTCGCTCGTCCTGCTCCCGATCCTGATGATCCAGCAGGGAGCCCGCGGCGCGATCGCCGACATCCGCGCCGCCGGCTGGGGGCTCGTCGTCCTCGGCGTCATCAACACGGCGCTCCCGTTCACGCTGATCGCCTGGGGCGAGCTGCACGTGACCTCGTCGATCGCCGGGATCGCGAACGCGCCCGTGCCGATCTTCGTCGCGCTCCTGGCGATCAAGTACCGGCCGAGCGAAACGGTTTCCGGGATGCGGCTCGTCGGGATCATCCTCGGCTTCCTCGGCGTCGCCGTGCTCGCGGGACTGCACCCGGAGGGAGGCTGGTGGGCGGCCGCCGGGACGCTCGCGGTCGTGCTCGCGTCGCTCTCGTACGCCGGAGCGAACCTGTTCACGCAAAACCACTACACGACCACCAAGCCGCTCGTGCTCGTCACGGGCTCGTCGATCGCCGGCTTCCTGATCCTCGCGCCGCTCTCGCTGACGCGGCTTCCCGAGGAGACCCCGAGCGCCAAGGCCTTCGCCTCGGTCGCCGTCCTCGGCATCGTCGGGACCGCGTTCGCGCTGCTGCTCTTCTTCCGGATGCTCATGGCCTACGGCGCCTCGCGCACCGCGCTCGTCACCTACCTCATCCCGCCGTTCGCGGTGGCCTACGGCGTGACGATCCTGAACGACCCGCTGCCGCTGAACGCGATCCTCGGACTCGCCCTGATTCTCGGCGGCGTCGCGCTCGGTTCCGGCGCCTTCCGTCTCTCGCGCACGCGCGAGGCGGTCGCAACGCCGCAACGACCGTAGTTTTCCGCAGGTTCGGCGGCGACTATAGGAAACTATTGCGCATTGCAACCCTGCCGATTCGCTTGAAAACAGCCGAAAAACCTGTTCTGATTGCCTGTCCCACCAGGAGAGGAGAGGGGAATGCGGAGACGTATGGGGAGCCTTCGGGCCTTGATGGTCCTGCCGGCTCTCGTCGTGATCGTCGCCCTTGCGCTGACAGGAGGCGCGGCGGCGATTACAGACGAAAACGGTGTTGAGCAGGAAAGTTTGGTCGAAGTCAACCTTCCGAGTCGCGCAGCGCTCGACGCGCTGGTCGCCACCGGAATGGATGTGGCCGAGTACGTCCGCCACAACGACGACGGCACGATCACCACGCAGGTGATGGTGACCGATGACGAGCTCGCGGCACTCGCCGAGGCGGGCTACGACATCGGCGCCACCGTCCAGGATTACAACGACTACCTCGCGCGGATGGCCGAGCGCCAGTCCGCGATCGACGCGTCGAACGCTGCGCAGAAGGCGGCGGAGACCGGCGGCACGTCGAGCGCTCGGGAGGGCGGCTTGCGCTCGAACGTCTTCGCAAACGCCGCGCCTGAAGTGGTCATCCAGCGGGTCGACTACTTCCAGAACTACGGCGGCCGGTTCATCTCCGTCGAGGCGTTCGACGCCGCGACGAACTACTCCGGCACCGCCGGCCCAACGCTGGCCCTGTCCTGGGCCGCCGACGACGGCGTCTACAGCACGGCGGTGAACATGAGCCGCTACATCGACGGCGATCCGACCCCGGACACGTACCTGTACCACCGGGTCACGATCCGAATCGGTGCGGTCGGCTCGACGACTCCGGTCCCCAAGACGGTTCGGGTCGCGACGAGCACGGTGGGCGAGCCTCCGGTCGTCGCTCCGGTCACCGAGTTCATCACCGGCAACCCGCAGGGTGAGCCGTTCCCGATCGGATTCCAGAGCCACTTCTTCGATCACTACATGGATCCGACCGAGGTCTACAACGCGTTCGAGAACATCGCAATGGAGTACCCGAACATCACGCAGCTGGTCCCGCTGCCGAACCTCACGACCGGGTACCAGCGCAAGTCGGCCGCGGTCGTGGCTCCGGTCGCGACGACGCTGAACCAGGCGGCCGCCGCAGGCGCGTCCGCGGTGCGGCTCTCGTCCACGACGGGCGTGGCGGCAGGGTCGCTGCTCATGATCGACACGGGCGCCAACCTGGAGTTCGCAACGGTCGCGTCGGTGATCACGCCGAACCCGGCCAGCCCGGCGCCGAACGTCAACCTGACGGCTCCGCTCGCGCTTGCGCATGCGGCCGGCGCCGCAGTGCTCCACGGCGCCGCGAACATCGCCTCGAACGCCGGGAACGCGGCGGCACCGTCCACAGTCGTCCTGACCGCGACCAAGTTCGGCCAGAGCGGCGGCAACGCCACCCGGGCGCAGTTCGTGAACCCGGGCGTCGCCAACTCGCCGCTCATGGTCGCCGTCACCCCGAACTTCGGGGGACAGAAGGACGTCAACGTGACCCTCGCCACCGACGGGGCCGGCAACCTCACGAGCACCGCGGCGCAGGTCGTCGCGGCGATCAACGCCTACCCAGCCGCGTCCGCGGAGATGTCTGCCCAGACGTGGGCGTCGAACGCGGGTGCGGGCATCGTCTTGCCGCGCGCGGTCTTCAACCTGTCCGACTTCCTGAACGCTCCCGCGAGCGTCCAGCGCGGTCCGTTCCGGGTGAAGGTCCTCCGGATCGGCAAGCACCGGGACGGGTCGAAGACGGGTATCTACATCTACTGCCAGGAGCACGCTCGCGAGTGGGTCACCCCGCTCACCTGTTACGAGCTGGCGATGCGCCTGACCAAGAACTACGCAACGGATGCCGAGACGAAGGACTTCGTCGACAACCTCGACATCTTCATCGTCCCGGTCCATCAACCCGGACGGCTCGCATCACTCGTTCTACGACTTCGCCAGCCAGCGCAAGAACCTCCCGAACTACTGCGCACCCGGTACAGCGGCCGCGATGCCCTCGAACCGCAACGCGTGGGGCACCGACCTGAACCGCAACAACTCCGAGTACTCGCTCTTCGACGGGTACTTCGGGGCATCCACGAACTGCTCGAGCGAGGTCTACTCCGGCCCGTCCGAGGTCTCCGAGCAGGAGACGAAGAACTCGCACTGGGTCGTCGACACGTTCGACAACATCAAGTTCGCGATGAACACCCACAGCTCGGGTGGCTACTTCATGTGGTCGCCGGCGTCCTACGTCGGCCCCGGCCGCGTGACGGCGCCCGCTCCGAACATCGGCATCGAGGGCTACTACTGGAAGGCGGCCGACACGACGCTGAAGCGAATCAAGGCGTACCGCGGCACCGTGATCGACCCGCAGCGGACCGGCCCGGTCGCGGACGTCCTGTACTCGGCCGCCGGAAACTCGGCGGACGACAACTGGTACCGCAAGGGGATCATCGCCTACAGCTTCGAGGTGGGCGCTGACCGCACCCAGCTGCCGCTGCTGAACATCGCGACCGCCGCGGGAGTCAGCGCGATCCGCGCCACGACGACCACGGGCATGACGGTTGGGAACGAGATCAGGATCGACGTCGGGAAGAACCTCGAGGTCCGGACGATCACGGCCATCGTGACACCGAACCCCGCGAGCCCGGCGACGAACATCACCCTGGACGCTCCGCTCACCCTGCCGCACGTGCAGAACACCCAGCTGGTCACCAACGGCACCTCGACGGGCAACACGGTCGGCGTCGGCTTCATGCCGAGCTTCGCCGTCGAGGGCCAGTACGAGGGCATGGAGTTCGCCAACGGCCACTACGGCCTGCTCGAGGCGGCTCTGGAGTACCAGCGCGATCACGAGGCTCCGACCTCGTCGATGATCACGCTGCCCGAGGGCAGCCCGACGGCATCCCCGTCGCCGATCAGCGCGACGTTCAAGTGGGGCAACGAGCCGTCGGTCATCTACTACACGCTCGACGGCTCGACGCCGACGCTCGCGTCTCCCAAGTGGGAGGCTCAGGGTCCGCGGCGGCCGGGTGAGATCTTCACCTTCAACCACACGACCACCGTGAAGTGGATCGGGGTCGACATCGTGGGCAACACGTCCGCGGTGCAGTCCGCGACCTTCGCGGTCGACGCCGATGCTCCGGAGACGACCGCATCGCTGTCGCCGGCGCCTCAGAACGGCTACTACCGCGCTCCGTTCGTGACCCTCATCGCCGACGACAACGTCGACGGCGGCGGCTCGGGAATCGCGTCCACGGAGTACAAGCTCGACGGTGCAGCCGACTGGACGGTGTACTCGGGTCCGTTCCAGGTCACCGCGAACGGTCCGCATACGCTCGTGTTCCGCTCGACGGACAACGCCGGCAACGTCGAGGCCGACAAGTCGATCAGCTTCAACGTCGACTCCACGGCTCCGACGGTGACCGTCACGACTCCGCCGAACGGCGCCACCTACACGCTCAACCAGGTCGTCAAGGCGTCCTACCTCTGCGCTGACGCAGAGTCCGGACTCCTGTCCTGCGTGGGCACGGTGGCGAACGGCTCGAACATCGCCACGAACACGGTCGGCCCGAAGACCTTCACGGTCACCGGGACGGACAACGCCGGTAACACCACTACGGTGACCCGGTCCTACAACGTGTTCTGGCCCTTCGACGGCTTCGAGGATCCGCTCGATGCGAAGCCGGGCAAGTACGTCGAGGAGAAGGCCGGCAGCGACATCGACGTGATCTTCTCCCTGGGCGGCGATCGCGGGATGAACATCCTCGCGGTCGGCTCCCCGTACTCGCAGAAGGTGAACTGCTCCGACTACTCGCCCGCGAAGAGCTGCGGGAAGGCCAAGCGGCTGAAGAGGCAGATGCTCGCCCGTCAGCAGGGTGAGGACTTCGGCCCGCTGAAGTACGACAAGAAGAAGAAGCGGTACACGTTCGAGTGGGAGACCGACAAGAGCTGGAGAGGCACTTGCCGGATGCTCGTCGTGCAGCTCACGGATGGCTCAGTCCATTCCGTGGTCGTTCGGTTCAGGTAGAACCGCCGCTTACGTGGCGCTCGAGAGGGCCCCGGCACACGCCGGGGCCCTCTCTTTTCGTTTGGCTATGCTCGCGCGCATGGAGCTCATCCACACCTGCTACCGCATCACGGACGTCGACCGCTCGGTCGCGTTCTACGAGGCGCTCGGCTTCGAGGAGCGCAAGCGGATGCCGATCCGCGAGGAGGCGATCAACGTCTTCATGGGCCTCCCCGGCGACGGCGACCGGCTCGAGCTGACCTACAACTTCGAGACGCCCGAGGGCGGGTACGACGTGGGCACGGGCTACGGGCACATCGCCGTGTCGGTGGACGACCTCGACGGCACGCTGGCAGCGCTCGCCGAGCAGGGGATCGAGCCCGAGCGGGCGCCGTACACGGTCCGCGAGGGCGGCTCTCGGCTGTGCTTCGTCGGCGACCCGGACGGCTACCGGGTCGAGCTCATCGAGCGCGGCGTCTAAGGTCGCAACGCCCGATCCCATTGCCACCGATCCAGACAAGGACCGCGTCGTCTTCCGACGACCACCTCGCGTGCGGGAGCCGGGGCGTTTCGGAATGGACGATTCGCGGCACCACCACCGACGGTGAGCGAATCGACGTGCGGGGCTGCGACATCTGGACGTTCGGAGACGACGGCAAGATCGTCCGCAAGGACAGCTTCTGGAAGATTCGCGAAGATTGACGAAGTTGGAGCGAGTGCCGGTCAGCCTGGAACTGGATGACTTTTCCTCAGCGTGACCGTATGCTCGCCGCGTTGAGGCCGGACTGCGCCACCCTTGCCGGCCGAAATCGAGAGAAGGGGGAGAACATATGACGGGACTCTCACGACCGTTGCCGCGTACCCGCACCTTGGTGCTTGCGATCATCGTCTTCGCTTTGGCGGCGATGGTGTCCGCGAGCGGCGCGGTGGCGAAGTCGGGCCACGGCCACGGTCACGGCCACGGCAACAAGCACAAGAGCTGCGAAAAGCGCGACAACAACACGTACAAGAAGATCCTCGAGTGCGTCCGGCTCAGCGAGGTGCGAGAGCACCAGTGGGCGCTCCAGCGGATCGCCGACCGAAACGACGGGAACCGCTTCTCCGGGTTCGCCGGCTACAACAAGTCGGTCGACTACGTGGTCAAGACGCTGAAGCACGCCGGCTACAAGCCGCAGGTCATGGCGTTCGACTACCTCGCATACGAGGAGATCGGCTCGTCGAACCTGCAGCAGACCGCGCCCGGCACGGTCACGTACGTCGAGGGCACGGACTTCGGGGCGATCACCCAGACCGACCCCGGTGACGTCGAGGCGGCGGTCACGCCCGTCGACCTGATGCTCGGGATCGGCAACACGTCGACGAGCGGTTGCGAGGCGACCGACTTCGCGGGCTTCCCTGCGGGGAACATCGCCTTGCTCCAGCGCGGCACCTGCACCTTCGAGATCAAGGCGGAGAACGCTGCCGCCGCAGGCGCAGTCGGAATCGTGATCTTCAACCAGGGCAACACGGCTGCTCCCGACCGCAACGGCATCCCGGCCGTGACGCTCACGGCGAACAACACGAGCGGCATCCCGGTGCTCGGCACCACCTACGCCCTCGGCGCGACGCTGGCCGGCACGGCGGGCCTGCGGATGCGTGTGTTCGCCAACACGCTTCGCCAGACCCTTCCGACCTACAACGTGATCGCGGAGAAGAAGGGCAAGAACCAGAACAACGTCGTGATGGCCGGCGCGCACCTCGACTCGGTGCTCGCGGGACCGGGCATCAACGACAACGGATCCGGCAGCGCGGCGATCCTCGAGGTCGCCGAGCAGCTCGCTAACCACAAGCCGCAGAACACGCTGCGCTTCGCGTGGTGGGGTGCGGAGGAGAGCGGGCTCGTCGGCTCGACCAACTACGTGAACGGTCTGCGCTCAGGCTGAGAAGGACCGGATCGCGCTCTACCTGAACTTCGACATGATCGGCTCTCCGAACTACATCTTCATGACGCAGGACGCCGATCAGTCGAGCTTCGTCGCACCGGTCGCCGTTCCGGCCGGCTCCGTGCAGATCGAGGATCTCTTCGAGTCCTTCTACACGCTGAAGCACGAGCCGTACGACGACGCCGCGTTCGACGGACGCAGCGACTACCAGGCGTTCATCCTGAACGACATCCCCGCCGGCGGTCTCTTCACCGGTGCGGAGGTTCCCAAGACCGCCGAGCAGGCGGGCATCTGGGGCGGGACCGTGGGTGAGCAGTTCGACCCGTGCTACCACGCGGCCTGCGACACGTTCGGGAACGTCTCGAGACACGCCCTCAGGGTCAATGCCGACCTGATCGGGTTCGCGGTGCTGACGTACGCGTACTCGACCGAGACCGTGAACGGTGTGCCGGGCAAGAAGGTCCCCGGTCACTTCCACATTCCGGCTCCGGCCGGCTCGCAGGGCACCTTCGTTCCGTAAACCGGTTCGCAGGATCGAGGGGGCGGCCGAACCGGCCGCCCCCTCACTGCGCTTGCGGCCGTACTCTTTCCGCCATGGCTTCGGACGCCGCTTCGACAGTCCGCAAGCTCGCCGGAGGGTGCGAGTGCGGCGCAGTTCGCTACGAGGTCGCGGACGAGTTCCTCTACGCGGCGAACTGCCACTGCTCGCGCTGCCGCGCGGCGACCGGGGCGGCGTTCAAGCCGTTCGCCGGGATCGAGCGCGCGAAGTTCCGGGTCACCGAGGGTGAGGGCAAGCTCCTCGTCTACGGCGAGGAGAATGAAAACAACACGCGGTGCGCGTCTCTGCGGCTCCTTGCTTTTCTCCGTGGTTCGCGAGGGCGAGTACGTGCACGTCGCGCATGGGCTCGCTCGCGGACGCGCCGGGCGTGCGGCCGACCGAGCACATCTTCGTCGGCTCCAAGGCGGAGTGGTTCGACATCACCGACCGTCTCCCGCAGGCCCGGGAATACGAATAGGCGTGCTCTTCACGCCCGAGCAGCACGAGCCGCTCGTCGACGATCCATGGGATGAAGACCGAGTCCGGGAGGCGGTGGCGGCGATCGTGGCGGACACGCTCGCGGCCCAGCAGCCGGACGGCTTCTGGCCCATGCATCCGAGCGAGGACGACGACGGCACGTCGGTGCGCGCCGGGATCTACCTCGGCGCGGCGGGGATCGTCTGGGCGCTTCACCAGCTCGGGCACGACTTGACCGAGACGGCCGAGCGGCTGCACGCGACGTATCTGGAGGAACCGGACTGGCCGGGCGTCGTGCCGGGATTCCTGATGGGCGAGGCCGGGATCCTGCTCGCCGCGTACCAGCTCTCGCCCTCGCCGGAGACGGCGGACCGGCTCGAGCAGGCGGTTCGCGCGAACATCGAGAACGAGACGAACGAGCTCCTGTGGGGCTCCCCCGGGACGATGCTCGCGGCGCAGGTGATGCTGGCGGCGACCGGCGAGGAGCGGTGGGCGGACGCGTGGCTCGCGAGCGCCGACGAGCTGTGGTCGCGCTGGGGGCCCGACGGTCTGTGGACGCAGCGGCTGTACGGCGACGTCGTGCAATACGTCGGGCCCGGGCATGGATTCGCCGGGAACGTGCTCGCGCTCTCGCTCGACGGTGGGCTGCTCGGCGAGCGCCGCGCCGTGCTGGAGCAGTCGGGCGGTCGCGACGGCAACTGCGCTCGCGTCCCGTGAGGACGGTCTCGCGAACTGGACGCCGGTCGCCGGCAAGCCGCTGGCTCAACGCGGTCTGATCCGCGTGCAGTGGTGCCACGGCGCCCCCGGGATGGTCACGTCGCTCGCCGGAATCGCGGTGGACGACGAGGAGTTCGGAGAGCTCCTCCGCGCGGGCGGCGAGCTCACCTGGCAGGCGGGCCCGCTCGCGAAAGGCGCAGGGCTGTGCCACGGCACGGCGGGCAACGGGTGCGCGTTCCTTGCCTTGTATCAGCGGTTCGGCGACGAGCAGTGGCTCGACCGCGCGCGGGCGTTCGCCGTGCACGCGCTCGCCCAGGTCGAGGCGGGGCGCGAACGGCACGGCCGCGGCCGGTATTCGCTGTGGACGGGCGACCTCGGCGCCGCGGTCTACGCGATCCAGTGCATCGACGGCCGCGACGGGATTCCGTCGCTCCACTGGTTCTGAGCGGCGCTAGGCGAGATCGGCGTACGGGACGCCGGTCATGTACTTGAAGCCGGAGTCGACCGCGAGCGTGACGATCATCGCACCCGGTCCGAGCTGCTCCGCGAGCCGGTGCGCGCCGACCACGTTCGCGCCGGTCGAGACGCCGGCGAAGACGCCTTCCTCCTGCGCGAGCCGCAGCGTCATCTCGATCGCCTCGTCGTCCTCGATCGTCCAGACCTCGTCCGCGGCGGTGGGATCCCAGTGCGGCGGGACGCCGCCCGTCCAGCCCTGCATCGCGAACGAGCCTTTCGGGCCGCCGGTGATCCCCGGCGAGCCGGCCGGCTCGAGCGCCACGATCCGGACGTCGGGGTTGCGCTCCCGCAGCGCCTGCGAGACGCCGATCAGCGAGCCCGCGGTGCCGATCCCGTGGCAGAACCCGGTGACGCGGCCCTGCGTGTCCTCCCAGATCTCGCGGCCGAGCATCGCCCTGTGGCCGGGGATGATGTACGGGTTGCGGAACTGGTCGGTCGCGTACGTGCCCGGCTCGCGCGCGAGCTCGGCGGCGCGCTCGACCATGTTCCCGATGTCCTGCGCGGTCGGGCGGCCCTTGCCCTCGACGGCCGGGATCACCTCGAGCTCGGCGCCGAGCGCCCGCATCAGCTGAAGACGCTCGTCGCTGAAGCAGTCCGAGATGACGATCCGGGCGGGGTAGCCCTTCGCCGCGCACACGAGCGCGAGCGCCGGGCCGGTGCTGCCGCCCGTGTACTCGACCACGGTCGTTCCCGGTTGGAGGAGTCCGTCGCGCTCGGCGCCCTCGATCATGGCGAGCGCCATCCGGTCCTTCATCGAGCCGGTCGGATTCGTGTACTCGAGCTTGATCCAGAGCTCCGCGCCGTTCGCGGGCGCGAGCCGCTCGAGGCGGACGAGCGGCGTCGATCCGATCGTGTCCAGGATGCTTCTCACCGGCACGTCTCGACTATCGCAATTTCGTCTCACTTCTGCGCGTGTTTCGGCGCATTTCGTGCGCGTTCTGTGCGGATTCGCTCCCTACCCTGGATGCATGACGACGAAGGCGACAACCGCGTGGGGCGAGGCGACGGTCGTCGAGCAGGTCGAGGTCCCCCAGTCCTCCGGCGACAAGGAGTTCGCGTCGGTCGTGCAGCTCCTGGTGGGCGCCGACGGCGACCGCTACGTGCGGTTCGCCTACACGACCGACGGTGTCGCGCGACGCGGTCCGGTCACGCTGCGGGAGGAGGACGTGGCGCGGTTGCATGCCGAGCTCCGGGACAGGCCTGAGCTCGCCGCGGCGCTCGGGTTCTCGGCGGCGGGAAAGCGAGGAGGTGGCCGGTTGAAGCTGCGGTGAGCGAAAACCTAGGCCGCGGCGAGCATGCGGGTGCGCGCCGCGTCGACGAGCGACGCGAGGATGAACGCGCCGTCGCCGGAGCCGAGCAGCGGATCGACCGCGTGCTCCGGGTGGGGCATGAGGCCCATCACGTTCCGCTCTGCGTTGAGGACACCTGCGACGTCGGCGAGCGCTCCGTTCGGGTTGGAGTCCGGTTCGTAGCGCAGGACGATCTGGTCGTTCGACTCGAGCTCGACGAGGAGCTCGGGCGGAGCGAACCAGCAGCCGTCGCCGTGCTTGACCGGAATCGTGAGGAGCTGGCCTTCCGTGCAGCGCGACGTGAACGGTGTCTCGAGCTGCTCGACCCGGACGGGAACGTCCCGGCAGACGAAGCTCAGAGACGCGTTGGGACGGAGGACGCCTGGCAGAAGGCCGGCCTCGCAGAGGATCTGGAACCCGTTGCAGATCCCGAGCACCGGTCCGCCCTCGGCGGCGAACTCGGCGACGGCGCGCATCGCGGGCGAGAACCGCGCGATCGCCCCTGCGCGGAGGTAGTCGCCGTAGGAGAACCCGCCGGGGAGGACGACCGCGTCGAGCTCCGGAAGCTCCTCGTCGCCGTGCCAGACGAGCTCGGAGTCCGCGCCGAGGGCGGCAAGCGCCCACGCCGCGTCGCGGTCGTCGTTCGAGCCGGGGAAGACGATGACTCCGATCCGCGGGCGAAGCTCGCTCATGCGGCGCCGTTTCCGAGGGAGATCTCGTAGCTCTCGATCAGCGCGTTCACGAGGAGCTGCTCGCACATCCGCTCCAGGGCGGCGCGGGTCTCGTCCTCGGCGCCCTCCGGAAGCTCGAGGTCGATGACGCGGCCGACCCGCGCTTCGTCCACGTCGAATCCGAGATGGCGGAGAGACGTGACGACCGCCTCGCCCTGCGGATCGAGGATCCCTGCCTTCGGCCGGACGAGAACGGTCGCCTTCACGCGAGCGTCCCGTTCGGGTCGGCGAGGTATGAATCGAAGGAAAGCTCGGTCAGGCGCTCGAACGCCTCGACGTAGCGCGCCCGTGTACCGGCGACCACGTTCTCGGGAAGCTCGGGGCCCGGTGCCGTCTTGTCCCAGCCGAGCGTCTCGCAGTAGTCGCGCACGAACTGCTTGTCGAACGAGGCCTGGCCGCGACCCGGCTCGTACTCGTCCGCGGGCCAGAAGCGGGAGGAGTCCGGCGTGAGCGCCTCGTCGCCGATCACGAGACGGTTGTCCTCGTCGAGGCCGAACTCGAACTTCGTGTCGGCGAGGATGATCCCGCGCTCCGCCGCGTGCTCGGAGCCGTAGCGGTAGAGCTCGAGGGCCACGCGCTCGACCTCGGTGAGCAGCTCGGCGCCGATCATGACCGCCGCCTCGTCGCGGCCGATGTTCTCGTCGTGGCCCTCCTGCGCCTTGGTCGCGGGGGTGAAGATCGGCTCGGGGAGCTTCTCCGACTCCTGTAGCCCCTTGGGAAGCCGGTGCCCCGAGGTCGCGCCCGTCGCGAGGTAGTCCTTCCACCCGGAACCCGTGATGTAGCCGCGCACGACGCATTCGATCGGGAGCATCCGCAGCCGGCGCACCTCGGTCGAGCGCCCGTCGTCGCGCAGCGCCAGGACGTGGTTCGGGACGATGTGCTGCGTCCGGGCGAACCAGAAGGCCGAGAGCCCGGTGAGCACGCGGCCCTTGTCCGGGATCTCCGTCGGAAGGACGACGTCGAACGTCGAGATGCGGTCGCTCGCCACGAGCAGGAGCCGCTCGGCGTCCAGCTCGAAGATCTCGCGGACCTTGCCGCTCGCCACGTGGGTGCCGGTTTCAGACAATCGCCTTCTCCCTTTCGGTCGTGAGCGCCGCGAGACGCTCGAACAGGACGTCGATATGACGCAGCGCGTCGGTCAGGTCGAACGCCGCCGCGATTCCCTCCGCGCCGAGTCGCTCCGAGATCTCCGGATCCGCCTCGACGAGCGTGCGGAAATCCAGCTCCTCGTCCCAGGCCTGGAGCGCGTTGCGCTGCACGAGCCGGTATGCGTCGTCGCGCGTCAACCCCGACGACACGAGCGCCAGCAGCACGCGCTGGCTGAACACGAGCCCGTGTGACGCGTCGAGATTGCGCTGCATCCGCTCGGCGTTCACGACGAGCCCGTCGGCGAGCCACGCGAACCGGTCGAGCATGTAGTCGAGCGCCAGGAACGCATCGGGGACGACGACCCGCTCGGCGCTCGAGTGCGAGATGTCCCGCTCGTGCCAGAGCGCCACGTTCTCGAGCCCGACGAGCGAGGCCGCGCGAACGACGCGCGCCATCCCGCAGAGCCGCTCCGCGACGATCGGGTTGCGCTTGTGCGGCATCGCCGAGGAGCCCTTCTGCCCGGAGCGGAACGGCTCCTGGACCTCGCGCACCTCGGTACGGGCGAGGTGGCGGATCTCGGTTGCGAACCGCTCGAGCGACGCGGCCGTGACGGCGAGCGTCGAGAGCATCTCTGCAAGCCGGTCGCGCGGCACGACCTGCGTCGCGACCGGCTCGACCTCGAGCCCCAGCCGCTCGCACGCGACGCGCTCCATCTCGGGATCGCCGCCGCCGTACGTTCCCACCGCGCCGGCGATCTTGCCGACCCGCATCCCTTCGAGCGCCCGTTCGAGCCGCACCCGGTCGCGGGCGAGCTCGAACGCCCAGCCGGCGAGCTTCGCGCCGAACGTGGTCGCCTCGGCGTGCACGCCGTGCGTTCGCCCGACGCACACCGTCGAGCGATGCTCCTCGGCCCGGTGGATCACCGCGGCGAGCGAGCGGTCGAGGCCGTCCAAGAGGAGCGTGCCGGCGTCCCGAACCTGGAGCGCGAGCGCGGTGTCGAGCACGTCCGACGAAGTCAGTCCGTAGTGGAGCCAGCGACCGGCGGGGCCGAGCCCTTCCGCGGTCGCGTCCACGAAGGCGGCCAGGTCGTGCTGCGTCTTCTCCTCGATCTCCCGCACCCGCTCCGCGGTCGGCGGCACGGCGTTCGCGCGGATCTCCGCGACATCCTCCGCGGGGATTGCGCCGACCTCGACCCAGCCGTCCAGCGCCGCGAGCTCGACGTCGAGCCAGCGCGCGAGCTTGCCCTCGTCCGACCAGATCGCCTGCATGGCCGGACGGGAGTAGCGAGCAATCACAGGGTCGATTCTAGTTCGAGCTACGGCGGCCGGTTCGACCTAGCGCTTGGGCTTTGGCGCCTCGGGGTAGCCGCCGCCCTGCCCGAGGATCTTCGCCGCCAGGATGGCCGCGTTCTTCGCGCCGTCCAAGGAGACGCACGCGACCGGAACGCCGGGCGGCATCTGGACGATCGCGAGGATCGCGTCGAGTCCGCCGGCCGCGGTCTTCGAGCTGGTCAGCGGGACGCCGATCACGGGGAGATCCGTGTTCGCAGCGACGGCGCCCGGCAGCGCGGCCGACATGCCTGCGGCCGCGATGATCACGCGCGTTCCGCGCATCGCCGCGGTCGAGGCGTACTCGGCGACCTCGCGCGGATTGCGGTGGGCCGAAAGCACCTGGAGCTCGTTCGAGATCCCGCGCGTGTCGAGCTCGTCGATCGCGCCCTGCATGCGCTCGCGGTCGGACTCCGAGCCGATCATGATCGCGACCAGCGGTCCCTGCTCGAAATCGTCGATGACGGACAACGGACTCGGTGCCTCCTCGGTGGGTGGGGTCAGGTCGGTTTCAGCTTGTGACATGGATCGCGGCCTCCGCGATGTCGCGCCGGTACTGGGCATTTTCGAGTTGGACGCAGCCGGCGGCGTCGTAGGCGCGCCCGCGCGCGTCCGCCAGTGTCTCGCCGACGCCGGTGATCCCGAGCACGCGCCCACCGGCGGACACGAGCTCGCCGTCGCGTAGCGCGGTGCCGGCGTGGAAGACGAGCGCGCCGGCATCCTCGGCGTCGTCGAGTCCGCCGATCGGTGAGCCGGTCTCGGGGGCGTCGGGATAGCCGGGTGAGGCGATGACGACGGTCACCGCCGCGCGCTCGGGCTCGGCCAGCTCGACTCCGGCGAGGTCGCCACTCGCCGCGCGCACGAACGGCTCGAGGAGGTCGTCGCCGATGACGGGGAGCACGGCCTGCGTCTCGGGATCGCCGAAGCGGCAATTGAATTCGAGCACGCGCGGGCCGTCCTCGGTCAGCATGAGACCCGCGTAGAGGAGCCCGACGAACGGCGAGCCGCGCTTCGCCAACTCGGCGAGCACGGGCTTGTGGATCCGCTCGACCAGCTCGACCGTCTCGTCGGCGCCGAAACCCGGGACGGGCGAGTACGCGCCCATGCCGCCGGTGTTCGGGCCCTCGTCCCCGTCGAGCAGCCGCTTCGCGTCGCGCGCCGACGGAAGGGCGAGTGCCTCGACGCCGTCGGTGAGCGCGAAGACCGAGAGCTCGTCGCCCTCGAGCAGCTCCTCGACGACGACGCTGCCGCCGAACGCGCGGGCCCGCTCGAACGCATCCTCGGCCTCGGCCTGCGAATGACAAACGAAGACACCCTTCCCGGCCGCCAGCCCGTCTGCCTTGATGACGCACGGCGCGCGGGGAAGGTCGAGAGCCGCGGCGGTCGGAACTCCCGCCGCCCGCATGACCTCCTTGGCGAACGTCTTCGAGCCTTCGATTCGCGCGGCCTGCGCGCCCGGGCCGAGCACGCGGACGCCGCCGTGCCGCAGCACGTCCGCGACGCCGGCGACGAGCGGCGCCTCGGGGCCGACGACGACGAGGTCGATCTCGCGCGAGCGGCAGAACGAGAGGAGGCTGTCGCCGTCCTCGGGCCGCAGCGGATGGCAGGTCGCGAGCCCGGCGATGCCCGGGATTGCCCGGCGCTACGTGCAGCTCGCCGACCTCGGGCGAGGAGGCGAGCTTCCACACGAGAGCGTGCTCGCGTCCTCCGGATCCGACGACCAGCACGTCCATCCGGCGAGTCTAATCGCGCGCCAATGGGTACGCTCGCGACTGCATGGCCAACCCCCGGACGTTCGTGATCGTCGGCGCGAGTCTCGCCGGTGCGCGCGCGGCGGCCGCGCTTCGCGACGAGGGGTTCGACGGCCGCGTCGTCCTCCTGGGCGAGGAGCCCGAGAAGCCGTATTCGCGCCCGTCGCTCTCGAAGGCGTACCTCGCCGGGAAGAAGGATCGCCCGTCCGCGGTGCTCGACGACGACTTCTACGAGACGCATGACATCGAGCTCCGTACGTCGACGCTCGTGACTGCGCTCGACCGCGGGGCGTCGGAGGTCGAGCTCGAAGACGGCGAGCGGATCGGCTACGACCGGCTGCTACTCACGACCGGCGCGACGCCGCGCGCTCTCCCGGTCCCGGGCGCGGAGCTCGAGAACGTGCTCCTCCTGCGGCGCGTGGGCGACTCGGACGCGATCCGCGAGCGCATCGAGAGCGGCGCGCGGTTCGTCGTCATCGGCGGCGGCTGGATCGGCGCCGAGGTGGCCGCGACCGCCCGCTCGGGCGGGTGTGAGGTCGCCATGGTCTTCCCCGAGGACGTGCCGCTCGAGCGGGTGCTCGGCACCGAGATCGGCGGGATCTTCGGGCGGCTCCACGAGACGAACGGCGTCGAGCTCTACACCGGAGCCGGCATCGCCGCGCTCGAAGGGAGCGGCTCGGTCGAACGTGTCCGCCTCGCCGACGGCCGCTCGCTCGACGCGGACGTCGTCGTGGTCGGAATCGGCGTCGCGCCGCGCGTGGAGCTGGCCGAGCAGGCCGGCCTCGCGCTCTCGAACGGGATCGACGTCGACTCGCGGTTTCGCACGTCGGACGAGAGCATCTG
The DNA here is from genome assembly GCA_963716005.1 of uncultured Thermoleophilia bacterium. Classification (GTDB taxonomy): domain Bacteria; phylum Actinomycetota; class Thermoleophilia; order Gaiellales; family Gaiellaceae; genus CAVRUF01. The sequence continues at coordinate 63,049 of OY970285.1, forward strand.
GGCTGCGGGCGACGTCGCCGCGGTCGAGCACGCCTTCTTCGGCGAACGGATCCGGGTGGAGCACTGGGCCGTCGCGAACGACCACGGTCCGTTCGCGGCGAAGAGCATGCTCGGGAGCGAGGACGACTACGACACGCTTCCGTACTTCTTCTCCGACCAGTTCGACGCGTCGCTCGAGTACTGGGGTTTCGCGCGCGAGTGGGACGAGGTCGTCATCCGCGGCGACGAGCAGAGCTTCGTCGCGTTCTGGCTGAAGGACGGTCGCGTCCTCGCCGGCGCCGGCGTCAACTCGTCCGGGGTCGGCGAGGCCATCGAGGAGCTGATCCGCTCGCGCGAGCAGGTCGACCGGGCCGCGCTCGCCGATCCGGGCGCGCCGCTCACCTCGGATGCCGAGCTGCCAGAGGTCAGCCCCGGCGAGGGCGTCGTGATCGAGCGGGGCGAGGATTCGCTCGCGATCGCCCGGGATGCCGAGGGCAAGCTCCACGTCCTGTCTGCGGTGTGCACGCATCTCGGCTGCATCGTCCACTGGGAAGCCGGCGACCAGCTCTGGGAGTGCCACTGCCACGGCTCGGCCTACGCGATCGACGGCACGGTCATCAACGGGCCGGCCGAAGAGCCGCTGCCGAAGCGGGCGCCCTAGCTAGCCCGCCAACGCGAGCAGGCCCTGGACGTCGAGCGGACGCGTGTACATGGCGACGCCGCCGCTTCCGTCGTCGGGCCTCGGCCAGTCCTCGCGCGGGCGATCCCAGTAGAGCTCGATCCCGTTCCCGTCCGGGTCGTGGAGGTAGAGCGCCTCGCTGACGCCGTGGTCGGACGCGCCGTCCAGGCGGATGCCCGCGTCGACGAGCCGCTTGAGCGCATCGGCGAGCGCCTCGCGGGTCGGGTAGCGCACGGCCACGTGGAAGAGGCCGGTCGTACCCGGCGGCGGCGGCGAGCCACCTTTGCTCTCCCAGGTGTTTAGGCCGATGTGGTGGTGGTAGCCGCCGGCGCTCAGGAAGACGGCCTGGTCGCCGTAGCGCGCCTGCTCCTCGAAGCCGAGCACGTCGCGCCAGAAGGCCAGCGCGCGGTCGAGGTCGGCGACCTTGAGGTGGGCGTGTCCGATGTCCACGCCGGCGTCGATGGGCTCGCCGAGCGGCATGTCCGGACTGTAGCCAGCGGTCGTCGCCTCCCGGTCTCCGGCCGGCTCAGGACCGGACCCCCACCCTTGGGAGGGGATGTGGCCCCTGTTTCGGAGCCACCCGCATTCCCGCTTGAAATCTAGCGTTGCGAGACGCGCGGGTGTGTGCGGAGTTTGTGCCGACTTTCCGCGCGCGGCGGTGCCGAGCAGGGACCCGCGGGAGCTCAGCTCGCCGGCCCGAGGGACTTCGCCACCGCCGCCATGCTCTTGAACTGCGCGCCCGCCTCGCCGCAGTGGCGGATGAACTCGTCCAGCATCGCGATCCGCGAGCCGCGGCCGATCACCTGCGGGTGCATGGTGACGACGAGCACGCCGTCGTCGACGTTCGCGTGCATCCAGTCGAACTCCGCCTCCCAGATCTCGCGCACGTGCCGCGGCGGGGCGCCGCCCTTGCGGTACGGGTCGAAGTTGAACTGGAAGTGCACCCAGTCGTCGAGCTCGAAGCTCAGCGGCAGCTCCCAGAACCCGGCGTCGCGGCCGCGCACGAGGGGCTCCGCGCGGCTCACACGGTCGCCGATCCGCGGGCGGAACGGGCGGTAGTCGTCGGTCATGAGGCTCGAGTCGTAGAGGAACCCGTGCTCCTCGACCAGCTCGTGCGTCGCGTCCGACAGGTCGGCCGACGGCGAGCGGAAGCCGAGCGGCGTCACGCCGATCGCCGCCAGTGCCGCGAAGGCCCGGTCCATGTCGGCGGCCTCCTCGTCGCGGCTCTGACCGCTCGGGTCGATGTGCGCGTACGAGTGGTGCGCGATCTCGTGGCCCGCCTCGAGGATCGTCGCCGTCTCGGCCGGATACGACTCGACCGTGTGCCCGGGGACGAAGAACGTCGCGTCGAGACCGTGCGATTCGAGCAGGTCGAGGACGCGCGGCACGCCGACCCGCGCGCCGAACTCGCCCCGCCCGAGCATCGCCGGGGTCACGCGGTCGTACGCGAGCCACACCGACAGCGCGTCGAAGTCGAACGTCAGGCAGACGGTGCTCGGCATCGCGCCGCGATCCTAAGCCACGCGCGTACGATCGGCCCATGTCCGAGCCGAGCGTCGCTCCTTCGCTTCCGCCCTGGTGGCTCGACGAGGCCCTCGCCGCCGAGACCGATGCGCCCGAGGCGCCCGCGCTCGAAGGGGAGGAGCGCGCCGACGTCGCGATCATCGGCGGCGGCTACACGGGCCTCTGGACGGCGCTGGCCGATCAAGGATCTCGACCCGGCGGCCGAGGTCGTCGTGCTCGAGTCGGAGATCTGCGGCTGGGGGCCGAGCGGCCGGAACGGCGGGTTTCTCCACGGCTACTGGACACACCTGAACCGGCTCCGCGCCGCGCTCGGGGACGAGGACGCGCTCACGGTCGCGCGCCAGTCGAACCAGGTCATCCCGTCGGTGCGCGCGTTCTGCGACACCTGCGATTCCGACGTGTGGTTCCGCGTCGGCGGCTACCTCAAGGTCTCGACCTGCCCGGAGCAGGACGCCGCGATCGAGCACTCGATCCGCACGGCCGCCGAGCTCGGCGTGCCCGAGGAGGCCGTCGCGCTCGACTCGGAGCAGATCGCCGCGCAGTGCGACTCGCCCCGCTTCCGGCGCGGCGTGTACTTCCGCGACGGCGCCACCGTGCAGCCGGCCCGGCTGGCGCGCACGCTGAGGCGCGTCGCGCTCGAGCGCGGCATCCGGATCCACGAGCGCACGCGCGCGACCAAGCTGAGCGCGGGCACGCCGAGCACGATCGCGACGCCGGGCGGCACCGTCACCGCGGACGAGGTCGTCGTCGCGACGAACGCGGCCGAGACCGGGTGGAAGCCCGTCTCGCGCAAGCTCACGAACTTCGGCAGCTACGTCGTCCTCACCGAGCCCGTCCCCGAGCTGCTCGAGGAGATCGGCTGGACGGGCGGCGAGGCGATCACCGACGGGCGCACCTTCATCCACTACTTCCGCACGACCGCCGACGGACGCGTAGTCATGGGCTCGGGGGGCGGGCCGATCGGGCGCGGCGGGCGAGTCGACGGCCGGTTCGCCTACGACCGCGAGGCGGCGGCGCGCGCCGAGGCCGGCCTGCGCGGACTGCTCCCCGCGCTCGCCGGCGTCAAGGTCGAGCGCGCGTGGGGCGGGCCGATCGACGTTTCGGCCGACCAGCTCCCCTTCTTCGGAACCGTCGACGGGACGCGCGTCCACTACGGCGTCGGCTACTCGGGCCACGGTGTCGGTCCGAGCTGGCTCGGTGGGAAGATCCTCGCGTCGCTCGCCCTCCAACGCGACGACGAGTGGAGCGCCTCCCCGCTCGTGCGCATTCCGAAGGCCTCGCTGCCGCCCGAGCCGTTCAAGCGCGTAGGAGGCGGTCTCATTCGCAAGGCGATGCTCTCGGTCGAGGATGCGCAGGAGGAAGGGCGCCGTCCGCTCCTACGTCGCGCGGGCCGTCGCGGCCGTTCCGAGGATGCTCGGAATGCCCCTCGGACGCCGATAACGCAATGCGCAGCTGAAATGTCGCATTCTGTGCTTTTTGCGCAACACAGTGGTATGCTCGCGCCCCCAATTCGTCGCTTTGGTGGCTTCGAGACTCGCAAACGGGAACGGCCTTGGCGCGTAGCGTCACTGTTTTCCCGCGCGGCGCGGTCACCCGGCCGGCCTCGATCGACCGGCTCGACCGGCAGCTGATCGAGGCGCTCCAGGCGAACGGCCGCGAGCCGTTCCGCAAGATCGCCGGACAGCTCGGCGTCAGCGAGGCGACGATCCGCAACCGCTACGCCCGTCTCTGCAAGGCCAACGTGCTCCAGGTCACCGGGGTCACGAACCCGCTGGGGCTCGGCTTCGACGCGCAGGCGATGATCGGGATCAGGACGAACGGGCCGGTCGAGATGGTCGCCGACGAGGTCGCGACCTGGCGCGAGGCGAGCTACGTCGTCGTCGCCGCCGGGCAGTACGACGTCCTCGTCGAGCTCGTCTGCTCGGACCGGCACCACCTCCTCGAGATCATCAACCGCATCCGCGGGATCGAGTCCGTCGTGTCCACGGAGAGCTTCATGTACCTGGAGCTCTGGAAGCAGCTCTACGACTGGGGCGCGCTGCCCGACGGAGCGGAGGCGGACGATCAGCCCAAGAAACGCGAACGGAGGTCCAGATGAGCGTCGCCACGTCGTACAAGAACTTCGTCGGGGGCGAATGGGTCGACGCCGTCGACGGCGGAGTCCAGGAGGTCATCAACCCCGCGACCGGCGAGACCGTCGCCGAGGTGCCGAAAGGCTCCCAGGCGGACGTCGACCGCGCTGTCGCCGCGGCGAAGGAAGCCTTCAAGGAATGGCGCGAGACGACGCCGGGCGAGCGCGGCGACATGCTGCTCGCCCTCGCCGACGCGCTCGAGGAGAACGCCGAGGAGCTCGAGTCGGCCGAGTCGATCAACGTCGGCAAGCCGCACTCGGTGGTCGTTGAGGAGACGCCCGTCTCGGCCGACAACCTGCGCTTCTTCGCCGGCGCCGCCCGCAACATGGAGGGCAAGGCCGCCGGGGAGTACATGCGCGGCTACACGTCGATGATCCGCCGCGAGCCGGTGGGCGTCGTCGGCCAGATCGCGCCGTGGAACTACCCGCTGATGATGGCGATCTGGAAGATCGGCCCCGCGCTGGCGGCCGGGAACACGATCGTGCTGAAGCCGTCCGAGCAGACGCCGCTGACGGCGCTCCTTCTCGCGCGCCTCGCCGGAGAGATCTTCCCGGCCGGCGTCCTCAACGTGATCACCGGGGACGGCGAGCCCGTCGGCGCCGGAATCGTGCGCCACCCCGACATCGGGATGGTCTCCCTTACGGGCGACGTCTCGACGGGCAAGGAGATCGCGCGCACCGCCGCGGACACGCTCAAGCGCGTGCACCTCGAGCTTGGTGGCAAGGCGCCGGTGGTCGTCTTCGACGACGCCGATCCCGTCGCGGTCGCCGAGGGAATCCGCACCGCCGGCTACTGGAACTCGGGCCAGGACTGCACCGCGGCCTCGCGGATCATGGCCGGGCCGAAGATCTACGAGAAGCTCCTCGAGGAGCTCGTCCCGCAGGTCGAGTCGCTCAAGATGGGCGACCCGGCCGAGGGCGAGGAGATCGAGATGGGCCCCGTGATCTCGCAGTCGCAGCAGGAGCGGATTCTCGGCTTCCTCGACCGCGCGGAGGGCACGAAGGCCAAGATCCTCACCGGCGGCGAAACCAATGGCGACCGCGGCTTCTTCGTGCAGCCGACCGTGATCGTCGACGTCGACCAGACCGACGAGCTCGTGCAGAAGGAGGTCTTCGGGCCGGTCGTCACCGTGCAGCGCTTCGCCGACGACGACCAGGCGCTCGCCTGGGCCAACGACGTCCCGTACGGTCTTGCCGCCTCGGTGTGGACGCGCGATGTCGGCCGAGCGCTGAACGCGGCCAAGAAGCTCGAGTTCGGCACCGTGTGGATCAACGACCACATTCCGCTCGTCTCGGAGATGCCGCACGGCGGCTTCAAGCAGTCGGGTTACGGCAAGGACATGTCCATGTACTCCGTCGAGGAGTACACGATCGTCAAGCACGTCATGGCGAAAATCGACTGACCGTGACCGTTGCGGCGGAAGAGGCGGAGCGGGAGGTGACGGCCGGGGCGGCCGAGGCGGACGTCTTTCTCGAAGGCGTTCGCAAGACGTACGGCGAGGTCGTCGCCGTCGACGATCTGACGCTCGAGATCGCTCGCGGCGAGTTCTTCACCATGCTCGGCCCGTCCGGCTCGGGAAAGACGACGACGCTCCGCCTCATCGCCGGCTTCGAGGTGCCCGATGCGGGGCGGGTGCTCCTCGCGGGCGCGGACGTGAGCGACGAGCCGCCGTACAACCGCGACGTCAACACGGTGTTCCAGGACTACGCGCTCTTCCCGCACATGACCGTGGCCGAGAACGTCGGCTACGGGCTGAAGATCAAGCGCGTGGGTCGCAAGGAGCGCGCGGTCAAGGTCGAGGAGGCACTCGGGATCGTCCGCCTTCCCGGCCTCGGTCCGCGCAAACCGGCGCAGCTCTCCGGCGGCCAGCGGCAGCGGGTCGCACTGGCGCGCGCGATCGTGAACGAGCCCGCGGTGCTCCTCCTCGACGAGCCCCTCGGCGCACTCGACCTGAAGCTCCGCCAGGAGATGCAGATCGAGCTGAAGCGCATCCAGCGGGAGGTCGGCATCACGTTCGTCTACGTGACGCACGACCAGGAGGAGGCTCTCACGATGAGCGACCGCGTCGCGGTCTTCAACCACGGCCGCATCGAGCAGATCGGGCCGCCCGCCGAGCTCTACGAGCATCCGGCGAACGAGTTCGTCGCGAGCTTCGTGGGCGTCTCGAACGTGGTCGAGCGCGGGTCGGAGCGCTTCAGCGTCCGTCCCGAGAAGATCCGGATCCTGCCGAGCGGCGCCGCGCCCGATCCCGAGGCGCGCGTCGAGAACGGAACGATCCGAGAAGTGGTCTACGCAGGCCCGGCGACGCGGTACGTCGTCGACCTGGAGCAAGGAGGCGCGCTGATCGTGGTGTGCCAGAACCTGGAGACGACCTCGGCGCAGGCCCTCACGACGCGCGGCAACGACGTGCGGCTCGAGTGGCGCCCCGAGCACATGCTCGCACTGGAACCGAAGGAGGAGGAGGAATGACGTACGGACGGGTGGGACGGCTGCTTGCGGTCGTAGGTCTCATGGCGCTTCTCGCCACCGTCGCGGCTTGTGGAGGCGGCGACGACGCGAGCGACGGCGACCTGCCGGGCGGGCCGATGATGGAGACGCTCGGCGAGGGTGAAGGCGAGGTCAACCTGATCGCCTGGGCGGGCTACGTCGAGGACGGCTCCACCGATCCCGCGGTCGACTGGGTCAGCGACTTCGAGGCGGACACGGGCTGCCAGGTCAACGTGAAGATCGGCAACACCTCCGACGAGATGGTGACGCTCATGCAGACGGGCGAGTACGACGGCGTGTCCGCCTCCGGCGATGCGACGCTACGGCTCATCCGGTCGGGCGACGTCTCTCCGGTCAATACGGACCTGATCCCGAACTACGCCGACGTGTTCGAAGGTCTCAAGGAGCAGGCCTTCAACAGCGTCGACGGCCAGATGTACGGCGTTCCCCACGGGCGCGGCGCGAACCTGCTCATGTGGAACACCGACGAGGTCGACGGCGATCTCGACAGCTGGGGCGCGGTCTGGGACGAGAACTCGCCCTACGCCGGCAATGTGACGGCGTACGACAGCCCGATCTACATCGCGGACGCCGCGCTCTACCTGAAGGCGACGGAGCCGGACCTCGGAATCGACAACGTGTACGAGCTCGACGAGGATCAGTTCAACGCCGCGGTCGACCTGCTGAAGAAGCAGAACGGGATCATCGGCGAGTACTGGTCGGACTACACGAAGCAGATCTCCGCCTTCGCGGGCGGCGACAGCGTCCTCGGAACCACGTGGCAGGTAATCGCGAACCTGCTCGAGGCCGACGACGTGCCGATCGCGACGACGCTGCCGAAGGAAGGCTCCACCGGCTGGTCGGACACGTGGATGGTCTCGTCCGAGGCCGAGCATCCGAACTGCATGTACATGTGGATGGACCACATCATCTCGCCGACGGCGAACGCAGCCGTGGCCGAGTGGTTCGGTGAGGCGCCCTCGAACTCGAAGGCGTGCGCCGAGACCGCCGACGCGAACCACTGCGAAACGTTCCATGCAGACGACGAGGAGTACTTCGACCAGGTCGCCTACTGGACGACGCCCGAGGCCGACTGCGGCGACGACCGTGGGGAGGTCTGCAAGACGTATGCCGACTGGGTGACGGCCTGGACCGAGATCAAGGGATAGCTCCGCTGGAGGGCCGGGCTTCGGCCCGGCCCTCCCTCTCCGCTCATGACCGCTGCCAGCCCGTCCATCACGCCGCGCCCCTCGCTCAGCCGGAGGTTCGCGACGTACCTGTACCGGCGCCCGCGCCTGCAGCTCGGGCTGCTGCTCGCCACCCCGGTCGGCTGGCTCGTCATCGCCTACCTCGGGTCGCTCGCCGTGCTCTTTCTCGCGGCGTTCTGGCGGCTCGACCCGTTCACGTCGGAGGTCGTGCACGAGTACGGCTTCCAGAACTTCCGCGCGCTCGCGGAGAACGACGTCTACCGCGCGATCACCCTCCGCACGGTCGCGATCGCCGCGGCGGTGACCATCGCGGACGCGATCCTGGCGTTTCCGATCGCGTACTACATGGCCCGCGTCGCCTCGCCGCGCACACGTGGCCTCCTGATCGTCGCCGTGCTCATGCCGCTCTGGTCGAGCTACCTCGTGAAGGTGTACGCCTGGCGGGTGATCCTCCAGGAGCAGGGGATCCTGAACTGGGCTCTATCGCCGTTCAACCTCTCGGGGCCGGGATTCGGGAACGTCGCGACCTGGCTCGTCTTCACGTACCTGTGGCTGCCGTTCATGATCCTGCCCGTCTACGCGGGGCTCGAGCGGATTCCGAACTCGCTGCTCGAAGCCTCGGCCGACCTGGGCGCCGGCGGATTGCGGACGCTGCGGCGCGTGATCTTGCCGCTCGCCTTCCCCGCGTTCATCGCGGGTTCGATCTTCACCTTCTCGCTGACGCTCGGCGACTACATCACGCCGACGCTCGTCTCGAGCACGCAGTTCATCGGGAATGTCGTCTACGTGAACGTCGGCGTCGCGAACAACCTCCCGTTCGCGGCCGCGTTCGCGACGGTGCCCGTCCTGGTGATGATCCTCTACCTGACCGTGGCCAAGCGCCTCGGCGCCTTCGAGAATCTCTGATGGTCGAGACCCGCCTGGCCCGGTTCGGACTGCGTGCGGCAAGCGCGCTGACGCTCACGTTCATGTACCTGCCCCTGATCGTGATCGGGCTCTACGCCTTCAACGAGCGGCGGATCCAGACCTGGCCGATCAAGGGCTTCACGCTCGAGTGGTTCGGCAAGGCCTTCGGGAACCCCGGCGTGCGCAACGCGCTCCTCACCTCCGTGATCGTCGCGCTGCTCGCGACCGGCGTCGCGGTCGTGCTCGGGCTCTTCGCCTCGCTCGCCGTGCAGCGCTACCGGTTCTTCGGGCGCGAGACGATCTCGTTCCTCGTCATCCTCCCGATCGCGCTGCCCGGAATCGTCACCGGAATGGCGCTGAACGCGACCTTCCGCGAGGTGCTTTCGCCGTTCGGATTCAGCCTCGGGCTCTTCACTGTCGTCGTCGGACATGCGACCTTCTGCATCGTCGTGATCTACAACAACGCGATCGCCCGGCTGCGCCGCACCTCGCGCTCGTTCGAGGAGGCCTCGATGGACCTCGGCGCGGACTCGTGGCAGACGTTCCGCTACATCACGCTCCCGTCGATCCGGACCGCGCTCCTCGCCGGCGCGCTGCTCGCGTTCGCGCTCTCCTTCGACGAGATCGTCGTGACCACGTTCACGGCCGGCGCCGAGCAGACGCTCCCGATCTGGATCTTCACGAACCTGTCGCGGCCGAACCAGCTCCCGATCGTGAACGTCGTCGCACTACTCGTCATCCTCCTGTCCGCGATCCCGGTCTACTTCGCGCAACGGCTATCCCGCGAAAGCGCCGGGGCGATCGCAGGAGGCGGAGCACGATGAATCCCCTGGGTGAGGAGGAACGTTGAGCACAACTGACGCACCTGCACCGGGATTCCCTGTTCGGATGGAAGGCGCCCCGGGCGAGAAAGGCCTGAAGACCGGCGCGCTCGGTTTCGTCTCGGGCGTCGTCATCGGCGTCGCGTCGACCGCCCCCGGCTACAGCCTCGCCGCCGTGCTCGGCTTCGTCGCGGCCGCCGTCGCATTCCAGTCGCCGGCGATCATGCTGCTCGCGTTCGTCCCGATGCTGTTTACCGCGGCGTCGTACTACTACTTGAACCGCGTCGACCCGGACTGTGGGACGTCGTTCTCGTGGGGGACGATGGCGCTCGGGCCGTGGGCCGGCTGGCTGACCGGCTGGGCGATCGTCGTCGCGGACATCGTGGTCATGTCGAACCTGGCCGCGATCGCGGGCTCCTACTCGTTCCTGCTCGTCGGCGCCGACGAGGCCGCCACCAACACGAACGCCGTGCTCGTCGTCGGAGTTCTATGGATCGTCCTGATGACGCTCATCTGCTACGTCGGCATCGAGGTCTCGGCGAAGACGCAGTGGTACCTGCTCGGCGCGGAGCTCGTCACGCTCCTCCTCTTCGCCGCGGTCGCCCTGTTCAAGGTCTACACCATGGACATCGCCGGCGAGGCGATGCCGTCGCTCGACTGGCTGAACCCGTTCGCGATCGACTCCTGGAGCGCCTTGGCGACCGGGATGATCCTCGCGATCTTCATCTACTGGGGCTGGGACTCGACCGTCACCGTGAACGAGGAGAGCCAGGATCCGTCCGAGGGCCCGGGCAAGGCCGCGATCGCCTCGACGGTCATCCTGCTCTTCATCTACGTGATCGTCTCGATCGCCGCGCTCGCCTACCACGGCTCCACGTTCCTCTCGGACGAGGAGCACCAGGCGGACGTGCTCGGAGCGCTCGCGGGCGACGTGTTCGGCTCGCCGCTCGACAAGCTCCTCATCATCGCGGTGCTCACCTCGGCAGCGGCGTCGACGCAGACGACCATCCTGCCGACCACGCGCACCGCGCTCTCGATGTCCTCGAAGGGCGCGGCGCCCAAGTACTTCGGCCGCGTGCACCAGCGTTACCTGACCCCGTCCACCGCCACGATCTGGATGGGCATCCTGTCGATCGCCTGGTACGTCGGGCTCACGGTCGTGTCCGAGAACATCCTCTTCGACGGCCTGCTGACGCTCGGCCTCCTGATCGCCTTCTACTACGGGCTCACGGCGATCGCCTGCGTCGTCTACTTCCGGCGGCTGCTCTTCAAGAGCGTGAAGAACTTCCTCTTCATCGGGCTCGCGCCGCTCATCGGCGCCGCGATCCTCGCCTGGGCCTTCGTGAAGTCGATCATCGATCTCTCGAACCCGGCCAACTCCGAGTCGGGCGAGTCGTGGTTCGGGCTCGGGCCGCCGCTCGTGATCGCGATCGGGTTCCTCATCCTCGGAGTGATCCTCATGCTCATCCAGTTCGCGCACATGCCGGCGTTCTTCAAGCGGAAGATCCAGACCGCGGCGCCGGACGCACTCGACGCACCCGCACCGGAAGGAGCCGCCTCGTGAGTGAACCAGGATCCGTTCAACTCGAGCGCGTCACGAAGCAGTTCGAGGACGCGCCTGCAGTCGACGACATCTCGCTGGAGATCGAGCACGGGAGCTTCTTCGCCCTGCTCGGCCCGTCGGGCTGCGGCAAGACCACGACCCTGCGCATGATCGGCGGGTTCGAGGAGCCGACGGCCGGACGGATCCTCCTCGGCGGCACCGACATCGCCGGCCTGCCGCCGTACAAGCGCGACGTCAACACCGTCTTCCAGAGCTACGCGCTCTTCCCGCACCTGACCATCCGCGACAACATCGCGTTCGGCCTGAAGCGGAAGGGCGTGAAGGGAGACGAGCTGAAGAAGCGGGTCGACGACGCGCTCGAGCTCGTCGACCTCGGGGCGCTCGGCAAGCGCAAGCCGAAGCAGATCTCCGGCGGCCAGCAGCAGCGGGTGGCGCTCGCGCGCGCGCTCGTGAACAGGCCGCAGGTGCTGCTCCTCGACGAGCCGCTCGGCGCCCTCGACCTGAAGCTCAGAAAGCAGATGCAGCTAGAGCTGAAGGGCATCCAGTCGGAGGTCGGGATCACGTTCGTCCACGTCACGCACGACCAGGAAGAGGCGATGACGATGGCCGACCAGATCGCGGTCATGCGGGCCGGCAAGATCGAGCAGCTCGGCACCCCGTCGGAGCTCTACGAGCGGCCGCAGACGTCGTTCGTGGCCGGCTTCCTCGGGACGTGCAACCTGCTCACCGGCACGGTCGAGGGGCCGAATCGGCTGAAGCTCGCCGACGGGACGGTCATCCAGGTGAACATGGACGGCGCATCTGGATCGGTCTCTGTCGGCGTCCGGCCCGAGAAGGTTCGAATCGGGGACTCGGGCGGAAACAAGCTCACGGGCACGGTTCGCGAGACGGCCTACATCGGCGTCGCGACGCAGGTGATCGTGGACACGCCGTCCGGTGGCGTCACCGTCTTCCACCAGAACACGGAGGCGGGCGGGCTCATCCCGGCCGTCGGCTCCCAGGTGACTGTGTCCTGGCCGGTGGACTGCACATTCATCGTCGATCAAGGAGGAGGGGAGAGCTCATGACCTCGCGGCTCACCAGGCGCGAACTAATGCAGCGAGGAGCGGCAGGGGCGGCGTTCCTTTCGGTGCCGGCGTTGATCGCCGCGTGCGGAGGCACGCCGACGAATCAGGCAGGCCCCGCAACGGGCAGCACGACGCCCGACGAGCTCAGGGACAACCTGCGCTTCGCCAACTGGCCGCTCTACGTGGACTACGACGAGGCGACCAAGAAGTACCCGACGCTCGACGCGTTCACGGCGGAGACGGGGATCAAGGTCGACTACACCGAGGAGATCAACGACAACGCCCAGTACTTCGGGAAGATCCAGGGGCCGCTGTCGCAGGGCCGCGGGATCGACCGCGACATCATCGTCCTCACGGACAACTCGCGGTTCCCGGGCCTCATGATCGAGCGAGGCTGGGCGCTCCCGCTCGTCCCGGACCTCATCCCGAACATGTCCAACCTGATCACGGCGCAGCAGCATCCGCCGTTCGACCCGGACCGCAAGTACTCGCTCCCGTGGCAGTCGGGCATGACCGGCATCGCCTGGAACGAGGACGTCACCGGGCCGGTCGAGTCGGTCGACCAGCTGCTCACCGACCCGGCGCTCAAGGGCAAGGTCACGATGCTCATGGAGCTCGCCGACTCGGTCGGGCTCGTCATGCTCTCGAACGGCGACGACCCGACGGCGGTCACCGACGAGACATACAACAAGGCGATCGACACGGTCCAGGGCGCGGTCGACAGCGGCCAGATCCGCAAGTTCACGGGCAACGACTACGCGCAGCCGCTCACGCAGGGCGACATCGCGGCCGCGATCGCCTGGTCGGGCGACGTCGTGCAGCTCCTCGCCTCGAACGACAAGCTCAAGTGGGCGATCCCCGAGGCGGGCGGGATGATCTGGACGGACAACATGCTCATCCCGACCGGCGGCAGCCCGTCGACGGCCTCCACGTACATGAACTACGTGTACGACCCGGCCGTCGCCGCGCAGATCGCCGCCTACGTGAACTACGTGACCCCGGTCGCGGGCGCGAAGGAAGAGCTGGCGAAGACCGATCCGGACACGGCGAACAACCCGCTGATCTTCCCGACCGACGAGATGCTCTCGCAGGTCAGCCAGTTCGACTCCGAGGCGCTCAACAACGAGGACTACATCGAGGCCTGGCAGACGGTGCTCGGAGCCTGATTCGATGAAGCGAACCTCGCGAAAGCGGCTCACGCCGTACCTGCTCCTCATCCCGGGGCTCGCGTGGCTTGCGGTCTTCTTCCTGGTCCCGCTCGGATTCCTCGGCTTCCAATCCCTCCAGTCCGGGAGCTTCGAGCGGGGCTACACCTTCACCTGGGAGTTCTCCAACTTCGGCAACGCAATCAGCGACTACCACGAGCAGCTGATCCGCTCGTTCCTCTACGCGGGGATCGCAACCATCCTCGCGCTCCTCATCGCGTATCCGCTCGTCTACTGGATCGCGTTCCGCGCGGGCCGGTGGAAGAACCTGTTCCTCCTGGCCATCGTGGCACCGCTCTTCGTCACGTACCTCGTGCGGACGCTCGCGTGGCTCAACATCCTGGCGGACGAGGGGCCGCTCGTCCGCCTGCTCGACAACCTGCACCTGCTCGGCGACCAGGGGCGGGTGCTCGCGACCTCCGTGGCCGTGATCGCTGGGATCACCTACAACTTCCTGCCCTTCATGGCGCTCCCGATCTACGTCTCGCTCGAGCAGGTCGACCCGCGCCTCATCGAGTCGGCCAAGGATCTCTACGCGAATCCGGTCAAGGCGTTCCTCCGCGTCACACTGCCGCTGTCGGCGCCCGGGATCATCGCCGGGACGCTCCTCACGTTCATCCCGGCGGCCGGCGACTTCATCAACGCCCAGCTCCTCGGAACGCCGAGACAGTCGATGATCGGGAACGTCATCCAGTCGAAGTTCCTCGAGTTGATCGACTACCCGTCGGCCGCGGCGCTCTCCTTCGTCCTCATGGCGACGATCCTCATCGCGCTGCTCGTCTACGCGAAGATCGTCGGCACGGAAAGGCTGACCGGCTGATGGCCGCCGAGGCTCCTACCACCACGCTGGCCCCGCCGGTTCAGCATCGCGGCGGCGTCCTCGCGTTCGTGAAGCGGCACGCGCTCACCGTCTACGCGGGGCTCGCGTTCACGTACCTGATGCTCCCGATCGCGGTCGTGATCCTGTTCTCGTTCAACGACCCGAGCGGGCGCTTCAACTACATCTGGGAAGGCTTCACGTTCGACAACTGGGTGAACTGGAACGACGTTCCGAACATCCAGAACGCGCTCGTCAAGTCGCTCGAGATCGGCCTCATCTCGACGATCATCGCGACCGTCCTAGGGACGATGATCGCGCTGGCGATCGTCCGGCATCGGTTCCTCGGGCGCGGGGCGACGAACATCCTCGTGTTCCTGCCGATGTCGACGCCCGAGATCGTGCTCGGCGCCTCGCTCCTCACGCTGTTTTTGAACCTCGGAACGCAGCTCGGATTCGTGACGATCGTGATCGCGCACATCATGTTCGTGATCAGCTACGTGGTCGTAACGGTAAAGGCGCGCCTCATCGATTTCGATGTACATCTCGAGGAGGCAGCGATGGATCTCGGCGCCAACGGGTTCACGACATTCCAGAAGGTCACGCTCCCGTTGCTCGCGCCTGCGATCTTGGGCGCTGCGCTCCTCGGATTTGCGCTCTCGATCGACGACTTCGTCATCACGTACTTCAACGCCGGCTCGACGAGCACGTTCCCCGTTTTCGTCTGGGGCGCGGCGCGCGTTTCCGTGCCGCCTCAGGTAAACGTTATTGCGAGCGCGATCTTTCTCGCCGCGCTTTTGCTGATGGTGGTCAACATCCTCGTCCAGAGAAGCCGCACGAAAGGACCCGCATGAGCACACCCACGACCGCCCTGTCCCCCGCCGAGCTCCAGAAAGCGGCGCGCGATCACCTCTGGCTCCACTTCACGCGCATGGGCGGTCTCAAGGAGGCCGACGTGCCCGTGATCGTGCGGGGGGACGGCTGCTACCTGGAGGACGCGAACGGGAAGCGCTACCTCGACGCGCTGGCGGGGCTCTTCGCGGTGCAGATCGGCTACTCGTACGGCGACGAGGTCGGGGAGGCCGCTGCCGCGCAGCTGCGCGAGCTGCCCTTCTACACCAACTGGAGCTACGCGCATCCGCGGGCGATCGAGCTCGCTGCCGAGCTGGCCAAGCTGGCGCCCGGTGACCTGAACCGTGCGTTCTTCGTGAACGGCGGGTCCGAGGCGGTCGAGTCGGCCTGGAAGCTGGCCCGGCAGTACCACGCGGCACGCGGCGAGCGGCGCTGGAAGGCCGTGTCGCGCCGCGTCGCCTACCACGGGACGACCATGGGCGCGCTGTCGATCAACGGCATCGCCGCGCTGCGTACGCCCTATGAGCCGCTCGTCCCGGACGTGATCCACGTCCGCAACACGAACGCCTACCACCGGCCCGCGGGCGAGACGGAGGAGGAGTTCACAGCGTTCCTCCTCGAGGATCTCGACTCCGCGATCGAGCAGACCGGCCCGGAGACCGTGGCGATGGTGATCATGGAGCCGGTGCAGAACGCGGGCGGTGCGTTCACCCCGCCGGCCGGCTACTGGGCGGGCGTGCGCGAGATCTGCGACCGCTACGGGATCCTGCTCTGCGCCGACGAGGTCATCACCGGCTACGGCCGGCTCGGCGCCTGGTTCGGCTCGGAGCTCTACGACATCCGGCCGGACCTCGTCACCTGCGCGAAGGGGCTCTCGTCGGCGTACGCGTCGATCGGCGCGGTGCTGACGACCGACGCCGTCATCGAGCCGTTCCTCGAGGGGAACGCGATGTACACGCACGGGATCACGTTCGGCGGCGCGCCGGTGCAGGCGGCGATCGCGCTCAAGAACCTCGAGATCATGCAGCGCGAGAAGATCGTCGAGCACGTCGCGGCCGAGGGCGACGCCTTCGCGGCGACGCTCGGGCAGCTGTACGACCTGCCGATCGTCGGCGATGTCCGCGGAACCGGATTCTTCTACGCGATCGAGCTCGTGAAGGACAAGGAGACGCGCGAGACGTTCACGGACGAGGAGTGCGAGGAGCTCCTGCGCGGGTTCCTCTCCGCGGCGCTCTTCGAGCGCGGACTCATCTGCCGCGCCGACGACCGGGGCGACCCCGTGATCCAGATCTCGCCGCCGCTCGTCGCGACCCAGAAGGAGTTCGACGAGATGACAGGGATCCTCGGCGACGTGCTCGCCGAGGCGTGGAACCGCCTGGACAGCGGCGCCCGAGCGCAGCCGAAGACGGTCGAGACGCCCGTCGTACGCGGCTGAGCTCAACCCCCGGCTTCTATTGACTTAGTGGAGAATGGAGGCGTGAGGGTCTCCGCGAAGGTCGATTATGCGCTCCGCGCCGCGGCTGAACTGGCGCGCGCCGATGCCGGGCCGGTCAAAGGAGAGCGCATCGCGCAGGCGCAGTCGATCCCGCTGAAGTTCCTGGAGAACATCCTCCTGGAGCTCCGCCACGACGGCATCGTGCAGAGCCAGCGCGGCGCAGAGGGCGGCTACTGGCTCGCCCGCCCGGCCGACCAGATCACGCTCGCCGAGGTGATCCGCGCCGTCGAGGGCCCGATCGCGAACGTGCGCGGCGTCCGCCCGGAGCAGGCCGAGTTCGAAGGGGCCGCCGAGTCCCTGAAAGAGGTCTGGATCGCCGTGCGCGCGAGCATGCGCTCGGTGCTCGAGGAGGTCACGCTCGACGATCTCGCGCACAACCGGCTTCCCGACTCAGTCCGCAAGCTCGCGGCCGACCCCGAGGCCTGGCAGCCGCACTAGCCGCTCCTCAGCGCACGCTCGGCCAGGGGTAGAACGCCAGGTGTAGCAGGAGGATGACGAGGAGCGCCGCAACGAGCGCGGCGACGAGCTGCAGGCGCTGCCCGAGGCACCGAACCGTGAAGAACACCGTGCAGAACGGCACGTCGCGCTTGAACCAGTACGACGCCACGTTCGGAACGACGAGCCAGAACACGAAGATCAGGGAGTAGAGGACGTACCCGACGAGGAACCGGTTATTGCTCGTCGCCGCGGCGGCCGTGGCGGCGATCAACGCGATCGTCACGAAGACGAAGTAGGGGACGACGCCGACCTCGCGCCGGCCTTCCTTCGCCGGCACGCCGCCGCGCTCGAGCTGGTCGAGCGACACGTCCTGCTTCGCGAGCCGGCCCTCGGGCGTGCGCCCTAGCCCCTGGTAGTCGGCCTGCATCGCCGTGCTCCCGGCGCCGACGCGGTACAGGGAGAAGGCGCACATCACGATCACCGCGACGGGAATGAGCGCCACGACCGGCCAGCGATCCTCGAGATGCCCGACCGTCGTCGAGATGGTCGGCCAGATGAAGTCGCTTCCAGACGCCGCGGCCCAGACCTCCGGCACGAAGACGACGAGGCCCATCGCGCTCCACACGACGTAACCCCAGCCCTCGGCCCGGCTGACGTTCTTGAACCGGGCCGCGAAGTACCGCTTGATACGAGCCACGCCGGCGAGGGTACTCCCCGCACCTGCCGACACCCGCCACAGAATGTCTCCGTGACACGATTCGAACTGATTGGCGTGCCGTACACCTCGATGGCCGAGCCGGGTGGGATCGCTCGCGCGATCCACGTCCTTCGATCCAGCGGTCTCGTCGATCAGCTCGATGCGGCCGGCGACGTGCGCGACGCAGGCGACCTCGTTCTCATCGAGGGAGACGGATTGCGAGGGCCCTCAGGCCTTCTCAACGAGGCCGCACTCGCGCGTCTCTTCGTCGCCAGTCGTCAGGCCGTGGCTTCGAGCCAGGCCCGCCACCGGCTGCCTCTGCTGGTCGGCGGCGACTGCCCCGTGCTGCTCGGCGCGCTGGCCGCGACTCGCGACCGGTTCGGCGACTGCGGCCTCGTGCTGGTCGACGGACACGAGGACGCCTGGCCGCCTTCGCTCTCGCCGACAGGCGAAGCCTCGGACTCGGAAGTCGGCGTGGCGCTCGGCATCGTCGACGAGGCGCTGCCCGCACCGCTTGGTCAAGCGGTACCACTGCTCGCTCCAGAGGCTCTCGCCATGCTCGGCCCTCGCGACCGCCGGGAGATCGACGAGCACGGAGCGACCTCGCTCGACGAGACCGTGGCCGTGTTCCGCAACGATGACGCGGTCAGGGCGCGCGGGCCGTCCGCGTCCGCCCAAGACGCCACCGCCGCCGTCGGATCTGTCGCGCCGGCCTTCTGGCTTCATGTCGATCTCGACGTGCTGCGGACCGAGGAGCTCGCCGCGGTCGACTATCCGCAGCCCGGAGGACTGACCTGGCAAGACTTGCTCGAAATCGGCACCGCGGTGCTCGCGGCGCCCGGATGTGCCGGCGTCAGCATCGTGATCTACAACCCCGACAGGGACGAGGGGAACGTGGGCGCGGAGCGTGTCGTGCGCTTCACCGCGGATCTTGTCGCTGCCGCGAGCAAGACCACGTGAGGCGGCTTCGCCTCAAGCCTCGGCGTTCTCCTCGGCGAACACCGTAGTCCGGCTCGGGCGCACGAACACGATCTGGCCCTCGTGCAGCTCGAGCTCCTCGGCCTCGTCGCGGGTGACCTGCGCCGAGACGTGCTCGCCGTCCTGGAGGACGAGCTCGACGCGCACCTCGAAGCCGAGATGGACGATCCGCTCGATCATCCCCTCGCTGGTGGCGCCGTTCGGCTCGACGAGCAGGTCGAGGTCGTGCGGGCGCACCCAGTCCTCGCCGAGCCGGTTGACCGGGCCGACGAAGGACATGACGAACTCGTTCGCGGGATGCTCGTAGAGGTCGCGCGGCTTGCCGGTCTGCTCGATCCGGCCCTGGTTCATGAGGACGATCCGGTCGGCGACGTCCATCGCCTCCTCCTGGTCGTGCGTGACCAGCACGGTCGTCACGTGGACGTCGTCGTGCAGGCGGCGCAGCCAGGTGCGCAGCTCCTTGCGGACGCGGGCGTCCAAAGCGCCGAACGGCTCGTCCAGCAGGAGCACCTCGGGCTCGACGGCAAGAGCGCGCGCCAAGGCCATCCGCTGCCGCTGTCCGCCGGAGAGCTGCGACGGATACCGCTCGGCGAGCCCGTCCAGCTGCACGAGATGGAGCAGCTCGTCTACGCGCTTTCGGATCTCCGCCTTCGGCTCCTTGCGGATCGAGAGGCCGAAGCCGACGTTGTCGCGCACGGTCATGTGCTTGAACGCTGCGTAGTGCTGGAAGACGAAGCCGACGCCGCGATCCTGCGGCGGCACGCCGGTCGTGTCCTGGCCCGAGATGACGACGTCGCCCGTGTCCGGCGTCTCGAGGCCGGCGATCACGCGCAGAAGCGTCGACTTGCCGCTGCCGCTCGGGCCGAGGAGCGCGGTGAGCGAGCCCGTCGGGATGGCGAGCGACACGTTGTCGAGCGCCAGGAAGCTGCCGAAGCGCTTAGTTGCCTGCCGGACCGCTATCCCCACGTGCCACCTCCTTGTGCTCGCTCGGCTTGAAGACGTTCATCGCGACCAGAGTGCTGACGGCGAGCAGCGCGAGCACGAGGGACGTGGTGTAGGCGGCGACCTCGTTGAAGCGCAGGTACTGCTCGTCGACGTGAAGCGTAAGCGTTTCCGTCTTGCCGGCGAGCCGACCGGACACGACCGCGACCGCGCCGTACTCGCCGAGCGCCCGCGCCGTGGTCAGGACGACGCCGTACGCGACGCCCCAGCGGATCGACGGCAGCGTGATCCGGCGGAAGGTCTGCCACTTCGACGCGCCCAGCACCCACGCGGCCTCCTCCTGGTCGGTGCCGATCTCGCGCAGCACCGGCATGACCTCGCGCACCACGAACGGCAGCGTCACGAAGATGGTCGCGAGCACGATCCCGGGGGTCGAGAAGATGATCTGGATTCCGAAGTCGGCGAGTGAGCTCCCGATCCAGCCGTCGTTGCCGTAGACGAGGATGAGCGCAAGGCCGACCACGATCGGCGAGAGCGCGAGCGGCAGCCCGATGGCGGCGCTGAAGAACCACTCGCCGCGGTTCGACTCGCGGCGCACGAGCGCGATCGCGCACAGCACGCCGAACACCGTGTTCAGCGGAACGGCGATCAGCACCGCGATGAGCGTCAGCTTGAACGCGCTCAGGAAGAGCGGATCGGTGAGCGCGGCCCAGACGGGTGCGAGCCCGTCCTGGAACGTGCGGAAGAGGATCATCGAGAGCGGCAGCACGAGCACGAGCACCAGGTACGTGAGCGCCGTGTAGCGGATGACGTACTTACGCATCGTGCCTCCGGCTGCGGCGCTCGAGGAGATCGGCGGCGACGAGCACGAGCAGCGAGAGGACGAGCAGCACGACCGACACCGCAGCGGCGCCGGCGGGGTCGTCGCTCTCGATCGCCTTGAAGATGTTCACGGAGGCGACCTCGGTGTCGAACGGGATGTTCCCCGAGATGAGGATGATCGAGCCGAACTCGCCGACCGCCTTCCCGAAGGAGAGCGCGGCGCCCGAAAGAATCGCCGGCATGAGGTTCGGCAGCACGATGCGCCGGAACGTCTGGAAGCTCGAGGCGCCGAGCGAGCGTGCGGCCTCCTCCATCTCCTGGTCGAGCTCGAGCAGCACCGGCTGGACCGCGCGCACCACGAACGGCAGCGTCACGAAGAGCAGCGCGACGACGACCGCGGCACGCGTGTAGGCGAGGTTCAGGTTGATCGGGCTCTTCGGCCCGTAGATCGCGAGGAGCGTCAGGCCGGCGACGATCGTGGGCAGCGCGAACGGCAGGTCGATGAGCGCGTTCACGACCGCCTTGCCGCGGAACGAGTCGCGCACGAGCGTCCATGCGACGAGCGTCCCGGTGATCGCGTTCACGAAGACGACGAGGAGGGACGCCGCGAAGGTGAGCTTCAGCGCGGCGACCGCGGCCGGCGCGGTGATCTCGGCCCAGAACGCGGAGAGGCCGCCGCTCAGAGACTCGGCGACCACCGCGGCGATCGGGATCAGGACGATCAGGCTGAGGTAGGCCGTCGAGATCCCGAGAGCAAGTCCGCCCGAGCGGCGAGGCGAGGCCGCTCGGGCGGGTAGGGCGAATGCACTTGGTGTATTACCCGTCAGTTGGAACTCCAAGCTCTTCCTCGATGTCGGCGAAGATTCCGTTCTCGCGGTCGAAGAACTCCGCCCGCACGTCGGCCCATCCGCCCAGGTCAGCGATCGTAAAGAGCCCCGGAGGCGTCGGGAAGTCGAACTCGCCGGCGACGGCCTCGTTCACCGGCCGGTAGCCGTTCTCGCCGAAGATCTTCTGCGCCTCCTCGCCGCGCAGGAACTCGATGAACGCCTCGACGGTCGGCACGTTCTTCGACGTGTTCACGACAGCGACGGGATTCTCGATGAGGATCGTCTCGTCGGGGACGACGTACTCGAGCGGCTGGCCGGCGTTCTTGGCGAAGATCGCCTCGTTCTCGTAGGCGAGGAGCACGTCGCCCTTGCCGCCGGTGAACGTCTGCAGCGCCTCGCGCGCGCTCTTGTCCTGCACCGGCACGTTGTTCAGGAAGAGGTCGCGTAGGTACTCGACGCCTTCCTCCTCGGTCTTCCCCTGCTCGAGCTGTGCGCCGTAGGCGGCCATGATGTTCCACTGCGCCCCGCCGGAGGTGAACGGGTTCGGGGTGATCACCTCGAGGCCCTCCTGGAGGAGATCGTCCCAGGTCTGGATGTTCTTCGGGTTGCCCGGGCGCACGGCGAAGACGACGACCGAGTCGGTGACCATGCCGTTGTATTCGTCTTCGGCCCAGTTCGCGTCGACGAGGCCGGCGTCGACGAGGCGCGTGACGTCGGGCTCGAGCGAGAACCCGACGAAGTCGGCGGGGAGGCCCGACTCGACCGCGCGGCTCTGCTCGCCGGAGGCGGCGTAGGACTGCTCGAAGTCGACGCCCTCGCCGTCAGCGGTCTCCTGGAAGGCGGGGATAATCGCCTCGTAGGCCTCGCGCGGGGTCGAGTAGGCGACGAGCGTGATCTTCTTGTCGCCGCCCCCTCCGCCTCCACTGGCGGAGTCCTCGCCACCGCACGCGGCGAGCGAGACGACGGCGAATGCTGCGAGCGCGAACGGAATGAGCAGGCGACGGATCACAAGTAGTCCTCTTTCTCTACGGATTGAATAGACAATGTGGGAATTCCTACCGGAGCCGCCTGCCGGGCGCAAACGGGAACCGACTAGAGCCGCGTGACCAGCTCGTCGAGCGAGCGGCGATTCGCCTGCTCGCTCCAGGTTTCCGCGTCGTGCTTGGCCGGATCCGCTGGGCGGGTCGGGTAGCCGAACGAGAGGACGATCGCGATCCGCTCGTCCTCGCCCAGCTCGAGCAGCTCGCGCGCCTGGTCGGGCTCGGCGAGACCATTCGGGCACGAGGCGACGCCCTCGTTCCAGGCGGCGAGGAGCATGTTCTGGGACACCCGCCCGGCGTCGAAGCGGGCGCGCGGTCCGTCCGGGACGACGATGGCGACCACGAGCCCTGCAGTGGCGACGTTGTCGTGCGCGTACACGAGCTCGGCCAGCGCCGCCTTTCGCTCCTCGACCACGATGAAGCGCCACTGCTGGCGGTTCTTGGCGCTCCCGCTCAGGCGTCCCGCGTCGAGAATCTTGCGGGCGGAGTCCTCGGCGACGGACCGACCGTCGTAGTCGCGCCGGTCGCGCCTGCTCGCGATCGCGAGGTACGTGTCCATCGCCGCGAGCTTAGCGACGGGTGGCGGCGAGAGCGCGCTCGGCGGCGAGCTGCGCGGCGGTCGCACGTTCCCGTGCCTGGAGCACAATCGCGTCGTCGCCCTCGGTTCCCATGTTGATCGCGACCAGGTGCGCCGCGACCTGCGCCGCCGAAGCCGCCAGCGTGGCTCCGCCCGCCGCGTCCGAGCGGAGATTCGGGTTGCCGTTCTCCGCCACGAGAGCGCCGAGCTCTGCGGCCGCGACGGCGCAGCCCGCGATCTCGTTGGGAATCTCGGCCGCACGGGCGAGCGCGTTGGAGATGGCGGCTTCGCGGACGACTGGCTCGAGCGTCTTCGGCAGGCGGAGCGCGGTCAGCACCTCCTCGTACGCGGCGCCGTCGGCGGGTGCGAGCGGGGCAACGCGGGCGGCGAGCGCGTCGGCCTGGAGCGCCGCGTCGGCGGCGCCGTCCCAGTGGTTCACGGAGAGCCGAGCCGACATCGCGGCGAGTCCGGCCGCCATCGCGACGACGAGCGCGGCGACCGAGCCGGCGCCCGGCGCGGGCTTCTCAGAGGCGATCTCGGCGAGCAGGTCGTCCAGGCTCTGCGACAAGAAGGCCTCGATCGTCGTCAGAACAGTCCGATCGTCTTCCCGGTCTCGTCGATGTCCACGTTGAACGCGGCCGGCGAGACGCCGTAGCCGGGCATCGTCTGCATGTCCCCGAGGAGCGCGACGAGCCAGCCGGCGCCCGTGTAGGCGCGCACGTCCCGCACGGTCACCGTGAAGCCGGTCGGCGCGTTGGTCAGTGCGGGATCGTGCGAGAGCGAGAGGTGCGTCTTCGCCATGCAGATCGGGAGCTTGTCGAAGCCGCTCGTCACGGCGCGGGCGATCGAGTCGCGCGCGGCCGGCAGGAAGTCGACGCCGTCCGCACCGTACACCCGCTTGCAGATCGCCTCGATCTTCGCCTCGATCGGCTCGTCCAGCTCGTACAGCGGCTTGAACTCGGACGGCGTCTCGGCCGCGGCCACGACCGCCTCGGCCAGCGCCTCGGCGCCCTCGCCGCCTCGCTCGAAGCCCTCGTTCAGCTCGGCCGCCGTTGCGCCCGCCTCGAGCGCGAGCCGGCGGACGGTCTCGACCTCCTCGTCCGTGTCTCCGGGGAAGCGGTTGATCGCGACGACCGTGCTCGGCCCGAACTCGCGGACGATCCCGAGGTGGCGGCGCATGTTCTCGGCGCCGCGCTCGATCGCGTCGATGCCGCCGTCGGGGTCGCCGCCATGGTGCTTCAGCGCCCGAGCCGTAACGACGAGCACGACTGCATCGGGTCGCAGGCTCCCGGCGCGGCAGACGATGTCGAAGAACTTCTCCATCCCCATGTCCGAGCCGAAGCCGCTCTCGGTGACGCAGTAGTCGCCGAGCTTCAGGCCGACGCGCGTGGCGACGAGCGAGTTGTTGCCGTGGGCGATGTTCGCGAACGGCCCGCAGTGGAGGAGCGCGGGCTGGCCCTCGAGCGTCTGGACGAGGTTCGGCTTGATCGCGTCCTTCAGGAGCACGGTCATCGCGCCGGCGGCGCGGATCTGCTCGGCGGTGACCGGCTCGCCCTCGCGCGTGTAGCCGACCGTGATCGCGCCCAGCCGCTCGCGCAGGTCGAAGAGGTCGCGCGCCACTGCGACGATCGCCATCACTTCGGACGCCGCGGTGATGTCCCAGCCGGTCTCACGCGGGTTGCCGTTCACGCGGCTGCCGAGCCCGATGACCGTCTGCCGGAGCGAGCGGTCGTTGATGTCGACGCAGCGGCGCCACGTGACGCTGTGCGGGTCGAGCCCGAGCTCGTTGCCGTGCATGAGGTGCGCCTCGACGAGCGCGGCGAGCAGGTTGTTCGCGGCGCCGATCGCGTGGATGTCGCCGGTGAAATGGAGGTTCATGTCCTCCATGGGGACGACCTGCGTGTAGCCGCCGCCGGCCGCGCCGCCCTTGATCCCGAACACCGGCCCGAGCGAGGCCTCGCGCAGGCAGAGGACGGGGTTCTTGCCGATCCGCCCGAGCCCCTGGGTGAGCGAGACGGACGTGGTCGTCTTGCCCTCTCCGGCCTTCGTAGGCGTGATCGCGGCGACGTCGATGAGCTTCCCGTCGGGCCGGTCGGCGAGCCGCTCGAGCACCGTGAGGTCGACCTTCGCCTTGTAGCGGCCGTAGGGCTCGAGCTCGTCGTCGAGGATCCCCGCGGCCGCCGCGATCTCCGTGATGGGGCGCAGCGTCGCGGCTTGCGCGATCTCCAGGCTGGACGGCATCGGCGGGGCCATGAGCGGCCTCGACCCTACCGTAGAATCGCGCGGTGCTCACGGTGAACGCAGCCGTTTTCGACGGTCCCGGCCGGGTCTCGGTGGAGGAGCTCTCGCTCGAGGAGCCGCGGCGCGGCGAGGTGCTCGTCAAGCTCGGCGCGAGCGGCGTCTGCCATTCCGACCTGCACGTGGTCGACGGGGACTGGCCGCGGCCCGCGCCCGTGGTCATGGGCCACGAGGGCGCCGGGGTGGTCGAGGCGCTCGGCGAGGGCGTCGAAGGCGTCGAGGTCGGCGACCACGTCGTCTGCTCCTGGTTCTACTCGTGCCGGCGCTGCGCGCACTGCCTCGCCGGCCGGGCATGGGCCTGCTCCGGGACGAAGGCCGGCCAGTGCGTGATGGACGACGGGACGACGCGGTTCAAGCGCTCCTCCGGGGAGGACGTCTTCTCGTACCTCGCGGTCGCGTCGATGGCGGAGCGCACGGTCGTTCCCGAGGCCGGCGTGATCCCGATCTCCCGCGAGGTGCCGATGGACGTCGCCGCGCTCATCGGGTGCGCGATCACGACCGGCGTCGGCGCGGTGTGGAACACGGCGCAGGTCGAACCGGGCGCGTCGGTGGTCGTGATCGGCTGCGGCGGGGTGGGGCTGTCCGCGGTCATGGGCGCCGCGCTGGCCGGGGCGAGTCCCATCGTCGCCGTGGACGTCTCGTCCGACAAGCTCGCGCTCGCGCTCGAGGTCGGGGCGACGCATGCGGTCGGCTCGCTCGACGAGGTTCCCGGCGGCGCGGATTACGTGTTCGAGGCGATCGGGCTCGTGGAGACGATCGAGGCGGTGCCAGGGCTCCTGCGCTCCGGCGGGGTCGGCGTGCTCGTCGGCCTGGCCGCGTACGACGTCCGCGCCTCGTTCGACGTCTACTCCTTCGTGGACTCCGGCAAGACGCTCGTCGGCTCGATCTACGGCGGCGCGGTGCCGGCGCTCGACTTCCCGCGCATCGCCGATCTCTACCTGGCCGGGAAGCTCCCGCTCGACAAGCTCGTATCGCACCGCATCGGCCTGGACGAGGTGGAGGACGCCTTCGCCGCCATGCGCCGCCGCGAACGGGCGCGCTCGGTCGTCGTCTTCTAGATCCGTATCCTGCGACTCATGGCGACAACGCCCGGTTATCAGAGCATCCATATCTCCGAGCTTCCGTCCGTGCCGGTCACCGAGACGCTCGTCTGGCGCCCGGTGCGCCGCACGCTCGGGATCGAGGCGTTCGGCATGAACGCGTACACGGCCGCGGACGCGGGCGACGAGATCGTCGAGGACCACGACGAGCTTGGCAACGCGGCGGGCGGGCACGAGGAGGTCTACGTCGTGCTCACCGGCCACGTGACCTTCACGGTCGGCGGCGAGGAGATCGACGCGCCCGCCGGCACGCTCGTCTTCCTCAAGGATCCGGCGGTGCGCCGCGCCGCGGTCGCGAAGGAGGCGAACTCGACAGTCCTCGCGGTGGGCGGCGAGCCCGGCAAGGCGTACGAGGTGTCCGCGTGGGAGTACTACTTCGCGGCGATCCCGTTCGCCAAGTCGGGCGAGTGGGACAAGGCCGCGGAGACCGTCGCCGAGGGGCTCGAGCGCTTCCCGGACAACGCGTCGATCCTCTACAACCTCGGCTGCTACGAAGCGCAGGCCGGCCGGCACGATGACGCGGTCGCGCACGTGCGCCAGGCGCTCTCGCTCGATCCGCGGCTGGGCGAGGTCGCAACGAAGGACTCGGATCTCGATCCGATCCGCGACTCGCTCTAAGTAACCCTGGTGAGCGCGCGGAAGCGGCCGAGCGCGTCGTCCATGGATCGATTCTAAGGTTCACCAATGCGGGACGAACTGACCGATCTGGCGCGCGAGCTGGTTGCGATCGACTCGGTCAATCCGGGCCTCGCGCCCGGCGCCGCGGGCGAGGAGGAGATCTCGCGGTTCGTGGCGGCCTGGCTCGAGCGGCGCGGGCTCGAGGTCTTCCGCGACGAGATCGCGCCGGGCCGGTGGAACGTGACGGCGTTCGCGCACGGCTCGGGCGGGGGCCGGTCGCTGCTCCTGAACGGCCATCTCGACACGGTCGGTCACGCAGGCATGGAGCGGCCGCTCGAGCCGGCGGTCGAAGGCAACCGGCTGTACGGGCGCGGAGCGTACGACATGAAGACGAGCGTGGCCGCGATGATGCTCGTCGGCGCGCGGGCCGTCGAACTGTCCCTGCGGGGAGACGTGATCGTGTCCGCAGTGGCCGACGAGGAGGTCGCGAGCATCGGATCGCAGGCGGTCGTCACGGCACTCCGTCCTGATGCGGCGATCGTGACCGAGGCGACCGAGGAGCGGATCGCGATTGCGCACAAGGGCTTCGTCTGGCTCGAGGTCGAGACCCGCGGAGTCGCGGCGCACGGCTCGCGCGCGGATCTCGGCGTGGACGCGATCGCGAAGATGGGGACGATGCTCGTCGGGATGGCGGCGCTCGACCGCTCGCTGCGCGGCTCGCCCACGCACCTCCTGCTCGGCAGCGGATCGCTGCACGCGTCCCTCGTCGAGGGCGGGGTCGAGCTGTCTACGTACCCCGACCGGTGCCTCGTCCAGGCCGAGCGGCGAACGATCCCGGGCGAGACGCCTGCGGGCGTCGAGGAGCAGATCCGCGAGATCGCCGAGGACGCCGACGATCCGGACCTCGACGTGGACGTGCGGGTGACGTTCGTCCGCGAGCCGTTCGAAATCGCACCGACCGCCGAGATCGTGGAGCTCGTGCGCCGCCACTCCGGGAGCGATGTCTCAGGCGTCCCGTTCTGGGCCGACGCGGCCATCTTCTCCGCGGCCGGGATCCCGACGGTCATGTACGGCCCGGCCGGGGAAGGCGCCCACGCGGACATGGAGTGGGTCGACCTCGATTCGGCCGCCCGCTGCGCGGAGACCTACCTCGCGGTCGCCACCGAGTTCTGCGGGTAGCAGCGGCGTGTCACACTCGGTGCCGTTCTGCCTGCAAATCGGCGCAATCGGTGTGCCTTTGGCGCGGAGATCCGCGATAGTCTCTGGGCGGGGCGGAGGGAGTCCCTGTCAGACGCGCGAGTGCTATTAAGGGCGCGCGGTGGCCGGCGGGCCTACGCTTAGCCCATGCAGACGCCGCCCGCCCAGACCGCGGGCCGGGTCGAGGTGGTTCGCCTCCCCGGGGGCCGCAGCGAGCCCGACGAGGTCGCGGTCGAGGAGCCACTCGAGATCCGCGTGAACCGCGAACCGGTGGCGGTCACGATGCGCACCCCGGGCCACGACGAGGAGCTGGCGCTCGGGTTCTGCCTGTCCGAGGGGATCCCGGCGACGGTGGCCCGGCTGCCGGACGACCTCGCGGCGAACACCGTCGAGGTCGACGCGCCTGGCTTCGATCCGGCCGGGCTGAAGCGGAGCTTCTACACCACGTCCTCGTGCGGGGTCTGCGGCAAGGGCGCGCTCGAGGCGATCGCGGTCGAGGCGCCGCGGGTCGAAAGCGACCTCACGGTTCCGGCGGCCGTCATCTCCGCGCTCCCGGAGCGCCTGCGCGAGGGCCAGGCGACCTTCGCGGCCACGGGAGGACTCCACGCCACCGGGCTCTTCGACGGCGACGGCGGGCTGCTCGCGCTCCGCGAGGACGTCGGTCGCCACAACGCGATGGACAAGGTGATCGGCTGGGCGCACGGCGCCGGCCGGCTGCCGCTGGCGCGCGCGATCCTCTGCGTCAGCGGGCGCCTCTCCTTCGAGCTCGTGCAGAAGGCCGCCGTTGCCGGTTGCCCGCTGCTCGTTGCCGTCGGCGCTCCCTCGTCGCTGGCGGTCGACCTCGCCGCCGACCGCGGGATCACGCTCTGCGGCTTCGTCCGCGACGGGCGGATCAACGTCTACACGGAGCCGTGGCGCGTCACGACGTAACCGGCGTCCTGCTCGTCGGGGGCGCGAGCCGCCGGTTCGGATCGCCGAAGGCCCTGGCCGTCCTCGACGGCGAGACGCTCGCCGAGCGCGCCTGGCGCACGCTGGGCGAGGCGTTCGAGCATCGGATCGCCGTCGGCAAGGTCGCGGATGAGCTGTCGCTGCCGTTCGCGGTGGAGGACGACGGCTCGGAGCTGCGGGCGTCGCTGGTCGGACTCGTCGCCGGTCTGCGCCTCGCGCCGACGGAGCTGATCGTCGCCGTGCCGGTCGACGTGCCGCGCGTGTCGGCGGCGTTCCTCGCCGAGTTGGCCGTCGCTGCCGAAGGCGCCGACGCGGCGCACCCCGAGAGCGGACCGCTACCGGGCGCCTACCGCCGCACGGCGCTCCCTGTGCTCGAGCGTCGCCTCGCGGCCGGCGAGCTGAAGCTGCGCGACGCCGCCGCGGAGCTGAACGCGCGCGTCATTCCCGGGAACCCAGAGCTCCTCCGGAACGTAAACACCCCGGATGACCTCATGGGCCTCTAGGGCATCGCTCGCCTCCCTCTGCCTGCTCGCGGCCTGCGGTGGCGGCGGGGGAACGACTGCTGCCGATCCGCCGCCTGCGACGGCGGCCGCCGAGCCCGAGTTGCTCCTTCCGCTCGACGTGGAGGTCGACGCCGAGGGTCGCATCTACGTCGCCGACGCGGAGCTGCACCAGGTGCTCCGGTTCGATCCGGCGTCCGGCGACACCGAGGTCGTCGTCGGAACGGGCCAGCCCGGATCGGTCGGTGACGGCGGTCCGGCGGTGGACGCGCAGATCAGCGAGCCGACCGGGCTCGCGCTCGCCGCCGATGGAACGCTGTATCTCGCCGACTTCCCCGAGAACCGCATCCGCCGGGTCGATCCGGACGGGACGATCACGACGGTCGCGGAGCTGATCGCACCGACCGAGGTCGCGCTCGATTCGACCGCGCGCCGGTTGGCCGTGCCGCTGATCGGGCACGTCGTCTTCCGCGTCGATGTGCCTTCGGGCAAGGCAATGCGGATCGCAGGTTCCGGGAATCCCGAGACGACCGGCGACGGTGGGCCGGCGCGGGCAGCGCACGTCGAGAGCCCGCACGGCGCGGCCTACGACGCGGACGGGAATCTCTTCATCCCGGACGGCAGCTACGTCCGTCGGATCGACGCGAAGACCGGCGCGATCACGACCATCGCCGGCACGGGTGTGCCCGAGGACTCGGGGGACGGCGGCCCGGCGCGGGAGGCGGGGCTCATTCCGGTGAAGCTCCTCTTCGGCCCCGACGGGTCGCTCTACGTGGTCGGCGGCGACCCGACCGGCGGGACGGTCCGGCGCATCGCGCCCGACGGGACGATCTCGACGGTCGTGGGGAACGGCTTCATCGGCGAGAACGGCGACGGGGGGCCGGCGACGGAGGCAGGGATCCAGCCGAGCGACGCTGCGTTCGCTCCCGACAGGTCGCTGATCGTCGTCCAGATCGAGCCGGAGCCGTCGGTGCGGCGGGTCGATCCCGAGACGGGGATCATCACGACCATCCTCCGCTGACGGAACCTTCCGGCGACCGCGGGCGTAGAGGCGGAGATGAGACGAACGCTCGCCATGCTGATCGCCTTCGGCGCCCTCGTCGTCGCCCCGGCGGCGCAGGCGAAGGGCCCGGCCTCGCTCACAATCTGCGGGCGCGACGAATGCCGCCAGTTCATGAGCCAGACGCATGAGGCGCTCGTCTTCGGCGTTCTCGAGACGCACTACGGCTCGAGGCGCGAAGGCGCGCCGCCGCTCGCGCCGTACTACACCCTCGAGCTCGACGGCTGGGACGAATGGGACTCGTCGATCTACGTCCCCTCGGTCGAGCTCGTCGGAAGCGACAAGGGCTGGTCGAATCCCACCTCCCGTACCGAGACGAGCCTAGAGCGGGCGGTCGAGTGGCTCGAGCCGTTTCCGGCGACGATCGCGAGCGTGGCCGTTGACGGCGTGGCGGCCGACGACGCGGCCGCCTTCGCGGCTCTCTTCGACGAGCTTCCCCGGACGCAGGCCGTGCTCGACGTGCCGCCGGTGAAGATAGAGGTCCGCGGGCTTCCGGAGGCCTGGGTCGACCGGGCGCGCGCGATCGAGTACTTCCCGAAGGAGCAGGTCATGCGCCGCGACCACGAGTGGGTGAAGGTGTCCCCCGCGGTTGCTGATGTGATCGCGGGCCACCCCGAGGTCGTCGTCGAGACCGCGGCCGATGGACGAACCTGGCCGAGCCCTCTCTGGCTGGCGCTGCCCGCTCTCGTCGCGCTCGCCGGCGCCTCAGTGTGGCTCGTACGCCGAGCGCTGCGCGGTCGTGAGCGCGAGAGCCTCGTTCGCGGTTGAAACGCTAAGGCCGGGCGTCGTTCCGCCGCCGATGGCGTAGATGCGCCCGCCGAGCGCCGCGACGCCGAGGCCGTGGCGCGGCGTCGGCAGGTCGGGCAGTCGGAACCAACGACGCGACGCGATCCGGTAGCGGTAGACGAACCGGATCGTCCCGTTGGTCGCCTCACCGCCGACCGAGACGATCGAGCCGCTGAGCGCGGCAGCCCCGGTCCCGCCGCGCGGCCGTGGGACGGGAGGGAGGCTCTCCCAGCGACGCTTCTTCGGCAGGTAGCGCTGGAACGTGCGGAGGTTCGAGGCGAAGCCGGCTGTGCGCCCGCCGACGACGTACACCTTGCCGTCCCACGCCGTGACACCGAGATGCTCGCGCGGCTTCGGGCCCGGGGCGAACCTCCACCTGCCTGTGAGGAGGTTGTAGAGGAGCGCCGACTTGGCGAGCCCGTTCGGGCCGACGCCGCCCGCGACGACGAGCGTGTGCCCGACGACGGCGGCGCCTGCAGCAGCTCGTTCGGCCGGCAGCCTCGGGCCGAAGCGCCACTTGCCGCCGCGGAAGACGAGGAGCGCCCGGGCGCGGTGGCCGTCGTGCCGGTAGCCGCCGACCACGTAGACACGGCCCTTCCACGTCGCGGCGGCGGGATGATGCAGCGCGATAGGCAGGTCGGGCAGCCGTCCCCAGTCGTCGGCGACAGGGTCATAGGCGTCGACGCGGCGTGAGGCCGAGCCGTCTCCGCGGACGCCGCCGATCACGAGGATCATCCCGTTCACGACCGTGGAGACGACCTCGGAGCGAGCCTCGGGGAGCGGCGCGCCGTCCTCCCACGCGGCGTGGGCGGGTGGTGCGCAGGCGAGGAGAAGGAGGGCGGAGGCGAGTCCGAGCCGGGCGGTCACGCCGTCCCGGCGACGCTCTCGAGCTCGCGGGAGGTGAGGACGCGCTCGCGGTCGGGGCCGGTTCCGACCATGCAGATCTCGACGCCGAGGGAGTCCTCGATGAACGCGACGTAGTCGCGCGCCGCCGAAGGGAGGCCGGAGAGCGTCTCGACGTCGTCGAGCGGCTCCTCCCAGCCGGGCAGCGTCTCGTAGACCGGCTCGGCGTGGTGGAAGTCGCTCTGGTGCGCCGGGAACTCGCCCGTCTCGGTTCCGTCGGGAAGCCGGTAGCGAACGCAGACGGGCAGCTCGGAGAACGCCGAGAGCACGTCGAGCTTGGTCACGGCGAGCGACGTCAGCCCGTTGACGCGGACGGCGAAGCGCAGGCCGACCAGGTCGAGCCAGCCGCAGCGGCGCTCGCGCCCGGTGGTGGTGCCGTACTCGGCGCCGAGCTCGCGCACCTTAGCGTTGTCGGGCCCCTCGATCTCGGTGGGGAACGGGCCTTCCCCGACGCGGGTGAGGTACGCCTTGGCCACGCCGATCGCGCGGTCGATGCGCGTCGGCCCGATCCCGGTCCCGGTCGCGGCGGCGCCGGCGGTCGGGTTGGACGAGGTGACAAAGGGATACGAGCCGTGGTCGAGGTCGAGCAGCGTGCCCTGGGCTCCTTCGAGAAGCACGCGCTTGCCCTCCTTGAGCGCCGTGTCGACGAGCAGCGACGTGTCGGCGATGTACGGCCGCAGCCGGGTCGCGTACTCCTCCATGCGGTCGGCGAGCTCCTCGAGCCGAAGCGGCTCGGCGTCGTGGAGGCGCTGGAGCCGGATGTTGTTCTCGGCGAGCGCCGTCTCGAACTTCTGGCGGAGGATCTTCGGGTCGAGCACATCCTGCATGCGGATCCCGATGCGCGCCGCCTTGTCCGCGTAGGCGGGCCCGATGCCGCGCCGCGTCGTCCCGATCTGGAGCCGCCCGAGCCTTCGTTCACTCGCTGAGTCAATGGCGACGTGCCACGGCATGATCAGGTGCGCGTTCCCGGAGATGCGCAGGTCGCCGGTGGTGATGCCGCGCGCCTCGAGACCGTCGATCTCCTCCACGAGCAGCCGCGGGTCGAGCACGCACCCGGCGCCGACGACGCACATGCGCCCGGCGTAGAGGATCCCGGACGGGATGTGGTGGAGCTTGAACGTCTCGCCGTCGCGGACGATCGTGTGCCCGGCGTTCGGCCCGCCCTGGTAGCGGCAGACGACGTCGGAGTGCTCGGCGAGCAGGTCGACGATCTTGCCCTTGCCCTCATCGCCCCACTGGGCGCCGACGATCACTGTGGCGGGCATCGCTTGGAGCTTAGTTACGGGGCGCGCCGGAGGAGCTAGACCGCGGCCAGGTCCGCGAACTTCGCGTACTGGGAGATGAAGGAGAGCTTCACCTTGTCGGTCGGACCGTTGCGGTGCTTCGCGAGGATCACCTCGGCGACGCCCGGGTCCGGGGAGTCCTCCGGGTTGTAGTAGTCGTCGCGGTAGATGAAGGCGACGATGTCCGCGTCCTGCTCGATCGAGCCCGACTCGCGGAGGTCGGACAGGATCGGGCGCTTGTCGTGGCGCTGCTCGACCGCGCGGGAGAGCTGGGACATGGCGATGATCGGCGTCTCGAGGTCGCGCGCGAGGATCTTCAGGGAGCGCGAGATCTGCGAGACCTCCTGGACGCGGTTCTCGGCCGACGTTCCGGACGTCATCAGCTGGAGGTAGTCGACGAGGATCAGCCCGAGGTCGGGGTGCTTCGACTTGAGCCGGCGGGCCTTGGCGCGGATCTCCATCATCGTGATCGAGCCGGTGTCGTCGATGTACATCGGCGCCTTGGCGAGCCGGTCGCACGCGGCGGTCAGGCGCGGCCAGTCGTCGCTACCGAGCCGGCCGGTTCGCAGGCGGTGGAGCTCGACCTTCGCCTCGGCGCACATGAGCCGCTGCGTCACCTCGGCCTTCGACATCTCGAGCGTGAACAGGGCGACCGGAGTCTGGTGGCGCACGGCGACGTTCGCGGCCATGCCGAGGCTGAGCGCCGACTTCCCCATCCCCGGGCGGGCGGCCACGATGATCAGGTTCCCCTCCTGGAAGCCCGACGTCAGCCGGTCGAAGTCGCGGAAGCCGGACGGGACGCCGGTGATCTCGGCGCCGAGCTCGTAGAGGGCGGTGATGCGCTCGAAGCTCTCCTTGAGGAGTGCCTCGATATGGCTGAACTCGCTCGCCGCGCGCTCCTGGCCGAGCTCGAACACGATCTGCTCGGCCTGGTCGACGAGCATCGTCGCGTCGCCGGGCCGCTCCCAGCCGAGCCGGGAGATCTCGCCGCCGGCCCGGATGAGGCCGCGCAGGATCGACGACTCGTGGACGATCTGCGCGTAGTGGCGCGCGTTCGCGCTCGCCGGGACGAGGGCCGCCAGCTCGTTGACGCGATCGGCGCCGCCGGAGCCCTCCAGGTCGCCGCGCTCGTCCAGCTCGTCCACGAGCGTGATCGCGTCGACCGGCTCGCCCTTCGCGTAGAGGCCGAGCGCGGCGCGGTAGATCTTCGCGTGACTCTCGCGGTAGAAGTCGCGCCCGCCCGCGTCCAGCACCTCGCTGACCGCGCCGATCGCGTTCGGCGAGAGCATCATCGCGCCGAGAACGGACTCCTCGGCGTCGAGGTTCTGGGGAGGTACGGGAGCTGTCTGGAGGGCTTGTGCCATGCCGCGGGGCGCTCCATTAGCCATGACTTGACCGGGCGTGTCAAGAGATCTGGGGAACGCGCCGTGCACAGGGTCAAAAGGGCTGTTTGCAGCCATTATGGAACATAGGTTCGCAGGCAGGCCGGATGGAAGTGTCAGTCCACACACAGGGGCGGTGGACAGTCCTCCCGCTTAGAGCGGGAACTTCTCGCATTCGCCCACAGCCCTGTGCACAGGGCGGTGAACAAGTTCCTAGGCGGGCTCGGGCTCCTCGGCCGGCTCGGCCGCGGGCTCTTCGGCGGGGGCCTCCTCGGCCTCGGCCGCGGGCTCCTCGTCCGTCACGGGCTCCTCGGCGGGAGCTTCCTCGGACTCCTCGGCCGGAGCTTCTTCGTCGCCCTCGGCCGGAGTGTCCTCGTCCCCTTCGGCGGCCTCGGCCACGGGCTCCGGCGCCTCCTCCTCGGCGAGCAGGGCCTCGAGCTCCTCGGCGCCCTCGACCTCGTGCTCTTCGGGCTCGGCCTCGGCGCGCTCCTCGGCCTCCCACGCGGCCACCTCGTCCTCGGACGGCAGCTCGCCGCCCTCCGGGATCACGAGCGTCCGCACCTCGGCGTCGACGTCCTCGAAGATCCGGATCGAGACCGTGTGCGCGCCGACGCGCTTGATCGTCTCGTCGAGATCGATCTTGCGACGGTCGACGCGGATCTTCTGCGTGGCCCAGATCTCGTCGGCGATGTCGGTCGGCGTGACCGAGCCGAACAGCCGCCCGCGCGGGCCGGCGCTGCGCTCGAAGCGGAGCTCTGTGCCGCCGAGCTTCGCGGCGATCTCCTGGGCCTGCTCGAGCGTCTTCGCCTCGTGCCGGGCGCGGTTCTCCTCGCGCTTCTGGTGCTCGGCGAGGAGCGCGGGCGTGGCCGCCTCCGCGAGCTTGCGCGGCTCGAGGTAGTTGCGCATGTACCCGCGCGCGACGTTTACGACGTCGCCGCGCAGGCCGACCTTCTCGACGTCCTTCAGGAGGATGACTTCCACTACTGCCCCGTCACGTAGGGGAGGAGGGCCATCTCACGGGCGCGCTTGACCGCGACCGCGACCTGCTCCTGGTGGCGCCGGCAGGCGCCGGTGATGCGCCGCGAGCGGATCTTCCCCTTCTCCGAGATGTAGCGCCGGAGCTGGTTGTAGTTCTTGTAGTCGACGACTTCGACCTTGTCCTTGCAGAAGTAGCAGCTCTTGCGCCGGCCGCCCCCGGGGGGTGCGGGACGCCGCGAACCGCGCGACTGCTGCTGCTTTGCTTTCTGGGCCATCGGGCTTTCGGGCTCCTTCCTAGAACGGAATGTCGTCGTCGCCGGCGGCCGGCGCGAAATCGGACTGGTCGGCGGTCACGTCGCCGGCCGGGACGTACTGCGGCTGGCCGCCGCCCCCGCCTTGGCCGCCGTCCTCGCGCGAGCCGAGGAACTGGACGCTGTCGGCGATGATCTCGACCGCCTGGCGCTTGGAGCCGTCCTGGGCATCCCACTCGCGCCAGTCGAGGCGTCCGTCGACGCCGACCGGGCGGCCCTTGGAGAGGAACTGCGCGCAGCTCTCGCCCTGGTTTCCCCATACGGTCACGTCGAAGTAGTTCGGCTTGTCGCCCCACTCGCCCGTCGCGCCGTCCTTCTGGCGCGTGTTCACGGCCAGGCGGAGCTTGCAGACGGCGGTTCCGCTCGGCGTGTGGCGAAGCTCGGGATCCTTGGTGAGGTTCCCCACGAGCACGACTCGGTTGATGTTGGCCATGTGAGTCTCCTTACTCCTTCGCCTCTGCGGGCTCCGGCTCGGCTGCGGTCTCAGGCGCGGCCTCGGGTTCGGGCGCGGCCTCGGCGGCGGGTGCCGCCGGTTCGTCGGCGGGCTCGTCCTCGAAGGGCTGGGACACGGCCTCGGTCTCTGCCGGAGGCGGAGGCGGCGGTGTCCGCGTGGCGGTTGCAAGCCGCCGCACGGCCATGTGCCGCATCGCGCCGTCGGTGATCTTGAGGATCCGCGTCAGCTCGTCGAGCGTTGCGGGCTCGCAGTCGAAGTGCAGCAGGTGGTAGATCGCCTCGGACTTCTTGTCGATGTCGTACGCGAGCCGGCGGCGGCCCCAGGACTCCTGGCCGACCCACTTGCCCCCGTCCTTTTCGACGAGTTCGCGGGCGCGCGTCAGGATCTCCGATTGGCGCTCCTCCGTCTGCTCGACGTCGAGCAGCAGCATGATCTCGTAATCGTTCAGTTCCCGTTCCTCCTTGGTTCTTCCCTTGGTCTAGTGGCTTCGCCCTTCGTGCGCCGCCCGGGTTTGGCGGGGCCCGACGAAGCAGGAAGAACGCCGAGTATAGCCAGACGTTCGAGGTTGCCCGTCCGGTAGCCCGCGTGGAAGAGTGCCGGGTGTGAGACGAAAGCTCGCACTCTTCGCAGGGGCCACGATCGGGGCGGCCGCCGGCATCCTCTGGCGCCGCGGCCAGAAGCCCGCCGCGCCCGCGGAGCCCGACGAGCGCACCGAGGAGCTGCGCCGCAAGCTCGCCGAGGCGCGCGAGGCCGACCCCGCCGCCGCGCCCGAGCCGACGCCTGAGGTCGAGCCCGAGCCCGAGATCGCGGTCGATCTCGAGGAGTCACGCCGCCGCGTGCACGACGAGGCGCGGGCGGCGATGGACGAGATGCAGCGCTCCGGCGAGGACGAGCGTTAGCCAGTGCCGACCAACGAGTACTCGGTCGAGATCGACCGCCCGGCCGCGCAGGTGTTTCCGCACCTCGTGACGAGCGAGCGGCGCATGCGCTGGATGGGCGCCCTCAAGGAGTCGAAGCAGGTCACGGACGGACAGCCGGGCCGGGGGACGCGCTTCGAGGACGTCTTCGAGGATCACGGCCAGCGCTTCGAGATCGAGGCCGAGATCGTCGAGTTCACGCCGCCCGAGGCGATCAAGCTCGAGCTCGAGGGCAGCGCGTTCGCGTCGGTCGTCACGCAGACGCTCGCCGAGAAGGACGGCAAGACGACGCTCACGACGACGATCGACACCGAGTACCACAGCGCCCTCGCGCGGCTCATGAGCGGCGTCGTCACCGGGCACGCGCAGAAGCAGCTCGAGGAGGACCTCGAGCGGCTCAAGCAGCAGCTCGAGGCCTAATTGGTGAACGCCTCGGCGGCGTTCGCGAACCCGCGGGCGATCTTGGCCTGGTAGGTCGGGTTCCGCAGCCGCTTCCGCTCGGCGGGGTTCGTCATGAAGCCCGTCTCGACGAGGCAGGTCGGGACGTTCGACCAGTTGAACCCGGTCAGGTCAGAGCGTCGGACGAGCCCGAGGTCTTTCGCGCTTGTCGTTGCCAGCACGTTCGTCTGCACGATCCGCGCCAGGCGCAGGGAGGCGGGGAGTACATCGTCGGTCCAGCCATTGCGCCTTGCCGGGTAGAGCGTCGAGAGCCCATGCCGGGAGGAGCTCGTCGAGCCGTCTGCATGGATGCGGATGACGAGCGCCGCGTGCTTGCGGTTGCAGAATCTCGCGCGTGCGACGTTGCCGCCGCCCTTTAGCTTCATCGTCGGGCCGGTGCGAGTCATCGCGACGCGGAAGCCGCGGGCCGCGAGCGCCCGGCGCGTCCGCTTGGCGATCTGGAGCGTGACCTCGGCCTCGCCGGCAGTTCCGCCCGGATCCTTGACCTTCATCGTCTCCGAGCCGGGCCCGATCGGCTCCTTGCCGAGATTCGCCTTGCTCGCGTGTCCCGGGTCGAGGCAGACGAGCGGCGCGGCCGCGGCGGGGACGGCCGAGCAGGCGAACACGGCCAGGGAAACGAGGAGCAGGCGCACCTACTCATGGTAGGCGCGCTCGC
Source organism: uncultured Thermoleophilia bacterium (assembly GCA_963716005.1). Classification (GTDB taxonomy): domain Bacteria; phylum Actinomycetota; class Thermoleophilia; order Gaiellales; family Gaiellaceae; genus CAVRUF01. Next base: position 101,955 of record OY970285.1, read on the forward strand.
AGAGGATTAGGCTCCCGAGCCGTGTCTGGCGTCGAACTTGCGCCCCGTCCTGCGGCGGGCCCGGAACCCGAGCCGATCCAAACCGAGCCGAAGCCGGCGCGGCGGCTTCCCTTCTCGGCCGTGCTCGGCGCGCTCTGCCTCGGCGCCGTCTTCTGGAGCCTCGGCGGGCTCGAGACGCACGACGAGTCCTGGTTCCTCCAGGTGGCCGCGCGCGTGGCCGGCGGCGAGTCGCTCTACCGGGACGTCTTCTATCCGACGACGCCGCTCGCCGTCGACGCGACGCTGCCGTTCGTCTGGCTGTTCGGCGCGCAGGCGCTCTGGGTGAAGACGCTCGTCGCCGCCTGCTTCGCGGCGTCGCTCTTCCTGCTCGTCTGGATCGGCCGGCGTTCGGGCGCCACGAACCTCGAGCTGGCAGCGTGCGGCGTGGTGCTGCTCGTCCTCGCGCTGCCGGTTCGGGCGGGGCTCTACCAGCCGCTCGCGGCCGTCCTCCTCCTCGGCTGCCTCGCCGCGACGCTCGCCTGGTGCGGGAGCCGGTCGCCCCGGACGCTGGCGCTCGCCGGGGCGCTCGCCGGCCTCTCGTTCGCCACGAAGCAGAACGTCGGCGTCTTCGCCGTGGTCGCGCTGCTCCTCGCCGTGCTGCTCGCGGGCGGGCGGCTGCGCGCGGTCGCAACCGCTGCCGGCTCCTTCGCCGCGGTCGTGCTCGGCACGCTGATCCCGGTCGCGGCGACCGGCGGGCTCGGCGGGCTGTGGGAGTACGGCTTCCTGGAGCGCAGGGAGTTCGTCGACCTCGTCGCGGTGTCGTACTGGCGCGGCGCCGAGCTCCAGTGGCTCGCGATCTCGGAGCCGGGCGGCGGGCTCACCGGCATCGCCACCTCCGCGGTGCGCGCCTTCGAGCTTCTCGCGTTCGTCCTCCTGCCGGTCGTGCTCGTGGCGCTCGCGATCGCCTGGTGGCGCGGACGGGGAATCGACCGCACGCGCGCCGCGGTCGTGCTCGGGTTCACGCTCGCGGCGGTCGCGACCGTCTATCCGCGCGCGGACATCTTCCACGTCAGCTTCGTCGTCCCGATCGCCGTCGTGGGCGGGCTCTACGCGGCGCGGATGCTCGTCTCGGAGAGGCACCTGCGCATCGCCGCGGTCGTCCTCCTCGTCGTGTTCGCGCCGGCGGCGCTCGCGCGCGGGCTCGGGCCGGTCGTGCAGCTCGCCCAGGGGACGACGACGCTCTCCTCACTCGCGCACACGCGCGGGGTGGCCGTCGACCCGCCGGTCGAGGACACGCTTGCCCGCACGGCCGAAGCGCTCGGGGCCGAGCCCGGCCCGGTGTTCATCGCCACGCCCGAGGCGGGGATCCTCTACCTCGTCTCCGGCGTCGAGAACGCGACGCCGTACGACTACCCGCTCGCGACCGCGTTCGGCACCGACGGCGAGGCGCGGCTGGCGGCCGACATCGAAGCCGGCCGCTTCGCGGCGGTGTGCATGAACTACGGCGGCGAGATCGGGTTGATGCCGCCCCGGCTCGTCGCGGCGATCGAGGGCTCCCTCGTTCCGGCGGAAGACCTCGGAAGCTGCCGGATGTACCGGCGACCCTGAGCTAGCCTTCACCGGATCGAGGCCGGATCGCTACCGAATCGACTCGTCGCCTCGCCGAGGCGGCTGCTTCGCTGGGCCGCGCCGGTCATCTACGTCGTCGTTCTGTCCGTCGTCATCTACCGCGACGGCGTCCCGGTCTCCCGCGAGCGGCTGCTCATGTGGATCCTCCTCGGGCTGCTCGCGGTCTCGATCGCGAACCTGCGCGGCTGGGCGCGCGGCGTGCTGCTCGAGTGGCTTCCGCTCGCCGGGATCCTCTGGCTCTACGACCTGTCGCGCGGCGCCGCCGACGGCCTGCTCTTCGCCACGAACGTGACGCCGCAGATCGACGCCGAGAAGCTCCTCTTCTTCGGGACGGTTCCGACCGTGTGGCTCCAGGATCACCTGTGGCACGGGTCGTTCGACCTGCGCTGGTACGACTACGCCGCCTGGATCGTGTACGTGAGCTACTTCCTCGCCGTCTACCTGCTCGCGGCCGTGCTCTGGTTCGTCGCGCGCGAGCGGTTTCGCCGCTACGTCGCCTGCGTCTCGCTCCTCGCGCTCATGGGCTTCGCGACGTACGCGCTCTTCCCGGCGGCGCCCCCGTGGATGGCGGGCCAGCTCGGCGAGATCGACCACGTGACGCGCTCGATCGGCCTCATCTCGGGGCACATCCCGATCATCGACGGCCGCTCGCTCTTCGACCACGGGACGCGCTACGCGAACCCCGTCGCGGCGGTGCCGTCGCTCCACGGGGCCTACACGCTCCTCATCTCGATCTTCCTCTGGAGCTTCACGCCGCGCTGGGCCAGGCCGCTCCTCGTCGCCTACCCGATCGCGATGGCGTTCGCGCTCTCGTACACGGCCGAGCACTACCTCGTGGACGTCTTCCTCGGCTGGGTCTACGCGGTTGTCGCCGTCGTAGCGGTGAACTACGTCGCTGCCGCCCTGGCCGCACGCCGCGAGCGGCCGGATGAATGGAGTTTCGCCTCCGACTAGCGTACTTTTCTCCCATGAGGCGCATTGCGCTGGCCTTCCTCGTCGCCTTCGTCGGTCTGGCGGTCGCGGGTCCGGCAGCGAGCGCCTACAAGGGGAAGGTCGCCGGCGGGACGCTGACGCTCACCGGGGACAAGCGCGGCGGCAAGGTCACGCTCCAGCTGAAGAAGGGCGCGCCGGGCACGCTCGTCGTGGACGTCGGCTCGAACGGATCGGCCGACCTCACCTTCGCCCGCAAGCGCTTCACGCGCGTCACGGTGAACGCGGGCGCCGGGAACGACATCGTCACGGTCTCCGACCGAAACGGCGTCTTCACGAACCAGGAGCTCACGCGCGTGAACGGCGGCACGGGCACCGACAAGCTCACCGGCGGCAAGGGGCCCGAGATCTTCACCGGCGGCACCGGCAAGGACACGATCGCGGGAGCGGGCGGCGACGACTTCTTCGTCTGGAATCCCGGCGACGGCGCCGACAAGGCCGACGGCGCGGCGGGGTTCGACGCGCTCGACTCCGCGGGAGGGCCGGGCAACGACACGTTCTCGGTCGATCCCTCCGGTTTCCGGGTGCATGTCTCCATCAACGGCGTGGTGATCAACCTGGGCGGCACCGAGTTCGTGAGCATGTTCGGGGCGGGCGGGAACGACGCGATCACTTCGGGTCTCGTCCCGGGCGTGACGATCGCCGGCGACGGCGGGCTCGGAAACGACACGGTGACCGGTGGGACCGAGGCCGACTTCCTCTTCGGCGGGCCGGGGAACGACGCCATCGACGGAAACGGCGGCGACGACATCGTGCTCCTCGAGGAGGGCGACGACTCGTTCGTCTGGAACCACGGGGACGGCAACGACTTCGTGGACGGCGGCGACGGCGCCGGCGACTCGTTCGCGTTCAGCGGCTCCACAGCGGTCGAGACGATCGTCGCCGGCCCGAACGTCGACGGCGACGGCCTGCGGGTCACGCGCACCGTGGACGACGTCATCGTCGACGCGTATGGGATCGAGTCGCTCGCGCTCAACCCGCTCGAGGGCACCGACTCCGTGACGGTCGGGAATCTCACCGGCACCGGCGTCACGTCCGTCGGCGTCGACCTCGGTGTGGCGGCTGCAGGCGATGCGGCCAGCGACACCGTGACCGTCCAGGGCACGGCCGGGAACGACACGATCTCCGCGGTCGCGGTCGGGCCTCTCGTGCAGGTGACGGGACTTACCGCGCAGGTCGACGTCTCGAACGCCGAATCCGTGTCGGACCTGCTGCGGATCGAGGGTGGAGGCGGGAACGACACCCTGACCGGCGGCTCGCTCTCGACCATCGTCGAGCCTCGCGCTCGACGGCGGCGACGGCAACGACGTCCTGATCGGTGGCAACGGCGCCGACCTTCTCAGTGGCGGCGCAGGCTCCGACGCAGTCGACGGGAACGCGGGGGCCGACACGATGCTCCTCGGCGCGGACAACGACACGGCGACGTGGGATCCCGGCGACGGCAGCGACATCGTCGAGGGCGAGGGCGGCGACGACACGCTGGTCTTCAACGGCGCCGCCGCCGCCGAGGTGTTCGCCATGTCCGCCGTCGGCGTGCGGCTTCAGCTCACCCGCAACCTCGGCGCGATCGTGATGGACACGGACGATCTCGAGGCCGTCTCGCTGAACGCCGCCGGCGGCGCCGACACGATCACCGTCAACGACCTGGTCGGCGACCGACGCCGAGACGCTGTCCGTCGACCTCGGGTCCGCCGACCTCGCGACGGACACCGTCGGTCCTGAACGGCACCGCGGGCGTGGATCTCGTCGGCATCGCCGGCGGCTTCGGGTCGGTCGCCGTCGGCACGACGTCGCTCCAGATCGCGCTCGCGAACTCCGATCCGCTCATCGACGAGTTGACGGTCAACACGCTGGCCGGCCCGGATCAGATCGGCGCCGCGAGCCTGGCCGTCACGAGCATCCACGTCACGCTGAACGGCGGAAACGACGCGGACATCATCGCCGGGAGCCCGGGCAACGACGCGCTGAACGGCGAAGCCGGCGCCGACGTCATCCAGGCCGGCGACGGCAGCGACGTGATCAACGGCGGCGCCGACACCGACTACTGCGACGGCGGGTCGGGCATCGATACCGGCTCGAACTGCGAGACCGCCGTCAACATCGAGATTCTGAGCCAAGCCCCCTGAGGAGAGAACCCATGAAGCGAATCGTCGTCGTCTCTGTCTGCCTGCTCGTCGGGCTCTCGCTCGCCGGATCCGCCGGGCTGCGGCCGTGGTGAAGGCCAAGGTCGCGGGCGGCACCCTGACCGTCACCGGGACCTCGAAGGGCAACAAGATCACGCTTCGCCTCAAGGCGGGCGCCGCGGGGAAGCTCGTGGTCGACGTCGGCTCGAACGGCACGGCGGACTTCACGTTCAACCGCAGCTCGTTCGCAGCGATCGTCGTGAACGCCGGCGCCGGCAACGACACAGTGACGATCTCCGAGAAGAGCGGCGTCTTCACGCTCTTCGAGAACACGACGCTGAACGGGGGCAAGGGCACCGACAAGCTCACCGGCGGCACCGGCGCGGAGAGCTATGTCGGCGGTACCGGGAAGGACACGATCGCCTCGAAGGCCGGCGCGGACGTCTTCTTCTGGACTCAGGGCGACGGCAACGACAAGGTCGACGGCGGGGCCGATCTCGACCAGCTGAACATGACCGGGACGGCTGGGGCGGACGGGTTCCAGCTCCTCGGCGCCGGCACCCGGGCGATCGCCGCGGTCGGCGCGTCGGTCCTGAGCGTCGCGACGACCGAGACGATCCGGTTCTCGCCGCTCGGCGGCGCCGACTCGGTGGTTGCAGCAAACGCGCAGCTGCAGGGCGTGCAGAACCTCCTGGTCGACCTCGGCGTGAGCTCCGCAGGCGACCTGCAGGCCGATCTGGTCGAGACCGTCGGCGACGCAGGCGCGAACACCTCACGGCGATCTCGGTCGGCGCGGACGTCCAGGTCTCCGGGCTCGGGACGACCGTGACGCTCTCGCACACCGAGGCCGCGAACGACCGGCTCAAGCTGACCGGGCTCGGGGGTAACGACACGATCTCCGGCGGTGCGCTCGCCGCGCTCATCCGGCTGACCGTCGACGGCGGCGACGGCAACGACGTGATCAACGGCGGGAACGGCGCCGACACGCTCCTCGGCGGCGAGGGCGCCGACACGTTCGACGGTAACCAGGGCAACGACACCGCCTTGATGGGCGGTGGAGGCGACCGTTCGTCTGGGATCCGGGCGACGGCAGCGACATCGTCGAAGGCCAGGAGGGCTTTGACGGGCTGCGGTTCAACGGCTCCGCCGGAGCGGAGATCTTCACGGCGTCGTCGAACGGAGGCCGGCTGCTGTTCACGCGGAACGTCGGGAACATCCTCATGGACACCGACGACGTCGAGCTGCTCGACCTGAATGCGCTCGGCGGCACCGACTTGGCGACGGTCAACGACCTCGCCGCGACCGACGTGGTCTGGTGGACGTCGATCTCGGCGTGGCCGCCTCCGGCGACGGCGCTGTCGACTCGGTGACCGTCAACGGGACGGTCGGCGCGGACGTGGTCAGCGTCTCCGGCGGGGGCGGATCGGTCAGCCTGGCCATGGCGGCGTTCGCGGTCGCTTCTCGAATGCCGAGCCTGCGAACGACTCGCTGACGATCAACACGAGCGGCGGCGTCGACCTCGTGAACGCGTCGGCGCTCGCTGCCACGAGCATCGTCCTGACGATCAACGGCGGCAACGACGGCGACATCCTGGTCGGGAGCGCCGGGAACGACGCGGTGAACGGCGACGCCGGGGACGACGTGATCCAGACGCTCGGAGGAAACGACGCACTGAACGGAGGCACGGGCACCGCCGACTACTGCGACGGCGGTGCTGGGAATCGACACGGCCGCCACTGCGAGACGAGCGTAAACATCCCGTAGACCGCGTTGGACCAAAAAATAGGGGGCGACTATTGCCGCCCCCTGCGGGTCCGTAGGCTGCGGCCTCCCACGGATCCGCTTGAGCCGGGTAAACGCCCCTCAGTGCCCCGGCAAGAATCACCATGGTCGATTTCTCCCGGCTTCGCGTAACCCTTAAGGGTGAAAGTGAAGTGAGTTGGTGAACCACCTTTCGAGCCATGGAATCAAGCGGTTCCCCTCCTGAATACTGCAGACATACGGCACTGCGGCTCATAGAGAGTCGGGCCCCGATGCGGCGGGGGCTCGATATGAGACGAGGGCGAGCCTGCGGCGGGCTCGCCCTCAGTCATTTAACGGCCCAGGTACGTGCGTTATAGGATCACGCGGCTGTGCAGCCGAACGCCGCCACTCTGCGCCTCGCGGTCTTTCCGCGGTCGGACGTCCTCACGAATGTGATGCTCGTGGTCGGTGGTGCCGGCTTCGTCGCGCTCTGCGCGCTGGTCACGATTCCGCTGTCGTTCACGCCCGTTCCAATCACCGGCTCGACGTTCGGCGTGCTGCTCGTCGGCGCCTCGTTCGGTTCGCTGCTCGGCGCCGCGAGCCTGTCGCTCTACGTGTTCGCCGGCCTTTTCCTGCCGATCTACGCGGAGCACAAGCACGGCTGGGACGTCTTCTCCGGCCCGACCGGCGGATACCTCGTCGGCTTCATCGTCGCCGCCCTGGTGATCGGCTGGCTGGCCGAGCGTCCCCACTGGGATCGCAAGTTCGCCTCGGCGGTGGCCGCGATGCTCACCGGCAGCGTGATCATCTACGTGTTCGGCCTCGTCTGGCTTCAGCACACGATCCACACGGATCTGGAAGGCACGCTCGAGGCGGGCCTCTACCCGTTCATCGTGGGCGACCTGCTCAAGCTGTACCTCGCGGGGGCGCTGCTTCCTGCCGCTTGGCACCTGGTCAAGAGCTTCCGCGGGAACTAGGCGAGCGCCGCGAGCGCGACTTCGCCCCGGGCTTCAACCGTCTCGGTGAGCACGTCCAACATCGCGCCCGCCGCAGGTGAGCGGCCGTCCGCTCGGTGGATCGCGAACACGCCGCGCTTGAGCGGGCGCAGCGCGACCGGTCGCGCGGTGACTCCCGCGTAGACCGACTCGAGCGCCAGCGCGGGGGCGAGCGCCACGCCCATCCCCGCGGCGACGAGGCCCTGCCACACGCCGTGGTCGTCGCTCTCGAAGCCGATCTGCGGCTCGAAGCCCGCCTCGCGGCAGGCGCGGATCACGAACTGGTGGCACGAGGAGCGCCGCGTCGAGCTGATCCACGACTCCTCGGAGAGCTCGCCCAGGCTGATCGCCCGCCGCTTGGCCGCCTTGTGGCTCGACGGGACGAGCACGTAGATCGGGTCGTCGAGGAGGTTCGTGCGGACGATGCCGTCCTCCTCGGGGAAGTCGACGAAGTCGTACTCGAAGCCGAGCGCCAGATCGAGCTCGCCTGACTTGACGCGCGCGAGGCTGATGAGCGGATCGGCCTCGGTGAGCGAGAGCTCGACGCCGGGATGGCGGCGCCGGAACTCGCCGATCGCGGCCGGCATGAGCGTCGCGTAGGCGGTGGGGAACGAGGCCAGGCGCAGCATGCCGCCCCGCACGCCGGCGATCGCCTGGATCTCCGCTTCTGCCGCGGCCAGGCTGGCGACGATCCCGTCGGTGTGCGCGACGAGTGCGCGGCCCGCGTCGGTGAGACGGATCGAGCGGGGCCCGCGCTCGACCAGCGCCACACCCGCCTCGCGCTCGAGCGTCGCGATCTGCTGGGACACGGCGGACGGCGTGTAACCGAGCTCGAGGGCGGCCGCGGCGATCGAGCCGCGCTCCGCGACCTCGCTCAGCACGCGCATGCGCCGAACATCGAGCATAAGCAGAACTTAGCACACCTTGTAGAAGGATCAGTGGTCGTGAACCTCGGCTTCTGTCAGCGTGTATTCGTGAGCACGACCCGCCGCATCGGCTATCCGCTGCGCCTCGCGTGGAACCGGCTCGTCCACGGTGCCGGGCGAGCGGGGCTCCTCGCGCTGGGGATCGCCGCTGCCGCCGCGGCGCTGGCTGCGGTCATCGGCGGAAGCCTCGTGGCCCAGGACGAGGCGCTCGCCCGCGCGCTCGAGCGTGTTCCGCCGAACGAGCGCTCGGTCTCGGTCGTCTACTCCGATCTCGGCGTCACCCGCAACGGCGTCACGCGCGAGGATCTGGAGCCGCTCGTCGACCGCACGCTCGAAGGTCTCGCGCCCGGTGATCCGGTGCGCGCCGTGCAGTTGAAGCTCTTGCGGATCGGCGGCCAACTAGTGAACGCCGGCGCCGCCGACGACGTCGGGCGCTTCGTGCGGCTCACCTCGGGGCGGCTTCCGGAGACGTGCACGCCTGAGCGGTGCGAGGTCGTTCAGCTGGGCGGTGAAGGTCGCGTGCCGAGTGTCGAGGACCTGCGCTTCGTAAAGGTCGGCGAAGGGACGCTCGTCTCGCCCCTCCCGTTCGGCCGCCTGCCCGGCGCGAACGCCACGCGCCTCGGCGATTCGTTCGGAGTCGCGGAGCCGCCGTTCCTCGTCGCCGAGGGGTTCGACGAGTTCTCCACGCTTCCCGGACTCGAGGGCTTCTACCGCACGTACGCCTGGACGTCGCCGCTCGCCGCCGACGACGTGCATCCGTGGGAGATCGACGACTTCGCCGCCGCTTCCGCGCGGGCGCGCTCGACGCTGCGCTCGGAATCGCTCTTCCTCGACCTCGCCGCGCCGGTGGACGAACTCGCGGCCGCACGGGAGTCCGGACAGGTCGCCGGGGAGCGGCTGCTGCTCGTGGGCGGCCAGGCGGCGGCGCTCCTGCTCGCGTTCGCGATCCTGGCCGCTGCCGGGATGCGCCGCGACGTCGAGGGTGTCTGGCAGCGCCTCACATGGTTCGGCGCCCGCCGGTACCAGCTGGGCGTCCTCTCCGGCGCGGAGACGGGCGCCGCCGCGCTCGCGGGCGTGGTCGCTCGGCTGGGGACTCGGCGTGGTGGCGGTCGCCGTCCTCGCCGACCGCGCGGGAGCGCCCGTCGGGGAGATCCTGCGCCACTCGGTGCTCGCCGCGGGCGGGCTCGCGGCCGCTTTGTTGCTCGTCGTCGCCGCGGTGGTCGTGCTGCTGCTCGCGCTGCGCTCGCCCGGCGCTCCGCTCGGCGGCTGGCGGATCACCGCGCTCGACGTGGCCGCGCTCGGCGCTCTCGGCGCCGTGCTCCTCGCGCTGGCGCGCGGAGACGTGAACGCCGATGCGGACGCGGGGACGGGAACGCTCCTGCTCCTGCTTCCGGGCCTTGTCACGTTCATCTGCGCCGTCGCGTTCGCGCGGCTGCTCGGCCCCTTGCTGCGGCTGCTCGAGCGCATGTCGCGCCGTTCGTCGCCGGCCATCCGGCTCGCGTCGCTCTCGCTGGCGCGGAATCCGGGCCGGGCGGCCGTGGCCGTGACGTTCCTCGTCGCCAGTCTCGGACTCGGCCTCTTCGCCGCCGTCTACCGCTCGACGCTCGACGACGGGCTCGAGGCGCAGGCCGCCTACGCGGTGCCGCTCGACTTCCGCGTCCAGGAGGACTTCACGCAGGCCGGGCTCGTCGCGCCGCTCGAGGCTGCGCCGCTCGCCGAGTACGAGGCGCTCGGCGCTGACACGGTCGTCCCGGTGATCCGCCAGACGGGAACCGTGGCGGGGGCCGGCCAGGCGACGCTGCTTGGCGTGCCGGCCGAGTCAGCCGCCGCCGTCTCGAGTGCCGAGCTCGAGGGCGCGGACGTCGAGCTCGCCGGGCCCGGACCTCCCCGAGGACGCCGCCCAGCTCGAGCTGCCGGTCTCGACCGACGGCGGCAACGTGGCCCTCACGGCCATCGTCCTCAACCCCGGCGGGGGCTTCACCCGGATCCCGCTCGGGGACACCCAGGGCGCGAACGAGACCGAGCTCACGGGCGCGATCCCGGAGGAGGCCCGTGGCGGTCGCGTCGTCGCGCTCACGCTTGCGCGGCCCGACGCGGTCACGGGGCACGGCGACTTCGAGCGGGCGGACGGAACGCTGACGTTCGGCGACCTCGCAGCCGGGGGCGAGCCGATCCTCGCGGGCTACGACGACTGGGTCGGCCTCGACGGCGTCGAAGCGGCGAGTAACGAGGTGACCTTCCTGCTCTCGAACGAGGCCGCGAATCCGCGCTTCCAGCCGCGCCAGGCCACCGACGGCGAGCCGGTTCCCGTCGTCGTCACGCCGGGCCTTGCCGCGCGCGCGGGCGAGGGCGACGTGCTCGCCGTGCGCGTTCCCTCCGGCCAGATCTCGGTCCGCGTAGCCGGCGTCGTCGACCGCTTCCCGACCGTGTCCGGCGACATGATCCTCGGGGACGAGCGCGAGCTCTTCGTGGCGCTCAACTCGGCGAGCCCGGGGACGACAGTGCCGGACGAGCTCTGGCTCGAAGGGCCGGAATCGGTCGGGGCCGCGCTCGCGGAGCCGCCGTTCGACGTGCTCGACGTGAGCTCGCGCGCCGAGGTGCAGCACCGGCTGGAAAGCGATCCGCTCGCACGCGGCTCCCTCGCGACCCTCACCGGCGCAGCTCTCGCCGCGGCGCTGCTGGCGTTCTTCGGTCTCGCGCTGCTCCTCGCCGGGGATGCACGAGACGAGGGACGCGAGCTGTTCGACCTCGAGGCCCAGGGGGCCGGGCCGCGGACGCTGCGCCGTCACCTACGGCTGCGCGCCGGCCTCGTCGCGGGACTCGGACTACTCGGCGGCCTCGCCGCCGCGGCGCTCCTCTCGATCCTCGCGGTCGATCTGGTCACGCTGACCGCGAACGCCTCCGCCCCGGAGCCGCCGCTGGAGCTCTCCGTGAACTGGCTCGTCGTCGGCGTCGCGTGCCTCGCCTACGCGTTCGCCGCAGGCGCGCTCATCGTCACGTCCACGAGGAGGGCCGTTTGAGCGCGATCGAGGCCAAGGATCTCTTCTGCGTCTTCTCCACGCCCGAGGGCGACGCGGCGGCGCTGCAGGGGCTGACGCTGTCGGTGGAGGAGCGCGAGGTGCTGGTCGTGCTGGGGCCGAGCGGGTCGGGGAAGTCCACGCTCCTGCGCATCCTCGCCGGGCTCGAGCGGCCGTCGGCCGGAACCGCGCGGGCGTTCGGCGCCGATCTCACGCGGCTCGGCGGCCGCCGGCTCGCGGACTACCGCGCCTCGACGCTCGGCTACGTGGAGCAGCACTACTCCCGCTCGCTCGATCCCGACCTCACGGCACGGGAGCTCGTCGGCGTGCAGCTCGGCCTCTCCGGCGCGACCCGCAAGGAGCGCGACCGCCGTGCGGACGAGCTGCTGGAGCGAGTCGGCCTCGCCGCGAAGCGCGACGCCTATCCGCGCGCGCTGTCGGGCGGAGAGCAGCAGCGGGTCGCGGTCTGTGCGGCGCTCGCGCACCGTCCCAAGCTCCTCCTCGCCGACGAGCCGACCGGCGAGCTCGACGCCGCCAACGCGGGGCTCGTCACCGGCCTGATCGGCGAGCTGGCCCGCGAGCACGGCTGCACCACCGTCGTCGTCACGCACGACGTCGAGACGACCGCGATCGCCGACCGCATCGTCCGCGTCCGCGACGGCCGCGTCAGCGAGGAGTCCCGCGGGAACGGCGACGGCGACGAGGCGCTCGTGGTCGGCAAGGGCGGCTGGGTCCGGCTTCCGGAGGAGCTGGTCGTCCGCGCCGGGCTCGGCGACCGCGCCCGGGCGTCCCTCGGCGAGAAGGGGATCGTGCTCAGCCCGACCGGCGAGGCCCGCCCGGCCGGCCAGGCGGAACCCACCGCCGTCGCGGCGGCGCAGCGCGACAACAGCGTCCTCGCCGAGGTGCGCGGGCTGCGCAAGACCTACGGAAGCGGCGAGCGCGAGTCGGTCGTCCTCGACGGACTCGACGCGAGCTTCGGCGCGGGACGGCTCGTCGCGGTCACGGGCCCGTCCGGCTCGGGGAAGACGACGCTCTTGCACCTGCTCGCCGGCCTCGCGGATCCGACCGCGGGCGAGGTGACCGTGCTCGGCACGCGGCTCGAGCGGGCTCGACCGCGAGGCCCGCGCGGCGCTGCGGCGCGAGCACGTCGCCGTGATCGGCCAGGATCCCGGGCTGACGCCGTTCCTCTCGGCGCGCGAGAACGTGGAGCTCGCGCTCGCGCTGCGCGGGATCCCGGAGGCCGACGCGAGCGAGCAGGCGCTCGACGCGCTCGCCGCCGTCGGCCTCGGCGAGAGGAGCGAGCAGCGGGTCGCCCGTCTCTCCGCCGGCGAGCGCCAGCGCGTCGCGATCGCCCGGGCCCTCGCTTCCGGGCCGAGCCTCCTCCTCGCGGACGAGCCGACCGCACGCCTCGACGAGGCCAACGCGCTCGCCGTCGGCGCGCTCTTCGCCCGGCTGGCGCGCGAGTCCGGCGCGGCGGTGATCTGCGCGACGCACGATCCGCTCGTCGTCGAGCAGGCCGACGTCGAGCTGGCGCTACGCTAGCCGGCCGCGAGCCGGTGCTCGTGCCGCTCGACCACGATGCGAACGACCTCGTCCGGATCATCCGTGACGTTGAGCTGGTCGATGTCCTCCTGGCTGACCATCCCCTCGACGAGGAGGGTGTCGCGGACCCACGCGAGGAGCGGCGCCCAGTAGTCGACGCCGAAGAGCACCACCGGGAAGTCGAGGATCTTCTCGGTCTGGATGAGCGTGAGCGCCTCGAAGAGCTCGTCGAGCGTCCCGAAGCCGCCCGGGAAGATGACGAACGCCTCGGCGGACTTCACGAACATCACCTTGCGGGCGTAAAAGTGGTTGAAGGTGACGTCGATGTCGAGGTAGTGGTTCGTGAACTGCTCGTGCGGCAGCTCGATGTTGAAGCCGACCGAGAAGCCGCCGCCTTCCTTCGCGCCGCGGTTCGCGGCCTCCATCGCGCCGGGCCCGCCGCCGGTGACGACCGACCAGCCGGCTTCGGCGAACCGCCGCGCCGTGGCGCGGGCCGCGTCGTAGGCGGGATGACCCTCGCGCACGCGCGCGGACCCGAAGATGGACACGGTCGGATTCGGGATCAGCGCGACGGCCTCGAAGCCTTCGAGGAACTCGTTCGCGATGCGCGCAACCGCGCGGCGGTCGCCGTCTTGACGCTCGAGGAGTTCCCGGTCGTTCACCGTCGCATGGTAGCCCCGGAAACGACGAGGGGCGCCTTGCGGCGCCCCTCGGATGATTCGTATTCGCTCTGCCTTACGGCAGGTCGTACTGAACCCTGACCGAGCAGAACCCAACGCCCGTGTTGGCGCCCGGGTTGGCGGTCAGCGTGTACGAGAACCTCGAGTTGTCGATGGTGCCGAGGCTCGGGTTGGTATCGCCGATCGTGTTGTCGAGCCCAACAGCCGCGTCGCCGAGGCCGATGTTGCCGAGCGATACGGTGGCGAGATCGCCCGCGGTCCCCGAGGCGTCGGAGCTGAAGAGCGGCATCCGCGACAGGACGACGGTTCCGTTCGAGTTCGTCGTACCGGCATCGTCGCGGTAGTCGACGGTCACCTGGGTGACGACTGCGCCCTGCGGGATGTGGACGTCCGCGTAGGCGGCCGGCGTTCCGGAGCCGGGGGTCGTGCACCACTGCGTCTTGTTGCCGGAGGGGCCCGTCGTGAACGTGGCCTGGACGGCGCCCAGCATGGCGCCGTCGCGGTCGTTCCAGGCGGCGCCCGAGACGACGTACGAGTCGGAACCTCCGCCGGCGCTGGCCAGCTCGAAATCGCTGGCCGGATGGCCACCGAGGAGAGCGGCGTTCACGCCGGTGATCGAGCCGCCGGCAAGCGTCGACTCGTTGATGTCGGAGCCGGTGAGTGCGTTATCCGCAACCTTCTTGGTGCCCACGGCGTTATCCTTGAGCTGTGCCGAGCCAACGCTGTTCTTGGCCAGCGCCGCCGCATAGCTGACGCCACTCAGGGTGACGGCAAGGGCAATGCAGGCGACAACCATGGCGGGCGACGGCGCGCGCAGACGCTTCCGCTTCGAGCCTCTCTCCATCAAGAAACCTCCCGTGCTGTCGGTCGTTCTCGTGCGCTCCACGATGGGTCGCTGAGCCGAGCCCGCGTAGTGTCCCACATTCGCGGCTCCGAGAAAAGGCCCACCAGCTGGAATTTCTGCGCCCCTGCTGGGCGTGCGCCTAGGAGCCTTTTCCGATCCATTCCTCGCCGCCTTCGTAGAGCTCCTTCTTCCAGACCGGGACGCGGTCCTTCAGCGCGTCGATGGCGTCCCGGCAGGCGGCGAGGGCGTCGGCGCGGTGCGGGCCCGAGACGGCGATCACGACGCTCGCCTCGCCCAGTTCGACCCGGCCGATCCTGTGGTGGATGGCGACGTCGGAGATCTCGTAGCGCTCGCGCAGCTCGGTGGCCACTTCGGCCAGAACCTGCTCGGCCATCTCCGCGTACGCCTCGTATTCGAGGGCGAGCACCTCGCGGCCGCGAGAATGCCGGCGCACGGTGCCGGAGAACGTCGCGATCGCGCCCGCCTCGTCCGAGGCGACCTCGGCGACGGCGGCGTCGAGCGAGAGCGGCTCCTCGCCGATGCGGAAGGCCCCGCCCGAGACCGGCGGGATGAGCGCGACCTCGTCCCCGTCGGCGAGCGCCTGGTCGCGCGGCGCGTAGGTGCGGTTGACGGCGTAGAGGAGCCCGTCCGGCTCGTCGCCAAGGCCGAGCGCGCCCCAGACGTCGCCCACGGTGGCCGCGTCGAGTACGCGCTCCGAGTAGCCGGCCCGCTCGCGCAGGCCCGCGAAGAGCTTCACCGTCACCTGCACGCCGAGTAGCCTAGTCCCGCCATGGGCACGGAGGAGAATCGGCGCGAGACCGACTCGGGAATCGAGGTCAAGCCGGTCTACGCGGCCGACGACGTGAGCGCTCCGCCCGAGGCGCCGGGCGAGTACCCGTTCACGCGCGGGCCGTACCCGACGATGTACCGCGGCCGGCCGTGGACGATCCGCCAGTACGCGGGCTTCGCCTCGGCCGAGGAGACGAACGAGCGATTCCGCTACCTGCTCCAGCGCGGGCAGACCGGGCTCTCGGTCGCCTTCGACCTGCCGACGCAGCTCGGCTACGACTCGGACGACCCGCGCGCGCTCGGGGAGGTCGGGCGCACAGGCGTCGCGATCGACTCGCTCGCCGACATGGAGATCCTGTTCGACGAGATCCCGCTCGGCGAGGTCTCGACGTCGATGACGATCAACGCGCCGGCCTCGCTGCTCCTCCTCCTGTACGAGCTGGTCGCGGAGGGCCAGGGAACGCCGGGCGACCAGCTGCGCGGCACCGTCCAAAACGACGTGCTGAAGGAGTACGCGGCGCGCGGCAACTACATCTTTCCGCCGCGCCCCTCGATGCGGATCACGACCGACCTCTTCGCGTACTGCGACGAGAGGCTGCCGCGCTGGAACACGATCTCGATCTCCGGGTACCACATCCGCGAGGCGGGGGCGACGGCCGTCCAGGAGCTCGCGTTCACGCTCGCGAACGGCATCGCGTACTGCCAGGCCGCCGTCGATGCCGGGCTCTCGCCGGACACGTTCGGCGAGCGGCTCTCCTTCTTCTTCAACGCGCACAACCACTTCTTCCAGGAGGTCGCGAAGTTCCGCGCTGCGCGGCGCCTCTGGGCCTCGATCATGCGCGACCGCTTCGGCGCGACGAACCCGAAGGCGCAGGCGCTTCGCTTCCACGCGCAGACCGGCGGTTCGACGCTCACCGCGCAGCAGCCGGAGTCGAACATCGTCCGGGTCGCGATCCAGGCAATGTCCGCAGTGGCCGGCGGCGCGCAGTCGATCCACACGAACGGCTTCGACGAGGCGCTCGCACTGCCGTCGGAGCGCTCGGCCCGCATCGCGCTGCGCACGCAGCAGATCCTCGCGGCCGAGGCCGGCGGCACCGACACGGCCGATCCGCTCGGCGGCGCGTACTTCATCGAGGCCATGACGGACGAGCTCGAGGAGCGCGCCCGCGAGCTGATCCAGCGGATCGACGACCTGGGCGGCGCGGTCGCGGCGATCGAGGCCGGGTTCATCCAGCACGAGATCGAGGACGCGGCCTACGCCTACAACGAGTCGATCGAGTCGGGCGAGCGGACGATCGTCGGCGTGAACAAGTTCGTCGAGGACGACGAGGAGGAGATCGAGCTGCACCGCCTCGACCCGGAGGCCGAGCGGCGCCAGGTCGAGCGCACCGCCCGCGTTCGCACCGAGCGCGATGCCGAGGCCGCAGCCGCGGCGCTCGAGCGCGTCCGCGAGACCGCGCTGGGAGACGGGAACCTCCTCCACCCGATGCGCGAGGCGCTCGCGGCGCACAGCACGGTCGGCGAGATCTGCGGCGTCCTCCGCTCCGAGCTCGGGACGTACGACTCGCATCTCGCGCCCGGGTGATCCGGTTCCTCACACATTTCGTATCGGTAGCTGGCACCGTGTGCGAGCAATCTATGAGGGGGAATCCATGCGACGAGTTCTTCTAGTCGCCGCGCTTGCGTGCGCGGCGCTTCTCGTTCTCTCGGCCGCCGCCATGGGAGCGACCAACGCGAAGGCTGGGCCGCAGCTCCAGCCGACCGGGCCGGACTACAACGCCGGCAAGGCCAAGCCGCTGCCTGCGGGCGCCGAGAGCAAGATGCTCCAGCGCACGGCCCGTGGCTCGGGTCGAACCGCGGCTGCGAACACGACGCCTGCCGTTGGCACGCAGCGCGTGTGGTTCGCAAACGACGACACCGATTTCGTCTACCTGAAGACCTTCACGCTCCGCGCGGTCAGCGCCCATCTGGAGGTCTGGGTCGCGAACGATCTGCAGTTCCCCGCGGGGGACTGCCGCAACGGCCCGCGCACGGTGATCACCGACGCGGACGTGAACTACTTCGTGGACGAGTTCGAGTCGAACATCTATCCGAAGGAGTCCGCGACCTTCAGCATCCCGCCGGCGCGCGACGGCTCGCAGATCAACGAGAGCCTGCTCCCGCTGACGGGCGGCGACGAGGAAGCGCTCGAGTCGTTCCTCTTCCCCGGCGACGGAGCGAAGATCGTCACGTTCATCGACAACGTGCGCGACGACAACTTCTACGACACGAACAACGCCAACGGTCTGACCTACATCGGCGGCTTCTTCTGGTCGTTCTTCAACGAGCTCGGCGACCGGAACATGATGACCCTCGACGCGTTCGACTGGATTCACCGCACGCGCGAGAACCCGCCCAACGAGCCGTCATCGGACCTCTGCACGAGCGCGCCCGCGCGGCCGCTCCTCTACGAGGGGACGTTCGCCCACGAGTACGAGCACCTGCTCGAGTACTACGCGGACGCGGACGAGACGAGCTGGGTGAACGAGGGTCTCGCCGACTGGGCGCAGACGCTCACCGGCTACGTCGATCCGCTCCATCCCGATCACGAAGACGGGCAACGACTCGCACATCCAGTGCTTCCTCGGCTGGTCGAGCGTGCTCACCCCGGCAAATCCGAACCCGAGACCGGGAGGGCCTGAGAACTCGCTCACGCTGTGGGGCGACCAGGTTCCCGACAACGAGGCCGAGATCCTCTGCGACTACGGGGCCGCCTACTCGATGATGGAGTTCCTGCACGGGCGGTACGGCAACAAGTTCATGACCGCGCTCCACCGCGCCCCGGGCAACGGGCTCGAGGGGCTCCAGGAGGTCCTGAAGAAGTTCCGCACGCACAAGACGTCCGAGCAGATCCTCCACGAGTGGGCCGCCGCGGTCGCGCTCGACGGCGTGATCGACGACGGCGGACGGTTCGAGGACGGCCACTGGCCGTGGGGCTTCCGTGCCCGCCACGGCCACAAGCCGAAGATCGGCAAGGACGAGAGGCCGTACTGGATCCCGACGCTCGACGCGCTCATCAACTGGGACACGCCGGACGCGTACGACTCGCCCGGCGCGCCGCCCAACGGATCCGACTACGTGCGGCTCCGCGATTCGCGCGGCAAGTACGTCTCGGCCTCGAAGCTCAAGTGGATCTCGTTCGACGGCGAGACCCAGCACGAGCCGAAGCCGGTCGAGTGGACCGTCGATCCGAACCCGGCCGGGCACACCGGCAACCCGTCGCTCTACTCGGGCGCCGGCGACAACCTCGACCGGGCGATCCTCCGCTCGGTGACGATCCCGGCCGCGCCGGCGACGCTCACCGCGGACATGCAGTGGGACACGGAGTTCGGCTTCGACTCCGGGTACGTGCAGATCTCCACCGACAACGGTGCGACCTGGACGAGCCTCGGCAACGCCGACACCGTGGACGAGCTGGACGCAGGAGCCGACGACGTGCTCGTCGACAACCTGCCCGGCTTCAACGGCGACTCCGGCGGGTGGCGCGCGGAGAGCTTCGACGTCTCCGCCTACGCCGGCCAGACCGTGCTGCTCTCGTTCCGGTACATCACGGACATCAACACGGGCGGCCTCGGCTGGTGGGTCGACAACGTCCGGCTGAACGGCACGCTCCTCTCCGACGGCGCGTCGCTCACCGGCTGGCAGTCGGCCACGCAACTCAACCCGGTCGAGATCGATGGGTACACGTTGCAGCTCGTCGCCTACACGAAGGACCACAAGAAGATCTCGCGCACGACGCTCAAGCTGAACCGCCGCAACAACGGGTTCTGGAGCGAGCGCGAGCTCGACAAGGCACTCCCGAAGAAGGCCGACACGGTCGCGATCCTCGTCATGTACGACGAGCCGACCGAGTCGATCTTCGACTACGCGCCGTACGCGCTCCGCGTGAACGGCATCCTCCAGCCCGGCGGCAGCTAGGCCGGAGGCTCGAACGGACGCTCTCGGAGGGCCGGCAATCGCCGGCCCTCCGCGTCTGTGGGATTGGTTCGCCGCCCGCCTGGGGTAGGACGGTTCCATGGCCGAAGTCGAGATGGATGTCGCGAAGACCGTGAAGTGCCTGAACAAGGCGCTCGCACTGCAGCTGCGCTCGGTCGCCGAGTACACGCTCGCCGGCGGAAGCGCCACGGGCGTGGAGTTTGCCGGGCTCACCGACACGTACACGGAGTGGGCGCTCGCCGACCTGGAGGACGCCGGGATCCTGGTGGAGAAGATCGTCTCGGTCGGCGGCGAGCCCGCCACGAAGCCCGCCGAGCCGGGCTGGGACGCAGATCCCGTGAAGATGGCGAAGCGGCTCGTCTCCTCCGAGGAAGAGACGATCGAGGCGCTGCGCGAGACGATCGCACCGGCCGGCGACTTCGGCCCGGGCGAGGCGCTCGAGCACACGATGGAGCACATGATCATGCGGAAGCAGCTGCAGGTCGACCGGCTGCGCCGGGCCATCGCCTAGGCTCCCCGCATGCCCACCGACGAGGACGCCTTCGCCAAGTTCGAACGGCTGCGCGACGAGGCGCTCCACGCCGGCGACGAGAAGGCCGTCCAGCGGCAGCGCGACCGCGGCAAGCTCCTCGCGCGCGAGCGGCTGGAGAAGCTCCTCGACCCCGGCTCGTTCGTCGAGCTCGACCGCTACGTGCGCCACCGCAACCCGGCGATGATGGACAAGCGGCCGTGGGGCGACGCCGTCGTGACCGGGTACGGGACGATCTTCGGCCGCAAGGTCTTCGTCTTCTCCCAGGACTTCACGGTCTTCGGCGGCACGCTCTCGGAGGCGTTCGCCGAGAAGATCTGCAAGGTCATGGACCTGGCCGTGAAGTACGGCTGCCCGCTGATCGGGATCAACGACTCGGGCGGCGCGCGGATCCAGGAGGGCGTCGTCTCGCTCGGCGGCTACGCGGAGATCTTCTGGCGCAACGTCCAGGCCTCCGGAGTGATCCCGCAGATCTCGCTCGTCATGGGCCCGACCGCCGGCGGCGCCGTTTACTCGCCGGCGATGACCGACTTCATCCTCATGGTCAAGGAAACCTCGTACATGTTCATCACGGGGCCCGAGGTCGTGAAGACGGTCACGGGCGAGGAGGTCACGTTCGAGGAGCTCGGCGGGGCGGACACGCACGCGTCGAAGTCGGGCGTCGCCCACTTCGCCGCGGCGAGCGAGGAGGAGTGCCTCGAGGACGCGCGCTACCTGCTCTCGTTCCTCCCGCAGAACAACGTCGAGCCGCCGCCCTACTTCGCGCCCACCGACCCGGTCGACCGCGAGGACACCGAGCTCGACTCGATCGTCCCGGAGAGCTCGAACAAGCCGTACGACATGCGCGACGTCGTCCACCGGGTCGTCGACGACGGCGAGTTCCTCGAGGTGCAGCCGCTCTGGGCGGAGAACATCCTGTGCGGCTTCGCGCGGCTCGGCGGTCACCCCGTCGGCGTGGTCGCGAACAACCCGAGCGCGCTGGCGGGGACGCTCGACATCGACTCGTCCGTCAAGGCCGCGCGGTTCGTGCGCACGTGCGACGCGTTCAACCTGCCGCTCATCACGTTCGTGGACGTGCCGGGGTTCCTCCCGGGGACGGAGCAGGAGTGGGGCGGGATCATCCGCCACGGCGCCAAGCTGCTCTACGCGTACTCGGAGGCGACCGTGCCGAAGATCGCGGTGATCACGCGGAAGGCGTACGGCGGCGCGTACGACGTGATGAGCTCCAAGCACATCCGCGCCGACTTCAACTTCGCGTGGCCGACCGCCGAGGTCGCGGTGATGGGGCCGGAGGGCGCCGTGAACATCGTGTTCCGCAAGGAGCTCGAGGAGGCCGACGACCCGGAAGCCCGGCGAGCCGAGCTGATCGCCGACTACCGCGAGAAGTTCGCGAACCCGTACACGGCGGCCGAGCGCGGCTACTTGGACGACGTGATCGAGCCGCGGCGCACCCGTGCGGTGCTTTGCGACGCGCTCGAGACCGCGCTGACGAAGCGCGAGCCCCGCCCGCCCCGCAAGCACGGGAACATCCCGCTCTAGCCTCTAGCCGTCGCTTCCGTTCGGCGCCGGCGCAGGGTTCTGTGTGTCGCGTGCGCGCGACCACCCCGCCCTGGGAGGGGAGACCCTCCACCCGCCACCCACGATCGAAGGTAGCTCGCAACTCCGCGCGTGTCTGTGCCGGGTTTGTGCCAACTTTCCGCAGTCGGCGCTCGGCCCGCCGGAGCCGCGGCCTAGCCGTCGCGCCGCTTGATCGCGCTGAGATCGCCTGCGGAGACGGCGCGGCGTCGTTCCACATCGGCCGGATCGACCATCTGGCCGTCGCGGCCGACGTAGCCGCCCGAGCCGCCGATGATCAGCAGGACGAGATCCTCGTCCCCGGCGTTCCAGAACCGGCGCGGCGTCGTCGACTCCACGTGGACGAGTCCGCCCGGTCCGAGCTCGAACTCGTTTCCTTCGATCGCGAACCCGGCCACGCCGGAATGGACGAAGTAGAGCTCGTCCTGCTGCTCGTGGTAATGCTCGAACCACTCCTGCCCTGGCTCGAGGACGAGACCGTTCACGCCGAACGCGGTCACGCCGAGGGCCTGCCGGACCTTGCGGAACGGCCCATCGCCGAGCTGGAGGAGCGAGCCGGTGGAGTAGCCCACGTCTACGAGGCGACGATGCTGAGCGTCGGCTGCGCGGACTCGGGCGAGCCCATCTCCGCGACCTCGGCCTTGAACGCCTCGACGACGTTCGGATCGAACTGCGTCCCGGCGCACCGTTCGAGCTCGCGGACGGCGTGCTCGTGGGAAAGCCGTCCTCGGTACACGCGCTCGGTCGTCATCGCGTCGTAGGCGTCGGCGACGAAGAGGATGCGCGCGCCCAGCGGAATCATCTCGCCGGAGAGGTTGTTCGGGTAGCCGGCGCCGTCCCAGCGCTCATGGTGGTGGAGCACCCAGGTCGCAACCGGCTCGATGCCGAGCGAGTCGAGCATCCGGAAGCCGATCTGGGGGTGACGCTCGAGCACGAGCCGCTCGGGTGCGCTCAGCGGGCCCGGCTTGCGGAGGATCTCCTCGGGGATGGCGAGCTTGCCGACGTCGTGCAGGCTGCCGGCCAGGCGGAGGAGCTCGACCTCGGTCGCGTGCAGCGCCATGCGGGCTCCGATGCGCGCCGCCAACTCGCCGACCTCGGCGGAATGCTCGCCGGTGTACGCGTCGCGTGCGTCGACCGCGCGGGCGAGGCCGGCGGCGGCGAGGAAGCGCGCCTGCCGGTCGTTCCCGGTCGCGAGCAGATGGAGGTCGCCGATCTCGGGCGCGCCCGGCCGGTAGACGGTCACGCTGCCCTTGCCCTGGTTCTTCGACGTGTAGAGCGCGTTGTCCGCCACGCGGACGAGCTCGCTCCGGTCGAGGCCGTGGTCGGGGTAGACGGCCACGCCCGCGGAGACGGTCAGCACCTCCCCGTGCGCAAGTTTCATGGCGGCGACCCGGTCGATCACGGATCTCGCGATCGCGAGTGCCTCGGTCTCAGTCCGTCCCGGTAGGAGCAGCGCGAATTCGTCGCCGCCCAGCCTGAAGGCCTCGCCGCCTTGCCGCAGTCGCGTCGCAACCTGCGCGAGCACGTCGTCTCCGACGGGATGCCCGTGCCGGTCGTTCACGCGTTTAAAGTCGTCGATGTCTACGAGGCAGAGTGCGAGGCGGGTGCCGCGCTCCTCGGCCCGGTCGAGATCGGTCTGGAGCCGTTCGTGGAAATGCCGGTGGTTGCCGAGTCCGGTCAGCGGATCGGTCAGGGCCAGGCGCATCGCGCTGAGCGCCTCGTGCACCGAGCGCTGGTAGAGCGCCACGGCCACGAGCGGGCCGACGAGCGCGAGCGAGAGGAGCGGCGAGTGCGGCCACAGCTCGGTCAGGATCAGCGTGATCGAGGCCATGATCGCGAACGGGATCGCCGTCCGGCGCAGCGAGCGCATGACCAGCGCGACGATCGATTCCTGCGCCGCGCGGGCGACGACGATGCCGATAAGGGCGACGTTCGTGATGTAGAACGCGGACGCTCCGGCGCAGACGGTGAGCACGAGCGCCAGGACGCCCTCGTTCGACTCGAGGCCGAGCGAGCCCACGCCGGCTGCGGCCGCTCCGGCCGTTGCAGCGCCGATCACGTAGACCGCGCCGTTGTAGAGAAGCTTGTCGAGCCCGCGCCGCTGCACGAGCTGGATGACGGCCAGGGCGACGAATGCGACGAGGACCGCCGGCGCCCAGCCGTAGATGACCGCCGCTCCGACGATGAAGACCGCTGCGAGCGAGACGCCGCCGGCGGCAACTCCTTCGAGGTCGATCGGAACGGGGAACAGCTCAGCGAGCATCGCGCCGACGACGAGCAGGCCGATGCCCGCCCAGTCGTTCAGCGTGAGGCCCAGCGTCGTCAGCGTCGCGGCAGCCGCGATGAGGACGACGAACCCGACCGCGGTCACGGGTACGAGTACCCAGAGAACGCGCGAGGACGGGTTGGTGGACTCGGTGGAGGGGCGGGCCGAGCGCAGCCTTTCGGCCGCGTCCGCGCCCGGACCGCGATCCATCCCCGAATTCGGCTCTGTTACAGCCGCCACGTCCATCCGGCTCCGATTGCGCTAAGGATCGAGAGCGCCGCAATCAGGCCGAAAAGAAGCCTGCTCTTCCAATGCAACATGTAAATCCTCCCTAGTACCGCTGAAGAAGCCAGTATCCAGGCGGCTGTAGGCCCCTGGCATCACTCGAACGGGGGATTCGTCAAGAAGGTCGGGTTAACCGAGACCGGCTTCGCGGAGTGGCCTTCGGGCCCACGCGAAACCGCTCTGGTACCAGCCGCTGAGGGGCGCGATCGTGGTGCCCTGGCCGGACGAGTGGACGAACCAGCCGCCGCCGAGCGCCAGGCCGGTGTGGTTGATGTCGCTCGGAGCCGATCTTGGGCCGCGCCCGTAGAAGATCACGTCGGCCGGGCGAAGCTTCGCCAGCGGGATCCGCCGCCTTCTCTTCATCTCGCCGGCCATCTGGTAGGTCGTCCGCCCGTGGATCGTGGTGCCGAGCGCCGGAGCCCCGCTCCAGCCTTCGAGCTTGTAGACGCGCCAGACGAAGCCGGAGCAGTCGAAGCCGCCGCGCGAGGTGACGCCGAAGAGCGTCTGGCGCTCCTCGGACATGCCGCCCCACACGTACGGGTAGCCGACGAACTTCACCGCGCGCGTGAGGACGCGCTTCTGCCAGTCCGTGTACTTCGGCAGGTGGAACGCGGCGGTGAGCTCGTTCACGCGCTCGAGGTCCCACTCGGAGATGTTCAGGAGCCGCCAGACGGAGTAGGCGGTCTCGGCACGTGTTGCCGTGTCCTTCGGGCGCAGCTCGAGGTCGTCCCGGTTGGAAGGATGGTTGTAGCGAAGCGCCAGCAGCCGGGCCACGGACTCCCAGCCGGCGCGGGCGGTCGGGCTGAGTCCTGCGCGGCCGAGCTCGGCGCGGAAGGCGGCCGAGGCGGGCGCGAGCCCGACGGCGTTCACGAGCGCGTGGTTCAGCTCGGTCATCGTCACCTTCCGGTCGGGCTTCGAGACGACGCGCTTGCGCTGCGTGATGCCCGCGACGATCAGGCCGAGGTCACGGCGCGTCAGCGCGTCGTTCGGACGGAACTTGGCGACGCTCGGGCCCATGAGCCCGCTCTGCACGGCCTCGCGGATGTACGGCTTCGCCCAGGAAGCGGCCGAGACCGACGGCGCGACGACGAGAGTCGCGAGCACGGCGAGGCAGATGGCAAGGCGACGCATCCCAATTCGTATCGTCGGAGCCCCGGAACGGCTTTAATCACGCGCATGGCCGCCGACCAGTCCCGCGAGGGGCTCGAAATCGTGCCCGAGCCGACGCCCGAGGAGCTCGAGGCGCTGCAACGAGTGCTGAAGAAACCGGACGACGAGTCGCGCAGCGAATGGTGGCGCGAGGGCGTCCGCGAGTCGGTCGAGCCCGACTTCTAGAGCTCGAGCTTGAACGTCTGGAGCACGAGCCAGGGCGCGAAGCCCTGGCGGCGGTAGAGCTTGATCGCGGGGACGTTGTCCGCGTCCACGTCGAGGCCGAGCGACTGGCCGGGGTGCTGCTCCCAGTAGTCGACCAGCGAGCGGCTGAGGAGGTAGGAGCCGACGCCGCGGTTTCGCGCGCTCGTCGTGACACCCACGTGGTAGATCCAGCGGTCGCTCGGGTCGATGTTCAGCACGGCGACGAGCCGACCCTCGTCCTCGGCGGCGTAGACGGTTCCCGTGGAGACGTTCTCGCGCCAGACGGCGTCGGGGAAGCTTCCGGCCGGGAAGCACTCGTGGTAGAGCTGGAGCGCCGACGGCAGGTCGTCCTCGATCGCGCGGCGGACGACGACTCCCTCGGGCTCCTCCTCGGCGGGGCGGTGCGACTCCGGCTGGAGCTTGAACGTCGCCTGCGGGCGGCCGCGCACCTGGAACCCCTGGCGCTCGAGCAGGATCCGCCCGGCCGCGTTGCGCGTTCCGACCGACCCGTAGATCGCGTTGGAGCCCGCGGCGCGGGCGCGCTCGACCGAGGTTTCGAGCAGGCGCGTCCCCAGCCGGTGGCCCCGCGCCTCGATCGCGACGAGGGGCCCGAAGAGCTCGGCGTGCGGGAATCCGGCCGGCCGCTCGATGCCGCCGAACGCGACCACCTTGCCGCTCTCGTCCTCGACCGCGATGAGCGTCTCCTCGGCCGGCGGATCCCAGTCGGCGATCTCGCTGGTGAGCTCGTCCAGGGTCGTCCAGATCGGGTTGCCGACCTGGAACTCGGGCCGGGAGAGCGTCGCGCGGCTCAGGGCGACGATCTCGTCCGCGTCGTCGCGGGAGAAGTTACGCAGGTTGGCGGCCACGGAGCACGCTCGGGGCGATGCGGGCGTAGTCGAGCCCGGACACCCAGGTCAGGATCAAGGCGATGAGCAGCGCGACCCAGGCGATGTCCTCGTTGATCGCCCCGCCGGCGGCGAGTCCGCCGAGCCCGGCGGCGATCGCCTGGGCCCAGGTCTTCAGCTTCCCGAGGTCGCGGGCGCTCATGACGACGCCGCGCTCCAGCGCCGCGAGACGCAGGCCCGAGACGAGGATCTCGCGGACGACGATCAGCGAGACCATCCAGGCGGGGAACGCGTCGCCGATCAGCATGATCAGCGCGGCGAGGACGAGCACCTTGTCGGCGATCGGGTCGAGCAGGCCGCCGAGATCGGACGACTCGCCGACGCGGCGCGCCCACCAGCCGTCCAGCCAGTCGGTCGCCATCGCGACGCAGAACACGGCGGTTCCCCAGTAGTAGTGGTTGGGGAAGTCCCAGGCGAAGAGCAGGATCACGACCGGGACCGCGACGGTGCGTCCGACGGTCAACTGGTTCGCAAAGCTCATTCGGACAGAATACGCCGCGTGCCCGTGGCCGCTCCGTTTTCGAAGGTCCTGGTCGCGAATCGCGGCGAAATCGCGATTCGCGTCTTCCGCACGCTGCGCGAGCTCGGGATCGCCACCGTGGCCGTCTACTCGGAGGCCGACCGCGGGTCGCTGCACGTCCGCTCCGCCGGGGAGGCGTTCCTCGTCGGCCCGGGCGCGCCGGCCGAGAGCTACCTGAACGTCGAGCGGATCCTCGACGCGGCGCAACGTGCCGGAGCCGAAGCGATCCATCCCGGCTACGGGTTCCTCGCGGAGAACGCCGCCTTTGCCCGCGCGTGCGAGGAGGCCGGGATCGTCTGGATCGGCCCGCCGCCCGAGGCGATCGAGGCGATGGGCTCGAAGATCGAGGCGCGGCGGCTCATGTCCGGCGCCGGCGTTCCCGTCATCCCGGGGACGACGGATCCGGTGACGACTGCCGAGGAGCTCGTCCGGCTCGGCGACGAGTACGGCTGGCCGCTCGCGGTGAAGGCGTCGGCGGGCGGCGGCGGCAAGGGCCTGAAGGTGGTCGAGTCCGCCGACGAGGCCGAGCGTGCGCTCGCGTCGGCGCAGCGCGAGGGCGAGGCGTACTTCTCCGACGCGACCGTCTACGTCGAGAAGCTCGTCCGCGACCCGCGCCACGTCGAGGTGCAGGTGCTCGCGGATGCACACGGCTCGGTCATCCATCTCGGCGAGCGCGACTGCACGATCCAGCGCCGCCACCAGAAGCTCGTCGAGGAGACACCCTCCCCGGCGGTCGACGCCGAGCTGCGCGCGCGGATCGGCCAGATCGCCGTCGACGCGGCGCGCGCCGTCGGCTACCGCAGCGCCGGGACGATCGAGGGCCTGCTCGATCCGCGACGGCAACTACTTCTTCCTCGAGATGAACACGCGGATCCAGGTCGAGCACACCGTCACCGAGCTCGTGACCGGGATCGACCTCGTGCGCGAGCAGATCCTCATCGCCGCCGGCGAGCCGTTGTCCGTGCGCCAGGAGGACGTCGCCTTCCGGGGCCACGCGTTCGAGTGCCGCATCAACGCCGAGGACGTCGCGAGCGGGTTTCTCCCGGCGCCGGGGACGATCACCGCGTACCGCGAGCCGGCCGGGCCGGGCGTGCGCGTCGACTCCGGGGTCGAGGCGGGCTCGGAGATCCTGGCGCTCTACGACCCGATGGTCGCGAAGCTCTGCGTCTGGGACTCTGACCGCGAACGGGCGCGGATGCGGATGCTCCGGGCGCTCGAGGAGTTCGTGGTCGAGGGCGTGACCACGCTGATCCCGTTCCACCGGGCGCTTCTCTCCCACCCGTGCTTCATCGCCGGGGAGACCTGCCACGGCGTGGTCGACTCGCCCGAGCTGGCGGCGCAGGCCGCCGAGTTCGTCCCGGCCGTGTCGGGCGCGGTCGCTTCCGGCCGGGAGCGAGGACGCTCGGTCGGCGTCGAGATCGAGGGGCGCCGCTTCGACGTGACCCTGGTCGAGCCCGAGCCGCCGCACATGGAGCTCGCCCGGCGCCGCCGCGAGCGCGAGGCCGGCGCGGCGAGCGGCGCGGGAACCGAGGCGGTCGTGAGCCCGATGCAGGGCACCGTCCTCGCGGTCGAGGTCGCGGACGGCGAGGAGGTCACGGCGGGCGTCGTCCTCTGTGTGATCGAGGCGATGAAGATGGAGAACGAGATCCGCGCGCACCGCGACGGGACGGTAAGCGGGCTCACGGTCGCGCCCGGCGACGCGGTGAAGGCCGGGCAGCTCCTGTGCATGGTCGCTAGCTAGCGTTCCGCGGGTGGCGAGACCGTTTTGCTCCGAGGTCGCCCGGGATTCCGGGGAGTCCCTAACGGCGACCGCGAGCCGGATCGACACGTGGCTGCTCGTCGAGTACCGGGGCCGCTGGGATCGCGAGCTCCTCGCCGGGAGCGTCCTGTCGGAGCCGCTGAAGGAGCACCTGCGCGAGACGCTGGCGCGGCTGCCGCACTCGCGCCTTCTCTTCATCAAGCGCCCCGAGCGGCGCGGGCCGCGCAGGAGGAAGCTCTTCGTCGCGTCCTCGAAGCCGGGCAAGGAGCGGCTGGACACGCTGGAGTTCGAAGACCACGACGACCTGCTCGAGCTCGATCTGGTTGCGCTCGCGCGCGGGAGGGAGCCCGCGGTGCCCGTCGAGCATCCGCTCGTCGTCGTCTGCACGCACGGCGTGCGCGACCGCTGCTGCGCCCGCTACGGCCAGCCGCTCTACGACGCGCTGAACCGCACGGTCGATCCGTCCTGGTCGTGGCAGTCGACGCACGTCGGCGGCGACCGGTTCGCCGCGAACATGGTCCTCCTCCCCGAGGGCCTCTACTTCGGGTGGGTCGAGGAGGACGATCTCGGCGGGATCCTCGGCGAGCACGACCGGGGCCGGATCCGGCTGAAGCGCTACCGCGGCCGCTCGACCTATCCGTTCCCGGTGCAGGCCGCCGAGCGGGCCGTGCGGGCGAAGACGCGGTCGCGCGGGATCGACGACGTGGTCTTCACCGGCGCGGAGCGGCAGGGTGACGGCGTCCGCGTCCGCTTCCGCGACGAGCGCAAGGGCGAGACGCACGAGGTCGACATTCGCCCCCGGCTGCGCGGGCCCGAGCGCTACCTCACGTGCGGCAGCGCCGACCCCAAGCGCGCGCTCCACTGCGCGGTGGTCGGGCACCGCGTGATCTAGGCGAGCGTCAGGAAGCCTTAGGGAACCATGGTCGCTGTCGATGGGGCCTCCGCCACCGACACCGAGGTGTCACCGGGTGAGACCTACGCCTACTCCGTGTTCGCACAAGCGGCCGGGTCGAGTGCGTGGGTCGGTCCGGTGTCGACCATCGTGACCGCCCCACCCACCGACGTCTCGGGCGAGACGGCGACCGTCGTGACCAATCCGGCAACGGTCATGATCACCAACCCGGCCGCCGTCGTCACCAGCGCGAGCAATGGGAAGGTGACGACCTCCGTGCCTACCGGCCGTACGCCGACGCTGGGCCAAAGTCGGGTGCTCCCGCCCGACACCGACATCCCAACGGGGTACCTGGGCAAGGTGACTGCGATCTCGGCTGACGGGAAGTCGGTGACACTGGCTCCGGCCGGGCTTGCGGAAGCCTTCGACTACCTGGACATCAATGTGCCCAGTTTCGAGGCACTGCCGGTTCAGACCCTGCCGGCCGGCCTGGGATCGGCGCGGCGATCGGGAGTCACCACAGCCGGCGGCGTCATCTCCTGTGACGGCGTCGTCACCGGCAATCTCGACGTCGTCCGCGACTTGGATCCGTTCGGTGACCTCCATGCCACGCTCGCGAAGACCGAGGTCTTCGGCAAGAACGTGCCGATCGGCGCATCGTTCGACGGCGAGTTCGGCGTCGAGGCGAAACTGGAAGCGACAGCGACGGTCGAGGCCGGTGCCAGTTGCAAGCTCGATCTCCCCAAGATCGCGATCTGGTTCATGGCAGGCCCGGTGCCGATGATCCTCACCGCCCACCCCACCGGCTCCATCGGGGTGAGCGGCAAAGCGACCGAGACGGTCGGAGTCATCGCGACTCTGGGCGCGGAATTCGACGGCTACTTCGGGTTGGGCGGCGACGACTACATCGACGGGAAACTTCAGACGTCGATCGACCCGTATGCGAGCGTCCAGGTGGCAGGCGACGTGTTCTTCAACTTCGGCGCGGACATCGAGTTGGGCATCGGCAGTGGAAATCCGAAGGCAACGCCACAGTGACCTGGTCGTTCATCGTCGAGAACCGGGTGCCTGAACCAGAGGCGCGCCGCGGGGCCGGGAGGCTCTGACCGATCACTCCGCCAGGCGGAGGAAGCCTCGCGCACGAGCCGGCGGACGAGCACGAGGCGGCTTGCCTCGTCCAGGTCGCCCGGAAGATCCGCGGCCGTCGTGGGGCCGTCGCCGAGCGCCAGCGCGTCGATCTCCTCGCGCGCGTGCGCGGGAAACGCGATCCGCTTGCCCTCGAACGCGAGCTCGATCGAGCCGTCGCGCCGGTCGTGCAGGTCGGCGATCACGGTCGCGCGCCGCTCGACCTCCGTGTCCGGCCCGAGATCGTCGAGCGCCCGCAGCTCCGAGATCCGGTTCTCGAGTATCGGGCGGCGTGAGATGACGAACTTGCGCCGCATCCGGCGCTGAACCGATTCAGGGTCGAGGCGCGCCGCGAGCAGCTCCACCAGCTCCGCGCCGCCTTCACCGTCGGTGGGCACCGACCGACGCAGCTCGACCTCGTTCTCCGCGGCATGCAGCGCCGCCTTCAGCGCGTCGATCCACGTGTAGACGTTCACGCCGACGGTCAGGTGGAGCGAGTCCGTCTCCGACGTGACCGCCTGGTGGAGCCAGCCGCGCGGGAGGTAGAGCGTGTCGCCCGCCCGCAGGACGACGTCGTGGACGATCTCGCCGGGCCCGCCGAGCGACTCGGAGTAGCGCTGGTCCTTGAGCGGTAGCTCCAGCACGGGCTCGTAGACGAGCCAGCGCTTCTCGCCCGCGATCTGCAGGACGAACACGTCATGCGTGTCGTGGTGCACCGGCAGCCCCTGCGAGTCGCGCGGCGTCCAGTACGCGTTCCCCTGGGCCGGATGACGGAGCTCGGCCTCGAGGTCGCGGCAGAACCGGGCGATCGGCGGCCACCAGTGGTGGAGCCCCTGCGCGACGATCGAGGCGCCGCCCGCGAAGGCCTCCGCGACCGCGCCCGGATTCGCCACGCCGGTGAACGGGAGCGGACGCCAAGGAATGTCGATCGCGTGGTCGCGCAGCCGTAGCTGCTCGCCGGCCTTGACCAGCCGGAATGCCGGTGAGCGCAAGGCGCCCGAGCAGACCAGCTGCTCGAGATCGTCCTCGGAGACGAGGTCGTCGAAGCTCGAGCGGCCGCCGCGATCGACTACGAGCGGCAGCCGCTCCCAATGCTCGGAGAGGAACTCCTCGGCCGAGACCGGCTCGACGCAGCGGGAGAGCGCCGAGGCGGTTGCGCTACTCGCCGGAGTCCGCAGGTCCCGTGTCCGCGTCGTCGGCGTCCGAGTCGTCCGACCCGTCCGCGTGATCCGAATCGTCTGCGTCGTCCGAGTCGGCGTCGTCGGCGGCCTCCGCCTCGGACACCGGAGTCGTTCCTTCGAGAGTCTCGATGTCGTCGTCGTGCAGGCTGGACATTCGGTCTCCTTCGGTTGCGGTTGCGACCCCTTGAGCACGCGACGATATGCCCGAATCGCACGGCGTGCGAACCCGGTTCACCACTTCGCATAAACTCGCCCGCCGATGGACCTCTACGAGTACCAGGGCAAGGAGCTCTTCAAGCGGTTCGGTATTCCCGTCTCGGAGGGCCGGCTCGCGGAGACCCCGGAGGAGGCCCGCGCCGCCGCCGAGACGCTCACCGGCCAGGTCGTCGTCAAGGCCCAGGTGCTGACCGGCGGCCGCGGTAAGGCGGGCGGGATCAAGCTCGCCGAGAGCCCGGACGAGGCGGCCTCCGCGGCCGAGGCGATCCTCGGGCTCGACATCAACGGGCACGTCGTGAAGAAGCTCTGGATCGAGCGCGCCTCCGACATCGCCAACGAGTACTACCTCTCGGTCACGTTCGACCGCGGCGAGAAGAAGCCGCTCTTCATGCTCACGAGCGAGGGCGGGATCGACATCGAGGAGGTCGCGGAGAAGACACCGGACGCGCTCGCGAAGCTCCACATCGATCCGCTCGTCGGCTTCGAGCCCTACCAGGCGCGCTGGCTCTGCTTCCACGGCGGCATCACCGATCCGGGCGAGCAGAAGCAGGTGATCGCGATCATCGGGAAGCTCTACGAGGCGTTCGTAGCCGCGGACGCAATGTTGTGCGAGATCAATCCGCTGATCGTCACGCCCGACGGCGAGGTGCGGGCGCTCGACTCGAAGTTCACGGTCGACGACAACGCGCTCTACCGCCACGAAGACATCGCGGCGATGCGCGACCTCGACGCCTACCCGGCCGAGGAGCGGGCTGCTCGTGCGAAGGACGTCACGTACGTGAAGCTCGACGGCGAGGTCGGAATCCTCGGAAACGGCGCCGGGCTCGTCATGTCCACGCTGGACGTAATCGCGCAGGCCGGCGGGAGGCCCGCGAACTTCTGCGACCTCGGCGGCGGCGGCGACGCGCAGGGCGTGGTCGACGCGCTCGAGATCATCTCCGCCGATCCCCAGGTGCGCTCGATCCTCTTCAACATCTTCGGCGGGATCACCCGCTGCGACGAGGTCGCGCGCGGGATCCTCACGGCGCTCGGGCAGCTCGACCTGAAGCAGCCGATCGTGGTGCGCCTCGACGGCACGAACGCCGAGGAGGGCCGGCGACTCCTGGCCGAGGCCGCGCCGCCGAACCTCTACGTCGAGGCGACGATGCTCGACGCCGCGAAGAAGGCCGTGGAGGTCAGCTAGTGGCGATCATCGTCACCAACGAGACGCGGCTCCTCGTCCAGGGGATCACCGGGCGCGAGGGCTCCTTCCACACGACGCGCAACCGCGACTACGGCACGAACGTGGTCGCCGGAGTGACGCCGGGCAAGGGTGGCGAGGACGTCGACGGCATCCCGGTCTTCGACACGGTGCGCGACGCCGTCGCCGAGGCGGGCGCGAACACGGCGATGGTCTTCGTTCCGGCGCGCTTTGCGGCGGACGCGACCTTCGAGGCGATCGACGCCGGCATCGAGACGGTCATATGCATCACCGAGGGGATTCCAGCGCACGACATGCTGCGCGTGTACAACCACGCGCGGCCGAAGGGGACCACGCTGATCGGCCCGAACTGTCCCGGCTGCCTCTCGCCGGGCAAGGCGAACGTCGGGATCATCCCCGCCGAGATCTTCAGCGCCGGGCAAGGTCGGGCTCGTCTCCCGCTCCGGGACGCTGACCTACCAGATCGGCCACGAGCTGACCCAGCTCGGGATCGGCCAGTCCACGATCGTCGGCATCGGCGGCGACCCGGTCGTCGGCTCGTCCTTCATCGACATCCTCGAGAAGTTCGAGGCCGACGAGGAGACGGAACTGGTCGTCATGGTCGGCGAGATCGGCGGCTCCGAGGAGGAGAAGGCCGCGGCCTACATCGGCGAGAACATGAAGACGCCCGTGATCGCGTACATCGCCGGCTTCACGGCTCCTCCGGGGAAGACGATGGGCCACGCGGGCGCGATCATCTCCGGCTCGGCCGGCACTGCCCAGGCGAAGAAGGAAGCGCTCGAGGCCCAGGGCGTCCGCGTCGGGACGAACCCGACCGAGGTCGCCGCGCTCGTCGCCGAAGCCGTCGGCAGCTAGCCAAACCCGGCGTTAGGGTCCGGCGGATGCCTGTCGCGGCCGCCGAACACGAGCACCGCGTCACACCGCGCGAGCTCTTCTTCGACCTCGTCTTCGTCTTCGCGTTCACCCAGGTCGCGACGCTGCTCGCCAACGAGCCGACGTTCGCCGGGATCGGGCGGGGCGTGCTCGTCCTCGCCGCGCTGTGGTGGGCCTGGGCTTCCTACGCGTGGCTGACGAACATCGTCGACCCCGAGGAGAGCGCGGTCGGCGCCGCGCTGCTCGTCGCGCTAATCGCGATCTTCATCGCGGCGCTTGCGGTGCCGGGCGCGTTCGGGGACGAGGGTGTGCTCTTCGGCGCCGCCTTCCTCGTCGTCTGTGCGATGCACACGACGCTCTACGCGCTCGCGGGCCGCGGCGACCGTGACCTGCTCCGCGCAGTGCTGCGGCTGGCGCCGTGGCCGTTGCTGGGCGCGACCTTGATCCTCATCGCGGGCTTCGTGGACGGCGCCCCCCGCACGTGGCTCTGGATTGCCGCGCTCGCGGGCGTGTACTTCGGCGCCGTGCTGAGCGGATCGACGGGCTGGCAGGTGTACCCGTCCCACTTCGCGGAGCGCCACGGCCTCGTGGTGATCATCGCGCTCGGCGAGGCGTTCATCGCCATCGGGATCGGTGCGAACGGGATCGGCCTCGGGCTGGGCGAGGTCGTCGCCGCCATCCTCGGGCTCCTCGTCGCCACCTCGTTCTGGCTCGCGTACTTCGACTTCTTCTCCATCCGTGCCGAGCAAATGCTCGGGGACGCCCAGGGGCCGGAGCGCATCGCCCTCGCCCGCGACGTCTACACGTACCTGCACTTCCCGATGATCGTCGGGATCGTCCTGTTCGCGTTCGCGATGAAGAACATCGTCTCGCACGTCGGCGACGAGCTCGACACCGTCGTCGCCCTGGCGCTGTGCGGCGGGAGCGCGCTCTACCTGCTGACGTGGTCGGCGATCCGGATGCGGGTCGAACACCGGCGGCGGGTGAGCCGCGGCCGGTTCGTCGCGGCGCTCGTGCTTCTCCTCCTTCTGCCGGTCGCGACGATGGTTCCGGCGCTCGCCGCGCTGGCGCTCGTCACCGGCGTTTGGGTGGCGTTGCACACGTACGAGATCGTCTGGTGGCGCGAGGCCCGCGCGGAGTCGCGCTCGGTCCTCTCCTCGGCCGCGGGCCCCTGACTAGACTCTCTGCCATGAGCGTCATCTCCTTCGCACGCGGGATTCCCGGCCCGGACCTGCTTCCGTCCGAGGCCTTCGGCGCCTGCGCCAAGGCGGCCGCGGAGAAGGACGGGGCGCGCGCGCTGAACTACGGGCCGCCCTCCGGCTACCCGCCGCTTCGCGACTGGGTCGCGGCCCGGCACGACGTCGACCCGAACCGCGTCGTCCTCACGACCGGCTCGCTCCAGGGCTTCAACTTCGTCGCCCGAACGTTCGTCGAGAAGGACGCGACCGTCTTCGTCGAGGCGCCCTGCTACGACCGCTCGCTCGGGATCCTCCGCGGCATCGGCGCCCGCGTCGTCTCGATTCCGCTGCGCGAGGACGGGCTCGACGTGGACGCCCTGAGCGTCGCGGTCGAGTCGACGCCCGGGCCGAAGCTCATCTACACGATCCCGACCTTCCAGAACCCGAGTGGGCGCACACTCGCGGCCGAGAATCGCGGCCGGCTGCTCGACCTCGCGACCGCGACCGGCTCCACGATCCTCGAGGACGATCCCTACGGGCTCCTCCGCTTCGACGGCGAGACCATCCCGACGCTCTTCGAGACGAGCGGCGGCGAGGGCGTCCTCTTCCTCAGCTCGTTCTCGAAGACGATCGCGCCGGGCATCCGCGTCGGCTACGTGATCCTCCCCGAGGAGCTCGTCGGCGCGATCGAGCAGCAGGTGCTCGAGAACTACGTGTCGCCGTCGATCTTCGTGCAGGCCGCGCTGCACGAGTTCGCGAGCCAGGGGATCTTCGAGCCGAACCTCGAGCGCACCCGCGACGGCCTGCGGATCCGCCGGGACGCCATGCTGGCCGCGCTCGAACGCGAGGCGCCGAAGAGCATGCGCTGGAACCGGCCCGAGGGCGGCTACTTCCTGTGGCTCGACTTCCCGCCCGGCATCGACGCCGGCGAGCTGCTCGACCGGGCGACCGAGGCCGACGTCACGTTCGTGAAGGGCTCCGACTTCTACTTCGGGCCCGGCGGCGAGCATTCGGCGCGGCTCGCCTTCAGCTTCGCGACCGCCGAGGAGATCGACGAGGGCATCGCGCGCCTCGCCGGCCTCGTGCGCGAAGCCGCCGCGGTTACCGCTTAGCCAGCGCGTCGATCGCTTCGTCGAAGGTCGAGACCGCGACGATCTCGAGCCCGTCCGCGTACTTGCGCGCCTCTTCGGCGTTCGCGTCCGGGACGATGAAGACGTCCGCGCCCGCTTCCTTCGCGCCGATCGTCTTCTGCTTGATCCCGCCGATCGGGATGACCGTCCCGTCGAGGGCCAGCTCGCCCGTGACGACGATCGTGCGGCCGTCGTCGATGTCGTCGCCGAGCTCGTCGACGATGCCGAGCGCGAACGCGAGCCCCGCCGACGGGCCACCGATCGAGCCCGCGTCGATCGAGACGTCCACCGGCAGGTCGAACGTGGCCGCGTCGGCGACGATGATCCCCGTGACCGCCTGGTCGGGATCCTCGGGCGACTCGGACGTTCCGACGGTCGACCGGCGTGCGCTTGCCGTCGCGCAGGACGACCATCTCGATCGTCGTCGCCCGGCTCGACCTCGCCGAGCGCCTTCACCAGGTCGGCGTGGCCCTTCACGGGCTCGCCGCCGGCCTCGACGATGATGTCGCCGACCTCGAGGACGCCGTCCGCGGGACGGCCCGGCACGACCGTATCGATCTGCGCGCCCTCGCCCTTCACGTCGATGTCGTAGCCGAGGTGCTCGAGCGCGACCGCGGCCGCGATCTCCTGCGAGCGCGACATCTGGTTCTTGCCCTCCTGCCGGCGGTCTTCCTCGCTCACGCCCGCGGGGTTCAGCGCGTCGGCCGGGACGAGCGTGCCGTCAGAGGCCAGCGACGGGAAGAGCGCCTCGATCCGCGAGGCCTTCCGGACGAGGATGTCGACCATGTAGACGCCGCCGTCCTCGCCGCTCGTCGACGGCTTCTCACCTTCGACGCGGATGAGCGGATCGACCGGCCGCGCCTTGTCCGGCACGAACAGGTACTGGTCGGAGGGAGCGAAGACGAGGAACGCCACCAACGCGAGGACGCCCGCCAGGAGGGCGATGCCGACCCCCTGGAAATGGCGGCGCTTCACGTTCCTATTGTGCGGACGGCGCTAGGAGCCGTGGCGGAGAACCGCAACGACCTCGCGGACGGCCTCGGTCGAGGCGTCCAGCTCGGCCTTCTCGGCGTCGTTCAGGTCGAGCTCGACGATCGCCTCGATTCCGGCCGCGCCGAGCTTCACCGGCACGCCGATGTAGAGCCCGTCCACGCCGTACTCGCCCTCGAGGAGCGCGGTGCACGGGAGCACGCGCTTCTGGTCGAGGCAGATCGCGTCGACCATCTGCGCCACCGCCGCGCCCGGCGCGTACCAGGCCGACGTGCCGAGCAGCTCGACGATCTCGCCGCCGCCCTTGCGGGTGCGCTCGACCATCGCCTCGATCTTGTCCGCGGACGCGAGCTTCGTCAGCGGGATGCCGCCGACGGTCGTCGCCGAGACGACGGGGACCATCTGGTCGCCGTGCCCGCCGAGCACCATCGCCGTCACGTCCTTCGCGGACGCCCCCGTCTCCCAGGCGATGAAGGTGGAGAAGCGCGCCGTGTCGAGGATCCCGGCCATGCCGAACACGCGCTCCCGCGGCCAGCCGGTCGCGGCTCGCGCGACGTGGCACATGGCGTCGAGCGGGTTGGAGACGATCACGAGGATGGCGTCCGGCGAATGCTTGGCCGCCTCGAGAGCGCACGAGCGGACGATCTCCTCGTTCGTCGTGACCAGGTCGTCGCGGCTCATCCCCGGCTTGCGCGGAAGCCCGGCGGTGATCACGACGACGTCGGAGCCGGCGGTCGCCTCGTACGAGTTCGATCCCGCAGGTGTTCGGCTCGTAGCCGAGCACGGGACCGGCCTGGTTGATGTCGAGCGCCTTGCCCTGCGGGAGGCCTTCCTTGATGTCGACGAGGACGACGTCCGCGTAGTCGCGGCGCGCGATCTCCTGCGCCGCGGTCGCGCCGACGTTCCCCGCTCCGACCACCGTCACCTTGCGTCTCAAACCGTCACTCCCATCGTCTGGATGATTGCGTCAGCGACCTCGCTCGTCCCCACCGAGGTGGGGTCGTCGCGGGTCGGCTTCATGTCGTAGGTCACGGACTTGCCGTCGGCGATGACCGCGGCGATCGCACCTTCGAGACGGTCGGCCGCGTCGCGTTCGTCGAGATGGCGGAGCATCATCACGCCGGAGAGCATCATCGCCATCGGGTTGACCTTGTTCTGGCCCGTGTACTTGGGCGCCGAGCCGTGCGTGGGCTCGAACACCGCCGCCTTCGTTCCGAAGTTCCCGCCGGGCGCGAGGCCGAGCCCGCCGATCAGGCCCGGCCGCGAGATCGGAGACGACGTCGCCGTAGAGGTTGGGGAGCACGAGGACGTCGTACTCCTCGGGCCGCTGCACGAGCTGCATCGAGAGGTTGTCCACGATGCGGTCTTCGAACTCGATGTCCGAGTTCTCCGCCGCGACCTCGCGCGCGACGCGCAGGTAGAGGCCGTCCGAGAACTTCATGATGTTCGCCTTGTGGACGGCCGTGACCTTGCGTCCGGCCGTTGCGGCGCGCGTAGTCGAACGCGAACTCGACGATCCGCCGCGTCCCCGTGATCGAGATCGGCTTGATCGAGATTCCCGAGTCCTGGCGGAGCTTCGTGCCGGTCTTCTCCTCGATCCAGTCGAGGAGCTCGTGCGCCTCGTCGGTGCCCTCCTCGAACTCGATCCCGGCGTAGAGGTCCTCGGTGTTCTCGCGGACGATCACGAGGTCGACCTCCTCGTAACGCGAACGCACGCCCGGGTAGCTCTTGCACGGCCGCACCTGGCCGTAGAGGTCGAGCGTCTTGCGCAGCGCCACGTTCACCGAGCGGAAGCCGCCGCCCACCGGCGTCGTGATCGGGCCCTTGATCGCGACCGTGTTGGAGGCGATCGACTCGAGTACGTGGTCGGGGAGCGGATTGCCGCCGTGCTTGTCCATCACGTCGGCGCCGGCTTCCTGGACGTCCCAGTCGATCGAGACTCCGGTGGCGTCGATCACCCGGCGCGTCGCCTCGGCGATCTCGGGGCCCGTGCCGTCGCCGGGGATGAGGGTCACGCGATGCGTCACGGGCGCTGACTCTAACGAAGCGTGGAAGAACGGCCGCCGGGTAGATTGCGCACGTGAACGACTTCAAGCCAGGACTCGAGGGCGTTGTCGCCGTCGAGACGGAAATCGCAGAGCCCGACCGCGACGGCGGCCAGCTCCGCTACCGCGGCGTCGACATCGAAGACCTCGTCGGCACGTACCCGTTCGAGAACGTCTGGGGCCTCCTCGTCGACGAGGATCTCAACTCGAAGATGCCCGATCCGGAGCCGTACGAGCCGGCCAAGCTGACCGGCGACGCGCCGGCGGATCTCCAGGCCGAGACGGCACGGCTCTCCGGCGAATGGGGCCTCGGGAAGCTGAACGAGATCACCGACGAGCAGGCGCGCTGCGGACCTCGCCCGGATCTCGGCGCTGATGATGGCGATCGTCGCCCAGTCGGCCCGCATCGCGGACGGCAAGACCGACGTCGTCCCGAACGACGTGGTCGCCGAGGGCAAGACCGCCGCGGAGAAGTTCCTCCTGCGCTGGCGCGGCGAGCTGAACCCGGCTCACGCGAAGGCGATCGACACGTACTGGATCTGCACGGCCGAGCACGGCCTGAACGCCTCGACCTTCACCGCGCGGGTCGTCGCCTCAACCGGCGCCGACTGCGCCGCGGCGCTCTCCGCCGCCGTCGGCGCGCTCTCGGGCCCGCTGCACGGAGGCGCGCCGGCGTACGTGAAGCCGATGATCGAGGAGGCCGCCGCGATGGGCGACGCCGACCGCTGGGTGCGCGAGGCGCTCGCGTCCGGCAAGCGGATCATGGGCTTCGGCCACCGCGTCTACCGCGCCGAGGATCCGCGCTCACGCGTCCTCAAGGAGACCGCGAGGGAGCTCGGCTCGCCGCACATCGAGACCGCCGAGAACGTGGAGGCCGCGGCGCTGAAGGCGCTCCAGGAGCGCCACCCCGAGCGCGTGCTCGCGACGAACGTGGAGTACTACTCCGCCGTCGTCCTCGACTTCGCCGAGATCCCGCCGCCGCTCGCTCCCGCCATGTTCGCGTGCTCGCGCGTCGCCGGCTGGTCGGCGCACATCCTGG
Source organism: uncultured Thermoleophilia bacterium (assembly GCA_963716005.1). Taxonomy (GTDB): domain Bacteria; phylum Actinomycetota; class Thermoleophilia; order Gaiellales; family Gaiellaceae; genus CAVRUF01. The sequence goes on from OY970285.1 coordinate 142,249, forward strand.
AGCAGAAACGCACCGGCCGCCTCTTCCGGCCCTCCGCCCGATACGTCGGCCCGGGCGCGCGCCCGGCCTCCGAGGTCGGATCGACGCCGGTCGCAGGTTGAACCTCGCCGACGCTCTAGCCGCTGCACCCGCCATGGCCGACGAGCGCGCGCTTGCCGACCTGCGCCGCGAGGTCGACGAGGAGCTCGAGGCCGCGATCCGGGACCAGGACTTCCGGACGCGCGCTCTCGCCTATCGCGCGATCGGGACCGCTCCACTTCGCCCAGAAGACCGAGCTCCTGCGGCGTGGCTTTGACGATGAGAGCCCGGCCTGCCGCGGCTCCGCGCTCCTCTCCCTGGAGCTCCTCTCGCGCGACCACCCCGGGCTCATCAACTCGAACCGGCCGATGCTGCACAAGCTCGTGAACGCCGACCCGAACGAGGCCGTGCGCCGGCTCGCGGTCATCTGCCTGAAGAACGGCTCGCCCGCGCGCGACACGCTCGTCTTCCTCGACCACCTGACCGATTCGGACGAGGAGAAGGACCTGCGAGACGCCGCCGCCACGACGCTCAAGGCGCTGCGAGCGAAGGCGCGCGAGAAGTAGTTGAGAGCGCCTTACTTCAATTGGTAAAGATTTGAGCTAGATGCCGCTCCGCGACGAGATCCTCGAAGCCAATCGCGCGGTACGCCGGTCAGTCACGGCACGAACGAGCTGCCGATGCCGCCGGCGCGGCGCTTCGTCGATCGTCACCTGCATGGACGCGCGGATCGACCCGGCGCGGATCCTCGGGCTCGCCGAGGGCGACGCGCACGTGCATCCGCAACGCCGGCGCGATCGTGAACGACGACATGCTCCGCTCGCTCGTGATCTCCCGCTGGATGCAGGACACGGAGGAGGTCTTGGTCGATCGGTCACACGGACTGCGGCATGATCGGGTTTCACGAACGAGTCCTCCGCGCGCAGCTCGCCGAGGAGACCGGCGACGACGCCGTCCGGACATCGACTTCGAGCCGTTCGCCGACGTCGAGGAGAGCGTGCGCGAGAGCGTGGCCCGGATCGCCGACGTTCCCGTTCCTGGAGGGTGTTGCGGCGAGCGGCTGGGTCTACGACGTCGGCACGGGCGCGCTCCGCGAGATGTCCGCCTCCTAGCTCGACCGGCGCTTCGCGTGCGGGTGCGAGCTGAAGTACGTGTCGCGGCGGCGCTTGTCCGAGACGTGCGTGTAGATCTCGGTCGTCCCCAGGTCGGCGTGGCCGAGCATCTCCTGGACGCTGCGTAGGTCGGCGCCGCCCTCGAGCAGGTGCGTCGCGAACGAGTGGCGCAGGAGGTGCGGGTGGACGCGCTCGGGCTCGAGCCCGGCCTTCATGGCGAGCTTGCGGAGGATCAGGAAGGCGCCCGCGCGCGTGAGCGCTCCGCCCTGGGCGTTCAGGAAGAGATCCTGGCGGTGGCGCTTGTCCAGGTACGGCCGCCCGCGGGAGAGGTAGCGGCGCACCGCCTCAACGGCCTCGCGGCCGAGCGGGACGATCCGCTCCTTGTCGCCCTTGCCGATGCAGCGCACGACGCGGTCTTCGAGGTCGATGCTCGAGCAGCTCGAGTCCGACCGCCTCGCTCACGCGCAGGCCGCCGCCGTAGAGGAGCTCGACGAGCGCGCGGTCGCGGAACGAGCGCGGCGTCGTCCCGTTCGCGGCCGAGATGAGCCGCTCGATCTCCGCCGGCGCGAGCGAGCGCGGCAGCTTCGTCCGGCGGCGGGGCAGGGGGATGTCGGCGGCCGGGTTGTCCGGGCGCAGGCCGAGGAGCACGAGGTGGCGGAAGAACGTCCGCGCCGCCGAGGCCTTGCGCGCGACCGAGCTCGGCGAGAGCCCGCGGGCGCGCAGCTCGGTGAGCCAGTCCTGCACCTCGTCGCCGGTCGCGTCGGTCGGCGGCCGGCCGAGGAACGCCGTGAAGTCGAGCAGGTCGCGGCGGTACGCCTCCACGGTCTTCGGAGCGCGTCGGGCGGCCAGGAGGGCGAGGAAGCTCTCGCCCGCGGCGTCAAGCTCGGGGGTGGGCGGTGTCATAGACCTTTCGCAGGCGCTTGGCGTCGACGTGGCTGTAGATCTGCGTGGTCGAGAGGGACGAGTGGCCGAGCAGCTCCTGGATCGTCCGCAGGTCGGCGCCGCCCTCCAGGAGGTCGGTCGCGAACGCGTGCCGGAGCTTGTGCGGGTTCGGGAGCAGGCGGCGCAGCGTGGAGGTGTCGAGCGCCTTCCCGCGCGTGGAGAGGAAGAGGTGCTCCTCGGCGCCGCGCGCCAAGGACGGCCGGGCGCGCTCGAGGTAGAGGCGCAGTCGGAACGACGCCTCCTCGCCGAGCGGTACGGCGCGCTCCTTGCCGCCCTTGCCCTTCACGTGGATGAGCTCGCTCTCGAAGTCGACGTCGGCGAGCCGCAGGTCGACGGCCTCCTGGGCGCGGAGACCGGCGGAGTAGACGAGCTCGAAGAGCGCCCGGTTGCGAATCGCGAGCGGCTCGTTCTCCTTGAAGGCGTCGATGAGCGCGTCGGTCTCGGCGGGGCGCGGCGCGTGCGGAAGCCTCCGGCGGCGGCGTCCGCTCAGCGCGAGGTCGGGGACGCGCGCGGGCCCGAGTGTGGCGCGCAGGAACGAGCGCACCGCGGCCAGTTTGCGGGCGAGCGTCGAGGGCGCGAGCTTGCGCGGCGTGCGTCCGGGCCGGTCGGCGCCGAGCATCGCCGCGTACGCGGAGAAGGAGCGGGCGTCGACGTCGTCGATCTCGATGCGGCGCTCGCGCATCCACGAGCAGAACTCCTCCAGGTCGGAGCGGTAGGCGCGTCGCGTCGAGTCGGAGAGCGCCGGGCTCTCGAGAAAGCGGTCGATGGCGCGTGCGGAATCCACGGACCTGGACCATTCGCCGTGCGCGGGCGCGTCCCTAGGTCAGGAGCTCGGGGAGCCGCTCCGTTCGGTAGTCGAAGATCCGCTCGAGCTTCGGCCGCACGAGGAACCGCTCGACGAGCCGTCCGCCGGGGGCGCGGTAGCGCACGTTGTCGTAGACCTCGGTTCCGCCGGGGACCGCCACGAAGCGGTGCGCGTGCTCCCAGAATCCGTACGGCCCCTCGAGCTGCCGGTCGACGAAGCCGCGGGGCGGGCTCCACTCCGTGATCTGGGTCAGCCAGCGAACGGGAACGCCCGAGATGCGCAGCCGGTAGCGGATCAGCGAGCCCGGCTCGAGCGACGTGGGCGCCTCGACGATCGCGAAGCGAAGCTCGGGCGGTGTGATCGCACCGAGGTTCCACGGGTCGGTGAAGAACGCGAACACCTCGTCGAGCGGACGGAGGATCGTCTGGGTCCGCTCGAGCGTGAAGTCGGCCACCAATCGAGGCTACCGTCACGAGGCGCAAAGCCCGCCCCGTGATGTAGCGTCTCAATCCCGTGGAAGCCCAGCACGACGTCCTGGTCGTAGGTGCCGGCTGTGCCGGCATGCGAGCGGCAATCGAGGCCCACGACGCCGGGGCGGATGTCGCCCTTCTCTCGAAGATCCACCCGACCCGGAGCCACTCCGGCGCGGCCGAGGGCGGGATCAACGCGGCGCTCGGAAACGCGTCCGAGGACGACCCCGAACAGCACGCGTTCGACACCGTCAAAGGCTCTGACTACCTGGGCGACCAGGACGCGATCGAGGTTCTCTGCGACGAGGCTCCCGGCGACGTCTACGAGCTCGAGCACTGGGGCGCGGTCTTCTCGCGCACCGAGGACGGGCGGATCGCCCAGCGGCCGTTCGGCGCCGCCGGTGCGCCGCGCACCGCCTACGCGGCCGACATCACCGGCCACGTCCTCGTCCATGTTCTCTACGAGCAGGTGATGAAGCGCTCCATCCCCGCGTACGAGGAGTGGTTCGCGTGGAAGGTGATCGAGGAGGACGGCCGCTGCCAGGGCGTGATCGCCTGGGACATCATGAACGGCGGGCTCAAGGTGGTCGGCGCGAAGACGGTCATCCTCGCTACGGGCGGCGCGGGCCGGCTCTACACGGGAACGACGAACGCGTACGCCTGCACCGGCGACGGGATGGCGATGGCGCTCCCGCTCGGCGTGCCCCTGAAGGACATGGAGATGATGCAGTTCCACCCGACGACGCTCTCGCCGACAGGCGTCCTCATCACCGAGGGCTGCCGCGGGGAGGGCGCCTACCTCCTGAACTCCGAGGGCGAGCGCTTCCTCAAGGACTACGCGCCGAACGCGATGGAGCTCGCGAGCCGCGACGTCATCTCACGCGCCGAGCAAACCGAGATCGACGAGGGCCGCGGGGTGGACGGGAACGTCCTCCTCGACCTGCGCCACCTCGGCGCGGACAAGATCATCGACCGGCTGCACGGCACCCGCGAGCTGTCGATGGTGTTCGCCGGCGTCGATCCGATCCACGAGCCGATCCCCGTCCGGCCGGGAGCCCACTACCACATGGGCGGTATCGACACGGATCTCTGGGGCAAGACGTCGATCGACGGGCTCTACGCCGCCGGCGAGTGCGCCTGCGTCTCGGTGCACGGCGCGAACCGCCTCGGCGGGAACGCGCTCATGGAGACGGTCACGTTCGGCAAGCGCTCAGGCGCGGCCGCGGCCGAATGGGCGCTCGGCGCTCCCGCTCCGGAGGTGCCCGACAGCGTCGTCAACGATTCCGAGCGCGAGCTGAAGGCGCTCCTCGACCGAACCGACGGCGAGCGGCCGCACACGATCCGCGACGAGATGGCCTCCACGATGCACGTGAACTTCGGGGTGTTCCGCCGCGAGGAGCAGATGCTGAAGCAGGGGGAGATCATCGCGGGCCTGCGCGAGCGCTACCTCCGGGTCACCGTCGACGACAAGGGAACGGTCTTCAACAACGACGTCACGCAGGCGCTCGAGCTCGGGTTCCTCCTGGATCTCGCGGCCTGCATGGTCGAGTCGGGGCTGGCGCGCAAGGAGTCGCGCGGCGCGCACGCGCGGCCGTACGACTACCCCGACCGCGACGACGAGAACTACATGCGCCACACGCTCGTCACTTGGCGCGACGGCGGCCCGTCGCTCGACTGGGCGCCCGTGCGGATGACCAAGTGGCAGCCGCAGGAACGGAAGTACTGATGTTCCGCGCACTCCTGGCCGTTGCGGCCGTTCTCGCCCTCGCGGGATGCGCGGGTGACGACAACGGCGGCGACGGTTCCGAGTCGGCGGCGGCGTCCGTCGTCGCCGCGACACCTGAGAAGACCGCGGCGGCGAGCCCCGCGAGCGTCGAGGTCACCGCGACGGTCACGGCGTCCGGCGGCCCGTCGAGCGAGACGACGATCGAGGGCGCGGTGGACGGCGAGACGGGCAACGTGACGCTGACGACGCAGGACGGCATCACGACGAAGGTCGCCCACGAGGGCACCGTCTTCTACGTCCAGCCGGCCGAGGGCACGGAGATTCCCCAGGGCAAGGAGTGGGTGCGGATCGACATCGCCGAGTTCTCGCCCGGCACGCAGGACTTGAGCGGCTTCCTCCAGTTCCTCCAGTCCGACCCGATGCGACTCCTCGGCTTCGTCGCCGCCGGGATGGAGAATCCCGAGAACGTGAACACCGAGGACGTCGGCGGCGTCGAGACCACGCACTACCGGGGAACCGTCGACGTGCAGAAGGCCGTGGCGGCCTCGACCGACCTCGGCGAGGTGTTCGGGCCGCTCGCCGACGAGTCCGACTTCACCGAGTTCACGGCCGATCTCTGGATCGACGGCGACGGCGTGACGCGCCAGCTCATCTACGAGATTCCGAACTCGGCGGTGGCCGGCGGCGGCACGGCCAAGACCGCGATCGTGTTCACCGGCTTCGGCGATGACATCGAGGTCGAGGTGCCGAGCGACGAAGACGCCTACGATCTAGGGCAACCCACCCTTCCACCCACGAGCACCGGGGAGGAACAGCGTTGATCACTTCGTCTCGGATCCGACTTCTCGCGCTGACGGGCGCGCTCGTAATCGCGGCCGCAGGCTGCGGCGGCGACTCCAACTCGAGCGGCACGGACGCGTCGAATCCGCCTCCGCCGGCGACGGGCGACTCGCCCTCGGACATCTTCTCCCAGGCGGCCGCGGCGACGACCGCCGCAGGCACCTACAAGACGACCTTCGAGATGGCGATGGAGGGTGGCCCGACCGGGCCGATCACGCTAGCGGGCGACGGCGAGTTCCAGGCCGACCCGCCTCTCGGCCAGATCACGATGGACTTCTCCGCGATCTCGGGCGGCGCGCTCGACGGCGAGGCGGTCGTGATCATGGACGGGCCGACGATGTACATGCAGATCCCGGGGCTCAGCGCCGGCCCGAAGCCCTGGATCAAGATCGACACCGAGGCGCTCGGCTCCGCCGCCGGACTCGGGCAGTTCTCCCAGATCACACAGGGCGACCCGACGCAGACGCTCCAGTACCTCAGCGGCGCGACGGAGGACGTCGAGGAGGCGGGCACCGAGGAGATCCGGGGCGTCGAGACGACCAAGTACACGATGACCATCGACCTGAACAAGGCGGCCGAGCAGGCCGACTCCGAGGAGCTGAAGCAGTCGATCCTCGCCACGATCGCCTCGACGGGCGTGAGCGAGGTGCCGGCCGAGGTGTGGATCGACGGCGACGGTCTCGTCCGCAAGACGGTCACGACGTTCGACGCGATCACCACCGACGAGGGTACGACGAGCATGGTGGTCACGCAGGAGATCTACGATTTCGGGGAAGAAGTGAACATCGAGGTTCCCGCCGACGACGAGGTGCTCGAGTTCGGTGACCTCGGAGGCCTGATTCCGACCACGACGAGCCAGCAGTGAGGAGGACGGATCTAGCGTGGACGTAGCCCTGAAGATCTGGCGCTCCGACCCGGACACGGGGAAGCCGGAGCTCAAGCGCTACGAGGTCGAGGCGCCCGAATGGGCTTGCCTCCTCGACGTCCTCGACATCATCAAGGACTCCGTCGACGGCACGCTCGCCTACCGCAAGAGCTGCCGGATGATGATCTGCGGCTCGTGCGGGATGCGCATGGACGGCCGCGCGATCCTCGCCTGCCGCGAGCGCATGAAGCCGATCGTCGACGCCGGCCACGTCCCCACGATCGCGCCGATGGGGAACCTGCCAGTCCTCAAGGACCTCGTCGTCGACATGGATCCCTTCTGGAGCAAGGTGCGCTCGATGCGGCCGTGGCTCGAGCCGGGCTTCGAGGAGTATCCGGAGCGCGAGTTCGTCCACTCCCAGGAGGCGATGAACCCGATCCAGAAGGAAGCGCTCTGCATCATGTGCGGCTGCTGCGTCTCGGAGTGCAACTCGATGGAGGCCGACCCGGAGTTCCTCGGCCCGGCCGCGCTCGCGAAGGGCTTCCGCTTCGTCGGCGACCCGCGCGACCGCACGACGAACGAGCGGCTCGAGACCTACAACTCCGATCACGGGATCTGGGACTGCACGCGCTGCTACTTCTGCAATGAGCGCTGCCCCAAGGGCGTCGACCCGCGCGACGCGATCGCGAAGCTCGGCGCCGAGTCGATCAAGGCCGGCATCGACCGCGACATGGGCGCGAAGCACGCGAAGTGGTTCGTGAAGTCCGCCGAGACGACCGGGTGGCTGCGCGAGACGGAGCTCGTCCCGAAGACCCAGGGCGTGATCGAGGCGCTGAAGCAGACCGGGTTCGCGGTCTCACTTGCCAAGCGCGGCAAGGTGCCGATCCCGTTCCCGCCGCACGTCGCCGCCGACGTGAAGGAAGCGCGGATGCTCCACGACCTGGTCAAGACGCAGGGGCTCGACGGCGCCGCCGGGCACGTCCAGGGCGAGCGCGCGCTCTCGCGGATCGAGCACAAGCATTCCGAGGAAGGAGGCGACCAGTGAGGGTCGCGTACTACACCGGGTGTCTCGCGACGCTCTCGGCAAAGGAGCTCGACACGTCCACGAAGGCGCTCGCGCCGAAGCTCGGGCTCGAGCTGGACGAGCTCGAGTCGGTCACCTGCTGCGGCGCCGGCGACATCCACGAGGCCGAGCCCGACTACTACCTCCACCTGAACGCGCGGATCCTCGCCTACGCCGAGGCGACCGGCGCGGACACGCTGATGACGATCTGCAACGTCTGCACGCTGAACCTGCGCCAGGCGAACCACATCCTCCAGGGCGACGAGGCCGTGCTCGCCCGCGTGAACGAGAACCTGCGCTCGGTCGGCGCGCCCCGCTACAAGGGCGGCGTCGAGGTGCGGCACTTCCTCTGGATGATCGCCGAGGGCGAGGGCTACGAGAAGCTCAAGCACATCGCGCACAAGGGCCTCAAGGGCCTGAAGATCGCGCCGTTCTACGGCTGCCAGATCCTCCGTCCGTCGAAGCTCATGGGCTTCGAGGATCCCGACAAGCCGTGGTCGCTCGAGGCGATCATCGAGGCCTGCGGCGGCGAGGCGGTCGACTACCCGGCGAAGATCAAGTGCTGCGGATTCCCGATCATCCAGGCGCGCGAGGAGACGGCGCTCGCCGAGCTGATCCAGCCGATCCAGCAGTCGATGGAGGCCGGCGCCGACGCGATGGTGACGCCGTGCCCGCTCTGCCACCTCTCGCTCGACGCCTGGCAGCAGAAGCTGGAGAAGCAGACGGGCAAGAAGCTCGGCATGCCGATCCTCCACCTCTCGCAGCTCGTCGGCGTGGCCGCCGGGCTCGAGGAGTCAGAGCTGAAGTTCAAGCGGCACGTCGTCCCGGTGACCCCGATGCTCGAGAAGGTCGAGGTCTCGTAGCGATTCGTCCGCTTCGCCTCGGTCTGCCGGCGCTCGCCGCCGCAGGAGGCTGGGGGCTCTACGAATCGCAGCGGCTCGAGCGGATCCAGCTCGACGTCCCCGTGCTGGGGCTGCCGCCGGCGCTCGACGGGCTCCGGATCCTCCACCTCTCGGATCTCCATCTGGGGTCGTTCTCGCTGGCCGGGCGCACGCTCGACCAGGCGCTCGACTTCGCGGACGAGACCGAGCCAGACCTCATCGCGATCACGGGCGACCTCGTTACCCGTGACCGCGGCCGGGCGCCGCTCGAGGCCGCGCTGCGGCGCCTGACGCCGCGCCACGGGACCTTCCTCACGCTGGGAAACCACGACATCGACGACTCGCGCGACCCGTTCCAGCGGCCCGCCGACCTCTCCGACCTGTCGGTTCCCGGCTCGGCGCTCCTGCGGGACGAGGAGATCGCGATCGTCACCGGCGGCGTGCGGATCCAGATCGTCGGCGTCGATCCCGCGACGTACGTCACGGGCCGCTCGCGCCCGGTGGAGCGCGCCGACCGCGACGCCGATCTGCGGATCCTCCTGTGCCACTACCCCGAGGTCGTGCGCAAGCTGCCGCCGGACGTGTTCCACCTCGTGCTTTCGGGCCACTACCACGGCGGCCAGATCCGACTGCCGACGCCGTGGGGCCGCGTGCCGCTGAAGGAGTTCAACGCGCCGTACCTGCACGGCCTGTACGAGACGCCCGCCGCGCTGCTGCACGTCTCGCGCGGCCTGGGCACGAGCTTCGTGCCGGTGCGGTTCCTCGCACGCCCCGAGGCGACGCTTCTTACGCTGCGCCCATGAGCGAACTCGACATCGCGGCCGCGGACCTCGCGGCGCTGCACGGCGGATCGACGACCGCCGCGCGGCACTTTCGGCGCAACCACTTCCCGGCTCCCTCCGTGCCTCCGGCGACGGTCGAGATCGCGGGTGCGGTCGCAAGACCGTTCGTGCTCGATCTCGCCGGGCTCAAGCGGTTCGGCGTGGTCGAGCACGACGTGGTGCTCGAATGCGCCGGTCACCGCCGGACGGAGTTCGAGCCGCCGGTCGACGGTCTTCCGTGGGACGTGGGCGCGGTCAGCCAGGGCCGCTGGGGCGGAACACCGCTCGGCGCGGTGCTCGCCGAGGCACAGCCCGCCGACGGGGCGGTCGAGGTCGTGCTCGCCGGCGACGAAGGCTTCGCGCGGTCGATTCCCATCGCGAAGGCGCTGCACGAGGCGACGCTCCTCGCCTGGTCGCTCGACGGCGAGCCGATCCCGAAGGAGCTGGGCGGGCCGCTGCGCGCGATCGTCCCGGGGAACTACGCGGCCGACTCCGTGAAGTGGCTTCGCAGCATCGTCGTCGCGACCGTGCCGTTCGACGGCGAGTTCCAGGTGGACGACTACTGCCTCGTCGGGGCGGAGGGGATTCCGGACGGGACGCAACTGCACGAGCTGCCGGTCACCTCGCTCGTCACCGTTACGGAGCGCACGCAGATCGCGGGCGTGGCGTGGGGCGGCGAGATCGTCCATGTCGACGTAGAAGTGGACGGGCTTCGGCACGAGGCGACGCTCCGCGCGCCGTTGGGCCCGTACGCGTTCACGCCGTGGGAGCTCGAGGTCGACCTCGTCCCCGGTGAGCACACCGCCGCCGCGCGCGCGACCGACAGCGCCGGGAACACGCAGCCCGAGCGTCCGCTCTGGAACGCGCGCGGCTACGCGAACAACGCCGTGCATCGCGTGAGCTTCCTCCTACACTGAGCCCGTGCCCTACCGCCTGGTGCCCGTCACGGCCGCCTCGGCCGGCGAGACGCCTCCGCCGTGCGTCGAGTGCACGTTCTGGCAGGGCCGGGAAGGGCGCCGCACCGACAAGGGCAGCTGGGCCGAGCGCGTCGAGGACGACTGGGGCGCGTGGGGGACGCTCTACTTCGCCGAGGACGACCGCAAGCTCGGCTTCATCCAGTTCGCGCCGTCGCCGTTCTTCCAGCGGGCCAGGGCGCTTCCGGCCGGCCCGCCCTCGGACGACTCCGTTCTCATCACCTGCGCCTACCTCCTCGACCGCTCGTCGCCGTGGGTCCTCCAGAGCCTCTTCCTGTCCGTGATCGGCGAGGCGCGCGACCGCGGCGTGAAGGCGATCGAGGCGTTCGGCTACCGCTATCCCGAGGGCGAGAGCGGCTACGAGCGGTTCTGGGTCCACAAGACGATCTTCCCGAGTGACTTCCTCGCGGACTTCGGCTTTCGGGCGCTGCGCTGGGAGGGGCGCGTCGCGCTCGGCCGCCTCGAGCTCGGCGGCATGCAGCCCGTGATGGAGGGAACGCGCGCGAAGGTCCTTCGGCAGGTGCAGAAGGCGTTCACGCCGGCGCCGGTGCCGCACCGGCCCGCGGGCTAGTAGAGCTCGGCCTTGTAGCGCTCGACCATCTCGTCCTGCGACTCGGGCAGGTCGTGCGAGCCAATCTGGTCGCGGAGCATCTCGCCGAGCGTGGGCAGCTCTGTGCGCTCGATGTGGCGCGTGGGATCCCAGAGCTTCGAGCGCATGAACGCCTTGCCGCAGTGGAGGAACGCCTCGCGCACGCGGATCGTGAGTACCGTCGTGGGCGGGCGGCCTTCGGTGAATTGCGCGCGCAACTCCTCGTCGTCGCGGATCTCGGCCGTCCCGTTCACGCGCACCGACTCATCGACGCCGGGGATCACGAACAGGAGTCCGATCCCCGGGTTCGCGACGAGGTTGCGCAGCGTGTCGATGCGGTTGTTCCCGGGCCGGTCGGGGATGAGCAGCGTCCGGTCGTCGGCGACGGTCACGAAGCCGGGCTCGCCGCCGCGCGGCGTCGCGTCGGCAGTTCCGTCCGGGTTCGTCGTCGCGACGACGCAGAACGGCGAGAGGCCGATGAACCGCTTGAAATGCTCGTCGAGGTGGTCGAGCTCCTTGCGGAGCGATCGCTCCTTCGGCTCCGGGTACAGCCGGCGGAGCTCTTCCTGGGAGTTGACCGCGGCCACTAGGCGGCGAGTGCCTTCGCCGACAGCAGCCGCTCGGCGATCTGCACGGCGTTCAGCGCCGCGCCTTTGCGGAGGTTGTCGTTCACGATCCAGAGCGCGAGTCCGCGGTCGGTGGTCGAGTCGGGGCGGATCCGGGAGACGAGCACCGTGTCGCGTCCCGCGGCGTGCCCGGGCGTGGGCAGGTCTGCGAGCTCGACGTGCGGCGCCGCGCCGAGGATCTCGGTCGCCTGCTCGGGCGAGAGCGGCTCCTCGGTCTCGACCCAGACGGCCTGCGCGTGGCCGACGAGCACGGGGATCCGCACGCAGGTGGCCTGGAGCGGGAGATCCGGGAGCGAGAGGATCTTCTGCGTCTCGGCGCGGAGCTTCCACTCCTCGCTCGACTCGTCGCCGGTGAACTCCCAGTCCATCGCCAGGTCGGCCTCCATCGGCTTCACGGCGCGCAGGCGCTCGATGCCCGCGTCGCCGGCGCCGGACATCGACTGGTAGGTCGCGAGACGCACGCGCGCGAGGCCGGCGGCGTCAAGCAGCGGCTTGAGGACGCAGGTGAGCTGGATCGCCGAGCAGTTCGGGTTCGCGACGATGCGGCCGTCGCCGATCGTCTCGTCGTTCACCCCGGCTACGACGAGCGGAATTCCGTCCGTGAGCCGGAACGCGTCCGACTTGTCGATGCAGGTCGTCCCGCTCTCGGCCGCCGGCGGGACCAGCTCGCGGCTCGCGTCCGTGCCGACCGAGAAGAGGAGCAGGTCGACGTCCGCATCGGCGAGCGTCTCCGGCGTCGCCTCCTCGACCGTCAGCTTGCCGTCGAGGTAGCTGAACTCGGTGCCGGCCGAGCGGGCGCTCGCGAACGCGCGCACGTGCTCGTAGCCGCGCTCGGCGAGGAGCGCGAGGGTCACGGTTCCGACCGCGCCGGTCGCGCCGACGACGCCGATGCGTGCGTCAGGCATGGGCGCGCTCCGCGTCGGGGTCGGACAGCTCGAAGGTCTCGTGGAGCGCCTGTACCGAGCGCTCGACGTCGTCGCGCGGAATGAAGAACGCGATCTTGATCGGCGAAGTGGAGACGTAGCGCGGCTCCACGTCGAGCGAGCGCAGCGTCGCGAACGCGCTGGCGGCCACACCCGGGTTGCTCCGCATGCCGGCGCCGACGACGCTGACCTTGCCGAGCTCGGTCTGCTCGGTCCAGTTCGCTCCGAGCTGCGCGAGCGTGTCCTCGACGTCCGGCTTGTCCTCGATCGGCGTCGAGAAGACGATCGAGCCGTCGATCTGGATGACGGTGTCCACGTTCACGCTGGCGCCCGAGAGCGCCTCGAAGAGGTCGGCGGGCGCGATGTCGCGCACCTCGTAGACGGCCTCCTCGACCGTGTGGGTGACGCCGGAGATCATGGCCTTCTCGAGCATCCGCTCGTCCTCCTCGCGGATCCACGTCCCCGGCTCGTCGGTGAACGTCGAGCGGACGTGGAGCATCACGTCGTGGTTTCGCGCGAACTCGACTGAGCGTAGCTGGAGCACCTTCGCGCCCGATGCCGCCATCTCGAGCATCTCGTCGTAGGAGACCGCATGGAGCTTGCGCGCCGTCGGAACGACCCGTGGGTCGGCCGTGAACACGCCGTCCACGTCCGTGTAGATCTCGCATGCGTCCGCACCCACCGCCGCCGCGAGCGCGACCGCGGTCACGTCGGAGCCGCCGCGGCCGAGCGTCGTCACCTCGTAGTCGGTCGAGACGCCCTGGAAGCCGGCGACCAGGACGATCTTCCCGGCGTCGAGCGCCTCGTGGATCCGGCGTCCGCGGATGTCGACGATCTTCGCCTTGCCGTGGACGGTGTCCGTGACGATCCCGGCCTGGGATCCCGTCAGCGAGATCGCGTCGTGGCCGAGGTCGGAGATGGCCATCGCTGCGAGCGCGCCGGTGATCCGCTCGCCGACCGAGACGAGCATGTCGAGCTCGCGGGGGTTCGGCCGCGGCGAGACCTCGTAGGCGAGCGCGAGCAGCTCGTCCGTGTGCAGGCCCATCGCCGAGCAGACGCCGATGACGCGCGCTCCGGCGGCCTTCGCGGCCACCATCCGCGCGGCCACCCGGCGGATCTTGTCGGGGTCGGCGACGGACGTGCCGCCGAACTTCATGACGACCGTGTGGACGCCGGCGGGGAGCGACTGGGGGGCGGTTTCCGACATCGCCGAAGATTGTAGGGACGCGTGAAGAGAGCCCTTCCTTCGGAGACTTCGTGGGCCCGTGACCCGTATCCGTCTCCTTAAGCGCCGAACCGACGAGCCCGAGGGCCCATCGGTTCAGCAAGCGGATTTATATCGGCGCTTCAGACCCTTCGCAAGGACCGTCGAAAGCAAATGTTCGCTCTTTGCGAACAACTTGTTTCGAGCTACATCTCGCGGCGTCCGGCGAGTGCCCGGCCGAGGGTCACCTCGTCCGCATATTCGAGGTCGCCGCCGACCGGCAGACCGCTCGCGAGACGGGTCACGCGGGTCTTTCCGCGAAGGAGATCCGCGAGGTAGGAGGCGGTCGCCTCGCCGGTCATGTTGGGGTTCGTCGCGAGCACGACCTCCTCGACGCCGTTGCGCTCGACGCGCCGCAGGAGGTCGTCGATGCGCAGGTCGCCGGGGTCGACGCCGTCGAGCGGAGAGAGCGCGCCGCCGAGCACGTGGTAGACGCCGCGGTACGACGCGGTGCGCTCGACCGAGACGAGGTCGGCCGGCTGCTCGACCACGCAGATGACCGTCCGGTCGCGCCGGCCGTATCGGTGCAGATCGCGCAGAGCTCCTCCTCGGTCAGGTTTCCGCACTCGGTGCAGGTGCGGATGCGCTCCTTGACCTCGCGGATCGCGGTCGCGAGCGCCAACGCCTCCTCGTCCGAGACCCGGAGGATGTGGAAGGCGAGGCGCTGGGCCGTGCGCGTGCCGACGCCCGGCAGGCGGGAGAGCTGTGCGACGAGGTTGTCGACGACGGGGCCGAACACGCCCGTATTGTCGCCTAGCGGGTGGCGGTTCCCGCAGCGAGAGCCGCCGTGCCGAGTACGACCGCGGCCAGGGAGAAGAACAGCCGCTCGCGCTTCGTGAGCCCTTCCTGCACGAACGTGATCAGAAGCACCTCGATGAGGATCCCGCCGACGACCGCTGCGCCCCGGTCGCGCTGGGCGATGAGGAAGAACACCCAGGTCGTGACGGCGAGGCCGAGGATCACCCCGGCTCGCGGTAGCCCGATCGCGCGGATGCGTCTCAGAAGCCGGGAAGGCCGAGCCCGCCGGCGCCGCCGAGCGCGCCGCCGAGGCGGGACTGCATCAGATCCTGGGCGTTGCGAAGCGCCTCGTTCACGCCGGCCAGCACGAGATCCTCGAGCGTCTCGGGATCCTCGGGGTCGATCGCCTCGGGCGAGATCTTGATGCTCAGGATGTCGCCGGAGCCGTTGGCGGTGACGGTGACCATCCCGCCGCCGACCGAGGCCTCGACGGTCTGCGCCGCGAGCTCCTCCTGGGCCTTCGCCATCTCGGCCTGCATCTGCTGCACCTGCTGCATCATCTTGTTGACGTCCATGCCTTTGGCCATGTCCGGAGCCTAGCTTTCCTCGATCTCACGGGCGTCGAAGGTGCTCTTGAAGAGCGAGACGAACTCCTGCTCGCTCGTCGGCCCTTCCTCCGCGGGCTCCTCGGGAGAGCCCTCGCCGACCGAGTACTCGACGGCCAATCGGCGGCCGGTCACCTCGTTCAGGATGTCCCCGAGGAGCGTCGCGTTCTCGGGCTTCTCCGCGACCGTGCGGTGGAAGGAGGCGGCCTGCGGGAACTCGACGGTGAGCCGATCGTCTTCGAGTCCGATGGGCTTCGCCTCGGCGAGCACCGATCCGAGCGGGATCGAGCGCTCCTGCACGGCCGGGAGAACGGCCTGCTTCCAGAGCTGCTGGATCTGGTCGAGTCCGAGCGCCTCCACCGGCTCGTGCTGCTGCTGCGGCGCCTCGGGCTCGGACTTCGACGGCGGCGCTTCTGCCGCTTCAGCCTTCGTCGGCGCGGGCTTCGGCTTGGGAGCGGGTGGCGCGACATCGTGGCCGCGCGCCTCCAGCTGGTCGAGTCGGTAGGCGATCGACTCCCGGGTCACGTCGGATCCGGGCCGCGTGACCTTCACGAGTGCGAGTTCCAGCGGAAGCCGAGGATCGCCGCCCTGGCGCGCGTCGTCCACGGCGACCATGAGGAGGTCGACGAGCCGGATGACGGTCGCCTCGCCGAGCTGGTTCGCCTGGGAGCGCAGCCGCTCGCGCGTCTCCTGCGTCACCGGCAGGGACTCGGGAACCTCGCCGAGGTGCTGGACGAGCAGCAGGTGCCGCAAGTGCTCGAGGAGGTCGGTGACGAGCCGGCCGAGATCCTGGCCCTGGTCGGCAAGCTCCTCGACGAACATCAGCAGCCCGGCCGTGTCGCCGTCCACGATCAGGTCGCCGATCCGGAAGAGCGCCTCCTCCTCGACCGCGCCGAGGAGCTGGAGGACACCCTGCACGGTCACGGCGCCGCCCGAGGCGGCGGAGAGCTGGTCGAGGGTCGAGACGGCGTCGCGGAAGCTTCCGCGCGCGCTGCGGGCGACGAGCGCGAGCGCGGCGTCGGGCGCGTCGATCTTCTCCGCGTCCGCGATCCGGCGCAGGAGCTTCGTCAGCTCGGGCAGCCGCGGGCGCGCGAACATGAACGTCTGGCAGCGCGAGCGGACGGTCGGGAGCATCTTCGAAAGGTCGGTGGTGCAGAACACGAAGACGAGATGCGGCGGCGGCTCCTCGATCAGCTTGAGCAGCGCGTTGAACGCCGCGTCGGTGAGCTGGTGCGCCTCGTCGAGGATGTAGACCTTGGAGCGGCCCTCCGCGGGCTGGAGGACGACGTGGTCGCGGATCTCGCGGATGTCGTCGATCCCGCGCTGGCTGGCGGCATCCATCTCGATCACGTCGAGCGAGGTTCCGCTCGCGATCGAGACGCAGGAGTTGCAGGTGCCGTCGGGCGTGACCGTGGGCCCGTACGCGCAATTGAGCGCCTTCGCGAGGATGCGCGCCATCGACGTCTTGCCTGTGCCGCGCGGCCCGGCGAAGAGGTAGGCCTGGCGCACCGACCCGGCCTCGATCGCATTCTTGAGCGTGCGCACGATCGCCTCCTGGCCCACGACCTCGTCGAAGGTCTGAGGCCGGTAGGTCCGGTAGAGAGCGCCGCTCACGCGTCCATCTTAAGGGTGGTGAGGGTTCGTCCGGATATGCCGGTCGCGCACCCTCCGTTGTTGGTGTTTTCTGGGGCGGTGCCCACGCCGCTCGCTCGGGCCAGGCTTGGCCGCGGCACCTGAGAAGCGCTGCTTAGCGCTGCTTCCTTCCGGACCTGACGCGGTTCGCAAGCTCTCAGTGCGCGGGACCTGGCCTTCAACACTCGCGGGCGCTAGCCCTACCTCGAAGCCACCCTCTCGGGAGGGAGTTCGGCCCCGCTAGAGCGGATTGCGGGTTCAGGGAACCGCTAGCTCCCCACCTAGCGCGACCGGCCGGGCGATGGTACCGGCTATCGTCCGATACGCGGGGCGCATAGCTCAGCGGGAGAGCGCTCGCTTCACACGCGAGAGGTCGCTGGTTCGATCCCAGCTGCGCCCACTACGTCCTGCTTGGTTTGACCCGCGGGAGCCGAAGGAACAGGATCGCCCAGACGATGGGCGCCTCACCCGAAGAGGAGCGGTCCGAGCGGCGGGCAGGCCGGCGTTCGACGCAGCAGCGCGGCCGGCTCGTGGTGATCGGGGTCGTCGTCCTGCTGACCGTGCTCTTCCTGTGGTGGCTGCTCTCGCGCGGCGGAGACGAGAAGGGTTCGCTCGCGAGCAAGGAGGGCGAAACGGTGAGCGCGCCGGTCACGGTGGGCTCGGTCGTGTCCGTCGGCACGCTCGAGCTCAGCAATGACGGCGGCTCGGCGATCGTCATCGACCGCGTATCGCTCGTCGACCCGACGACGGGAATGCGGATCGTCGGCATGTACGCGCAGCCGCTCGGGCAGAGCCCGCTCGGGTTCGGCGGGGGCTTCAAGTGGCCGCGCGGCGCGGTCGAGGTCGAGGGGCTCACACTCGAGCCGGACGCGGAGACGGCCTACAAGCTCGTCGTTGCCGTGAAGGTCGACGCGCAGGGGATCTTCCGCTCGCCGGGGTTCCGGATCGCCTATCGCTCCGGCGACAAGAGCTACGAGCAGTCCTTCCCGGCTGCGATGACGCTTTGCGCACCGCCGCGGCTCTATCGCGCACGCTGCGCCGACGCTGCTTAGACCCGCGCGAAACGTCACAAGAGCGTCACAGACGATCCACAACGTGGCTTGTCTGCACGTGTTCGGGCCCCTCCTGTCCGAAACGGACAATTGACGAGCCCTTGCCCTCGCCGCAGTGTGTCCGCATGGCCCGCGCGATCTCGAAACCGACGGACTGGAGGCGGCGACGATGGAACGGCGACGGCCCCGCGCGGGCGCGAAAGTGCGATGTCTTTGTGTAGGGATGCTCACGCTTTTCGGGCTCTCCCTGTGGACTCCGGGCGCCGGTGCGCAGGTGTATCCGGCGACCGAAACCGTTCAGCTCGCGACGTCGGACGGGGCGCCTGGTGACGGCCTCCTCCATGTCGGTCCGAGGACGATCGATGGTCCGTTCTATCGCGCGCTCCTGCGGTTCGACCTGCCCGCGATCGACGCTGAGCGCCTGCTCAGAGCGACGCTCGTGCTCGGTGGCGCGTCCTGTTACCTGGGCGAAGCGCCGCCCGTCACCGCGAGCCCTGTCCTCTCCAGTTGGGGGCCGGACTCGACCTGGGAGGACCGGCCCGCGACCGGGGGCGCGGTGGCCGCGGGTTCCGTGGGCGTCTGCCCCAGTCGCGACGAGCGGCTCGACCTCACCTCCCTTGTTCGCGCGTGGTCCGACGGCACTGCGCCGAACCTTGGCATCGAGCTGCGCGGCGACGAGTCCTTCGCGGGTCCGCCGGTCTACGAGACGCCGGATGGGCCGGCGGAGACCCTCGACGCCCGGTTCGATCCCACGCGGACATTCGTGGAGGTCGAACTCGTGACCGAATCGCCGCCCGCCAACGGCCCTGTTCCTGTGCTGCTCTCAGGCGTTCTCCTCGATGAGTTCGGACGTCCGGTCGACGGCGGCGTCGTCTCGGTCTCGCAGACGGTGGACACCGAGAGCTCGGCGGATGCCCCGCAGCTGGCCTCGGCAGAGACGGACACGTCAGGCGGGTTCGTCTTGCGGCTCTCGCCTGCCGATCCCGCGATCGCCGGGGTGGTCTCCGCGAGCGATGGCTGGGTCAACTTCGACGCGGCGTTCATCACGGGCAACCGCGTCCAGTCGCGCTCGTTCTCGCGGCGCGTGGTCGCCGGTGCCTGGGCGTCGGGCGAGCAGCAGGTGACGATCCAGTTCGACTCCGCCGCGGCGATCGGGGCTCAGGTGCCGGGCGTCCGCACGGGCTTCTCCGACCCCGACCCGTCCCACGCCCGGCCGGTGTGCTTCGTCACGACGACCAAGCTGGGCGAAGCCGACAAGTACATGGTGATCGGCGAGGCGCACGTCTGGAAGGACCAGGCGATGACGTGGGTCTACGGCGAGCAGGCCGATTCCGACATCGGCGTCGGCTACTCCACGGACGGCGTGCACTGGAGCGTCTCGGGCTCGGTCCACATCTCGAGCAGGCGTGCGAGCGAGATCACGGACACGATCTCGAACCTCGGAGACGACAACGGGAACTTCGGCCGCCGGTACCGGTCCGAGTTCCGGTTCGTGAAGCAGCGGCAGCGCCGCGTCTGTCTCGGTCGGGTAACGACCGTCTATCGGATCAAGGCGACCCGGTGGAACGGCGGCTTCGACTACTACGACGACGTGAAGGATCTGAACGGCCACTGCGGCGACCGGTACAAGGCCAACGCCGTCCACTTCGCACCCGCGTCGGGCAACGGAACCTTCAGCAGGACGAACGGGAAGCTCAAGGCCTATACGGCCGCGGTCACCGTCTTCGGCGTCAGCCTGAGCGGCCAGACCGGCGCGTCGAAGTCGGCGTCCCAGTTCTGGCGGTTCGGCAAGCGGTTCGCCCGCTACTACCTCTGCGGGGACACGGGAAAGCCGACGGTCTCCGAGCGGATCTTCGCGGGGTTCTGAGGTGGCTCGGTCGAGACGACGGCTCAGGACATGGATCGCGCCGGTGGCGGTGCTCGCCGGCGCAATTGCGATCTGGGCATTCGACCGTTTTGAAGTCGTCGAAGGAGGCCCCCTGGCCTACGAGGAGGGCTACGCGGACCGCCTCGCCTTCACCGTCCCGCTCGACACGGCCTACTCGTGGGGACTTCCCGTGCTCGAGAACTCGGGAAAGGCCGACGCGGTCGTCGAACGCGTCTCCCTGTTGGACGAGAGCGGAGCGATCCGGGAGGTCGGCGTCCGGGCGGTCCCGGAGACGGCTACAGACGCGGTCGGCTTCGCGCCGGGATTCGACGCGGATACGGGCCACGAGGTGGCTGGGCTCGTCGTTCCGCCCGGCAAGGGCAACGGCTTTCAGCTCGTCTTTGGGCTCGAGGTGACGGATTCGGGAATCTCGGGGTTCGACGGCGTGCGCGTCGAGTATCGCGTGGGCGGCAGGCATTTCGCGACCACGCTCAATCACGTCGTCGCCCTCTGCGCGCCCGTGGAGGAGTACGAGGAGTGCCCGTAGTTCGAGTGGGCGCCCCTCGATCGAGGCATTGCAGGGTTCAGCCGCCGACCGTTCGATCCGACTTGGAAACCACATCCGATCTGCGGCAGAGCGGAGTGAATGAGCGTGGCCCGTGTGCGTCGCAGTCTCGAGAATTTCTTCCTGAAGAACGCCTCCGGGCTCGTCGAGGGCATGAGCGAGGAGCAGGGCGGCCGCCTGGCCGATGCGCTCGGGGATCTCGAAGCGCGGAGCGCTCGCGCCGCAGTCGCCGAGGTACGCGCGGCCGAGCTCGACCGTCGCATCGCCCGGTTCGGACCCGCCTACGAGGACGACCGCGCTCAGATCGAGCACCTCCTCGCGGAGCTCGAGGAACGCGATGCCGAAGTCGCGCGACTGCGACCCGAGCTGGCCGATGCAGAGAGCCAGCTCGATAAGGCCCATGCGGAGATCCAGTCCCGCGACCGGGCAATGGCCGACCAGGCGAGCGCTCACGCAGACCAGGAGACACGGATCCGCGAGCTCACCGAGGTCGCGTCCACGGCGGCCGCGGCCGTCGAGCGGGCCGAGACATCGCGCGAACGCGCAGAAGCGTCCCTTCGTGCGTTCGAGGACACGGAGCGCGAGCGGGCCCGGGCGAGCCTCGAAATCGGCCGGCAGCGAACGGCTCTGGCCGAGCGCGAAGCCGGCGTGGCCCGCCGCGAGCTTGAGCTCGTCCGGCTGGCCGAGCGCGAGCGCGAACTCGAGCAGGTCGCCGCGCGTCTCGCCGAGCGTGAGCGCCGCGCCGCCGAGCGCGACGTGAAGGTCGCCGACGCCCAGCGGCTCGCTGTGACCGAGCAGGAGCGGATCGAGGGCAAGGCCCGCCGGCTCCAGAAGCTCGAGGCGACGCTTGAGGCGAGGGCCGAGTCGCTCAAGGAGCGCGAGGCGGCGCTGGCGGCTCAGGCCGCACAGCCGGCCGCCGACGAGCGGGCCGTCGACGCGCGGGACGAGGCCCGAGAGGTTCTCGAGGAGCTCCGCACGCGCGCCGAGCGCCAGCGGGCCCAGCAGTCGACACCTCCGCGCTGGCCGTTCGCCGGCGCGACGGGCGCCTAGAACCCGGCCGCGCGCCAGCCGGTCGAGATCGCCAGCGCGACCAGCGCCGCGACGATCAGCCGGTAGACGACGAACAGCGTGTACGTATGCCGCTGGACGTAGCCGATCAGCGCGCCGATGGCGACGATCCCGCTCGCGGCCGACGCCAGCATCCCGACGACGAACGGCCCCGTCGAGCCGGCCGGCAGTTCGGCGAGCAGCACGTCCGTGACGCCTTTCCAGACGACCGCGCCGAGCGTCGTCGGAACGAGGAGAAGGAAGGAGAAGCGAGCCGCCGATTCGCGGTCGAGCCGCAGGAAGCGCCCGGCCGTGATCGTGACCCCCGAGCGTGAGACGCCGGGCATGAGCGCGAGCGTCTGCGCGAGCCCGATCCCGAGTGCGTCCTTGAACGACATGTCCGTGATCTCCCGGTCCGCCGGCGAGCGATCGGCGACCCAGAGGATCAAGGCGAAGACGGCGAGGAGCGGCGCGATCTGCCACGGCTCGCCGAGGTGCTCGGCGATGACGCTCTCCCCGAGAGCGCCGGCGATGAGGGCCGGGACGGTCGCGACCGCGACGAACCAGGCGGCGCGCTCGGTCGGCGTCCTGATCGCCCGCGCCCGCAGGCTCTGCAGCGCGGCAGTCACGAGCTCGACGATGTCCTTCCAGAAGAAGAGGACGGTCGCGACGAGCGTCCCGAGGTGCAGCGCCACGTCGAACGTCTGGTTGAACTCGTCGTGCGCCTCGAGGTACGTCCAGTCCGCCGCCCAGGGAAGCAGGATCAGATGCCCAGAGGACGAGATGGGCAGGAACTCCGTAGCGCCCTGCACGACACCGAGCGCAAGCGCTTGCCAGTTCGTGAGAGCGCCGGGCGACTCACCCGCGCCGACGATCGCCAGCACGACCGCGACGGCGAACGCCGCTCCGGCGCCGACGTAGAGTCCGACGCGGCTCATGGGGCCGGATATCGTATGCGAGCCCGTGAGCCGCAACGAGATCATCCTGACCGTCGCCGCCGTCGCGCTGATCGCGTTCAGCCTGATCGCCTCCCTCCTCGTCCCGCGCTGGAGGCCGGACTTCCCCGGTCACCGGACGGGCCTCTTCGCGGTCGTGGCGGCGCTGTTCGTGTTCGGGATGCTCGGCGCGGTCGAGGTCTTCGGCGCTGAGGATCACGGCGGTGAGGAAGCCGTCCACGAGACGGTCGAGGAAGGACCCGGAGGCGGCGAGGCGACGGTCGAGGAGCCGGACACCGGCCCGACCGACACCGCTCCGACCGACACGGGCGGCGGCGACGACGCCCAGATCGCGGAGGGCGAGGAGCTCTACGCCGCCAACGGCTGCGGGAACTGCCACACGATGGAGGAGGCGGGCTCGACCGGAACGGCCGGGCCGAACCTCGACGAGCTCCAGCCGAGCTTCGACGCGGTCGTCGGCCAGGTCACGGACGGCGGCGGCGGGATGCCGGCGTTCGGCGGCACGCTCTCGACCGAGCAGATCGAGGCCATCGCGGCGTACGTGGTCGACTCCACCAGCCGGTAGCCGAAGAGAACTCACGGGCTCGCAGGGATCAGCGGGTTACTGGTTCCTTGCGGCCCTGATGACGTCGAGGATCACGTTGACGACGAGTTCCGGGTCCGCTTCCTCCACGGCGTGGCCCGTGTGGACGATGGTCTGCGTGGCGCGAGGGCTGAGAATCAGCCAGCCTCGTTGGTCCTGGACGTTCGTTCGCATCCCTCTGCGCTCGGAGGGGAACGTCGCCGCCTCGATCTCGTCATCGCCGTAGGCGTTGCTGACGATCGTGATCGGGATGTCACCGACCTCTTTTCGTGCCGCCCAAGCGTCCTTCTCGACCTGGAGATAGTCGCGTTGCTCGATGTTCGAGGGGTGGTTCCACTTCGTTTCTTCCACGATCGGTGTCGGTGGGTCGCGGAAGGGGGCAGGCACCTCGATGAAAGCCATCCCGGCAATCTGCGTTGGGTGGGCGAAGGCGTAGCCCGCGACGATGTATCCGCCACCCGAGGTCCCGACGAGGACGTATGGCTCCGGGACCTCGGCCTTCACGAGCAGACGTTCCAAGTCGTCCACAAGATCGGTGAAGCCGCGCGGCCCCGGAGCGGCGTCGCTGCGGCCCAGATTGGCTCGGTCATAGACGCACGTTCTCGTCACGTCCGCCAGGCGGCTCTCCGCGAACGCGTAGGAAGCGCTGGTGTCCTCGTCTCCTCCCTCCATCACAACCGTGGGCGAGCCGGTCCCCGAGCACCTTAGATACAGCCCACGCTCACCAGCGACCTTGACAACTCGGTCGATGGGGGCGTCGGATGAGACGGCGGCGGTTTGTACGGTGCCGGCGGCATCCCCGCCTCCGCACCCGCTCAGAACGACAGCCAACGCAAGGCCCGCCAAGACCAGGCGGGATGGAATGGATCTCCCGGGCAGAACGAACGCCACGGCTCTCGGGCAGAAGGAGATTGGTGAACCCTCGGTCGAGCCACCCTTCGCGCTTTCTGCCATGACGTCGAGCATAAAGCGCCGAAGAGCCCGCACAAACGCACGGCACGCTTTGAGCGTTCCCCTTCGGACACAGGAAGCCGTGCACCTCGCCTGCCGTGACCTCGAGGTCGAGGTGGTCGAGGACCAGGGTGCGCCCAAAGGACTTGACGAGCCCGCGGATGTCGATCACGGGCCCGTCGGACGGTTCCTCATTTGGCGAATCTAAGCCCGGGTGGCCCGGTGGGAGGCGAGGGGGGATACTGGTCGCGTGTCTGGGCGGCGGGCGACTCGCGGGCTGGCTGGCGCAGCCTTGTCGGGCGTGCTCCTCGCGGGGTGCGCGAGCGCGTCGGGCACTGGTGCGCCTTCCCCATCCGTCAGCGGGTCCGCGGCCTCCACCAGCTCGGGTGCACCCGAGCTGGTGGTCGAAGTGTTCATGCCCCCCGGAGTCGCTGGCTCGGGAGAGACGGTCCCCGTCGTCGTCCTGGTTCCCGGTGGGCGCTGGCTATCGGCCGACCCCGGTGGGATGGAGCCGCTCGCCGAGGCGCTCGCCGAGTCAGGGTCGGCGGTCGTGACGACGACGTACCGGACCGAGGGGGATGGGGCCAGCTTCCCGGTGCCGCTCGAGGACGTCGTCTGCGCCGTCGACCAGGCGACCCAGAAGGTGGCCGAGAGCGGTGCGACCCCCGCCAGCGTCGTGGTCGTCGGGCACTCCGCCGGAGCCCATCTCGCCGCGCTCGCCGCCCTCGTCGGTGACCAGTACCAGGATGGGTGTGCGAGCCCACCGGTCATCGTCGACGGCTTCGTCGGTCTGGCCGGGCCGTACGACATCGTGTCGGTCGCCGACCTCGCCACCGGTCTGTTCGACAGCACCCCGACCGAGGACCCCGACACGTGGCGGGCCGCCAACCCCATGGCTCAGGTCACCGCGCGGCCCGACCTACCCGCGTTGCTCATCCATGGGGCGGCGGACGCAGAGGTCGACCCGTCGTACTCGACGTCCTTCGCTGCGGCGCTCGAAGCCGCGGGACACGAGGTGACCTTGCTGGTCCTCCCTGACGTCGACCACATGGGGGTCGCCCAGGCAGCCAACGCTGCCGCCCCGCTGGAGCGGTTCGTGGCGGGCCTCGCCGACGAGGATTGACGACCCTGGCTCCGTGCCCCCTTCAGAGCTATCGGCGTTCGCGCTCGGCGGCCTGCCGCAATTGCTCCGCGTGCCAGGCCGGGTCACGGGCGGAACGGAGGGAGTAGTAGCTCGGGGGCACGTCTCCCTCCGCACGGTTGCACGGCGTGGGAGTGGTCGCAAATTGGTCGCAACAGTCCCTCGGAGCCGCCCGAGGGTTACGCCGAGGGACCGTTGTCCCCCGGCGCGACGTTGTATCCATCGTGCTTCTGAGCGGAGAGGGCGGGATTTGAACCCGCGACCCACCTTTCAGCGAGTACGCGATTTCCAGTCGCGCTCCTTAGGCCACTCGGACACCTCTCCAAGCCGCGACATCGTGCCACACGCGCGGCGGATCACTCGTGGACGACGCGGCCCTCCATGCCTCCGGCGACCGTGACCACCTGGCCGGTGACGTGGCCCGAGACGACGTCGGAGGAGAGCGCGACGATCTGGTTCGCGACGTCCTCGGGCTGAGCGACCTTCCGCAGCGGCATCGTCCTCGTCACCCGCGTGATCAGCTCGGGATCCTCGAGCGAGCCGCGCGTCATCGGCGACTCCGTCCAGCCCGGGCAGACAGCGTTGACGCGGGCCAAAGGAGCGACGCGGACGACCTCGTTCTTCAGCGACAGGAGCAAGCCCCGGACGATCGCCGACTTCGCCGCCGCATAGTCCGCATGGCCCGCCTCGCCCACGAGCCCGGCGGTCGAGCCGACGAGGACGAGGCTGCCGTGTCCCGACTCCGCCACCTCGCGGAGGAACCCGCGCGCCGTGAGGAACGTCGCGGTCAGGTTCGCGTCGAGCGTCGCGCGCCAGCGCTCGAGCGAGAGCTCCCAGACCGGCGTGTCCGCTTCGGGCCATACGCCCGCGACCGCCGCGCACACATCGAGCCCGCCAAATGCCTCACGAACCTCGGCAAACAGCCGGTCGGTCTCGTCCTCGCTCGTCAGGTCGGCCTGGACGACGATCGCGCCGTCGATCTCGGAGGCGACCGTCTCGGCCCGCTCGCGCCCGCGGTGGTAGTGGACGGCCACCCGGCATCCCTCGGCCGCGAAAGCACGGGCGGTCGCGGCGCCGATCCCGCCCGACGCCCCGGTGACGAGCACGCGCTTTCCCTGGAGACCGGTCTCCATCTACGGCCGCCCGACCTGGGAGCGGGTCTGGACGACCGGATCGGCCGCGCGAACCGGCGCGCACGCCTCACGCAGGGTCTCCGCGAGCTGCTCTGCGGAGTGCTCCCAGGTGAACCCCGCGGCGCACTCACGGCCGCGACGGACCGTGTCCGCGCGCAGCGGCTCGTCGGTCATGGCCCGAATCAGCGCCGAAGCGGTCTCCGCCGCGTCTGAGGATGGCTCGAGCCAGATGGCCGCCTCGCCTCCGATCTCGGTTGCCGCCTCGATCCGCGTCGCGACGATCGGAACGCCGGCGCCCATCGCCTCGAGCACGGGCAGCGGAAAGCTCTCGATCGTCGAGAGCTGGAGCACGACGGACGCGGTGCCGTAGAGCTCCGCCATCCGCTCGTAGGGGACGTTGCCGAGAAACGTCACCCGGTCTCCGACCCCACGCTCGCCGGCCAGCGCCTCGAAGCGCAGCAGGCGCTCCTCCCGGCCGGGACCCGCGATCACGAGCTCCGTGCCGGGCAATGCTCCGGCGGCGAGCGCGAAGGCCTCGATCGCGAGGTCGATCCGCTTGTAGGTCGAGAGCGAGGCGACGACGAGCACGCGGTCCTCCGTCTCGACCGCGGCGGCCCGCTCGGCCCAGTCCGAGGGCAGCCCGAGCGGGATTACGACGAACTTGCCCGGATCGGAGTCGGGCAGCTCGGCCAGGATGCGGTCGCGAAGGTACTCGCTCACCGAGACGACGCGCTGCGACCGGCGGAGCGACGAGCGCAGCGCGCGGATCCGGTACCAGGCCTTGCGTCTCGTCAAGTACGGCGAGCCGCTGGGGAGCGCGAGCAGGTTGTGCTCGACGACGACCGCGCGACCGCGCCAAAGGTGCGGGACGAAGTTCAGCGGAGCGAGCAGGACGTCGAATCCGCGGCCGCCCAGCGAGCGCGCCACCCGGGCCTCGGTGGCGATCCGGCCGATCGTGCCGAGGCGGCGCGGCACTCGATGGCGAACGACGCGGCAGCCCGGAGGCGGCTCGAAGCCCGGGTCTCCCAGATGAAGCTCCAGCTCGATCCCAGGACGCGCCGCCAGCGGCCCGAGGATCCCGGCCAGGTAGCTGCGCCCGCCGGTGTCGTCGCCGACCGCGCCGAGCGCGATCGCCGCGACCTTGATGGGACGGGGCGACGTCATCGCGGGGAGTCTAGTTCCAGCGTTTCGAGCGGCCGGTTGTACGCTTTCGTCGCTTTGAAGCAGGTCACGCATCGGCTTCGCGACGGGCGGATCGAGGTGCTCGACGTTCCCCGGCCCGAGCTGCGCCCGGAGGGCGTGCTCGTGGACGTGCGAGCCAGCCTCGTGAGTGCGGGAACGGAGCGTCGCACCGTCGAGACCGGCCGCAAGAGCCTCCTCGCCAAGGCGCGCGCGCGGCCCGACCAGGCGCGGCTCGTCCTCGACAAGGCGCGGCGCGACGGCCTCGGCGCGGCGGCGCAGACGGTGCGCTTCCGGCTCGGGCAGCCGGCGCCGCTCGGATACTCCGCGGCCGGAGTCGTGATCGCCGCCGGGAGCCGCGTGAGCGACCTCGCGCCCGGAGACCGCGTCGCCTGCGCCGGCGCCGGCTTCGCGACGCACGCCGAGATCGACTACGTGCCCGCCAACCTCGCCGTCCCGGTCCCGGAGAGCGTTTCCTTCGACGACGCGGCATTCGCGACCGTCGGGGCGATCGCGCTCCACGCCGTCCGGCAAGCGGATGCGCGGCTGGGCGAGCGGGTCGCCGTGATCGGGCTCGGGCTGGTCGGGCAGCTCGCCGGCCAGATCCTGCGCGCCGCCGGCTGCCGGGTCGTCGGCATCGATCTCGACTCGGCGCTCGTCGAGCGCGCCCTGGCGGACGGAGCCGCCGATGTCGCTTTCGCGCGAAGCGCGCTCGACGGCGAGCTGCCGGAGTCCGCCGGCGACTGCGACGCCGTGATCATCACCGCCGCGACGTCCTCGGCCGATCCCGTCGAGCTGGCCGCACGGCTCTGCCGCGACCGCGGCCGGGTCGTCGTGGTCGGTGACGTCGGCCTCGACGTTCCGCGAGACGCCTACTACGACAAGGAGCTCTCGCTGGTCGTCTCTCGTTCCTACGGTCCCGGCCGCTACGACGCCGAGTACGAGGAGCGCGGGCTCGACTACCCGATCGGATACGTGCGCTGGACCGAGCGGCGCAACCTGGCCGCGTTCCTCGACCTCGTCGCGGCCGGGAAGGTACGCGTCGCGGGCCTCGTGACCTCGCGGGTCGCGATCGAGGACGCGCCCGAGGCCTACGACGCGCTCGTCGGCGCGGACTCCTCGCCGCTCGGCGTGCTCATCACGTACGACGCGGTCGCAGATTCGCCCGAGCCCGCCGTGCAGCCCGTCGCCGCGCCCGGGCCGCCGCTGGCCGCGGGCGTGATCGGCGCGGGGAGCTTCGCGGCCGGCGTTCTCATCCCGAATCTCGCGAAGGCCGGCTTCACGCTCGAGGCGGTCGCTAGCGCGAGCGGGCTCTCCGCCCGCGGGGCGCAGGAGCGGTTCGGATTCGAGCGGGCGTTGACCGCGGACGAGCTGATCGCCGATCCAGGAATCGGGCTCGTCGCCGTCGCGACGCGGCACGGCTCGCACGCCGGGCTGGCCGCACGCGCGCTCCGGGCGGGGAAGTCCGTGTTCGTCGAGAAGCCGCCGGCGCTGACCGAGGAGGAGCTCGACGACCTCGCGGCCGCGCGGGCGTCGAGCGCGGGCGCGCTCACGGTCGGCTTCAACCGGCGCCACGCCCCCATGGCCGTGCGCCTGCGCGAGCACCTGGACGGCCCGTTCGAGCTGCTCTACCGCGTGAATGCCGAGGCGCTCGAGCCGGGCCACTGGACGAACGACCCGGACGACGGCGGCGGCCGGCTCCTCGGCGAGGGCTGCCACTTCGTCGACTTCGCCTGCTGGCTCGCCGGCGAGCTGCCCGCGCGGGTCACGTGCGCGCTGCGCGCCGAGCCCGGCCGGCCGCTCGCGAGCGCGGAGAGCTTCACGATCCACCTCGACTTCCCGGGCGGCTCGACGGCGACGATCGTCTACGGGTCGCGCGGCGACCCGAAGCTCGGCAAGGAGCGGATCGAGGCGCAGTCCGCCGGCCGCTCGGCCGTGCTCGTCGACTTCGAGCGGCTGGAGCTGCACGGCGACGGACGGTCGCGCACGACCAAGTCGCGCCGGGACAAGGGCCACGAGGCGCAGTTCGCGGCGCTGGCGGCCGGGGCAGACGACGAGCCCGGACCCGCTCGCGACGATGGCGGTCACGCTCGCGGCGCTGCGCTCGGCGGAGACCGGCGCGACGGTCGTGCCCGCACCGCTCGATGCCTGACCCCGGCGCGCCCGAAGCGAACCGCCTCTTCTACGCCGAGCATGCCGAGACCTACGACGCGACCGAGGAGTGCGTCGTCGACCCGCGCGAGCAGGCACGGCTTCGCGGAATCCTCAAGCGGGCGGTCGCCCTCGCTGGCGGAACACCCGCGCGCGCTCGACGCCTGCGGCGGCTCAGGCAACGCGTCGCTGGTGCTCGCCGAGCTCGGCGTGCGCCCCGTGACGGTCGACGTCTCGCCCGAGATGCTGGCGCTCTACGAGCGCAAGGCGGGCGCCGCCGGGTTCGAGCCCGACGTTCGTCTCGACGTCGTCGAGCGGTTCCTGGAAGCCGACCCGTCGACGTGGGATCTGATCGTCTTCTCCTCCGCGCTGCACCACCTGGAGGACGCGGGCGTAACGCTCGAGCTCGCGGCGGCGCGGCTCGCGCCGGGAGGAGCGCTCGTGACGATCTTCGACCCGACCCGCCTCGGCCGGGCAGGACGGCTCGTGCGCCGGTTCGACCACGTCCTCCACGTCGCGCTGAAAACGCCGCGACGGTTCCCGGCTCTCGTACGGCGTCAGGTGACGGGCGGCGAGTCCGTGGGAGCGCTCGCCGAGCGCCATGCGCTCGACGGGCTCGACGACCTCGCTCTGGCCGGCAGGCTTCGCGCCGCAGGGCTCGAGATCGTCGAGCACGACCGCATCTACGACGCGCGGTTCGGGATCACCCGGCTCATTCTGCGAGGCCTCGGGTCGCCGTCGTCGTTCGCGTTCGTCGCCGTCAGACGCTGAGCACGTCGACGATCCGCTCGGCGGCATGGCCGTCCCAGAGCGGCGGCACGGACGAAGAGCGCGGGGCAGCGAGGAGCGCGGGAACTTCGCGGATCCGCGCCGGGTCGAGTCCGAGCAGCGTGTTCGTCCCCAGCTCGACGGTGACCGGCCGCTCGGTGGTCGAGCGCAGCGTGAAGCACGGGACGCCGAGGTAGGTCGTCTCCTCCTGGATCCCGCCCGAGTCGGTGAGCGCCGCCGCCGAGCCGGCGACGAGGCCGAGGAACTCGAGGTACGGCAAGCGGGTCGAGCAGCTGCAAGCCGGGCGGCGCGGCGAGCCCGAGCCGCTCGAGCGCCGCGCGCGTCCGCGGATGCGCGGGGAAGACGACGGGCATCTCGCGCGCGAGATCGCCCAGGGCCGCGAACGCATCCGCGAGCAGCGGCCCGTCCACGAGCGCGGGGCGGTGCAGCGTCACCACGACGTAGCTCGCCCGGCTCGAGCCCGTGTCGCCCAGGCGCGTCCAGCGCGTCGATCCGCGGCCGCAGCCGCACGAGCGTGTCGATCATCGTGTTGCCGACCTCGTGGATCGCGCCGATCGCGCCCTCGTGCTCCAGGTTCGTGCGGGCTTCCGGGCGAGTGGGTGAAGAGGAGGTCGGAGATCGCGTCGGTGAGGATCCGGTTCAGCTCCTCCGGCATCGTCCGGTCGAACGAGCGCAGCCCCGCCTCGACGTGGCCGACGGGGATCCCGAGCTTCACGGCGGCGAGCGCGGCCGCGAGGGTCGAGTTCACGTCACCGGGGACGAGCACGAGATCCGGCTCGATCTCTCGGAGCACCGGCTCGAGTCCGCTCGAGCACGCGCGCGGTCTGCTCGGCGTGCGTCCCCGAGCCGACGTCGAGGAAGTAGTCCGGCTCGCCCGGCTTCGAGCTCCTCCACGAAGACGCGCGACATCGCGTCGTCGTAGTGCTGGCCCGTGTGGACGAGGATCCGCTCGAATCCCGGTGCGCGCGTCGAGCGCGCGGGCGACCGGCGCCATCTTCATGAAGTTCGGCCTCGTCCCGACGACGAGGAGGACGCGCGTCACTCCCACACCCGCTCATCGGCCATGCCGAACGTGTCCACGAACGAGCGGTAGAAGATCTCGGTCATCGCCATCGTCCAGGCGACGTGTGCGTAGTCGCCCCGGCCGGCGCGATGGCGCTCGAGCACCGTCATCGCCCCCTTCGGGTCGAACACCCCGCGCGAGGCGAACGAGTCGGACGCGAGCACGCGTCCGACCTTCTCTCCGAATGGGCCGCGCATCCAGTCGCGCATCGGGGTCGAGAGCCCGGTCTTCGGGAGCCGCGAGATCTCCTCGGGAAGCCGCCGCCGCGCTACCTCGCGGCCGAGGATCTTGAGCGTACGGCCGTGGTACTTCCACTCGGCCGGAAGGCTCGACGCGAACTCGACGACGCGCGGGTCGAAGAACGGCGAGCGCGCGGCCATTCCCCCGTAGGCGCACGCGCGGTCGACCTTCATCATGTCGTTCGGTGGGAGGTCCCAGCGCGCCTCCGCGTAGATGACCCGGCTCAGGTGGTCGGGCGCTGTGCAGCGGTCGTAGTAGGCGAGCGCCTCCGCCTCGGGATCGGTGCCGTTCTGCTGCCAGACCGGCGTCGCGAGGAGGCCGGCGTGGCGGATCGGCATGTCGTGCTGGCGCATCGCGAGCCAGCGGCTGCGCTGGGGCACGCGCGCTCCGTGGAACCCCTTCGAGAGCCGCCGCGCCGTGCGGTTCCGCGTGAGCGCGTGAACGGCGTCTGCGGCGAGCGCGCCGACCGGCGCCAGCGGCCGCGGAATCCTCTGCGCGTACGCGTCGCCGAGGTGGACCCAGGTTCCGGCGAACGCGTGGTCGCCGCCGTCGCCCGTGATAGCGACGGTGACCTCCTCGGCGAGGGAGCGGGAGAGAAGGAGGTTGCCGATCACGCCGTCGTTCATGAACGGCTCGTCCAGCATCCACGGGATCTTCGGCGCGA
This sequence comes from uncultured Thermoleophilia bacterium, assembly GCA_963716005.1. Classification (GTDB taxonomy): domain Bacteria; phylum Actinomycetota; class Thermoleophilia; order Gaiellales; family Gaiellaceae; genus CAVRUF01. The sequence continues at coordinate 174,524 of OY970285.1, forward strand.
CCTCCACCGGATCGATGTTCGCCAGCGGGATGACCGTGTGCTCGGCGCCGACATGGCGCGCGACCGCGGTCGCCGCGTCCGTCTCGTCGTCGACGCCTCCGGTCGCGACCGTGTACGTCTTGAGGCCGGGCGCCTGCTCGGCGATGAACGACGCGAGGAGCGACGAGTCGATCCCGCCCGACTGGAGGAGCCCGTACGGCACGTCTCCGCCGATCCGCGCCGCCGTGGCGGCGGCGAGCACCTCGGTGAACCCGTCGATCGCATCCTCGAAGCCGCCCTCGAACACGGGCACGTCGTTGCAGTCCCAGTACAGGTCGTCCGAGACGAGCCGGCCGTCCTCGAAGACCAGCCGGTGCGACGGCTTCACGGCCGAGACGTCGCGGAACATCGTGCGGGTCTCGACCGTGGTCCCGAAGCGGATGATGTCGATGAGCGCGCTCTGGTCGATCTCGCGGGACACGGCCGGGTCGGCCAGGATCGCCTTCGCCTCGCTCGCGAAGCGCACGACGCCGTCCTTCAGACTCCAGGCGAGCGGACGGCGGCCCATTCGGTCGCGCGTGATCACCAGCCGGCGGCGCCGCTCGTCCCACAGGCCGATGGCCCAGTTGCCCTCGAGGGCGTGGACGAAGTCGATCCCGTGCTCCTCGTAGAGGTGCGGGATCACCTCGGTGTCGGTCTGCGTCTGGAAGCGGTGGCCGCGCTCCTCAAGCCCTTCGCGGAGCGCGCGGAAGTTGTAGATCTCCCCGTTGAACGTCACCCAGACGGTTCCGTCCTCGTTCGAGAGCGGCTGCTGCCCGGTGACGAGGTCGGTGATCGCCAGGCGGCGGTGGCCGAGCCCTGCGCCCTCGCGGACGTGGATGCCCTCGGCCGGCCCGCGGTGGGCGATGAGCGAGCACATTCGCTCGACCGTCTCGCGCTCCACGCGTGCGCCTGGGCGGAAGTCGACGACGCCTGCGATCCCGCCCATCGGCTACGCGCGGCGGAATCGCCGCAGCGCGATCTCCTTGCCCGCGATTCCGATGAACTGCGCGTTGGTGACGACGTAGCGCCGGCCGAGGCGGCGCGGCTCCTGCGCGAGCCGGAAGAGCCACTCGAGCCCGGCCGAGCGCATCCAGCGGGGAGCTCGGCGCGTCACGCCCGCGACGATATCGATCGAACCGCCGACGCCCATGACGAGCGGCACGCCGAGCGTTCGTCCGTGCTCGGCGAGGAAGATCTCCTTGCGCGGCGACGAGATGGCGACGAAGAGGATGTCCGGCTTCGCGGCGGCGATCTCCTGGGCAACCGCGGCGCTCTCGGAGTCGGGGAACCAGCCGTTGCGCGCGCCCGCGATCCGCAGGCCGGGGTGCGCGGTCCGGAGGTTCGCGACCGCCTGGTCGAGCACCTCCTGCTTCGCTCCGAGGACGAAGACGCCGTAGCCGCGCCGCTCCGCCTCGGCGAAGAGCCGGTGCATGAGGTCGGTGCCATTCACGCGCTCCGGCAGCGGGTCGCCGAGGAGCTTCGAGGCCCAGACGACCGGCTGGCCGTCGGCGCTCACGACCTCGCACTCCTCCACGATCGCGCGCAGCTTGGGATCGCCGCGCAGAGCGACGAGCTTCGCGGCGTTCACGCAGACGTGCTGGACGAGCCGGCGCTCGTCGATCGCCTGCACGAGGAGCGCGACCGTCTCGTCCATCGTGAGGCGGTCGATCTCCACGCCGAGGACGTCAGCTCGCGGCACGGGTCTCCAGCCAGGTCGCGAGCGCGAGCAGCATGTGCGCGTCCGACCAGCGGATGTAGGGGACCGAGTTGCGGCCGACGCGGTGGCGCTGGAACGCGAAGCGGCCGTCCCGGCGCCGCATGTGCTCGAGCGTCCAGCCGAGGATCCGCTCGGCGGTCGGCAGCGCCCGCGGGTCTCTCGCCGCGAGGCGGCACAGGCCGGTGATCGCGATCGCGCACGCGTGCGTGTCGACGGGATAGCGGGAGTCGAGGCTCGCGCGGGCGGCGCCGTCCGGGTCGACGAGCCGCGTGAGGAAGAGGTCGAGCCCGCACTCGATCGCGTCGTCGACGGCCGGCGGTTTAGCCGACGCGGGACCACCGGTCGAGGCTCTCGAGCACGTAAACGGTGTGGTAGCCGTCCACCCAGCCGAGCCGGGGGTCGTCGCCGTAGGGCCAGGATCCGTCTGGGCGTTGGCGGTCGAGCGAGAACGCGACCGCATCGGCGGCGATCGAGTCGAGCGTGCTCGTGCGCGCCATGAGACCGGCGACCATGAGGCTCGCGTTGTGGACCGGGATGGTCGAGCCCGGGTAGTACGCGAACCAGCGCTTGCCGTCGCGCTCCACGGGCAGCTCCGCAGCGGCCCACTCGACCGCGCGCTCGACCGGCTCGCTGATCCCGAGGTCGAGGAGCGCATGCGAGGCGAACACGGTGGCGACGGCGTTGGGCTGGCCCGCGGGATAGAAGCCCCAGCGCGTCTGCACGTCGAAGCCGTACGCCCAGCCGCCCGACTCGGTCTGCCGCCCCACGAGATCCGCGGCCAGCTCCTCGGCGCGGGCCGTGTCGCCGAGGCGCGTGTAGGCGGAGACGAGGAGCGCGACCGCCTTCGTGTGCCGCTGCTTCGGGACGCGGAAGAGCGGGCGGAGATCCACGGGCGAGTACTTGAACGTCTGCGTCGCGGCCCCGCGGCCGAAGCGGCCGCGCGCGACAGTGCGCACGAGCGGGGACGAGAGCCCGTCCCAGGGGTCGTGTCCCGCGTAGTCCTCCGCCGCGAGGGCGTCGGACAGGCGTTGCGCCGCCTGGCGGGCGTCGTCCGGGTTCATCGCGCGGCCTCTAGTACGCGCCCCGCACCGAGAACAGCACGGGGATCGTCCGGAGGAGGAGCTTCAGGTCGTAGCCGAGCGACCAGCCGGTCACGTACAGGTAGTCGAGCTTCACCATCTCCTCGAACGGGATGTCCGAGCGTCCGAGCACCTGCCAGGGGCCGGTCATGCCGGGGCGCAGGTCGAGGCGGCGCCGGCCCCAGCTGCCCACGTTGCTGTCCTCATCGAGCGGCAGCGGCCGCGGGCCGACGAGGCTCATCTGGCCGCGCAGCACGTTCCAGAGCTGGGGCAGCTCGTCGAGCGACGTCCGGCGGAGGAACCGGCCGACACCGTTCACCCGCGGGTCGTTGCGCGCCTTGAACATCGTCCCGGCGGCACCGTGCTCGTTCAGGTGGGCGACGTCGGCGCGCCGCTCCTCGGCGCCGGCGGCCATCGTGCGGAACTTGAGGATCGTGAACGTCTTGTCGCGCGAGCCCATGCGCACCTGCCGGAAGAAGACGGGACCGCGCGAGCCGAGCTTCACCGCGATGGAGATCCCCAGGAACACGGGCGAGAGGAGGACGAGGCCCAGCGACGCGAGCGTGACGTCCATCGTGCGCTTCAGGAGGCGCGACGAGGGCGAAAGCCGCAGCGGCGGGAGGCTCACGAGCGGCATCCCCTCGAGCGTGTGGATGCCCGCGTTCGACGAGACCAGCTCGAAGAGCCGTGCGACCACGTCGACCTGCACGTCCACGTCCTTGAGCGACCGGACGAGCTCGAGTGTCTCCTCGCTCGAGGCTTCCGAGAAGCCGATGATCACGCGTTCGACGTCGAGCGCCCGCACGATCTCGAGCAGCCCGTCCGGCCGGCCGAGCACGGAGAGGTGGGCCATATCGCCTTCGAGCTCCCGCGGCGCCGAGTCGACGAAGCCGACCAGATTGATCCCGTACTCCGGGTGGCGGAGGATCTTCCGCGCGGCTAGCTGGCCGACCTCGTCGGCGCCGACGATGACCGTGTTCTGGAGGTAGTTGACCGTGCGGCGGCAGATCGCCCGCGCACCGGAGCGGCCGAGTGCGATCAGCGCAATCGCGAACGCCCAGAAGAGCCCGAGCTTGAAGACGTCCGGCGAGGCGATGTCCGTCGCCCAGCCGCCGATGATGAGGAGCCAGGCCCCGACGGTCATCAGGTGGAAGATCCCCCAGAGGTCGTCGACGGTCGTGTGGTCGGTGCGCTCCTCGTCGCGGTCGTAGAGCCCGTAGAGCTTCGCGAGCACGATCCAGGCGGGGAGGGTCGCGACGAAGAGGAGCGTCTCGGTCCCGCGCGCGATCTCTCCGGTCGCGTCGGTCTGGCCGGCCGCGATCGCCTGGGCGAGGAGGTAGGCGGCGACGAGTCCGAGGACGTCGGCGGCGAGCAGCAGGCGCCGGATGAGCCAGCCGCGGTGCCGCCAGTGCGTCCGCGCGCGATGCTCGAGGATCGCGAGCGTCCGCTCGTCGGCGTTCGCCAATAGCCCCGATCCCATGACGACCTGCTCGTCGCCCGGGGCCGGTTCGAATCCTCTCGTCACGCGCTTCCCTCCTGCGAATTCCGCCCCTTCGAGGCCCGGAAAATGAGCCTACTACGCGCTTCGGCACATCGTAGTGGCCTCTTCGCGGCTCGTGCGAAACGGCACGAGGAACCTACGCGGGGCTTCGAAACGTTTCGCTAGGGTCGCACGGACTGGCGCCACGACAGGTGCCTCGGCCCGGTGTGGATGCGGACTTCGCGCATCGGGTCTCGTCCGTTCTCATCGCCACCTAGGAGCGGACGTGTCATGCAAGCGAACGAAGGGGGTCTATGCGTACACGAAGCCTTGTTCTACGCCGAATTGCGGTGTTGGCGGTGCTCGCGGGGGTTCTCGTCCCGTCGGCGCAGGCCGCATCGGTTGGAAACCAGGTCTCGCCACGTGTGATCGACCGGATCGAGGACTACCGGAAAGAGACGTGGCGCTGGCAGAAAGTGATGGGCGTGAAGCTCGCACCGGCCAGGCATGTCGCCGAGCGCTCGGCGAATCCCGCCTATCACCGGTGGCAGCTCCACAAGTGGCGCAAGCGGGCGAGGCAGGCTCGCCGCGTCGCTACGCATCCGAAGCGCCTCCAGGCCTGGCTCTGTATCCATCGGCGTGAGGGACCGTGGAACGCAAACACGGGGAACGGCTACTACGGCGGTCTGCAGATGGACATCTCGTTCCAGCGGACCTACGGCCGTCAGCTTCTCCGCACGAAAGGCCGCGCGCACAAGTGGCTCCCGCTCGAGCAGATCTGGGTGGCCGAGCGCGCGTATCGCAGCGGACGCGGGTTCTACCCGTGGCCCAACACCGCCCGCGCCTGCGGGCTCATCTAGCAAGGACTTTCGGGCGGGTCGGCGTATGCCGACCCGCCCCGTCTCTAGATCCCGGCGCGGCGTACCCGGATGCGCAAGACGATCAGCCGCAGACCGTCCGTCCTCCCGTGCGCCGTTGCGGCGGGTGCCTTCGTGCTGGCCGCGACCGGTCCGGCGCACGCCGCCTGGACGCAGGTGATGGACGTCTCCGGGTCTTCGCGGCGCAGCGCGCTCGAGGTGCGGGTCGACTCGGGCCCGAAGGGAACGCTCGCGGTGTGGACGCGGCTCGTCGGATCGCACACGCGGATTCAGTCGCGGCTCGTCGGGCCCCGCGGTTCGCTCGGCGCCGTGAAGACGCTTTCCGCCGAAGGGCTCGAGGCCGGCTACCCCGAGGTCGGCGTCGCGGCGGACGGCTCCGCCGTCGTCGGCTGGTGGGTCGATCGCGGGGCGCCTGTCGTCCAGGCGCGCCGCATCGCGCCGAACGGCAAGCTCGGGCCGGTCATCGCCATCTCCGGCGGCCACGCGGACTCGTTCGACGTGGCCGTGGCGCCTGACGGGACGGCGACGTTCGTCTGGGTGCTCCTCGCCGCGGGAAACGAGCAGTACGCGTCGGTGCGGACACGGCGGCTCGGACCCGACGGCACGCTGGGCCCCGTCCGCGAGCTCGACGCCGACACCTACGAGGCCTGGGGTCCCGCGGTCGCGGCCGGCCCGGACGGATCCGCGGTCGCCGCGTGGCAACGCCTCGACGCGGACGGTGCGGGCGAGCTCGTGATCGCGCGCCGGATCGCCCCGGACGGAAGGATCGGGTCGAAGCGGCGCCTCTGGGCCGGGCTCCTCTCCTACGAGGGACCGAGGATCGCGGTCGGCTCCCGCGGCCGCGCGACCGTCGTATGGACGTCGGTCTCCGAAGATCTGCGTGCGCGCCGCGTCGACTCCGGCGTTCCGCTCGGGCCGGTGCGGGCGCTCACCAAGGGCGCCTCGGGCGTGCTCGGGCCGAACGTGGCGATGGGTTCGGGCGGGGCGACGACCGTCGTCTGGGGACGCGCCGCCGGCCGCGGCTACTCGGTCGAGGCGCGGCGGATCGGTCCGGGAGGCTCCCTCGGAGGCCTGCGAACGCTCGCCCGGAACGGGCCCGACACCGCCTGGCCGGACGTGGCCATGACCCCGAAGGGCGTCGCGGTCGTCGTCTGGCCCGCGGGCGCACACGACGTCCTCGTCCGCCGGCTGCGCCCCGGCGGTTCGCTCGGGGCGTCCCGCAAGCTCCCCGCGCGCGGGCGGGTCGACCAGCCGCACGTCGCCCTCTCCGCTTCCGGCGCGCCGACCGTCGTGTGGACGAGTCAGCGTCCCGGAACGGCGTCGGGAGCGCGCTACGTGGTCGAGGGCGCGGCCGAGCGAAGCTCCGCCCGGCGCATCGCCGACTGACCGCGTAGGGTGCGCTGATGCTGTTCGTCGCCACCCTCTTTGCGTACCGGCCCGGAACGCTCATCGGCATCGCGGCGATCATCGCCTGGGTCGTCTGCTGGGTGATCGGCGCGATCGACATCTTCACCCGCCGTCCCGATCTCGGCGTCGTGGGCAAGATCGTCTGGCTCCTAGTGATTGTCCTCTTCCCGATCTTCGGGCTGCTCGTCTACTACCTCGGAAGCGCGTTCGCCGGCACCAACCAGCGGTAACCGCAGGACACCGCCTCCTCGACGCGAATCCTCAGGTTCGTCGGCCAATCGCCCGATGGAGAACATGTGCGACCCCGTCGCCTCATCCAGACCGCACTCCTCACGGCGGTAGCCGTACTCGCCTTCCCCGCGCTCGCGAGCGCGGCCGTCAACTGCGGCTTCGCGGGGACCACGGCCACGATCACGATGACCGCGGCGGGCGACTCGGGCACGGTCTCGGTCGGGACCGCCGGCCGCATCATGGTCGGGATCGCCCAGTGCGGAGCGGCCACCACCGCGAACACCGACACGATCACCGTCGCCGGGAACACGGGTGCCGAGACGCTGACGATCGACCTGAGCGGCGGTCCGCTCGCGCCGGGTCTCCTCGTCGAAGGAACGGGGCTCTCCGAGATCGAGCTCACGGTCGACCTCGGTACGGGCACGGGCGATCGCATCACGTTCGTGGGCGGACCCGCCAACGAGAATCTGAGCTTCGGCTCGCTCGGCGCGAACCTGAACGGCGACAACGACGTCGACATGACGCTCACGGGCGTGGAGCTCGGCACGGTCAACGCGAGCGGCGGCGACGACACGTTCACGGGCGCCGGCGACGCCGTCACCGGAAGCCCCACCTCGATCCTCTTCACCCTGAACGGCGAGAGCGGCGACGACTCGCTCACCGGCGGGTCGGGCGACGACACGATCACCGGCGGAACCGGGACGAACGCCCTCGCGGGGGGCGCCGGCGACGACACGGTGACGGGCGGCCAGGGCAACGACGCGCTGAGCGGCGGCCCGGGCGGAGACACGCTCACCGGCGGCCTCGGCAACGACACCTTCGACGAGGGTCCGTCCTCGAGCGGATCCGACTCCTTGACTGGCAGCGGCGGGATCGACACCGTCACGTACTTCTCCCGCTCGAACGACGTCACCGTCACGATGGACGCCGTCTTCGACGACGGCGAGGCGGGCGAGGGCGACAGTGTCGCCGCGGACATCGAGAACGCGACCGGCGGCGGCGGCGACAACACGCTCACCGGCAGCGCGCTCGCGAACACGCTCACCGGACAGGGCGGCGCCGACACGATCGACGGCGCGGCCGGAGACGACACGATCTCGGGCGGCCCGGGCGCCGACCGCCTCACGGGCGGGGCCGGCAACGACGACGTCTCGGGCGGCTCCGAGGTGGACGTGGTCGTCGAAGGCGCGGGCAACGACACCGTGGACGGCGCCGGCGACGGCGACACCCTGGACTACTCCACAGTCGCCGGCGCGCTCACGATCAGCCTCGCCCTCGCGACGCCGCAGGTCACGGGCGGCGCGGGCACCGACACGATCAGCGGCTTCGCGAACCTGATCGGCGGGACCGGCGCCGACGTTCTCGGCGGCGACGGCGGTCCGAATCTCCTGTCGGGAACCGCCGGCAACGACATCATCCTCGGCGACCTCGGCGACGACACGATCATGGGCGACGCCGGCACCGACACGATCGACTACTCCGCCTTCCTCGATCCTGTGACCGTCGTGCTCGGCGCAGGCTCGAGCACCGGCGCGGCCGATACCGACACGCTCACCGGAATCGAGAACGCGACCGGAGGCGGCGGCGAGGACGTGCTCATCGGCGACGCGGGCGCCAACGCGCTCGTCGGAAACGGCGGCGAGGACGCGCTCACCGGACTCGAGGGGAACGACACCCTCGACGGCGGCGGCAGCGCGGACGTCCTCGACTACTCGGGCGCCGCGGCGGGCGTGACGCTGAACCTGGCCTCCACGGCCGCGCAGAACACGGGCGGCGCGGGAACCGACACGGTTGTCGCCGCGGAGTCCGTGATCGGCTCCTCCCACGCGGATGTCCTCACCGGGAACGTCGCCGACAACGAGTTCCTCGGCGGCAGCGGCGACGACACACTCTCGGGCGCGGTCGGAGACGACACGCTCGACGGCGGGCCGGGCACCGACACCGCCGACTACGCATCCTCCGGCTTCGGCGTCACCGTCGACCTCTCGAACGCCGCGCCGCAATCGACCGGTGCAGGTGCGGACACGCTCAGCGCGCTCGAGAACGTCACGGGCGGCGCCGGACGCGACGTCCTCACCGGGGACGGCGGCAACAACATCGTCACGGCGGGCGCGGGGAACGACACCGTCTTCGCCACGGCCGGTAACGACCTGCTCGACGGCGGCGCCGGGATCGACGTGGTCGACTACTCGGCCGAGTCGGATCCCGTGACGGTCAGCCTGACCACCGGCGCCTCGACGACCGGGAGCGGAAACGACACGCTCACCGCGTTCGAGAACGTCACCGGCGGAAGCGGGAACGACCTCCTCACCGGGGACGGCGCGGCGAACACGCTCACGGGCGGCGACGGCACCGACGTGCTGCGCGGGCTGGTGGGCGACGACACGCTCTCCGGCGGGCTCGGCAACGACCGTCTCTTCGGATACGCGGGCGGCGACACGCTGACGGGCGGCGACGGCACGGACACCGCCGACTTCTCGAGCTTCTTCCCGGCGAACCAGCGCATCGGCGTGGTCGTGAACCTCCCGGCCGGCCGCGCGACCGGCGACGGCGCAGACCTCATCTCGACGGTCGAAAACGTGCTCGGCTCGAGCTTCGACGACCGGCTCACCGGAACGAACGGCGCCAACGTGCTCGACGGCGCCGAGGGCAACGACGTGCTCGACGGCCGCGGCGGGGCCGACACGATCCGCGGCTCCGACGGAAACGACACGCTCACCGGCGGCGGCGGCGTGGACTCGCTCGGCGGCGCGGCCGGAAACGACACGTTCTTCGCGCGCGACAAGAAGGCCGACACGGTGAAGGGCGGCACGGGCCGCGACAGCGCCCAGCTCGACGCGAAGGACCACCGCTCGAGCATCGAGCGGCGGCTGCGCTAGCCGCTACGCGGAGGACGCCAGAGCGTCACGGTCGCAAGCGCCACGAGGTTCACCAGCGTGGCCACGGCGAAGGCGAGAGAGATCCGCATGAGCGCCTCGCCCGGAACGGCGACGTAGAGCCCGACGAAGAGCACGGCGGCGATCGCCCAACATGAGGCCGCCCGTCCTCCCGCGTCGAGCGCGAGCAGGGCCTGTGAAAGCGTCGAGGCGGCGAGGTAGAACCCGACGCCGGCGCCGAGGAGCACGAGCTCCGAGCGGCCCGCGTCGAAGCCGCTGCCGTAGAGGATTCCCATCGACTCCGGGCCGAGGAGCGCGGCGGCGACCACGATCACGGCGCCGACGCCGAGCAGCATTCCCGTCGCCTGGACGACCGCGCGGCGGAACCGTCCGGGATCCGCGACGACGTTCAGGTGGGTGAGGTTCGGGAGGAGCGAGGCGGCGAGGCCCTGGAAGACGTACGTCGGCACGCGTACGAGCATCGTCGCCGCGAAGACGATCCCGGCCGTCCGGCTCGCGTGGGCTCCACCCTCGACCATGACGAGGAGCGAGCCGCCGTTCACTAGGAGCTGGTCGGACGCGGCGATCACGCTGGCCGGCGCCGCGAACTTCATGGCCGAGCCGAGCTCGAACCGGGTTCCGCCGGCGCCGTGCATAGCGCTCTTCACGCGCGCGCGACCGACCCAAAGCGGGACGAGCGCCCCGATCGCGCCTGCGGCGATAACGGCCGTGGCGGCGGTCAGCTTCGACGCGACGAACAGCAAGGGCACGGCGATCGCGAGGCGTGCAAAGGCATCCACGACGAGGCTCGCCCCGTAGCCGTTGAACCAGCGCACCCCTGCGAGCACGCCGCGAACGAGGTAGGCGAGCCCGTAGCCCGCGATGCCGAGGACGAGCAGCGCCGTCATGGCCGAGTCGCCGAGGAAGAGGCGGTCGCCGATCGAGTTCCAGGCGGCGATCGAGCCGGCGCCGAGGAGCGCGACGAGCGCGGCCGTGAGGATCGTCACCGAGCGGAGCACCGTCCGGACCTCCTCGCCGCGGGCGAGCCGGTCGGCGAGCGCCCGCGAGACGGTCTGCTCGACCGGCCGGAAGAGGACGATGACCGCGAGGAACATCGCCGCCCAGAGAACGGCGATCTGCCCGTAGGCCGCCGGGCCGAGCGCGCGTGCGGCGAGCACGTGGAAGACGTAGATCAGGACGCCCGAGAGGAGCATCGAGCCCGAAAGCAGCCAGGCCCCTCGGAATACGGGCCGCCGTTCGGCAACCGCTGCAGGGGCCTGGAGCGCGGAGGCGTCGGTGCTCACGCGCGTCCCTTTCCGGAACGCGAGCGCACCGTCGACGGGCTGGCGGCGCGCACAGTCACGGTCACCAAATCATGGGCGCGCGGCTCTTCCGGCGGAATTCCCCGGACGAACAGGTTCGCGGGCCCCCTCGGAGCCGCCAACTACCCGAAGGGCTAGCACCCTCGCCGGGTGGCGGGTTTTCTAGTTCTGGCCTGGTTTTGCGGGCTCTCGAGACCCAAGATCGATAGCTCTGGCGGACGTCTCTGGGGAGGGACGAGGGTCCAATGCGGTGTAGCGATCAAGGGGTAGTGGAAACGGCGCGCGGCGCCGCCTGCGAGGGAGCGCGATGACGAGCGTCGCCTTGCCCGTCGTCACCCCTCTCGCCGAGCCTGCGTTTCTCACGCCGCAGCTCCCCGAGGAGAGCTCCGGCCAGCATGTGTTCGTCATCCCGGCCTACAACGAGGAGGAGAACCTTCCGCGCCTCCTCGCGGACTTCGAGAACCGGCCCGAGCTCTTCCCGCACGGCAGCCGCGTCCTCATCGTCGACGACGGCTCGGCCGACCGCACGGCCGAGGTCGTCGAGGCCTACCGCGGCCCGGTGCCGGTCGAGCTCCTGCAGATGGGCCAGAACCAGGGCCCCGGCGCGGCGTTTCGCCAGGGGTTCCTGGCGGCGCTCGGCAACTGCGACGACGACGCGCTCGTGATCACGCTCGAGGCCGACACGACGAGCGACCTCGACGCGCTGCCGGAGATGATCGCCGAGGCCTCCCGCGGATCCGACGTCGTCCTCGCCTCCTGGGTGATGGTGAACGTGAAGCCCCTCCGCCGCTTCCTGAGCGCCGGCGCGGGCTGGACGGTGCGCCGCACGCTCGGCCTCGAGGCGCACACGGTCTCGTCGTTCTTCCGCGTCTACCGCGCGTCCGTCCTGCGCAGCGCGCACGGACGCTACGGCGACCAGCTGATCCGCGAGCCGGGCTTCGCCTGCAAGGCGGAGGTGCTCGCGAAGCTCGCCCACATCGGCGCGACGATCACGGAAGTCCCGGTGGCGCTCGACTCCACGCGGCGCGCGGGCAAGAGCAAAATGCCGATCCTGAAGACGATCCTCGCGTACTGGCGCCTACTCGCACGGGCGCGGTTCGCGCGCGGGCTCGCACCAGGATGACCCCCTCGGTCGGCATCGTCGGCGGCGGCATCCTCGGAATGACCGCTGCGCTTCGGCTTGCGCAGTCGGGCGTTCGGGTCGCGCTGTACGAGCGCTCGCCGGATCTCGGCGGCCTCGTCGGGTCGTTCCCGCTCGGCGGCCTGCCCGTCGACCGCTTCTACCACGTGATCCTCCCGACCGACGACCGCGTCATCGGCCTCGCGGAGGAGCTCGGGCTGGGCGACCGCTTCCGCTTCCGCCCTACGCGCGTGGGCTTCTACGGCGACGGCCGGCTCTTCTCGATGACCACGCCGAAGGAGTTCCTCCGCTTCCCCATCCTGAGCCCGCTGGGCCGGGCCCGGCTCGCGGCGTTCGTCGCCCGCTGCCAGCTGAAGCGCGACTACGACGACCTCGACGACATCCCGCTCCAGAAGTGGCTCACCAGGCTCTGCGGGAGGAAGGTCGTCGAGCGCATGTGGGCGCCGCTCCTCGACTCCAAGTTCGACGGGCGCTACGACGACCTCCCCGCCACCTACATCTGGTCGCGCTCACGGCGCATGGCGACCACGCGTGATTCCAGCGGGAGCGAGGTCATGGGCTGGCTCGAGGGCGGCTACTCGACGCTGATCGACGCGCTCGAACGGGAGATCCGGCGGCTAGGCGGCGAGGTGCACGCGGCGACGCCCGTGCACCGCATCGTCGGCGACGACTCTGTCACCGGGCTCCTCGTGCCGGACGGCTTTCGCCAGTTCGACCAGGTCCTCTGCACGCTCGTCCCTCCGCAGGCGCGGTCGCTCCTCTCGCCGAACATCGCCGAGCGCGCGACCGATCACTGCCGCTACCTCGGCGTCATCTGCCTCGTGCTCCGGACGCGGCGCAGCGTCAGCCCGTACTACCACCTGAACATCACCGACCGGCGCGTCCCGCTCACCACGGTGGTCGAGACGACGCACGTGGTCGACCCGGACGCCGTCGGCGGGACGCTCCTCTACGTCTCCAAGTACGTCGACCCGGGACATCCCGACCAGGAGCGCCCGGCCGCCAAGGTGGCCGAGGAGTACCTGGAGCACGCGCGCGCGATCTTCCCCGACCTCGCCGACGAGGACATTCTCGACTCGAGCCTCCAACGTGCCCGCGTCACGGAACCCGTTCATCTCCTCGGCGGCGCGAAGCGGCTGCCCGACATGTTCCCGGCGCCCGGGCTCGCGATGGCCTCGACCGCGCACGTCTACCCCGAGATCGTCAGCGGCCAGGCCGTGATCGGCGTCGCCGACAAGGTCGTGCCCGGCATCCTCGAGCGGCTCGGCGCCCGGCGGCAGGAGGCGGCATGAGCGTCCACGCGGAGCAGCTGGGCGCGAAGGCGGGCCGCCTGCGGATCGCGCTCGGCGCAGACACGCTCGCGCTCGGCGGCCTCGCCATCCTCTGGATCGCGCTCTCTGCGGTCGCCTGGGGGACGTGGGGCGACCTCGACAGCGACACGGGCTACGACGTCCTCTCGGGCTCGCTCGTCGCCGACGGTCAGCTCCCGTACGTCGACTTCGTCTACTACTACGGCCCGCTCGCCCCGCTCCTCGCCGGCCTCTTCTCTGCGGTCGCCGGACCGGGAATCGGGACGATCGTCGCCCTCGGCCTCGCGATCACGGCCGCGATCGTTGCCGCGACCTATGCGCTTGCGCGGACGTTCGTCGGGCCGCTCGGCGCGTTCCTCGCGGCGGCGCTCACGACCGCGGTCGCGTTCACGCCGAACAACTACTCCTACGTGCTGCCGCACACCGTCGCGGCAACGCTCGGGCACGCTCTTCCTCCTCGTCCTCCTGCTCTGTCTGCGGCAGATCGGCGCCCGCGAGACGATCCAGTGGGCCGCTGCGGCCGGTACGGCGCTCGGCCTCCTCGCGCTCACCAAGCCCGAGCCTGCACTTGCGGGCGTCGCTGCCGCAGCAGCATGGCTCCTCGTCCGTCGCTGGAGCGGGCGCAGCGTCCGCCGCGACGCGATCGCCCTCGTCGGGATCGGCGTGGCGATTCCGGCGGTCGCGTACGGCGCGTTCCTCTGGTCGGTCTCGCCCCACCGGCTCTTCTTCGAGAACCTCTATCCGGCCGACACGCTCTCGGGCGGCGGCGACGTGCTCATCCGCGCGCGGATGCCGCTCACCCTCGAGAGCTTCGTCGAGATCGGTGGGCGGGCGCTCCTCTACGCGCTCGGGATCGCCGTCCTCCTCGGAGTGGCGCGTCTCGCCGAGCGGCCCGGCCGCTCGCGCCGGATCGCCTGGGGGCTCGTCGTCGCCGGCGGCCTGCTCGCCGTCGCGGCGGCGTTCGTGAACCCCGAGGCGCTGCGCCACGGGCTCCAGTTCGTCTACGGCTGGGTTCCGGTCGGCGCCGCGGTGGCCGCCGTCGTGCTGCTCGTCCGGGCCCGGCGCGCGCCGAGCTCCGAGACCGGCCTCGTCCGCGTCGCCGGCGCCGTCGCGCTCGCCGTCGTGGCCGCGACCGCCTACAACGGCTTCTTCCTCCACGCGCCGCGGCCGCAGATGGCCGTCTACTACGCGCCGCTCGTCGCCGTCTTCCTGGTGCACCTGCACCTGAGGACGCTCGCGAAGAACCGGGCGGCGGTCACGATCGGGGCGGCCTGGCTCGCCTTCCTCGTCGCGGCCGGCGTGGGGCTCACCCTGAAGGACGCGAACGCGGAATCGTCCGTCGTGCGCGGGAACAACGGATCTCTGGCGGAGACGCCGGACGCGGCAACGATCTACGCGGGCGCGATCGCGTGGATCGAGCGGGAGACCGAGCCGGGCGAGCGCATTCTCGTCCTGCCGCTCCTCACTGGACTCGAGGCACTCACCGGGCGCACTCCGGCTCTGCCGGAACTCTCCGTGCTCCCAGGCGTCCTCGAACGGCCCAACGGGGAACGCGACGCGATCGCGGCCCTCGAGGAGAACCCGGTGCGGCTGGTCGTCACTGACGACCGGACGTGGCCGGCATACGGACAGGGAGCGTTCGGCGACGACTTCGGCCAAGAGCTCGCGGCCTGGATCGCATCGAACTACGACCGCGTCGCGACGGTCTCGGCGGGCACCGCCGATCCGCGGACGCTGACCATCTGGAGGAGAGCAGGGGAATGAGACGAGTAGGGGTCACCGGCGCAGCGGGATTCATCGGGTCGCATCTGTGCGAGCGGCTCGTCAAGGAGGGATGCGAGGTCGTCGGAGTCGACGATCTCTCGTACGGGTCGATTGCGAATCTGCAGCCGATCCTCGGGAATCCGAAGTTCACGTTCGAGGTGCTCGACTGCACCAGGCGGCGCTCGCTTCGCGCGGCGTTCGACGGCTGCGACGCGATCGCCCACCTCGCAGCGAAGAAGATCCCGCGCTTCGGCGGGGTCGTCTCGACGCTCGAGACGAACGTCGCGGGCGCGAACGTCGCCTGCGGCGTCGCGCTCCAGCTCGGGGCCGACCTGGTCATCACGTCCACGTCGGACGTCTACGGGAACGCCGAGCCGCCCTTCGCCGAGGACGGAACGCTCGTGCTCGGGCCGCCGACCTCGAAGCGCTGGTCGTACGCGGTCTCGAAGATGTACGACGAGCATCTCGCGCTCGCCCTTGCCGAGGAGCGCGGTCTCAAGGTGACGGTGCTCCGCCTCTTCAACGCCTACGGCCCGCGCAACCACCTGAGCTGGTGGGGCGGCCCGCTCGTCACGTTCATCGAGGCGCTCCTCGACGGAGAGCAGCTGGAGATCCACGGCGACGGCCACCAGACCCGCACGTTCACCTACGTGAGCGACACGGTCGACGGCTTCGTCCGGGCGCTGCGCAAGCCCGAAGGCGCGCGGCGAGGTCATCAACGTCGGCGGGACGGAGACGCTCTCGATCCTGGAGCTCGCGACCCGGGTGCAGGAGCACCTGGAGATCCCGATGCCGCTGCGGGCGAAGCTTCATCCCGTACGCCGACTTCCCCGGGCAACTACCAGGACGTCCGCCATCGCGTGCCCGACACGACGAAGGCGAAGGCGCTCCTCGGCTTCGAGGCGAAGGTCGGGCTGGCGCAAGGACTCGCGAAGACGGTCGCCTGGCACCGCGCCCAGCGCGGCGAAGAGCGCGTCGCGGCCCGCCGCTAGAGCTCGGTCACAACGGGAGCTGCGACCGGCGCAGGATCTGGCCGGTCGCGCAGCGCGCGCAGTTCGTCGACGACCTCGGGGGATCTCCAGGCGAGCAGCGGGATGTAGACGACGATCCCCAGCGGGATCAGCGTGAGAAGCAGCACGACGTTCGAGGCTCCTTGCTCGATGAGAGCCGTGCGGGCTGCGAGGACGATGACCGCCATCGCGCCGGCCGCCTGGGCGACGCCGCTGATCGACGACCACAGCTCGCGGAGCGAGGCGTCGATCGAGCGGGCCGTGAGCCAGGTGTAGTACGGCTCGACGATCGTGCTCGCGATCGCGTAGGCGGCCGCGACGCCGACGACGCCCCAGTGGATCCCGCCGAGGAACGACGCCACGGTCGCCGTCGCGACGATGACGGCATAGCGGAGCAGCGTCCCGGTGCGGTCGCGGGCCAGGAGGATGCTCGAGTTGAGGCCCTGGAGCGACTGGAGGAGTCCGACCCAGGCGAGAAGCCGCACGAGCGGGATCGCGGGGCTCCACTTGTCCCCGAGCACGACGACCACGAACTCCGGCGCGACGACGATCAGCCCGAGCATGGCGGGCACGGTCACCGCGCCGATCGCGCGGGTGACGCGGAACCAGGCCTGCGCCACCCGGCGTGCGTCGTCCTGGATCTCCGAGAAAGCCGGGAAGAGCACGTCGGTCACGGGCCAGGTGAGCCGGCTCGACGGGACGAGCATCAGGTTGTAGGCGAGCGCGTACATGCCGAGTGCCGTCGATCCGAGGACGCGCCCGATGAGGAGGTTGTCCGCGTTGCGGTTCACGTAGAAGAGGAGGCGCGTGGAGAAGACGTTCGCGCTGAACCGGAACATGCTGCGCAGGCTCGCCATCGAGAACGTGAAGCTCGGCGTCCAACCGGTGAGGAACCACAGGAGCAGCCGTCGTCACGACCGCGGCGATCACCTGCTGGCCGATGATCGCCCAGGCGCCGTAGCCGGCGCGACCGCGAGCGCGATCCCGCCGATCCCCGCGGCGAGGTTGCGCCGACATGAGCATCAGCTCGAGCCGACGGAAGTTCATCTCGCGCGTGAGGAGCGCCTTCTGCGTTCCAGAGAGCGCTGTCACGACGAACGTGAGCGAGAGTGCGGCGAAGAGCGGCTGCACCTCGGGCTCGCCGTAGAAGTCGGCGATCGGCCACGAGGCCAGGAAGCCGAGGATCGTGAACGCGAGGCCCACCGCGGTGCTCGTCCAGAAGACGGTCGAGCGGTCGGCCTCGGTGAGGTTGCGCCGCTGCACGAGCGCCGCGCCGAGCGCCACGTCCGAGAAGACCGGGACGACGGCCGCGAAGACGATCACCATCGCGGCGATCCCGTAGTCGGACGGCACGAGCAGCCGCGCGAGAATGATCGCGACGATCGTCGACGTGCCCTGGCCGAGCGCCTGGGAGATCGCCTTCCACACGACACCGCGGAGGACGCGGCCCCGAAGACTCGAGGCTGGCTTCTCCGCCATCGCTACTCCGTCGGCCGTGGTGCAGCGGTGACGCGGCCGAACGACACCTGCGCCGGGCCGTTCGCATGCGCCGGCAGCCCGCCGCCCGCCTCGAGGTACTGCTCCACGGCCGCCGCGGCCCTACCGCCGGCGAGCCCGTCCCAGAGCGGCGGCGTCGGCGTCGGGCGGTGCGTCGCGATCCGGGCCGGGATCTCGAGGATGCGGTTCGGGTCGAGCCCGAGGACGACGTTTGTCCCGTGGCTCACGGTGATCGGCCGTTCGGTGTTCTCACGCAGCGTGAAGCAGGGGACGCCGAGCACGGTCGTCTCCTCCTGCACACCGCCGGAGTCGGTGATGACCGCGGCCGCGTCGGCCTCGAGCGAGAGGAAGCGGAGGTACGGCTGCGGCTCCACGAGGCGCACCGAGCCGGGCGCGATGCCGAGGTCGTCGAGCCGCGCCCGCGTGCGCGGATGCACCGGGAAGATGACGGGCAGGTCGCCGCTGATCCGCACGAGCGAGCGCATCGTGGCCCGCAGGAGCTCGGGGCTGTCGACGAGCGCGGGCCGGTGGAGGGTGACGAGCGCGTAGCCGCCGGGCTCGAGCCCGTAGTCGCGCCACGCGGCCAGTTCGCGCGCCCTACCCACGCTCTGGAGCAGGGTGTCGATCATCGTGTTGCCGACGTAGCGGATCGAGCTTGGCGCGATCCCCTCGCGCGCGAGGTTCTCGAAGGCCTCGGGCGAGTGCGTGAGGAGCAGCGTCGAGAGGTGGTCGGTCAGGCGGCGGTTGTGTTCCTCCGGCATCGACCAGTCGAAGCTCCGCAGCCCCGCTTCGAGGTGGCACACGGGGATTCCGAGCTTCGCGGCAGCGAGCGCGCCGGCGAGCGTCGAGTTGACGTCGCCCGGTACGACGACGAGGTCGGGCCGCAGCTCCTGGAAGACCTCCTCGAGCCCTGCGAGCGCGCGCGCAGTCTGGGCCCCGTGCGCGCCGGAGCCGACCTCGAGCTGGACGTCGGGAACGGGCAGCGGCAGCTCCGCGAAGAACACGTCCTTCACGGCCGCGTCGTAGTGCTGGCCCGTGTGGACGAGCCGCTGCTCGACGGCGCCGCTCTCCTCGAGCTCGACGTAGAGCGGGGCGATCTTCATGTAGTTCGGCCGGGCGCCGACGACGTGGACGACGAGCGGGAGGCTCATGCGACCAGCTCCCGGATCAAGGTGGCGGTCTTCGCGCCGATCGCGTCCCAGCCCAGCTCGTCGACGCGGCGTCTGACCGCCGCGCGCTTCGCCTCGAGTGTGCCTGGATCGGCCGAGGCGGCCCGTTCGAGCGTATGCGCGAGCGATTCCGCGTCGCCGGGCTTGAAGAACCAGCCCGCCTCCTCGTCCCCGAGAAGATCCTCGTAGGCCGGCTGCCGGGCCGCGACCACAGGGAGACCGAGCGAGAGCGCGAGAATGAGCGAGCCCGAAGTCCCGCCGTCGCTGCGCGAGATGAGCGCCGCGTCGCAGGCGCCGAAGAGCTCGGCGACGCTCTCGTCGGGGACGAAGCCGAGGTGCTCGACGATGCGCGCGTCCTTCGACGCGGCGGCCTTCACCGCGTCGGCCTGGCTCTGGTTCTCGACTCCGCCGGTGACCACGAGGCAGAACTTCGACGCCGTCGTCTTGCCTACTGCCTCGAGCGCGAGCGAAATGCCCTTGTAGACGCGCAGGTCGCCGAACGAAAGGAACGTGAATGCGTCGGACGCGAGGCCCAGCTCGGCGCGCACCGTCTCGCGGGCGCGCCCGGCCGGGTACACGCCGTCGTACGAGCCGTGCGGGACGATCGCGCACTTGTCCACGTACGGCCCGAGCTCCCGTTCCATCGACGCGAGCGTCCCGCGGTCGTGGGCGAGGAGCAGGTCGCTGTAGCGCGCGAGCGCGCGGGCGCCGAGCCGGTCGAGCCGGCCCGCGGAGCGCTCGTGCGGGTAGACCTGGTGGACGGTCCACACGATCCGGTAGCCGAGGGCGCGCGCCATCCTGAGCCTGAACGCGAACACCCCGACCTTCAGGTACGACAGGGGCCGCCGGAGGATCCGCGGCCCGCGCTCGTGGAGCCAGTACGTCTGCGGCCAGTGGAAGTGCAGGACGCGGACCAGCTTGCGGTTCCGGTAGAGCCAGCCGAGCTTGAACGGCGCCTCCCCGGCGAGCACGACCCCGTGGCGCGCGAGCTCCCCGTAGAGGAGCCGCTGGTACGGGTTCGTCAGAAGGACGGCCGGGTACGAGATGACGCCGATCGCCGGCTCCGTCGCCGCGACCGTATCCGTCCGGGTGCTCCCTGGACTGGCGACCGCGTGCGTCATGCGCCTCCCACGACGATGCGGTCGCGCGGTGAGACGGGCTGGGCGACCGCGCGCGGCAGGTACGTCGTCAGCCAGATCTCGAGGAGCAGGATCGCGATCAGCAGATGGACGTGCCGGTCGGCCTTGCCCGTGCGGTAGTCCGCGAGGAGCCGCTCGAGCACCGGCCGGTCGAGGAACTCCGCGCAGCGCGGCGACGGGCCGAGCAGGTAGTCGGAGACCGCGCCTGGCATCTGAGCCTGGAGCCAGCCGACCGAGGAGCGCCGGAAGAAGCCGCGCTTGCGCTTGTCCACGATCCGGTCGGGGACGAGGCCGCGCGCCGCGTGCTTCAGGAGGTACTTCTGGGTGCGGCCCTTGATCTTCAGGCCGGCCGGGACGGTTGCGCAGAACTCGACGACGCGGTGGTCGAGGAACGGGACGCGAACCTCGAGCGAATGCGCCATGGAAGCGCGGTCGAAGTAGTGGACCATGTCGTCGGTGAGCGCGAGCTGCCCGTCGAGGTAGAGCATCGCGGGGAGCGGATCGTCGGCGACGTCGCCGAGCATCGCCCGGATCGCGCGCTCGGGAGCGCCGGGCGGAACGTCTGCGATGGGGCCGCGCACGAGCTCGGCGCGAAGCTCCGGGTCGAGCTGGCCGCTCGTGGCGAGCAGGCGCTCCACCGGATCCGCGGCGGCGATTGCGGCCGCGGCACGGCCGGGCAGGTGTCCGGCCAGCCGTCCGAGCGGTCGGGCAGCCGGGCCGAGCGTTCGCTGCCAGCGCCCTACGAGCGCGGCCGCGCGATGCTTGCGGTAGCCGCCGAAGAGCTCGTCCGCGCCCTGGCCGGAAAGGGCCACGGTCACGTGCTCGGCCGCCATCCGCGACAGCGCGTGGAAGCCGAGCGCCGAGAGGTCGGCGACCGGCTCGTCCAGGTGCCAGAGGAGGTCGGGCAGGTCGACGACGTCGCTCTCGTAGGAGAGCTCGAGCTCGTGGTGTTCCGTCCCCAGCGTCTCGGCGACGAAGCGGGCGTCGGCGAGCTCGTTGTCGCCGCCCTCGTCGGAGAACCCGATCGCGAACGTCTTCACCGGCTCGCTCATGTGCCGCGCCATCAGCGCCACGATGAGGCTCGAGTCGAGCCCGCCGCTCAGCATCGCGCCGAGGGGGACGTCGCTCATCAGCCGGTCGTTCGTCGCCTCGTCGAGGAGGTCGATGAGCATCTCCGACCACTCGTCCTCGCTGCGGGCCTCGCGGGCCGGCGCGGGCTCGGGGAACGTCCAGTAGCGCTCGACGCGAACGTCGCCGTCCGCGATCACGAGCCGCTCGCCCGGCTCGAGCTTCCGCACGCCGGCGAGTGGCGTCCGCCCGCCGGGGAAGAAGCTCATCGCCAGGTAGATGTCGATCGCCTCGTAGTCGAGGTCGGTCGAAACGAGGCCGCTCGCGAGCACGCTCTTCAGCTCCGAGCCGAAGACCACCAGGTCGCCGCAGCGCGCGTAATAGAGCGGCTTGATGCCGAGCCGGTCGCGCGCGACGACGGCGGAGCGGCGGCGCTCGTCCCAGACGGCGATCGCGAACTTGCCGCGCAGGCGCTCCTCGAAGGCGGGCCCGGACGACTCGTAGAGGTGAGGGAGGATGTCGGTGTCGCAGCCGCTGCGGAAGCGGTGGCCCTCGCGCTCGAGCTCGCGGCGCAGGTCGACGTGGTTGTAGAGCTCGCCGTTCTGCACGGCCACGACGCGCCCGTCTTCATTCGTGACCGGCTGGTGGCCGCCGGCGACGTCGACGATCGAGAGCCGCCGAACGCCGAGCGCGACACCGTCGGCCTCGTACGTGCCGCGGTCGTTCGGGCCGCGGTGGGTGACCGCGTCGGTCATCCGGTCGAGGACGCCCGGCGCGAGCAGCCGCCTCGGCTCGCCGGAGACCTGGACGACGCCGCAGATTCCGCACATGGCTAGGCCCGCCTCCCCATGGCTTCGCGGGCCCTCAGCGGAAGCGCCCGAGCGCGCTGGAGGTCGCGCAGGTACTCGGTCGCCTCGTCGTCGTCCCAGCGGGGCTCGCGTGAGATCGCGGCGGCGCCGTAGCCCCAGAGGAGCCCGAGCGCGGCCGGTTGGCGGTCGCGGACGGCGCAGTAGAACGAGCGCGCGGTCAGGTAGCCGGGCCGGTAGCGCATGTAGTGCGCGAGCTTCCCTTCGGCGATCCATGTGGCCCGGGCGTGCGTGTCGCGAGCGCCGACGCGCCGGTGATGGCGGAAGGGCAAATCGAGGAACGTCGCCGTCTCCCAGCCGCGCACGGTCGCCACGAGCTCGTCGAGCCCGTCCCAGCCGAGGCGCTGCTCCAGGGGAGAGACGTCGTCGAGGCACTCGCGGCGATACGCCCGCGTGGCGCCCCAGACGGTCTTCCGCGTCGCGAACCGCTGCTTCCACTCGCCGTTCTCGAGCTCGAAGGCGCTGCCGCTCGCGATTCCCAGGGCGGGGTTCCCGTCGAAGCGGGCGAGGAGCCGCTCGAAGTAATCCGGCTCGAAGGTGACGTCGGCGTCGAGGTTCACCACGACGTCGGCGCGCTCGGTCAGCGCCGCGACGCCGGCCTCGAACGCGCGAACGATCGCGCCGCCGCGCACGGCCTCGGGATCCTCCTCGCGACGCACGACGCGGATCCACGGATGGGCGGCGGCGAGCTCCGCGGCGAAGTCGGCGGTGCCGTCTGACGAGCCGTTCTCGACGATCACCCACTCCGCCGGAAGCACCGTCTGGGCGGCCACGCACGGAGCGAGCGCACGGAGGTTTTCGGCCTCGTTTCGGGCCGGGGTCACCAAGGCGTACGCGAGGGGTGTCCGCGTCATCGGTCCAGGGCCTTGAACACGGCTTGTACGCTAGTGATCGAGCGCCTCTTTTCCGACCCTCGATGGGCCAGAACCTACGGCCTTGCGGCTAGCCCGACGGCTAGGCCCGAAGCGGGATCACCGACGAAGGGGGAGCGGACAGGGCCGCGCGCCGTTCCTATCATCGTTGCATGGGCACTCCGAGACGCCTCGTCGGGCGCGGCTTCCTGGCGCTCGTGTGGTTCGTGAGGCGCGCCTGGCGGCGGTCGTTCTCGCTGCTCGCGGCCGGAGGCTTCGCCGAGTTCGGCAAGGGGAGCGTGCTCGAGCCGCCGATCCGCCTCGAGAACCAGGGCCGCATCGCGATCGGCCGTGACGTCTTCGTCGGGCCGGGCTCCTGTCTCCAGACGCTCGACCCGCGCGGCGAGGTCGCGCTCGAGATCGGAGACGGCACGAACATCGCCGGCACCTGCGTCATCTCGGCGGCGTTGCACGTTCGCCTCGGACGCTCGGTGCTGCTCGCGCGCAACGTGTACATCGCAGACCACGCGCACGCCTTCGAGGATCTCTCGCGCCCGGTGCTCGACCAGGGCGTGAACGACATCCGGCCGATCGAGATCGGGGACGGCGCGTGGCTCGGGCAGAACGTCGTCGTCTGTCCAGGCGTCCGCATCGGACGCGGCGCAGTCATCGGCGCGAACGCGGTCGTCCGGGACGACGTGCCCGATCACGCCGTGGCCGTCGGAGTTCCCGCCCGGGTCGTCCGCGAGTTCGGACGCGTCCCGGAACCCTCGCTGTGAAACGGGTTCTCTTCCTCGCCTACCACTTCCCGCCGATCGGCGGCGCCGGGGTTCAGCGCTCCGTAAAGTTCGTGCGCTACCTGCCAGAGCACGGCTACGAAGCGATCGTCGTGACCGGGCCGGGGATGGAGGCGAGCCGCTGGACGCCCTCGGATTCCTCGCTTGCGTCCGAGGTGCCCGCGGACACCGTCGTCCGTCGGATCGAGGGCGACCCGCCGGAAACGGCCGGGCCGATCCGGGGCCGCATGAACCGCTGGCTGGGCCGCCAGGACGACTTCTTCCGCTGGTGGGAAGAGGGCGCCGAGGCCGCTGTTCAAGGGGAAACCGCCGATCTGGTGTACGCGTCGATGTCGCCGTTCGAGTCGGGCTTCGTCGCCGCCCGCGTCGCCGCGCGGCTCGGCGTTCCGTGGGTCGCCGACCTCCGCGATCCGTGGGCGCTCGACGAGATGCAGGTGTACCCGAGCCGGTTCCACCGCCGCCGCGAGCTCGGCCGCATGCGGAAGCTCCTCGCCACGGCGTCCGCGGTCGTCATGAACACGGAGGAGGCTGCGCGCCTCGTCCGGGAGTTCCCCGAGGTGACCGCGCCCGTCGTCGCCATCCCGAACGGCTTCGACCCGAGCGACTTCGCCGGGCCGGTGCCGCAGCGAAAGGACGACGCCTTCCGGATCGTGCACGCCGGCTACCTCCACACGGAGCTCGCGCGCGGAACCATCGCGCAGGCGACCCGGCGGGTGCTCGGCGGCGCGATGCCGGGCGTGGACGTCGGAACGCGCTCGCACGTCTACCTCCTGCGCGCGGTCGACGAGCTCGCTCGCGAAGGATCCGTCGCTCGCCGACCGGATCGAGGTGCACCTCGCGGGCGTCCTCTCCGACGCCGACCTCGCCGAGGCGCGCTCGAGCGTCGTGCGCACCCCCGGCTACCTGTCGCACGCGGAGACCGTCGACCTGCTGCGGTCGGCCGACCTGCTCTTCCTCCCGATGCAGAACCTGCCCGAGGGCGTCCGCGCGACGATCGTCCCGGGGAAGACCTACGAGTACCTCGCGGCCCGCCGGCCGATCCTGGCCGCGGTTCCCGACGGCGACGCGCGCGACCTCCTCGCGCAGGTGCCGGCCGCGATGCTCTGCCGCCCGGCGGACGTCGGCGGCATGGCGGCCGCCATCACGGCCGAAATCGGCCGCAGCGAGCCCCTTCCGGAGGCTTCTTCGGAGCTTCTCGCGGCCTTCGAGCGGCCCCGGTTGACGGCCCGCCTCGCGGACGTGTTCGACGACGTTCCGGGTGTCTCCGAGCCGCGTTCGTCGACGGCCCGGATTGCCGTCTGACGGCACCCGCGAAAACGTTCGTCAACACCGCTCCAGCCTTGTGGCTAGGCGGAAAGCCTCTACTTCCGGGCGTTGTCTGGAAAAGCCTGCCTCGGGATCATTGCTGCGGGCGAGCCGACTCGCCTCTCAGGCCGTGCACGTCGCTATTTCAACATCAGGGGTCAGGCGGCGAATTCTCGAATCCGCGGCTATTGTCGCGCTCGTTTTCGGCCTCTCGTCCGCATTCGCACCAGCCGCCGACGCGGGCACCGTGCCGGCCGGCTTCCAGGACGCGGTCGTCTTCAGCGGCCTCACGGACCCGACCGCGGTGCGCTTTGCCGCCGACGGACGGATCTTCGTCGCCGAGAAAAGCGGGATCATCAAGGTCTACGACAACCTGAACGACGCGACGCCGACCACGTTCGCGAACCTCAACGTCGCGACGCACAACTTCTGGGACCGCGGCCTCCTCGGCATGGCGCTCGCGCCGAACTTCCCGGCCGATCCGTACGTGTACGTCCTGTACACGCACGACGCGGCGATCGGGGCGGTCGCCCCGCGCTGGGGCGTCTCGGGCGTCCTCTCGGACGGCTGTCCGACGCCCCCGGGCCCGACGACCGACGGCTGCGTCGTTTCCGGCCGCCTCTCGCGCCTCCAGGCGCTCGGAAACCAGATGACCGGAACCGAGCAGGTGCTGATCGAGGACTGGTGCCAGCAGTACCCGAGCCACTCGGTCGGCTCGCTCGAGTTCGGCTCCGACGGAGCCCTCTACGTCTCGGGCGGCGACGGCGCGAGCTTCAACTTCACGGACTGGGGCCAGGCCGGGATTCCGAGGAACCCCTGCGGTGATCCACCGGGCGCGCCCGGATCGGCGCTCAGCCCGCCGACCGCGGAGGGCGGCTCGCTGCGCAGCCAGGATCTCCGCACGACGTCCGATCCGCTCTCCCTGGACGGCGCCATCGCGCGCGTCGATCCCGCGACCGGCGCGGGAAGGCCCGACAACCCCCTCTTCCTGAGCACCGACCCGAACGCGCGGCGGATCATCGCCCACGGCTTCCGCAACCCGTTCCGCATCACCGTGCGGCCGGGGACGAGCGAGGTCTGGGCGGGCGACGTCGGCTGGAACACGTGGGAGGAGGTCGACCGGCTCGGCAGCCCGATCGACGCCGTCGTCGACAACTTCGGCTGGCCCTGCTACGAGGGCCCCGACCGCGAGCCGAGCTACGACGGGGCCAACCTGAGCATCTGCGAGAACCTCTACGCGGCCGGGTCGAGCGCCGTCGTCGCGCCGGTCCTGACGTACGACCACGGCGCGAAGGTCGTGCCCGGCGAGTCGTGTCCGGTCGGCAGCTCGTCCGTCTCGGGCCTCGCCTTCTACACGGGCGGGAACTACCCGGATCACAACGGCGCGCTCTTCTTCGCCGACTACTCGCGCAGCTGCATCTGGGTCATGAAGACCGGGACGAACGGCCTGCCCGATCCCTCGCGCGTCTCGACCTTCGACGCCGGCGCGGCCGGCCCCGTGGACCTCGAGATCGGGCCCGGAGGCGACCTCTTCTACGCGGGCTTCGACGAGGGAACGATCCGCCGGATCCGCTACTTCGCGGGCAACCAGGCGCCGACCGCGATCGCGCTCGCGAATCCGCAGAACGGGCCGGTTCCGCTGACGGTGAACTTCGACGGCCGCAGCTCCTCCGACCCCGAGGGCGGGCCGCTCACGTACTCCTGGGATCTGAACGGCGACGGCACGTTCGGCGACTCGACGGCGGCGCAGCCGAGCTTCACGTACACGCAGACGAGGACGGTCACGGTGCGCCTCCGCGTGACCGACGGCCCGGGCGCGACCTCGGTCGGCGCGGTCGTCGTGAACGCGGGGAACAACTCGCCGCCGGTGCCGGTGATCAACACGCCCGGCTCGGCGTTCACGTGGCGCGTCGGCGATCCCGTCTCGTTCTCCGGCTCGGCGACCGACCCGCAGGACGGCACGCTCCCGGCGTCGTCGCTCTCGTGGGAGCTCGTCATGAACCACTGCCCCTCGAACTGTCACGCGCACCCGCTCCAGTCCTTCGTGAACGTGGCGAGCGGCTCGTTCAACACGCCGGATCACGAGTATCCGTCGCACCTCGAGCTCCGTCTCACGGCCACGGACTCGGACGGTGCTTCCACCACGACGAGCGTGCGCCTCAACCCGCAGACGGTCGACCTCTCGTTCGTCTCGAACCCGGCCGGCCTCGAGATCGCGGTGAACGGAACCTCGGCGCCGGCGCCGTTCACGCGGACGGTCATCGTCGGCTCGGCGAACACGGTGAGCGCCGTCTCGCCGCAGTCGCACGGCGGCAACGGCTACACGTTCCTCAACTGGTCCGACGGCGGCGCGGCGACTCACTCGCTCACGGCGGGCGTGAACCCGGCGTCCTTCACGGCCAACTTCGATGTCTCGGTTCCGGGCCCGGTGGCGGCCTACGGCTTCGAGGAACCGAGCGGCGCCGCGGTCGCGGACAGCTCGGGCACCGGGAACAACGGGACGCTCGCGAACGCCACGCGGACAACCGCGGGCCGATTCGGGAGCGCGCTCACCTTCAACGGATCGAACGCCTGGGTGACGGTCCCTGACGCGCCGAGCCTCGATCTCACGAGCTCTATGACGCTCGAGGCGTGGGTCCGGCCGGCCACGCTCGCCGGGGCCTGGCGCACGGTGCTCATGAAGGAGCAGGCCGGGAACCTCGTCTACGACCTGTATGCGGGCCGCACCGGCTCTCCGGCGGCGCCGCTCAGCGAGGTCTACGCGTCCGGATCCCCGGTGGCCGCGCAGGCGACGACCGGCCTCGCGCTGAACACGTGGTCGCACCTCGCGTCCACCTACGACGGCGAGATCGTCCGGCTCTACGTGAACGGGATCCAGGTGGCGACCCAGGCCGCGGTCGGCGACCTGCCGAACTCGACCGGCGCCCTGCGGATCGGCGGCAACAACATCTGGTCCGAATGGTTCGACGGCCAGATCGACGAGGTGCGCGTCTACGGCCGCGCGCTGACCGGCGCGGAGATCCAGACGGACATGAACAGGGCGGTCGTGAACCCGGACACCGGGCCTCCGACCCCGCCCTCGAACCTCGCGGCGATCGGCTCTGTGAGCTCGGTCGCCCTCGCCTGGTCGGGCTCGAGCGACGACGTCGGCGTCGTCCGCTACAACGTCCACCGCTCGACCACGCAGGGGTTCACGCCGAGCCCGGCCAACCGGGTCGGCCAGCCCACGAGCGCCGCCTTCACGGACAGCCCGCTCTCGGCCGGCACCTACTACTACCGGGTCACGGCCGAGGACGGCGCGGGCAACATCAGCGCCGCGTCGGGCGAGGCGAGCGCCGTGGTCACGGGCGACACGTCGCCGCCGACGGCTCCCTCCGGGCTCACCGCGAACGGGTCGCTCAGCTCGGTTGCCCTCGCCTGGACGGGCTCGACGGACAACGTGGGCGTCGTCCGCTACAACGTCCACCGCTCGACCACGAACGGCTTCACGCCGAGCGCGGCGAACCGGATCGCCCAGCCGGCCGGCACGTCGCTCACGGACACGGGCCTCGCGGGGGGCACCTACTACTACCGCGTCACGGCCGAGGACGCGGCCGGGAACCTGAGCCCGGCGAGCTCCCAGGCGACGGCGACGGTGACGGGCGACACGACCGCCCCGACGGCTCCTTCGAATCTCACGGCCACACCTGGCTCGGGCACCGCGACGCTCGGCTGGACAGCCTCGACGGACAACGTCGGCGTTGCCCGTTACAACGTCCACCGCTCGCTCACGAACGGCTTCACGCCGAGCGTTGCGAACCGGATCGCGCAGCCGACCGGCATCTCGTACGCGGACTCGGGCCTCGCGCCGGGCACCTACTACTACCGTGTCACCGCGGAGGACGCCGCGGGGAACGTCAGCGCGGCCTCGGCGCAGGCGACCGCGGTCGTGAGCGCGCAGCCGGCCGGTCTCGTCGCCGCGTACGGCTTCGACGCGGGCAGCGGAACGGCGGTCGCGGACGCGTCCGGAAACAACAACAACGGAACGCTCGCCAACGGCACGTGGTCGGCCGCGGGCCGCTACGGCGGAGCGATCCAGTTCAACGGGACGAACACCTGGGTGACCGTCCCGAACGCGACGAGCCTGAACCCGACCGCCGGCGTGACGATGGAGGCCTGGCTCAACCCGACGGCGGTGAACGGCTGGCGGACGGTCATGTTCAAGGAGCAGACCGGCAACCTGACCTACGGGCTCTACTCGAACACGAGCGCCAACCGGCCGAACGCGCAGGTCTTCGTGGCCGGCGCCGACCGCAACGTGAACGGGACGGCGCAGGTCGCCGCGAACACGTGGACGCACCTGGCGGCCACCTACGACGGCGCCAACATCCGGATCTTCGTGAACGGCACCCAGGCGGCGACCGTGGCCCAGACCGGGGCCATCTCGACCTCGACGGGCGTCCTCCACATCGGCGGCAACGCGGTCTGGCCCGAGTGGTTCCAGGGCCTCATCGACGAGGTGCGGATCTACAACCGGGCGCTCAGCGCCGCCGAGATCCAGGCCGACATGGCGACGAGCATCGGGAACCAGGACACGAGTCCGCCGACCGCGCCTTCGGGCGTCACGCCGACGATCGGCCTGAACTCCGTGGCGCTCGCGTGGACGGCCTCGACCGACAACGTGGGCGTCGTCCGCTACAACGTCCACCGCTCGACGACGGCCGGCTTCACGCCGAGCGCGGCGAACCGGATCGCACAGCCGTCGGCGCCGTCCTACTCGGACAGCCCGCTCTCGCCCGCGACCTACTACTACCGCGTCACGGCCGAGGACGCGGCCGGGAACCTGAGCGCCGCGTCCGCGGAAACGACCGCGGTCGTGACCGGCGACGTTTCGCCGCCGACGCAGCCGTCGAACTTCACGGCGAACGGCTCGCTCAGCTCGGTGGCGCTCGCGTGGACGGCCTCGACCGACAACGTGGGCGTCGTCCGCTACAACGTCCACCGCTCGACCGTGGCCGGGTTCACGCCGACGGCGGGGAACCGGATCGCCCAGCCGGTCGGTGCGTCCTTCACGGACACGGGCCTCGGAGCCGGGACCTACTACTACAAGGTGATTGCAGAAGACGCGGCCGGGAACCTGAGCCCGGCGTCCGCGGAGCAGGGTGCGGTCGTGACCGGGGACGTCACGCCGCCGACCGCGCCCTCGAATCTCTCGGCGATCGGGTCGATCAGCTCGGTCGCGCTGGCCTGGTCGGGCTCGACCGACAACGTGGCCGTGCTCCGCTACAACGTGCACCGCTCGACCACGCCGGGCTTCACGCCGAGCGCGGCGAACCGGATCGCACAGCCGACGGGGACGGGCCTGACGGACAGCCCGCTCACGGCCGGCACCTACTACTACCGCGTGACCGCCGAGGACGCGGCCGGGAACGTCAGCGCGGCGTCGGCCGAGGCGAACGCCGTCGTCACCGGCGACATCTCGGCCCCGACGCAGCCGGCCAACCTGGTCGCGACGGGCTCCCTGAGCTCGGTCTCCGTGTCGTGGACGGCCTCGACCGACAACGTGGGCGTCGTCCGTTACAACCTTCACCGCTCCACGACGAACGGCTTCACGCCGAGCGTGGCGAACCGCATCGGACAGCCCACTGGGACGTCGTTCTCGGACAGCCCGCTCGGGCCGGGGACCTACTACTACCGCGTCACCGCAGAGGACGCCGCGGGGAACATCAGCGTCGCGTCCGCGCAGGCGACCGGCGTCGTCACCGGCGACATCACGGCGCCCACGGCGCCCGGCTCGCCGGCGGCGGTGGGCAGCACGAACTCGGTGTCGCTCTCGTGGACGGCCTCCACCGACAACGTGGGCGTCCTGCGCTACAACGTCCACCGCTCGACCACGAACGGCTTCACGCCGAGCGCGGCCAACCGCGTCGCCCAGCCGACCGGCCTGTCGTTCACGGACAGCCCGCTCGCGCCGGCGACCTACTACTACCGCGTCACCGCGGAGGACGCCGCGGGCAACATCAGCGCCGCGTCCGCCCAGGTGAGCGCGGTCGTGACCCTCCAGCCGCCCGGCCTCATCGCCGCCTACGCCTTCGACGAGGGGAGCGGCACGACCGCCGCCGACTCGTCGTCGAGCGGTAACAACGGCACGATCGCGAACGCGACCTGGACGGCCTCGGGCAAGTACGGCGAGCGCGCTCAGCTTCAACGGCTCGAACGCCTGGGTGAGCGTCCCGAACGCGGCGAGCCTGAACCCGACCTCCGGCGTGACGATGGAGGCCTGGGTCAACCCGTCGTCCAACACCGGCTGGCGCACGGTCATGTTCAAGGAGCAGGCCGGGAACCTGACGCTACGGCCTCTACTCGAACACGACCGCCTCGCGGCCGAACGCGCAGGTCTTCGTCGCCGGCGCGGATCGCAACGTGAACGGCACGGCGCCGGTGGCGACGAACACGTGGACGCACCTCGCGGCCACGTACGACGGCGCGAACATCCGCCTCTATCGTGAACGGAACCCAGGCTGCAGCGATCGCGCAGACGGGCGCGATCGCCACGTCGACCGGAGCGCTGCGGATCGGCGGCAACAACGTGTGGGCTGAGTGGTTCCAGGGCCTGATCGACGAGGTGAGGATCTACAACCGCGCGCTCACCTCGACCGAGATCCAGGCCGACATGTCGGCGAGCATCAGCACGCCGGACACATCGGCTCCGACCGCGCCGGCCAGCCTCGGCGCGGTCGGGTCGATCGGTACGGTCACGCTCAGCTGGACGGCCTCGACCGACGACATCGGCGTCGCCCGCTACAACGTCCACCGGGGCACGACGCCCGGGTTCACGCCGACCGCCGGGAACCGGATCGCGCAGCCGACCGGGACGAGCTACGCCGACGCGGGGCTCGCCGCCGGCACCTACTACTACCGCGTGACCGCGCAGGACGCGGCCGGCAACGTCAGCGCGGCCTCGAACGAGGCGAGCGGCACCGCGACCGCGGACACGATCGCGCCGACCGTGTCGATGTCGGCGCCCGCCGGCGGAGCGACCGTCGCCGGTACGACGAACGTCTCCGCGAGCGCGAGCGACAACGTCGCCGTCGCGGGAGTCCAGTTCAAGCTCGACGGCGCCAATCTCGGGAGCGAGGACACGACCGCGCCGTTCTCCTTCGCCTGGGACACGCGGACGACGACGAACGGCTCGCACCAGCTTTCGGCGGTCGCGCGCGACGCCTCCGGGAACCAGACGACGTCGGCGCCGATCATCGTGACCGTCGACAACACGGCCGCGCCGCCGCCCGGCCTCGTCGCCGGCTACGGCTTCGACGAGGGCTCGGGAACGAGCGCCGCCGACGCCGCCGGGAACAACAACACCGGCACGGCCAGCGGCACGACCTGGGTTCCCGGGCAAGCTTCGGCACGGCGCTCAGCTTCAACGGCACGATCGAGCTGGGTCACGGTTCCCGACTCGGCCACGCTCGACCTGACGAGCGCGATGACGCTCGAGGCCTGGATCTACCCGACCGCGCTCGGCACCGACTGGAAGACCGTCCTCTTCAAGGAGCAGCCGGGCAACCTCGCCTACGGCCTGTACGCGAACACGAGCGCCTCACGGCCGAACGCCCAGGTGTTCGTCGGCGGCTCCGACCGGAACGTGAACGGCTCCGCGCAGCTCCCGGTGAACACGTGGACGCACCTCGCCGCGACCTACGACGGCGCGAACATCCGGATCTTCGTGAACGGGGCGCAGGTCGGAGTCACGCCGCAGACGGGCGCGATCACGACCTCGACGGGCGTGCTGCGGATCGGCGGCAACAACATCTGGCCCGAGTTCTTCCAGGGGCGGATCGACGAGATCCGCGTCTACAACCGGGCGCTCACGGCCACCGAGATCGCAAACGACTCGCTCGTCGCCGTCGCCCGGGATACGACGCCACCGTCCGTCGCCTCGACGACGCCCGCGAACGGCGCCACCGGACTCCAGGTCGCCACCGTCGCGACGGCGACCTTCAACGAGGCGATGGATCCGGCGTCGATCACAGGGTCCACGTTCGAGCTGCGCGACAGCGGCGGCACGCTCGTCCCGGCCGCGGTGACCTACGACGCGCTCGCGGCCAGGGCGACGCTCACGCCGACGTCCGGGCTCCTCTACGGGACGACCTATACGGCGACCGTGAAGGGCGGGACGACCGGGAATCGCGTGCGCGACATGAGCGGCAACGCGCTGCCGGCGAACGTGACCTGGTCGTTCTCGCTCGAGGCGGGACCGCCGCCGATCCTGCTCGTCACGTCGAGCGCGAATCCGTTCAGCTCCTACACCGGCGAGATCCTGCGCGGCGAGGGCCTGAACGAGTTCACGACCGTGGACGCCTCGCTCATCTCGCCCGCGCTTCTCAACTACTTCGACGTCGTCGTGCTCGGGAACGTCGGCCTGAACGCTTCCGCAGTCACGGCGATCACCGGCTGGGTGACGGCCGGCGGGAACCTTGTCGCCTTGCGGCCCGACAAGCAGCTCGCCGGCCTCCTCGGCCTCACCGACGCGGGGACGACGCTCGCGAACGCGTACCTGCTCGCGAACACGGTCTCCGGACCGGGCGTCGGGATCGTCGGCCAGACGATGCAGTACCACGGGACGGCCGACCGGTACCTCCTGAACGGCGCGACGTCGGTGGCGACGCTCTACTCCAACGCGACCACGTCGACGGTGAACCCCGCGGTCACGCTGCGCTCGGTCGGCTCGAGCGGCGGGCAGGCGGCGGCGTTCACCTACGACCTCGCCCGCTCGGTCGTCTACACGCGCCAGGGGAACCCGGCGTGGGCGGGCCAGGAACGCGACGGAATCACGCCGATCCGCCCGAACGACCTCTTCTTCGGCGCGGCCTCCGGCGACCCGCAGCCGAACTGGGTCGACGTCTCGAAGATCCAGATCCCGCAGGCGGACGAGCAGCAGCGGCTCCTCGCGAACCTGATCACGAGCATGGCCCGCGACCGCAAGCCCGTGCCGCGCTTCTGGTACCTCCCGCGGGGCGAGAAGGCCGCGGTGGTCATGACCGGCGACGACCACGCCGTCGGCGGCACGGCCGGACGCTTCGACCACTACGTGGCGCTCAGCCCGCCCGGCTGCTCGGTCGTGAACTGGGACTGCGTCCGCGGCACCTCGTACGTCTATCCGAACAGCCCGCTGACGAACGGCCAGGCCGCCTCGTACGTCGCGAACGGCTTCGAGGTCGCGCTCCACCTGAACACGGCCGGCGGCCCGTGCGGGAACTGGACGCCCGCCGAGCTGAACGCCTACTACACCGCTCAGAACTCGGCGTTCCAGACGAAGTACACGAGCGTTCCGGCTTCGGTCACCGAGCGGACGCACTGCGTGGCCTGGAGCGACTGGGCGAGCCAGCCCAAGACGATGCTCGCCCACGGGATGCGGCTCGACACGAACTACTACCACTACCCCGGCACCTGGATCGGCGGCAATCCCGGCTTCATGACCGGCTCGGGGCTCTTCATGCGCTTCGCCGATCTCGACGGGACGGTCATCGACGCCTACCAGGCGCACACGTTCATGACCGACGAGTCGGGCCAGACGTACCCGTCCACGGTCAACTCGCTGCTCGACAAGGCGGTCGGCACGGAGGGCTACTACGGCCTCTTCACGGCCAACATGCACACCGATCTCGTCGACTCGCCGGGCTCCGAGGCGATCATCACCTCGGCGCTCTCGCGCAGCGTCCCCATCGTGACCGCGAAGCAGGCCCTCGACTGGACGGAGGCACGCAACGCGTCGTCCTTCAAGGAGTTCGCGTGGAGCGGGAACACGCTGACCTTCCGGATCATTGCTGCGGCCGGCGCCAACGGGCTCGAGGCGCTGCTGCCGATGGACGGCCCGAGCGGGCGGCTCTCGGCGCTCTCGCGCGGCGGCTCGCCGGTCTTCTTCACCACCCGCACGATTAAGGGCGTCGAGTACGCGGCCTTCACGGCCGTGTCCGGAATCCACACGGCGGTCTACGGGGGCTAGGGATGAAACGACTCCCGCAAAGCCCATTCCTGCGCCGGTTCTCGGTGCGGAACTGCGCGGCCGTGTTGCTTCTCGCCGGCTGTCTCGTCGCCTTGGGTGGCGCGGCGGCAGGCGCTCCCGCACCCGGGCTCGTCGCGGCGTACGCCTTCGACGAGAGCTCCGGCGCGACGGCGATCGACTCCTCCGGCAACGCGAGGGACGGCACCTTCGCGGGCAGCGCGACGAGAACGGCGGGGCGCTTCGGGTCGGCCGCCTCGCTGAACGGCTCGTCGGCGCGCGTCGACCTGCCCGGGCTCGGGACGTTCTACGACACGGCCTTCACGCTCGAGGCGTGGGTGAAGCCGCGCGTGGCCGCGACCGACGTGGCCGTCCTCGGAAGCTGGGCAGGGGGCGACGACGGCGGCCCGATGATCTGGGTCGACCACCTCGCCGGTCGCTACCGCCTCACGCTCAACAAGGGCGCGGTCGCCGACTACCTCGACTCGGGCCAGGCCCCGGTCGCCGGGCAGTGGCAGCACCTGGCCGCGACCTACGACGGCGCCGTGGCACGCTTCTTCGTGGACGGCGTCCAGACGGCGAGCAAGCCGTTCACGGGCAACGTCGGCGACTCGAACACGTGGCGCGTCGGCGCGTACGGCCCGGGCCCGGGAGGCTTCTACGACGGCGCCATCGACGAGGTGCGCGTCTACGACCGAGCGCTCTCCGCCGCCGAGATCCAGACGGACATGACCGCGCCGGTCGCCGATCCGGACGACACGCCCCCGAGCGCGCCCGCGAACTTCGCGCAGACGAGCTCGACCGGCACCGAGATCGCGACCTCCTGGCAGGCATCCACCGACGATGTCGGCGTCACCGGCTACCGCGTCTACCGCGCGGGCGTGTCGGTCGCGGTCGTTCCCGGGACGACCTACACCTTCACCGGCCTCGCCTGCGGCACGCCATATACGTTCGGCGTCGAGGCGCTCGACGCGGCCGGAAACGCTTCTGCGCGGACGACGCTCTCGAGCCAGACGGCCGCGTGCAATCCGCAGCAGCCGGCGGGTCTCGTGGCGGCGTACCCCTTCGACGACGCGGGCGGCGCCACCGCGATGGACGTCTCCGGCCACGACCGGATGGCGACCGTGGTCGGAGCGGCCTGGACGGCCGGGCGCTTCGGCTCGGCGCTCTCGTTCAGCGGCTCGGGCGAGCGGGTCGACGTCCCGGCGCTCGGCACCTTCTACAAGACGGGCTTCACGTACGAGGCCTGGGTGAAGCCGCGGTCGTCCGCGACGGATGTCGGGATCCTCGGAAGCTGGAACGGCGCCGACGACGGCGGCCCGATGATCTGGGTCGACCACGTCTCGGGCCGCTACCACCTGACCCTGAACAAGGGGTTCGGGAACTACCTCAACTCGGGCCGGACGCCCACGGTCGGCTCCTGGCAGCACGTGGCGGCGACGTACGACGGCCTGGTCGCGCGCTTCTACGTCGGCGGCGTCGAGGTCGCGAGCCGGATCTTCGCCGGGAACGCGGGTGACTCGAACGTCTGGCGCGTCGGCGCGTACGGGCCCGGGCCGTCCGGCTTCTTCGGAGGCGACCTCGACGAGATCCGGATCTACGACCGGGCGCTCGGGGCCACGGAGATCGCCGCCGACATGGTGCGGAGCGTCGGCTCGGCCGACACCACGCCGCCGACGGCGCCGGCGCACTTCGTCTCGACCGGCACGGCCGCGACCTCCGTCTCGGTCGACTGGGACCCGTCCACCGACAACGCCGGCGTCGCCGGCTACCGGCTCTTCCGCGACGGGACGAGCGTCGGGACGACCACCGACACGGCCTTCACGTTCACGGGGCTCGCCTGCAGCACGGGCTACACGCTCGGCGTCGAGGCGTTCGACGAGGCGGGCAACGCGTCGGCCCGCTCGACCACGACCGCCGACACGAAGCCGTGCGACGCGAGCCCTCCGACGGTGAGCGTGACCATGCCGATCGAGGGCGCCACCGTCTCGGGCAACGCGACGGTCGCCGCGGTCGCCGTGGACAACGACGCGGTCGCCGGCGTCGAGTTCCTCGTGGACGACGAGCCGATCGGCCCGGAGGACACGAGCGCACCGTTCGTCGCGACCTGGAACACCCACGCGAGCGTTCCGGGCCCGCACGTCGTCACCGCCGTCGCGCGCGACGCCTCCGGCAACTCGACCGCGTCGGCGCCGGTCTCGGTCACGGTCGACAACTCCGCGACGCCGCCTCCGGGCCTCGTCGCCGCCTACGCGCTCGACGAGTCGGCCGGCACGCTCGCGCTCGATGTCTCCGGCCACGGCCACACGGCCACGCTCGCGGGCGGAACGTGGACGGAGAGCGGCCAGACGAACACCGCGGTCTCGTTGAACGGGACGAGCGACCGCGTCGACCTGCCCGCCCTCGGGACGTTCTACAAGACCGGCTTCACCTACGAGGCCTGGGTCAAGAAGCGCGGCGAGAAGGTAGACGCGGCCGTGATGGGCACCTGGGCCCCCGGGGACGACGGCGGCCCGATGATCTGGGTCGACCACGTCGTGGGCCGCTACCGCCTGACGCTCAACAAGGGCACCGTCGGCGACTACCTCGACGCCGGGCAGAGTCCCGCGGTCGGCCAGTGGCAGCACGTCGCCGCGACCTACGACGGCGCCGTGGCCCGCTTCTTCCTCGACGGCGTCCAGACCGCGAGCAAGGCCTTCACGGGCAACGTGGGCAACTCGAACGCCTGGCGCTTCGGGGCCTACGGCGCGTCGCCCGCCGGGTTCTTCGACGGCGCGATCGACGAGGTCCGCATCTACGACCGCGCGCTCTCGGTGGAGGAGATCCAGGCGGACATGGCCACCGGCGTGGCGCCTCCCGACCACCAGGCTCCGACCACGCCCGACTCGTTCATGACCCTCGGGACGACCACGTCCACGATCACGACCTCCTGGCAGCCCTCGACCGACAACGTGCGCGTCTCCGGCTACCGGCTATACCGCAACGGCTCGCTGGCGGTCGTGACCACCGCGACCGAGTACACGTTGGGCGACCTCAACTGCGCGACGTCCTACGAGCTCGCCGTCGAGGCCTACGACAGCTCCGGCAACACGTCCGCGCGCTCGACCCTGAACGCGTCGACGGCGGCCTGCGACACGACGCCCCCGACCGTCTCGGTCGCGCAGCCGACGATGGGCGCCACGCTCGCGAACACGGTCACGCTCCTCGCCTCGGCGAGCGACGCCGGAGGGATCCGCAACGTGCGCTTCACCGTCGACGGCACGCCGGTCGGCACCGAGATCGCGAGCCAGCCCTTCTCGCTCCTCTGGGACTCGCGCTCCGTCTCGAACGGCATCCACCTGATCCGCGCGGTCGCGACCGACAACTCCGGGAACTCCAGGACGTCGAGCGCCGTCTTGGTCATCGTCTCCAACACCGCCACGTCGGTCCAGGGCCTCCAGGCCGCGTACTCGTTCGACGAGGCCTCCGGGTCGACGGCGACGGACGACGCGGGCCGCGGGAACACCGGCACGTTCCAGGGCGCCGGCTGGGGCGTCGGCCGCTTCGGCTCGGCCGCCACGTTCGACGGCTCCGCGCTCGTCAACGTCGCCGACTCGAACTCCCTCGACCTCACGAACGCGATGACTCTCGAGGCGTGGGTGCTGCCGGCCACGATCGACGACGCGTGGCAGACCGTGCTCTTCAAGGAGCAGCCCTCGAACGTCGTCTACTCGCTCTACGCGAGCTCCTCGGGCGCGGTCCCCGCGTCCAGTGTCTTCGTCGCCGGTTCCGAGAACGACGTGCGCGGCACGGCGAGCATTCCCGCCGGCGCCTGGACGCACCTGGCGTCGACGTACGACGGCAACGTGCTGCGGCTCTACGTCAACGGGACGCTGGCCGCCTCCGAGCCGATGACAGGCCCGCTCACGGCCTCGAGCGGGATGCTGCGGATCGGCGGCAACACGGTCTGGCCCGAGTGGTTCGAGGGCCGCGTCGACGAGGTGCGGATCTACAGCCGCACGCTCACGCAGGGCGAGATCCAGAACGACATGGCGACGCGGGTGGCCACCGACACGAAGCCGCCCGCCGTGCTCTCGACGACTCCGGCCTCGGGCGCGACTGGCGTGAACGTCGGCGCGACGCTCAAGGTTCGCTTCAACGAGGCGATCGATCCGACCACGGTGACCGAGACCACCTTCCGCGTGGACGGGCCCGGCGGCACCGTGCCCGCGACGGTGTCCTACGACCAACTGAGCGGAACGGCCACGCTCACGGTCTCGAGCGCGCTCCTCTACGGGACGACGTACACCGCGACGGTTGCCGGCGGGTCGAGCGGCACGCGGGTCCGCGACCTCGCCGGAAACGCGCTCGCGGCTTCGCAGACGTGGACGTTCACGACCGAGGCCACGCCGCCTCCAATCCTCGTCGTCGAGACGCCGTCGAACCCATACGGCGCCTACGCCGGCGAGATCCTGAAGGCCGAAGGCCTCCCGTTCACGACCATCGGCCTGCCGCTCGTCACCAGCGGTCTTCTTTCGTCCTTCGACGTGGTCGTGCTCGGCGCGACACAGCTCACCGACGCGCAGACTCAGATGCTGACCTCGTGGGTCCTCGGCGGCGGCAACCTGGTCGCGTTCCGCCCGGACAAGCGCCTGGCGCCGCTCCTGGGCCTGAATGACGCCGGCGGCTTCGTCAACGAGGGCTACGTCCTCGCGGACACCTCCACGTCGCCCGGCGC
Organism: uncultured Thermoleophilia bacterium; assembly: GCA_963716005.1. Lineage (GTDB taxonomy): Bacteria > Actinomycetota > Thermoleophilia > Gaiellales > Gaiellaceae > CAVRUF01. The sequence continues at coordinate 214,151 of OY970285.1, forward strand.
GGGGATCGTGAACCAGACGATCCAGTTCCACGGCACCGCCGACCGCTACGTCACGTCGACCGCGCGGACGGTCGCGACCCTCTACTCGGGCGCCGCGACGCCAACGCCCAACCCGGCCGTGACGATCAACGACGTCGGGACGAGCGGCGGCCAGGCGGCTGCGTTCACGTACGACCTCTCGCGCTCGATCGTGCTCACGCGCCAGGGGAACCCCGCCTGGGTCGGCCAGGAGCGCGATGGCGTGCTCCCGATCCGCTCGGACGACCTCTTCTTCGGCGGCGCGCTCGGCGACGACCAGACCGACTGGGTCGACACGACCCGCATCGCCATCCCGCAGGCCGACGAGCAGCAGCGCCTGCTGGTGAACCTGATCGAGGACCTGGCTTCGGACCGCGGCCCGATCCCGCGTTTCTGGTTCCTGCCGCGGGGCGAGAAGGCCGCGGTCGTGATGACGGGCGACGACCACGCGCTGGGCGGGACCTCAGGCCGCTTCGACCGCTACCTCGCGCTGAGCCCGGCCGGCTGCTCCGTGGTCGAGTGGGAGTGCGTGCGCGCGACCTCGTACATCTACCCGGTGAGCCCGCTCACCGAGGCCCAGTCCCTCGCCTACGTCGCGCAGGGCTTCGAGGTGGGCGTCCACATCTCGAGCAACTGCCAGAACTGGACGCCGTCCTCGCTCGCATCCGACTACACGGCGCAGCTGAAGACCTTCGGCGAGCACTACCCGGGCACGCCGGCCCCGGTCTCGAACCGGACGCACTGCGTCGCCTGGAGCGACTGGGCCACGCAGCCGAAGGTCGAGCTCGCGAAGGGAATCCGGCTGGACACGAACTACTACCACTACCCCGGCGCCTGGATCGGCTCGAAACCCGGCTTCATGACCGGCTCGGGCATGCCGATGCGCTTCGCCGACCTAGACGGGACGTCCATCGACGTCTTCCAGGCGGCCACCCAGATGACCGACGAGTCCGGCCAGTCGTATCCGTCCACCGTGGACGCGCTCCTCGACAAGGCGCTCGGGCCCGAGGGCTACTACGGGATCTTCACGGCCAACATGCACACCGACCACGCCGAGCACACGGGCTCCGAGGCGATCGTCGCGGCGGCGCAGGCCCGCTCGGTCCCGGTCATCTCCGCCCAGCAGCTCCTGACCTGGCTCGACGGCCGCGAGGCCTCCGCTTTCCAGGCCGTCGCGTGGAACGCGGGGACGCTGACGTTCACGATCGACGCCGATGCGAGCGCCAACGGTCTCCAGGCGATGCTCCCGATGCACTCCGACGCGGGCTCGCTGACCGCGCTAACCAGAGGCGGGAGCGCCGTCGCCTACACCACGGCGACGATCAAGGGCATCGAGTACGCGCTGTTCCCCGCGACGAACGGCGGGTACTCGGCTACGTACGGCTAGGCACTGGACCGTAGGGCCGTCAGGTCGCCTCGAGCACGAGGGCGGCGTTCGGCTCTAAGAGAAGCGGCCTCGGAGCCATGGCTCAATCGACCCAGCCACGCTCCCGCTCGGTGGCTACGGAGTAGCGAGAACTCCCCGACCGGCGGTTTCGGAGAGCGCGTCGCTCGAGGGAACGGACCCGATCGCTGGGCCCACCGTGCGTGGCGAGCACATGCTCGACGGGGAGCTCGAGCAGGGGGCGCAACGGGCGCTCGGCGACTTGGTCCGGGCGAACACGACCGTCGGGTAACCACTCGGGCGGGATCACGAGGCCCTGGCCGAAGTCGACAAGCGCGTCGCCGGTGATGACAGCACGGCGGCTAACGACCCAAAGTACGACTCGTTCGGCTCCTTTCCCGGGAAAGCCTCGACTCACGAAGCGAGGCATCTGTAGTCGCGCCCACTCCAGCAGGTCCCGCGCCACAGCCGCTTCTGCCGGACCGCGCCTCGCTTCGAGCTCGCCGCAAGAAGAGACGCCTCGTCCCACTGGCGCTGTTCGCGGCGGCCTGCCTTACGGCGTCTCGCTTGCGGCGGTCTGACCGATCACGCGCGGCACGCAGCGTTCGCAGCCCTCGCCGCATGTACTGCTTGACCTCGATCGCAATCACTTCGGCCGTCATCTGTTCATTGAGGAACTCGACCACACGGCGAAGCTCACGCGGGATCTCGTCGGCGACGAACGACGAGTCGGTTCCTGCCCGCCTTGAGGTTCGCCTCGGCCTGCTCCCAGAACGTCATCGCCGTCCGTAGTCCGCTTCGAGCACCGTCGCAAGCTCGGCTTCCGTGTCGTGTCCGTCTCGCTCCCAGCGACGCTCGAACGACTCCTCGGAGCGTGTCGATCGGCCAGTAAACGACCGCGTGAGCCGCGTAGTCGAGCATCTGGCCAACGCACTTCGCGACGTGATCCGCGTGTCTGAGCTTGCGCTTCACCTCGACGGCGTCGGGACTCCTGTCCTGGTCGAGGAAGCAGGTGGTCGACCGACCACCGGCCGGCTCCGTCCTCGTCGGTCCGGCAACGCGGCTTCACGTCCGACGAGCAGCCAGCGCGCGCGGCACGCCGCCCGCAAGCTGGTCGCCGCGGCGGTCGAGGGAACTTCGCGACCGGCGAGTGAGAGGACGTCCTCGCTCGCCTTCGTCGCGATCGCGTCGGTCGGTGTGCTGATCCGCTCGTCCTTGCCATGGCTCTTGGCGATCGGGCTCAGGAACCGCTGGCCGCTCTGCGAGGCTGGATGGCCCGCAACAACGCCGCAGTCATGGCCGTGCTCTTCCTCATCATCGGGGCGAAGCTGGTCGGCGACGCGATAGCGGCTTTCTCTTGGTGACTTGAGCGCTGCGACCCCTTCAATCAGCAGACGACGGTGGCAACCGCGGGAGCGTTACCGGGATGCTTCCGTACGAGCTAGTAAGCGCCGCGCTTGCCGAGCACGACCGGGATCGTCTGGCACAGGATCTTCAGGTCCCACCAGAGCGACCAGTTCGTGACGTAGACGTAGTCGAGCTTCGTCATCTCGTCGAACGGCATGTCGTTGCGGCCGAGCACTTGCCAGAGACCCGTGATCCCGGGGGTCATGTCGAGCCGGCGGCTCGCCCAGCCGGTGATCTGGTCGGCCTCGTAGACGACGAACGGCCGCGGGCCGACGAGGCTCATGTCGCCGCGGAGCACGTTCCAGAACTGGGGGAACTCGTCGATGCTCGTCTTGCGCAGGAACGCGCCCACCTTGGTCACGCGCGGGTCCTCGCCCTTGATCTTGAAGAGCGGCCCGTCCACCTCGTTCATGTGGAGGACTTCCTCGCGGCGCGCCTCGGCGCCGACGCACATCGTCCGGAACTTGACGATCTCGAATGTCGAGCCGTTGCGGCCCCGCCGCTTCTGTCGGTAGAGCGCAGGACCGGGGCTGTCGAGCTTGATGACGACCGCCACCGCGGCCAACACAGGCGCCAGGACGATCAGCGCCGCGCCGGCGGCGCAGACGTCGAACGAGCGCTTGAGGACGCGGGAGCTGCGGCCCAGACGGAGCGGCGGCAGCGTCACGACCGGCATGCCCTCGATGTCGTCGAAGGTCGCCTGCGAGGTGAAGATCTCGAAGTAGCGCGGGACGATGGAGATCTGGACGTCCGGCCGCCGCACGCTGCGGAGCAGGTCGAGCATCTGCTCGTGGCCGTCGATCGACGTCGCGATGATCACGCGGTCGATCTCGAGCTCGTCGACGAGCCGCGCGACGTCCCCTGACGCACCGAGCACGGGGCCGGGAATGTCGTCCTCGTCGGACGCCAGGAACCCGACGACCTCGAGGCCGTACTCGGGATGCGCGCCGAGCTTGCGGGAGACCAGACGAGCCTCGTCGCCGCCGCCGACGATCAGCGTCCGGCGGCGCTCCATGACCCGGGGGAAGACCCACGAGCGGATCGAGCCGCGCAGCACCGGGACGAGGACGAGCGAGGCGCTGATGAAGAGCGCGGCCTCGACGGCCGTGTACACCCACCAGTCGAAGAGAAAGCGGACGCCCTGCGAGAGGATCAGGTACCCGAGCGACCCCGCGAGCATCGCGTGGAAGATGCTCCGCACCTCGTCGAAGCTCGAGACCGAGATCTGCAGCGCGTCGGCCTCGTAGAGCCCGTAGCCGGTGAAGATCGCGAGCCAGACCGGGACGGCGCTGATCACGAGGAACGTCAGGAACCACGACGGCGCGGACACCGGCGGCAGCGGGCCGAGCATGTCGGCGGCCACGTACGTGAGCACGTAGGCGACCGTCAGAGCGACGAGATCGCCGCCCGCGAGGATCCAGGTCCGGCCGTGTCCGAGACGGCCCCGCCGGGGCGCCGTCCGTGTCGCAGGAAGGACGTGATCGACGCCGGTGCTCATCGGCCGCAGTTCCTCCAGATCCCGTTTGCGTGCAAGCGTTTCACGCACTACCGAGGGTACGAACCGACAGGCCGCAAATACAGACCAGAACTGGAAAACCGGCCGCGCGGACGGTAGCTAGCCGAGCGGCTAGGAACGCGGCCAGACGCCGTGCGCCAGCGCCGTTTGAGCCATGCGTGCGATTCCGGTCTTCGTCGCGACCGCCTTCGGCGCCGGTCGCGGCGCCGACGAACGGCCGTCCGCGTGGCATTGATCCGGACGCCGCGGAACGTCGGCGCGAAGATCAGCACGTCCTCTTCCTCCCACGACTCGCTGCCGAAGCGGCGCTTGTACTCGGACTCGCCGAAGCCGTAGTCGAGCCGGTCGATTCCGTCGTCCGCGCAGAGGTCCTCGATCACGCGCATGAGCAAGTACGTGCCGATCGAGTAGTCGGCGAACGCGGGGTCGTAGCCCGGCGTGCCCGACGTGGAAGGTGCGGTCGTAGCCGGCGCCGGACCAGAAGGCGATCGGGCGGCCGTCGAGCGACAGGACCCAGGCCCGGTACCAGCCGCGCTCGAGGGCGAGCTCGACGTGAGCGCGCCGGTCCTCGTCGGTGTCCGCGGAGGCCACGCCGAGACCGCGCTGGTACGTCAGCGCGGCGACCGTCTCGATCTCGCGCGAGGAGCTCGTCGGCATCTCCGCCGGCTCTCGGTAGACCCGCAGCGAGAGTCCGTCGCCGTGATCGCGCAGGAGCCGGTTGCCGGTAGACGCGGACGTTCTCCCGCGTCTTCTTGGAGCGCGACTTGATGAACTCGTCGTAGGAGTCGGGCAAGCTGCGAGCGCCCAGTGCGTGCTCCGATGGCGGAAGCGGCCGCGCAGCGCCGACGGAACGGCGAGCGCCGCGGTGTGGAGCGGCGAGCCGACGCGAAGGGCCGGCAGCGAGAGGACGTCCGCGTCGCTTCCGAGCGACGCTCGCAGGGTCTGGAGGAGCGCGTCGGCATCCTCCGGCGACTCGACGCCGGAGACGCCGCCGTGGACGAGCGTGATCGCGCGCACCATCGGGCTGTAGAGCGTGCGGTAGCCGACGGACACGCTCAGACGGAATCTTCTCGAGCCGCCCGGCGAAGACGATCTCGCCGGGCAGCCGGGCGACATGGGGCCGGACGACCTCCGGGCGCGTGGCGACCACGGTGAGGAAGTAGTCGGGGACCGGGTCGAGCCGCGTCCACGGCAGCGCCTCGAGCTCGTTTCGCGCCGCCGCGACCTCGAGCTCGGAGCTCAGCAAGCCCGGCGCCGAAGAGCTGGGTCGGAGGCGTCTCGAGGAGGCGCGCTGCGCTGATTTCGGCCACGCCACGACACTAGTTCGCGCTGGAAGCCGTGACCATCCCGCATACCGCCAGATCGCGCTAGCCGAACGGCTAGCTGGGGCCGAAAACGCTAGGCAATCGGGGCGTAGCCCACGGACCGGGGCGCTCTTAGCATCGGTGCCAGTGTTCGAACCACTCCCAGCGCCGTACGAGCAAGCCGATCCGCGGGCGGTTCTGTCTGCCCGCGAGGTCGAGGTGCTGGAGATGACGTCGCTCGGGCTCACGAACGTGCAGATCGCCGGGCGGCTGCACGTGAGCATCCACGCGGTCAAGTTCCACCTCGCGGCCATCTACCGCAAGCTCGGCGTCGCGAACCGCACCGAGGCGGCCGTGCTCTACCTGCGCTCGGCCTCGATGCAGCCGGCCGGCCGGGAGGGCGTCGACTGATGGATCTTCCGCTCTTCTCCCGCGTCCTCTGGCGCTTCAAGTGGCTCGTCGTCCTCGGTGTCGTCGTCGCCACCGCTCTCGCCTTCCTCTCGGTCTTCCGGATCGACACGGAGAACGGCTTCGGCGTCGAGTACCGGCAGAACGAGCAGTGGGTGAGCGTCGCCACCGTTCTCGTCACGGAGGGGGACTTCCCGCTCGGCCGGGCCGCCCTCCAGCAGGACGTCCCGCCCGCCAATTCCGACGAGCCCGGGAAGTACACGCCGCAGTTCGCGCCGTCGTCGCGGTTCATCGAGCTGGCGAACGTCTACGCCGAGCTCGTGACCGGAGACGCGGTGCGCCAGCTGATCCTCGAGGACGGCCCGCTTCCGGGCGTCATCCAGGCGGTTCCGCTCGTGGCGGCCAACGGCTCCGATGCGGCGCTGCCGATGGTCGCCGTGCGCGGGCTCTCGACGAGCCCTGAGAAGGCGGTCGTCGTCGCCCAGCGCGCGAGCGCCGCGTTCCAGAAGTACCTCGAGACGGAGCAAGCGTCGTGGCGGCATCCCGCGCGCGCAGCGCGTCGTTCTGAGCGAGGTGCGGCACCCGTCGCTCCAGACGGCAGTCATGCTCGAAGGACGCTCGAAGACGATTCCGATCGTCGTCTTCCTGACCGTGATGCTCGCCTTCACCGGGCTCGCGTTCATCCTCGAGAACCTCCGTCCGCGCGAGCAGCCCGTCTCGGTCACGGCCGAAGTGGTTCACACCGTCCGGGCCCGCAGCTCGGGCTGAGCCATGAGCGTCGCCCCCACCGGGAGCGCCGAGCGCGGCCCCTACATCTCGTCCGCGGTCGTCCTCGGGGCGCTCGCACTCCTGGCCGCGACCGTCCTCACGGAGACGCGCCCGGTCGAGGTGGCGCCCGTCATCGCGCTCGTCATCCTCGTTCACGGTCGCGTACCGGACGCTGCTCGCCTGGGACACGCTCCTCGCGCTGCTCGTCCTCGTCATCCTGTTCGTCCCGATCCAGCGCTACGTGCTGCCGGGATCGCTGCCGGTCGAGCTCGAGCCGTACCGCCTGCTGGTCGCGTTCATGGTCGCCGGCTGGATCGCCTCGCTCCTCGTCGATCCGACCGTGCGCCTGCGAAAGACCGGCTTCGAGCTTCCGGTCGCCCTGATCCTCGCCGGCGTCTTCGGTTCGGTGCTCGCGAACAGCGCTCGCGTCGCCGAGCGCGACCCGTACGTCGTCAAGGGGATCACGTTCCTCCTCAGCTACATCCTCCTGTTCTTCTTCATCGTCGAGCGTCGTCAGGACGACGAGCCAGATCGAGCAGTTGCTCAGGTTCATGGTCGGCGGCGGCGTCGTCGTCGGCGCTGCTCACGATCGTGGAGTCGCGCACGCATTCGAACCTCTTCGACCACCTTTCGACGCATCGTCCCGATGCTCGACCAGGCGCCGTTCTCGGTCGCGTCCTCGGTGGAGGAGCGCGGCGTTCGCGCCTTCGCGTCGGCGCAGCATCCGATCGCGCTCGGCGCGGCGCTCGTCCTGCTGATCCCGCCGGCGCGTGTATCTGATGCGGCGCTCGGCTCGGCCGTGGCTCTGGTGGATCGCCATCGTCCTGCTGGCCTGCGGGTCGCTGGCGACGCTCTCGCGGACGAGCGTGCTCATGCTCGTCGCCGTCGTGGCGACGTTCCTCGTGGCTTCGCCCGCGCGAGACCCGGCGCCTGTGGCCGCTGCTTCTCCCGGCCGTGCTCGTCATCCACTTCGCCGTGCCGGGCACGCTCGGCACGCTCAAGGGGTCGTTCCTCCCGGAGGGAGGGCTGATCGCCGAGCAGCAGTCGAACCCGGGAAGTCGTGGCCAGGGGCGGATCGCCGATCTCGGCCCGAGCCTGCGCGAGGTCGCGCACCAGCCGCTCGTCGGCCAGGGCTACGCCACGCGCGTCGCGAACCGGCCGGGTCCGAGCGACCAGATCCTCGACGACCAGTGGCTCGGGATCCTGATGGAGACCGGGCTCGTGGGCGTTCGTCGGCTGGCTCTGGCTCGTCGGCCGCGCCGTCCGGCGGCTCGCGAATGCCGCGAAATGGGATCCGTCGAGCCGCGGCTGGCTGATGGCCTCGCTCGCCGCCTCTGTCGTCGCCTTCGGCGTGGGGATGCTGACGTTCGACGCGTTCGCGTTCATCCAGGTGACGTTCCTCTTCTTCATGCTCCTCGCGCTCGGCGCGGCTGCGCTGAGAACGCCGGTCGAGCCGGTCAGCTAGACGGCAGAAAGCGTGCGCGGACGGCTCGGCGCCGGCGTGGTGCCGCCGAGCTCGACCAGCAGGTCGCGCCGCGCCGACCAGGCGAAGAGGATCCAGCCCGGGTGGTAGGAGCGGCACTCGCGGTTGATCGCGACGCCGCGGCCTTCGGCCGGAACGGCGGGGCGGCCGGTAGCGATCCCTCGTACCGCGCGGGCGTAGCGCCCTGCGCGCGGAAAACGGTCGCTCCGCTGGATCGAGCGGTACGCGCGGAACGGATCGTCCACGTACATCGGCTCCTCCAGCTCGTTCGCGCCGAAGCACCAACCTAGGCTGCGCTCGATCGCGGGGCGCACGCCGGGGATTCCCTGGTCGAGCGCGGGGAGGAGGAAGAGGTGGGCCATGCTGTCCTGGTGGACGGCGTAGACGGGGTAGAGCTCCGCCGGCTTCCCGGTCGCGACCGAGTAGAGCCACGGCCATTCGCCCTGCGGGCCCTGGCCCTCGAGCATGCGCTCGACGCCGCTGCGGAAGAGGCCGCGCGTCCAGGAATCGCCGGTGCGCCGGCCGTGCTCGTAGACCGCGCGCAGGAAGTAGACGATCGCGCCGAACGAGACGACGTTGCGCCGGTAGAGCGTCGAGCTGTGCCGCGGCAGGAGCGAGCCCGGGTGCACGTACTCCTCCCGGATCGTCGTGAAGAGCCGGTCGGCCACATTGGCCGCGGTCCTGCTCCCCGACGTGGCCGCCGAGTCGAGGCCCCACTGCATCCACGCGAGCGTCTGGACCGGCATCTTCGTCCCGGGCCCGCTGCCGACGATGCGCGCGAGCCGCGTCACCGCCGCGGCCACGGCCGGATCGTCGGGCCGGTCGCGCAGCAGGACGAGGAGAAGTCCGAGATCGGCGGGCGAGGTGACGTCGTCGAGCCGCTTCGCCAGGAACTCGTCCACGCGCGCGGCGACCTCGGCCTCGCCGGGGCTACCGCCCGCCCGCGCGTACTCCTGCAGGCCGAGCAGCGAGTTGATCGTGTAGCGCAGCGAGCGCGACCCGTAGTCGTTCACGTAGCGCCCGTCCTCGTCGATCGTCGTCGAGAAGGGATAGAGCGCGAGCTCGCGCGAGTAGACCTCCTCGAGGAAGGAGGCCGACCGGTCGAGCAGCGTGCCGGCGCCGATACCGCTCACGATTCGAGGCTACCGAGGCGGGGACTGCGTTTCGACGCCCGATCGTCCAGACGTCATGCGGAGCGCCTCACCAACCGGCTAGGTGGCCACGCGGCGCAGTGAGCGCAGGTGCCCGGCGCGGGTCTCGCGCCCGCCGCTCGAGACGACCGAGTGCGTGAGCGCGCCGAGCCCGATCCCGACCCGCTCGAGGAACGCGGTGACCCGGCCGCAGTGCTTGCTCGCGTAGCGCACGCGGCTCGTCACGAGCACCGGGATGAGCGACGGCCGCGGGGCGGAGGCGCCACCCTCGTGCGCGGCGGTCGCGCCCGGCTCGAACCGCACTTCGTGGCCGGCGTCCCAGAGGCGCCGGCAGAGATCGGTGTCCTCGCAGTAGAGGAAGAAGCCCTCGTCCATCCCGCCGAGCGCCTCGAGCGCGTCGCGGCGCACGAGCATGCACGCGCCGGAGATCCATTCGGCCGCGCCCGCCCGCTCGTAGTGCTCTTCGCGGCGCACGGTCTCGTCCGCCCAGAGCGCTCGGGGGAAGATCCGGTGCAGGAAGAACGCCTGCGCGTACGTGGAGCGCAGCCGCGGGAACCGGCGTAGCGAGAAATCGAGCTCGCCGGTCGAGTGGAGGATCTTCGGCCCGACCGCGCCGACCCGCGGCTCCGCGTCGAGCACCGCCGCCAGGCGGCGCAGATCCTCCTCCGTGATGGTGGCGTCGGGGTTCAGGAAGAGCACGTAGTCGCCCTGAGCTGCCCGCCACCCGGCGTTGCACCCGACGGCAAAACCGCCGTTTGTATCGAGTTGGAGGCAATTGACGCCTAGGTCGGCGACCGCATCCAGGCTGCCGTCGGGCGAGGCGTTGTCGACAACCACGACCTCGATCTCGGGCCGGCCCGCGAGCCCTTCCACGCAGGCGCGCAGCCGGTCCCGGCTGTTGTACGACACGACGACGACGCAAATCGAGGTCACTTGCTCGACCGTAGCAGCGGTCTTTCCCGTTGACGACTGGACCTGAGGCTGGTCTGGGAGATCCTGGATCCCTCGGAGTGGCGATGGCCCGATGTTTGCCGCCCGCCGACAAAGAAACCGTTCGCAAGATGTTGGGGAGCCGCACCCATCTCTAGGCGCCGCGCTGCGCATTTTCTCGCCGTACTGACCGTCCTGGTCGTAGCGGGGCTGCTCGCCCTGCCCGCGCAGGCCGCGCCGAACACGTCGACCATGCCCGTGACGCAGCCGGCGTCCTACTGGGGCGTCGAGATCGACCGCACGTCGTACCGGCTGCTCACGTCCAAGCTCGTCACTCGCCTCCGCAAGGCGGGCGTGAACACGCTCGTCGTCCGGCCGGGGACGCTGACAGCCGCGCAGACGGCGAGGGTTCGCAGGTTCGCCTCGCGCGGAGGCCTGAGCATTCTCGTCCCGATGGCGGAGGGCTCGCCCTCGTCGGCCGGAACGGTCTCGACCGCGCACGCTGCCTGTCGCGCGCTCAAGCTCGCCTCCGCCGGAAGCCGCTGCGCCGTCTACGCGCAGACCGTCGCCTCGGCGCACGCCATCGCAGCGCGCGGAGCCGCCGACGTCGTTCTCGTGCGCGCCGGCCTCGGCTCGCTCAAGGGTCTTCGCACCGCGCCCGGACGCATCGTCGCCACCGCAACCCTCTCGTCCGCCTTCAGGAAGACCACCTGGCGCAGGGGCGCGATGGTCGCGCGCTCCGGCCGCGCCGTCGATCTCTCGGTCGCGCTCCGAACCCGCAAGGCGGCGCTCGGCGGCTACCTCGCGATGCTCAAGCCTCTCGCGACTCTGGGCGACCGCCGCGCTCCGGCGAGGCCCGCCGGGCTCGGGACGACCGACCTGACCGGCTCCACGACCACGCTCGCCTGGGGCGCCGCGAGGGACAACCGCGGCGTCACGCGCTACGGCGTCTACCTGGACGGGATCCGCATCCGCGAGGTCGTCGGCCGCGCCGCGGCGCTTCCGGGCCTTCCGTGCGGCGGCGCGCACCTGATCGAGGTCGACGCAGCCGACGCCGCGGGCAACCGCTCGGCGAAGGCCGCCATCACCCGCTCGGTCGGTTCCTGCACGCCGGGGACTTCCGCCCCCGGACTCGTCGCCGCCTACGGCTTCGACGAGACGAGCGGATCCGGCACGAGCGACGCTTCCGGTTACGGGAACCACGGGACGCTGACCGGCGCCTCGCGCACGGCGAGCGGACGGTTCGGCCGTGCAGTCAGCTTCGACGGCGTGAACGACCAGGTCGCCGTCTCCGACTCCACCTCGCTCGATCTCACCGACGAGATGACGCTCGAGGCGTGGGTACGCCCGACCTCGGCGAACTCCGGCTGGCGCACCGTCGTCCTCAAGGAGCAGGCCGACGACCTCGTGTACGGGCTCTACGCCGCCGCGACCGGCTACCGGCCGAGCGGCCACGTCTTCGTCGACGGTGACGACGAGCGCGTGCAGGCGCCCGCCGCGCTCCCCGCGAACGAGTGGTCGCACCTGGCGACGACGTACGACGGCTCCGCGCTTCGCATCTACGTGAACGGCACGCTCGCCGACACGTTCGCGACAACGGGTGCGATGACCGCCTCGAGCGGGACCCTCCGGATCGGCGGGAACACGATCTGGAACGAGTGGTTCGACGGCTCGATCGACGAGATCCGCGTGTACGACCGCGCGCTCACCGCCAACCAGATTCAGGACGACATGGACGATCCGGTCGGATCGCCGGCAGCCGACACGACGGCGCCGACGGTTCCGGGCAACGTCCACACGACCGCCTCGACGGCGACGACCGTCTCGCTCGCGTGGAACGCCTCGACCGACGCGGTCGGCGTCACCGAATACGGCGTGTATCGAGACGGCACGCTCGTCGCCTCGCCTACCGGGACGAGTTCGACCGTCACCGGTCTCGCCTGCGGGACGAGCTACACGTTCGCCGTGGACGCGGCCGACGCCGCCGGAAACCGCTCCGGCCAGGCGACGCTCTCCGCGACGACGAGCGATTGCCCGACCGGCCCCGACGTCGACGCGCCGACGACGCCGACCGGCTTCGCCAAGACCTCGTCCACGCAGACCGCCATCTCCGTCTCCTGGTCGGCCTCGACCGACAACACGGCGGTCACGAGCTATCGCACTTATCGCGAGGACGCCACCGCCGGGAACCCGACCGGAACCTCGTACACGTTCACCGGGCTCACCTGCGGGACGAGCTACTCGCTAGCGGTCGACGCCGCGGACGCCGCGGGGAACCGCTCCGCCAAGGCGACGATCACCGCCTCGACGAACGCGTGCCCGGACACGACCGCGCCGACCGCGCCGACCGGGCTCTCGGCCACGGCGACCGGGCAGACGACCATCTCGGTCACCTGGACGGCGGCCACCGACAACGTCGCCGTGACGTCGTACGGCACGTACCGCAACGCTGCGCCGGCCGGCAATCCCACGGGCACCTCGTACACCTTCACGAACCTCGTGTGCGGGACGAGCTACACGCTCTCCGTCGACGCCGCGGACGCCGCGGGCAACCGCTCGGCGCAGACGTCGATCACCGCCGCGACGGCCACATGTCCGCTCCCGGACACCCAGGCGCCGGCCTCACCGGGCAACTTCCGCTCGACCGGCCAGTCGACGACGAGCGTCTCGCTCGCGTGGAACGCGGCCACCGACGACACCGGCGTCACCGGCTACGGCGTCTACCGCAACGGCAACCTGATCGCGTCCCCGACCGGTCTGACGACGACCGTGACCGGCCTGGCGTGCAACACGAGCAACACGTTTGCCGTGGACGCCGTGGACGCCGCGGGCAACCGCTCGCCGCAGTCCTCGGTCTCCGCGTCGACGAGCACCTGTCCGCCTCCGGGCTCGGCCGATCTCTACATGGCCGCCAACGGGTCCTCCACGAGTAACTGCACCGAGGCCGCTCCTTGCTCCAGCTTCGTCCGCGCCTACACGCTCGCCTCGCCCGGCGACACCGTGCAGATCGCAGGCGGGAACTACTCCGGCCAGACCATCAACGCAGCGCCGAAGGCCGCCGGAGCCGCGCCGATCGTGTTCGAGCCCGCCACGGGCGCGACGGTGAGGGTCTCGAGCGTCCGGGTGAACCAGGGCAGCGCGATCGAGTTCCGCGACTTCACGGTCACCGGAGACACGTACAACGGCTGCAACTGCGCCTCGTCGGGCCAGTCCGGCGCGGTCGTCCGCGAGATCACCTACCGCCGGATCAAGATGCAGCAGTTCTTCGTCCGCGGCGCCGACAAGGTCAGCTACATCGACGGCGAGGTCGGCCCGAACGACTCCGACGACGGCATGAACTGGATCACCGAGCCGTACCAGTCGAGCGACCCGGCCACCGACATCCTGCTCGACGGGATGCGGATTCACGACTTCACGAAGCACAACGCCGGCGCGCACATCGACTGCGTCGGGCTCGGAAACGCGAACGGCGTCACGATCCGCAACAGCCGGATCTGGACGTGCGCGCACTTCTCGATCATCTTCGGTACCGATCCTTCGGGCGAGTACACCCGGAACCTGACGATCGAGAACAACTTCCTCGACTGCTGCGACCCGTCGGGCGGAGGCTTCTACTCGATCGGCCTCGGCGACGGCGCCAACGTGATGATCCGTTTCAACTCGGCGACGCTCGGTTTCGGGTGGCTCAACCCGAACGGCGACGGCGTCACGAACGACGTCATCGACTCGAACGTGATCTCGAACAACTCCTCGCAGAACTGCTCCAAGGCGACGTGGCGCTACAACGTCGTCGCCTCAGGGAGCGCGTGCGCCAACGGCATCGTGGCCGCGACCGGATTCGTCTCGGATCCGCTCGACCTCCATCTGAAGGCGGGCGCGGCGGCGATCGGTGCAGGGAACCCGACGTCGTACCCGGCGACGGACATCGACGGCGACGCACGTCCGCGCGGGAGCCGCGCCGACGCCGGCGCCGACGAAGCGAACTAGCCTAGAAGCGCTCGCCACTCCGTCGTAGACTCCGCCGATGCGGCAAGGGGTGGAGCGTGCGGCCCACCCGATCTCTCGTTTCGCCTGGCGTGTCGAACGAGCGGTGCGGGCCTACGGCGTGACCGGCGCAGCCCAGCGTGGCTGGGGCGCCCTCCGATCCGTGCGCGCGGAGCGCCGCAACGGCGACCGTGACCCGTTCGACGACGAGATGGGCGTGACGACGGCCGGGGTCGTCCGGCTCGAGTCGCTCTCCGTTCCCGCGGAAGGACGCCGGAACGGCCATCGCTACCAGCCGTCCGACCCGGCGGTCCTGCGGCGCACGATCGAGGCGCTCTCGATCCGCTACGAGGAGTTCGCGTTCGTCGACATCGGCTCGGGCAAAGGCCGCGCGCTGCTCGTCGCCGCGGAGTACCCGTTCGAGCGCATCGTCGGCGTCGAGTTCGCCGAGGAGCTCCACGAGGTCGCCCAGCGCAACCTCGCCGCGTACTCGAACCCGGCGCAGCGCTGCACCGCGATCGAGGCCGTCTACGCGGACGCGACCGCCTACGAGCTTCCCGCGCAGCCGCTCGTCCTCTACTTCTACAACCCGTTCCTCGAGCCCGTCATGCAGCGGGTGATGGCGAACATCGCCGCCTCGCTCGAGGCAGAGCCCCGGCCGGCGTTCGTCGTCCTGTCGCGGGACACGCCGCTCGGCTCGGCCGTCGAGGCGGCAGGTTTCGTGCGCCGCCACGACCTGGCGGCCGACGACCAGATCTTCGCCCCGGCGAGCTAGCGCGTCCGCAATCGCGCGCCGGGCAGCGCCCGCAGCACGAGCAGCAGGAACTGCGTGTTCCCGACGACGTAGCGGCCGGCCATGCGCCGCGGTTCCTGGATCAAGCGGTAGAACCACTCGAGCCCGGCGCTTCGCATCCACCTCGGCGCGCGGCGCTTCTCACCGGCGAGGACGTCGAACGAGCCGCCGACGCCCATCACGAACGGAAGCCGCATCCGCTCTCGGTTGCGCGCGAGGAAGAGCTCCTTCGCGGGCGTCTCGAGCGCGACGAACAGGAGGTCGGGAGTCGCCGCGGCGATCGACTCGACCACGTCATGCTCGCCCTCGGCCCCGAAGTAGCCGTGGTGGCGCCCGGCGATCTCGATCCCCGGGTAGAGATCGCAGATCTCGGCCTCGGCGCGGGCGAGCACCTCGGCGCGCGCACCCAGGAGGTAGACGCGGAAGCCCTCACCGCGCGACAGGTCGAGCAGCGCGTGCATGAGGTCGATGCCGGCGACCCGCTCCGGCAGCGGCCTGCCGAGGAGACGGGCGGCCCAGACGATCACCTGACCGTCCGCGGTCGCCAGCTCGCAGCCGTCGATCGCGGCCTTCAGCTGCTCGTCGCGCTGGTACTTCACGAGCTTCGCCGCGTTGATCGCCACGTGCTGGATCGACCCGCGTGCGACCACCGTCGCCTGCACGCGCGCGACGGCCTCGGCCATCGTCACCGCGTCCACGGGGCAGCCGAGGAGATCGATGCGTTTGTCGTCGTTTCCGGTCACGGCCGCGGATGGTAGTCCTGCGGTTTTCCTACGACGACCCTCATCCGGCTGGTCCGGGACCGGTGGGCTCGGTCGGGGCAAGCTGCTACGGTGCGCCGATCGCTTCTGCTCGTCCGACCAACGGGAACAGGCGTCTCCCGCTCACATTCGCTCTAGCTCTCGCCGTCATGGCGGCGTTCAGCTGGAGCGGGGCTGCCGCAGCCGCACCTGGGGCAACGCGCTTCGTCAGCACGACGGGCTCGGACTCGAACCCGTGCACGGCCAGCCGGCCTTGCCGAAGCCTCGACCGCGCGTACACCGTCTCGCGCCCGGGCACCGTCGTCTCGGTCGCTGGAGGCTCGTATCCCGGCCAGCGGATCGACGCGACGCCGAAGAAGAAGGGCCCGAGGATCCTCTTCCGCCCGGCCAACGGCGCCAAGGTGACGTTCTCGAGCATCCGCGTCGTGCGCGGCTCGTACATCGAGTTCCGCGGCTTCAAGGTCACGAACGACACCTACAACGAAGCCGGCGCGAAGTGGATCTCCTACCGGTACATGTCGATGCGCCAGTTCTTCGTTCGCAGCGCCGACCACATCCTGTACGAGGCCTCGAACATCGGGCCGAACGACTCGGACGACGGGATGAACTGGATCTCCGCCCAGTACCAGCGGAACGATCCCGCGACATACATCCGTCTGAACCGGGTCCGGATCCACGACTTCACGAAGCACAACTCCGGGGCGCACATCGACTGCGTCGCGATCGACGACGCCAACCACGTCTCGATCACGAACTCGCGCTTTTGGAACTGCGAGCACTTCGCGATCCTCTTCGGCCTCGACTCCACGACGAACCGCGGCGCTCGCAACGTCCTCATTCAGAACAACTTCCTCGACTGCTGCATCTCGGGCTACTACTCGATCGGGCTCGGCGACGTCGGCGGGCCGATGAAGATCCGCTTCAACTCGCTGACGCTCGGGCTCGGCTGGCTCGGAGGCACCGTGCGGAACGTGACCGTCGACTCGAACGTGATCGCGAACAACAACGCCGCGAACTGCAACGACGCGACCTGGCGCTACAACGTCGTCGCGCGCGGGAGCGCTTGCGGCGGCCGCCGGGCGGCGACGGCGTTCACGGATCCGCCGCAGAACCTCCATCTCAGCCGCCGCAGCGCGGCCGCGGTCGCCTACGGGAACCCGAAGAGCTTCCCGAGGACCGACATCGACGGCCAGAAGCGCAAGAAGGGCCGCCGTCCCGACGCGGGAGCCGACGAGCTCCACTAACCGCGCCTAGGACCGTTCGAACGGCGGGCGACGGAGGCTCGCGACGGTCCTATCATCGAATTCGTGCGGCTTTTCTACAGCTTCCCGCACGCCGTCGGCCGGCCCGGGATCGGGACGACGGCGTACCACCAGGTCGCCGGCGCGATCCGGCAGGGGATCGACGTCACGCTGGTCTGCACGACGCTCGCGCGTGAGCTTCCCGGGCATCCGCGCGTGATCGAGACGCTCCAGGTCGGAGGGCGCCGCATCCCACACCGCGCGCTCGGCGTGCGCCGCGCGTACCGGCTGCACGACCGCAAGGCGGCGCGGATCCTTCGTCAGCTCGCGGACACGATCGACGTCGTCCACGGCTGGCCGGCCGGGTGCATCGAGACCCTGCGAACGGCCCGCGAGCTCGGGATTCCGTCCGTGCGCGAGGTGCCGAACACGCACACGGCGTACGCCTTCGAGGCGGTCGCCCGCGAGATCGAAGGGCTCGGCCTTCCGCCCGTCCGCGGGCACTCGCACACGTACTCGGCGCGCGTCCTCGCCGAGGAGGAGCGCGAGTACGAGTTGGCCGACGCGCTGCTCATCCCGTCCGAGTTCTCGCTCCAGACCTTCCTCGACGAGGGTGTCCCGGCCGAGAAGCTGGCGCTGCACCGCTACGGCTACGACCCCGGCGCGTTCGCTCCGGGCGACAAGCCTGACACGCCGGGTCTCACGGCCGCGTTCGTCGGCGGGTGCGAGCCGCGCAAAGGCCTCCACTACGCGCTCACCGCCTGGATCGACTCCGGCGCGGCCGACCACGGGCGCTTCGTCATCTGCGGCGGCTTCGTCCCCGGCTACGCGGAGGCGCTCGGGCCGCTGCTCGAGCACCCCAGCGTCGAGGTCCTCGGCTTCGTGGACGACCCGGCCGCGGTGCTGCGCGAGGCGGACGTGCTCGTGCTCCCGTCCGTCGAGGAAGGAAGCGCGCTCGTCACCTACGAGGCGCAGGCGTGCGGGTGCGTGCTCGCCGTCTCGGACGCCGCCGGCGCCCGCTGCGACCACGGCCGCCACGGCCTCGTCCACGCGGCGGGCGACGTCTGCACGCTCACCACGCACCTGCGGATGCTCGATCAGAACCCCGGCTTGCTGGCTCAGATGAGGGCCACCGTGATCGCCGAGCGCGAGCGCCTCACCTGGGACGCGGCGGCGGCGGATCTCACCGGTGTCTACCTGGGACTGCGCACGGACCGCCCTGTGCGCGAGCGTGCGCTCGTCGCCGTCTAGCACCTGACCAATCGGCTAGGTACTCGTCCCCCGAACGGTCTTTCGGGTCTGGCCTTCAATGCGGCGTTCTCGGCTCCTACGCTCGTGTCAACGGGGTCGCGCGAGGCCCCCGGCGTCCAACGGAAGGAGCGACGCCCTGCAAGGCCGCATAGAGGAAGGGGAGAGATGAAAGGCGGAAGCATCACCGCCGCCGAGATCGCGGAGGCCGCCGCGCGCCCGATTCCCGTGCCGGCTCCTGCCGTGGCGCCGGTGATCGAGGCGCACGACCTCGTGCGCAGCTTCCCGAGGACGCTCGCGCTCGACGGCGTCTCGCTCGCCGTCCGTCCCGGCGAGATCGAGGCGCTCCTCGGCCCGAACGGCGCCGGGAAGACGACGCTCCTGCGGCTCCTCTCCGGGCTCATGAGCCCGACCTCGGGCTGGGTGCGCGTGCTCGGCCAGGAGGTCGAGCGGCGCAACCGGGAGGCGCGCGGGCTCGTCGGTCTCGTGCCGAGCGGCGA
The DNA here is from genome assembly GCA_963716005.1 of uncultured Thermoleophilia bacterium. GTDB lineage: Bacteria > Actinomycetota > Thermoleophilia > Gaiellales > Gaiellaceae > CAVRUF01. The sequence continues at coordinate 233,047 of OY970285.1, forward strand.
CCGCTCGTTCTACCTCCGGATCTCCGGGCTCGAGAACCTCGCCTTCTTCGGCCGCCTGAACGGCCTGCGCCGGCGCGCCGCTTTCGAGCGCGCGGCCGAGCTGCTCGACCGGGTCGGTCTCGCCGACGCAGCCGAGCGCCCGGTCGGGGAGTACTCCCATGGAATGCAGAAACGTCTCTCGGTCGCCCGGGCGCTCATCACCGACCCGGCCGTCCTGCTCGTGGACGAGGCGACCCACGACCTCGATCCCGAGGGCGCCCGCCGGATTCGCGCCCTCGTCGAGGACTGCGCCGAGCGCGGCGCCGCGGTCGTATGGGCGACGCAGCGCCTCGACGAGATCCGCGGCTTCGCGGGCCGCGTCACCCTGCTCAACGAGGGCCGCGTCCGCTTCGCCGGAACCGTCCCCGGGCTGCTGGAGCACTCGAGCCTGAACCGCTACGTCGTGCAGCTTCGCAACGGTCGGCTCACCGCCGGCCGTCTCGCCGCCAAGTCGCAGGAGGCGCTCGGCGTGCTCGCAACGGTGTCGTCCCTGGGTGACGACGACGCCGAGCACTTCCTGCTCCAGCTCGGCCCGCACGCGCTTCTCGGGTCGGCGTTCGTCGCGCTCGCGGCCGCCGGGATCGACGTGGTCGCCTGCCGCGAGGACAGCTCCGACATCGAGAACGCATTCGTCGCCCTGACGACGGAGGACGAGGCGTGACCTCCCTCGCCTTCGGCGGCCCGCGCGTCGTCCTCGGGGAGGCACGCAAGCTGAACGCCTTCGTGCGGCGCGACTTCCTGGTCGCGTGGAGCTACCGGATGGGCTTCTTCTCCGACGCGGCGAACCTCGTCGGGCAAGCCCTCGTCTTCTCGTTCATCAGCCTGATGGTCGACCCCGACGTGCTGCCGACGTACGGCGGCAACGAGGTCTCGTATCTCGAGTTCGCGGCGATCGGCATCGCGCTCGGCGTGTTCGTCCAGTTCGCGCTCGACCGCGTCGCGGTCGCGGTGCGCGGGGAGCAGCTCATGGGGACGCTCGAGTCCGTGCTCATGACGCCGACCTCGCCCGTGACCATCCAGCTCGGCTCGGTCGCGTTCGACCTGCTCTACATCCCGATCCGTACGGTCATCTTCCTCGGCGGGATCGCGCTCGTCTTCGGGCTCCACTTCCAGGCGTCGGGAATCCTCCCGGCGATCCTGATCCTGCTCTGCTTCATCCCGTTCGTCTGGGGGCTCGGGGTGCTGAGCGCGGCGGCGATCCTCACGTTCCGTCGCGGCGCCGGCCTCGTCGGGATCGCAATGATCGGGCTCGCGCTCGTCTCCGGGGTCTACTTCCCGATCGACCTCCTGCCGGACTGGCTCGAGCGTATCGCCGAGCTGAATCCGATCGCCCTCGCGATCCAGGGGATGCGCGAGGCGCTCCTCGGCGGCGCGTCGGCGGTGGACGGCGTGCGCACCGCGGCAATCCTCCTTCCGATGTCGCTCGTATCGCTGGTCGTGGGGATGTACGCGTTCCGGCTCGCCGTGCGGCGCGAGCTGCGGCGCGGGAGCCTGGGGCTCTACTAGTCATGGCCTGCGCCGAGAAGACAACCAACGGGTCCGCGCTCGCCGAAGCGCCGGTCTCGGCCGGGCGGTCGCCCGAGCTCTGGGCGCACGTCGACCGGCTCGTCGACCGCGCGCCGCGCGAAGCCGACCTTCGCGCCCACGGGATCCACCTCCTGGCGGCCCAGCGGTTCCGGTCGCTCGGGCGTCCGCTGTCCGCGCAGCTCGAGGAGGACGCCTGGTCGGCGGCCGTCATGAGCCTCGTGGCGCCGTTCGTCCTCGAACGCGTCCGCGAGTCGTGCTCCGGCCGGCTCGTGCTCATGAAGGGGCCTGAGGTGGCGCTTCGCTATCCCGGCCCGGCGCTGCGCGGGTTCCGCGACCTCGACCTGCTCGTGCCGGACGCCGCCGAAGTGCAGCGCGAGCTGCTCGAGGCCGGCTTCGAGCCCGTCGGCCTGCCGGAGAAGTACGCGGCCATCCACCACCTGCGGCCGCTCGCGTATCCAGGGCTGCCGCTCCTCGTCGAGATCCACGATCGCCCGAAGTGGCCCGAGCACCTGAGGGCGCCCGCAAAGGACGAGCTGCTCGCGGCGGCCGTTCCGTCGTCGGTCGGCGTCGACGGGATCGACACGCTTCCGCCGGCCGAGCACGCGCTCGTGCTCGCGGCGCACGCGTACGCGCACGGGCCGGTGACCAAGCTCGTCCATGCGATCGACGTCGCGGCCATGGCCGCCGAGGCGGAGCCGGGCGAGCTCGCGGCACTGGCCCGCCGGTGGCGGATGGAACGGCTCTGGGCCACGACGACTGCGATCTCCAACGCGCTCTTTGCGGACGCGCGGAAGCCGCTACCGCTGCGCCTGTGGGCCCGATGCCTCCCCGGGGTGCGCGAGCGCACCGTGCTCGAGTCCCACGTCGAGGAGTGGCTGGCGCCGTTCTGGACGTATCCGCCCCACGTGGCGGCGCGCGCGACGCTGACCTCCTTCGCGGACGAGCTCCGTCCGCTCGACGGCGAGACCTGGCGGGACAAGCTCCGCCGCGCCGTTCGCGTCGTGCGGCATCCATTCGCACGTCTTTCCGACCACCGGCGCGAGGACGCCGAGCCGCGATGATCCTGCGCCTGCGACCCGAGGCGCTCCAGTGGCGCGAGATCGAGGGCGAGGTCGTCGCGGTCGATCTGGAGACGTCGTCCTACCTGGGCGCCAACGAGGCCGGGGCGGTGCTCTGGCGCGCGCTTGCCACGGGCGCGACCAAGGAGGAGCTCGCGGCGCTCCTCGTCGCCGAATTCGACATCGACGCAGAGCAGGCGGCGAGCGACACGGACGCCTTCGTCGCCCAGTTGCGGGAAAACGACCTGCTCGCCGAATGAGACGCCCGCCCGATCTCCCGACCCTGCGTGCCGCTTGGTGGACGCTCCGCGCACTGCGCGAGGCGCGCCGCGGCCTCGCTCAGCAGGAGCTCGCGCTCCCCGCGCTGTCCGAGCCCCCGTCGCTTCCTCCGTCTTCGGCGCGCGGCGTGCGCGTCGTCTTGCGCAACCTGCGCAGCAGCTGCCTCGAGCGCGCCCTGGTCCTCCAGCGCTGGGAGGCGGCCCAGGGCCACCCGCGCGACGTCGTGATCGGTGTGACCTCCCCGGACGACTTCAAGGCCCACGCGTGGCTCGACGGCGACTCCTCCGGGTCCGGAGAGTTCGCGGAGCTCCTCCGGCTCCCGGCCGAGTGATCATGGAGCTCACGCCGCTCGAAGTCTCGTGCGGCCTCGTGCTCGGCCGCGCTCCGCGGCCGCTTCCGCCCGCGGACGGGCTGGGACCGCTCGCGACGCTCGAAGCCCTCGTACGGCCTGCGCTCGAGCGTCCGCCGTGCCTCGTCAGCTTCTCGGGGGGCCGCGACTCCTCGGCTGTCCTTGCCGCCGCCACCGCGCTCGCGCGGCGCGAGGGGCTCGCGCTTCCCGTCCCGGCGACGCACCGGTTTCCCGAGGCGGAGGAGACCGACGAGCGGGAGTGGCAGGAACAGGTCGTCGTCGCGCTCGGGCTCGATGACTGGCTGCGGATCGACAGCACGGACGAGCTGGACCTCGTCGGCCCGGTCGCGTCGGCCGCGCTGCTCCGCCACGGGCTGCTCTGGCCGCCGAACGCGCACTTCCACGCACCGCTCCTCGAGGCCGCGGCCGGCGGATCGCTCCTCACCGGGATCGGCGGGGACGAAGCCTTCTCGGAGTCGCAGTGGAGCCGCGCCAGGGCGGTCGGTTCGGGGAACGCGAGGCCCGAGCCCCGTGACGCGTTGCGCCTCGGGTTCGCCGTGTCACCCACGCGGATCCGGCGCCGCGTGCTGCGCCGGCGCGTGCCGGGCGGGTTCGGCTGGCTTCGGCCCGAGGCGAACGACGCCGTCTGGAACGCGCTCGTCGCGGAGTGGGCCACGGAGCCGCTCGGCTGGAGCCGGCGGATCCGCTGGCTAGCGGGCGCGCGCTACCTCCAGGCGGGAATCGACTGCCTCGCCCTGCTCGGCGCCGACGTCGACGCGCAGATCGTGCATCCGTTGGCCGACACGCGTTTCCTCGCCGCGCTCGCCGCGCTTCCGCGCAAGGAGCGCTTCGCCGACCGCACGGCTGCGATGCGGTCGATCTTCGGCGACCTCCTCCCGGACGCCGTCCTCGCGCGCGACAGCAAGGCCTCCTTCGACGGCGCGTTCTGGCACCGGCACAGCCGGGCGTTCGCGGCCTCCTGGGACGGCGAAGCGGCGGACACGTCGCTTGTCGATCCCGATGCGCTGCGGGCGGAATGGGCGAAAGAGCGTCCGGATGCCCGAACCTTCACGCTGCTCCAGGCGGCGTGGCTCGAGCGGACGCGCTCCTCAGGTGGCGTCGAGCACGTCGAGCAGCCGCTCACCCGAATCGGCCAGTGAGTCCCAGTCCGGCGGCCGCCGGACCTCCCAGGCGGGCAGTGCGGCGAGGCCGAGCAGCGCCTCGTGGCTCGCGGGCGGAAGCCGGATGCCGCGGTGGTGGATCAACCGCGCCAGCCGCTCGCCCGGATCGACCGGCGTCACCGCCACCTCGTCGCCCCACTCGAGGAAGACCCAGCCGGCGAGCGGAACCTCGGGCTCGATCGGCGGAAGCCCTACGCGCCACCGCTCCCGTGCGCCGATGACCCCGAGCGCTTCGCCGGCGCCGAGTCGCTCGGCCGTCTCGCGCCGCAGGTCGACCGAGCGCGGCCCGGCGAACACGGATGCGCCCGAGACGACGAGCATGTCGTCGCAGACGACCTCCCGCCCGTGGAGCGACAGCCAGGCGAGGAGCGAGCTCTTCCCGGCCTCGCGCTCGCCGAGGACGCCCCAGGCGCCGCCCTCCAGCGCGAACGCCCCGGCGTGGAACGGCTCGCGCCCGAGCCAGCGTGCGATCACGGCCGCCGCGGGCGCGAGGTAGGGGTGGACGAGCGCCTGGTCCGACACCGGCTCGGGGACGGTGAAGACGACCTCGGCCGCGGAACGGTCGATCGAGATCTCGCCGCCGTTACGCAACAGGAGCCGCGCCTGCGTCTCCGTCGCGAATTCGCCGCCGGAGGCGGTTCCAAGCTGCGATCTCAGTGAGAAAAGCGGCCACGCCGAGGGCGCGGAAACGAGGAGGGGGGCCGCCTCTGCGACCCCCCGAATCCGCAGCCCGTACGCCCCGAAATCGCTTGTCACGAGGGTGGCAACTCTAGCCAGGTGGTCAGTTGCCGCCCACCCCCGTTCGCGCTAGCGTTTCGGCATGGATAGGAAGTCTCATCCAAGCAGTGGCGCGACTGCATACGTGCCGCCGGCGATCCGGCATCTCGGCTCGGTCTCTGCGCTCACGCAGCAGATCGACAAGAAGGTCGGACCGTCCGACGGTTTCACGTTCCAGGGCGTGCCCATCGCTAACGCGTCGCCGTAAGGCGTCGCGCATGCGGTAACCACGCGCACTCGGCAACCCCGGGTGCGCGTCGTTGCGCGCAGACCCTTTGGGCCGCCGGCGAGCGGCTCGGCGAGAAACGGCTCCCTCGATCGAGGGCCATTTTCGTTGCCAAATGACAGCAATATGCAGCCTCTGGAGGGTTTCGCTAGACCTACGCGGGGGTAATGGACGGGGTCGGGCGCCCGTCCTCAGATGCCCCCACCGGCCAGGGAAACCGCGTGGAGCCAGGGTTTCCCACATACCTGTGGACAGCCGACTAGCCGAATTGGGGAAAACTGGACGGTATAGAACCCCCGCAGCTGTTTACCTGAGAGGGGTAACCCGCCAGAATGGTGGTGGGGTTTTCCACAAGGGGAGACCATGAGAAAGGCGGCTTCTCATGACGAGGGAACGTAGATCGGCAGTACTACTGGATCACCATCCGCTTTGGTTGGATGCGATCCAGCCGGTGCTCGACAAGGCAGGGGTCGACGTGGTCGGCAGATCGGATTCTGCGGCTACGGCACTCGCCCTCCTGAAGGAGCACACACCGGACCTTTTCGTGGTCGAGCCAGGCACTACGACCGGGGAGTTCGACACCGGACGGGTGCGTGACGCGCTTCGCGTCTCGCCTCGCACGAAGGTCCTCGTCCTCTCGGACTGGGCGGATGCCCGCGAGATCGACGAGGCGCTTTCGGCCGGTGCTTCGGCGTTCGTCGTGAAGACGGCGCACCCGGACGATCTCGGCGCGGCTGTCCGGCAGACGTTCGAGCACTCGGTGTATCTCGCCGGGGGCCGGACGGTGACGGCGGCACGGCCCAGAGACCTCGAGCCGGCGGCGGATCTGACGCGTCGCGAGCTCGAGATTCTGCGGCTGGTGGCGGAGGGTCACTCGAATGCAGGACTCGCGAAGATGCTCTGGGTCACGGAGCAGACCGTGAAGTTCCATCTCTCGAACATCTACCGCAAGCTGAACGTGGCGAATCGAACCGAGGCGAGCCGCTGGGCACAGCTCAACGGAATCCTCTCCGACGCGCCTGCACAGGCGCGAGCCGAGGTCGGCGAAGCAGCGATGGCGAGCAACGGAAACGGCAACGGGTACCACTCGAGCGAGAACGGTTCGAACGGCGTGGGTCGCGTCCTCATCGGCGCGGCACGGCACTAAGCACCCGTCGTAACGGGGAGAGGGTCAGAGGGGAGAGGGGTCAGAGGGGTTAGCGCGGAGCTTCGCGGTTCTTCAGGGCCGTAGCGCCCTGGCCCCTCGCCCACTCCGCCGCCTCGGCGCGTCCGGAGACGTCGAGCTTCCGGAACGTGTTCGACAGATGGAACTTGACCGTTTGCTGCGTCACCCAGAGTTGCTGTGCGATCTCCGGGTTGCTGTAGCCCTCGGCGACGAGCCAGACGATCTCGCGCTCCCGCTTGGTGAGCATTTCCGGGCTGCGGCGCTCGGAGACGAGCTTCTCGGCCGAGCCCTCGCCGGAGGAGAGGTAGATCGACCGGTGCAGCGCCTGGCGCACGGCGAACACGAGGTCTGAGAGCTCCTCGCTCTTCACGACGTAGGCGACGGCGCCGCTCGCGAGCGCGCGACGGGCCGCATTCGGGTCGTCGTTTTCGGAGAGCACGATCACCTTGCAGTTCGCGAGCGACCGCGTCCGGCGCAGGAACTCCGTCGCCTGGAAGTCGTCGTCCGGGTCGGAGACGCCCAGGACGAGGAGGTCGGCATGGGACTCGCGCACGATCCGAAGGCCCGCGCGCATCGAGTCCTCCCGGCCGACGACGTCGACTCCCGTGCGGCGGAAGACCTGGGTGACGGCGTCGCGCCAGAGGCGCTCGCGGTCGATCACGACGGCTGTTCGCCGGCGTGTGCCACTGCCGCTTGTGTTGCCGCTCATGTTCCCCATCCTTGCCGCCCTCGGTTCTACCTCGATACATAGCGCCTGGCCCGTGAATCGGCAAGGGGGCCAGTACCCGTGAAGGAGATTCGGCGACGACGCGACGGCGGTTTTTACCGCCCCTTTACGAGATCGTCACCGTGAGAACCGAAAAGCGGAGGGGGAGGGATTCGAACCCTCGATCCGCCTAACGACGGATAACGGTTTTCGAGACCGCCGCATTCGTCCGCTCTGCCACCCCTCCAGCGCACCGCATCGTAGCGGCGCGGGCGCGCTCTCACTCCGCGGGCGGCTCACCCGGCTGCCAGCTCGGGCAGCAGGCGTTGGCGCACAGGTCGCCGATCCATTCGGCCGGGCGGGCTACGGGTTCCGAGCCGCCGCGTCAGCAGGCGATGACGCCGCCGCAGCCGAACGGGTTCACGAACCGGTCCTTCACGTACTTGAGCGAGAACGGGACGCTCGATCTCCGCGCCCGCCTTCGCGCGGATATGGCCCTTCCTGTAGGGCACCTTGTACGTCTTCGTGAAGATCCCGTATCCGTTCGACTGGAGCGTGGCGAGCTTCTTCCACGTCGCGCCGGTCTTGATCTCGACGCGTCACCTTCGTCGCGCGAGCTCGTGGGCGTGCGGCCCCAGACGAGGATCCCGGTCTTCTGCCGAAGCGCGACCGTCGGGAAGCGGAACGCCTCGAGCGATGGCTTGGGCGTGTCGCCGACCGTGTAGAAGCCGGACTGGTACGGAGTCGAGCCGAGCCCGGTCAGCGGGTCGTCCTTGACTCGGAACCAGGTGACGAGCGAGACACCGTTCGCCCACATGCGGTAGAGCGCCTCGGCGACCCAGCGCCGGTGCAGCGTCGAGCCGAGCGCGTCGGGATCGGGCGGCTTCGAGTCCCAGGAGAACTCGGTCACCCAGAACTGCACGGAGACGGTCGAGCGGACCTTCTTCGCCTTCACTTTCGCGTTCAGCACGTCTCGCATCTCGCCGAGGTTCCCGAGGACGATGTCGCCGCCGCCGGGCGAGACGTGTAGCGGTCCGCCCGAGGTGTACGGGTGGTGCGCCCAGATGTCGAAGTACGTCGGCGCCGCGAGGAGGTTCTTCATGAACGGAAGCGGCGCGGGCTTGCCCTTCCGGCCGAGCGGCGCCAGCCCGCCGGCGATGACGCGATTGGCCGGATCGACATCGTGGATCGCCGCCGCGAACTTGTTCACCATCGCGCGGTAGCGCGTGGCGGAAACCATTTTGCCGTTCTGGTACTGCGGCACGAGGAAGAGATCGCGGTTCGGCTCGTTCCAGGCCTGCCAGTAGCGGACGCGCGGCTCACCGGGGGCTCGCCGGAGTAGCGGCGCGCTGCGGCGCGGGCGAACTGGCCGAAGTCGGTCGCGTTCGGGCGGCGACTTCCCGCCGGCCCAGGAGGGCGCGGTCTCGATGCAGATGATGGCTGGAGTCCTGCGGCTACGGCGCCCTCGACCTGGAGATCGAAGGCTGTCCAGTCGTAGGCGGGGTCGTTCGGGTCGGTCGGATCGAACGGATCCGGCCTCGGTCCGGCGCGACCGCTCTCCAGTTCAGTGCTCAGGCGGACGTACGTGGCGCCCGCGCCGGTGACCTTCGCGAACATCGCATCACGCTCGGTCGGCGGCGAACGCCGCCGTGGTCGACGAACGCCGTGCGTATGGGGCGGGCTCGCCGCGATGCGGGAGAGGCCGCGACGAAGGCCGCCGCAAAGCAGCAGACGATGAGGGCTCCACGCCGCAAGGCGCGAAGTGTAGCCCCGGATTCCGCGGCGACTCACCCCTTCGCGGAATGCTCACAAAGACTTGACGGCAGCTCGGGCCGGGGCGAGCCGATCGAGATCGGCGTCGACCATCATCTCGTCACGAGCCGTCGAACGTCTCGGGCGTCCATCCCAGTCGCTCGCGGGCGAGCGTCGAGTCGGCCAGCAGGTGGTCGACTTCGACGGGACGGAGAAGCGCGGGAATCCTCGATCACGTGGCCGGAGGGATCGATCCTGGAGACTGCGCCTATGATGGCGTCGTCACCCGAGAGTTGAGCAAAGAAGGCCGAGCTTCTCGCGCGGATGTAGCCGTCGCCGGAGTGCAACGGGATTGGGACGATCTAGCGTCCGTTGATGCGCTTTGGGCCGTGCTCGTTCAAGCTGACCGCCAACACGGTCGCTGGACTTCGGAGGAGTTCTTCGCTACCGGCGAGCAGGAAATCGAACGAATCATGGCGGCGGCCCGAGCCTTGGAACTTCCGCATCACCATGAGCGCGCACTCGACTTCGGTTGCGGGCCAGGCCGGCTGACGCGGGCGCTGTCCTCGAGGTTTGCGCGCTGTGTCGGGGTCGACGTGTCCGACGAAATGATCACAAGGGCGCGTGAGCTGAATCCAGACGTCAAGAACTGCGAGTTTGTTTCCAACGGCCGTCCCGACCTTGAACTGTTCGATTCAGGGACATTCGACTTTGTGTACTCGAGCAAAGTGCTGCAACACATGCCGCATCCGAACGAGGCCATCCGGTACGTCCAAGAGTTCATCCGCGTTGTTCGCGACGACGGTGTCGTCGTCTTTCAACTGCCGTATACGATTGGCCTACGCCGACGGCTACAGCCCCGCAGGCGTCTTTACCGTCCGCTTCGCGCTCTGGGCTTTAGCCCAGTGTGGTTGTACAACAGGTTGGGGCTCAATCCGATGAAGACAATCGCCGTCAGCGTTCAGGATGTGGCTGCGGCGGTGCTGGTGGCTGGCGGCAAGATCGTGCATACCGTTCCGGTCGAGGAAGAACCGAATCCCAGTCTGTTCTACTTCGTTGTGCGTCGGTAGCCTCATGCCCTCTTGCGCAGTCAGACGAGTGATGGTCTCCATCCAGGCGGGTTCGCCTTCGTCGTGACAGAGTGCTTCGTGGGGCGCCATCCGATGAGTTCGAAACTCCTCAGACCGCGATCCGTGCAGCGACGCTCAGCCGCGAGCTCCCGAAGGCCTCGGCGCTGCGCCGCGGCGTCGACGTGGATCGTGCGCTCGTCACGGGAATCGCGGCGCCGTCGAGGTCGCGAACGACGTGGGCGCCGACGAAACCGGCGGCCCCGGTGACGAGGACGAGCGGACCATCGTGGTCACTCTAGAGTTGAGCGGGCCGTGCTGCGCCTCGCGAAACGTTGGTTCAGTGAGACGTGGATGATCGAGCGAGCAGCCAGACATTCCGGCGCACGATCGGAAGCCAGGCCAGGGCGGCGAAGAGGCGTGGCCGACGCTTGCGCCGCGTGTAACCAGAGATGATCCCGGTTCCCGGCATCACCGACTCGTAGCCGACCTGCTCGACCCCGAAGCCTTGATCGGCGAAGAGCAGGCGGAAGCTCTTGCGCGTGAACGGTCGCCGGTGGGTGTAGTCGTCCCAGACCCAACGCTGCGCGTCCGGTGAGGAGGCGAATACGCGACCGCCGGGGCGAAGGACGCGGCGACCTCGCGCACAAGCGCGACTGGCTCGTGCACGTGCTCGAGTACGTCCTTGAGCACGGCCGCGTCGAACGAAGCGTCGTCGAAGGGGAGCGGCTCGTCGGCGTCGGCCTCGAGCACGTTCCGCCCGCGTGCTGTTGCCGCGGCGACGGCCTCGGGCGATGAGTCGACGCCGGTGTAGTGGCGGAAGTGCTCACCGAGCCAACCCGAGCCGCAGCCGATGTCGAGCAGCGCGGCGTCGGGCGAAAAGTGAACCGTGACGTCCCGGTAGTAACCGGGCTGCTCATGCCAGTCCAGATAGCCCATTGACGGCGATCCTATGCCTTCACTCTGAGGCTGGCTGCCCTGCGCATGCCGTCCTAGCCCTGGACGCTGCGGACGACTTCGAGCATCCTCGCCACGAAGCGTTCCCGGGAGAACTCGGAGGCGCGGGCGGCCAGCACCGCGGGGTCCCATGCTCGCCCGGCCAGCTCGCGAATCGCCCGGCGGATGGTTTCGGGCCGGCCGTCGGAAGCCAGCAGGCCGTCCTCGCCGGGCCGCACGATGTCGCGTGCGCCGCCGCGGTCGAGCGCGATCACCGGAGTCCGCGGCCAGCGCCTCCACCATCGTGATGCCGAAATCCTCCTCGCCGACGTGGATGAAGCCTGACGCGCGCTAGTACTCGCGGGCCAGCTCCTCGCGGGAGAGCCAGCCGCGCAGCTCGACGTTCTCCGGCAGGTTCGCGTGCAGCGTCTCTGCGAGCGGCCCGACACCGACCATCGTCAGCCGGTACGGAAGTCCGCGGAAGGCCTCGACAACCGCTTCCGGGTTCTTGTAGGCGACGAGCCGGTGCGCCCAGAGAAACCGCCGGGTTCTTTTTCGGCATGCGGATCGAAGTCGGCCACGTCCACGGCGGATGGACGACCGTGGAGCTCCGGCCGTAGAAGCGCCGGATTCGAGCCTGCACGGCTGCGGAGTTCGCCACGTACGCATCCGGTCTGCCCGACGCCGCGAGATCATTGCGCCGCAGCCATCGGCTCGTTGCCCGCATGCGGGCGTCGGTCTCCGGCATCCATGCGTAGCGGATCGGCGTGTGGCAGTAGCAGACGTACGCGGCGTCCTCGCGTGGGCGCGCGTGGACGGCGAAGGCGTGCGACGAGGAGATGACGAGGTCGTAGGCGCGCAGGTCGAGACGGGAGAAGTAGCGGGGCATCACCGGAACGAGCAGGCGCCAGTGGCCGGGATCGTGCCCGCGCTGGCGCAGGCCCGGCAGGCGCGCGAGGCGCGACTCCTTGCGGATCGATGCGGCAGGTCCGGCGGCAGCAGCTCCTTCGCTGCGTGGAAGGTGAAGATGTCCGGTTCGTTCCCGGCGGCGAAGAGTCCCGAGCGCATCGTCTCGACGACTCGCTCAGCGCCGTGGAAGCCCTGGAACCAGTCGTGGACGATCGCGGTGCGCTGCTCGATCAAGCGGCTACTCGCGGTAGAGCGCCTTCGGCGCGGCAAGGAGGAAGACGCCGGCCGCGAGCGCCCAGGTGTTGAGCGGGGTTCCGAGCACGTCCTGGAGAATCGCGATCCCGACTGCGGCGAGCAGCAGCGGCAGTCCGGTCCAGTCCCGGGCGCGAAACGGTCGCAGCACGGTCACCCAGTACATGGCAGCGACGATCAGCAGCCCCACGATCCCGCTCACGCCGAGGAGGTAGAACACCGTCCCGTCCACCGTGTCGGCGTGCACGCCGGCGCCGAAGAGCGGGTTGTCCCTGAGGATGTCGAGCGTGTCCTTCCAGCCCTCGTAGCGGACGTTGACGGAGCCCTCGGTCTGGCCGACGCGCGACTCCACGAGGTCGTCCACGGGCGCAGCTGCCAAGAGGACGAGGAAGGCCAGGACGATGACGAACACCGACCCGATGACGAGCGGAATGCGAAGACGTGCGGAGCGCACGCCGATCACGACCGTGCCGACGAGGATCGCGAGCGCCGCCGCCCGTGAGCCGGAGACGGCGATCGCCAGAGCGGCGATGACGGCCGAAACCGTGTACAGGCTCGGCCACAGCGGCCGGATGCGCAGCCGCTCCATCGTCACGAGGCCCACGATCGCGACGAACGCGGCGTACGGGCCGAGGTTCCCCGGGTACGAGAAGGCGCCCTCCTCACGGCGATAGCCGAAGTAGAGCGCGTCGATGTTCGGCCGGCTGGGCCCGAAGGGGTCGATGGAAGGGAACATCGCGTGGATGACGGCGAGCCCGCAGCCGACGAGTCCTCCGAGCAGGAAGAGACGGATCCAGAGCTGGCGGTCGGCGTCGCGCAGGAGCACGGCGCAGGCGCAGAACACGACCACGGCGCTGATCGGCCGGTAGACGTTGCCGACGATGCCGGGACTCAGGTCGCCTCGAAGCAGTCCGGCCTCCAGGCTGTAGACCGCGGCCAGCCCCCACCCGAGGAGCACCCAGCCGTAGCGGCCCTGGATGACCGGCCGGACGCTGCACAGGACGGCGAGCAGCGCGATCGGCAATCCGAGGTAGACGCGTTCCTCTCCCGGTTCGTAGAGCGGGGGGTTGAAGATCGGGATGGCGACGAACATCACGGCGAGCGCCAGTCGGCCGAGTGCGACGTCCGGTGGGACACCGAACGGCATCCGCCATGAGCCGAAGGATGGGCGCCGCGCCTGCGAACTGCCCGCGAGAAACGCGTAGGCGCTCACGTGCTCAGTGTTTCACGAAGACGCGCGCGAGTGCGTCGATGACGACCTCGGCGAGGTGGCCGTCGAGATCGACGGGTGCGGAGGCGGGCCGTGTCGTCGCGCCGTCGATCGCCGCGGCCATCCCGGCCTCGTCGCGCGGATCGAAGAACGACGCGCGTTCGGGTGGGAGCTCGGTCAGCGCGCCGGTCCGGCTCACGGCCACGGGCAGGCCCGATGCGACGGCCTCGAACGCGGGCAGTCCGAACCCCTCCTCGAGCGATGGGAGGACGAGCGCCCGGCTCGTCGCGAGCAGGCGGTCGAGCTCCTCCTCGGTGCACTCGCCTTGCGCATCGAGTCCGTGGGCCTGGAGACGCACGGCCTCGTCGCTTCCGCTGCCGACGAGGACTAACGTGCCACCCTCACGGGCGAAGCGGGTGGTCAGGAACGCACGCACGAGCCGTTCGAGGTTCTTGTGCGGCGCGAAGCGGCCAACGTAGAGCAGCCGCTCCTCCTGGCCGAGAGACGTTCGCAGCGCGGCGATGCGAAGGGTCCGCGCGCGATCCGATGGGAAGGTCATGACCGAGATGCGCTCCGGGGCGACGTGGAGGTCCTCCGCGATTCGCTCGCGTGAGAATTGCGAAACGGTAAGCACGCGCGTGGAGAGACGGCCGGCTGCGCGGAAGAAGATGCGCTTGGCCAGGCGGCTCGCCCGGGTCCCGCCGTGCCGGAGCGGAATCGTGTCGTGAATCACGGTCACCGACCGCCCGGGCCGCAGGGGCCGGATCTGGTGCAGGTAGACCGTGACGTCGCCGTGCGGCACGCCCATCAAGTCACGCTGGCCGCCGAGCCGCCGAGGATCGCCTCCCGCGACGACGGTCGCGCCGGCGAAGACGAGCGGCTCGAGTCGCGCCGGGTCGCCCCAGAGAACCCAGTCCCCGGGCGGCGGTGCGATCTGGAGCTCGTGCAGCAGGAGTTCTGTGACGCGCCCGGCGCCGCCCAGCCCGAGCCAGCGGCAGTCAAGGACGATCCGCGCGTCCGCGAGCGCCTGCGCGGTCAACGCTCGAGCCCGGCGCGCTCGTTCGCGGGCGGGATCCCGTAAGCGTGGGGCTCCCGCACCGGCTCCGAAGGCCGGCCGATGTCCAGCGCGGCGGACTGGCGGTAGGTGCGCCAGTAGGACAGGGTCAGAACGATCGCGCTGAGAATCATGCCCGCGACCGCTCCGGTAACCTGCCATTTCGCGATCAGCGGCCAGCCGACGGCGATGCCGACCAGCGCGGCCCACAGATTCCCGGCGAAGAGCGGCCGCGTGAGGCGCTTGGCGCTCAACGCGGCCGACAGCACGTAGGCGGCGTGGACGACCACGTAGTACACGGCGAAGAGCCGAACTGCGTCGACATAGCCGACGTAGGCCGGGCCGTAGACGGCGTCCAGAATCGGTTGCGCGAAGATGGCGACGAGAATGCAGTACACAAAGACGACCGGGCTGGACGCAAGGTAGGCGAGACGGAGCCACGCGTTTACGGACTCGCCCCGCTCACGCGCCGCGGCCAACCGGATCGGCAGGATGGTGATGAGGAAGATGAAGAACGCGTTTAGCGGTCCGAGCACTGTCTGCGATGCCTTGAGCCCTGCCGCCGCGCTTGCGTCCACGACGATGGCGGTCAGGTACAGGAAGAGCTGAACAGAGAGCCAGGATGCGGCCATCGCCGCTCCCAGCCACTTGCCGAAGGCCCAGTTCTCCTCCAGGAACCCGCGCCGGACGCCGCCGCGCAGGCTGTGCCGGATCGCCCAGCCTCCGAGGAGCGCCCCGGCGGCCGATGCGGCCGCGACGGCATAGAGGGCGCCGGCGGCGGAGATCCGGTCGTCGGCTACGAGCACGAGGATCAGCGCGACCTGGCCTCCGAAGCCGACGATGTCGATCGCGAACGCGGTCCGTGTTCGGTTCTCCGTGTAGAGGACCCGGCGCGCGAACTCCTGGGCCTGCCAGGCCACGAGCGCCGGGATCGTGGCGACGATCACGTCGAGCGCCGCTGCGTCCAACAGGAACGCGCCGAGCGCGACTGCGCAGGCGGCGAGGGTTGCGACGGCGGTGAACAGCCCTTGTCCCGCGGCCGTCGACCGTGTGTAGCTCGGGTAGTCGTCGCCATGACGGCTCTGCCCGAGGACATTGTGTGGCTGGGTGACGAACGCCGTCTGGAGACCGTTCACGAAGAGAAGCGCCGCATACGCGAGCACGAAGGCGCCGAAGTCCTCGGGAGCTAGTTCCCTGGCGAGGATGACCACGGTGGCGAAGTTCGTCGCCGAGATGAGCGCCTGGTCGGCAAACGCCCAGCTGCTCTCGCGGACCAGCCGTGCAACTTTCGCGCCGTCGGAGGCCGAGCTCAGGAGGTGTCCTCTCCGCTCATGAAACCCGCGACCGCCACGCGTGACAGCGTACGGAATCGAACCGGACCCACCTACACTCCCCGGGTGGCCCAGGACGTCTCTGACTCGCATGGCTGCGCCGCCTGCGGATCGAGGCAAAGTCCTGCTCGTCACGGCGGGTTCGCGTTTCTCGAATGCGGTACGTGCGGCTACGCGGTCCTGGCCGACGGGGCGGCGGATCGCACGGATTACTGGAGCGCGTCGGACGTCGGGCACGAATACTGGACGTCCGCGCGCCAGAACTACTTCGAAGGCGCGCTCACGTTGCTCGCCGGTCTTGCCCCGGGCCATAGGCTGATCGACATCGGCGGCGGGGTCGGGTTCTTCGCCGAGCGCGCGCTTACGGCCGGATGGGATGCGTATTCCTTCGACATCTCCCCAAGGCCGCCAAGGCAGCAGCCGAACGTCTCGGTCAGGCCCGCTCGCTGACCGAATTGGGTGACGCGGAGCCTGCGAGCTTCGACGCCGCCTGCCTGTGGTGCGTCGTGGCGCACACGAACGACCCCCGCCCGATCGCCGAGGCCGCCGCCCAAGTGCTTCGTCCTGGCGGCGTCCTGTGGCTGACGACGCCCAACTTCGCCTTTCAGCGCCCGTACGCCTGGGCGCGCATGAAGTTCGGCCGACTCGTTGGATTTCAGGGTCGATGACCACGTGGGCCACTTCACGGCCGACGCGATCCGGGCGCTCCTCGAGCCCGCTGGCTTTCGCGACGTGTGCTTCCATTTCAGAGGGATAACGGAGACGTGCGTCGCCGCGGGGAGTTCGAGCCGGACGCTGCTGGCGGCCAAGCGGGGCTGGAACCTGGCAGCCGCCGGCGCCTTGCGCGTGGGGCTCCCGAACGTGATGTCCGAGCTCCAAGTGACTGCCCGGCGAGCTCTAGCCGGACGCCCGGCTTAGAAGGCCCCCTTGCCGCTCACGACCGCCGACAGGGTGAGCGCCATCAGGTGGAGGTCGCGCCGCAGCGAGAGGTTCTCGATGTACTCGCGCTCGACCGCGAGGCGCTCGTCGAACGTGAGCCGCCCGCGGCCGTAGACCTGCATCGGTCCCGTGAGGCCGGGCTTCACGATCAGCCGGAACCGCTGCTCGGGCGGGTAGCGCGCGACGAGCTCGACCTGCTCGGGCCGTGGTCCGACGAGGCTCATGCTCCCGCCGACGACGTTGAAGAGCTGCGGCAGCTCGTCGAGGCTCCAGCGGCGCAGGAAGCGCCCGATGCGGGTTACCCGGGGATCGTTCGGGAGCTTGAACATCGGGTCGCGCAGGCTGTCGAACGGGACGAGCTGCGGCAGGCGCGCCTCGGCGTCCACGTCCATCGTGCGGAACTTCCGCATCTTGAACGGGCGTCCGTCCATGCCGGCCCGCAGCTGCGTGAAGAACGCCGGCCCGCGCGTCTCGATCCGGATCGCGAGCGCGATGACGAGGATGACCGGCAAGAAGACGAGCAGTGCGATCGAGCCGAGGACGAGGTCGAGCGCGCGCTTGAGGAAGAGCGTCGAGCGCGAGACGTCCCAGGTCGTGTACTCGACGACAGAGAGGTCGGCGACGTGGTTCAGGTGGACGGCCGTGCCGAACATCCCGCGGGCGGGAGGCACGACGCTCAGCTTGATGTGCTCGTCGCGGCAGAACTCGAGCAGATCGGCGATGAGCGCCTCGTCGAGCGAGCTGTTGGCGACGATGATCCGGTCGACGTCGAGGCCGGGTGCCGGGTCGAGCACGTCCACCTGGTCGTGGATCTCGACGTGGATGTCCGGGAAGAGCTCGAGCTTGCGCCGGGTCGCATCGGCGAGCGGGCCGGTGCCGACGATGAGGGTCCGCTCGCGCGGGACGATCCGCCGCCAGAGCCAGCGCGCGAGACCGCGCAGCGTGATCGCGAACGCGAGGGCGACGACCCAGCTCTGGAACGCGACGCGGATCCCTGGTGATCCGGCCGGGGTGATCGTGAGGAAGAGCATCGTGGCCGAGGTCGCCGCGAGCGTGAAGACGAAGATCGCGGGGAGCTCGTCCACGGTCAGGTGCCGCAGCGAGCGCTGGTCGCGGTCGTAGAGGCCGGCGAGCTTCGCGATCACGATCCAGACGGGCGCGAAGACGGCCGCCCAGAGCGCTTCGACGAGCGTCCCGCCCGGGAAGAGCGCGAGCGAGCCGGCGACGGCGAGGGCGGTGGCCAGGTCCGCGACGGCGAGCATCCGGCGCAGGAGCGCGTCGCGTCCTGGGTTGATCCCGCGGGCGAGCGCGAACCCGTTCGGATCGCGCCGGGGCCCGCCCCCTAGCGGGCTCTGCTCGAGCGTGGTGCGCGGTTCCATCGATTCGCTCATACCGGACTCGTCCGCACCTCGGTGCATGGAGAAATCGAGAATAGAGGACGGTTCCGCACTTTGGACACGGGGTTCACGGAACGTTTGCGAAGAGCGGGGAGCGGGGGTTGAGCTCCTTCGCGCGGGACAGGCTCTCGCGGGCCGCGGCGATCTCGCCCGAGTTGGTCTCGATGCGCGCGCGGACGAGCCAGAGGCGCCAGTCGAGCGGGTCGCGCTCGATCGCGTTCTCGATCGCCGCCTGCGCGCCCGGGAGGTCGCCGGTCGCCTCGCGGACGAGCGCGAGCTGGAGGTAGGGCGATGCCGCCCAGGGCTGGAGGCGGCGCGCATCCTCGGCGTGGTCGAGGGCGAGCGCGGCGTTCCCGTCCCGCACCGCTTCCTGGCTCGCCGCGACCTTCACGTGGGAGAGAAGCGGGATCGCCTGGGCGATGATCAGGGTCCAGACGACGAGCGCGGCCGCAACGCCGATCGCGAAGCGCCTCCGGGTGGTGCGCGGAAGCTCGTCGGCCGGCTTCGGGCCGGTCTGGGCGGTCGCCGGCCCGGTGAGGAGGCCGAGCAGGAGCATCCCGACCACGGTCACGACGGTCAGCTCCCAGATCCAGTCGATCCCCGAGGCGACAAGCCAGGCTGCGAAGCTCGCGAGGAGCGCCGCGATCAGCACGCGCTCGCTTCCTTCGCTTCGGCGCAGCCGGCAGATCCCGGCCGCTAGGCCGGTCACGAGCGCGCCGACGAGGCAGACGAGGCCGAGGACGCCGAGCTCCCCGAGCGTCTCGAGGTAGAGCGAGTGGGCGTCGCGCAGGAAGTACGAGAACGACCCGTTCTCGGCCCACCACGCCTCGTACGAACCGGCACCGCGGCCTTCGAGCGGCCGGGTCTCCCACTCGTCGAGCGCCGCCTCCCAGAACTGGCAGCGGCCGCTGCCGCTCCCGCTCAGGAGGTGCGCGCGGACGACGTCGTCCTCCTCGGCCTGCGCCTCGCCTCCGATCGACGGCGTCTTGCAGAAGGTCTCCACCCGGTCGACCGGGTGCGACGACACGACGGCGCCGACCATCGCCAGCGCGACGAGGCCGGCAGCGATCCACGCCACGTATCCGGGAACCTCGATGCCGCCGAGAAAGCGGACGCCGAGCGCCCACACGACCCCGGTGGCGACGCAGACGAGGAGGAGCAGGAGGGCGGCGCTCTGTCCCTGGCCGACCGCCTCGGCGACGAACGGGTCGTTCACGAGCTCGTCGCGCGCGAGGAGCACGGCGAGGGCGGCGGCCGAACCCGCCACCGCCAGGACGATCCCGAGCCCGGCCTGGAGGCGGCTCGGCGTGAGGATCCAGAAGCACACGATCCCGGTGAACGCGGTCGCGAACCCGCCGCGCGAGGACGTGAGGTAGAGCATCGCGGTCAAGGCGGGGACGACGCCGAGCGCGAGTCCCCGTGCGACGAGGCTCTGGGCGTCGGTGGCCGTTCGCAGGAGGAGCGGCAGCGCCAGCGCGACGAGGATCGCGAGCCCGTTCCAGTACTCCACGGGCCAGCTCAGGCGCGAGAAGGCGCTCGGCAGGAAGTCGGGGATCTGCCCGGCCGGCAGCCACTCGGGGAAGAGGCGGCTCGCGAGCGAGAGGAGCCCGAGCGCGACGATCCCGACGGCGAGCCCGTCGGCCCAGCGCCGCGCGTTCCCACGGCTGCCGCCGAGCACGGCGAGCGCGAAGATGCCGACGAAGAGCGCCACGCGGTTCGCCTCGGTGAACGCGCGCTCGGCGCTCGACGCCCAGAAGACCGAGGCTGCGGTGACCACGGCCAGCGCCGCGAGAAAGCCGCCGGCGATGTAGGCGGCCCGGCCCGGCCGGGCGAGCGGCCAGAGGCCCAGGACGATCGTCATGAGGATCGTCCACCACACGACGATCGCGAGCGTCGCCCGGCTCTCGAGGCCGTAGGAGCCGCCGTCGAACGCGATCCAGAAGATGCCAAGCGCGACCACGGCCGTGACGACCGCTCCGACGCCGAGCGATTTGACACGTCCTACGGGTGTCGCAACCATGGCTCGGAGTGGGTCTCGATGTACACGGAGGGAATGGAATCGGCGGGCGGCGCCGGCTGGCCGCAGTCGCCGCCGTCTTCGGCGCCACCCTACTGGCTTGCTCCGGCGCATACGCGCAGACGTCGGGCGGCGTCGATCAGTACGTCGAGGACGTCCCGAGCGCCGGCGGCACGACGCATCCCGGCAAGGACAAGCCCAAGAAGGACACGATCAAGCCGTCCGTCGAGACGCAGATCGAGGAGCAGGGCGGCTCGGACGCGCCGGTGCTCACCGAGGTCGCGACCTCGTCCGACTACGGCGCGGGCCCGAAGCTCCCGGCGCCGAAGATGACCGTGCGCGAGGGCGAGATCTCGCAGGCCGCTCCCGAGGGCGACGTCTCGAACGGCGCCGTCGCAGCCTCCGCCGTGAGCGCGGTGTCGGGCGCCGAGACCGCACGGCTCGTCGGCTTCCTGCTCGTCCTCTTCGGAATCACGGTCGCGACGCTCACCGCCGCGGCCCTGCGCCAGCGCCGCGCACACGCGTAGCGCCGCCGTTCTCTGAAGCGGAGAAGGAGGGATTCGAACCCTCGAGGGAAGCTTGTGCCCCCCTAACGCCTTAGCAGGGCGCCGCCTTCAGCCACTCGGCCACTTCTCCGTGCCGGGCCATGGTACCCAACCGTTCCGTCCCCTTCAGTGACGAAGCCCGCCTCGCGCGAGCCATGGGGAGCCGCGTTTGCCGAGTCGGGCGTCGTCGTGCCGGGGGGATATATGAGGGGAGCCGGCACCCCGCATCATGGAGTGCGTATCGGATTGCACACACCCCTCCGATGGGGGATCGCTGGAGGGGCTGATGGAACCTCCCCGTCGGGGTGCGCTGGGCGGTGCGAGGCAAGGAAGCATGTCGTGTTCGTATCGGGAATACGGGCGCGGCACGCTGACGCGGCCTCCGCCGCCGTCAGCCCGGGGACTCAGGTCGGTTTCGTCGGCCCCTCCCAGCTAGGGTCACGCGCGTGAGGATCGGACGCCGCGACGTCAAGCTGACGAACCAGGACAAGGTCTACTTCCCGGAGATCGGCGTGACGAAGGGAGACCTCGTCTCGTACTACGTCGATCTCGCCCCGTGTGCGCTGAACCACGTCGAGCGCCGGCCGATGCAGATGAAGCGCTATCCGCACGGCGTCGAGGGCGAGTTCTTCTACCAGAAGCGCGTCCCGGTTCCCCATCCGGAGTGGCTCGAGACGGTGCACATCGTCTTCCCGGGGAGCGGGCGCACGGCCGACTTCCCGGTGGTCACGGACGCGGCCGGGCTCGCCTTCATCGCGAACCTCGGCTGCATCGAGCTGCACACGTGGCACTCGCGCGTGGACGACGTCGAGCGCCCGGATTACCTGCTGATCGACCTCGACCCGAGCGAGGGGAATCCGTGGAAGCACGTGCGCACGATCGCGCTCGTTGTCCGCGAGGTGCTCGAGGAGCTCGGCCTCGCGAGCTTCCCCAAGACCTCGGGCGCGACCGGCCTGCACATCCTCGTCCCGATCAAGCGCGAGCTTCGGTTCCCCGACGTGCGCCGGCTCGCCAAGGCGATCGCGCAGGAGGTGGAGCGGCGCATCGACGACCAGGATGTGGCCACGACGACGTGGAAGGTGGCCGACCGGCGCGGCGTCTTCGTCGACTACGGCCAGAACTCCCGCGACCGCACGATCGCGTCCGCGTACTCGATCCGGCCCACCCCGGACGCGCGCGCCTCGGCACCGCTCCACTGGGACGAGGTCGCCGACGTCGAGCCGGAGGCGTTCACGATCCAGACCATGCGCGACCGCGTGGCGGAGGTCGGCGATCTCACGAAGGGAATGTGGAAGCGCAAGGCGAGCCTCGTCCCGCGCTTCGCGGATCTCGGAGCTCGAACCGCCCGCGGGCGATTGAATCAGGCGGCACTTGGTGCCATCATCGAAGGGGTGAGATGGCGGTTGATGGAGCTCGCACCCTGGGCTCTTGTGATCTTCGCGTTCGCGGCCGCGGCGATCTTGGCCCCCGCCTGCGCAGGCGGGATCCGTGACGTCGATTCCGGAGGCATTGTCGAGGGCTCTTCGTCAGACCTACACCGCCGCTCACGGCGAGACGACGTCGTTGGCGATCACGCAGCGGACCGCGATGGCCTCGTCGCTCACGAGTCTTCGACTGCGTCCGGCTCACGTGCCGGGATCTCCTTCAGCCCGTGCGTCCGGATTTCCGCACGCGATCGGCATCACCGAGGACACTGCGTAGTTGCAACCTCGATCGGTCTCGGCGACGGACGGTCAAGTGACCTGCAGCAGAACCGGGGTTCGGACCCGCGGTGATCCTCCTCCTGGGCGATCGGCAACGACATACTCATGACGAACGGGCTCTAACAACGATGTGCTCGAGGCGGTGCGGGCGACGATAGCTTTCGGCGCCGGCGGCAACGACATCGGTGAACGGCGGGCCAACGGGCACACGGTGAACGGCGGCGGAGGGGACGACCGCTTCTCGGCGGGACTGGCGCCGATACGTCTTCAGGAGGACACCCGGCAACGACACGCTCGAAGGCGAGGGCCGGGCCCGGACAGCTACTTCGGCGAGGACGGGCGATGACGTCCTGAGGAACAGCTACGACAACGACGACTTGAACGGGAACGCCGGGATCGACACGGTGGACTACTCGGGGATCGGCGCGTCGTTCGACCCGTCGTGTATGCCCGTGCTTCGATTGTCCGATCGGCGTGAGCGTGACGTTCGACGGCATCGACAACGACGGAAGCTTCGACCTCGATAACATGGGCTTCGGAGCGAACTCGCGGGTGACAGCGTCAACGACGGACATCGAGGCGGTCGATCGGCGACCGCGAACGCCGACACGCTGAACGGCGGCTCCGGGGCGCTGGACCAGACGTTCACGGGCCTGGGCGGCAACGACACAATCACGGGTGGGGGCGGGATAGACCTTCTGCGCGAGAGCGCGCTCTCGCAGGTCTCCGGCGTAACGATGACGCTCGGGAATGGAACGCTCGCCGGCTTCGTCGGCTCCGACACGTTCACGACGATCGAGAACGTCGATCTCCAGGGCGGAAGCGGTAACGACACGCTGAACGCGTCGGCCTACACAGCGGGCCCGGTGACGCTCCGGGGCGGGAACGACGCGAATACCGTCGGGAACGGCAACGACACGCTCGTAGGGGGCGCAGGGAACGACTTCCTCTACGGGGGCGGCGGCACTCCCACCGCGGACAACGACATGCTGACCGGCGGACCCGGGAACGACACGATCCAGGGCGGTTCGACAGACGGGAGTGCGATGAACCCGGGCACGAACTTCCTCGTCGAGTCCGCCGACGTGAACCTGACGCTCACGAACACCGCCCTGGCCGGCGGTCTGGGCGCCGACACGATCGCGAACATCTCGGGCGCGATCCTCACCGGCGGGGCCGGAAACAACACGCTGAACGCGAGCGCTTTCACGAACGGCCCGGTCACGCTCGACGGCGGCGTGGGGATCGATCTCCTCCAAGGCGGTTCGGGCGCTGACACGCTGACCGGTGGCCCGGGCGCCGACACGCTTGACGGGGGCGCGGGCAACGCCGACATGCTCCTCGAGAGCGGGGACGTGAACATGACGCTCGCGAGCGCCTCGATGTCCGGACTCGGAGGCGATGCGTTCTCGAACATCGAGCAGGCCACGCTCACCGGAGGGGACGCCGCGAACGTGATCAACACGAGCGCGTTCCCGGGCCCGGTCACGGTGAACGGCGGCGCCGGCGCGGACACGATCACAGGCGGCCCGCTCGCGGACACGCTGAACGGCGGCGACTCGAACGACACGGTGACCGGCGGCGACGCCATGGACATCCTGAACGGCGACGGCGGCGCGGACACCCTCAACGGCGGACTCTCGCTCGACGTCCTGCACGGCGGGGACGGGGACGACTCCCTCGACGGCGGCGCGGACGCGGTCAACGACATCCTCGACGGGAACGCGGGCGAGAACCGCGTCGTCGCATCCGGGGACACGAACTTCACGCTCACCGACACGAACCTCGTCGGGCTCGGGAACGACACGCTCACGGAGATCACGCGCGCGACGCTCACGGGCGGCGCCGGCGACAACGCGCTGAACGCCTCCGCCTTCACGCTCGGCCCGGTGATCCTGAGCGGCGGCGCTGGCGCGGACACGCTCCTCGGCGGGCTCGGGCGGCGACACGCTGACCGGCGGGCCCGGAGCCTCGACGCATTCGACGCGGGCGCCGGCGCCGACACGATTCAGGCTCGGGACGGAGTGAACGAGAGCTCGATCGTGTGTGGCACCGACACCGACACCGCGGTCGTGGACGTGGGCGACACGCCGAACGCCGACTGCGACATCGAGCAGCTCCCGGACACGCAGGCGCCGAACACGAAGCTCAAGAAAGCGCCCAAGGCGACGACGAAGTCTCGGACGGCGACCTTCCGGTTCACGTCCACCGAGGCCGGCTCGAAGTTCCAGTGCAAGCTCGACAAGAAGGCCTGCGGCATCGTGCAAGGCGCCAAGGACTTACAAGCGCCTCAAGAAGGGCAAGCACACGTTCCAGGTCCGCGCGATCGACAAGGCCGGAAACCGCGACAAGACGCCTGCCAAGAAGACCTGGCGGATTACCTAGAGAGCAGGCTCTCGACGGTCGGGTCGCCCTTCTTCGGCTTCTGGACGACCTGGGCGACCGTGCACTTGTCCGGATCCTTGTCGTCGCGGAAGCGGAGCAGCTTCGTGCCGTGGCGGAAGCGCTGCTTCTGCCACTTGTCGTAGCGCACCTCGACGACCAGCTTCGGCTCGACCGGCGACCACTCGAGCGTGACGTTCGGGCGCCAGCGGCTCGGCTCGCCGCGCGGCTCCCGCTTCGGGTTCTTGCCGAGCAGGGGTCCGAGCCGACGGTCGATCTCCTCGCGGTTGCCCCCGGCCGCCGCGGTTCCGACCGGACGCAGCTTGCCGCCGTCGTAGAGCCCGAGCATGAGGCTCGCAATGCCCTCGGTCTTCTCCGCCCAGGTGACGCCCATGACGACCGCGTCGGCGGTCTGCTCGCGCTTCACCTTCATGACCGCCTCGCGCGACCCCGGCTTGTATGAGACGCCGAGCCGCTTGGCGATCACGCCGTCGAATCCGGCCGGCTCGAGGCGGTCGACCCACACCGACGCCTCCTTGAAGTCGCGCGTCGCCGGGGAAAGCTCGAACGGCAGCGTCTCGAGCAGCTTGCGGCGATCCTCCAGCGGCTGCTCGTGGATCTTCTCGCCGTCCCAGAGGAGGACGTCGAAGGCGACGAACTGCGCCGGGATCTCGGCGGAGAGCTTCTGCACGCGGCTCTCGGCGGGGTGGAGCCGCATCTGGAGCGCGTCGAAGTCGAGCCGGCCTTCCCGTGTGATGACGATCTCGCCGTCGAGCGCCGACTTCGGCGGGAGCTTCTCGCCCAGCGCGGCCAGCTCGGGGAAATAGCGCAGGAGCGGCCGGGCGTTGCGGCTCCAGAGGGCCACGTCGCCGCGTAGGTTCTCGAGGATGCCGCGGAAGCCGTCCCACTTCGGCTCGTACTGCCAGCCGTCCCCTTCGGGAAGGGTCCGAACGAGCTCCGCCTCCATGGGCGGATAGGGCAGTCCGCGCGGCGGTTCGGCCATCTCCGGCAGCCTACGCAACCGGTTTCGCACTTCGTCCGTCTAACGAGGAACGATGCGGCGTGTAGCCATCACTGGGGTCGGCGCCATCACTCCCGTCGGAAACGACGCGAAGTCCACGTGGGACGCCCTGCTCGCGGGAAAAAGCGGGATCGACACGATCGCGACCTTCGACCCGAGCGAGTTCCCGGTGCGGATCGCGGGTGAGGTCAAGGGCTTCGAGGTGACCGACCTGATCCCGCACCGCCAGGCGCGCCAGGTGGACAAGGCCATCATCTATTCGCTCGCGGCCGCCAAGGAGGCGCTCGAGGACGCGGGCCTCACGGACTTCCAGGCCGACCGCGTGGGCGTCGTCGTCGGCTGCTGCATCGGCGGGATCAACCAGACGCTCGACCAGTACGAGGTGCTCCAGGAGCGCGGCTGGAGCCGCCTGTCGCCGTTCTTCCTCGCGAACTTCCTGCCGGACTCACCTTCGGGCTACATCGCGATCGAGCTGGGACTCAAGGGACCGAACTGCGCGGTCAACTCGGCGTGCGCGTCGGGCTCGCACTCGATCGCCGAGGGAGCGCACCTGATCCGCTCCGGCCAGGCCGACGCCGTGCTCGCCGGCGGCACCGAGGGCGCGATCAACCCGCTCGTCCTGGGCGGCTTCTGCGCCATGCGCGGGCTTGCGCTGAACAACGAGGAACCGTGGCGTGCGTCACGGCCGTTCGACCTGAACCGCAACGGCTTCGTCATGGCCGAGGGAGCCGCGATCCTCTGCCTCGAGGAGCTCGAGCAGGCGCAGGCGCGCGGCGCGACGATCTACGCAGAGGTCGTCGGCGCCGGGTCGTCGAACGACGCCTACAACATGATCACGCCCGACCCCGAGGCCGAGGGCGTCGCCGCGATGATGAGCCGCGCGATCGCCGACGCGAACATCCAGCCCTCCGACGTCGAATACCTGAACGCGCACGGAACCGCGACGCCGCTCGGCGACTTCGCGGAGACGAAGGCGATCAAGCGTGTCTTCGGCGAGCACGCCTACAAGCTCCCGATCTCCTCGACCAAGTCGATGGTCGGCCACCTCTTCGGCGGCGCGGGTGCCCTCGAGGCGATGGTCTGCGTCCTCGGGATTCACCACGGGATCGTCCCGCCGACGATCAACCTGGACGACCCGGATCCGGACTGCGATCTCGACTACATCCCGCACGAGGCTCGAAAGCTCGACATCGGCTACGCGCTGTCGAACGCGATGGGCCTCGGCGGCCACAACGCCTGCGTTCTGCTCGGCCGCGTTTAGGCCGAGGTCTGGATTCTGCAAAGTCCTGGGGTTCTTCCGTAGCGCGGCGGGATCTTCGTGTCACACTGATTCGTAGTGCGGAAGTCCCTCGTTGCCGCGGTCCTGGCCGCGTTCGCCGTCCTGACCGCGCTCGCGGGTGCGAGCACGCAGGGCGACGCTTCGCTTGCTCCGGTCGAGGCCGAACGGCCCGCCGCGGCGGACCTCGTGCCCGGCGAGCTGATCGTCCGCTTCCGCGACGGAGTCTCGCGCGCGGAGCAGTCCCGCACGGTGCGCAGCGAGGGCGGGCGCATCGAGCGCAGCATGACCCTCGAGGACACGAAGGTCGTCCAGCTCGCCGAGAGCGCCGACGTCGAGGCAGCCGCGGCCGAACTCGAGGACGACCCGGACGTGCTTCGGCCGAGCCGAACTACGTCCGCCATGCGAGCTCGCTCACCGAGCCGGACGACACGCTCTACTCGGACCTCTGGGCGCTTCCCAAGATCGGCTTGCCCACGGCCTGGAACACGACCACGGGCAACCCCAACGTGATCGTCGCCGTGCTCGACACCGGCGTCGCCTACGAGCACCCGGATCTCGTGAACAACATCTGGGCGAACGACGATCCGCCGGGCAACGGTGACGACGACGGCAACGGATACGTCGACGACACGCACGGCTGGGACTTCATCCAGGACGACAACGCGCCGCTCGACTTCTACGGCCACGGCGTCCACGTCGCCGGGACGATCGGCGCCGAGGGCAACAACGGGCTCGGCGTCACCGGGGTGAACTGGGACGTCTCGATCATGCCCGTGCGCGCCGGCGACGCCTACGGGAGCTTCCCGGTGGACATCGCCGCGGACGCGATCCTCTACGCCTGCGCGAACGGCGCGCGCGTCGTGAACGGCAGCTACGGCGGCACGTTCGACTCCGATGCCGAGGAGGCGGCGATCAACTCGCCCACTTGCGCGAACACGCTCTTCGTCTTCGCCGCGGGGAACAACAACTCGAACAACGATTTCGACCCGACGTTCCCGTGCTCGTATTCGAGCCCTCGGATCATCTGCGTCGGCGCCTCGACGAACGACGACGAGCTCGCGTTCTACTCGAACTTCGGCGTGAACGCGGTCGACATCGCCGCCCCCGGCGGTGGCGGCGGCTCCGAGGGCGCGATCCTGAGCACGTTCCACCAGTACGAGCAGATCGGCGTGACCGACACCTTCGAGGACGCTGACTGGAGCACGCAGCTGCGCTGGACGCCGTCGAGCCTGCCGGGGGACTGGACCCAGGAGGCGGGCGTCAACGCCGGGCCGCCGTCCGTGGGAACGCACAGCCTGTCCGACTCGCCGGGCGGCGACTACGCCGCGGACGCCGACACGTGGATACAGAACGCGACGGCGTTCAACTTCGAGGGCAGGTCCGGCTGCATCGCCGCGTACCAGCTGAAGATCGACACCGAGGAGGGCACGAGTGTCGACCCCGCCACCTCGGACTGGTTCCGCGTGTTCGTCGGGGACAGACGCAGTCACGGTCGAGACGAAGGTGGACGAGTGGACGGAGCAGAACGGGTCGTTCGGCGACTGGTACTCCGACATCTCCGCGCTCGACGGCGTGGAGACCGCGTACCTGCGCTTCTCGCTCGAGGCCGACGGCGACGCGACCGTGCGCGGCGGGGTCAACATCGACGACTTCAAGATCGGCTGCCTCAAGGAGGACGGCGAGGAGTACATCGAAGAGATCGGAACGTCGATGGCTTCGCCGCACGTCGCAGGCGTGGCCGGCCTCATCCTCGCGGCGCATCCCACCTGGAGTCCCGCGCGCGTGAAGGCGGCGATCCTGAATACGGTCGACCACAAGTCCGCGTTCGCGGACATGGGCACCGGCGGACGGCTGAACGCGGCGCGCGCGATCGTCTACACGGCGCCGAACACGATCCTCAAGGGCGGGCCCTTCTCGCGGACGAAGAAGCACCGCGCAACGTTCAAGTTCGCCTCGAACGGCTTCAAGTCGCGCTTCCAGTGCAGGCTCGACAAGGGCGCCTGGAAGTCCTGCTCGTCCGGGAAGACGTACACGAACCTGAAGAAGGGCGCTCACACGTTCCGCGTCCGCGCGATCGACCAGGGCGGGAATATCGACCCCAGTCCGATCGTGCGTTCCTGGCGAATCACTCGCTGAACCTTGAAATTTTCCCCATAAATAGGGTGCTAGAGTCCGGTTCAGGAGGTTTCGCCCACATGCGCAAGCTCACCGCTCTCGTCGCAGCATCGGCCATTAGCCTCGGAGTCCTCGTCGGAGTCGCCGGTGCCGTCAGCGCGCCGAACACGACGGTGCACTACTCGATCACGCACAAGAAGACGCAGTACTTCCACATCGTCTCGAGCAAGAACGCCGGCACGGCCAAGTGCAAGCGGGACGGGCGGGCCTGGTACACGTGCGGCCTCGGCGGCGAGACGCTTCGGAACCTGTCGAAGGGCCTCCACACGTTCCGCGCGAAGGCGGTCTACAAGGGCAAGGCCGATCCGACGCCGTTCAAGAAGACCTTCCGCGTCAACTAGAGCGCCTCGACCAGCTCCTGCGTCAGCTCGTCCGGTGAGCGGATGACCGCGCGCGCGTGCGCGAGGGCGTCTTCGCCCGGCGGATAGAGGGCGTTCGGGATCGCGACCACGCGCAGGCCCGCGCGCGAGGCGCTCAGGATGCCGCTGTTCGAGTCCTCCACGGCCGCGCACTCGTCCGGCTCGACGCCGAGGAGCCGCGCCGCCTCGAGGTAGACGTCCGGCTCGGGCTTTCCGCGCGCGACCTCCTCCGAGGAGACCGTCGCTTCGAAGCACGGCGCGAGGCCCGAAAGGTCGAGCACGAGGTCGATGAGCTCGCGGTTCGACGACGACGCGAGGCCGAGCGGCCAGCGCTCCGCGAGGCGGCGAACGGCCTCGGGCGCGCCCGGGATGAGCGGCAGCTCCTCGCGGTAGACCGCCTCGAGACGGCGGACGACCTCGGCGGAGATCTCGTCCGGTGATTCCTCCAGGCCGACGGCCTCGTGCATGTAGCGCGACCACTCGAGCGAGCTCATCCCCATCATGTCGCGCTGCGCGGTCTCGGGCCACGGGCGTCCGCGCTCGCGCGTGAGCCGCTCACGGGCGTCGTCCCAGACGTGCTCGGAGTCGACGATGACGCCGTCGAGATCGAAGACGACCGCTCGGATCAGCGGCGTCGGCGCAGCGACAGGGCGCTGACGGACGCTTCCTCGCGCCCGTTCGCCTCGCCCGTGCCCGCGAGGAGATCCTGGAGCGTCCCGGCGATGTCGCGGAGGTCGTCGAGCGCCCGCTGCCGGCGTTCCTCGAGCGCGCGGGTCTCGTCCGAGAGGCCTTGCCGCGCCCGCCGTGCCTCCTCCTCGAGCTGGCCGGCCATCGCCTGCGCCGCCTCGCGCATCGCGCGCGCCTCGGCCTGCGCGCTCGCGAGCGCGTCGCGCGCGTCTCCCTCGGCCTCGCGCCGCTGCTTCTGCGCATAGGAGTCGACCGCGTGCCGGACGTCGTTGGAGTACGCGTCGGCCTCGGCGCGGATGCGCTCGGCTTCGAGCTCCGCGTCGGCGCGGATCTGCTCCGCCGCCTGCTCGGCCGCCGCGAGAACGCTCGCGATCTGGCCGCCGAACTCGTCGTAGCCCGACCTCGGTCGAACGGCGGCGGAAGGATCGGAAGGGCCGAGAACGGGAGTCTTCGACGGTTGCACGGGTCGCCGAGTCTAACCCATTACCTCGGCAAAGGCAGCAGCCACGCCCGATAGGCTCATGGTTTCCATGGAGCCTTCCGCGAGCCGCCCGTGACCCTCGAAGAGCTCGCGATAACCGTTGCCGTCCTGGCCGCGCTCGGCCTGGTGGCGAACCGGTTCGGGCTCAGCGCGATCCCCGCGTACCTACTCGCCGGCATCATCCTCGGCCCGCATACGCCCGAGACGTTCACGCTCGTGCACCCGACCGAGGTGACCGAGTTCGTCGCCGAGCTCGGGCTCGTCTTCCTCCTGTTCTTCCTGGGACTCGAGTTCAGCTTCGACCGCCTCATGCGGACGGGGCGCCACATCGGGCTCGGCGGCACGATCGACCTCGTCGTCAACGGCCTGATCGGATTCGCGGTCGGCGTCGCGTTCTTCGGCCTCAGCTTCGGAGCCTTCATCGTCGCGGGCGCCGTCTACGTCTCGTCGAGCGCCGTCGCGGTGAAGGGCCTCATCGACTTCCGCCGCCTGGCCGACGACGAGACCGACGTGGTGCTCGGCGTCCTCCTCTTCGAGGACATCGCGATCGCGTTCGTGATCGCGATCGCCGCGAGCGGCGGAACCTCGGCGGAGGAGACGGTCTGGCTCGTCGTCAAGGCGGTCGTCTTCATCGTGGCGACGCTCGCCGCCTCGCGCTACCTGCCGCGCTTCCTCGACGAGGTGCTCGACCGTCTTCCCCGCGAGTTCTTCCTCCTGGTCGTGTTCGCGCTCGTGATCGGCCTCGCGGCGATCGCGAAGGGCATCGGCCTCTCCGAGGCGATCGGCGCGCTCATGGCCGGCGTCCTCCTCGCCGAGACGAAGGCGCGCACCGAGATCGAGGAGCGGTTCTTCTCGTTCCGGGATCTCTTCGCGGCGCTCTTCTTCTTCGCGTTCGCGCTCACGATCGACGCGGGCACGTTCTCGAGCGTCGGCTGGCTCGTGGCGTTCGCCGTCGTGGGAACGATCATCGGCAAGCTCGCTGCCGGCTACGCGGCCGGGCGTGTGGGCGGGTTCACGTCCAGACAGAGCGTCAACGCGGGCGCGGCGCTCGTCGCCCACGGGGAGTTCACGATCATCCTCGCCCAGATCGGAGCGGCCAACGTCGCCCTCGCGGTGAGCGACCGGGACGACCTCGTCGCCTTCGCCGGTCTCTACGTGCTCGTCACCGCCACCCTCGGCGTCGTCTTCATGAAGGAGTCGAAGCGCGTGGGCCGCTGGCTGTTCCCGCCTAAGATGGAAGGGAGTTCGGCATGACCTCTGAGCTACGAGAAACGCGACTCCCCGGCGTGGGCGTGAAGTACACCGCGCTGCCGGCGCACGGCGGACGGCTGGCCGTGATCCTCCACAACGACGGGATGCGGGAGCTCTACTTCTTCCGCCATCGCGACGACGACGAGCCCACGGCGGTGATCCAGCTCGAGGACGACGAGGCGCGGCAGATCGGCGCGGTCATCGGCGGCGCCTACGAGCGGCCGAAGATCGTCGAGGAGCTCGAGATGGCGATCGGCGAGCTCGCGATCGAGTGGGTGGCCGTGCCGGACACGAGCCCCGCGATCGGCAAGACTCTCGCCGAGTGCGGCTTCCGGGCGCGGACGGGGATCACGATCATCGCCATCCTCCGCGAGCCGGAGCCGATCCCGGGCGCGCAGCCCACCGATGTGATCGAGCAGGGCGACACGCTCGTCACCGTCGGGCGCCTCGGGCAATACGCCGAGTTCCGCCGCCTGCTGGCGGAAGGTCCGTTCTAGGCCGTCCGGTCCGGGTTCTAACCTGCGCCGCATGCAGGGAGAAAGCTTGCAGCGCGCGGCAGCAGAGTTCGTCGGCGCCTTCACCCTGATCTTCGTCGGCGTCGGGGCGATCGCCGCCACTGCGGGCGGGGACCTCGTCGCGATCGCCTTCGCGCACGGGTTGGCGATCGGCGTCATGGTCTCGGCCGTCGGGCACATCTCGGGCGGGCACTTCAACCCGGCCGTGACGCTCGGGTTCCTGCTAACCGGCCGGCTTTCGACCGCGCACGCGATCCTCTACTGGATCGCACAGATGGCCGGGGCGGTCGTGGCGGCGCTCGCGATCTCGTGGCTCCTGCCGAACGCGGTCACCGATCCGGTCTCGCTCGGCATCCCGGCGCTCGGCGACGGGGTCGGGGCGACCCAGGGTGCGGTCATCGAAGGGATCCTGACCTTCTTCCTCGTCTGGGTCGTCTTCGCCACGGCCGCCGACCCGGGCGGAACGTTCGCCTCCATCGCGGGCCTCGCGATCGGGTTCACGATCACGCTCGACATCCTCATGGGCGGCGCGTTCACCGGCGCCGCGATGAACCCGGCGCGCGCGTTCGGGCCCGAGCTCGTCGACGGCAACTGGACGAACGCCTGGGTCTGGTACGTCGGGCCGCTCATCGGTGGCGCGGTGGCCGCGATCTCGTACCAGTGGCTCTATCTCGGCCGCGCCCAGGCCGCCAAGGCCTAGGCCAAGGCTCGTTCGAGCACGCTGCGGGCCTGCGCCAGCCCGGCCTGCGTGATCGTGTGCCCGACCGGATCCTCCCGGTAGGAGACGTCGAGCCCCGCCGCGTCGAGCCTGTCGCGCGCGTCGTGGCCGAAGCCGACCGCGATGATCGGGTCGGCCGACCCGTGCGCGATCGAGACAGGAAGCCCCGTGCGCGACTCGGGATCGAGGTCGAACCCGTTCACCGTCGGGATGAACCCGCTGAACGCCAGGATCGCGGCCGGGACAGGCCGCTTGGCACCGAGCCCGAGCGCGTACGACATGACCGCGCCCTGGGAAAAGCCGGCCAGAACGAGCTTCTCCGGGCCGAGCCCGGTCTCCTCGAGCGCGGCGCGGAGCCAGTCGTCGACGAGCTCGAACGTCGACAGGAACGACCCTGTGTCCGGGAAGCCGATCTCGCGCACGATGTACCAGTGCGCGCCGCCGGGCGGCATCGACAGCGGCCCGCGCGGGAGAAACGCCTTGAGCCGTCGCTCGGGGTCGAGCGCGTCGGCGAGCGGCTCGAGGTCGTACTCGTCGGAGCCGCGGCCGTGGAGGAGGACGAGCACGCCCTCGGGTTCGCCGGCGGCCGGTCTCGTGCGCACGAGGAGCTCCGGCGTCATGCAGCCTTCGTTCCCGCGCCCAGGAGTTCCTTGAACGTGAGCGCGTTGAGGGGCGCCTGCGCCACGAACTCGCGGCCTTCGTTCATCGTCGGCGCCGCGGGGGAGCGGCCGTTGTTGTTGAACACCGCGAACGCCTGCTCTGCGCCCTCGGAGACCTTCTCGAGCGGCGCGACCCACTCGGCGAGCTCCTCGTCCGAGTAGAGGTAGTCGAACCGCTGCGCCGCGCTCGTCCCGCGCACGTTCCAAGTGTCCGCGTTTCGACCGTGGAAGCGCAGGTAGACGGTCTTGCTCGTGCGCGCGAGAACGGTGGGGACGAGGTTCTTCGCGTCCGTCTTCGGCGCGTCCACGATCACGTGCCCGGCGCCGAGCTCCTCGAGGAACGAGAGCGTTTCCGCCGTCTGAGCGCCCTCGAACCAGTCGCGATGGCGGAACTCGACGAGCGGCTCGTCGCCGCGCAGCTGCTCCACGGCCCAGGCCAGGTACTCGTTCGACGCCGGCTTCGGCACCACGTACGAGGGGAACTGGAGCAGGATCCCGCCGAGCTTCCCGGCCTCGCGAAACGGCTCGAGCGCCTCGTGGAAGCGGCGGAACACCTCCTCGCGCAGCTCCCGGGGCGGCCGGTCGACGCGCCCGCGGTCGTCTACGGGTGCGCCCTCGCGCAGGTCGGGCGGGAGCTGCTCGAGCCGAACGGGGTGGCGCGTCATCATCCCGAACGCCTTCACGTGGAAGAGAAACCCCGGCGGAGTGCGTTCCACCCACGTCCGCACCTGGTCGATTTCGGGCAGCCGGTAGTACGTGGCGTCGAGTTCGACCGTGTCGAAGCGCTCCGCGTAGTGGCGCAGCCGCTCCTCCGCTGTGCGGATCCCCTTGGGATACCACCACTTGGAGAGGGATTCGTCCGCCCAGGAGCAGGTTCCGACCCTGATCGAGACGGCCATTTTTCGATCCTAGCCCGGTATCCCTCGGTCGAGGGATCTTCGGCGTGTCCCCCAATCGGGGGAAGTCCCCCAACCCCAGGCACCGTAGCGTTCCGCCTGCAAGTTCGGGATGGGTTCTGCGGCCCGCCTTGAGACGGCGGAATTGGGAGGATGAATGCGGACAGAGGTTGGTACTAAGGGCGAGAGCAGGTCGAGCGCCCTCTGGGGCAAGCGCTCCGGCTCGCGTGGCAATGCAGCGCGTTCGAGCAAGGGTCGCGGCTTCGCAACCTTCCTCGTGCTGCTCGTCGCCGTGGCCGGCCCGCTGGCATCGACGGGCACCAGCGCCACGGAGAAGGACTACAAGGCGTACGTCACGCCGACCCTTCTGACTTCGGCGCAGTCAAGCCCGAACAAGACTTTCAAGGTCATCGTCCAGGGCGACGGCACCACGTCGAGCGCGGGCGTCGGCAACTCGGTTGCCGCCGGCGTCGCTCAGGCGATGGGGCGCGGCCGTTCGTACGCCTGGAGCTTCTCGAAGAACCGGATTTCGGACAAGTTCCGCTCGATCAACGGCGTCGCGGCGACGCTGACGGGTCGCCAGATCCTCAAGCTCGCGGATCGCGCGCACATCGTCGCCATCACCGCTGACGCGCCGATCGAGCTCTCCGGCTGGTGGGGCTCGCGCTACGACAACAACCAGAAGTGGCCGGCCGCCGCCGATGTGACCAAGTTCTGGCGCTACGTCGACAACCTCGACATGCCGGCGATCGCGATCATCGATTCAGGCATCGACGCGAACCGCTCCGACTTCGCCCCCGGCCAGGTCGTGGCGCAGAAGACGATGACGAACCTCAAGCCGAACTCGGCTGGAGATGGACGGGGTCATGGAACGTTTGTGGCGTCGATCGCGGCGGGCGTGGGGCGCGGGTACGCAGGTGCCGCTCCCGGTGCGCCGATCGTCTCGATCGACGTCATGGACGACAAGGGCATGGCCATGACGAGCGACGTCATCGCCTCGGCCGACTGGATCCTCGCCAACAAGGCTCTCTACAACATCAAGGTCGCGAACTTCTCGCTCCACTCGGCGGTCCCGAACAGCTTCATGTACGACCCCCTCGCAAAGGCGGTCGAGAAGCTCTGGTTCGGCGGTGTGACGGTCGTGGCGTCCGCGGGCAACTACGGCGTCAACGGCGAGCAGTCCGGCGTGCACTACGCGCCCGGCAGCGATCCGTTCGTCATCACGGTCGGCGCCACCGACATCGGCAGCTCTTGGACGACCGCCGACGACAAGGCCGCCCCGTGGTCGGCCTACGGCTACACGCTCGACGGCTTCGCCAAGCCCGAGCTGAGCGCTCCCGGCCGCTACATGGTCGGCGCTGTCCCCATGTCCTCGACGCTCGTGAGCGAGCGCCCCGGGCAGATGCGCGGCACCGGCTACATGGAGCTTTCGGGCACGTCCTTCTCGGCCCCGGTGGTCTCCGGCATCGCCGCCTACCTCCTGGCCGTGCATCCGACGTGGACGCCGGGCCAGGTGAAGGGCGCGCTCATGCTCACGGCCTCGAACGTTCCGGGCGCGAAGGCGCTGAGCGTCGGCGTCGGCGAGGTGGACGGCGACAAGGCCGCGAAGCTCACGGGCACGCCCCCGAACCCGAACGCCGCGCTCAAGCAGTTCGTCATTGCGGATCCGGCCGGCGGCTCGATCCCGGTCTTCGACGCGGCGAGCTGGGCGAACTACGCCTCGGCGAACGCCTCGTGGGCGAACGCTTCTTGGGCGAACGCTTCTTGGGCGAACGCTTCTTGGGCGAACGCTTCTTGGGCGAACGCTTCTTGGGCGAACGCCTCCTGGGCGAGCGCTTCTTGGGCGAGCGCATCCTGGGCGAGCGCTTCTTGGGCGAGCGCATCCTGGGCGGCAGCCTCGTGGGCGAGCGCCTCGTGGGCGAGCAACGCCCCGCAGGACGGAGCCCAGGAAGTAGGCGTCGGCGGTCTCTTCCTCACCCCCGAGGAAATGCTCGCCCTCGGCGTCACCGAAGAACCCACGGCTCCCTAGTTCCTCGAGCGTGAGCACTGCCAAGACGCCCGCCGGCTCAGCGGGCGT
The DNA here is from genome assembly GCA_963716005.1 of uncultured Thermoleophilia bacterium. Classification (GTDB taxonomy): domain Bacteria; phylum Actinomycetota; class Thermoleophilia; order Gaiellales; family Gaiellaceae; genus CAVRUF01. The sequence continues at coordinate 269,966 of OY970285.1, forward strand.
CTTGGCTTTTGCTCCTTACAGAATCGGCGTATCGTCTTGGCGGTCTACTCCGAGGAGCTCCAGATGAAAACGATCGTCACCGTTTCCCTCGCCGCAGCATTCGCCGCGGCCGGCCTGGCCGCAGCCGCGCCCGCCGACGCCGCGTACAAGGCGAAGGTCGGCGGCGGGACGCTGACGATCACCGGCAACGGCGCGGGCGACAAGCTGGCGCTCCGGTTGCAAAAGGGAAACAGAAACGTGCTCGTGGTCGATGTGAAGGCGAACGGCTCGGCCGACTTCTCCTTCGACCGCTCCACGTTCAAGCGGATCGTCGTGAACGCGGGCGGCGGCAACGACACCGTGTCGGTCATCGAGAAGAACGGGGCGTGCGACCAGAGCATCGTGTGGTTTCCCCCGCCCCGGTCAGGATGTCGTCCCCGTCGCCGCCGCTTAAGCCAGTGGTTTGAGTCGCCGCCGCGAGGACGATGTCGTTTCGCTGAGCCGCCGTTGCAGCGTGAGGGCGGTGAGTCCGGCCAGGCCGGGCTGGCCTAGCTCCAGATCGGGGGACTCCCGCCCCGTTAAGCGGCGAGCGACTGGAAAAGTCGCCAGTTCGGCGAGGCATTTCGAGGTAGACTCCAGACGGGGGTATCGACATCGGCCTAGTGCCCGATGTCGTCATACCCGCAAGCACGGCGCCGAGGGCCGAGATCACCCAGACGCCTCTACCACGCCCGAGCATGAAGCCTTGCGGTCGCGAAGGATCGCGCTGGCGCAGGCTCCCGTTCGTTACAAGACGTGCACTGAACGGCCCGCCATGCCGCCGGGGCAGCACCGGGGTACGCACGCGCGCGCATCACCCCTGCGACGCCGGGCGCAGCATGTTGACCCACCAAGTTGTGGGACGACGAGGTCAGGCTTAGAGCCGAAGGCTCGTAGGACGGAGTGAAGCCGACCTCGTCCGATGAGTCGTGGATGGGCCGGCAAAAACTTCCGCTCCGCCCCGTGTAGAGAAGCGGTTGATATGAAGCGCCAGGAATCGGGTGATATGCCGGATTGACAATAATGGAAAGTGTTCCATCCAAGAGAAGTGGGTCCCGAATACCGAACGGAGTTGTCCGTATTCGGTTCCCAGGGCGGTTCCCGGCCAGTTCCACGACGAGGCGACCGGTCGTCATGTTGGCGAAGCTTCCTGTTTCTAGGATCCCGTTCGGGATGGTGGTCTACCGTTGTTAACGACAGCTTGCCGTGCGGACGGAGCCAAGATAGCTATCCGACTTTTCCATCGAGCCGTTGTTCGTAAGTAACGTTCGTATACCGCCGTTTGCGGTGAGAAGAGAGTGCCATTGTAGTGAAGGAACCACCGCCGTTGGCAATCTCTCCTGCGTAGATCGTCGCAACGCCACCATTCACGAGCGTCCGACTATCCGACAGCATCGTTTGCTGCGCGCTGTTTACGAGGAGGTGGCCCCTGGTGAATCGTTGTGGTACCGGTCCCGCCCATGGATCCACCTGACCACGTGAGTAGCCCAGTGACCTCCAGCTTTCCTGCACCCCGGATCTCTCCACCGGAAAGCTCGATATTTGAGGCGGTGGAGGCAGTGTTAAGCGGTCACAAAATGTGACGCGGCGAGGAGGGTGCCGTCTTCGCTCACCGGACTCGGAGCCGCGAAGACGAATGGCCCGTTGGTCAACGTCGGTGTTCTCGCCGGCAATCTGAAACGCCCCACTCTGCACGAGGGGCTCGGTGGCCGAGTTGTTCGAATGGTCAAGAGGCCGGTCTCGACCGCCAGAAGCCCACGATTCGTGAGCGGCTCAGCCGGAGACCCGGTCGCGCCCGTCCCGGCAATCTTGCGAATGACCCCCGTCTCCGTGTCACCAGCGTGCCAGCGCCAATCGGCTCGAAGCCAACATCGCCGTCCAGCGGACGAGGCCCTGGTTGACGAAGCGCCCGCCGGCCCCCTGAAGGTCGGACGTGAAGGTCGTCGTACCCCGGTTGAGGAACAGGCGGTCATCGCCCAGGCTCCCGCCAGCGATCTCAGCGGTCGCACCCTCCGCGATCGTCGTCGTCCGACCCGCGCATGAGACCCTGCCACTGGAGGTGACCGCCGCTCTGAATGTTCATCCTCACGTTGCCTTCGATGGCTTGCTGCTCGAGGCGTGCGTTGCCACCGGCCGGAATGGTGATGAGCCCCGCGCCATCGATCGTGCCGCAAACGAAGGACTTCCTTGAGAACAAGGTCGACGTCCCGGTCCAGGCGATAATCGACGCGGAGGGCACCATCTCCGCTCACCGAGGTAGGAGCCGCGAAGACGATGGCCCGTTGGTGGCCTCAGTGTTCTCCGCCGGCAATCTGAAACGCCCCACTCTGCACGAGGGGCTCGGTGGCCGAGTTGTTGCGAATGGTCGAGAGGCCGGTCTCGACCACAGAAGCCCACGGATTCGTTGGGGCCGGCGCAGGCGACCAGGACCCGGTCGCGCCCGTCCCGGCAATCTTGCGAATGACCCCCGTCTCCGTGTTCACCAGCGTGCCAGCGCCAATCGGCTCGAAGCCAACATCGCCGTCCGGCCAGGACGAGGCCCTCGTTGACGAAGCGCCGCCGGCGCCCTGAAGGTCGGACGTGAAGGTCGTCGTACCCCGGTTGAGGAACAGGCGGTCATCGCCCAAGCTCCCGCCAGCGATCTCAGCGGTCGCACCCTCCGCGATCGTCGTCGTCCCAGACCCGCGCATGAGACCCTGCCACTGGAGGTGACCGCCGCTCTGAATGTTCATCCTCACGTTGCCTTCGATGGCTTGCTGCTCGAGGCATGCGTTGCCACCGGCCGAATGGTGATGAGCCCCGCGCCATCGATCGTCCCGCGAACAAAGAGCTCCTTGAGAACAAGGTCGACGTCCAGACGCAGGCGATAATCGACGCGGAGGGCACCATCTCCGCTCACCGAGGTAGGAGCCGCGAAGACGAATCGCCCGTTGGTGAGCGTCAGTGTTGCTCCGCCGCGATTTCAAACGCCCCACTCTGCACGAGGGGCTCGGTGGCCGAGTTGTTGCGAATGGTCAAGAGGCCGGTCTCGACCGCCAGAAGCCCACGATTCGTGAGCAGGCTAGCCAGGACCCGGTCGCGCCCGTCCGGGCAATCTTGGAATGACCCAGTCTCCGTGTTCACCAGCGTGCCAGCGCCAATCGGCTGAAGCAGCATCGCCGTCCAGCAGGACGAGGCCCTCGTTGACGAAGCGCCCGCCGGCCCCCTGAAGGTCGGACGTGAAGGTCGTCGTACCCAGGTTGAGGAACAGGCGGTCATCGCCCGGAGCCGCCAGCGATCTCAGCGGTCGCACCCTCCGCGATCGTCGTCGTCCCAGACCCGCGCATGAGGGCGTTGGCTCCGCCACTCCATTGCAACCGCGCCTCCGGCTCCACGGTCACGCGAAGAGCGCCGCTCAAATCCCCGGCCTCGAACCGAAGCATTCGCTGAGCGGGAATTGTCAGGCTTCCGGTTCCTGGACCCGCCCCCCGTTGATCACGAACTGATCACCGACCAGGTTGGTTGAGACGTCCAGAGTCCCACCTCGGCACTCAAAGCGCCGCACGCCGATCGCCCCCGAAAGACCCCAACCGCGGCACCGTCAACGATGACGAGGCCCTGACCGTCTAGTGGACTCGCCGCTGTGAAGCTATTCACACCGTCGCAGTCGAACTCCAGCGACGCATCCGCCCCTACCGCGAACAAACCGCTATGCGGGATTGCGCCCTTGTTTTGGACGAAGTGATCCGCATCGACAGCAACGCTGCCTCCATTTTCGATATCAGCCGCGATTTGGGCCTCGCCATCGCCTTGCGGTTTGGTGATGGTTCCAAGGTTTGTGAGCGCGAAATCCCCCAAGAGTCGACCCCGGTCGCCCATGATCACTGTGCCATTGTTCTTGAGTGTCGCGGACGGCTCCGGAGCGACTGGCCCATTGAAGAACGCCTCCGCGTTCCAGAGCATCGTGCCATTATTGGTGATGGTTCGTCCACCGAATATGAAGCGACACTCGTCGAGACCGTTTGGAAGCCGACAGTCGCACTTGAATTGACCCGGAAGGTCGCTGCCGACTCAATTCTCAATTCACCCTTACCGCCAATCCACGCAGTTCCACCCCACGCAAACGTGGCACCAGACATCAGTGTAAGCGGCGCATCGAAATTCAGATCGGTATATTCGAACAGGGCAACGTCATTGTAAAGCGACGACGGTGTCGTCGTCTGTAAGTTTGAGGGTCAGACGATGGAAAACGTCCGCCCCTCCATGTAGATAGAGCTTCCTCGTAGCTGATCAAACTGCCGATTTCGGTGACCCGTTCGCCGCCCAGAAAGTGCACGCCATCGATTGCTGTTTCGGGAATGCAGACCCTGTCGTCAGCCCTGGGCAAGCGATCCTGCGACCAGTTCAGCGGATCCATCCACTGGGGGGTCCGCCGCCCCCGTCCCAAAAGATGGATGCGTCATCGCACGCTTCCGCCGGCGGTCGTTGTCGGCGAGTGTTATGAGCGTCGTCGATCCCCCCGAGCTCCGCATGCTCCAAGAATCCAGCACGAGTGCGAGCGTCTCGTCGGGTTCGGCTTCGAGGTCTCCTTCGAGTTCGAGCGCGACGAGTTGAGTAGTTTCCCCCGGCGCGAAGGCGACAACGCCTCGCGAGGGGCGGTAATCGACATCCGCGGTGGCTAAAGCATGGAGCGTCGAGTAGGCGACTCGATCCTGCGATCTGATGCGGTCATCAGAGAGACGGGGATGGTGACCACGCGGCGGGAATCATCCTGCTCCTCGAAACTGAGACTCGCCGGCAAGCTGACGATCGGAAGGGGGTCGTTGTCGATGATCGTACCAACGGCGAATCGAGATCCAAAGCCTAGCCCCGCCGACGGATTCCCGAGTCGAACGGTGAATTGCTCATTCTGCTCATTGCGAATATCGCCCGTGATGCCGATGGCAACCTGCGCACGCGTGGCACCCTTCGGGAAGACCACATGACTGACGGCCGCCGCAAACCGTGGGGCGTCGGCTGTCCCGGCGCTCGTTGAAAGATCGACCGCAACGCTCTTCTTTTGGGCAGTAAACAACTCCACCACGAACGTCAATCGACCCGCTCCACCGGAATCGCCTTCGACGGCCGAGGAGTCGAGTACTGTCACGATGACTTCGCAGTCGTTTCCCACGCCATTCTTGTCCTTGTCGGCCTGGCGCGGGTTAGCAGTAGTCAGCAGTCGTCCATCGCGTTTTACACTCCGTCACTGTCACTGTCGATGCGCGCGGCGGTGGCCAGCATGTCAGCGTGGGAGATGGCGATTTCACTTGATGCTTTCGAGGCTTGACTTGATACTAAGTACGGTCTCGGGCAACGAGGCGTGTGACGTTGAACCAACTGGCGTTGAACTGCATCGCCGACCAATCGGCGAAACCACGCATCTGCTTCTCCGTCGCTTGGTCCGCAGGGCAATCCTTGTCAAGAGCACGATCCGTTGAGATCTTGGGAAACATTGACGTCCGTGCCATTCCCTCCGGCTAGGTTCCAATCGACCGCAGGGGATTGCGAGGCGGGGCGATCCTCTCTAAGGTAGCCGTCTTAAACCCCAGATTACAGGTACGCCGGCGACTCCAATCCCATCACGCTCGACAAGCGCTTCCTCATTGAGCGGCGGCAAGGCTCTCTCAGCCAACCTGACGTCGTCAGGATATAGCAATGGTTTCCAATAGGAATAGCTCATAAGGCTGGGATAATTTGGTTTACACGCCGTCTTTTCGAAACCACCGTGCTCGAGGTCGAGCGTGTGGCCGAGCTCGACGTAGGAAATCCTGTGTCTCGCGCAGTTCCTGGGATCTTCGCATCAAGTTCGGGATAATCGAAGATCTCAAAATCTGGACCTGGACTACCTATACCGCCCACGTTAGGGTCGGCAGGCCCGTTGGAGCGTTCACAATGTATGTGCGAACAAGCCGTACCGATGGGAAATGAGATAGGCCCCGAGTACCGCGCGGCAGCGCGCTGGTGTGCCACCGTGGGCCGCGTCTGGCCCTATCCCGCCGTCGCAGGGATTGGCGCGGCTTCCCAATTTCACTTGCGCGAACCCAGTGCCGAAATCGATGAACTCGGCGTCTGGAACGTGGCCGGTCGGCGCGATGTGGATCCGCACCCCGGGAACCTTGTCGGGGTTATCCACGGGCGCGGTCGCGAAGGTGGATGCGATGAAGTCGAAGTCTAGAGTCGCGCGATTCGGAACGCGCGCGCAGCCACCGGGAGTGACGCCTGGAGCGCAGTCCATTTCGTCGATCTCGATAAACACATCCTTGTGATCAGCCGTTGCACCCAAGCCAGGGAGATTTAGGTCTGGGGGGGCCTCCGTCACCGTCGAAGTCGATACCGCCGCCGGTGCGCTCCCAATGGTCGTAGAGACCGTCGTCGTCGTCATCGCGCTGACTCGCGAGGTAGATCGCCTCTCCCGACTGAGTGCGCGCCCAGAACGCGACTTGATGTCCACCCGTCCCACGCGAAGCGGCAGTTGCCACGGAGGCGCCCATTGGCGGCACGCTGACCTCGGTGCCGATCTGAGTGATGCGCTCGAGCTGAAGCACAGTCTGGCCGCTCGTAAGCGTGTCCCCGACCTGAACCACCGGCTGTGGTGGTGCGCTCGCCAATGCGAGGCGTGGTACGAATTCCCGCGCGCAGCTGGACCCCAACAAATCTGGATTGCTACTCTCGTTCAGACACGCGTAGATCGAAAACTTGACGACCCAAAACCCGGGACCCGCACTGAACAGCCCTTCGGGGGTTTGCATCTTCCGGCGTCGCAGGGTACGCAACCACGAAGTCTCCCTCAGCCGTCCCGCGTGTTCGCCTGCGCACAGTCGTGTCGACATGGCGCAATCCATTCGTGCGAGCCAGCGAAAGGCGACCGCGGAAGTCCGGGGTCAGGAAGTTGGGGAATCCATCGACTGTGCCCGGATCCCCCAGCTCTGCAGCGTAAGAGTCCCTCGGCCGTCGGGGGTCTGCTTCGCCCGCGGTGGTCCGGAGATCTGGGTCGCCCGCCAGATGCAGAGGAGCAATGAACAGTCGCGCCACCCAGCGTAGAGACGCGTCGCGGCGCTCGTCGGAAGCTTCGCCGTGAAGACGACTACGTTTCCCGTGTCGTCTATCGCGGGATGCGGTCCGTACTTGAGGAAAAGACCCACGGGGTGCCGTCTTCGTCCAAGAAGGTTGGCGACGTGAAATTTCCCGCGGTGTGATCCGAGAGAGCGAGCGCCCCACTCGGTTGGGCTAAGATCGCGACACAATTTCCAATGGCGTGGGCGCATCGTGGTGTGCCATCTGAGACGGCAAGCGAGAAATCAGTGCCCGGACCGAACGACTTGCCGGCGGAGAGAGACGTGGATGACACGCGAGTATCGACGGTCTGGACAAGGTGTTCGCCACTGGCCTTCCCTCGCGAAAAAGCCGCAATTCCCGTGTCGCCAAGGTCGAAACCATCGTCGATTGTCCTGAAGCCGTGTGAACGCTTGTCCCGCATCAGCTAGTAGCCGAGTTTCGCCTGTCACGTGGTCAACCAGCTTCAGTCGATAGCTATCTATCGCGTTTGTCGCGTCCAAGTGCGCCTCGCGCATGAGAATGTCACCGCGATCGTTTTGAACGACACCCGGTGAAAGGTGGACGAGCGGATCTTGCAGATCGGGTGTCAGGTCTACAGGGCGGCCCAAACCATCGGCTACATAGACCCCGTACCCGCGCGAAACCGGTGAGAAGATCCGACCGGCGGCGAAGGCAACCCTGCCTCGGATCCAAGCAATCTGGGGGAAGATCGCGTCGAGATTAGCGCGAGTTGATCCGCACGTTGGGTCGCATGGACCGGTTTCGGCCAATGTAGTGAACTCATAGAGTGTCGTTTCGCGTTTGCCGGAGAGTTGATTGAGAGCGCGAGCAAGATCAGCAGCAGCGTTACGACAGCCGACCGGAAAGCAGTCTCCGCCTTAGTGACCGGCGGGCATGCCGCAAACGGATCGCCGGCCAGAGATCTCCCGCTATCTGCTTCTAGAACAAAGCGCGAAGACCGCGCCACCGAATCACGAGGCTGAGACATAAGCCGGCCCCTCAACCGAGCAGAGTTGGCCGCGGGAGTTCCGCCTCGGTGGTCGATGATTGACTTGTGGCAAGTATTACAAGATTCGCCGTCCGATTTCAAGTCCGCCAACTGGCTAGGAACGGCGCTCGCTGACGAACCGCGTGCGACCACCGGTTCGGCGCAACCACCGGTTCGGCGCGCCAGTGCCGTCAATCTCGCGAGCGTTGGCATGGCGACGATCGTTGCCGGCGAGGGCATATGGATCCTTCGCTTGAACATCCCGCCGCCTCGGTCGAGATCTAATGTGTCTGTAGACAGTGACAGCATACTAACGAGCTAAACAGGATTAGTCAAAGATCGCTAGTACGTGTACATACTGGGCGGACTCGCCTGTCGGTTGCGGGTGTGTATTCCAATCGTCGCCACGATGGGGTGACGACGAGGGCTGGGTCGGCCCGGCGCTGTCCGGGTGGACACGGCCGGGGCGAAGCCATCTAGCCGCCGCGCCCGCCGCGGTCTAGCGTTCAAGCGCAGGGCCGACCAGGGCGTCAGCGCCCGGCGCGATCGCGAGGTGGCACCGAGGGGGGCACCACCTGGCTTCCCCGGTTCCCCTGACACATACGACCGTGTGTGTATGCGGATCCCGCATGGCTACACGGGCCGAGCTGGGCGGTACCTGGGCTCGAACCAGTGACCCCCAGCTTGTCGATTCGGAGCGCCGGCTCGAGAGCCGCGCCTGTGTTCCGGGTGAGGAGGGCGTCGTAGTCGAGCGTGCCGCCCGCCCGTGGGATGCGCGCCAGTTGCGCGCCAGTGCGCTACCACCACCCGGCGGTCTTGAGCCGGATCTTGAGCGGAGACGCGAAGCGCTATGGGCAGACGACCCGCAACCGCCGGGGCGATGCGAAGAAGTAGCGGCGGGGGTGGGATTCGAACCCACGGGACGCTTGCACGCCCAACGGTTTTCAAGACCGTCCCTTTCGGCCGCTCAGGCACCCCGCCAAGCGCTCATCCTATGCGGGGTTACGTGCCATTCCGGCCGCTCTGCCGCTGCTCCCCGCAACGCGCACGCTGCGAACTGCGGCGTCTAGCGCGGCGTAGACTTCCGTGTGATGGTTCGGCCATTCGTCGTCCTGATCGCTTGCGTCAGTGCGACTGCTGTCGCGTGCGGTGGACAGCAGCAGGAGACAAGCGGTCGGGAGGCGACGGGATTCGAGCAAGTCGAGCAGGCTACGAGTCCGGACGAATGCCCACCCGACTGGCCGGGGCCGTGGACGGCGTGTCCGGAGGCAGACTGGGTGGAAGGGGTCGCGCAGCGTGCGGGGTATCGCATCTCAGGCGAGACGGGCAGCGCGCTGATCGCTGAGGGGAACGGCCGAAGCTTCTACATCTGGACCACTCCTGCGGCGATGGCCGAGGAGATCCAGAAGGCCATCAGGAATGAGGATTGGCAGCCGTTCGGCAGCGTCGAGGGCGTGCAGGTCTACGGTGATGAGAGCGTCTGGCGCTGGTGGGTCGGAGAAAGCTTCACCATCTGGCTTCAGGCCGGGCCGACCAAGGACTCTCGGCTTCCGTCTCTCACGGAGATGGCGTCGCTCGTACGCGCGAGCGAGACATTGCCCGAACCCTCGCCGGCGTCACAGAACCCGTGAGAGGACGCGTTTCCCTCGGGAGAGGGCTAGCCGCGCAGGACGCGCCAGGTGAAGGTCGCGGGCGTCCGGTCGGTGTTTCCCACCCGGTCGACCGCGCGGACGCGGAACGTGTGGCGGCCGAGCCGGAGCTTCGGGTAGCGCACGGTCGACGTGCACGGCGTCCAGGGCTCGTTGTCCAGCGAGCAGCGGAACGTGGCGGTCTCATTCGCCCTGAATCCGAATGTGGCGCGCCCCGGACGAACGCGCGCCGCCCGCCGTAGAGCGAAGGTCGTCTCGGGTGCCCGGTGGTCGACGCTCCACGTTCGCGTCACCGTCTTCGGCGCGAGGTTCCCGGCGGCGTCTCGCGCCCGCACCGCGAAGACGTAGCGGCCGGTCGTCGAGACCGGGGTGGAAGACGGGGCTCGAGCACGGCTTGAACGGCCGCCCGTTCAGGGAGCAGGCGAACGTCGCTCCGGCTCGCTTCCCGAAGTCGAGGACCTGCTGCTTGGTGCCCGGCCACCGCCTGAAGGGGCCTACCGATCGTCGTAGCCGGAAACACATTGGAGTACAACAACCTCGAGTGGGCCCGCGAGTTTCCGGCCCCATCGACCGCACGCGCCGTCAGCGTGCGAACGCCGTGCCCGGACGTCGCTGTATCCCACTGGAACGCGAACGGCGACTCCGAGTCCGTTCCGATGACGGTCTGGCCGAGCAGGAAGTCGACCCGGGTCGCATCGCTCGCGGCCTCGGCCACGATCGTGCGGAGCCCGCCGGACAACCGAGTTCGCCGCCGGCAGCTTCAGGCTTGACCACGGCCTGGTCGTGTCGGCCTGCGCGTCGTGGCACGTGCCGCTGCCCGAGTCGGAGAGCGTCCTTACGGGCACGGGAAGGAACGTCCACGAGTATCCGCCCGGTCCCAGCACGAGCTTCAGGATCCCGAACGCGGCGTTGTCGCGCACCTCGCTGTTCGGAACCAAGACCGGCTCGAAGTCCGCATGGCCGAACCCGCCGGTGCCGACGATGAACTCCCGGATCCCGATGGCGGGATTCGGTCGCCGATCGGGGTCTGCGGCGCGAACCGCTCGTAGATGTGGTCGTGCCCGTCGAGGACGATGTCGGCGCCGGCCTCGTAGAGCGCATCCCAAAACGGCGCCGTCCACTCGATTGCGCGAGCGGCCGGAGCTGAAGCGCGGGTGGTGCCAGTAGGCGAGCGTGCAGGCGGCCGGGTGCGCTGCGAGGTCGGCGCGCAGCCACTGCTCCTGCGCCGAGCCCTCCGCGCAACTGATGAATCGCAGTTGGAGTTCAGCGCGACGATGTGCCAGTCGCCGAGGTCGTAGCTGTAGTAGCCGAGGCCCGCGGGCCCGGCCAGCTCGCCGAAGTAGGCGTAGTAGGGCGCGGCGCCGGGCGTTCGGTAGTCGTGGTTGCCCGGCGCGGGCCGGGTGCGCGCCTTGTGGCGTCCCCAGGTCGGGTCGTAGCAGTCGACGATGACTGCATGCTCCCGTTCGTCTGAGAGACGTCGCCGATCACGGCGACCGTGCCCGGGTTGACGTCGAGGATCTGCGCGGTCAGCTCGTCCCCGTCGCCCGCACAGGCGGCGACGTCCCCGCGGCGAGGAGGACGGACGTTTGCGCGAGCGCGGCTGAAGGCCAGGCGAACGCGGCGCCTATGACGCGCAGGCAACCGCAATCGTTCGTGTCGGTCCAGACCCCAAGATTTCGCTACTGACGATAGGCCTCGCACAGGCCGTCGTCCACGGAGGGCGGGAATAGTCCCCGGGCTCGATCCGAGCCGGGGCGCCGAACGGGACGAGCGCGTCGGGAGATGACAGCGCCGCCCTCGTCCTGGAAGTTCTCCAGGATCGCGAGCATGTGGCGGGCGGTGGCGGCCGTGCCATTCAGCGTGTGCAGCGTCTCGACGCCGCGCTCGCCGCGGTAGCGAACGTCCAGCCGCCGCGCCTGGAAGTCGGTCGTGTTCGACGTCGAGGTGATCTCGCGGTAGCGCTCCTGGCTCGGGAACCACGCCTCGATGTCGTACTTCTTCGTCGCCGACGCGCCGAGGTCGCCGGCGGCGACGTTGACGACGCGGTAGGGCAGGCCGAGCTCCGCGACGAGCTCCTCCTCGATCGCGAGCAGCCGCTCGTGCTCGGCCGGCGAGTCCTCGGGGCGGCAGAAGACGAACATCTCGACCTTGTCGAACTGGTGGACGCGGAACATGCCGCGCGTGTCCTTGCCGGCGGCGCCGGCCTCGCGGCGGAAGCACGTGGAGTAGCCCGCGTAGCGCAGCGGCAGCGCCTCGGCGTCGAGGATCTCGCCCATGTGGAAGCCCGCGAGCGCGACCTCCGACGTTCCCGTCAGGTACAGGTCGTCGCGCTCGATGCGGTAGATGTTGACCTCGTCGGTGGGGAGGAAGCCGGTGCCGTACATCGCCTCCTCGCGGACGAGCACGGGCGGGAGGACGGGGGTGAAGCCGGCCGCCGCGACCCGGTCGAGCGCGAAGCGGTAGAGCGCCAGCTCGAGGAGCGCCGCGTCGCCGACGCGGTAGGCGAAGCGCGAGCCCGAGATGCGGGCGGCGCGCTCCATGTCGATCGGCGCCAGCTCGAGGTGGTCGCGCGGCTCGAAGGAGAACTGCGGCGGCTCGCCGACGCGGCGGATCTCCTCGGCGTCGTCCTCGGTGGCTCCGTCGGGCGCCGACGGGTCGGGCGGGTTCGGCACCTGCGCGAGCAGCTCGTCGCGGCGGGCCTGCGCCTGCGCGAGCTCGTCCTCGACCTGCCGAGGTCGGCCTTGACGGTCTTCAGCTCCTCGAGCTGCTCCGGCGTCGGCTTGCCCTTCAGCTTCGTCTTCGCGCGCAGCTCGTCGGCCCGGGGGACGAGCGCGAGCCAGGCGGCGTCGGCCTCCATGAGCGCGTCGAACGTCTCGGCGGCGCCCTTGCGCGCGAGCGCGGCGCGCCAGGCGTCGGGTCGGCGCGGGCTGCGCGGACGTCGATCATGCGAGCGAGTCTAGAAGGGCTTCGATCCTTTGGGCCACTCCCTCGTCCTCCACGGAGGGGCAGACCTCGTCGGCCACGGCGAGCACGCGCGGGTGGGCGTTCGCGACCGCGACGGCGTGGCCGGCCCACTCGAGGAGCTCGACGTCGTTCTCGCCGTCGCCGAACGCGACCGTCTCGGCCGCGGAGAAGCCGAGCCGCTCGGCGACGAACTCCATGCCCGAGCCCTTGGTGACACCCGCCCGCGCGAACTCCAGGAAGTAGGGGAGCGACTTGGCGATGAAGAGCCGGTCGCCGAAGCGCGCCTTCAGCTGCAGCTCGAGCTCGTCGAGTGCGCGCGGGTCGCCGATCGTGACGAGCTTCGTCGGCCGTCCGTCGAGCCAGTCGAGCAGCGGGCCGACCGTGTGGATCGGGATCGGCTGGAACACGGCGTAGCGCTGCGACTCGGGCGTCTCGGCGGCGACGTAGAGCTCGTCGCCGACGTAGCAGTTGAGCCCGAAGCCCTCCGCCTCGACGGCGGCGATCGCCTCGCGCGCCTCGTCGAGCGGGATCGGCTCGTGCCGCAGGAACTCGCCGGTCGCGAGGTCGGCGACGACCGCGCCCTGGTAGCAGACGAGCGGATCGGAGAGCCCGGCCTCGTCGGCGTAGGGGCGCACCGAGCGGAACATCCGCCCGGTCGCGATCACCACGTGCAGCCCGGCCGCGCGCGCGGCCGCGAGCGCCGCCCGCGTGCGCGGGCGCAGGACGAGATCCTCGGCGATCAGCGTCCGGTCGAGGTCGCAGGCGAGCGCCCGCAGGGAAGGAGGAGAGCTAGGAGCCGGCGTTCTCGGCGACGTACGCGGCGACGTCGGCGATCTGCTGCTCGCTGAGCGTGCCCTCGAAGGCCGGCATCGCGCCGCCGCCGTTCGTCACCTGCGCGTCGACCTGCCTCGTCCGGCTGCCGTCGTCGAGGTTCGGGCCGACCGTGCCGGTCGTCCCTGCGTCGGCGAGCACGTGGCAGCTGCCGCAGTTCTCGGTGAAGACGGCCTTGCCGGCGGCCGCGTCGCCCGCCGTGCCGCCGCCGCCGGTCGTCGCCCCGCCCGTCTCGGCCGGCAGGCTTCCGACGACCGTGTCGGGCGCGGTGTTCTTCTCCTCGCCGCCGCCGCACGCCGCGACGAGGAGCGGGAGGCGAGAACCAGGGCGAGGATCAGGACCCGGCGCACGGGGCGAGTCTAGCGACGGCACGCGGACGGTGGGAAGATCCCGCAGGTACAATTGCCCGCACGATGGAAAACGAGCGTACGGACGAGACCGCGGCCTCACGGGCCGCATGTACCTGACGATCTTCCTGCTCGGGCTGCTCTACGTCGTCTTCTTCGCGGTGATGATCAGCCTGTTCAAGGTGGACCTCGCGTTCGCGGTCGTGCTGCTCGGCGCGCTCGCGTTCTTCCAGTACTTCACGTCGGACACGCTCGCGCTCAAGGCCTCCCGCGCGCAGGTCGTCACGCCGGAGCAGGCGCCGGAGCTGCACGCGATGGTCGACCGCCTCTCCGAGCAGGCCGGCGTGCCGAAGCCGAGGAAGGTCGCGATCATCCCGACCGCGGCGCCGAACGCGTTCGCGACCGGGCGCAGCCGCAAGCACGCGGCCGTCGCCGTGACGCAGGGCCTCTCGACCGGCTCGAGCCGGCGAGGTCGAGGGCGTGCTCGCCCACGAGCTGTCCCACATCCGCAGCCGCGACGTCATGACGATGACGATCGCCGGCTTCTTCTCGATGGTCGCGTCCTACCTGGCGCAGATGGCGCTCTGCTCGAGCATGTTCGGCGGCCGCAACCGCGACCGGGGCACGCCCGTCTACCTGATCGTGATCGTCGTCTCGATCGTGACCTACATCCTCAGCTACGTCCTGATTCTCTCGCTCTCGCGCTACCGCGAGTTCGCCGCCGACCGCGGCGCCGCGCTGATCACCGGCGCGCCCGAGAACCTGATGAGCGCGCTGCAGAAGATCGCGAGCGACATGACGCGGATCCCCCAGCGGGACCTGCGCGAGATGCAGGGCATGAACGCCTTCTACATCATCCCGACGAACGTGAAGAGCTCCTTCGGCCAGCTCTTCCTCACGCACCCGCCGCTCGAGAAGCGGCTCGCGCGCCTCGCCGCGATCGCCGCCGAGATGGGCCGCCCGCAGACGTTCTAGCCGCAGCCGCGGATGGGGTTCCTCGGGCGAGGCGGGGCGAAGGTCGGCAAGCTCCCCGCGCTCGCGGACGCGCGGCCGGGGTCGAGGGCGAGGTGGGCCTGCGCGCGACCGGGGTCGCGGGCGTCTGCTTCAAGCCGCGCCCCGCGAAGGACTTCATCAGGCCGAGCAGCAGCTCGACGATCTGATCGGCGCGGTCGGGATCAACTCGTGCGCCTCGGTGCGCCGCCGCTCGGACTCGTACGGGTTCGACTGGCTCGTCGCGCGCGAGGGCGACCTCGAGCGGCTCGTCGCCGCCGTGGAGATGGTGGCGGGCGAGCTTCCGAAGCGCGGCTTCGGCGGGCAGCTCCTCGCGGCGCTCTTCTCCTTCGAGCCGCGAGCGGCCGGTGTACCTCGTGTACGGCTTCAAGTCCGACCGGTTCTGGCCGTTCGTGCCGACCGGCGAAGGACAGGAGCGGGACAACGACGAAGAGATCCGCCTGCGAGATGCGCTGAAAGCCCAGCTGCCCTTCGAGCCGCGGCTCGAGCGATGGCTCGGCCTCTTCGACGCGCCGATCGAAGACTGAACCGCGCTACAGTCGAGAGCCCCATGTCACGAACATCCGAGGAGATTCAGATCCGACGCCAGGCCAAGAAGCGTGCCGTTCGCCGTCGCCGGGGCACCGCCCTCGGCGGAGTCGTGCTCGCGCTCGTCGCGATCGGCATCTCGCTGCGCGCCGTCGTGGGCCCATCGGCCTCCGACGCGATGAAGCGCGCCGCCGAGGCGATCGGCGCGTCCGGGGACGCCGACGCCGCGGCCGCTCCGGCGGGGATCGGCCCCGGCCTGCCGCACGACGAGCTCATCGAGAAGACGATCTCCTTCGCCGCGGTCGGGGACATGGCGTTCAACGACGACGGACGCCTCCCGAGCGACGGCACCGTCTACTTCAAGCCGCTCAAGGGCGCGCTCTCGACCGCGGACGTGACGATCGGGAACGTCGAGGGCACGCTCGCGACGGGCGGCTCCTCCAAGTGCGGGCCGAACGCCTCGCGCTACTGCTTCGCGTTCCGCGCGCCGCCGAAGTACGCGAAGGCGCTGCGCGCGTCGGGCTTCGACGTCGGCAACACCGCGAACAACCACGGTTTCGACTACGGGACGACGGGGCGCCAGCAGACGCTGAAGGCGCTCCGCAACGCCAAGGTGCGCCCGACCGGCGCCGGCACGGGCGCGACGCTCTTCCGGGCGGACGAAGTCCGCATCGCCGTCCTCGGGTTCGCGCCTCAGATCCCCAACTGGGACCTCCGCAACATCCCCGCGGCCGTGAAGAAGGTGAAGACCGCGGCGAAGCAGGCGGACATCGTCATCGTCACGTTCCACGGCGGGGCCGAGGGCGCCGACAAGCAGCACGTGAAGCCCGGCACCGAGATGTTCCTCGGGGAGAACCGCGGCAACCTGATCAAGTTCACGCACGACGTCGTCGACGCGGGCGCCGATCTCGTGGTCGGCCACGGCCCGCACGTCCTGCGCGCGATGGAGTGGCGTAAGGGCCGGCTGATCGCCTACAGCCTCGGCAACTTCGCGGGACACGACAGCCTCAACTGGGACGGCGTGCTCGGAGTCTCGGCGCTTCTCCGGGTCACGCTGCGCGGCGACGGGACCTGGGTGCAGGGGAAGGTCGTCCCCGTCCGCACCAACGGCGTGCCGAAGCGCGACTCGAAGAAGGCCGCGCTGAAGTCGATCCGCAAGCTCTCGCAGGCCGACTTCGGGTCGCGCGGCGCGCGGATCCGCCAAACCGACGGCGTGATCCGCGCACCGTCGTAGCTCGCGGGCGGCGAAAGCTCCACGCCCGCGACCTTCCCACAAGGAACCGCCCGGGCGCGCCCGAACTTGGCGACGTGCGACCCCGAGTGCTCCTGCACCTCGAAGGCCTCGCCCTGTTCGCCGCGGCGGCGGTCGTCTACGTCGACCGCGACTACACGCTGTGGCTCGTGCTCGTCCTCTTCCTCGCGCCGGACCTCGGGCTGCTGGGTTACCTCGCCGGCCCGCGGATCGGCGCCGCGGTCTACAACGCGCTGCACACGACGACCGTTCCGATCGTGCTCGGAGTCGCTGCGCTGCTTACCGACTCGACACTGGGGATCGAGATCGCGCTCATCTGGCTCGCGCACATCGGCATCGACCGCGCCATCGGCTACGGGCTCAAGTACGAGGACGCGCCGAAGCCGACGCATATGCAGCGCGTCTGACCTTTTCCGCTGCCCGGCGTCCTAGTGAGGGCATGAGCGGCTTTCGACTCGATCTCGCTTCGAAGTTCAACACTCTCGGCCGGGCCGGTGCTGCGGCGCGGCAGGACAAGGACGCGCCGCCCTCCGAGGAGGGCCTGGCCGAGAACCCGCCGCCTGACGAAGACGACGATCACGACGCAGCTGCCTAGCCGTCGATGACCGACGTCAAGCTCGATCGCCGGACCGCCCTGGTCTCGGCGGGAGCGACGCTGGCCGCATTGGCCGCGGGTGGATGTTCGCTCGGGAAGGACGAGAAGACCGCGGCGGCCGCTGCGACCACGACGGCGAAGGCGCCCGAGGGCTGGAAGGGCGTGCGCGGCCTCTTCGAGCTCGACCCGGAGATGGTGCACCTGACGACGTTCGTCTTCGCCGCGCATCCCAAGCCCGTGCGCGACGCGATCGAGAAGCACCGCGCCGGGTTCGACAAGAACCCGGCTGTCTACCTCCGCGAGACGGAGCCGGGCATCGAGGAGGCCGCTCGCCAGGCGGCCGCCGACTACCTGGAGTCCGGCCCGGAGCAGGTCGCGCTCACCGACTCGACCACGATGGGCCTCGGGCTCGTCTACTCGAGCCTGCGGCTGAAGGAGGGGGAGGAGGTCGTGACGACGGAGCACGACTTCTACTCCACGCACGAGTCGCTGCGGCTGCGCGCCGAGCGCGACGGCGCCAAGGTGCGGCGGTTGAGGCTCTACGACGACCCGGCCGACGCCTCGGTCGACCAGATCGTCTCGACCCTGCGCGACGGCCTGGGCCCGAAGACGCGCTGCCTCGCGATCACGTGGGTGCATTCCGGGACGGGCGTGAAGCTCCCGGTGCGCGAGATCGCCGACGTGGTCGCGAGGCCAACGACGGCCGCGTGAGGAGGAGAGGATCCTGCTCGCGGTCGACGGCGTTCACGGGTTCGGAAACCAGGACGCCTCGCCCGAGGATCTCGGCGCGGACATCCTCGTCTCGGGCTGCCACAAGTGGCTCTTCGGCCCGCGCGGCACCGGCTTCGTCTGGGCGGCAGGCGCCCGCGTGGGAGCGCCTGCATCCGACGATCCCGTCGTTCGACATGGCCCCGATCCTCGGCTGGCTCGGCTTCGGAACCGATCCGGGACAGCCCGGGCCCGTCAACAGCCCGGGCGGCTACCACTCGTTCGAGCACCGCTGGGCGCTCACCGAGGCGTTCGCCCTCCACGCGGGGCTCGGCCGCAGCGAGGTCGCCGCCCGCACCAAGGAGCTCGCGACCCGCCTGAAGGAAGGCCTTTCGGAGAACTCGCAGGTCACGCTCGCGACGCCGATTGATCCCGAGCTCTCCGCCGGCCTCGTCTGCCTGGATGCGGGCGGCCGGGAGCCGGGCGAGATCGTCGATCTCCTCCGCGAGGAGCACCAGGTCGTGGCGAGCGTGACGCCGTACGCGACCGAGTACGTCCGCTTCGGGCCGAGCATCGTCAATTCCGAGGAGGACGTGGACGCGGCCGTGGCCGCCGTCAACGAGATCCTCTGAACGTAGTCTCTCGGCGTGCCGACCTCCGGTCACGACGAGCCGTTCTCTTCGTGCTCCTGGTCGGCGTGGGCGCGGTGCTGGTGCTCTCGCGGGTCGTCCGGACCCGTACTCGATCCTCTTCGTGCTCGGCGGGCTTGCGCTCGGGTTCTTCCCGGGGCTGCCGGACATCGAGCTCGAGCCGGAGATCGTCTTCGTCGCCTTCCTCCCGCCGCTGCTCTATGCGGCCGCGTACTTCACGTCGCTGCGCGAGCTTCGGACGAACATCGAGCCGATCGCGTCTCTCCGTCGGGCTCGTCCTGGTCGACGATGGTCGCGGTCGCCGTGGTCGCGCACGCGGTCGTGGACGGGATGCCGTGGGCGGCGGCGTTCACGCTCGGCGCGATCGTCTCGCCGACCGATCCGATCGCCGCGTCCACGATCGCCAAGCGGCTCGGCGTCAACCGGCGCGTCGTCTCGATCGTCGAGGGCGAGTCGCTGATCAACGACGGAACGGCGCTCGTCGCCTACAAGTTCGCCGTCGCCGCCGTCATCACCGGAGCGTTCTCGCTGGCCGAGGCGAGCCTCGAGTTCGTCTGGAACGTGGTCGGCGGCATCGCGATCGGCCTCATCGTCGCGTACGGCATCCGCCAGGTTCGCAAGCGGATCAACCATCCGCCGACGGAGATCGCGATCGCGCTCCTCAGCGGCTACCTCGGCTTCCTGCCGGGCGAGTGCGCTCGGCGTGTCGGGCGTCCTGGCCGCTGTGGTGGTCGGCATCTACATGGGCTGGTACACGCCGGAGCTGACCGACGCGGAGACCCGCCTTCAGGGCGTGGCCGTGTGGGAGATCGTCTCCTTCGTCCCTGAACGCGGTGCTCTTCGGGCTCGTCGGCTTGCAGCTGCCGGCCGTGCTCGACTCGCTCGACGGCTACTCGACGCTGGAGCTGCTCGGCTACGCGGCGGCCGTCGTGTCGCCGTGACGGCCGTGCGCTTCGCGTTCGTCTTTCCGTACGCGGGCATGGTGCGCATGATGCAAGTGCGCCGGGGCACGCGGTACGTCTACAAGTGGCGCAACACGACGCTGATCTCCTGGATGGGGATGCGCGGGGCGGTGTCGCTCGCCGCGGCCCTCGCGCTCCCGTTCACGACGGACGCGGGGGAGCCATTCCCGTTCCGCAGCCTGATCGTGTTCCTGACGTTCTGCGTGATCCTCGCGACGCTCGTGCTCCAGGGGCTCACGCTGCCGCGCCTGATCCTCGCGCTGCAGCTCCCCGCGGACGTGGAGGAGGAGCGCGAGGAGATCGAGGCCCGCCTCGCCGCCGCCGACGCCGCGGTCTCGCGCCTGGACGAGCTCGAGGGAGAGGACTGGGTGAACGAGGACACGGTCGACCGGCTCCGCCGCTTCTACGCGTTCAGGCGGCGCCGCTTCGAGCTGCGCCTGGACGACGAAGACGAAGACGACGACGGCATCGAAGAGCGCTCGCAGTCGTACCAGCGCCTGCAGCGAGAGCTCCTGAACGCCGAGCGCACCGCCCTGCGAGACCTCCAGCGCCGGCGCGTCATCTCGGACGACGTGATGGCGCGAGTCCAGCGCGAGCTCGACCTGGAGGACACGAGACTCGACATCTGAGCCCCGCTAGAATGAGGCCTCGCGGGGCTATAGCTCAGTTGGGAGAGCGCCTGGATCGCACCCAGGAGGTCGCCGGTTCGAGCCCGGCTAGCTCCATCCCCGACCGAAAGTCTCGCCCGCTCCGCGGGCATGCGACTTTGGTCGGTATTGCTGTCTCGGAGGGCCGACGTGAGCCGCGCCCGTATGCGGGTCGCGGGCAGTGATGTGGGCAAATGCAAACGTGACCCGCTAGTCCTGCGGGAATGTCGCTTGACGCGGAACGACGACGCGCTACCTAAAAGCACGGGCGATCGCATCCACGATCTCTTTGGCGCTTGTCCGCTGTCGGACGTGACCGACAGATGTACCCGCGTACAGCGCCATCGCGTCGATCTCCCCAGCGGTACTGCTCGTCGGCTGTGCGTCGCTGTAGCGCACGATTGGCGAGCCGTCGCGGGTGGCGACGACCTCGCCCTCGCCACCGCGTGCCCCGTGTGGGAGACGACCGGCCAATCCCAGCTCGTATACGTGTCATTTCGAAGAACGCGATGGGGCGCATCCTGCCAACCGACGTCGAAGAAGGTTTGTGAGCACCGTGTCCGACTCGGCCGCGTGCAACAGGCGGTCGACGTACACGGGATGTACGTCTGCCTCACGTGCGACGAGGAACGCGGTGCCGCAGGCGACGGCATCAGCGCCCGCCTCGAGGGCGGCTCGAGCGCCTGGGCCGTTGCCGATACCTCCCGCCGCCACGATCGGGAGCTCGAGAGAGGCTCGGATCTGGTGGAGCAGCTCCACGAGTGGCGTCGTGTCCTGCACGTGGCCACCAGCCTCAATGCCCTGGGCGATCACGATGTCCGCCCCCTGCTCGGCAGCCTCGACAGCTGACGCGACGTCACCGACTTGAACGAGTACTACGGCACCGCTCTCGCGTGCTCGCCCAATCAGCTCGGCATCGATGCCCCATGAGAAGGAGACAAACCGCGTGCCCTCGTCGAGGGCGACGTCGAGTCGCTCTTCCTGGTCGAAGGCCAATACCAGGTTCACGCAGTAGCCCACACCGGCGGCTGCGTGAACATCGTGTAGCTGACGCCGAAGCGCCTCTGGTTCCGTCCAGGAAGCGGCGAGTGTTCCGAGAGCGCCGGCGCCAGACACCGCGTTCACGAGTTCCGGCGTCGTGGCCGGCCCGATCGGAGCCTGCATGACAGGCACCTTCCAGGGAACCCGCATCGGGCAAGCGTAGTGACGCCTAGTTGTGGTTGCGGTGTCAGGTCTTGCCTCGTGGAGCGAGAAGCGCAGTCGCGAAGCTCCCCCGGCTGAGCCATGGCGCTCGGCGCTGTCGGCGTGGGCTCTGGGCTTGGAGTGCGCTAGCGCAAGACCTGACACCCGGCCGCATGACGACTCGCGTCGGATTCTCCGTCTCCGACAGGGCCGTGAGCCGCCGCCGGCAAAGCCGTCAAGGTGTCCGAACAAGGGACGGCTAGAGCCCGCGCGGATAGCGGGCCCTAGCTCCTTCCGACTAACCGGGATGCCTCAGTGGTGCGTGTGGCCGGTCTTCTTCCGTGTCGTCACGTAGATGTCGCCGATGCCCTCCGGGCCGGGGGAACGCCCGAAGAGGAGCTGCCGCGCGTTTCGCGAGAGCGAAGGACGCGTCTCGGCAGCCGCCGTGTTCACCGCCGCGCCCAGATTGACTGCGACCGACCACGGGTGGTGGATGCTTCGCCGCGTCGCGGCCCAGATGTCCTGGCCGCCGAGCGTGCCCGTGCGGTTCGAGGAGAAGACGACCTCGAGCCCGTCCTTCCGCACGTTCGGCTGGATGTCGTTCGCCGCCGGGTCGTTCAACCCCGTCACGGCCGTGGCCGGCCCGAAGCCCCAGCCGGCGAAGCCCTTGCTGACGAAGATGTCGCCCGGGACCGCCGCAGAGCTCCGCGAGAAGTAGAGCTGCGGAATCCAACTGGCCGTTACGTACGAGGGGCCCTGCTCGTCGAGCTCGCTGTTCGGGCCGTCGGGCGCGCAGCCGAGGTTCTGCGGCTCGCTCCAGCCGTGCTTCCGGCTGTAGCGGGTGAAGTAGATGTCCCCCAGCCCGCAGCTGCCCGGGAGCGCCTCCCTGCTCACGAAGAAGAGGCCGCCGTTTCTGACCGGTGTCGGACAGAAGTCGTCCGCTGCCGAGTTGACGGGCTCGCCGAGGTTCTCGGGTGCGCTCCACGGGGCGTGGCGGTTCGGCCGGTGGGCGACCCAGATGTCGAGCAGGCCCTTCCCGCCCGGACGGTTCGAGGCCATGTAGAGGCTGCGCCCGTCGGGTGACTGGATCGGGCACCCGTCCTGGGACGGCGTGTTCAGCTCTGGGCTGTTGCCGTCGATCTCGTCGATCTTCTGGGCCGGTTCCCAGGCCGAGTACTGCTGCTGCCCCGCCTGGGCCGCCACCGTGAGAGATGCCGCTCCCACGAGCGCGGCCAGCAGAGCCAGTTTCGTCCTCATGCTCATGTCCTGCTCCCTTCCGTCGTGCGGTTGCAGTTGACGGACGGGAGAGTCACAGTGGGTCGTGTGACGGCGCGTGTGACCAGGGGAGGCCTCAAATCGGACTGAGCATCCAGTTACTCGGACCGCCCAGGATGGAACGCGGCGGGGCGCCGGTCGATCCGCCGCGGGGCAACAAGGCGTGGGGACTGCTCGTCTATCTGCTGCGCACGCGGCTGCCGCCCTCACGCGAGCGGTTGGCGAACCTTCTCTTTCCGGAGGCGGACGATCCGTTGGGGACGCTCCGCTGGACGCTCTCGGCGCTTCGCCGCAGCCTGGGCGAGGACGCCGAGCTCGGGGGAGATCCGGTGCGCTTGACGCTGCGCCCGGGAACGTTCGTGGACGTCGACGTCCTCAGTCGCGGCTCCTGGATGGAGGCCGCCGCGCTGCCCGGGCTCGGCCACGAGCTCGTGGACGGCCTCGGCTTCCGGTCGAGCCCGGGCTTCGAGATGTGGCTCGAGAGCGAGCGCCGCCATGTGGCGGGAACGACGAGCGCCGTCCTCCACCAGGCTTCACTCGCTCTGCTCGCGCGCGGGGACCTCGAGGCCGCGGCGCGGTACGCATCCGAGCTCGTGCGGCTCAATCCCTACGACGAAAACGCCCACGTCCTGCTCGTCCGCTGCCTGAGTGCCGCGGGCGACCACGAGGGTGCGGCGCGCCGGGCGGAGGCCTGCACAGGAGCTTTTCCGCCGGGAGATGGGCCTCGACCCGAGCGCCGCGCTTCGCGCGGCGGCCGAGACGACCGAGGCTCCGGTCGAGACGCGCGTCTCGGGACGCGCTGCAGTCCTGGCGCAGGTCGAGGCGGGTGAAGCCGCTCTCGCCGCCGGCGCGGTCGAGGCGGGCATCCAGCGCGTGCGGGGTGCCGTTGCGGCCGCCCGGAGGATCGAGGATCTCGAGCTCCTGGCCAGGGCGCTCGTGGCCCTGGGCGGCGCACTCGTCCACTCCGCGCGCGGCACGGACGAGGAGGGCGCCGCGGCGCTCCACGAAGGGACGACGATCGCCGAGGCAGTGGGTCGCGACGACATCGCTGCGACGGGATGGCGAGAGATCAGCTGGGTGCAGTTCCTTCGCGCCCAGTACGAGCGGGCCGAGGAATCGCTGGCGCGGACCGAGGAGCTCGCCGGCGGGCGCAACGAAGATCTCGCCTGGGTGGACATGACCCGCGGCGCTTCCCGACACGACACCGGTGACCATGCGGCGGCCGGGGAGCTGCTCCGCTCGGGTGTCGAACGCGCGAGGCAGCTTCCTTCAGGCCAGCCGCTCGCCATGGCCCTGACCATGCTCGGTCGCTACCACCTTCTGCGAGGCGAGATCGAGGATGCGGTCCATGTGCTGGATCAGGCTCTGGACGAAATCGACGCTCGCGGGATGACGGCGTTCGTCTCGTGGCCGGAGTCCTTCCGCGCCGAGGTCGATCTCGCCCTCGGCGACGTGGACACCGCGGAAGCGCGCTTCGAGCACGCTTTTGCCATCGGCTGCCAGGTCGGCGACGCCTGCTGGGAGAGCATCGGCCTCCGCGGGCTGGGCCTGGTCGCCGAGGCGCGGGGGGACGTGAACCGCGCACTCGACCTGCTCGTCGATGCGCCGAAGCTGTGTCGCCGCCTTCCCGACACGTACCTCTGGATCGAGACCTACGCTCTCGATGCTCTCTGCGCCGTTGGCGGTCGAGCATGGGGCCGAGTCTGCGCCGCGCTGGATCGACGAGCTCGAGGCGAACGCCGCGCGACGGGGCATCCGGGAGCTCCTGCTGCACGCGACTGTCTACCGAGCGCGGCTGGGAGAGCCCGGCGCGCTCGACGCCGCTCGGTCGCTCGCCGCGGAGATCGACAATCCGGCGCTGGACGATCTCTTCTTCGTGGCGCGATCGGCGTAAGGCCGGCTCCGGGCTCCGCGGCTACGAGACGAACGCTTTCCGCACATTGGCGGCTGTCCACGTGACGCTGCCGTGTGGCCTTCTTATCCCCTTGCGGTTCAGGTCCTCGGCGATCTCCTCGAGTGACATCCCTTTCTCGAGCATCCGCCTGATCCTCATGCGCCAGCCATAGTCCTCGCGGTTGCAGAGCACGTGTGCGAGCCGGACGTTCCAGCGGACAAGATGTCCACCGTCCGCCTTGAGCTTGGGGTAATGGTCCGGCGGAGGGTGACCAGGCCGCAAGAGGCGTGGATCTCGGGTCGAAATAGCCCCGCCCTTTCGTGGCAATAGCACTTGGGCATTTCGCAGCGGAGTTCGACGATCTGGCCACGTTGCGCCATCTGAACGAGGACACCGCGTGTGCCGAGCGCTCGTAGTCGGTCTGCGAGCGTGTCTCCCACGGTCGCTTCAGGGCTTATCGTTCTTGGCGTCACGCCTGTTCTCCTTAGTTGTGGTTGTCGACGGCGAGCGGTACCAACTCGAACCGGTCCACGTCCACGAGCCCGCGGTCAGTGATCTTCAGGCTCGGGATCACCGACAGCGCCAGGAACGCGAGCGTGAGGAACGGCGCGGTGCCGTTCCAGCCGAGGGCTCGCGCGGCGTCGTTGCACGCCAGGCTGCGCTCGATCACCTCGGCGAGCGGGAGGTCGGCGAGCAGGCCTGCGACCTCGAGCGGTAGCTCGGCCACGACCGCGCCGTCCTCGACGACCGCGATGCCGCCGCCGATTTCCGCGAGGCGGGTGACTGCGAAGGCCATGTCCTCGTCGGTCACTCCCACGACGACGATGTTGTGCGCGTCGTGCGCCACTGAGGAGGCCAGCGCGCCGCGGCCGAGGCCCGATCCGCGCACGAAGCCGAGCCCGATCCGGCCGGTGCCGAGGTGGCGCTCGACGACGGCGATCTTCACGAGGTCGCGCGACGTATCCGCGACGGCCGCTCCATCATCGACGGACGGGGCCTCGACGAGGTGCTCGGTGATGATCTGGTCGGTGACGAGGCCGATCACGCGCGCGTCCCCGCCGTTCCACGGAATCGCGAAATCGGCCGCCGCGACCGGCTGGATCCGCACCGAGTGCTTCACCCACTCGGGCACCTCCGGGTGCGGAACCTCGCCGATCTCCTTGCCGCGCTTGAGGACGACCGACGGGATCGAACCGCTCGAGGTCGGGGAGGACGAGCAGGTCGGCCTGGTAGCCGGGCGCCACCGCGCCGAGATGCTCCAGCCCGTGCCACAGCGCCGCGTTGTGGGAGGCGAGGACGATCGCGTCCTCGGGCGCGATCCCGCTGCGACGGCGACGCGCACCATGCCGTTGATGTGGCCGTTCTCGGCGATGTCCTCGGGATCGCGGTCGTCGGTGCAGAACGCGATGCGGTTCGTGCCGAGCTCCGAGACCAGAGGGAGGAGCGCTTCGAGGTTGCGCGCCATCGAGGCCTCGCGGATGAGGAGCCACATACCGGCGCGCAGGCGCTCGCGTCCCTCGTCGACCGTGAGCGCCTCGTGGTCCGAGCGGATCCCCGCCGCCGCGTAGGCGTTCAGCTCCTTGCCGAGCACGCCCGGCGCGTGGCCGTCGACGTGGTTGCTCTCCTGCAGGAAGAGCTTGGCGAGCTCCGACTCGTCGCCGGCGATGACGCCCGGGAAGTTCATCATCTCGGCCACCCCGAGCACCCGCGTTCGCCGGAGCAGGCTCTCGAGATCCCCGGTCGTGAACGGACGGCGGGGCGACTCGAAGCGTGAGGCCGGAACGCAGGACGAAGCCATGAAGTAGAAGTCGAAGGGCAGGTCCTCGCATGCGTCGAGGAGCCAGTGCACGCCGTCCGTGCCGAGCACGTTCGCGAGCTCGTGCGGGTCGGCCACGACCGCCGTGGTTCCGAGGGGCAGGACGAGGCGCGCGAACTCGTCGGGCAGGAGCTTCGTCGACTCGAGGTGCATGTGCGCGTCGATGAAGCCGGGTGCGACCCAGTGCCCGGAGGCGTCCAGCGTTTCCCGGCCCTCGTAGCTGCCGAGCCCCGCGACGACGCCGTCCACGATCGCCACGTCGGTCTCGAGCCACTCCTTCGTGAAGACCGAGAGGACGCGCCCCCCTCGCACGACCAGATCGGCGGGCTCGTCGCCGCGGGCGACGGCGAGGCGGCGGCGGAGGGCTTCCATGGGGGGAGCGTAATACGCTTCGGGTCGATGGATGTCCTCACCCCGCGCACCCTCGAGGATGCGCTTCGGCTCAAGGCCGAACATCCGGGGGCGCTGCCGATCCAGGGCGGCACCGACGTCATGGTCGCCTTGAACTTCGACCGCGCCCGGCCCGAGACGCTCCTGAACCTGAACGAGGTCTCCGAGCTGCGCGGTTGGTCGCGCACGAACGGCAGCGTGCGGCTCGGCGCGGGGCTCACGTACACCGAGGCGATGGAGGAGCTCGCTCGCGGCGCTCATGCCGGCGTTCGCGGAGGCGGCGCGCACGGTCGGTTCGCCGCAGATCCGCAACCGCGGGACGATCGGCGGCAACCTCGGCACGGCCTCTCCGGCCGGTGACGCGCTCCCGCCGCTGCTCATCGAGGGCGCGGAGGTCGAGGTGGCGAGCGTGCGAGGCTCGCGGCGGATGCCGCTCGGCGACTTCCTCGTGGGCGTGAAGAAGAACGCGCTGGCCGAGGACGAGCTGATCGTGGCGGCGCACGTCGAGCCGAGCGGCGAGCCGCAGACGTTCATGAAGATCGGGCCGCGCAACGCGATGGTGATCGCCGTGTGCTCGCTCGCGGTCGTGGTCGATCGCGTGCGCGAGGAGATCCGCGCTTCGTTCGGCTCGGCCTCGCCGGTTCCCGGGTTGGTGGTCTGCCCGCTCGGCGAGGCGGACGACTTCCCCGAGCGCGTGGCCGCCGCCGCGAGCCCGATCGACGACGTTCGCGGGACCGCGGCCTACCGCCGGCACGCGCTTCGGGTTCTGGCCGGTCGTGCGCTCGAAAGGTGCCAGGCATGAAGATCGAGCTCACGGTCAACGGAGAGCGGCGCGACGCCGACATCTGGGCGGGCGAGAGCCTCCTCACGACGCTGCGCAACCGGCTCGGCCTGCCCGGCTCGAAGAACGCCTGCGAGCAGGGCGAGTGCGGGTCGTGCTCGGTGCTCCTCGACGGCGGGCTCGTGTGCGCGTGCCTCGTGCTCACGGCCCAGGCCGACGGGCACGAGGTGGTCACGGTCGAAGGCCTGGCCGGGGAAGGCGGCATCCATCCCGTGCAGGACGCGTTCGCCGAGACCGGCGCCGTGCAATGTGGGTTCTGCACGCCCGGGTTCATCGTCGCCGCCGCCGATCTCCTCGAACCGAAACGAGGAGCCGACGGAGGACGAGATCCGCGAGGCCCTCTCGGGGAACCTCTGCCGCTGCACCGGCTACCAGAAGATCCTCGACGCAGTCCAGCTCGCCGCGGGACGATGAGCACTCCCGCCCGCATTCGGCATGGCCGCGCCGAGACCGGCGTCCGCCGCCACGACGCCGATTCCCAAGGTGACGGGCGCGTTCGCCTACTCGAGCGACCTCGAGGTCGCGGGGATGCTCTGGGGCCACACTGTCCGTAGCCCGCACGCGCACGCGCGGGTGCTCTCGGTCGACGTCTCCGAAGCGGTTCGCGTGCCCGGCGTCCACGCGGTGCTCACGCACGAGGACGTCCCCGGGCAGAAGACGTACGGGCTCGAGTTTCAGGACCAGCCGGTTCTGGCCGCGGACCGCGTGCGCTACTTCGGCGAGCCCGTCGTGGTCGTCGCGGCGGAGGAGCCCGAGCAAGCGCGCCGTGCGGCCGCTGCGGTCCGGGTCGAGTACGAAGAGCTCGAGCCGATCACGGATCCCGAGCGGGCGACCGAGTTCGAGCCGCTCCATCCCGACCGTCCGACGATGGGGCACGGCTACCGCGACGACCCGCGGCCGAACGTCGTGCGCTCGATCGTCATCCGGCGCGGCGATCCCGACGTCGAGGGCGACGTCGCGGTGACGGGGTCCTACGAGGTCGGCCAGCAGGATCAGGCGTTTCTCGGCCCTGAGTCCGGCATCGCGATCCCGGACGGGGAGGGCGGCATCGACATCCACGTCGCGACGCAGTGGCTCCACGTCGACCGCGACCAGGTGGCGCCGTGCCTCGACCTTCCCCCCGACATGGTGCGGATCCACCTCGCCGGCGTCGGCGGCGCGTTCGGCGGGCGCGAGGACCTGTCCATCCAGATCCACGCGGCGATGCTGGCGCTACGGACGAACCGGCCCGTGAAGATGGTCTACAACCGGGAGGAGTCGTTCGTCGGGCACATCCACCGACACCCGGCTCGGATTCGCGCCGAGCACCGGGCCACGAAGGACGGGCGGCTTGTCTCGGTGCGCATGGAGATCCTCGTCGACGGCGGCGCCTATGCGTCGAGCACCACGGCGGTGATCTCGAACGCCTGCGCGTTCGCGGTCGGGCCCTACGCGGTCGAGAACGTCGCGATCGAGGGCACCGCCGTGTACACGAACAACCCGCCCTGCGGCGCGATGCGCGGCTTCGGCGCGGTGCAGTCCTGCTTCGCCGCCGAGGCGCAGATGGACAAGCTCGCGGCCGCACTCCAGATCGACCCGGTGGAGTTTCGGCTCCTGAACGCGCTCGAGTCGGGCGGCGTTCTCCCGACCGGCCAGGTCGTCACCGGCTCGCTGCCCACCAAGAACGTGATTCGCCGCGCCGCCGCTCTGCCCGTCCCGGAACCGGAGGAGCTGCCGCGCGAAGCGATCCGCCTGCCCGGCGGGTCGGGCAACACGACCCGGGGCGAGGGCGTGCGCAGAGGCGTCGGGTTCGCGGTCGGGTTCAAGAACATCGGCTACTCGGAGGGGTTCGACGACTACTGCACGGCTCGAGTCCGGCTCTTCGAGGACGGTCACGCCGAGGTGTACTGCGCCGCGGCCGAGGTCGGCCAGGGCGTCTCCGACGTCGTCCTCCAGGTCGCGCGGACCGAGCTCGGCACGGACGAGATCGTGCTCGCCGCCGGCTCGACGGCGGAGGTGGGGTCGTCCGGCTCGACCTCGGCCTCGCGGATGACGTGGATGGCCGCGGGCGCGGTGCAGACCGCCTGTCGCGCTGCGCTGGAGGAGCGCGACCGAACCGGCGGCGGAGAGGTCGACGTCGAGCGGGTCTACCGGCATCCGCGCACGACTCCGCTCGACCCGGAGACGGGACAGGTCACCGGCGAGCGCGCCCATGTCGCCTTCGCGGTCGCGGCGATGCGCGTCGTCGCGGAGGTGGACGTCGACCTCGGCCTCACCCGAGTGGTCTGGATCGGAACCGCGCAGGACGTCGGCAACGCGCTGTCGAGAACGGCTGTCGAGGGTCAGATCGAAGGCGGCACCGCGCAAGGCCTGGGGCTCGCACTCATGGAGGAGATCCAGACGCGCGACGGCGTGATCACGAACGCGAGCTTTACCGACTACCTGATCCCCACGTTTCTCGACATGCCGCCGGTTCATTCCGAGCTGATCGAGGATCCGGAGCCGGACGCGCCCTACGGCGTGAAGGGAGTCGGCGAGCCGCCGACGGTCGTCTCCACCGCGGCGATCGTCGCCGCGCTGCGCGACGCGACCGGCCGCGAGTTGGCGCGCGTTCCCGTGCGTCCCGACGACATCGTCGGGCTCTGAGCACGCCCAGCGAACGAACCCGCCGAATCGGCGCATTTCTGCCCGAGAATCGGCACACACGCGTAGCGCAAGACCGCTACCGTCGAAGGCGGGTTTGCGGGTGGAGGGATCTCCTCCCCTTCCTGGGTGGGGGTTTCACGCGCGCGAGGGAGCGGGCCTGAGCGAGTACAGCTCCCACGCTCCCGGGACACCCTTGAGCTCTCGTCACGATTCGCGCGCTAGAGCTCGCGCCCGGCGAAGACGACTCGCTCAGCCGGGCGCACGACATAGATCCGCGAGCGCGCCATGACGGAGTTCGTCGAGAGCAGTCGCAACGTCTTCGGGATCCGGACGGATGTCCCGAGCCTCCGTTCGATCCGCAAGCCGGCGAGCGCCAACAGGTTCTCCATTATCGGAGTCGGGAAGCTGTTCAGGTGTCCTTCGGGATCGGGTCGGCGAAAGAGCTCGCGGTAGATCTCGACCCAGCTGTAAGGGTTCGGCACCGAAAGGACCGCCCGCCCATCGGGTTTGAGGACACGGCGGATCTCCCCAAGCAATCCGATTGGTGCCGGGAGGTGCTCGAGAAGTTCCAGGCAGACGACGCAGTCGTACTCGTGGTCATCGATGGGCAGGGACTCCGAAGCGTTGGCCTCGCGCACGTCGAGCCCGAGCTCGACCGCTTTCCGAATGTTGTCCTCGTTCAGTTCAAGGCCGGTGTAGTCCACCTTCAGACCCAGGCTGCGGGCACACTCACCGAGGCCTCCCCACTTCGCTCCGATGTCGAGCAGACGCTCTCCCGGTGAGAGCTCAGCCGCGCGCAGCGCCTTTTGGAACCGAAGAGCGGCCTCCGGATCGGTATCGGGCTCCTCGGTGGCGCGGAGGTCGTAGAAAGCCCGCAGTCGTTCCTCGGGGTCCAAGATTGGACGAGCCTAGCGCGGCGTCACGACGAAGGTTGCGACCCGGACGGCATCGCAGACGGCGGGTCAGGTCATGCAGTAACGCATCTAAGCCAGCGAGTACAGCGTCCAGGCGCCGGGCACGCCCTTGAGCTCGGTCGTTCCGCGCTCCTCGAAGCTCAGGTCCGACCCGGCGACGAGATCCTTCACGGTGCTCGACACGAGCACCTCGCCGGCGCCGGCCTGGGCCATGACCCGCGCGCCGATGTGGACGGCGATGCCGCTCACGCGGTCGCCGCTCACCTCCGCCTCACCGGTGTGGACGCCGGCACGGATCTCCAGGCCGAGCCGCGCCGCCTCGCGGCCGATCTCCTTTGCGGCCAGGACCGCGCGGCCGGGCCCGTCGAAGACCGCGAAGACTCCGTCGCCGGTCGAGTCGACGAACCGGCCGCGGAACCCCTCCAACGTCCCGCGCACGGCCAGGTCGTGCGCGGCCAGGAGCTCCTTCCAGCGCTGGTCGCCGAGCCGGGCGAGATGGCCCGTCGAGTCGACGATGTCCGTGAAGAGCACCGTCAGGAGGACGCGGTCGATCTCCGCCTGCGGGCGGGTTCCCGTGCCGAACGCGGCGATCTCGGCGACGAGAGCCTCCTGGTCGCCGATCCAGGGGAGGTAGTCGCGGCCCGGGACGGTGACGAGCTTCGCGTCGGGGATGCGCTCGGCGATCCAGGTGCTCTCCTCGAGCGAGTTCACGTCGACGCCGCCCTTCGGCGCGCGCGTGTCCTCGCGCTGGAGCACGAGCGTCGGGACGCGGATCGACGGCAGCAGGTCGCGCACGTCCACACCGGCGGTCGCCTCGGCAAAGCGGCGGAACGCGGCAGGGTTCGCGGCCGCGCGCATGATGCGCTGGTACCACGCGACCAGATGCGCGTCCTGGGGCGCGCTCGGCGCGAGGCGGGCGAGCCACTCGCGCGCGAACTCCTCGGTGCCCCAGTTCGCCTCCGAGTACGTGAGCCACTCGGCCTGCTCGGCCGGCGTCGAGCCCCACGGGTAGTCGTCGTCCTTCTCGCCGGTCTTCGCGACGGGGTTGTAGAGGATGAGCGACCGCAGCCGATCCGGGCAGCTCGCGGCGAGCGTGATCCCGTACGGGAGCGCCGTAGCCCTGTGCGAAGACGACCGCCTGCTCGCTCCCGGCCGCGTCGAGGACGGCTCTGCCCTCGTCCATCCGCTGCTCGAGCGTCGGGAACTCGTCCGCGATGCGGTCGGAGAGCCCGGTGCCGCGCCGGTCGAACAGGATCAGGCGGAAGACCGACGCGATCCGGCGGAGGAACCGCACGCCCGACGGCTCCTGCCAGTAGAGGTCGAGATTCGAGACCCAGCCCGGGATGTAGAGCAGGTCGATCGGGCCGTCGCCGACGACCTGGTAGGCGATGTTCGCGTCGCCGCTGCGGGCGTAACGGACTTCCGGTGCGTCCACGGCGGCAAGTCTTGCGGATCGCGACGCCGATCGCCGACGCCCGGCTGTGCGACGATCCATCGCAGGCAGACACCGACCTGGGAGGAACCATGTGGTACTACGGACTCGGCGCGGTCATCTACGTCGTCCTCTTGCTGACGTGCGGGATCATGACCCTCCGCAACGGGCACGGCTGGATGTTCTTCTTCGGGATCTTCATCCCGATCCTCTGGATCATCGGGGCAATCATGCGGCCGGCGCCTCAGGGGTACTAGCCCGCGAAAAATGTCGATCGAATCGCTCTTCGTTCGTCTATAGGTGGTCCACAACGAAGGAGGAGCGATGAAGTACATGCTGCTGATCCACCAGGGCGACGCGCCGCGGCCCGGGCGCGACGGGGAGACGAACGAAGCCGCCGTGGCGGCGTTCGAGGCGCTCTCCCAGGAGCAGCAGGGCGCGATCTGGGGCGCGTGGCAGGCGATCAACGAGACGCCCGGCGTCAGCCCGGGGCTCCAGCTCCAGCCGGCCGAGACCGCGACCACCGTGCGCGTGAAGGACGGCAAGACGCTCACCACCGACGGCCCGTTTGCGGAGACGAAGGAGGCGATCGGCGGCTACCTCGTCTTCGAGGCCGACGATCTCGACGCGGCGATCGAACTCGCGTCGCGGATCCCGACGGCCGCGATGGGCGGCGCGGTCGAGGTCAGGCCCGTCGTCGAGTGGTAGGAACGGCCTAGGCCGCGTCGCCGAGGGCGCGATCCACGGCGTCGGGCGCGAGCACGTGCTCGATCGCCATGGTCGCCGCTCCGGTGACGCCGGCCCGGTCGCCCAGCCGGCAGGGGACGATCCGCAGGTCGCGCGTCGCGAGCGGGAGCGACCGGCTGAAGATCCCCTCGCGCACGCCCGCGAGAAGCTCGGCGTGCGCCTCGGCGATGTCCCCGCCGATCACGATCACCGCGGGGTTGAAGAAGTTGACGGTGCCGGCCAGCACTTCGCCGAGGGTGCGGCCGGCGTCGCGAACCATCCGGATCGCACCCGAGTGGCCGGCCTGGACGAGACGGACGACGTCGCGGCTGCGCGTCGCGTTCTCGCCCTCCTCCGCGAGCCGGCGCGCGAGCGCCTCGCCGCCCGCGATCGCCTCGAGGCAGCCGATGTTCCCGCAGCGGCAGACGACGTCGGTGCTGTCGGTCGCGCGTACGTGGCCGATGTCGCCGGCCGCTCCCCGCGCGCCGCGGTGGATGTGACCGTCGGCGACGATCCCGCAGCCGATGCCGGTGCCGACCTTGATGAGGAGGAGGTGCTCGGTCTCGGGCCAGTGCATCCGGTGCTCGCCGAGCGCCATGATGTTCACGTCGTTGTCGACCAGCACGGGAGCGCTGAAGCGCGGCCCCCACCACTCGGGAATGTCGAACCCGTCCCAGCCGGGCATGATCGGCGGGTTGACCGGCCGGCCGCTCGAGAACTCGACCGGGCCGGGCACGCCGATCCCGATCCCGTAGACGTCGTCGGGCGAGCGACCCACCTCGGCGAGGAGCTCGTTGAAGACGCCGGCCACCCAGCCGAGCGCCTCGTCGGGCCCGACGGCGATGTCCAGGTCGGCGGCACGCTCGACGAGCGGCGTGCCGGCGAGATCGCTGAGCGCGATCCGCGCGTGGGTCGCGCCGAGGTCGGCCACGAGGACGACGCCGGCGTCGCGGTTGACCGCGAGCACGGTCGCCGGGCGGCCGCCGGTCGAGGCGCCGCCGCCCGCCTCGTGGACGAGGCCGAGGGCGAGCAGCGCGTCGACACGCTGCGCCACGGTAGAGCGCGCGAGGCCGGTCTGCCGGGCGAGATCGGCGCGGGTAACGGCGACGCCTTCCCGGATCAGTCGGAGCAAGGCGCCCGCGCTGGTCTGGGACGACTGCGCGGGTTGAAGTTTTGCTCCCATGACCGGCCTAAGTAAACCACGCGTAGGACGAAGTGCCGAGACTTTTGATTGACAGTTGGACTAAGTGGGTTTAGGTTCCCCGGGATGGCCTCTCTCCGCACGGCGATCGCAGGCACCGGATTCATCGGCCGCGTCCACGCGAGGTCGGCTCGCCTGGCCGGCGCTCACCTCGTCGGCGTCGCCGCGTCGTCGCCCGAGAGCGCCGAAGCAGCGGCCGCCGAGCTCGGCGCTGAGCGCGCCTACGCCTCGGCCGACGAGCTCGTCCGCGACCCGGACGTCGACGTCGTCCACATCTGCACGCCGAACCATCTGCACGTCCCGCTCGCCGAGGCCGCGCTCGCCGAGGGCAAGCACGTGATCTGCGAGAAGCCGCTGGCGCTCGACGCCGGCGGGGCGCAGCAGCTCGTGGACGCCGCGGCCGCCGCGGGTCTCCAGACCGCCGTCCCGTTCGTCTACCGCTACTACCCGACGGTGCGCGAGGCCCGTGAACGAGTGTCGACCGGGGAGACCGGAGAGGTCCGGCTCATCCACGGCACGTATCTCCAGGACTGGCTCCTGCGCTCGGACGATGCGAACTGGCGCGTCGACGAGCGCTTCGGCGGCGCCTCGCGCGCGTTCGCCGACATCGGATCGCACTGGTGCGACCTGGCCGAGTTCATCTCCGGCCACCGGATCACGCGCGTGTTCGCGCGCCTTCTCACCGCGCTCGACGAGCGCCCGGCCGCCGGCGGCCGCCATGCCTTCGCCGCAGGCGACGACGCCGACGAGAAGCGCCGGGTCACGACCGAGGACGCCGCGCTCGTCCAGTTCGAGACCGACGCCGGCGCGATCGGATCGGTCGTCGTGAGCCAGATCTCCGCGGGCCGCAAGAACCGGCTCTGGTTGGAGCTCGACGGAGCCGACGAGGCGCTCGCGTTCGACCAGGAACGGCCCGAGGAACTCTGGTGCGGCCGGCGCGAGTCGCTCTCGATCGTCCGCCGCGACCCGACGGCCCTCGCGGCTCCGGCCGCACGCTTCGCCTTCCTGCCTGCCGGGCATCCCCAGGGGTACGCGGACTGCTTCGACCTGTTCGTTGCGGACGTCTACGAGGGGATCCGCACAGGCGCGATGCCGGACGGCACGCCGACGTTCTCGGACGGAATGCGCGCCGCGCTCATCACCGACGCGGTGCTTGCGTCGGCCAGCGCCGAGCGCTGGGTCGACGTCCTCGAAAGCAGGATCGCGGCGTGAAGATCGGCTTCCTCACCGCGTGCATGCCCGAGCGCAGCCTCGAGGAGATCGCGGTGTGGGCGGCGGCGAACGGCTACGAGGCGCTCGAGCTGGCCGCCTGGCCGTCGATCGGCGACCGGCCCTTCACCGCGAGCCACATCGCAGCGGACGCCTTCGACGAGGCCGAGGCCGAGAGGGTGCGGAGCGCCCTGGCCGACAACGGCCTCGAGCTGTCCGCGCTCGCGTACTACGACAACAA
The DNA here is from genome assembly GCA_963716005.1 of uncultured Thermoleophilia bacterium. Classification (GTDB taxonomy): domain Bacteria; phylum Actinomycetota; class Thermoleophilia; order Gaiellales; family Gaiellaceae; genus CAVRUF01. The sequence goes on from OY970285.1 coordinate 305,936, forward strand.
CCTCGCGCCGGATCTCGCCGAGCGCGACTCCTACCACGCGCACGTACGCGCGTGCATCGATGCGGCAGCCGCACTCGGCTGCGTTCCGGTCGGGACGTTCGTCGGACGCGACCCCGGCCGGAGCGTCGCCGAGAACCTGCGCGAGGCGGAGCGCGTCTTCCCGCCGCTCGTCGACTACGCCGGCGAGCGCGGCGTGAAGCTCATGATCGAGAACTGCGTCATGGAGGGGTGGCATCCCGACGGCTATCCCGGCAACCTTGCGTACTCGCCGGAGCTCTGGGAGTGGATGTTCGGGCTCGGGCTCTACCTGAACTTCGACCCGTCGCACCTCCTCTGGCTCGGGATCGACCCGGTCGACGCACTCCGGCCGTACGTGGACAAGGTGGCGCACGCGCACGCGAAGGACGCGGAGACGTTCCCGAGCGAGCGCAACCGCTACGGCTTCTTCGGACGGATGTCCACGCGTGAAGAATCGCCGTGGGACATGGGCTGGTGGCAGTACCGGATCCCCGGTCTCGGGCAGGTCGACTTCGGCCGCTACGTCGACACGCTCCGCGAGGGTGGCTTCGACGGGGTGCTGTCGGTCGAGCACGAGGACCCCGTCTGGGGCGGCACGCCCGACCTGGTCGAGGAGGGCCTGCGCATCGCCCAGGACAACCTCAAGGGACTGGTGGCGGCATGACCAAGGTGCTCGAGGTTCGCAACCTGGTGAAGGAGTTCCCCGGCGTGAAGGCGCTGCGGGGCGTCGACCTCGAGGTGCTCGAGTCGGAGGTGCACTGCCTGCTCGGACCGAACGGCGCCGGCAAGTCGACGCTCATCAAGTGCGTCTCGGGCGCGCTCGAGCCGACGAGCGGCGACATCCTCTTCCAGGGCGAGCCGCTGCCTCCGGGCGATCCCGCCGGGTCGCTGCGGCGCGGCGTTGCGACGATCTACCAGGAGCTCGACCTCGTCCCCGACCTGAGCGTGGCGGAGAGCATCTTCCTGGCCCACGAGCCGCGGCACTGGCCGCTCCTCAACCTGAAGCAGATGTACCGCGAATCCGAGGCGCTGCTCGCGCGGCTCGGGCACGAGTCGATCCCCGTGCGCGCCAAGGTGGGGCAGCTTCGCCCGGCGGCGCAGCAGGTCGTCTCGATCGCGCGGGCGCTCTCGGGGAACGTGCGGCTCCTGATCATGGACGAGCCGTCCGCGATCCTCGACGAGGCCGAGATCGCGACGCTCTTCGAGGTCGTGCGGCGCTTGAACGCCGAGGGCGTCGGAGTCATCTACATCACGCACCGCCTCGACGAGATCCGGCGCATCGGCGACCGCGTCACCGTGCTCGCCGACGGACAGACGACCGCGACCGGTATTCCGGCCACGACCCCGACCGAGGAGCTGATCGAGTTGATGATCGGACGCAGGGTGGAGCAGCTCTATCCGGAGCGGCCCGCCGGAACCGAGCAGGTGCTGCTCGACGTTCGCGGCGCGAGGCGGCTTCCCGCGGTGCGCGAGGCGAGCCTTGAGGTGCGCGCCGGCGAGATCGTCGGGCTCGGCGGCCTCGTCGGCTCCGGACGCACCGAGCTGCTGCGCCTGATCTACGGGCTCGACCGGATGGACGAGGGCGAGATCATCGTCGAAGGGCAAGACGTTGAACCCGAATCCGCGCCGCGCCATCCGCCGCGGCCTGGGGCTCGCGCCGGAGGATCGCAAGTCGCAGGCGCTCGTCCTCGACTGGAGCGGGACGAAGAACGTAACGCTCGCCGACCTCGACCGCTTCTCCCGCGGGCTGCTCGACATCCGCCGGGAGCGCAAGGCCGCCCACGAGCAGCTTCGCGCGCTGAACACCGTCCCCGATGATCCGGGGCGCCCAGTCCGCCTCCTCTCGGGTGGGAACCAGCAGAAGGTCGTGCTCGCCCGCTGGCTCCTCCACGAATGCCGCGTGCTGCTCCTCGACGAGCCGACGCGCGGGGTCGACATCTCGACCAAGGCCGAGATCTACCGGATCGTCAACGACCTCGCGACCGCGGGGTTCGGCGTGCTCGTCGTCTCCTCGGAGCTCGAGGAGCTGGCCCATCTCTGCACCCGGATCCTGGTCATGCGCGAGGGCGAGATCGTCGCCGAGGTGGACGGGAAGACCGCTACCGAGCGCGAGCTACTGCGCCACGCGGTCGCCCCCACGGACGCCCCCGTGATGGTGGACGAGGTCGCATGAAGCGCGCAGAGGTCACCCAGCGGCTGAAGGCGGTCGAGTTCCAGGAGTACGCGCTCGCGCTCGTGGTCATCGGGCTCTTCGTCGCCGGCGCGATCCTGCGGCCGGACACGTTCCCGACCACCGACAACGTTCGAAACATGCTCACGCAGGCGAGCGTCGTGGGCGTGCTCGCGATCGGCATGACGTTCGTGATCGCGACCGCCGGGATCGATCTCTCGGTCGGCTCCATGGTCGCGGCGGCCGGCGTCTTCGGCGGGATCCTGCTCGGGGACGACGGCACGAGCACCTTCATCTTCATCGTCGGCGTGATCGGGTTCGCGGCGTTCCTCGGGACGGTGAACGCCACCTCGATCGCCTACGGGCGCGTCGTTCCGTTCATCGCCACGCTCGCGATGTTCTCGATCGCCCGAGGGCTTGCGTTGCTCTTGAACGACAAGCTGCCGGTCAGCCTGCTCGACCTGAACGGCGGCTCGTTCGGCCGGCCGGAGGCGTTCTCGCTCCTCTGGTTCGGCAGCGGGCGGGTCTTGGGGGTCCCGCCGTCGGTCTACATCTTCATCGGGATCACGATCCTCGGCTGGGTCGTGCTCAACCGGACGCGCTACGGCCGCTACGTCATCGCCGTGGGCGGAAACCGCGAGGCCGCGCGCATCGCGGGCGTTCCGGTCCGGAGGATCATCTTCAGCGTCTACGTGCTCTCAGGCGTTCTCGCCGGCGTGGCCGCGGTGCTCCTCTGCGCCCGGCTCGGAAGCGCGTCGCCGGTGAGCGGAAATCTCTACGAGCTGGACGCGATCGGCGCGGTCGTGATCGGCGGGACGGCGCTCTCGGGCGGGCGGGCGACCATCGTCGGCACGTTCCTCGGCGTCCTCACGTTCGCGCTGATCTTCAGCCTCATGACGCAGCTCAATCTGTCCACCGAAGTTCAGCAAGTCACCAAGGGCCTGATCGTCCTTGGAGCCGTTCTCCTTCAGCGCCCGGAGGCGAGGTACTAGATGGACGCAAACGGCTGGTTCAGGCAGGAACATCAACCACGGGAGGTAGCAGACATGTCGCGGAAGCGACTCCTCATCTCGATTGCCGCAGCCGCGCTGCTTGCGATCGGCACCGCCGGCTGTATGAGCGGCAGCACCGAGACCGTCACCGTCGGCGGCGGCGGCGGCTCGACGACCCCGTCCGATACGACGGAGGGTTCCGGCGAGACGGTCACCATCATCGCCAGCGTGCCGCCGACCGACCACGGCTGGCTCGGCGCCATCTCGAAGAACGCCCAGGCCGCGGCGGACCAGTACGACGACGTGGACTTCCAGCTCCTCGAGGCCGCGGACGCGGACTCGCAGGCGCAGCAGATCCAGCAGGCGATCGCGCAGGACCCGGACGTGCTCGTCGTGCTCCCGCAGGACGGCGCGGCTCTGACGCCGATCGCCCAGCAGGCCGAGGCGGCAGGCATCCCGGTCGTGAACATCGACCGGCTCTTCACCTCGCCCGACGCGGCGACGGCGACGATTCTCGGCGACAACTACCAGATCGGCGTGCTCGCGGCGACCTACATCTCCGAGGAGCTCGACTGCGAGGGCAACGTCGTCGAGATCCAGGGACTCGCCGGCATCTCGGTCACGACCGATCGCACCGCCGGGTTCGAGGACACCATCGAGAAGCTCTGCCCGGACGGCGGCCTCGAGGTCGTGGCCCAGCAGCCGGGCGACTTCAATCCCGACAAGGGCCTGACCGTGATGGAGAACATCCTCCAGGCGGAAGATCAGATCGACGCCGTGTACACGCACGACGACGACATGGCCCAGGGCGTCGTCCAGGCGATCCGCAACGCCGGCCGCGAGGACGAGATGTTCCTCACCGGCGTCGGCGGCTCCCAGAGCGCGATGGAGCAGATCGAGGAAGGCGGCCTCTACCGGGCCACGTTCCTCTACAACCCGAACATGGCCGCGTCGGCCGTGAACATGGCGCGCCTGATCGCGCTCGGCCAGGGCTTCTCCGAGCTCGTCCCGCCCGAGGTTCCGCGCCAGGTGATCGTGCCCGCCGCGGTGGTCACGCAGGACAACGTGGCCGACTACAAGGAATACGCGTTCGACTGAGCCCCCTCCCCGCGCGAGCGGCCCGCCGGAGACCCCGGCGGGCCGCTCGCGTATCGAATTCGCGTGTATTGGGTAGCGATGTGACGTGATCGCCTTCCAGACGAGCATCGAGATCGACCGTCCGCCCGCCGAGGTCTATGCGGTGGTCGGCGATCCGACGACGTATCTCGGTCTGGAACTCCGCGGTTCGATCGGTCGAGCAGGTCGCCGACGACGGCTATCGGATGGTTCGCGAGCTTCCGACCGGAGTCGCGGAGAACCAGCTCGAAGTGGTCGCCGCCCGGTCGCCCGACCTCGTCGTGGTCGCGTCGAGCGACGGTCCGACGCCGTTCACGTACCGCTACGGGATCCACGAGTCCGGCGACGGAACGGAGCTCGAGCTCGACGCCGAGGTCGAGCTGGGCGGCGCAGCTGAGCTGCTCGGCCCGCTCGCCACGAGGGCGGTCAAGCGCGGCGTCGACGAGAACCTCGCGACGCTCAAGCAGCTCCTCGAGAGCTAGCTAGAGCGCCTTCCAGAAGTACGTCGTGTCGCAGTAGCGGCCGTCCGGGTAGAGCGCGAAGTTCGGGACCTCGCCGACCCGCACCCAGCCCATGCGCGCGTAGAGCCGCGCGGCGTCGCCGTCGGTGACCGCGTCGAGGACGAGGAGCGTCTTCCCCTCGGCACGTGCCTCGGCCTCGGCGCTCTCCATGAGCATCCCGGCGATCCCGCGCCGGCGGGCGGAGCGGTGCACGAGCATCTTCGTGATCTCCCCGCGGTGCGGCTGGTTCGGCGGCAGCGCGAGGATCACCTGCACCGTGCCGACGAGCTCGCCGTCCGCGAACGCGGCGAGGAGCGCCCGGCGCCCGTGCTCGACCTCGTCGGCTACTCCGGCGAAGACCGCGCGTGCCTCGTCGAGCGTGAACGGATCCATGAAGCCGATCGACGCGCCGCCGGCGACGCAGTCTGCGAGCACCGTCGCGAGCCCGTCGAGCTGTTCGCGCGCCTCGTTCGCGTTGAGTCGGCGGATCTCGGGACCTCCCATCGGCGCAGTGTCTCAGACCGAGACGTTGACTTTCCTCGGCGTTTTTCTACGCTGTAACCCCATGCGTCGCATCGTCGAGAGCCCGCACCGCTTCTTCTTCGCTCTCTTCGCGTGCGCCTTTACGCGCTAGCCGGCGCTTTCGTTCCCCGCGTCGCCGGCTAGCTGCATATCAGGCGGATCCACCCACCGAAGGGACGACCCATGCCCGGCACATCCGAATCCACCGTGACCGTTGCCTATCCGGGCCGCGAGGGTGCGCACAGCGCCGCGGCCGCCGACACGCTGTTCGGAGGCGGGGAGGAGCTGCAGGCGCTGCCGAGCTTCCAGGCGGTGGCCGACGCCGTCGCCGGCTCGGCGGTCGACTTCGGCGTGCTGCCGATCGAGAGCTCGCTCGCGGGCCCGGTCGCCGAGACCCACGACCTGCTCTACGCCTCGCCGCTTTCGATCGTCGCCGAGGCGGTTCTCCCGATCCGCCACTGCCTGCTCGCACCCGCGGACGTCCCGCTCGAGGAGATCCGGCTCGTCCACTCCCATCCGGTCGCGCTTGACCAGTGCCGGCAGCTCCTCGCTCGGATGCCGAACGCCCAGGCCGTGGCCGCGCCGACGACCGCCGATGCGGCGAACGCCGTTGCGGAGAAGGGCGATCCCACCGAGGCGGCGATCGCGAGCGAACGGGCCGCGCAGCTCGACGGGCTGCACGTCGTCGCCGCGGACGTGGGCGACCACCCCGAGGCGTATACGCGCTTCGTCGCGGTCGCGACCTACACGCGGCTCGACCGCAACGGCGGCGGCTTTCGCACGGCGTTCTCGTTCGTGACCGACCACACGCCCGGGAGTCTCCTGCGCGCGCTCGAGCCGTTCGACCGGCTCGGCGTCAACCTCGTGCAGCTCGTTTCACGGCCGATCCCCGACTCGCCGTGGCGCTACCGCTTCGACGCCGTGCTCGACGGGCATCCGCTCGACGCCGCGGTCGGCGAGGCGCTCCGCGAGGTTCGCGCGACGGCCCGGCGGCTGACCGTCTTCGGGTGCTACCCGGCCGGAACCTTGAGCCCGACGCCCTTGAAGAACGTGTAACAGAACACACCGTCGTCCTCGGCCGTCCGGTAGAGGGCGCGGATCCCGGCGTCGAACGCGTCGGGCTCGGCCAGGCCGGCGGCGATCGCGTCCTCGCGGACGCCCTCGACCATTGCGGTGAACGTCTTCTTCGTGAACCCGTCGACGAGTTCGGGCCGGCTCGAGTCGACGTAGACCATGCGGGGCGAGACGCGAACGTCGTCGAAGCCCGCCTCGACCATCAGCGGATAGACCTCGCGGCCGATGTTCGCGTTCCCGCCGTTCGCGGCCTGGAGATCGACTTGGCACTGGATCGCGGCCTGCGCCTCGTCGCTCGCCGGGTGGTAGTAGGCGGAGCCGTGGTCGCCCTCGATCACGGTCATCGTGCCGCCGGGCTCGAGCAGCCCGCCGAGCGCGACCAGCGCCTCGACCGGCTTCGCCAGATGCTCGAGCAGGAAGCAGACGAAGACGTGGTCGAACGCCTCGGGCTCGAAGGGCAGGTCGAAGATGTCCGCCTGGCGGAACTCGACGTTTCCGAAGCCCGCTTCGGCGACGCGTGCCTCGGCCTGCGCGAGCGACTCGGCCGAGATGTCGACCGACGTGAACCGCGCGTCCGGGCTGTTCCGCGCCAGCGTGACGGTCTGGGCGCCGACGCCGCATCCGGCCTCGAGCACTCGCGCGCCAGCCGGATACGCCGTGTCCGAATGGAGCAGCTCGACGAGCGCACCCGCCTGGTCGAGCAGCCGCTCGTTCGCCTGCTCGTCGTAGCCGTGGACGTATCTGGTCACGGACCCTCTCTTAGCACGTTGCGCAGAATCGGCGCGGTCCTGTGACAGACACGTGCGGGTTTCCTCGATACGCTCGAAGGGTGGGGCGGGGGGATCCCTGCGAGACGGGCGCGCGCGTCTGACTCTTAAGCGGTCGCGACTTCGAGCGGCCGCTCTTCCGTGACGCCCAGCTTCGTGACCGCGACCGCGATGACCTTGTACTCGGGGCAGCTCGTGTTCACGTCCGCCGACGGGCCGACGAGCAGGTTCGTCCGCACCTCGGGGAAGTGGAACGCGGTGAACACGTGGCCCGGGTCGATCCGCTCGGTGACCTCTACCTCGATCTCGATCTCGCCGTTCTTCGAGCGGACCTTCACGGCGTCGCCGGTTGCGACGCCCAGCTCTGCCGCGTCCTCGGGATGGATCTCGAGCCAGTCCTTCGGCAGCAGGTCGAGGTTCCCCGTGCGGCGCGTCATCGTTCCCACGTTGTAGTGCTCGAGCCGCCGGCCGGTGACGAGGATCAGCGGGAACTCCTCGCTCGCCTCGTCGCCGGGCTCCTTGTACGGCAGCGGGGCGAAATGGGCGCGGCCGCCCGGGAGGAGGTCGAACGTCTCCTCGTAGAGGATCGGCGCGTCCGAGCCGTCGGCGGCGACCGGCCACTGGAGGCCGCGGCCATCGAGCCGCTCGTACGTCACACCGGCGAAGTCGGGCGTGAGCTCGGCGATCTCGGCCATGACGTCCTCGGGCCTGTCGTACCCGAGGTCGTAGCCGAGTCGCTCGGAGATCAGCGAGCAGATCTCCAGGTCGGTCTTCGCCGCGCCGGGCGGGTCGACCGCCGCGCGCACGAGCTGGATCCGGCGTTCGGCGTTTGTGAACGTCCCTGTCTTCTCGAGGAACGACGAAGCCGGGAGGATCACGTTCGCGAATTTGGACGTCTCGTTCTCGAAGATCTCCTGGACGACGAGGAACTCGAGGCTGCCGAGCGCCTCCATCACGTGCTCGACGTCCGGATCCGACTGGACGATGTCGTAGCCCGTGATCCACATCGCCTTGAGGCTGCCCTCGATCGCCGCGTCGAACATCTCGGGCATCTTCAGGCCGCGCTCGCGCTTCATCTCGACGCCCCAGCGCTCCTCGAACATGCGCGAGACCTCCTCGTCCTCGACCGAGCGGTACGCGGTGTACGTATCGGGCAGCGCGCCCATGTCGGACGAGCCCTGGACGTTGTTCTGTCCGCGGAGCGGCATGAGGGCGCAGCCGGGCCGGCCGAGCTTTCCGGTGAGGAGCGCGAGATTGCAGATGAGCTGCACGCACTCGGAGCCGTAGAGTTGCTCGGTCACGCCGAGGCCCCAGGCGATCGAGCCGGTCTCCGCCTCGCCGTAGAGGTGCGCGGCGCGCACGATGTCCTCGGCGGGAACGCCGGTCAGTTCCTCGGTCGCCTCGGGGGTGTACGCGGAGACGACGTCGGCGATCGCCTCGTACCCGTCCGTGCGCGCGTTCACGAACTCCGTGTTCACGAGCCCGTCGCGGATGACCACGTGCGCGAGTCCGTTCAGGAAGGCCGCGTTCGTCCCCGGGTGCACCGGGCAGTGGAGGACGCCGTAGTCGGCGAGCTCGATGCGGCGCGGGTCGGCGGTGATGAGCTTCGCGCCCTTCAAGGCGGCCTGCTTCATCCGCGCGCCGGCGACCGGATGCGCCGCGGTCGGGTTCGCGCCGATGATCAGCAGCACCTCGGTGCGTTCGATGTCGTCGAAGGAGCCCGAGCAGCCGGAGCGGCCGAGCGACTTGCGCAGCGCGTACGAGGTGGGGGAATGGCAGACGCGCGAGCAGTTGTCGATGTTGTGCGTGCCGATCGCGGCGCGAAATACTCGCTGCATCGCATAACAATCCTCATTCGTGGCCCGCGAGGAGGCGAGGCCGGCGATCGCGTCGGCGCCGTGCTCGGCCTTGATGGAGAGGAACGCCTCGGCGACGCGGTCGAGCGCTTCCTCCCAGGAGGCGATCCGGAAGGTGCCGCTCTCGCGGACGAGCGGGGCGGTCAGGCGGTCGCGCGAGCGCGTGAACTGGTGGGCGAAGCGGCCCTTGAGGCACGTGTGGCCGCGGTTCGCGGGGCCGTCGCCGGGGCTGATCGAGACGATCCGCCCGCCGCGCTGGTGCGCGTCGAGCTTGCAGCCGACGCCGCAGTAGCCGCACGTCGTCTCCGTTGTCGAGTCGAAACGCCGTTCAGCCATCCGAGCACCTCTCAGTTCGGGGTCTCCTCGGCGATGTCGACGAGGAGATGCTCCGTGATCGCGTCAGTGGGACACGTGTCCGCACATGCACCACATGATACGCAGGAACTTTCCTTGAAACCCGAATCCAAACCGGCCGTGACGTTGGCGTGGAAACCCCGTCCGGTGGCGGTCAGCGCGAAGGCTCCCTGCACCTCGTCGCACGCGCGCACGCAGCGCCCGCACGAGATGCAGAGCTCGTGCTGGAAGACCAGGTACGGATGGCGCTCGTCGTGCTTGACCTCGTGGAGCGCGCCGGTCCAGCGGGGGGCCCCGACGCCGAGCTCGCGGGCCACCGCGGCGAGCTCCGTGTGCGGCGCGGGCGGCTCCGGCAGCTCCGAGAGGACGAGCTCGACCACGTTCGCCGCGATGCGGCGCGACTGCTCGTCGGTGGTGACGATCTTCATCCCGTCCTGGCACGGAGACGTGCACGCGGGGATCGGCTTCGGCGCTCCCTCGACGCCCACCAGACACACGCGGCAGGCGCCGAACGGAACCATGCGGTCGTCGAAGCAGAGCGTCGGCACCCAGCGGTCGACGAGCTTCGCCGCCGTGAGCACGGTCGTCCCGGGCGCGACCTCGACCTCGATGCCGTCCACGTAGACCTGCATCAGCCGAGCCCCAGCTCGTCCGGCCAGTGGGCGATGAGCGAGCGGATCGGCGCGGGCATGCCGCCGCCGTGGGCGCACAGGCTCGCGACCTCGAGCGTCTCGAGCAGCTCCTCGAGCTTGGCCCGGTCGACCGCCGCCTCGGCCTCGACCAGCTCGAGCGCGCGGGTCAGGCCGATCCGGCAGGGGAAGCACTTGCCGCAGCTCTCGTGGGCGCCGAAGCGCAGGAGGTGCCGTGCGAGCGCGCGCATGTCGGTGCGGTCGTCGAAGGCGACGATCCCGCCGTGGCCGACCATGCAGCCCTGCGCCGCCAGCTCGTCGAAGTCGAACGGCGTGTCGAGCAGCGTCCCCGGGAGGATCCCGCCGAGCGGGCCACCGATCTGGAGCGCCTTGATCTCGCGGCCGTCCACGAGCCCGCCCCCGATCTCCTCGCAGATCTCGCGCATCGTCGTGCCGAAGCGAACCTCGTACACACCGGGCTTGGAGAAGCGCTCGTTCAGGCAGACGAGCTTTGTGCCCGGCGTCGCGCCGGGGCTGAGCGCCGCGTAGGCCTCGGCGCCGTGCGCGGCGATGAACGGCGCGTTGCAGAGCGTCTCGACGTTGTTCACGACGGTCGGCAGCGAGTGGTAGCCCTTCTCAGCGGGGAACGGCGGGCGCGCGTTGACCACGCCGCGCAGGCCCTGGAGTGAGTTCAGGAGCGCGGTCTCCTCGCCGACCACGTACGACCCGGCGCCCTCGAGCACGTGGACGTAGAACGAGAAGCCGCTGCCGTAGATCGAGTCGCCGAGGTGGCCTTCTGCACAGGCACGCTCGATTGCCGCGTCGAGCGCGGGCTTCGAGCGCGGGTACTCCGAGCGGACGTAGACGAACCCGACCTCGGCGCCGACCGCGAACCCGGCGATCGCCATGCCTTCGAGCAGGAGCGACGGGTTCTGCTCCATCAGGTACTTGTCGATGTACGAGCCAGGATCGCCCTCGTCGCCGTTCACGACGATGAACTTCTCGCCCGGGTTCTTCCGCGTGAAGTCCCACTTGAGCCCGGCGGGGAAGCCCGCGCCGCCGCGGCCGCGCAGATTCGCGGCCTTTACCTCGGCGACCAAATCGTCGGGAGTGGAGTTGAGCGCCGCGCGTAGTCCGCTCCAGTCGCCGGCGCGGATCAATACCGGCTCGTCGAGGACGCTCGACCACTCGGGCTCGGCCGCGGGCCGCGGTTCTCCGGCGAGCAGGCGCTCGAGCGCACCCGGCCCCGCATCGACGACGTCGCCCTCGCGGAAGGACGGGCTCGAGTGGCAGAAGCCGAGGCAGACGGTCTCGTTCAGAGCGACCGCGCCGTCCGTCGTCCCCATCGTCACACCGAGACCGCTCTCGAGCTCGCCGATCTGCTCGTCGAAGCGTGCCGCCCAGCACGCGGTTCCGGTGCACACGCGCACGACACGCTCGGCCGACGGCTGGACGAGATCGTCGTAGAAGGTCGAGATCCCGTAGACGGTCGCCTCGGGGAGCCCTGACACCGCCGCCGCGTGCCGGCGGTCGTCGTCGGTGATCTGGCCGCGCTTCGCCGCGGCCTCCCGGAGGACGTCGAGCGCCGTCACCGGGCCGTCGCCACCTCCGCGCCGCTTGAGCAGCTCGATCAGGTTCTGCGACATCGCAAAGCGACACTAGCGCACGCCTTGCCCGGGCATCGTTGCGAGTTCGTCCTGCTCGTCACATACTCCGACTGTGAGGCTCTGCCTGCTCGCCGCCGTACTCCTCCTCGTCGCGCCCGCTTCGGCCGACGCGGCCACGTGGAAGCAGATCACGGGGAGCGGCGGATCCTCGAGCGACCAGGTCGGGCTCGCGCGGACGCCGGACGGCGTGCTGCACGTCGCGTGGTCGATCCGCAGCGGGCCGAACACCGACGATCTCAAGCACACCGCGATCGGCGCGAACGGTCAGGTCGGCGTGACCAGCCCGATCGTTTCGAACTGGGCGGAGATCCAGAACCCCGCGATCGTCTCCACGCCGGCTGGGACTGCAGCGTCTTCTTCGGCGCGATCCGTACGACCGATCCCAGCGATCTGCCGAATGAGATGGGTGTCGCGACGTTCTTCTCGATGTTCGGCTGGGGCCCACACCGCCAGCAACGTGGTGCCGCCGGGCGGACAGGCGTACGGCAGCCCCACCGCTGCGACCGTGCTCTCCGACGGGACGCCGCTCGTCGCCTGGGCGGGAACGCTCGGCACGTGGGTGCACAGCGGATCCATCGCGACTACAGGCCCCAACTACGACTACCAGTCGCCGCTCGGAAACTCCGGCTACGACACCGGGGATCGCAGCGAGCGGCATGAATGCGATGCTCGCGTGGTACTCGAACGCGGCCGCGAGTCACGGCGTCTATGCGCAGGGCGTCGCCTCGGACGGCGCGCCGATCGGCTCTCCCTCTAGAATGCCGGGCACCGGGAACATGACGGTCGGGATGCTCGGCCGGACGCCGATAGTCGCTCGCGTCGGCGGCGGCTTCTACGTCGCCTATGCAATCGGCTACCCGTCGCTGAACCGCGTGAGGGTCTGGAAGGTCGGCGCGACCGGGACGACCGAGCTCGCGAAGACCATCGGCAACAACACGACGGCCACGGTGGCGGCGGCGCCCGACGGTCGCCTCTGGGTCGCCTGGGTGAACCGGGTCGGCTTCCTGTACCACGTCTTCGCGCGCCGCTCGAACAAGGCGGCGACGAAGTGGGGTGCGGTCGTCAACGTCGGGCGCCCCGGCGTCACCGGCATGTACCACCTGGACGGAAACGCGACCTCGAAGGCGGTCGACCTGTTCGTGAATGCGACGCCGAACCTGAGCGCGAACGCCGTGACCTACTACAAGCGCGCGCTCCCCGGGCTTTCGCTTTCGTCGAGCCGCGCGAAGCTCCCACGGGGGCAGCGCGTCTCCGTCACGTTCGCCGTCCGCGATGCCGGCGACGCCGTGAAGGGCGCCAAGGTCAAGGCCGGCGGCAAGTCGGGCACCACTAACGCGCAGGGCAAGGTCACGCTGCGCATCACGGGCAAGGGCAAATCCCTGAAAGCCACCGTGACCAAGTCCGGCTACACCGGCGGGTCGCTCGGGCTCAAGGTTCGGTAGCTACTCGAGCCACTCGGTCGAGAACGCCGGGCTCATGTGGATGTCCACCTGGCGCAGACGTCCGTCGCCCGAGTTTACGAACCTGTGCGGCTCGCCTGCTTCCGCGACGAGAACATCGCCGGGTCCCGCGACGATCTCCGCGTCGCCGACCGTGAACGTCGCCTGGCCCTCTTGGACGATGAAGATCTCGTCGTAGGGGTGCTTGTGCAGCCGAGGTCCGCCGCCGGGTGCGGAGTCGACCAGGATCAGCGTGATGTCGAGCCCGTGATCGGCACCGACGAGCTCACGGGCGATTGTGGTTTCCGCCAGACCGTCTAGCTTGATCACCTTCATGCGCCGATTCTCGCAGGGCCGCTGATGGGTGCCGCCTTCGCCTGGGGGCTCCTCGCCGCTTCGTCGCTCGTTCTCGGCGCACTGATCGCGTTCTTCATCCCGGTCAACCTGCGTGCCATCGGGCTCGTCATGGGTTTCGGCGCGGGCGTCCTCATCAGCGCGGTCGCGTTCGACCTCGTGGAGGAGTCATCGAACATCGCGTCCGGGCAGGGCGCCCCGCTGGCCGGGCTCTTCGTCGGTTGCGCCGTGTTCTTCGTCGGCGACGTCCTGATCGACCGCTGGGGTGGGAGCGCGCGCAAGGACTCGACCGGCGCGCAGGAAAGCGGCTCGGGCCTCGCGATCGTGCTGGGAACGGTGCTCGACGGGATCCCCGAGTCGATCGTGATCGGCCTGACGCTCTTCGAGAGCGGAGAAATCGGCGTGGCATACCTCATCGCCGTCTTCATCTCGAACGTGCCGGAAGCGCTCTCGTCGACGGCCGGACTCACGGCAGGCGGCTGGAAGCGCATGCGGATCCTCTGGATGTGGATAGCGATCGCGTTGGTGTCCGGGCTGTCGTCGCTCGTGGGATACGCGCTTTTCCAGAGCGCGTCGCCGGACGTGGTCGCGTTCGTGCTCACGTTCGCTGCCGGAGCGATCCTCACGATGCTCGCCGACACGATGATCCCCGAGGCTTACCGGCACGGAGGCAAGCTGGTCGGCGTCGTGACCACGCTCGGCTTCGCGGTCGCGTACGTGATCCACACGATCGAGTAGCTTGCATATATCAACAGTGAGATATAGCATTGTTGGTATGGATAAGGTCGGGCGTGGTTCGCTAGTCGGCTGGGCCGTCACGGTCGCCCTCCTGCTGATCCTCATGAGCGCAGGGCTGCTCCTCGTCTGGCTCGCCGTCGGCCCGGGGTGGTCAGATTCGGAGAACCCCGTGTCGGGCACCGATTTCTTCCGTGCAATCTCCTTCGTCGCGCTCGTCATCGGAGGCTTCCTCTACGTGGTCGCGTCCGCCTCGCGGGCGATGAGCGTCGCGCTGGCCGTTCCGCCGCTGCCGTTCGTCGGAATCGCGGCGGTCTTCATGGCGACCGCCTACTTCTACTCGTACGACGAATACGCCTACCCGACGCTGATCCGGATCTCGGAGGTGTCGACGGTCTCGGACTGGTGGATCGGCCTCCTCGCGCTCGGCGCAATCGCGGCGGCGCTCGTCGCCTGGCGCCGGCCCCGGATCGGGCTGCTCGCCGAGGGGGCGTTTCTCTACCTCGTCGCGGCCTGGCTCTTCGCCGTCGGCCCCTGGCGGTAGGCCGCCGGTACGCTCCGCCGCATGGAGCGGATCACGACGCCCTTCGGGTTCCACACGACCGCGGCCGAGGTGGTCGACGGCATCGACCTCACGGGCAAGCGGATGATCGTCACCGGCGGCTCCTCGGGAATCGGAGTCGAGACCGCCCGGGCGCTCGTCGCGGGCGGCGCTGACGTGACGCTGGCCGTGCGCAATGTCGAGGCCGGATCCGAGGCCGCCGCGGACATCGTCGACTCGACGTCCATGGAGAACATCCGCGTCGCCCGGCTCGACCTCGCCGACCGCGCCTCGATCGCCGCTTTCGTCGCAGCGTGGGAGGGGCCGCTCGACGTGCTGGTCAACAACGCCGGCGTCATGGCCATGCCCGAGGAGCACACCGCCGAGGGCTGGGAGATGCAGTTCGCGACGAACCACGTCGGCCATTTCGCCCTGAGCGTCGGGCTCCATGACGCGCTCGCCGCGGCCGCGCCGGCGCGGGTCGTCTCGGTCAGCTCGAGCGCGCACTTCCTCTCGCCGGTGATCTTCGACGACCTGCATTTCGCATTCCGCCGCTATGACCCCTGGCTCGCCTACGGGCAGTCGAAGACCGCGAACGTGCTTTTCGCCGTCGGCGCCACCGCCCGCTGGGCCGGCGACGGGATCACCGTGAACGCCCTCATGCCGGGCGCGATCGCCACGAACCTCCAGCGCCACGTCGGCGGGTACGAGAGCTTCAGCATCAGCCCCGAGCTGCGCAAGACGACCGAGGAAGGCGCTTCGACGACCGTCCTCGTGGCCACGTCGCCGCTCCTCGACGGCGTCGGCGGCCGCTACTTCGTCAACTGCAATGAGGCCGAAGTCGTGGCCAAGCGCCCCGGAGACATGACCGGCGTCGCCCCGTACGCGTTGGACGAAGCGAACGCCGATCGTCTCTGGGACGTCTCCGAGCGTCTGCTCAGCTGAGCGACGCCAGGTACTCGTCGAGCCGGTCGAAGGTGACCGCCGCGCCGTCGTTCATGCCGGTCGCGACCGCGGCTTCCAGGGCCTCCTTGGACGGATAGGAGACGGACATGACCATGCGCGTCTTGCCGTTCTCGTCCGAAAGCTCGAGCGTGTTCAGCGTCTCGGGCCATTCGCCGCCCCAGTTTTCGGTCTGGACCATGCGGGTCGGAGGCGTGATCTCGCGGTACTCGCCGGTCATCGCCATCTCCTCGCCGTCGTCCTTGCGCCAGACGTAGTGCCAGGCGCCGCCCACGCGGAAGTCCATGTCGCAGACGGGCATCGTCCAGCCCTCGGGGCCGAGGAGCCAATTGGAGACGTGCTCGGGATTCGTCCACACCTCCCATACGAGCTCGATCGGCGCGTCGAACGTTCGGGTCGCGACGAGCTCGGTGTCGGAGGTCGTCTCGAAGATCGTGGTCGTCATGCTGCTCCCTTCTGGAGATCTGCCAGGTGCGCCTCGAGCCGGTCGAAGAATCCGCCGTAGCCGGACTGGAGCGGCTCCCCGTACTCCTCCTCGGGCATGTGGCCGGCCTGGTTCGCGACGATCTCGGTGCGCCCGTCGCCGAGATCGGTGAACGTCACGGTGAGCGTCTCGACGTTCGGGTTGTCGTCGTTCGTCACGTCCTCGAAGATCATCACCAGGCGCTCGGGCTCGACCACCTCGGCGTACTTGCCGCGGAACGGCAGCCGGTTGGTCGGGTCTTCCTCGTGCACCATCGTCGCCGCCCACCGGCCGCCGGGGCGTACGTCCATCGAGATCTCCTCGACCGGCGTGGTCAGCGGCGGCGTGCCGAACCAGTGGGCGAAGTGCTCGGGCTCAGTCCAGGTCTTCCAGACGAGCTCGCGCGGCGCGTCGAAGACTCGGGTGACGGTCATTTGCTGGCGGTTCGGATCGGTCATTCGGCGTTCCCTTTCTGAATCGCTCGGAGATGGTCGTCGAGACGGTTGAAACTGCCCTCCCAGAACACGCGGTAATCCTCGAGCCACTCGGCGGCGCCCTCGAGGGCGGCGGGCTCGAGCCGGCAGGGGCGCCACTGGGCCGCGCGACCGCGGACGATCAGGCCGGCGCGCTCGAGCACCTTCAGATGCTTCGAGATGGCGGGGAGGCTGATCTTGAACGGCTTCGCGAGCTCGGTGACGGTGGCCTCGCCGGTCGCGAGCCGCGCCAGGATCGCCCGGCGCGTCGGGTCGGAGAGGGCCGCGAACGTGAGATTGAGCTGCGCAGTTGTCACCGCGTTGAACCACCTGGTTAGTTAACCGGATGGTTTAGTATAGCGACTCGAGATCGGCGGGTGTGTCGACGTCCTCCGAGCCGCCGAGCGAAGTCAGGTCGACCTCGGTGACCCCGTGGGCGGCGAGAAGGTCGCGCGCGCCCTGGTCGCCGGTGAGTTCCGCGACGGCGGGGAACAGATCTCGTCCGATCAGGACCGGATGGCCCGGCGCTCCGCCGTACACGGCGCGGGCCGGGGCGCCGGCAGCCAGCACGGCCTCGATCGCCTCGGGGCCGACGCGCGGCTGGTCGCCGAGCGTGAGCACCACCGCGTCGGCGTTTGCCAGCGCGGCGATCCCGGTGCGGAGCGATGCGGCGATTCCCTCGTCCCAATCCTCGGCGACGACCGTCTCGACGCCCGGGCCGGCTGCTGCCCGAACCCGCTCGGCGTCCGAGCCGACCACGACCACGATCCGCTCGACCGCCGGAACGGCCTTCATCGCGTCGATCGCATGCGCCAGCAGGGGGCGACCGTCCAGCTCGGCGAGTTGCTTCGTCCCGCCGAACCGGCTGCCGCCCCCTGCGGCGAGGATCAGTCCTCCGATCAGGCCGCGGAAGCCTCCTCGAGCGCGCGCCTCGTGATGACGCGCGCCAGGTGCTCGCGGAATTCGCCGCTTGCGTTGTGGTCGCTCGGCGGGCTCGTTCCCTCGGCCGCCCGCTCCGAGGCGGCCGCCGCGTCGGCTCCGCCGGCGAGCGCTTCCTCGACGCCGCTGCGCGCGCATCGTCGTCGGGGCCATGTTCGTGAGCGCCACCCGCGTCGTGCCGTTCGAGCGCACGGCCGCCACGGCCACGGTCGCCCAGTCCTGCGCGCGACGTTGGAACTTCAGGTACGCGCCCTTCTGGCCCTTGGCGACGCGGATCTCCGTCAGCACCTCCTGAGGCCCGAGCGCGGTCTGGAGGAAGCCGCCGAAGCTCTCCCCGACGGGCAGGCGCCGCTCGCCGTCCGGCCCGCGGACGACGAGCTCGGCGTCGAGCGCCATGAGCACCGTCGGCGAGTCCGAGGCCGGATCGGAGTCGGCGACCGAACCGCCGATCGTTCCGCGATGACGCACCTGCGGGTCGCCGATCACCCCGCACACGTGCGGGATCAACGGGCATTCCTTCGCCAGGAGGTCGTCTGATCTGGAGGTCGCGGAAGCGCGTGAGGGCGCCGATCGCGATCGTGTCGCCGTCCTCGCGGACGTAGGAGAGGTCAGAGAGGCGACCGATGTCCACGAGCAGCTCGGGCCGCGCGAGGCGCAGCCGCATGAGCGGGAGCAGCGAGTGGCCGCCGGCGATCAGCTTCGCGTCCTTGTCGGAGCCGAGAAGCTCGATCGCATGGTCGACCGAGCTCGCCACCTCGTAGTCGAACTTGGCCGGGATCACGACGCACCTCCTTCCTGGATCGCTCGCCAGACGCGCTCGGGCTTGGCGGGCATCTCCACGTCCGTGACGCCGTACGGCGAGAGCGCGTCGACGATCGCGTTGATGACGGCCGGCGTCGACGCGATCGTGCCGGTCTCGCCGACGCCCTTGACGCCGAGCGGGTTGGTCGGGCTCGGAGCGTTCACGCGGTCGAGCTCGTAGTCGATCGTCTCGGCCGCCGAGGGGATTAGGTAGCTGAGCATCGACGCCGTCGTCAGGTTGCCGTCCTCGTCGTAGATCGCCTCCTCCCACAAGGCCTGCGCGATCCCCTGCGTGACGCCGCCGTGGATCTGGCCGTCGACGATCTGCGGATTGATGACGTTGCCGATCTCGTCCACGGCGATGTAGCGCTTCAGGTCGACCTCGCCGGTCTCCGTGTCGACCTCGACGATGCAGATGTGCGCGCCGCCGGGCCAGCTGAAGTTGGGCGGGTCGTAGACGAACGTCGCCTCGAGGCCGGGCTCCATCCCGTCCGGGAGGTTGTGCGCGACGAACGCCTGGAGCGCCGCGTCCTGCACCGTCATCGACTTGTCGGTGCCCGCGACGGTGAAGCGGCCGTGCTCGTAGCCGAGATCCTCCTCGGCCACCTCGAGCTGGTGCGCGACCACCTTGCGGGCCTTGCCGATCACCTTCTCGGCCGCGTTGTAGAGCGCGATCCCGCCCACGGCGAGCGAGCGGCTCCCGTACGTGTCGAGGCCGAGCTGCATCGTGGACGTGTCCCCGTGGACGATCTCGACCGACTCGAGCGGAACGCCCAGCCGGTCGGCGACGATCTGCGAGAACGTGGTCACGTGCCCCTGGCCGTGCGGCGATGTTCCGATGAACACCTGGATCGAGCCGGTCGGCAGGCAGCGGATCGTGGCCGCGTCCCAGCCGCCGGCGGCGTAGAGGATGGCGCCGAGGATGCGCGACGGCGCGAGCCCGCACATCTCGTTGTAGGTCGAGAAACCGATGCCGAGCTCCTTCGTCGTGCCGTTCGCACGGCGCTCGGCCTGCTCCTTGCGAAGGTCTTCGTAGCCGGCCATCTCGAGCGCGCGGTCGAGCGCTCCGACGTAGTCGCCGGAGTCGACCTCGAGCCCGGAGGCCAGTGTGTGCGGGAACTCCGTGACGAAGTTCTTGCGCCGCAGCTCCGCCGGATCCATGTCGAGTTTTCGCGCGAGCGCGTCCACCGTTCGCTCGATCAGGAACGTCGCCTCGGGCCGACCGGCCCCGCGATAGGCGTCCGTCGGCGTGGCGGTCGTGAACGCGCCCACCACTTCGAGCGAGTAGCCGGTGACGTCGTACGGCCCGCCGTAGACCCAGCCGCCAAGGATCGGCGTGCCCGGCCGTGACGAGCTGGAGGTACGCGCCGAGCCCGACGGTCAGCTTCGCGCGGACGGCGAGGATCTTCCCGTCCTCGGTGGCCGCGAACTCCATCTGCTGCCACTGGTCGCGACCGTGGATCGTGGCCAGGTAGCCCTCGGAGCGCTCCTCCGTCCACTTGACCGGACGGCCGAGCCGCCGGGCGAGGACGAGCGCGAGCGCCTCCTCGGCGTAGACGTTCAGCTTCGAGCCGAAGCCGCCGCCCACGTCCGGGGCGACGACGCGCAGCTTGCTCTCGGCGACGCCGAGGACGACTGCGAGCCAGAAGCGGAGGATGTGCGGGATCTGCGTCGCCGACCAGAGCGTGTACTCGTCGGTCGAGGCGACGTACTGCGCGATCACGCCGCGAGGCTCGATCGCGTTCGGGATGAGCCGTTGCTGGCGGAAGCGCTCCTTCACCGTGACGGGCGCGCTCTCGAAGATCTCGTCCACGCCGCCGGCTTCGAGCTTCCACGTGAAGCAGTGGTTCGTGCCGAACTCCTCGTGGAGGATCGGCGCGTCGTCGGCCAGCGCCGCCTCCGGGTCGATCACCGCCGGGAGCGGCTCGTAGTCGACGTCGACGAGTTCCGCCGCGTCCACTGCAAGCGCGCGGGACTCGGCGATGACGACCGCGACGCCGTCCCCCTGGTAACGCACCTTGTCGGTGGCGAGCGGCCGGTGGTTCGGCTGCTTCGTGTCCTCGGTGACGAGCCACACGCAGGGGAGCGTCGTGGCCCAGTCCTCGTCGAGGTCGGCGCCCGTGAACGCGGCGACGACGCCTTCGGACTCGAGGGCCCTGGACACGTCGACGCTGTTGATCTTCGCGTGGGCGAACGGGCTGCGGACGATGGACGCCCACACCATCCCGGGCAGGGTCAGGTCGTCGACGAAGCGGGACTGGCCGGTGAGCAGCGCCGCGTCCTCCCTGCGGGCAACCGGCTTTCCGATGTAGGTCTCGGCTTCGGTGGTAGCCATGTCGCCTCCCTCAGGCCGCGGCCGCGGACTTCACGGCCTTGACGATGTTGACGTAGCCGGTGCAGCGGCAGAGGTTGCCCTCGAGCGCATGCCGGATCTCCTCGTCGGACGGGCTCGGGTTCTCCTCGAGCAGGCTGACCGTCGCCATCACCATCCCCGGCGTGCAGAACCCGCACTGGAGCCCGTGCTCCTCGTGGAACGCCTGCTGGACGGGATGGAGGCCGCCTCCGTTCGGGGCGAGGCCCTCGATCGTCGTCACCTCGGCGCCGTCGGCCTGGACTGCGAGCACCGTGCACGACTTCACCGACTCGCCGTCGAGCAGCACCGTGCAGGAGCCGCAGGAGGAGGTGTCGCAGCCGACCACCGTCCCGGTCAGCTCGAGCTGCTCGCGAAGGTAGTAGACGAGGAGCTGCCTCGGCTCCACCTCGCTTTCGTGGCGTTCTCCGTTGACGTTGACGGCGATCTGCGTCATTTCAACTCCTTCCGAAGATGCCTCGGATCTTGCGACCGATGCTGCCGAAGAAGAGCGAGAGGCCCGAGATCGGCTTCGCCTGTGCGGCGACGGCCGCCTCGGCCTCCTCCGTGGAATCGCCGAGCTGCGCCTGCAGGCACGTGGCGAAGCTCGTGACCATCTGGGTGGAGATGTCCTCGATCATCCCGCGGCCGTACTGGGCGAGCGTGCCGGCGAGGTGGACGTCCGTGACGATGTCCACCCGCGTGCCGCCGTTCTCGGGCGCCAGCGACGAGACGATCGACGCGCTTGCGCGGCCGCGATTCCTGGTTTCCCGCGCGTCGGCCTTGAGCGTCACGCTGCGGTTGGCCTCGTCCACGTCGGTGCGCTTGCAGTCGGTCGCGAACGTCAGCCCGATCGGGCCGAGCTTCACCTGCATCGTCGCAAGCCAGTTCGAGTCGCTCACCGTCTCGTCGAGCTTCGCGCCGGGCATGCACGGGATGATCCTCGGGACGTCCATGAGGAGAGCCCATGCCTTCTCGGGGGAAGCGTCGACCTGGAATGAGTTCTCGAGCTTCACGGGGTGAGTGCCTCCTGGGGTTTGGGCTTGGGTGAGCGCATGACCTGGACGATCTCGGCGGCCACGGCGACGGCGACCTCCTCGGGGGAGCGGGAGCCGATCTTCAGGCCGATGGGGGCGTGGATGCGGGCCATCTCCTCGTCGGTGACGCCCTCGGCGCGCAGCCGCTCGGCGCGGTCGGCGTTCGTGCGCTTCGCGCCCATCGCGCCGATGTAGCCGGCGTTCGTCTCCAGCGCGGCCTTGAGCGCCGGGATGTCGAACTTGTGGTCGTGGGTGAGGACGCAGATGGCCGTCCGCTCGTCGACGTGCGCGCCCGCGAGGAACTTGTCGGGCCACTCGACGACGAGCTCGTCCACGTCGGGGAAGCGCTCGCGCGTGACGAACTTGGCGCGCGCGTCGCAGACGGTCACGCGGTAGCCGAGGAAGCGGCCCATCTCGGCGACGGCGGCGGCGTGGTCGATCGCGCCGAAGACGTACATGTTCGGCCGGGGCGCGAAGGACGAGACGAAGAGCTGCCCCTCGGGCGTGTCGACGATCCCCGTGTCGCCGCGGGCAAGAAGTTCAGCGGCCGGGCCCCCGTCGTCGAGGCCGACGAGCCGCTTCGCGCCGACGTCCTCGCCGGTGATCCTGATCTCGAGCGCGATCGGCCGCTCCTCCCGGACCGCCTCGACGATCGGGCACGACGATCTCGGGGTCGAGCCGGTCGACGAAGATGTGGACGGTTCCCCCGCAGGGGAGGCCGACCTCGAACGCCTCCTCGTCGGCGATCCCGTAGGTCTTCAGCCGGGGCTCGCCGCCCGCCAGCACCTCGCGCGCCTCGCCGTAGACCGCGGGCTCGACACAGCCGCCGGTCACCGAGCCGATCACGTCGCCGCCGTCCGAGACGGCCAGCGCGGCGCCGGGATCGCGCGGGGCCGAGCGCTCCGTGTCGACCACGGTCGCGATCGCCACCGGCGTGCCGTCGGCGGCCCAGCGCTCGAGCGTCGAGAGGATGTCCCTCACGGGGCCCTCAGGCTGTAGCGCTCGGGCTCGGCCTCGAACTGTGCCCGGCAGTGCGCCGAGCAGAAGACGACAGTCACCCCCTCGTGCTCGATCACCGCCGCGGCTCCCGAGACCGCAACGGTCATGCCACAGACAGGGTCGATTCCCTCCTCGGGCGCGGGCGCGGAGTCGGCCCGCATGTGCTTCCACGCGACGAGCTCGGCCAGGATCGCGACGGCGATCTCCTGCTGGGAGGACGGCCCGAGATCGAGCCCGGCCGGGGCGCGAACGCGCAGCACCGATTCCTCGTCGAGGCCCGAGTCGCGCAGCGTGGCGAGGACCGTCGCCGCCCGCTTGGAGCTGGCGACGAGCCCGATGTAACCGGCCTCGGAGCCGAGGGCGTCCGCGAGTGCTCGCTCGTCCCCATGGCCCATCGTCGCGACGACCACGGCGTCGGCCCCCCCGACGCCGTCCGTCTGGACGCGCCAGCCGACGATGCGGGCCAGCTCGCCGAGCGTTCGGGCCGCGGGGCTCTCGCCCATGACGGCGAGAAGCGGGGTGGGGAGCACGGGCTCGATCAAGACCTCCACGACTCCTTCCGATGCGCATTCGCCTTCCATCCGGGCCACCCGCGCCTGGCCGTCCGCGAGCGCGCGCAGCGACTCGCGGATGACCGAGGGCTCGGAGCACGCGCCGCCGATCCAGCCGGTGAGCGTGCCGTCGGGCGTGACGATCGCCCGGTCGCCGCGCTTGGACGACGCGGGCTTGACCACATCGACGACGGTCGCAAGCGCGTACGGCCTTCCGGCTGCCGCAAGCTTCCCCGCCTCGATGATGACGTCAGCTGGATTCACTCCGCGAGGCCGGCCTCCTGAAGCGCCGCCCACACCTTGCTCGAGGTGACCGGCATCTCGAGGTTGCGGATGCCCGCGTGCGCGAGCGCGTCCACCACGGCGTTCACGAACGCGGCCGGCGCGCCGACCGTGGCCGACTCGCCGACGCCCTTGGCGCCGATCGGGTGGTGCGGCGACGGCGTCACGGTCTCGCCGAGATCGAACGCCGGCGTCTCCCACGCGGTCGGGAGGAGGTAGTCCATGAAGTCGGCGCCGATGCAGTTGCCGTCCTCGTCGAAGTCGATGAGCTGCATCGCCGCGATCGCGAAGCCCTCGGTGAGGCCGCCCATGATCTGGCCCTCGACGATCATCGGGTTGATGCGGACGCCGCAGTCGTCCACGGCGACGCACTTCAGCACCTTCCACACGCCGGTGCCGCGGTCGACCTCGACGACGACGGCGTACGTGCCGAACGGGTAGGTCATGTTCGGCGGGTCGTAGTAGTAGACCGCCTCGAGCCCTCCCTCAAGCCCGTCCGGGACGTTCGTGTACGCCGCGAAGGCGATGTCCTGAATGGACGTGGACTTGTCGGGCGCGCCCTTCACGCTGAACTTGCCCTGCGTCCACTCGAGATCGTCCTCGGACGCCTCGAGCAGGTGCGCGGCGATCTTCGCGGCCTTGGCCCGCACCCGCCGCGAGACCATCGCGGTCGCGGCCCCGGAGACCGGGGTGGAGCGGCTCGCGTAGGTGCCGAGGCCGTACGGCGTGTGATCCGTGTCGCCCTCCTGCACCTCGATGTCCTCCGGCTGGAGCCCGAGCTCCTCGGCGACGATCTGCGCGAACGTCGTCTCGTGGCCCTGGCCTTGCGACTTGACGCTCAGCTTGAGCACGGCCTTGCCGGTGGGATGGATGCGCAACTCGGCGCCGTCGCTCATGCGCAGGCCTGCGATCTGGTACTCGGCGCCCTTCCCGGCGCCGACCACCTCGGTGAACGAGGCGATGCCGATGCCGAGCAGCCGGCCTTCCTCGCGGGCCTCGGCCTGCTCCTTGCGGAGCTCCGTGTAGCCGATCTTCTCGAGGGCCAGGTCCATCGCGGCCTCGTAGTCGCCCGAGTCGTACTCGAACCCGGTGGCCGACTTGTAGGGGAACTGATCCGGCTGGATGAAGTTCGCCTTGCGGAAGTCGACCGGGTCGACGCCGAGCTCGTACGCCGCGTTCTGGACGAGGCGCTCGATCAGGTACGACGCCTCGGTCACGCGGAACGAGCAGCGGTACGCGACGCCCGCCGGGCGCCTTGTTCGTGTACGCGCCGTCGGTCTCGATGTGCGCGGTGGGGATGTCGTAGGAGCCGGTGACGATGTGGAAGAGCCCGGCCTTGCATTTCGTCGGCTGCGCATCCGAGAAGAACGCCCCGTTGTCGGAGAGCATCTTCACGCGCAGGCCGGTGATCTTGTCGCCCTGCAGGGCCAGCTCGCCGTGCATGTGGTAATCGCGGGCGAAGCCGGTCGAGATCAGGTTCCCCGTGCGGTCCTCGACCCACTTCACCGGCCGCCCGATGAGGAGCGACGCGGCTGTGGCGACGACGTAGCCGGGGTAGATCGGCACCTTGTTGCCGAAGCCGCCGCCGAGATCCGGGGAGATGATCCGGATCTTGTGCTCGGGCAGCCCGGCCACGATCGCGAAGAGCGTGCGGTGGGCGTGCGGGGCCTGCGACGTCATGTAGATCGTCGCCTTCCCCGTTGCGGGATTCACGTCGGCGACGCAGCCGCAGCACTCGAGCGGCGAGGGATGGCAGCGCGGGTAGAAGGTGTCGAGTGACACCACCTTGTCCGCCGCCGAGAAGGCCTGCTCGGTCGCGTCCTTGTCGCCGGCCTCCCAGTGGTAGATGTGGTTGTCGTCCTGCCCTTCCTTCTCGTCGCGAATCACGACCGCGCCGTCTTCGAGCGCCTGCTGCGGCGTCGTGATCGCCTGGAGCGGCTCGTAGTCGACGTCGATCAGCTCGAGGGCGTCCTTCGCGATGTAGGCCGACTCGGCGATGACCGCCGCGACCTCCTGGCCCTGGAAGCGCACCTTGTCGGTGGCGAGCACGGCCTGCGTGTCGCCCGAGAGCGTCGGCATCCAGGCGAGGTTGTGCGCCGCGAGGAGCTCGCCCGTGACGACCGCGACCACGCCCTCGACCGCCTCGGCGCGCGAGGTGTCGATCGAGTTGATGCGGGCGTGCGCGAACGGGCTGCGCAGGAACTCCAGGTGGAGCATCTGGGGGAGGACGATGTCGTCGAAGTACTGGCCCTTGCCGCGGATGAAGCGCGCGTCCTCGAGGCGCGGGACGGAGTGGCCGACGCCGCGGATGACCTGGTCTTCGGTGGCGGCCATGGCTAGCTCCCTTCCTTCATCTTCGCGGCGGCGTTCTGGACCGCCTTGACGATGTTCTGGTAGCCGGTGCAGCGGCAGATGTTGCCGGAGAGCGCCCAGCGGATCTCGCTCTCGGACGGGTCGGGATTCTCGGCGAGGAAGGCCTTGGCGGTGAGCATCATCCCCGGCGTGCAGAACCCGCACTGGAGGCCGTGCTCCTCGTGGAAGCCCTCCTGGATCGGGTCGAGCCCGCCGGGAGGAGCGAGCCCCTCGACGGTCGTGATCTCGGCGCCTTCGGTCTGAACGGCGAACTGCGTGCACGACTTCACGGGCGTCCCGTCGACGAGCACCGTGCAGGCGCCGCAGTGGGTCGTGTCGCACCCGATGTGCGTGCCGGTGAGGCCGAGCGTCTCGCGGAGGAAGTGGACGAGCAGAAGGCGGTTCTCCACCTCCTGCGAGCGCGACGTTCCGTTGACCGTGACGGTCAGCTGGGTGGTGTACGCGCCCGTTTCGACAGCGGTGTCAGTCATCGTCGTCTCCTCACGAGCGCGCCGTCTCGGCGGCCTTGCGGAGCCCTCGCTCCGCGAAGACCCGGACGACGCTCCGCTTGTACTCGGCGCTGCCGCGATTGTCTGCGCGCGGCTGCGCGGCCTCGGCGGCCAGCTCGGCCGCCGCCTTGATCGTGTCGTCGTTCAGAGCTGCGCCGGCCAGTGACTCCTCGGCGGCGGTCGCCCGCAGGTTGCTCGGGCCGACTCCGGTGAGCGCGATGCCCGCTCGGCCGACGTTCCCGTTGTCCATGCTCAGATGGACGGCGACGCCGACCGTGGCGTAGTCGCCGACCTTGCGCTCGAGCTTCAGGTACGTGCCGCCGGCGCTCTGGCCGGGATCCGGAACCTTCACGGCGACGGCGAGCTCGGTCGGCTCGAGGCTCGTCTGGAACGGCCCGACGAACAGCTCGCTGAGCGGGATCGAGCGCGACCCGCTGGAGCTGCGCACCTCGAGCTCGGCTCCGGCCGCGATGAGCACCGAGCCCCAGTCGCCCTGGGGATCGGCGTGGACGAGCGACCCGGCGACCGTCCCGCGGTTGCGCACGATCGGGTCGGAGATGAACGGAGCCGCGTCGCCCATGACGCCGTAGCGCCCCTTGAGGAGCTCCGACTGCTCGCAGTCCTTGTGGCGCACGAGCGCGCCGAGGGTGAGAAATCCGTCCTTCTCCTCGATCGAATCGAGACCCTCGATGCGGTTGATGTCGACGAGCGCGACCGGCGAGGCGAACCGGAGCTTCATCAGCGGGATGAGGCTCTGGCCGCCGGCGATCACCTTCCCTTCGTCGCCGTAGCGGTCGAGGATCGAGAGAGCCTCCTCGACGCTCGTCGGTGCGTGGTACTCGAACCTCGCGGGGTACATACGCGCCTCCTTGGAACCCCTTTGCCTAGGCAAACATCCCGACCGGGCGAGAATACCCGCCCTGCGCCGCATGTTCCATCGTTCCTCTATCCCGTACGCTTCAAGGGTGCGCTTCGGATCGGTCCCCGAGGTCGAGCAGGCCCTTCGGGCGGAGTCCTATCTGCCCGACCGAGGACTCGCGACCGCCGTGTATCTGGCGCTTGCCATGCGCCGGCCGCTGCTCCTCGAGGGCGAGGCGGGCGTCGGCAAGACGGAGGTGGCGAAGACGCTCGCGCGCATCCTCGGGACCGAGCTGATCAGGCTCCAGTGCTACGAGGGGATCGACGCCTCGCAGGCGCTCTACGAGTGGGACTACGCGCGCCAGCTCCTCTACGCACGCGCGCTGCAGGAGGGCGAGGTGACAGCCGCGGACCGCGTCTCCGAGCTGTACGGGCCGCAGTTCCTCGTCGAGCGGCCGCTGCTCAAGGCGGTGCGCGCGGGCGAGAACGCGGTGCTGCTCGTGGACGAGCTCGACCGCGCCGACGACGAGTTCGAGGCGTTCCTCCTCGAGATGCTCTCGGACTTCTCCGTCACCGTTCCCGAGCTGGGGACGATCGCGGCCGAGGTTCCGCCGGTCGTCGTCATCACGTCGAACCGCACCCGCGAGCTGCACGACGCGCTCAAGCGCCGCTGCCTCTACCACTGGATCGAGTTTCCGGACGTCGAGCGCGAGGCGGAGATCATTCGCCTGCGCGCGCCGGGAGTGGAAGAGGCGCTCGCGCGCTCCGTGGCCGGGACGATCGCGCAGTTGCGCACACTCGATCTTGTAAAACGCCCCGGCGCCGCCGAGGCGATCGACTGGGCGCAGGCGCTCCAGCTCCTCGGCGCTCCCTCGGTGAACGGGGACGCGGGGCGCGAGACGCTCGGGGCCGCCGTGAAGAACCGCGAGGACCTCGCGCGCGTGGACGCCGCCTGGGCCGAGCTCGTCGAGTAGCCGATGGCCGCCGCCGACTCCGTCGCGACGCTCACCCGCTTCGGGCGGGCGCTACGCGCGCAAGGGTTGCCTGTCGGGCCGGACCGCATCGCCGAGCTCTGCCGCGCCGCGGCGCTCCTTCCGCCCGAAGGGCTGTACTGGGCGGGCCGCTCGACCGTGATCGGCAAGCCCGAGCAGATCCCGATCTACGACGCGGTCTTCGGGGAGTTCTTCGGGCCGCCGGTTCCGTCCAGGGGAGAGCCGTTCGCGGTGCGGGTCGAGATGGAGGCCGAGCAGGACGTCGGGCTCGCGAGCTCCGTCGAGACGCTGAAGGAGAAGAGCTTCTCGCGCTGCACGCAGGCCGAGCTGGCGGAGCTCATGGCGCAGATCGACCTCGCCGTGCCTCGCCGCCGCACGCGCCGCCGCGAGTCCGCCCGTGTCGGGCAGCCCGATCTGCGCACGACGCTGCGTCGCTCGTTCCGCACAGGCGGCGAACCGCTCGACCGCGCCTGGCGGCGCCGCCGCACCCGGCCGCGGCGGCTGATCCTGCTCCTCGACGTGTCGGGGTCGATGGACTCGTACTCGCGCGCGCTCGTCATGTTCGCGCACGCGGCGCTCAAGACCGACCGGCGGTGGGAGGCGTTCTGCTTCGGGACACGCCTGACCCGCGTCACCCGTGCGCTCGAGGGCTCGGATCCGGACGAGGCTCTCACGCGCGCGGCCGCGGAGGTCGTGGACTGGGACGGCGGGACGCGCATCGGCGACTCGCTCAAGCGCTTCCTCGACGAGTTCGGCCACGGCGGCCTGGCGCGCGGCGCCGTCGTCGTCATCTGCTCGGACGGGCTCGAGGTCGGCGACCCCGAGGTGCTAGCCGCCCAGATGGCGCGGCTGTCACGGCTCGCGCACTCGGTCATCTGGCTGAACCCTCTCCAGGAATCGCCGGCCTACGAGCCGCTCGCGCGCGGGATGCACGCGGCGCTGCCCTACATCGACGTGTTCGCGAGCGGCCACAACGTCGCGAGCCTCGAGGCGCTCGGCGAGCAGCTCGAGAAGCTCTAGGCGGCGCTCACAGGCGGTGCCGGTTGCGCGCGACGAGCGGGTAGACGGCCGCGGCGCCCCAGCGAAACGGCGGGACGAGGAGCACGCGCCCGCAGATCCCGCGCCACCCGCCCGAGGCGCGCATGGCGTTCGCGATCGCCATGTGCCCGTACGATCGCCGGCCCTCGTCGCCGACCCACATGGCCGCGGAATGCGTATCGGCCGCGGTCAGGCCGAGCTCCTGCCGCGGCACCGAGGGCACGTTCAAGCGCTGCGCACTGGCGACGCAGAACGAGCACTCGCCGTCGTAGACGAGCGTGCCCGGCTCAGCGGCCGCGGCTGCGCTCTTCGTCGACGGTGTACTCGGCGGTGGGGACGATCTCGAGTCGCTCGTCAGGGATCGGCTCTCCGCTCTCGATCGACAGTCCGTAGGTTCCGTCGGCCAGCCGCAGCTCCGCTCGGTCCAGCGCCGCGAGCTGCTCGCGCAGATCCTCCGAGAGACCCTGGTCGAGCTCGTCCTGGAAGAGGTCGGTGCCCAGGTCGCCCGGGTTCGTGTCGTTCGCGTCGCCGTCCTGGTTTCGGCCCAGGCGGGCGAGCGCGCGCTCGATTCGCTCGCGCTCGGCGTCGAGGAGCTCACGTGCTCGGTCGGCGTCCATGGGAGGAAGTATGGCTTCTCCGACCGTCGGTGACGACAGTTGCTCGAACCAGGCCACCGTCGCGAGCACTGCGGAGAGAGTCACCAGGGCGAATCCCTCGTAGTCCGCCGCATGGCCGTCCCCGCTGCGAGCTGGGGTCCGAAGCCTCGCTATCCTCGCACCCTTGCCTCGATCGAGAGGAGCCGCAATGCCGCAGCCGATCGTTCTGATCCACGGCCTCTGGATGACGCCGAAGAGCTGGGAGGGCTGGGCCGAACGCTTCCGTGCCAAGGGCCACGAGGTCATCACGCCCGGGTGGTCGGACGCCTTCGACCGGTCCCCCGAGGATCTGCGTCGCGATCCATCCGCACTCGCCGGGCTCACCGCCGCGCAGGTCGCCGACCGCTATGAGCAGGCGATCCGTGCCCTGCCCGAACCGCCGATCATCATGGGCCACTCGTTCGGCGGCCTCTTCACGCAGGTGATGTTGAACCGCGGCCTCGGCGCCGCCGGGGTCGGTGTCGACGCAGCGGCGCCCAAGGGCGTCCTCAAGCTCCCGTTCTCGACGATCAAGTCGGGCTGGCCGATCCTCAAGAACCCGCGCAACCGTGGCCGTGCCGTGCCGTTCACGCCGGAGCAGTTCAAGTTCACGTTCGGGAACTTGCTCTCCGAGGAGGAGTCGCAGAAGGCGTGGGAGACGTACGCCGTGCCGGGAGTCGGACACGTGTTCATGGAGGGCGCGAACGCGAACTTCAGTCCGAACTCGGTGTTCAAGATCGAGTACGGCAAGGCCGACCGCGCTCCGCTCCTTCTCCTCGCCGGCGGCCTGGATCACGTCATCCCGGCTTCGGTCACGCGCGCGACGTTCAAGAAGTACAAGGCGGGGCTCGTGGAGATCAAGGAGTACCCCGACCGCTCGCACGGGACGGTTTCCCAGGACGGCTGGGAGGCGGTCGCCGACCATGCGCTCGACTGGGCGACGAGGAACGCCAAGAGCTAGCCCGAACCGGCTGCAATGAGGAGGCGCTGGATCGTTCTCGGTGGACTGGCCGTCGCATTCGTCGCGACGCTCTCCACCTGCGGCGGTGGCGACAAGACCGCCGTGACCGTTACCGAGACGGTGTCGGCCCCGACGACGGACACGACCTCACCGCCGCCTCCACCTCCGCCCGCGACGACCACCACCACCGCCGCCGAAGCCTCGTGCGAGCCGAGCGCGTTCCTGCCCGTCCTCAAGGACGCGTTCGACGGCAACGCGCCGAAGCTGACCGTCGTCGAGGCGAAGGTCGAGCGCTGCCAGAAGGGCTACGCGCAAGTGTTCGCGGTTCCTGACCCATCGGTCTGCAAGCCCGGCGTCGAGTTCTGTTACGAGACGGAGCAGGTCTTCCTCCGCTGGAACGGCAGCGAGTGGACGATTCGGACCTCGGGCACCGGGATCTCGTGCGGCTCCGAGACCGAGGCCGAGATCGTCAAGATCTGCCGCGCGCTCGGCTACGCGGATCTCGATACCCCGATGTTCACGATGCCGTCCAAGAACATCGGCTGCGCGTTCTACGGCGGAACGCTGCGCTGCGACATCCTCAGCGGGATGGTCCCGGAGCCGACCGAGGGCTGCCCCTACGACTGGGTCGGCCTCACGATCACGACCGGAGGCCCTGCCCAGCCGCAGTGCGCGGGCGACACGGTCTTCGACGGGAGCGCCCCGACCCTCACGTACGGCGCAACGTGGAAGAAGGCCGGCATCACGTGCAAGTCGAGCAAGGCGGGCCTCGCGTGCTCCAACGGAGCCGGACACAAGTTCACGCTCGCGCGGGAGAGCTGGTCGGCCTCCTAGCCCGTCAGCTGGACGAGCTTCTGCACGGTGTTCCAGTTCCGCGCGGTGCCGCGGACGCCCAGGCCCTTCTCGAACCACGACGGCGCGAGCTTCGAGCGCCCGTAGCCGTTCGGGGTGTGGATGTAGACCTCGCGGCCCCTCACGGCGAACTCGTCACCGGGCGAGCGGTCCGGGTCGAGCTTCGCGGCCTTCGGCTCGGAGTCCAGAAACATCACGTGCACTCTCTTGCCGTCGTCCGTCGGGAACGGGCAGGCCTTGGCGATCCGCTTGAGCTCGGCCGCGGTGCGCAGCACGACGTCGTACTCGCGCCCGAAGTCCACGGCGATCCGCTTCTCGAGCGCCGCCGAGGTCGTCTTTCCGCTGAAGACGACGTTCCCCGAGCGCACGTAGGTCTCGACGTCGGTGAGTCCGAGCGCCTCGAAGGACGCCTTGAGGTCGGCCATCGCGACCGTGGTCGTCGGGCCGACGTTGATCCCGCGGAGAAGCGCCGCCTGGCGAGGCATGCCGGAAGAGTAGAAATTTTGGATGTGGGGCGGCCGCCGAAACCACCCCACATCGCACGCGCCGCTCAGAAGAGGATCTGCAGCGCGTTCTCGACCGTGCATCCGCGCCTGAGGAGGTCAGTCGCGAGGTGCAGGTCGATACTCGTGTCGATCCCGATGAGCAGCGCCGACTCGTGGTCGTAGCCGACCTCGAGCAGCCGCTCGATCCGCCAGGTGGTCACACGCTGGCGCTCGGTCTCCGCCTGGACGTGGACGTCTATCGAGGCCACTTCAGGCACCGGTGCGGGGGGTGTCGTTCATATCGCCGACAGATGTATCCGCGGGGGGTCAAGGCCTTGTACGGAGCGATTGAGCCGACGTGGACGCTGTGTTAGAGGTTGTTGAAGTCCGCACGTGCCGCTACCGTGAGATCGATGCGGCGGAGGGGTCTGATCGCGGTTTTTCTAGTGCTGGCGCTCGTTTGCGCGCCGGCAGCCTTCGCGGCGAAGGACAGCGACAAGGACGGGCTCCCGGACACCTGGGAGCGCACGAAGACGCCGAGCGGGGTCGACCTGAAGAAGCTCGGCGCTAGCTGGCGCCACAAGGACGTCTTCGTCGAGATCGACTTCCAGAAGGGGATCTCGCGCTCGGTCGTCTCGTGCGGGCAGCTCGACGCGCTCTACAACGCCTTCAAGAACGCGCCGCTTTCGAACCCGGACAAGAGGAAGGGCGTGCGGCTCCACCTCGACGCCGGCAAGAACTGCGCCTCGCGCAAGTACAGCCTCGGCGGCTCGTCCGGGTTCAGCGTGTCCGGCTGCGCGAATCCGTCGAACAACTCGAGCGGCCTCAAGACGAAGCGGCTGCGGGTCTTCCACATCGCGAGCGTCGTGAACGACATCTGCGGCGGCCCGGCCGGCCAGGCAGGGACGACCGACTTCCTCGTGGACAAGGACGGGGGCGGCGGCTTCGCGCACGTCTTCATGCACGAGCTCGGCCACGTCTTCGGCCTCGACCACGGGAACTTCAACTCGTTCAGCGTCATGTCCAAGGTGCTCTCGCGCTACCCGAGCCAGGCGCAGGCGATCGACTTCAACCGCTACCGCGTCGAGGCGCTCGACGAGTCGGCGCTCTCCGAGGTGAACGGTCTCCAGTCCTCCGCGGCCGGCGAGACCTACCTGAGCGGCTTCTTCGTCCAGTTCTTCTGCTCGGACGGAGGAACGCCGGTCTTCGCGGGGCCCGAGGGCCACGCGGCCGCGAACGTCGATTTCGACTGCGACGGCTACCCGTTCTGGGTGCCGCCGCTCAGCCAGTACATCGACGCAGACCCGGTTTCGGCCGACTTGAACGGAGACGGAACGATCGGCGTGATCCCCGCCGCGCCGCCCGAATGGCCGATGTTGAGATTCGGTAACGGCCGGATCGGGCCATAGCCGCCCGTAGATCCTGCTGCTACCTTGCGAAAGACAGGCCGACAGCGGGTCGGCCGTGAGATGAGCTTCTCGTTCCTCCTTTGGGATTTTCGAGGTAGGCAAGTCTCGACACCGAAGGAGTAGAGCGATGTCACAGTTGTCCTTTGCCGAACTCGGCGTCTCGGACCAGGTGGTCCGTGCGCTGGCGGCCGGCTCGATCACCGAGCCGTTCAAGATTCAGTCCATCGTCCTGCCGGATGCGCTTGCCGGCCTGGACGTCCTCGCCAAGAGCCCGACCGGCTCGGGCAAGACCCTGGCGTTCGCGCTTCCGATCGTCGAGCGCACCGTCCCGTCGGACGCGCGCCCGAGCGCGCTCATCCTCGTGCCGACGCGCGAGCTCGCGCAGCAGGTCGCCGACGAGTTCGCTCCGTTGGCCGCAGCCAAGGGCCTGAAGGTCGGCGTCGCCTACGGCGGCGTGTCGATCGGCGCCCAGGCGGGTGCGGCCAAGAAGGCACAGATCCTCGTCGCCACGCCAGGCCGGCTCGAAGACCTGGCCAACCGGCGCGCGGTCGACCTGTCGCAGATCCGGATCCTCGTCCTCGACGAGGCCGACCGGATGCTCGACATGGGCTTCAAGCCGCAGGTGGACAAGCTCGTCCGCCGCCTGCCGAAGAACCGCCAGACGATGTTCTTCTCCGCCACGCTCGACGGCGAGGTCGGCGAGCTGGCTCAGTCGTACACGTCCAGTCCGTCCAAGTTCGAGGCCGAGATGCCGCCCGAGCGCGAGGCCGGAATCATCGAGCACCGCTTCGTCGCGGTCACGTCCGACAACAAGCTCGAGACGCTTGTCGACCACATCAAGGGATCCGACGGCCTGACGCTCGTCTTCGTGCGGACGAAGCGCGGCGCCGACCGGCTCGCATCACGGCTGAAGCGCCACGACGTCTCGGCGGTCGCCATGCACGGCGACATGTCCCAGGCGGCGCGCCAGCGTTCGCTCGAGCGGTTCGAGAAGCGGCAGGTCTCCGTGCTGGTCGCCACCGACGTCGCCGCGCGCGGGCTCGACATCGAATCCGTCGAGCACGTCGTGAACTACGACCCGCCCGAGGAGGACAAGGGCTACCTCCACCGCACGGGCCGCACCGGCCGCGCGGGCAAGGACGGCATCGCGATCACGTTCGTCTTGCCCGAGCAGCGGGAGGAGACGAGCCGCGCAGCTGGCCGCCTCGGCCACAAGGACCGGTTCGAGGAGTCCGGGATGCAGAGCGCTCGCCCGAAGATCGTCTACACGAGCCGAAAGGGCCGCCGCTCTAAGTGGTAATCACTCCGGCGGCTTGTCGGGTTCTTCCGACTCGTCGCCGCGGTTCAGGTGGAACCTGTCGCGCAGCCCGTGCGCCTCGTCCTTCCGGGCCTCGCGCTTCGCTTCCTTCTTCTCGGCGCGGGCGGCCTTCTGCTCCGCGACCTTGTCCTTCGCGTCCGTGTAGGACTCGGTGACGAGCACCTTTCCGCCCGTCCAGCCGAAGACGCAGACGACGAGGACGAGCGCGAAGAGCACGTTCCACGCGGTCGTGATCAGCTGCTGGGCCGTGGAGTAGGCGACCGCGTCGGAGTTCGGCACGTTGCAGCAGGCGTCGAGGGCCAGCGCATTGGTTGCCTGCGTGATCCCGACGGCGCCGGGCGTCACGGAGACGACGTTGGCGAGCGAGCCCGAGCCGGTCACCCACATGATCGACTCGAACGTGACCGGGATCGCGAACGCCGCCAGGAAGATCCCGATCACGATCAGCTTGCAAGTCCAGGAGATGAACGACGGCAGGAAGGCGCGGGTGAAGTAGCGCTTCGGAGTCCTGAGGATCGCGCCGCCCTGCTTCGCCTGCTCCCAGAGCTTCTTCACCTGCCGCCAGAAGATGCGGCCCACGATGACGCAGAGAAGGACCGCGCCGACGGCGATCGAGACAGCGACCAGCGGGTGCTCGTGGACGTTCCCGAGGCTCAGGTCGAACGACCCAGGCACCGAGAGGAAGAGGTAGAGGTAGACGAACGTCCCGGCGATCGTGAAGAAGATCTTCTGGACGAGGTAGGCAGCGAGTGCGCCGGCGAATGTGCATCGCGGGATGAGCGCCACGAACATGAGGAGGGTCACGAACGTCCCGATGTTCGCGGGCAGGAAGTTGTTCATGGCCACGCCCACCGCGTACGCGGTCACGATCGGCGCGATCTTCACCTGGCCCGGATAGGCCGCGCTGAGGATCCCGTAGTAGGAGAGCCCGGCGAAGACCGTCTGCAACGTCTGGAAGAAGAGCCCTGCGACGATGTATTGGACAGGGACGGCCTTGATCTGTTCCCACAGCTCCCTGAACCACGCAATCACGTCGATCCCGAGCAGGTGCAGCACGACGATCACCGCCGCGATTCCGACGAGCCAGGTGATGACCTTGACGAGCCGGCTCTTCCGGGACGGATCCTGGAACGGGAGAACTGCCTGGGCGGCCTCAGACATCGCCGGTCACCGGTTCCGCCGAAGGTTCGATCTTGCTCTCGGCCGCCGCCTTCGCCGCGTTCAGGTCGTCGATGATGTGGACGCCCGCCGACACGAGCGGCGCTGCCAGCACGAGGCCGATCATCCCGAAGAGGCAGCCGGCGCCGATCGTCACGATGAGGACTACGAGCGGGTTCAGGCTGAGCGTCGCGCCGAAGGCGATCGGTTGGAGGATGTTCTGGAGCAGTCCGTTCGCGAGCAGCACGATGATCAGCATGATGAGCGCCGTCTGAACGTCGGTCGCGCCGAGGGCGATGATGACCGCAAACGCGCCCGCGACGAACGCGCCGATGTACGGCACGTACGCGGTGATGAACGACACCAGCGCGATCGTTCCCGCCAGCGGAACGCCGAGCGCGACGGCGCCAAGCCCGACGACCACGGCGTTGAACGCGGCGACGATCGTGACGCCGCCGAAGTAGCGCCGCAGGGAGACGACGACGTTGCGCGTGATCGTGTCGGCGACGGGGGTCGGCATGCCGACATGCTCGTTGACCCACCGGCGCATCATCGGGCCGTCCTTGAGCAGGAAGAAGAGCGCCAGAAGCGCGAACGACAGGCCGAAGGCAAGGCTCGTGAGCGTCTTGATCCCGTCGACCGCGCCGCCGATCAATGTCCCCAGAATCGCCGGGACCTCCGACGTGGTGTGGCTCGTCGCGGACGACGCTCCGGATGAATCCACGCCGGAGTCCTCGAGCCAGCTCTGAACCTTCGCGGCGGCCTCGTTCGCTGTCGCCCCGATCTCGCCTGTCTGCGAGACGATCCCGCCGAGGACGAGGGCGACTACGAGGAGCGCGATCGCGAGGAGCGCCAGCAGCACGATCACCGCGCCGAGGGCGCGCGGGACCCGATGGTGTTGCAGCTTGGTCACGATCGGCGACGCGACCGAGGCGACGATGAATGCGGTCAGGACCGGCATGGTGATCTCGGCGGTCGCGCCGAGGAGCACGACCAATGCCACGAGCAGAAAGCCGACGCCCACGAGGAACCAGGAGGCGATGCCCAGATCGCGCAGCCAGCGCGGCGCCGCGAACACCGCGGACATCCGCTGGAGCTCGTCGGTGTCGAGTTGGACGATGACCGGTTCCACCTCGGCGGCGGGGTCGGGTTCGCTCTTCTGTTTGCGCCAGCCGAGGTTCATTCGGATCCCACTAGGGAGCGCGATCCTATTCCAGCGGTCTACAGGTGCGCCATCGTGCGCGCACGATTACTCGGGAAGCGGAATCCTCCCCGAGACCTCGGTTCCGGCGCCCGGCCTCGCCGCGACCCGCAACTCACCGCCGACGGCCGCGACGCGATCGCGCATGTTCGTGAACCCGGCGCCGGCGGCCACCGTCGCCTCGTCGAAGCCGACACCGTCGTCGGCGACCGTGGATCGGCGCGGCTACCTGCTGAAGGAGCGGCTGCACGATCGCGCGCAGCTGGTCTCGGCCGTGCAGCAGGTCGCGGCCGGCGGCTCGGTGATCGATCCGCGCGTGGTCGACGTCCTCGTCGCCGAGAAGACGAGGGAGGAGCGCTCGCCGCTCGCGACCCTGACGCCGCGGGAGCGCGACGTGCTCGCCGAGATCGCGCAGGGCAAGTCGAACAGCGCCATCGCCGAGTCGCTCGTCCTCACCAAACGCGCCGTCGAGAAGCACATCAACTCGATCTTCCTGAAGCTCGACCTCTCCGACGCGGAGGACGTGAGCAAGCGCGTGAAGGCGACGCTCGTCTTCCTCGCCGACGCCTGAGACGGGTGTAGGCACCACCGCAGGTTCGGTGTCTGCGCCGTTGCTCCGACCGCTCCCGGCGCGATTGACTGCGTTCCACATGGCGGGCCGGTCGCCGAATATCCGCCGCAGCTTCGCCGCGTGCCGTAGATTCGTCTGTGCGGGATCGGTTCCCGCCCGGGTGTCGCGCGGCGCCCGGCCAATTCATACGCTTCCGCGCGTGACGCCGCAGCGGGCAGGAGGTGCTTAGTGATGCGAATCGTTGGTTTCTTGGCGATGGCCACGCTTGCCCTCGCGATGAGCGTGGGACTCACGGCCTGCGGTGGTGGCGACGACTCCGCGACGCCGGAGGAGGAGCTCTGCTCGGCGCTCGACGACTTCCGCTCCTCCATCGACGAGGTGCAGGATCTGAACGTCGGCTCGTCGTCGCTCGACGACGTCGAAGCGGCGATCGGCACGATCGTCGACGCGGCGCAGGAAGTCGCCTCGGCGGCGAGGGAGGTGACCTCGGCCGACGTGGACGAGCTCCAGGCTTCCGCCGAGTCGCTCCAGACCGCGCTTGCGGACTTCCCCTCGCCCGGCTCGATCCAGGCGATCACCACCGGTCTCGGCACGATCCGCGAGACGGGCGACCAGGCAATCGAAGACCTCGACTGCGACACCTAGGAAGGGAGACACGAATGTTCGTACGACGACGACCCATCGCGCGAGCCGCCGTAGTCGGCGGAACCGCGTACGCGGCCGGCAAGGCCGGCGCGAGATCGGCCAACCGCGAGGCCGACGAGCAAGCCCAGCAGGAAGCCTACGCAGCGCCGCCGCCCCCTCCGGCGCCGGCCGCGCCCGCGGGCGGCATGACCGACGACAAGATCGAGCAGCTCAAGCAGCTCGCCGAGCTCCGGGATTCCGGCGTCCTCACGGACGCGGAGTTCGAGGTGCAGAAGGCCAAACTGCTCGCCTAGCCGAGCGAGAGGAGAACCGAAATGGCAATTGGACCTGTGCAGATGCTCGTCGTCGGCTTCGACGATCCGGATTTCGACGGATCGATCCTGGCCGAGCTCGAGCGGCTGCGAGACGCAGACCTGATCCGGCTCATCGACCTGATGGCCGTCCACAAGGACGACGAGGGCAACGTCATCGTCCTGCAAAAGAGCGATCTCAACCTCGACGACCGGGTCGAGCTCGGAGCCGTCATCGGCGCCTTGATCGGCGCGGGCATGGACGGCGAGGAGGGCATGGAGGCCGGAGCGATGGCGGGCGCCGAGGGTGCGCTCGAGGGCGACGGCCACATGATCGACGAGGAGGACGCCTGGTACATCGCCGACGCTATCCCGAACGGCATGGCCGCCGGCATCGCGCTGATCGAGCACCGCTGGGCGATCCCGCTTCGCGACAAGATCCTCGGAGCCGGCGGGATGATCCTCGCCGACGAGTGGATCCACGCCAAGGACCTCGTCGCCATCGGAATCGCGGCGGCGGACGAATAGAGCCACGGGCGCGCGGGCCGTTGGGCCCGCGCGCTCCGTGACCACGGATCCTCATGGCCACACCGCCGACCGAGGGCAGGGGGGAAGCGCCAGAGCGAGCGAGCCTGGTTCTCATCTCGCTCATCCTCGTCGCGGCCGTCGCGAACCTGAACCTGTCGGTCGCGAACGTCGCGCTTCCCGACATCGGGGCCGCGTTCGACTCGTCGCAGACGACGCTCAACCTGATCGCGGTCGGCTACTCGCTCGGCCTCGCCGGTTCGGTGCTGTATTTCGGCGCGGTCGGCGACCGCTACGGGAGAAAGCTCCTTCTCATCCTCGGGATGGTTCTCTCGATCCCGGCGTGTCTTCTGGCCGCCTACGCGCCGTCGGACACCGTGCTCTTCTGTGCTCGGGTCCTGGGCGGGCTGTCCGCCGGCATGGCCTACCCGACCACGCTGGCGCTCATCACCGCGCTCTGGGCCGGACCGCCGCGGACCAAGGCGATCGCGCTCTGGTCGGCGCTCGGCGGCGGCATTGCGGCGCTCGGCCCGCTCATCTCCGGCGCGCTGCTCGAGGAGTTCTGGTGGGGCTCGGTGTTCCTCGTGACGCTCCCGCTCGTCGGCATCGCCCTCGTCATGGCGCTCAAGTTCGTGCCTGCGCACGTGAACGAGACGACCGAGCCGGTGGACAACTTCGGCGGCATCCTCTCGGTCGTCCTCGTCGGGGCGCTCATCCTCGGGATCAACTTCGCGCCCGTGCCGAGCCTGGAAACGGCAGCAATCGTGCTCGGCGTGCTCGCCCTTGCGGCGGGGGTCGCGTTCTACCTGCGGGAGAAGCGCGCCGCGAACCCCCTGTACGACCTCGACGTCGCCGCGCGCCGGGTGTTCTGGGTCGCCGCCTGCGCGGGGATCATCGTGTTCGGCTCGCTCATGGCCGCGGCGTTCGTGAGCCAGCAGTTCCTCCAGAACGTGCTCGGCTATTCGACACTCGAGTCCGGGGCGGCGATCCTGCCGGCCGTCGTCTTCATGGTGCTCGTCGCGCCGCGCTCGGCCAAGTTGATCGGCGCCTATGGAGCGCGCTTCACGCTCATGTGCGGCTACGTCGCGCTCACGCTCGCGTTCCTCTCGATGCTCCTGCTCTGGGACGAGGGGACTCCGTACTGGCAGGTCGCGATCGCCTACGTCTTCATCGGGATCGGCGTGGGGCTCGCCGGAACGCCGGCCTCGCACTCGCTCACCGGCTCGGTGCCCGTGCAGCGCGCGGGGATGGCGTCGGGAACGGCCGATCTCCAGCGCGACCTCGGCGGCGCGCTCATGACGTCGATCTTCGGCGCGCTCCTCACGGCGGGCTACGCCTCCGCGATGACCGCCGCCGACGCGCCCGACGACGTGACGGCGAGCACCCAGGCCGTGCTCACGAAGTCGTTCTCGAGCGCGGAGAACCTCGCCCAGCAGCACCCCTCCGACGCGGCGTCGATCACGGCGGCTGCCACCCAGTCGTTCCTAGAGGGCGACCAGTGGGCGTACACGGCCGGCCTCGTCGCCGTGCTCGGCGGCGCCGCCCTCGTCTTCTTCCTGTTCCCGAAACACGAGGAGGAGGAGCGCTTGCTGGCCGCCTACCATGCCGAAGACTCAGGAGGACCGGCGTCCGCGGTGACTCAATGAGAGAGACTCCATCGTCGAACGCAAATCAGGAGGGAACCTCATAGATGTGCAGATGGCTTGCCTACTCAGGAACGCCGGTCCTCATCGAGGAGCTGCTCTACGGCCGCGAAAACTCGCTGATCGACCAGAGCCTCCACTCGAGGATGGGTGCGACAACGACGAACGGTGACGGGTTCGGCATCGGGTGGTACGGCGTCGGTGAGACGCCTGCCGTCTACCACAGCGTCGAGCCCGCCTGGAACGAGCGGAACCTGAAGCAGATCGCTGCGCACACGGAATCCGGCCTCGTCTTCGCGCACATCCGCGCGGCGACCGGGACCGCGATCCAGCAGACGAACTGCCATCCCTTCCGGCACGGGCACTGGCTCTGGCAGCACAACGGCGCGATCCACGAGTTCCCGACGGTGAAGCGCGACCTCCAGCTCGCCGTCGATCCGTCGCTCTTCGCGGAGATCGAAGGCTCGACGGACTCCGAGACGTTCTTCTACCTCGCGCTGACGTTCGGGCTCGAGGACAATCCTCCGAGCGCAGTCGCGAAGGCGGTCGGGTTCATCGAGGAGACGGGACGCAAGCACGGCGTCGAGCATCCGATCCAGATGACCGTCGCGACGACCGACGGGACGAGGATCTGGGCCTTCCGCTACTCGAGCGAGCACGACTCGCGGTCGCTCTTCTACAGCGAGCGCGTGGACGCGCTCCGTGAGCTCTATCCGGACAATCCGCTGTTCCAGCGACTGAGCGACGAGACGCGGCTCATTGTCTCGGAGCCGCTGGGTGACCTTCCCGGTGCGTGGATCGAGGTGCCCGAGTCGCATTACGGCGTCGTCCAGGAGGGTCAGGACGAGATGCATCCGTTCGTCCCCGTCGCTCCGTGAGCGTGTGGTGGGCGCCGCGGCGCGCCGTCTGGTGGACGGGAGTCCTGTTCGCGATCGGCTCGACGTGCTTCCTCGTCGCGCCGTTTCCGGGCTACGAGGCGGCGGTCGGCTCCGGGATCACCGGGATCACGTTCAGGGGGTTTGTCCCCCGACGGGGTCGGTGAAGGAGCAGACATGGGTGGTAGCCCTTCCGGGGGCGGCATGAGGCTGCGGGACGGAGATTCCATGCGCACAGTGTGATGGTCGACATGTAGTAGAAGAGGTAGATGAGAGAGAAGAGGAGAGACTAGGGAAGAGCTTAGAGGAGTAGAGACAGAAGAAAAAGAAGACGACGGGATAGACGAGAAAGAACTTGTGGCCGGAAGAGATGAAAGAGGAGAAGAGAGGCTGGAGGAAGTAAAAAGGCAGGTCGGGGTCGATGAACGGCGCGACGAAGCCGCCGACGCGCCGACGACGAGCAAGGGAATGTAGAGAACGGTGCTCCTACTGGAGATGGACGAGCGCGGCCAGAGCTACTCGATCGGCTCGTAGGAGACGACGAAGGAGGAGCTGAGGATCGCGACGACGCCGATCGGATTCTAGTCGCAGAGCTACACTGCCTCCTCGGCGGAGAGCGAGAAGCGGTCGCCCTC
Organism: uncultured Thermoleophilia bacterium; assembly: GCA_963716005.1. Classification (GTDB taxonomy): domain Bacteria; phylum Actinomycetota; class Thermoleophilia; order Gaiellales; family Gaiellaceae; genus CAVRUF01. The sequence continues at coordinate 348,480 of OY970285.1, forward strand.
CATGGGGACGAGACGCATCTCGACGTCCCAGTAGTTCGCGAACTTCTCCCAGCAGATCTGGACGTAGATGCCCATCACGATGTTCGGCTTGTGGGTAAAATTTCGTGATCGCCGAAGACAGCGTCCTCCTCCGCGAGGGGCTCGAACGGCTGCTCGCGGACAACGGATTCGAGGTCGTCGGCACCTGTGTGGACGCGGACGATCTGCGGCTCAAGGTGCGCAGCTACGAGCCGGACGTGGCCATCGTGGACATCCGCCTGCCGCCGACCCACACCGACGAAGGCATGCGCGCAGCGGTCGACATCCGGGCCGAGCACCCGGACGTCGGCGTGCTCGTCCTCTCCCAGTACGTCGAGCTCGGCCTGGCCCTGAAGCTCCTGGCCGACTCGGCCGAGGGCGTGGGCTACCTGCTCAAGGACCGTGTCAGCAACGTGGACGAGTTCGCCGACGCGGTCCGGCGCGTCGGCGCCGGAGGATCGGCGCTCGATCCGATCATCGTCTCGACCCTGCTTGCGAAGCAACGCAGCGACGGCCCGCTCGGCGCCCTGACGCCGCGGGAGCGCGAAGTCCTCGAGCTGATGGCCGAGGGCCTGTCGAACCAGGGGATAGCGGATCGCCTCGTCCTCAGCCTCCGCGCCGTCGAGAAGTACGTATCGACGATCTTCACGAAGCTCGGGCTGCCCTCCACCGGCGGCGACTCGCGTCGCGTGCTGGCGGTCTTGCTCTACCTCCGCTCGTAGCGGACGCCCGCACCTGATACGCCAGAAACCCGATCCCCGAATCCAGGGGCTCGCCTCACTACGCCCGGCGCGGGGCGGTGGGACGCTGGTCGTACCCAAACGCAAGAGGAGAAGCGATGAAGACCCGCGTCATGCAGAACGAGCCGGGCGAGCCGCAGAAGGCCGCCGACCCGGCCCCGTCTCAGCCGACACGACCGACGAATATCGCCGGCCGCATGGGCCGCTGGAGCGCGCACCACTGGAAGACCGCCGTCTTCGGCTGGCTCGCGTTCGTCGTCCTCGCGGTCATGCTCGGCACGGTCGTCGGCAAGAAGGCGGCCGACGAAAACGCCGGCGGCGCGGGCGAGTCCAAGCGCGCCGATCAGATCCTCGAAGCCGGCTTCAAGCAGCCCGCCGGCGAGACCGTCCTAATCCAGAGCGCGACGCTCACCGCGAGCGACCCCGAGTTCGCGGCCGCAATCGAAGACACGGCGGCCCGCCTCGACGCGCTCGACCAGGTGATCAACCTCCGCGCACCGCTCGGAGAGACGAACGCCGCGCAGATCTCCGAGGACGGGCGCTCGGCGATCATCGACTTCCAGATCCGCGGCGAGCTCGACAAGGCCGTGGATCAGATCGACCCAGTCGTGGCCGAGTTGGCCGCGGTACAAGCGGCCCATCCCGCGCTCTTCGTCGGCCAGTTCGGCGACGCGAGCACGGACAAGGAGGTCACGGCGTCCTTCATGGAGGACCTCGAAGAAGGCCGGGCTCATTTCCGTGCCGATCACGCTGATCATCCTGATCGTCGCCTTCGGCGCGCTCGTGGCGGCCGGGATTCCGATCCTGCTCGCCCTGACCGCCGTCCTGGCGACCCTGGGCTTCCTGGCCATTCCGAGCCACTACCTGCCGATGGACGAGGCCGTCTCGGCGATGGTGCTCCTGATCGGGCTCGCGGTCGGGGTGGACTACTCGCTCTTCTACCTGAAGCGGGAACGCGAGGAACGGGCCGCCGGGCGCAGCGAGGAGGCCGCCCTCCAGGCTGCCGCTTCCACCTCGGGCCGCTCGGTGCTCATCTCCGGGCTGACCGTGATGGTCGCCATGTCCGGCATGTTCCTCACCGGGGACAAGGGCTTCGCGGCTTTCGGCCTCGCGACCATGCTGGTCGTCGGCATCGCGATGCTCGGGTCGCTGACCGTCCTGCCGGCGCTGCTCTCCCGGCTCGGCGACAACGTCGACCGGGGCCGTGTCCCGTTTGTCAGCCGGCTGCGGCGCGACGACGGCGAGGGGCGGATCTGGGGCGCGATCGTCAACGCCGTCCTCAAGCGGCCGGTGCTCTCGGTCGTGCTCTCCGCCGGGCTCCTGCTCGCGATCGCCGCTCCGGCGCTCACGATGCACACGGTGGAGCCGGGCGTGGACACGTACCCGCAGTCACTCGCCTCGATCAAGACCTACAACAAGCTCCAAACGGCGTTCCCGGGAGCGGAGATCCCCGCGACCGTCGTCCTGAAGACCGCCGACGTCCATGCCCCGGAGGTGGAAGCGGCGATCGCCGGCCTCACCGAGCGGGCGCTCGCGACCGGCAAGATGCACGAGCCGATCATCGTGGACGTAAACAGCAACGGGACGGTCGTCAACATCGCCATCCCCGTGGACGGCAACGGCACCGACTCGGACTCGGAAGCCGCCCTCGCAGCGCTCCGGGACGAGATCATCCCGGCGACGATCGGCACGCTCGCCGGCGCCGAGTACGGCGTCACGGGCTACACCGCGTCGTCGAGGGACTTCACCGACTTCATGAAGTCGGTCGCGCCGCGTGTGTTCGTGTTCGTGCTCGTGTTCGCCTTCCTGCTCATGCTGGTCGCCTTCCGCTCGCTCGTCATCGCAGCGAAGGCGATCGTGCTCAACCTGCTGTCGGTCGCGGCCGCCTACGGCGTGCTGGTGCTCGTGTTCCAGCACGGCTGGGGGAAGGACATCCTCGGCTTCACGTCGACGGCGGGCGTCGTCCCGATCATGCCGATCTTCCTGTTCGTGATCCTGTTCGGCCTCTCGATGGACTACCACGTGTTCATCCTGAGCCGGGTCCGCGAGCTCTACGACCGCGGTGCGTCGACGGACGAGGCGATCTCACAGGGGATCAAGCAGACGGCCGGCGTCGTCACGAGCGCTGCGATCGTCATGGTCGCCGTGTTCTCGGTGTTCGCAACGCTCGGGATGATGATCTTCAAGCAGTTCGGAGTCGGGCTCGCCGTGGCGATCCTCATCGACGCCACCATCGTCCGAGCGGTGCTCCTGCCCGCCTCGATGAAGCTGCTGGGCGACAGCAACTGGTACCTGCCCAGCTGGCTCGAGTGGCTTCCCCACCTCGAGCACGGCGGCACCGTCGTCGAGCATGTCGACGCGCCGCCCGCGCTGGCCGGTCGCGGGAAGTAGCTCGATCGACCGGATCTACTAGAGCTCGGCGCGGCGGACTCGCCCGAACCCCGCCGCGCCGAGGGCGCTTGCGTCGAGCAGGCGGCACATCCAGCCGTGGCCGCGCTCGGGATCCGATTCGTCCTCCATCGCGCCGATCGACGCGAAGATGCGGCCGTCGCGGAAGTCCCAGACCTGGATCTCGGCGCGGTCGCCCTCGACGTCGGCCCGGAAGTGGGCGAGGTCGCGCGTGAGGCAGTCCTTCACCGTCTCGAGCCACTCCTCGCGCGGGTCCGCGTTCGGGTTGACGCCGCAGAGCTCGAGCAGGTCGTCCTCGATCTCTTCGAGGATCAGCGCGTCGATGTAGGAGGCGGCGTCCTCCCAGCCGGGATCCTCGCCGGCGTCGAGCGCGACCAGCTCGACGGCCAGGCCGCCCTCGTCGGCGCGGGCGAGGAGCGCCTGCGCCTCCTCGGCGCCCGGCTCGCTCGCGTGCTCGAGCTCGTGGATCGGAAGCTCGTCGAACTCGCCGTAGTCGCGCGCGGCGAGGAACTCGATGAACGGCTCGCCTTCGTCGTCCGTCGAGAGGTGCTGCTCCACGACCATCCAGCTGACCGGCGCTCCGTCCTCGAGCGTCGTGAACCCGTGGCCGACGGTGGGCCCGTCGGGGCGGTAGCGGCGCATCGCTCCGACCTCCTCGTAGCCGTCGGGGCGGCGCAGGCGGAGGCGGTAGCGCGCGGGCCGGGCCGCTAGGCGCGGCGGGTCGCCGTCCTCGAGGTCCGAGACGAGCCAGTCGCGCCCGGCAAGACGAAGCACGTCGCCGACGTCGAGCGGATCGGCGGAGGAGTACCCGTGGACGCGTTCCCGCGCCGTCGGGCCGGATGTCACGACCTCGTACTTCACCCCCACGGTGCCTGCAGCTTACGTCAGACTTGCGCAATGGAAGGGCTGGCGTTCTTCGGCGTCGTCCTCGTCGCCTACGCGCTCGTGTCGCGGCGGCTCGATGGGACACGCGTCACGGCGCCGATGGTGTTCGTCGCGGCGGGCGTTCTCGCGCATGGTCTCGGGTTCGAGCTGCTGGACGGGGGGACGCACGAAATCGCCGCCGAGATGCCGCGCCATGTCGCGGAGATCGCGCTGGTGCTCGTGCTCCTGAACGACGCGGCCCGGCTCGACATCGCAGCGCTGAGGAAGGAGTCGAGCCTGCCGGGACGCCTGCTCGCGATCGGGATGCCGTTGACGATTGCGCTCGGCGGCCTCGTCGCGCTCGGACTCTTCCGCGGCGACCTCGAGTTCTGGGAGGCGATTCTCGTGGCGGTCATCCTCTCGCCGACCGATGCGGCGCTCGGGGCCGTGGTCGTCTCGAGCCCGAAGCTGCCGCTGCGCCTGCGGCAGGCGCTGAACGTGGAGGCGGGGCTGAACGACGGGTTGGCCGTGCCGTTTTTCGTCGTCTGCTCGGCGCTCGCCGCCGACGCCGCGCTGGAAGACACGAGTTTCCTCACGGTCGCGTTCGAGAAGATCGGCTACGGGTTCCTGGTCGGCGCCGGGATCGGGCTGGTCGGAGGCGCCCTGCTGAGACGTTCCGCAGCCGCCGGTTGGATGATCGGGGCGTTCCAGGAGATCGCCGTCGGTGTGCTCGCCGTCCTCGCCTGGTGGGGCGCCGAGGAGATCGGCGGCAGCGGCCTCATCGCGGCGTTCGTCGGCGGGCTCGCGCTCGCGATCGCCGCCCGCGAGGCCGCCGCCGAAGGGCTCGAGCTCACCGACGAGCTCGGACAGGCCCTTGCGCTCCTCACCTTCTTCGGGCTTGGAACGGTCGCGTACGAGGCGGTCGGAGACGCGCCGTGGGAGACGTTCGCCTTCGCAGTTCTCGCGCTGACCGTGCTCCGGATGCTCCCCGTCGCGATCGCCCTGCGCGGCACGGGGCTCGACCGGGCGACAGTCGCCTACATGGGCTGGTTCGGCCCGCGAGGACTCGCGTCGCTGCTCCTCGCGCTGATCCTCGTGATCGACGAGCCCGAGCTCGGCGGCGAGCCGCTGATCCTGGTCACCGTCCTCGTCACGGTTCTGATCAGCGTGTTCGCGCACGGCGCCACCGCGGCGCCGCTGACCGACCGGCTCGCGCGCCGGTCTACGCTCTAGGCGTGCGGATCTGTTCGCTGCTCCCCAGCGCGACCGAGATCGTCGCCGACCTCGGGCTCGCCGATTCCCTCGTCGGCCGCTCGGAGGAGTGCAAGTGGCCGGCCGGCGTCGCGGCCCTTCCGGTCGTGACCGCCGCGAAGATCGACCTCGCGGCGCTCTCGAGCGCGGAGATCGACCGGGCCGTCAGCGCGCAGGTCGCCGACGGGCGCTCGCTCTACGCGGTCGACTCCGAGCTGATCGAGACGCTACGGCCCGACGTGATCGTCACCCAGGACCTCTGCGCGGTCTGCGCCGTGTCGAGCGGCGAGCTTGCGACCGCGTGTCCCGTGGAGGCACGGGTGATCTCGCTCGATCCGCGCACGCTCGCCGACGTCGCCGAGACGGTGCTCGAGCTCGGGGAACAGCTTCACGCGCGCGAGGAGGCCACCGCCGTCGTCGCCGAGATGTGGGCTAAGATCGCCGCCGTCGAGGAGGCGGTCGCGGGTCGAGCGCGCCCGCTCGTGTTCCTCGCAGAGTGGATCGACCCGCCGTTCTGTCCGGGGCACTGGATCCCCGAGATGATCGAGCGCGCCGGCGGCGAGTGCGTCCTCGGCGAGGCGGGCGAGCCGTCGCATCCGGTCACGTGGGAGGAGGTGCTCGCGGCCGAACCGGAGCTGGTCGTCGTCGCCCCCTGCGGGTTCGGCGCCCAGGAAGCGGCGGAGCGCTCGGCCGGGCTCGACCTGCCGGTCCGCACGGTCGCGGTGGACGGCGACGCGTACTTCTCGCGCCCGGCGCCGCGGCTCGCCGACGGCGTGCGCCAGCTCGGACATCTGCTGCATCCAAGCGCGGTTCCGGACCCGCAGCTCGACGTGATCGAACTCTTACCCGCCTCTTAAGCCGAGGTGGGAACACTTGTCCGGCATGGACGGACAACGAATCTCACGGCGCCGCGCCCTCGCCTGGCTGGGCGGGCTCGGCGTCCTCGCCTTCATCCCCGGCTGCGGCGGCGGCTCGAAGGCGACGACCGCCGTCGCGGCGGGCCCAGCCACGACCGCTGCGGGCACCACCACGGGCGCCGCCCCGAGCTGCGTCCTCATGCCCGAGCTGACCGAGGGCCCGTACTACCTCGACCTCGATCTCGTCCGCGCGGACATCACCGAGGATCGCGAGGGCGCGCCGCTCGCGCTTCGGGTGCTGGTCGTCGACGTGACGAGCTGCGAGCCGCTGAAGGACGCGGCCGTCGATATCTGGCACTGCGACGCCGAGGGCGCGTACTCCGGCGTCGAGGGCGGCGAGGGCACGTTCCTGCGCGGCATCCAGATGACCGACGCGTCCGGCCTCGCCGAGTTCGCGACGATCTACCCGGGCTGGTACATGGGCCGCGCAGTCCACGTGCACGTGAAGGTGCACGTCGGGACGAGCGAGGTGCACACGGGCCAGCTCTTCTTCGAGGACGAGACGAGCGCCGCGGTCTACGCCGAGGCAGAGCCGTACACAGAGCGCGGTCAGCCCGATCAGCTGAACGCTGACGACCAAATCTATGGCCAGAGCGACGGCACGACGATCGTCGCGGTCGAGCCGTCCGGCGACGGCTACACGGGCACGGTCACGCTCGGCGTGCAGCGCGCCTAGCCACGGTCGAACGTGATGAGCTCCTCGCGGCTCGATCCGCCGGAGACCTGGACCGCGAGCACGAGCCCGACGCCGCGCGCGTAGAGCTTGTACTCGACCACGTCGGGCTCGATCGGGGTGAAGTCCCTGGTCAGGAGCGCCCCGTCGAACGAGCCGTACGGCGCGGACACGAGCTCGTCCACGCTCAGAACGGTGGCGCCGTCTTCGGCCTCCCCGGCGTAGTACTCCTGCCGGTACGTGAGCCCCGGCTCTGGTTCGGCCGGCATGGCGATCCCAGGCTGCGCGCCGTCGACGCCCGCCTCCCATGACCCGGCGGTGGTCGCGACCTCGCCGTTCTCGTACTCCTTCGTGTCCTCGCCCAGGTACCAGACGTTTCCGTCCGCGTCCTGGGCGTACCAGTCGAGCGTGTCCTCGACCAACTCTCCGTCCTCGGTGACGACGTCGTGGACGACGACCGCCTCGATGCCGGCGATCGTCTTCGTGTCGTCGGTCACCGTGACCTCGACGCGCTGCTCGGTGCCGTCCACGTCGGTCTCGCGGTACACCCAGTGGTCGCCCGGTGCGAAAGACAGGTAGGGGTTGTCGATCGTGGTCGTGAAGTCGGCCGGGTCGAGACCGACGGTGCCGCTTCCCTGGGGAAGTGCATCGTCGTCGCCGCAGGCCGTCGCGGCAGTTGCGAGGAGCGCGGCGACGATGAGGATCGCGCGACGCATGGTTGCTCCCTTGCCGTCTCGCGGTCCACGGTAGCGCGGCGGTAACCAGATCGCCACATCCTCCGCCGACTGCGCTATACCTCGCAGTTGTGGCCAAACCGGTCGAGCAGAAGGAACGGGTCGTCATCCGCTTCGCCGGTGACTCGGGCGACGGGATGCAGCTCACCGGCGGGCGCTTCGCGAGCGAGACGGCGCTCTTCGGGAACGATCTGTCGACGCTGCCCGACTTCCCGGCGGAGATCCGCGCGCCGGCCGGCTCGCTGCCGGGCGTCTCGGGCTTCCAGATCCACTTCTCCGACCACGACATCCTCACGCCGGGCGACGCGCCGGACGTGCTCGTCGCGATGAATCCGGCGGCGCTGAAGACGAATATCCGCAGCCTCCCAAAGGGCGCGACGGTCATCGTCGACACGGACGCGTTCAACGACCGGAACCTCCAGAAGGCGGGCTATGCGGCGAACCCGCTCGAGGACGACTCGCTCGCCGAGTACCAGGTGGAGCCGGTGCCGCTGACCTCGCTCACGCTCGAGGCGCTCAAGGAGTTCGACCTCACGCGGCGCGAGGGCGAGCGCTCCAAGAACATGTTCGCGCTCGGGCTCATGTCGTGGCTCTACAGCCGACCGACCGAGGGCACGGTCGCGTTCCTGGAGAAGAAGTTCGCCCAGCGGCCCGAACTGGCCGCGGCGAACGTGAAGGCGTTCCGCGCGGGCTACGCGTTCGGAGAGACGACCGAGGAGTTCTCCGTCCAGTACGAGGTGAAGCCGGCCGCACTCCCGCCCGGCACCTACCGCAACGTGACCGGGAACCAGGCGCTCGCGATGGGGCTCGTGGCCGCCGCGCAGAAGTCGGGCCTGCCGCTCTTCCTCGGCGCGTACCCGATCACGCCGGCCTCGGGGATCCTCGAGGAGCTCGCGCGCCACAAGCGCTTCGGCGTGCGGACGTTCCAGGCCGAGGACGAGATCGCAGCCGTCGGCGCCGCCTTGGGCGCGTCCTTCGGCGGCGCGCTCGGCGTCTGCACCTCGAGCGGACCCGGCGTGGTGCTGAAGGCCGAGGCGATCGGGCTCGCGGTGACGCTCGAGCTGCCGCTGCTCGTCCTCGACATCCAGCGCGCGGGCCCGTCCACAGGAATGCCGACGAAGCCCGAACAGGCGGATCTCCTGATGGTGCTGTTCGGCCGCAACGCCGAGTCCCCCGTGCCCGTGCTGGCCGCGTCGACGCCGGGGAACTGCTTCGACATGGCGCTCGAGGCGGCGCGGATCTCGCTCACCTACCGCACGCCCGTGTACCTGCTCTCGGACGCGTACCTCGCGAACGGGTCGGAGCCGTGGCTCGTGCCCGACGCGGCCGCGATCCCGGAGATCCCGGTCGTGTTCGCGACAGAGCCGAACGACGGCGACAAGTTCCTCCCGTACGTGCGCGACGAGAAGCTGGCGCGCCAGTGGGCGATTCCCGGCACGCCCGGCCTCGAGCATCGCGTCGGCGGGCTCGAGAAAGAGGAGCGAACCGGGAACGTCTCGTACGACCCCGACAACCACGACCTGATGGTTCGCATCCGCGCCGCGAAGGTGGCGGGGATCGAGGACGCGATCCCCGAGCTCGAGGTCGACCACCAGGAGGGGGCGCGGCTCCTGGTGCTCGGCTGGGGCGGCACGTATGGGTCGATCGCAGCCGCGGTACGACGCGTGCGCGACGGTGGGGGCGTGGTCGCGCAGGCGCATCTGCACTACCTCAATCCGTTCCCGCGCAACCTCGGCGACGTGCTGCAGACGTACGACCGGGTACTCGTGCCGGAGCTCAACCTGGGTCAGCTCGTGAAGCTCGTCCGCGCGGAGTTCCTCGTGGACGCCCAGGGCTACAACCGTGTGCGCGGCGTGCCGTTCACCTCCGCCGAGCTCGCCGAGGCGATCGAGGCGATGCTGTGAAAGACCTGCCCGTGCTGAACGCGAAGGACTTCAAGTCCGACCAGGAGGTCCGCTGGTGCCCGGGCTGCGGCGACTACGCGATCCTGGCCGCTGTGCAGAGCTTCCTCCCGGAGCTCGGGGTTCCGCGCGAGAACCTCGTGTTCGTGTCGGGGATCGGCTGCGCGGCGCGGTTCCCCTACTACGTGAACGCGTACGGGATGCACTCGATCCACGGCCGTGCGGCGCCGATCGCGAGCGGCCTAGCGGTGTCGCGGCCGGATCTGTCCGTGTGGGTCGTGAGCGGCGACGGCGACGCGCTGTCGATCGGCGGCAACCACCTGCTGCACGCGCTGCGGCGCAACGTGAACATCCGGATCCTGCTCTTCAACAACCAGGTGTACGGGCTGACGAAGGGCCAGTACTCGCCGACGTCGCCGGTGGGCCAGGTGACGGGGCCGACGCCGATGGGGTCGATCGACTGGCCGCTGAATCCGATCTCGGTCGCGCTCGGCGCGGAGGCGACGTTCGTGGCGCGGTCGATCGATACGGATCGCGCGCATCTGACCGAGATGCTGCGCGCGGCGTCGAAGCACAAGGGGACGGCGTTCGTGGAGATCCTCCAGAACTGCAACGTCTACAACGACGGCGCGTTCGACCACGTGCGCGCCGCGAAGGAGAACCGGATCGTGCTGGAGGACGGCACGCCGATCCGCTTCGGCGCCGAAGGCGAGCGCGGAGTTCGGCTTGGCTCGGACGGTACCGCGGAGCTGGTCGATGTGGCCGAAGTGGGGGAGGAGGCGCTGATGGTCCACGACGTCGCCGCGGAGCAGCCGACGCACGCGTTCGCGCTGGGCCGGCTGGGCTATCCGGTTCCCGGCCCGCTTCCGATCGGCGTGTTCCGCGCGGTCGAGCGGCCGACGTACGACGACCTGCTGGCCGGCCAGCTCACCGGCGCGGTCGAAACCCAGGGCCCGGGCGATCTGGAGTCGCTGCTCCATGCCGGGGACACCTGGCAGGTCGCTTAGCCGCGGCGGCACCCGGCGCCTCAGAGCACACGCGCGCGCGTCTAACCTCGGGTGTCCCTGTCCCTCCCGCCTACGCGATTGAGCGTAACCCGAGAAGGCGCACATGTCTGTCACGACCTGTGACGAATGTGCGCCGGATTCTCCCCGGCGTTCAAGCGCTCTAGCGCGTGTTCGCGAACCGCTGAACCGCGGCGAGGAGCTCCTTCGTCTTCTCCTCCGCAGCCGCGGGATCGCCCGAGGCCATCGCGCCGGCGACGCAGTGCGACACGTGGTCGTCGAGCACCTTCAGCGCGACGGTGTCGAGCGCCGTCGTCGCCGCGGAGATCTGCGTGAGGACGTCGATGCAGTAGCGGTCGTCCTCGATCATCCGCTCGATGCCGCGGACCTGGCCCTCGATGCGGTGGAGCCGGGCGATCAGGGCCTGCTTGTCGGCCGAATAGCCGGTCTCGGTCATGTCGCTCCTTCCGTTCGGACGCTGCGGAACCGGCGCAGGCGCAGCGAGTTGGTGACCACGAAGAGGCTCGAGAACGCCATCGCGCCGGCGGCGATCATCGGGTTCAGCACGCCCGGCGACGGCGAGCGGGATCGCCGCGACGTTGTAGGCGAACGCCCAGAAGAGGTTCCCCTTGATCGTGCTGAGCGTCCGCCGGGACAGCCGGATCGCGTCGACGGCGGCGCGCAGGTCGCCCGAGACGAGGGTCAGGTCGGACGCCTCGAGCGCCACGTCCGCGCCGGTGCCGAGCGCCAGTCCGAGGTCGGCCTGCGCCAGCGCGGGCGCGTCGTTGACGCCGTCGCCGACCACCGCGACGACCTCGCCCTCCTCCTGGAGGCGCTGCACTTCGGCCGCCTTGCCCTCCGGCAGGACGCCCGCGATCACGAACCCGATCCCGACCTCCTCCGCGACCGCGCGTGCCGTTGCCTCGCCGTCGCCGGTCAGGAGAATCGGCTCGAGGCCGAGCGCGCGCAGACCGGCGACGGCCTCGGCGCTCGTCGGCTTCACCGTGTCCGAGATGACGAGCAGCCCGCGCTCGGCGCCGTCCCACGAAACCACCGCGACCGTGCCTTCGTGCGGCGACGCCGGACGGCCGACCGTGATCTCGCGTCCCTCGACCTGCGCCGTCACCCCGATCCCGGCGCTGGCCACGAACTCCTCCGCGACGGGCAGCGATCCGAGCTCCGCGCGCGCCCCGTCCGCGATCGCGCGTGCGATCGGATGCTCGCTTCCGTCCTCTGCCGCGCCCGCCAGGCGCAGCACATCCTCTCGGGAGGTCTCGTTCAGCGGCACGACCTCGACGAGCCGCATGCGCCCCTCGGTCACGGTGCCGGTCTTGTCCAGGACGACCGTGGTTGCCTTGCGCGTGCGCTCGAGGATCTCCGGACCTCGGATGATGACTCCGAGCTGCGCGCCGCGCCCCGTACCGACGAGGAGCGCAGTCGGCGTCGCCAGCCCGAGCGCGCACGGGCACGCGATGATCAGCACGGCGACGGCCGCCGTGAACGCCTCGCTCGGATCGCCGGTCACGACGAGCCAGCCGGCGAGCGTCGCCAGAGAGAGCGCCACGACGACGGGCACGAAGACGCCGGAGATCCGATCGGCGAGCCGCTGCACCGGCGCCTTGCCCGTCTGGGCTTCGGTCACGAGCCGCGCGATCTGCGCGATCGCGGTGTCCGCGCCGATGCGGGTCGCGATCACGACGAGCCGTCCCGAGGTGTTGATCGTTCCGCCGGCGACCTTCGCGCCGGGTCCGACCTCCACAGGAACGGGTTCGCCGGTCAGCATCGACTGGTCGAGCGCGGAACTGCCTTCCACGACGACGCCGTCCGCGGCGAGCTTCTCGCCGGGGCGCACGACGAACCGGTCGCCGATACCGAGCTCCTCGGCGGGGATCTCCACTTCGACGCCGTCGCGCAGGACGCGTGCCTCCTTCGCGCCGAGCCTGGCGAGCGAGCGCAGCGCCTCGCCGGAGCGGCGCCTGGCCCGCGTCTCGAAGTACCGGCCGAGCAGGATCAGCGTGGTCACGACGCCCGCGACCTCGAAGTACGTGTCCGCCGAGTCGACGGCCACGAGCGCGACCACCGACCAGGACCAGGCGGCGAGCGTCCCGAGCGAGACGAGCGTGTCCATCGTCGCCGCGCGATGGCGCAGCGAGCTCAAGGCGGCGCGATGGAACCCGGCGCCGCACCAGAAGACGACGGGAGTCGCGAGAACGAGCGCGACCCACTCCCAGCCGGGGAAATGGAAGGCCGGGATCATCGAGATCGCGACGAGCGGCGCGGTCAGAGCCGCGGCCACGACCAACCGGAGCCGGAGCGGGGAGCGCGCCTCCGGTTCGTCGGCGACCGCGACGTGCGCGCCGTATCCAACTCCGACGACTGCGGCGACGAGGTCTTCGACGCCGACTTCGGGCGGATACGCGACCGACGCCCGCTCGGTAGCGAGGTTCACCTTGGCCTCGACGCCCTCCAGCGAGTTCAGCGACTTCTCGACCGTCACCGCGCAGGCGGCGCAGTGCATTCCCTCGACGGTCAACTCGACGGTGGAGGCCACCGGCTCATCATACCCTCAGGGGGTATGGGCCTTAGCCGACCGCGGCGACGATCTCTTCGGACAGGCTCGGGAAGTCGCTCAGGAACTCGACGCGCTCGGCCTTGAACCGCTTCACCATCGCCTCGTACTCGTCGAGGCGGCCCTGCGCCTCGTACAGCCGGTGCGGCTGGAGCACGTCCAGGTCCTCCGGCTCCATCCCGGGAACCGCCGAGGCGACCTCGTAGCCGAAGTCCGGATCCGTCTCCCACGTGATCGTGCCGTCGGCGATGCCCTTGACGATCGCGGACGAGTGCCTGATGCGCACCTTCTTCGCCCGCTCGTCGTCGGCCTTGCCGCCGACCGAGCCGGTGTTCATGAGGAAGACCTCGAGCGGATGCTCGGCTACGAGCTCGAGGAAGCGGTTTCCCTGGAGGTCGTGCGGCATCGGGAAGAACGGGTTCGTGCCGGGCACGCGGAGGAACTTGCCCTCCTCGGCCTTGCCGCCGGCGCTCGTCCCGGTCGTCTCCCCGAGCATGAAAAAGGCCGCTGCTTGCGGCCCGTCGAGCTTCGCGACTGCGGGGACGATGTTCTCGTTGCGGTTCAGGATCAGGAGGAAGTGCGCGTCGTCGATCGGCTGCGTCTCAGCCGATTCGATCACGTCGAACGGGAACGTCGCGCGGCCGTTCTTCGTGTACGACGTGTCGTAGAAGTCCACGTCGTCGCCGGTCTGCGACACGTTCTCGAGGTACGAGCGAGGCTGCGTGACCGCGCTGTAGATGGCCGGCTCGTCGTCGGAGTTGATGTTGAACGTCTTCGCGAAGCAGCCGTGCTCGGTGACGGAGACGCGCCCGTCGGCGAGCCACGCGACGAAGTCGTCCTGCACCGGTAGCGAGCCGTTCTGGCGGGTGAAGGTCGTCGTCGTCTTCCCCGTACCGGAGAGTCCGACGATCAGGCCGACGCGGTCGCCGCGCTCGGTCGGGATGATCTTGCAGCCCGCGTGCAGCGGCAGCCCGCCGCGCTCGTAGACCATCTTGTTCCACATGCGGAGGAAGCCCTTCTTCGACTCGCCGAAGTAGTCGGAGTTGAGCACGCGCGTGACGCCCTGCTCGAGGTCGACGATGATCAGGCGGTCGTCCGGCATGCCCGGCGCCTCGAGGTTCGGCGTGTAGATGACGACGAGCTCGGGCTCGAACGTCTCGGGATCCTCGACCGGGAAGAGCAGCTGCTGCTGCATGCCGGCGATGTTCGCGTTCGCGGCCTCCATGAACAGGCGGACGGGCGTGCGCAGGTCGGGCTGCGCGCCCAGGTAGCCGTCGATCACGATCATCTCGCGGTCGGCGATGTACGCGTCCTGCTTGTCGATCCACTCGGCCGCGTCGTCGCTCGAGATCGTGCGCGGAATGCCGGGATCGTCCTCGTCGCTGATCACGAAGGTCGATGCGGTCGAGCGCGAGACTACGCGGGTTTCGAGGTTGAGGTTCCCGTACTTCGTCCAGCGGGCGTTCGGCATCTTGGCCGTCAGCTCCTGGAGCTCTTCGGCGGACGGATTGTCGTAGACGGCGGCCGCGGTCGGCAGCCGGAAAAGGGCCTTCACTCTGCGCCACTCCTTCAAGGAGACGACGGGGACTGGCCAACTATAGCCCTGTCGAGATACCCGTCTTCGATTGAAGGCAAAACGAAGGAAGGCGGCCCTTGCGGACCGCCTTCCGTGAGATTCGAATCAGGGCCGGGGGCTTAGTAGCGAAGCGCCCGTTCCATGATGTCGAAGAGCTCGGTCTGGTCGACGAGCCCGAGCACGTTCGCGGCCTGCGGGCCGACCGCCGCCACGCGCACGGTCGCGCCGGTGTGGGCCTGCGAGGAGCCGGTGCTCGTCGCGTAGTTGACGGTGATGCAGCCGGGCGCAGTCGACGCGCGGTTGTCGTTCGGAACGACGCACGTGGTCTGGCCGGGAGCTGCGTCCGCGCCGATCAGCACGCTCGTCAGGCCGGGGCTCGCGCCGGTCTGCGGGATGATCTGACTCGTGTGCGAGTGGTCGGCCGTGACGATCACGAGCGTGTCGGGATGCCACTTGGCGTACTCGAGACCCGCCTGGATCGCCCGGTCGAACTCGACCGTCTCGCCGATCTGGGCGCACGGGTTCGCGGCGTGGTCCTGCTTGTCGATCGAGGCGCCTTCGACCTGGAGGAAGAAGCCCTCGTCGCCCTTCTTCGACTTCGCGACCTTCTCGAGGATCGAGATCGCCTTGTTCGTCATGTCGACGAGCCGGGGCTCGGTCGGAGAGGTCGTCGATCGGAACGCCTCGTTGCAGCGCTGCGGGCCGGTGCGAACCGTCGCAGCCGGAGACCCGTTCCACTCGGTGACCATGTTCCCCGGGTTGAAGAGCCCGAGGACCTTCTTCGCGCTCGTCCCCTGGAGCGCCGCGTTCGTCTTCACGAGCGTGTAGCCCTTGCTCTGGGCGTAGGCCTCGACGTTCCCGCCCGCGCCGCCGCCGAACGGGATGGTCTGGAGCCAGCGAGCCCCGCCGCCGCCCAGGATGACGTCGATTCCGTGGTCGACGAACTGCTCGTTGATCGAGCCGGGCCCGCCTGCGGCCTTGAGATCCTGCGGGCAGGAGGCCATGTTGGCCGGGCCCTGGCAGCCGCGCATGGTCACGTGGGAGCCGAGCACGGCCGGCGTCGCGTCGGTGATCTCAGCAGTCGAGACGTTGCCGGTCGCGTAGCCGCGGGCCTGGGCGATCTCGAGGATCGTCTTCAGGTCCTTGTCGGTGCCTGCGCTGGTCGAGATGCGCTCGTTGGAGGTCTTCACGCCGGTCGCCCAGGCCGTCCCGGTCGCGGCCGAGTCGGGCACGTAGTCGGGGACGAGCGGGTTGGTCTCCTGCACGGAGTAGGTCGTGACGTCGCCGGTGAAGGTCAGCGAGTCGATCCCCTTGAACTCGCCGGCCGCGCCGAGCGCGTAGTTGCGGGCGAGCGTGATCTCGCTCTCGCCCATCCCGTCGCCGATGAAGAGGATCACGTTCTTCGCCGGGCCCCGGTCGATCTGCTTCTTGATCGCCCGCGAGCGGTCGCCGTCGTTCCCCCAGCCGTGCCACGCACCGGCCGCTCCTGCGGTGAGGCCCGCCACTGCGACGACCGCGAGACCCATCGTCAGGCGGCGCCGTGTCGTTCCCTGTCGCATGTCTTCTCCTTGGTGGGTTGGGTGTCGCCGCGAGTGTCCCGACGGGCTCCCAGGGCGTGGGGATCACCTCTGGGTCGATCCGGTAACGATCCGGAGAAGCCGGCTAATGGCCGTGCAGGCTTGCGCGGAATTCGCTGAGCCGTGCGGCTTCCGCGGTCACGACGGCGACGAGGATCGCGACCTCGATCCCGACGAGCCACATGGCCTCGACGTCCTTCGCCGCGAAGGCGACGAGCACGACGACGATCGCGCCGGCGACGCGCTCCCAGGCGACCTTGCGGAGGACGCGAAAGCGCCCGAGCGTCGCCGAGAGGAGGAAGAACGCGAACCCGAGGCCCAACGCTGCTCGCGCGGGACCGGAGAGCGGATCCTCCGGGTGAGCGACGGTCTGCTCGGCGGCGACGGCGTAGAGGATGATCCCGAGGATCGCCGGGTAGTGGAAGTACGAGAACACATCGCGGGCAAGAGCAGGCCGGGTGATCTCGTCCGCCAGGCGGAGCGAACGCTCGGCAGCGAGCGCGATGATGTCGAAGTAGGCCCACCACAACGCGGCCACACCCGCGAACGCAATCGTCACCGTCATCGCGAACGTGAGGTCGTGGTCGAGCGCGCCGGCACCGACGCCGATCGCGACGATCGACTCGCCGAGGGCGATGATTACGAAGAGGGCGTAGCGCTCCGCGAAGTGCGACGCCGAGACCTTGAAGCCGGAAGCCGTGAGCGCGCCGCCCGTATCGATCGCGAGGCCGAGCACCCAGATGGCGGTGCGCACGTTCTCGTCCTCCACGAACCCGCCGGCGAGCACGATGAGCGGCCCGACGAGGAAGAACGGCGCGAGGCGGATGATCGCGTGCTGGTGCTCACGGTCGCCGCGCAGGCCCCAGCTGTAGAGAACGAGGTGCAGGACGCGCAGCACGAGGTAGGGGAGGGCGAACCAGAGCCCGTCCGTCTCGAAGGCGCGCGGCACGGCAAGCGCGACGAAGAAGCTCGCGAGCGTGCACACGAGGAAGAGCACGCGGACGCCGGCCGACTCGATGTCGACCGCGTTGGTCATCCAGGCGAAGCCGCCCCAGGCCCACCAGACCAGGCCGAGCACGAGCGCGCCGCGGGCGATTCCGCCGGCGCTCAGATCGTGGAGGATGAGCGCGGTGACCTGCGTGATCGCGAAGACGAACACCAGGTCGAAGAAGAGCTCGAGGTAGCTGGTGCGTCGCTCGCCCTCAGCCTGGGTCTCGCCGCTCAGCAGGTCCTGGAACGTGTGGACGGCCACCGGGCTAGTACAACCGCCGCGTCGGACGGGTCGCTTTCTGCCTGTGCTAGAACGGCCGCGTGGCGACGTTTCTCGTGACGCTCCACCGCTCGGGCCCTGAATGGGATCCGTCCAAGCCGCTCGAGGAGCAGTCCGGGTGGACGGAGCACGCGGAGTTCATGGACGGGCTGGTGGGCGACGGCTTCATCGTCCTCGGCGGGCCGCTCTCGGATGAGTTCCGCGTGGCTCACGCGTTCGAGGCCGAGTCGGAGCACGCGGTCCGGGAAGTGCTCGCGCGTGATCCCTGGAGCGGGACGCACCTCGTGGTCGCGTCGATCGAGCCGTGGACGATCCGGCTCGACGCGCGGCGCTAGACGCCGTCGGAGTCGAACATCGGGCCGCGGCGCTCCTCGTGGAAGCGCATGCCCTGCACGAGGTCCGGCACGTGCTCGGTGAACCGCTCGAGGATCTCGGTCTTCTGCTCCGCGGTGATCCGCCCGGCCGCGACCGCCTCGTCGAGCTGCTTGGAGAACGACTCGACGATCGCGTCCTCGAGGCCGTCGACCGGCTTGCCCTGCTCCTTCGCGAGGTCGGCCAGCGACTCGCCCTCCATGAGCGCGTTGCGAAGCTCTGCGTCCGAAAGGCCGAGGTAGTCGGCGGCCGCGCCGAAGAACGCGGGCGGCTCGTGGTGGAACGCGCCGCCGCCCGGCCCGACGAACCGGTGATGGGGGCCGTCGAAGCCGCGTCCGGGGCCGCCGAAGAACGGGCCCTTGCCGGATTCGATCCCTTCCTTCATGCGCTCGGCCTCTTCCTCGGTGATCTTCCCGTCGGCGAGCGCCTTGTCGATCCGCGCGATCCGGGCGTCCTTGAACGCCTTCTCGAGCTCGTCGGGCGTGACGCCGAGGCGCTCCGCGACGTCGTCGAGGAAGGCCTGGCGCTCGGCGGCGAAGTCGTCGCTTCGCGTCTGCGCGACGGCGGCGCCGCCTGCGCCCAGGAGAACTACCGCCCCGAGGACGGCGATGAGACGCTTGGAGGGATCGGGAAAGGCCACGGTGCTCCTCCTAGAGAAGCACCGTGGCCTAAGAAACGACTAAGAGGTTTCTAAGAGCTCGGGCGCGTGCCGAGCGTGACCGTGACCGTGCGGGTCTCGCCGCCGTTCACGACGGTCAGCTCGATCGTGTCGCCGGGCTTCTTCGCGTCGATCGCCTTCTGGAGATCGTCCGCGGTGTCGACCGACTCGCCGTCCGCCTCGGTGATGACGTCGCCGCCCGTGGGGTACGGGATCCCGCCGACCGTCTGCTCGCCCGTCGCGGCCTTCAGGCCTGCCTTCTGGGCGGGCGTGTCGGGGCGAACCTCGGCCACTGCGATGCCGGCGGTGCCGCCGATCTCCTCGGCGACGTCCGCAGGGATGGCCTGGAGCTGGACGCCGAGGTAGGCGTGCTCGACCGAGCCGCTCTCGATGAGCTGCGCGGCGATCGAGCGCACCGTGTTCGAGGGGATCGCGAAGCCGACGCCGTCGCTGCCGCCGCCGTCGCTCTCGATCTGGGCGTTCACGCCGATGACCTCGCCCTCCAGACTGAGGAGCGGGCCGCCGGAGTTGCCGTGGTTGATGGCGGCGTCCGTCTGGATCGAGTCGTTGATCGACCAGCCGTTCGGCGAGGTCATGTCGCGGTGCAACGCGCTGACGATGCCCTGCGTGACCGTGCCTTCGAGGCCGAACGGGCTGCCGATCGCAACCACGCCGGTTCCGACCTCGAGCGCGTCGGAGTCACCGGTCGGTAGCACCGGGAGCTTGTCTGCCGGAGCGTCGACCTTGATGACCGCGAGGTCGGTCGAGGCGTCCGAGCCGACGACGGTCGCCGGGTAGGACGAGCCGTCTGAGAGCATCACGCGCACGGACGTCGCACCCTCGACGACATGGTGGTTCGTGATCACGTGGCCCTGGTCGTCGTAGACCCAGCCGGACCCCTGCGCGGTCTGCGCGGGCTGGCCCTCGGCGTTCTCCCCGACCTCGCCCGAGACGGTGATCTCGACGACGCTGGGAAGAGCGAGCTTGGCGATCTCGGCGATGGGGAGGGAGTTGGTCTCGTCGGCGACCGGCGCCGAGGTCGAGGTCTTCTCGACGGTCGTCGTCACGGTCGCGGCGGACTGGTTGGAGTCGAGCCCGAGCACCGTCGCGGCGCCGATGCCGCCGCCCAGGAGGGCGGCCGCAAGGACGAGCACTGCGGCGGTGAGGGTGCGGCGGCTGAGGGGTCTCATTTCAGGGGTTCCTTTCGAGGAGGTGTCGAGCCCATGCCATCAGCGCCGTCTAAGAAGACACTTAGAGAGTCGTAAGAAGACCGTAAGAGCAGGAGTTTCTTAGCCTCTTCTCAACATTGAAAGACACAATGTGGACTCGATGACCTCCAAGGTTCTAGTTGTAGACGACGACCCCGCCGTGCGCGAATCCCTTCGGCGCGCTCTCGCGCTCGAAGGCTACGAGGTCGAGCTGGCCTCCGACGGCGCCCAGGCCCTCGACAGGATCGACAACGGCGACGAGCCGGGCGCGATCGTCCTCGACGTGACGATGCCCGCGCCGGACGGCCTCGAGGTCTGCCGCCGAGTGCGCGCGGGCGGCAACCACGTCCCGATCCTGATGCTCACCGCCCGGGGCGCCGTGGACGACCGTGTCGCCGGGCTCGACGCCGGCGCCGACGACTACCTGGTGAAGCCGTTTGCGCTCGACGAGCTCTTCGCGCGGCTCCGCGCGCTCTTGCGCCGCGGCGCCTCCGAGGAAGAGGAGAAGCTCGTCTTCGGCGACCTGGAGCTCGACACGCGCACGCGCGAGGTCGTCCGCGACGGACAGCCGATCGAGCTGACGCGCACCGAGTTCCAGCTCCTCGAGCTCTTCCTCCGCAACCCGCGCCAGGTGCTGACCCGCTCGGTCATCTACGAGCGCGTGTGGGGCTACGACTTCGGCTTCGGCTCGAACTCGCTCGACGTCTACGTCGGCTACCTGCGGCGCAAGACCGAGGCCGGCGGCCAGACGCGCCTCATCCAGACGATCCGCGGCGTCGGGTACGCGCTGCGCGAGCAGTGAGCTTCCGCGCCCGCCTGGCCGTCGCGACCGCGCTCGCCGTCGCCGTCGCCGTTGCGCTCGCCGCCGTGATCGCGTACGCGGTCGTGCGGAACGAGCTCCGCTCCGAGGTCGACGACGCGCTCGGCGGCCGCGTCGAGGTGATCTCCCGGGTTCCCATGCAGGCCGTCGAGGCCCGGCCGGGCCAGTTCTTCCTCCGGATCCCCGGCCCCGCGCTCGGCGAGGCGGGCGGCTACGTCCAGGTCGTCACCTCCGACGGAGCGACGATCCGGCCCGAGGGCGCCGACCTCGCGCTTCCCACCGGCGACCGCGCGCTGGCCGTCGCGTCGGGCGAGCAGGGGCGCTTCTTCTCGGACGCCGAGGTCGGAGGCGTCCACATGCGGATGCTCACCGAGCCGGCCGGGAACGGCTACGCGATCCAGGTCGCGCGGCCGCTCACGGAGGTGGACGACACGCTGGCCCGCACGCGAACGCTGCTGATCCTGGTCGCTCTCGCCGGCATCGGGCTCGCGGGAGCGCTCGGTCTCGTGGTCGCGCGCGCCGCTCTGGCGCCGGTCCGCAGGCTGACGGCGACGACCGAGGAGGTGACGGAGACGGGCGATCTCACGCGCCGCATCGACGTCCGCGGCCGCGACGAGCTGAACCGTCTCGCGGCGAGCTTCAACACGATGCTCGCGGCACTCGAGGAATCGGCCCGCTCGCAGCGCCAGTTCGTCGCCGACGCCTCGCACGAGCTGCGCACGCCGCTGACCAGCCTCCGCACGAATATCGAGGTCCTCGCGCGCGACGAGTCGATGGCGCCCGACGAGCGCGAGCGCCTGCTCGGCGACGTGGTCGAGCAGCTCGAGGAGATGAGCGCGCTGATCACCGAGCTCGTGGAGCTCGCGCGCGAGGAGCAGGAAGCGCCCGAGGGCGAGGACGTCCGGCTCGACCTCGTCGCGGCCGAGGCGGTCGAGCGCGCGCGGCGCAACCGACCCGACGGTGACCTTCGAGCTTGACGCCGAGGAGACGCTCGTCCACGGCGTGCCCGGCCAGATCGAGCGCGCGATCTCGAACCTGCTCGACAACGCCGCGAAGTGGAGCCCGAACGGCGGGCCCGTCGAAGTCGAGGTGCGCGACGGCCAGGTCACGGTGCGCGACCACGGCCCCGGGATCGCCGAGGAGGATCTCCCGCACGTCTTCGACAACTTCTACCGCGCGCCGTCGGCCCGGGGAATGCCCGGCTCGGGGCTCGGCCTCGCGATCGTCCGCCGCGTGGCGGAGGCGAACGGCGGCAGCGTCATCGCGGAGCGCGCGGACGGAGGCGGAACGGTCGTCCGGCTGAGGCTGGGCGAAACCGCATAGCTGCAGCTTGCGCCTGGTGTAAGGCTTCCCTTACACTCGGCCCCGTATGTTGCCGACCTTCGTCATCGGCCTGCGCGAGAGCGTCGAGGCCGCGCTTGATCGTCGGGATCGTCGCTGCGTTTCTCGTGAGGCAGGGCCGCCGCGACGCCCTCGGCTGGATGTGGGCCGGGGTCACGCTCGCGATCGCGATCTGCCTTGCCGTCGGCATCCTGCTCGAGGTCCTGAGCCGCTCGCTCCCGTACAAGGAGCAGGAGGGCCTCGAGACGATCGTCGGTCTCGTTGCCGTCGGCTTCGTCACCTTCATGATCGTGTGGATGCGCCGCAACGCACGGCATCTGCGCGGCGACCTCGAGGAGAGCGCCAAGTCGGCGCTCATGAGCGGCTCGTGGATCGCGCTCGTCGCGATGGCCTTCTTCGCCGTCATCCGCGAGGGCTTCGAGACCGCCGTCTTCCTGCTCGCCGCTTTCGACGCCTCGACCGATCCCGTCCTCGCGGGCGGCGGCGCGATCCTGGGGATCGCCGTCGGCGTCGTGATCGGCTACGGGATCTACACGGGTGGCGTCCGCTTGAACCTCGCGAGGTTCTTCAGGATCACGAGTGTCTTCCTCGTCTTGATCGCCGCGGGCCTCCTCGCCACTTCAGTGCACACCGCGCACGAGGCCGGCTGGTGGAACACCGGCATGGAGCAGGCGTTCGACTTCACCTGGCTTGTCGACCCGGGCTCGGTTCACGCCGCGCTCTTGACCGGGATGCTCGGCCTCCAGCCGCGTCCCACACAGGGAGAAACCGTTGTCTATCTGCTCTACGCCATTCCCATGCTGATCTACGTCCTCACCCCGCAGGGCTGGCTCTCCGGCCGTCTGCGCAGCCGTTCGTCCGTCTCGACCGCCGAGACCGCGTCATGAGCCATCGGATCCGATTCGCGGGCGGGGCTACCGCCCTGGCGCTTCTTGCGCTCGGCGCGGCCGGCTGCGGCGAGGACGAAGGCGGCGCCGGTGCCAAGACCGTCGACGTGAAGATCACCGACGCCGGCTGCGAGCCGGCCGAGCTGACGATCGCGGCGGGCCCCACCACGTTCAACGTCACGAACGACGGCGCCGACGAGGTCACGGAGTTCGAAGTGCTCGAGGGCGAGCGGATCCTCGGCGAGGCCGAGAACATCGCGCCGGGGCTTTCCGGCAAGTTCTCGCTGACGCTCGACGAGGGCGAGTACACGACGTACTGCCCGGGCGGGGACACGTCCGAGCGCGGCGTTCTGATCGTCGAAGGCGGCGCGGCCACGGTGGCAGCGAGCGACGAGGCCCAGGCGGCCGTGCAGACCTACCTCGACTATGTGTCCGAGCAGACGCAGCTCCAGGTGGACGAGACCGAGGCCTTCGTGGCCGCACTCGCGACCGGGGACCTCGAGGCGGCGAAGACGGCGTACGTCCCGGCGCGCATCCCATACGAGCGGATCGAGCCGATCGCCGAGAGCTTCGGCGACCTCGACCCGGCGATCGACGCGCGCGAGGGCGACGTGCCGGCAAACGAATGGACGGGCTTCCATCCGATCGAGAAGCTCCTCTGGATCGACGGGACGACCGAGGGAACCGATGATCTCGCGGCTAAGCTCCTCACCGACGTGAAGGCGCTGCAGACCAAGTCGGCGGACATCGAGCTCGAGCCTGCGCAGATCGCGAACGGCGCGGTCGAGCTGCTCGGCGAGGTGTCGGCTTCGAAGATCACGGGCGAGGAGGAGCGCTACTCCCACATCGACCTGGTCGACTTCGAGGCGAACGTCGAGGGAGCGCAGGCCGCGTTCGACGCGGTCAAGCCGCTCCTCACCGACCAGGACGAGCTCGTGAACGAGATCGAAACCGAGTTCGCCGCGGTCATGACGGCGCTCGACGATTACCGCGAGGGCGATGGGTTCGTGTTGTACACCGACCTGGAGGAGAGCGACACGCGCGCACTCAGCCAGTCGATCGACGCGCTTGCCGAGCCACTGTCACAGGTGGCCGGACTCATCGTCGCAGGGCAGTGAGCGAAGGTAGCGAGCGCCGCTTCTCGCGGCGCTCGCTCCTCGTCGCCGGAGGCGCCGCGGCCGGCATCGCGGCCACGGGCATCGGTATCGAGCGCCTGAACGCCGGCGACTCCCCGGACAACCAGACCTACCCGTTCTACGGCGAGCAGCAGTCCGGCATCACGACGCCCGCCCAGGAGAAGCTCCACTTCGCGGCGTTCGACCTGCGCACCGAGGATCCGAACGAGATCCGCGAGCTCATGGAGGCGTGGACCGCGGCGTCGGCCCGGATGTGCTCGGGAGACCTCGTCGGCGACGAGAACGCGAATCCTGACGTGCCGCCCGAGGACACGGGCGAGGCGCTCGACTCGCACGCGTCGCGGCTCACGCTCACGTTCGGCTTCGGCCCGGACTTCTTCGACAAGCTCGGCCTAGAGAGCCGGCGGCCCGCCTCGCTGCAGGAGCTGCCCGTGTTTCCCGAGACGGACGCGCTGATCCCGGAGAAATCCGGGGGAGACATCTGCGTCCAGGCCTGCGCCGACGATCCGCAGGTCGTCTTCCACGCGGTGCGGAACCTGGCGCGGATCGGCCGCGGCCTGGTCGTCATGCGCTGGTCGCAGCTCGGCTTCGGCCGCACGTCGTCCACGAGCGTGACGCAGTCCACGCCGCGCAACCTGATGGGCTTCAAGGACGGGACGAACAACCTGAAGCTCGAGGACGAGGCCCTCCTCCGCGAGCACCTGTGGATCGGCCCGGACGACCAGCCCGAGTGGATGCGCGGCGGCACGTTCCTCGTCGCGCGCCGCATCCGGATGCTGATCGAGGTGTGGGACCGCGCGACGCTCGCCGACCAGGAGGTCACGATCGGCCGTGAGAAGCTGAGCGGCGCCCCGATCGGCGAGCGCGAGGAGTTCGATCCGGTTCCGCTCGATGCGAAGGGATCCGACGGCGAGCCGATCATCCCGGTCGACGCGCACGTGCGCCGCGCGAGCGCCTCGCAGACGGGCATCCACATCCTGCGGCGCGGCTACTCGTTCACCGACGGGATGGACGAGCGCCTGGGCCAGCTCGACGCCGGGCTCTTCTTCATCGCGTTCCAGCGCGACCCGCTGACGCAGTTCGTCCCGCTGCAGCAGCGCCTGGGCGAGATCGACGCGCTGAACGAGTACATCAAGCACAACGGCAGCGCCGTGTTCGCCTGCCCGCCCGGCGTCCGCGAGGGCGGCTACATCGGCGACACGCTCCTGGCGTAGTTTTCGGCCGCCCGGGGCCGGGAACCTTGTCCCCGTGCCCGACGAACCTGATCCGGACTACGCGCTCCACACGGAGATCGGCCAGGAAGCGAAACGGCTCGCGACGCATCCGATCAAGGAGATCGAGCGGCTCGAGCACGAGGCGGCGGTGGGCGAGGCGGACACGACGCCGGCGATCCTGATCGGGGTCATCGCCGTCGTCGTTGCGATCATCGTCGCCGTGATCCTCGTCGTCGGCCTCTCCGCCGGCGAGCTGTTCGGTTCTCTCAACGGCGCCTGATCCACTCCGCTACCTTCCTGGCAATGCGTGTCCCTGCGGTTCTCCTTTGCGTGCTGCTCCTTCTCGGCCTCGCCGCGTGCGGCGACAAGTCGAAGTCGAGCGCCCCGACGACCCCGGGTGAGACGACATCGGGGGACACCACCTCGACGCCCGCGCCGCCGCCCCCGCCGGCCGCGACGCTGGAGACGATCCCCTCGCAGCCGGTCGGTCCGGCCGGCGCGATTGCGGCCGAGAAGTACCGCGCTTACCTGAACAAGCAGTCGGCGGCTCTCGACAAGCAGCTCGACACGTTCGCCACCGCGCTCGAAGGCGGTGACCCGGAGACCGCGGTCAAGACGTACCCGAACGTCCGGGCGGCGTACGAGCGGCTCCAGCCGATCGCCGTCCGCCTCGGCCTCGACACGAACATGAACGCCCGCGAAGGCGCCGTCCCGGCCGCCGACTGGCGCGGGTTCCATCAGATCGAGAAGACGATCTTCGACTCAGGGATGACTGCGGGGACGGAGCAGACGGGCCCGCAGCTCGCCGCCGACGCGAAGCAGATCCAGGACAATATCGACACGCTCGAGATCGATCCCGCCTGGATCCTCACCGACCTGAACGTCGCGCTCCAGCGGGCGGCCACGAACATGGCGCCCGAGGAGGAGGCGTACTCGCTCCAGAACCTCGCGGCCGCGTCGGGCAACGCGAAGACCGCGAACGCGACCTGGCGGATGCTCCGCCCGCTCGTCGCCGCCGAGGACGAAGCGCTCGCCGGCGAGATCGACAGCGCGATCGAAACGCTCTTCACCACGGTCGAGTCGATGAAGACCGGGTCGGGTTACCGACGGTTCGACGACCTGGGCGCGAATGACGTGACGGCGATCGTGAACGCGGCCGACGCCGCGCGCGCCGCGCTCATTCCGGCCGAGCAGTACCTCTCGAACTAGCCGGGTCTAGGGCCAGGCCGTCACGGGCGCCTGGCAGGCGAAGCGCTCACAGACGTAGACGGCCGTGCGACCGTCCACGAGATCCTTGCCTTGAAGGAGCGGAACCGAGTCGTCCGGCTCCGGAGCGAAGGCGTACACGGTGTTCGGCGCGAACTCGGCCAGCACCGCCCGGCGCAGCGCGTCGTCGGAGCCGACGATCGCGATCTCGCGCGGCGACGCCAGGTGGAAGTCGAGGACGCAGAGGAGCTGCCCGACGGCCGCGGGTGCGCGCACGAGCAGCGGGTGGGCGAGGCGCAGCACGCCCACGGCCTTTCGCTCGAGATCGTCGTCGCCGTAGAGCCGCGCGAGGCGGAGCAGCACGGTCGCGAGCATCGCGTTCCCCGACGGGGTCGGGTTGTCGTCGAGCTCCTTGCGGCGGGCGACCAGGCTCGTGTCCGCTGGGACGACGAAGAAGCCGCCGTGGAGCGGATCCTCGAACAGCTCGACCGCAAGGAGCGCGAGCCGGCGCGCCTCGTCGAGGCGGTGTGGCTGTCCGGTGGCCGTGTACAGCTCGAGCAACCCGTTCGCGACGTTCGCGTAGTCCTCGAGGTAGCCGTCGATCTTCGCCACGCCGTGGCGCCAGGAGCGCAGGAGGCGCCCGTCGCGGGAGAGCGGCCCGAGCAGGAAGTCCGCGAGCGCGTTCGCGACGTCGACGTAGTCGGCGCGGTCGAGCCGGCGCCCGGCCTCGGCGAACGCTGCGAGCGCGAGCCCGTTCCACGCGGCGAGCACCTTGTCGTCCCGAGCCGGCTGCGGGCGGGCGTCGCGTGCCGCAAGGAGCACCGCGCGGGCCTCGGCGGGAGTCTCGGCGCGCAGGATCGACCGCCCGTGCTCGAAGGGGAGAAGCCAGTCGGAGTGCAGCTCGCCGAGCACCGCCTCGATCTCCGCCTCCGTCCATGTGTAGGTCGTTCCCTCGACGCCGTCCGTGTCCGCGTCCTGCGCCGAGGCGAACCCGCCGTCGGGAAGGCGCAGCTCGCGCACCATGTAGTCGAGCGTCTCCTCGACGATCCGGCGATCCCGCTCCTCGCCGGTGAGCGCCCACGAGTGGAGATAGGCGGAAGCAAGCAGGGCGTTGTCGTAGAGCATCTTCTCGAAGTGCGGGACGAGCCAGAACGCGTCCACGGAGTAGCGGTGGAAGCCGCCGCCGACGAGGTCGTACATCCCGCCGGCGGCCATGCCGTCGAGCGTCGCGCGCGCCATGCCGAGCGCCTCCTCCGAGCCCTCGCGGAAGAGGAACTCGAGCGTGGAGGCGGGCGGGAACTTGGGCGCGTGCCCGAACCCGCCGTTCTCCGCGTCGAACGAGCGCTCGAGCGAACGCACCGCCCCGGAGAGGAGCGACGCCGTGAGCGGCTCGGTCGACGGCGCCTGGCGCGCGGCCTCCTGGATCGCCTGGGTCAAGACCTGCGCCTGGCGGTCGAGATCCCCGCGCCGGTTCGCGAACGCATCCGAAACCGCAAGAAGAACCTGGCGGAAGCTCGGCATCCCGTGCCGCGGCTCGGGCGGGTAGTAGGTGCCGCCGAAGAACGGCCGTCCTTCCGGATCAAGGAATACGGTCATCGGCCAGCCGCCATGGCCTGCGAGCGCGAGTACCGCCTCCATGTAGAGCCCGTCCACGTCGGGCCGCTCCTCACGGTCGACCTTCACCGAGACGAACCGCTCGTTCATGAGCGCCGCGGTCTCGGCGTCCTCGAACGACTCGTGCTCCATGACGTGGCACCAGTGGCACGCCGCGTAGCCGACGGAGAGGAGGATCGGCAGGTCGTTCTCGCGCGCGCGCGCGAAGGCCTCGTCGCCCCACGGATACCAGTCCACCGGGTTTCCGGCGTGCTGGAGGAGGTACGGGCTGGTCTCGTCCGCGAGGCGGTTCACGCGGTCAGCGTACGGAACTACTGCAGGCCGGCCGAGACCCGCGCGCAGACCTGGAAGCCGAAGTCGGCGGCGAGCTGATCCGCCGCCGCGATCTTCTGGCCGTACTCGTTCGCGACCGCGGTCGGGTTGGTTCCGCTGCGCAGGCCCGCGACGATCTTCGGGAGGAGGTCGAGCGCCTGGTGGTTCGTGATGTTCAGCTCGTCGATCTGCTGCCGGTCCTCACCGGGCGGCTCGATGCTCTCGAACTCCGCGGCGAACTCGGTGGCGACCTCGTGGACGAGCTCGAAGTGGTCGGCCAGCGTCTCGTACGACTCGGGGCTGTCGAGCGTGATCCCTTCGATCCGCTCCAGGCTCTGGGTCAGCTCCGGGTGCTGGGCCGGGAACGCGGCACAGGCCGCGTCGGCCTCTGCGATGTACGCCGTGCGCTCGGGGCTGACACCGGTCGTTCCCGCCACGGTCGGCGTGTCCTTCGAATCGCCGCCGCATGCGGCCAGCGTGAGGGGGACGAGCGCCAACCAGAGGAAGCGTCTCATCCAGATGAGGCTACTCGACCCGGCGGTGGATCCCGCTGCAGAACCCACCGCCGTGTCGAAGCGGAGACGTCTAGGCGACGACCGGAGCGCCGACGAGCTCGTCGACGGTGGTGACGTTCGCGCCGTAGGCCATCTTCAGGTACTCGAGGGCATCGTCCTCGTCGACGCCCTCGAACGCGCAGACCGCGTCGGAGGGCACGGTCACTTCGAAGCCGTTGCGCAGTGCGCCGTAGGACGAATGGCGCACGCAGATGTGCGTGTGCTGGCCCGTGATGACGACCTCGTCCACGCCGAGCTCGCGGAGCTGCTCGGTGAGGCCGGTCTCGTCGAACGCGCCGTAGTGGCGCTTGTCCGAGATGATCTCGCCCTCGCGCGGCGCGAGCTGGGGGATGACCTGCGCGCCCGGCGTTCCCGCCATGCCGTGCTCGCCCCAGATCTTCATCTCGGGGTCCTCGGGGGTGTGTGCGTCGTTGGAGAAGACGACGACCCAGCCGTCCTCGCGCGCGTGGTCGAGGAGCCGAGCCAGCGGCTTGACGATCCCCTGTGCCCGCGGATTCGCCAACGTGCCGTCGACGAAGTCGTTGAGCATGTCGACGATGATGAGCGCCTTCATGAATTGATCCTCCATGGTAAGTTTGCGACTGACAAGCGAAAACCTATGGCGAAGTCTACCACACACGATCGTCCGAGCCAGGAGGCGCTTGCCGTCGTGCTGCAGGTCCGCGACGGCGAGCTGCAGGTGCTCCTGTGGCAGCGGGCCCGCGACCCGTTCCGCGGCGCGTGGTCGCTTCCGGGCGGCTACCTCGATTCCGGCGAGACGCTCGAGGACTCGATCCGCCGCCACTTGGCCGCGAAGGTCGACGTGCAGGAGCTCTCCCACCTGGAGCAGCTCGAGACGCGCAGCGACCCCGACCGGGATCCGGAAGATTGGGTCGTGGCCACGGCGTTCCTGGGCCTCGTGCCGGCGCACGTGGACCCGGAGATCCCCGAGGACACGGCCTGGCATCCGGTGGCGCCGATCCCCGACGCGGCCTTCGACCACGGCTCGATCGCGCTCGCCGGGCGAGAGCGCCTGCGGGCGAAGCTCTCGTACACGAACGTCGGGTTCGCGCTCGCGCCGCCGACCTTCACGATCTCGGAGCTGCGCACGCTCTACCGCGCCGCGCTCGGCCACGATGTCTCGGCGACGAACCTCCAGCGCGTGCTCGTGCGCCGCCGCCTGCTCGAGCCGACCGGGGAGCACCGGATTCCCGGACGGGCGGGTGGGCGCCCGGCGGCCGTGTTCCGCTTCCGCAGCGGGACGCTCGAGGTGACCGACCAGTTCGCCGTGCTGCGGCCGCCGTCGGCGCGGTAGCCCGGCCACAGGGAGGGTTACACTTCGCCGGTGGTTTGGTACACGGTCTGGTTCCTCGTGATCCTGAAGATTCCCGTTCTCTACCTCGCGTGGGTCATCTGGTGGGCCGTCAAGGATCCGCCGGACGGCTTCGCCGACTCGTCAGACGACTCGGGATCGGACGGTGGGAGCGGATTGCCGCCGCGGCGGCCCACGATGCAGCCGCACCGCGGCCCGGATCGCAAGCCCGCGCGCCGCTCGGCGCGAACCGCGCCCGCGCGCGCCTCGGAGGTTCGCTAGGTGGCCGCCGACGAGAGCCGCAACCGGCCGGGGGAGACGGCTGCCGATACCGTCGCCGGGTTCCTCGCGGCCACAGCGCTCGCGGCCGGAGCGTTCTCGCTCGTCTGGTATCCCGGCCGGGTCGGCCCCGTCGCGATGCTGGTCGTCCTGATCGCCGCCGCGCTCGCCGGAGTACAGCGGCGCTTCATCGGGATTTCGGTGCTTTTGGTCACCGTTTGCTGGTTCATCGGCATGGTGATCGCGGTCGTTCTCGAGCGTCCGATCTTTTAGGGCTTCGTTACGACGCAACTCGGACGAGGTATCCCTCTAAAGGGGGGTTGCCCGGAGGTCGATAGAAGCGAAAGCTATGGGGTTCTTGGCGGCGTGGCTCGATAAGCGGTTCGGCAGTTTCAAGTTTCGGCTTGCTGCCTACTTCTTGCTGCTCTCACTTCTTCCGATGCTCGGGGCCGCCTGGGCGTTCTCCGAGGTCGCGACGAGCGGTGAGACGGGACGCGCCGATGCGCGCCTGAACGGCTCGCTGCGAATCGCCGTCGGTGCGTTCTCCGACCGGGTCGACCGCGCCGGCCAGACCGCCGAGTCCCTCGCGCGCGCGACTGGATTCCAGCAGTCGCTCGAGCTGCAGAACCGCCGCGCCCTCGCCCGCCTCTACCGCGAGGTGCCGGGCGCGTCGCTTGTCGTCAACGGCCAGGTGATCGCCGGCTCGCCGCCGACCGAGGCGAGCGTGCGCCGCTTTGCGACCGTGGTCGACGAGGACGGAAAGACGATCGGGCGCGTCGTCATCGCCATTCCGCTCGACGACGAGCTCCTCACGAGCCTGCGCTCGAATCCGGCGTTCGGCGTGAACGACCAGCTCGCTCTCGTGGTCGGCGGGCGCACGGTCGTCGGCCCCGGCGGCCTCGGCGACGCATTGGCGCCGCTCAAGGGGTCGGGAGACGTCGACCTCGCCGGCACGACATACCGCGCGCGTTTCGACCGAGCTCGTCCAGGGTGGGCCGGGCACCGTGCTCGCGGTCCTCACGCCCAAGGCCGACATCGAGGCGCAGGCCGCGACGCTCCGGCGCCGCATGCTGCTGCTCGCCGCCGCGGCGCTGCTCATTGCCGGCAGCCTCGCGTACATCCTCGGCCGCACGATCGTTCGCTCCCTGAAGGAGCTGAACGACGCCGCGGGCGCGATCGCCGAGGGCGACTTCGCCTCGCGTGTCCCCGTTCGCGGCCGCGACGAGTTCGCGAGCCTCGGCGTCGCGTTCAACGAGATGGCCTCGCACCTCGAGTCGCGCCTCGAGGAGCTCGCGTGGGAGCGCGGGCGCACGCGTGACGCCATCGCGCGCTTCGGCGAGGCGCTCGCCGCGACCACGAACCCGTATTTCCTCGGACCGTTCATCCTGGAGTCGATCGTCGAGGCGACCGGCGCGGCCGGCGGAGTCCTCATGGAGGGCGATGCCGAGATCGCACGAACCGGAACCCCCGGCGAGGGTGGCGAGCCGCTCGAGATCCCGCTCACGAGCGAGGGCGACGAGTCGCGCGTGCTGCTGCTCACTCCAGTCGGCTCCGACTTCTCGGACGAGGCCCGCGAGCTCGCGTACTGGCTCGCCGCGCAGGCGCGCACGGCTCTCGACCACGCAAGCGCCCACTCGCGGCTCGAGCTCGAGGCCGCCACCGACGGGCTCACCGAGCTGCCGAACCGCCGCCAGTTCCAGGACCGCCTCTCGGAGGAGCTCTCGCGCGTGCAGCGCTACGGCGGCCCGCTCGCGCTCGTGGTCGCCGACCTCGACGACTTCAAGAGCGTCAACGACCGCCACGGCCATCTGGCCGGCGACGACGTCCTGCGGGCATTCGCCAAGGTGCTCGAGGAGACCGTCCGCGACATCGACACGGCCGCCCGCTACGGCGGCGAGGAGTTCGCGCTGCTCCTTCCCGGCACGGATCTCGACGGCGCCGAGCTCGTCGCCGAGCGGATCCGTGTCCGCATGGCCGAGTTCGCTATCGAGACGTTCCCCGGCGCCCTTCTGACCGTCACGGCGAGCTTCGGCGTCGCCGCCTATCCCGAAGCCGCGACCGAGGGCAGAGCTCTTCGCGGCCGCCGACCAGGCGCTCTACCGGGCGAAGGCCGCGGGCAAGAATCGCGTGTCCGTCGCCGGCGCCGGCGAGACCCCGACCCGCACGCACACGCAGTTTTGAGCGGGTTCGGGTTCCGCCGTCTACCCGAGTCGTCTAGAATCTTCTGCTTCGCAGGCCAACCCCCGACCACGGAGGTACGTGAGTGGACACCGCGTTCGCCCGAGTGATCGAGGATCACCTGGAGTTGAAACGAAGAAATTCCGGACTCGACGCCAACATGCCGTTGAGCCGCTACCAGGTAAACGATCCGTTCGAAAATCACCCGCTCTTCAAGACCGAAGAACAAGCCCGCATCGAAGAAACGCTCGATGGGAGCCAGCCCGATCTCCAGGCGGAGACGGTGCTTGCCTGGCCCGTGCAGTCCGAGGACACCGCAGCTGAGGAGTCCAGTGAGGACAGCTTCTGGGGCCGATCCCGCGACTTCGACTGGGGAGACTGAGCAACAAAACGGGCGCCGGTTTCACCCGGCGCCCGTTGCGACGTCTCTAGATCTGTAGGCCCGGCCTAGTACAGCTCGAGCATCCCGAGCATGTCGCCGAGGCCGAGCGTCTCGTTCCCGTCGTGCATCCACGGGTACATGGTCAGCGTGGGCGAGTCGACCGCGTGGTCGAGCCCCGCGAAGTGCCCGAACTCGTGCGTGGCGACATCGGAGACCGCCAGGCGGCCGCTCGTCTCGCCGAAGAACGTGGTGTTGCTGGTCGTCCAGAAGTCGTCGAAGCCGGTGATGCGCTTGAGGTTGGTCTCGAAGGCGATGTCGGCCTCGATGATCCCTTCCTCGTCGTAGTCGATGATCGTGCACGCCACGGCGCCGTCGCACCAGGTTCCCGTGAGATCCTCGAACGAGACCACGTTCTTGCCGTCCGACTCGAGCTCGGTGACGAGCGTCGCGTGCCGGTGCGTGACCCCGCCGGAGCGGATCTCGAACTTGTTCTTGCCCCTGGGCGTGCGGCAGTCGGTGCGGAACGGGCTGTCCCACGCGTCGCCGGCGGTCACGACGTCCCAGAACGCCTTCCAGTCGTTCAGGTAGCGCGGCGCGCTCCAGGCGTTGACGTAGTACTTGGGATCGCGATCCCACTGCGTGCCCGCGAGGAGGAACGCCCCGTCGTTGCACTCCGGCGCGTTGCTCCTGCGCCCATGCTTCTTCATGGACATCCCGCTGTAGACGAGATTTCCGGTGCCCTTCGCGTGGACCTCGGTGACGGACGGGCCGCGCGTCTCCTTGAAGACGAGGTAGCCGGACTCGGGGATCACGTCGGCAGCAGCCGTGCCCGCGAAGACGAGCGCGGTTGCGAAAACTGTGGCGGCGGCAGTAATGGGGCGCATGGTTCCTCGTTTCGGCAGGGGCTCTTGCCCTTCATTTCGGCCCGCAGCGCCGATTCCTCAACCTCCCGTTCGAGTGAGCGACCTGGCTTCCTGCCTGGTTTGGGGTCACTCGAACGTGGTAATCCCTGGGCGATGCCCCGTCGTGTGCTCGTCGTTTCTACGGTTCCGCTCGAGGACGAGCAACTCGAGCGTGTCGGCGTGGACCCCGGTTCGGACGAGATCAAGGTGGTCGCGCCGGCCGCGAAGCTGTCGCGTCTCGACTGGCTCACGAACGACGAGGACGAGGCTCGGCAAGACGCTGCCACGACCGCGATGCGCACGGCGAGCGCGGTTCCGCACGGCGCCGAGGCGGAGATCGGCGACCCCGATCCCGTGCAGGCGATCGAGGACGCCCTGCGCGAGTGGCCCGCCGACGAGGTCGTCGTCGTGACCTCCTCCGGGGACGAAGCAAGCTGGCTCGAGGAACTCGCGGACGAAACGCGCTATCGAATTCGCGTCCCCGTCACCCGACTCGCCCTCAACGGCGGATAACCTGTGCCCCCGAAGGGGCGTTAGCTCAGCTGGGAGAGCGCCGGCTTTGCAAGCCGGAGGTCACCGGTTCGATCCCGGTACGCTCCATCGCTAGTCCCAACGAAAGCCGGTTCCAGGGTGCCTCCAGGTCAACGTATCGACGGAACTAGCAGTCGTCTCCGACCGCATGGTTTCGCGCTGCCAGTCACGCCGGAGCTGCGGCCCCTATCATCACCTGGTGAACAGCATCACCCGGGTGAACCCGCCACTTGGGTGGGTTCCTCGTCGAGCCGGGTGCGCCAGGCTCTCGAGGCGCGCTCCAAGCGCGTACCCGTCTGGGACGAAAGGAGAAATGATGTGGTGGTTCATCGGATTCGGTGGATTCTTCCTGTACATGATCCTGCTCTTCACGCTCGGCCTCGCCACGCTGAAAAACGGACATCTCTGGTTGTTCATATTCGGATGCTTCCTCCCGTTCCTCTGGCTCATCGGGACCTTCATGCCGCCACCGGACCAGGAGTACGTCGAGGCTCCCTGAGCTGACCGCGCGCACAGCTGGACCTCGCGCGACGTCGGCCCGAGATTTGGACGGCCGGCGGCGGTGCGCGCACGATTCGCGAGCAGGAGCGCCGTGTCACGAGCAGCAGTAGCGAAGTCGCAACGAGGCCCGAGTCGCCCACGACGTGGCGACGCTAGCCGCCGAGATCGCGGGTCACCGCCCGCCGTCCAGATCACCCGGGTGAATGATCGGTCCGAGCGATGAAGACTCGCGCCACCGCTCCTAGCATCGCCGGAATGCGTCACGAACGTGGCGTCGGCGTGCCGGCCGGCCGGCAGCGACGAAGACGGGAGCGCGTTTGATGGCGGTCGATCTCGAGCAGCACGAGCCGATCTGGAAGCGACACCTCGGCGTCATGATCGTCGGCGCGTTCGCGCTCCTTCTGGGCGTGATCGTCGTCCTCCAGGTCCTAGAGGACGCCGACATCGCCGCCTGGATCGCCGACGCGCCGGAGGAACGGGCCTACATGCTGTGCTTCGTCCTCGTCTGGTTCGACGCGGTCATCCCGATCTTCCCCGGCGAGACGACGCTCAACGCTGCGTCAACGGTCGCCGCAGGGGGAGGACTCGAGCTCGAGTTGGTCATCGCGGCCGGAGCGCTCGGCGCGATCATCGGGGACTCGTCGCTGTTCTGGATCGCTCGGAAGAGCGCCGACAAGGTGCAGCGTCAACTCGACAGGGCGCTCGAGAACCCGAAGGTGCACGCCGGCTGGGATGCCCTCGACCGCTCCCCAGGCCTCCTGATCGTCGCCGGCCGCTACGTCCCAGGGATGCGCTTCGCCGTCAACGCGTCCATGGGACTCTCGAGCATTTCCTACCGCCGCTTCCTCCCTTGGTCGGTCCTGGGCGGAGTCCTGTGGTCGATCTATACGTGCGAGCTGGCCTACAGGGTTGCCACGACGCTTTCCGGCTTTCCGTTCGCGTCGCTCGTCATCTCCTCGCTCATCACGTCCGCCGCGCTGGTGGCGATCTTCTTCGTCGACAAGCGAAGGAGGACGCCGCAGGCGGTCGCCGAGCCGGTCGACCTCGGCGCGGAGCCTGCGGTCGGGCCGAGCTCCGGCGGATCCGACGAGTAAGTGGACCCGCACGAGGCAGCGGATGCGGGGATCGAGGATCGCGCGCGCGCGAGGCTCACGGAGGGGTTGGCGGTTGCGAGACGCGCGAGCAGGCGGCACGTCTCGATCGCGGTCCCTTTCCGTGCGGCGGAACGAAACCGGCGCGTGGCGGCAAGCGTTCTCGCCGGCGGGATGGCCTATCGGCTGTTCCTCTGGTTGTTGCCGTTCGGCCTGATCGTCGGGGGCGCGCTTGGCCTCATGGATGCGGACAGCACCGAGGAGGCGGTTGCCAAGGGCGGGCTCCCGGCGGCGGTCGTCGACATCATCGGCGACGTCTCTCGGGCCGCAGAATCGGACTGGTGGTGGCTCTTCGGAATCGGCGTGCCCCTTCTCGTCTGGGCGGGATACACGGGCGCGAAGGCGCTTCAACTCATTCACTCGCTCATCTGGGACGAGGCGCCGCCGCGGATCAAGCCGCTCAAGAGCTCACTTGCCTTCACGGGCGTGCTGTGCGCCTTCATGACCGCGGCCGGACTCAGCTGGTGGCTTCGCGAGCATGCGTCGCTCGTGCGCCTCGTGGCGGCGGCGCTCGCCACGGTGCCGCTCGGCGCGATCTGGCTCTGGGCTTCCCTCCACCTTCCGCACAGGGACGCTACCTGGCGGGCGCTGCTCCCCGGCGCGCTACTCGTCGCCATCGGCTTTCAGGTGCTTCACGGGCTGATCATCGAGTTCCTCGTGCCGAAGCTCGAGAAGTCGACCACGCTCTACGGGAGCCTCGGCGCCCTGACGACGATTCTCTTCTTCATGTATTTCGCCGGCAGGTTCGTCGTCACCTCGCCAATACTCAACAGCGCACTCCATCACGAGTTGAGCACGCACGCCAACGAGGCCGTCGGCGACGCGACCACGCCGGCCGGGCACTCGCGTCGCTGAAGCTATTCGTTCAGTCCGCAGTCGCGAGCAGCGGCCTTCAGCGACTCCAACGACGGGCTCACAGCGGCTAGCGAACAGGGACACGGTAGACAGGGACGCCGGATGTCCAGTTCACATCGTCGCTCCCTAGAATTCCTTGACAGTTATATATCCTCAGGTGTATGTTGCAGCAATGACTGCAACAACCTTCGACGTTCTCGCTGAGCCGACCCGCCGCCGAATCCTCGACTTGATCCTCGACGGAGAGCGTTCCGTCGGCGATCTCGTCAAGCGGCTTCGGATCAGCCAGCCCGGTGTGTCCAAGCACCTTCGGGTGCTCCGGGAGGCTGGGCTCGTTCAGGTCAGGCAGGACGCGCAGCGCCGGCTCTACAGCGTTCGCGCCGAGCCTCTCCACGAGATCGACGACTGGATCGCGCCGTACAGGAAGCTCTGGGAGGACCGCCTCGACGCGCTCGAGCGGCATCTCGACGACATCAGCAGGGAGGGGAAATGACGCCCGACGTTCTCGAGCAGGTCGAAGGCCGCACGGTTGTTCGACTGGAACGCACCTTCGACCACCCGGTTGACCGCGTCTGGGATGCGATCACCGATCCGGCGCAGATCGTCGAATGGTGGTGCGGGATGGTCGAGGTCGCGATCGATCTCCGCGAGGGCGGGAGCTGGGTGACCCGCTGGGTGCCCGAGGTCGCCGACGAGGTGAGTGCGCGCTCGGCGGACGAGCCGCTCGTCACCGAGGACACGGTGCTTCGTATCGACCCGCCGCGCCTTCTCGAGCACACGCTCGACGGGAGTGCCGAGACGATCGTCCTCTGGGAGCTTCAGCCCGACGGCGACGGGACCCGGCTCCGCGTGAGTCACACCGTCGCGCCCGACAAGGTCGGAACCGCTCCTGAGTACCTGAGCGGCTGGGGCATGTGCCTTGGCTTCATGCGGCGCTTGCTGGAAGGCGATCCGGTTGGTCTGAAGGGCTTGTCCCTCGCCGAAATTGTCGAAATTTACGACGGAGCCGAGTAGGTCCGTTCCCGTACCATGGCCCGCTTGCCCTACCTGAGAAAGGACTGCCGATGACCCTCGACGGCCGCACGCGCTGGTTTGCCCTCTTCGTTCTCTGCGCGGGGAACCTGATGATCGTTCTCGACACGACGATCGTGAACGTCGCGCTGCCGTCGATTCGCGAGGACCTCGGATTCACCGAGAGCTCGCTCGCCTGGGTCGTGAACGCGTACCTGCTCACGTTCGGCGGCTTCCTGCTCCTCGGCGGGCGGCTCGGCGACCTGTACGGCAACCGGAAGCTGTTCGTCATCGGGATCTCGCTCTTCACCGCTGCATCGGCGGCGTGCGGGCTCGCCACCTCGCAGGAGTTCTTGATCGGCGCCCGCGCGATTCAGGGGCTCGGCGGCGCGATCGTGTCGGCCGTCGCGCTCTCGCTCACCATGACGCTCTTCACCGAGCCGGCCGACCGCGCGAAGGCGATGGGCGTCATCGGGTTCATCGCGGCCGGCGGCGGGTCGATAGGCGTCGTCCTGGGCGGCGTCCTCACCGACCTGCTCGACTGGCATTGGATCTTTCTCGTCAACATCCCGATCGGCGTCGCCGTCGTCGCGCTCTCGTTCCGCCTTGTGCCCGCGGCCAAGGGCCTCGCGGCCGATCGCCGGCTCGACGTCACCGGCGCTGTGCTCATCACCCTCGCACTCATGCTCGCCGTCTACGCGATCGTGAACGGGAACGAGGTGGGCTGGGGCACGGCTCAGACCCTCGGAATGCTCGCGGTTTCCGCAGCGCTCCTGGGGATCTTCGTCCTCGTCGAGTCGCGCGTGGCGCATCCACTCGTGCCGCTCTGGCTCTTCAAGCTGCGCAACCTCACGATC
The DNA here is from genome assembly GCA_963716005.1 of uncultured Thermoleophilia bacterium. GTDB lineage: Bacteria > Actinomycetota > Thermoleophilia > Gaiellales > Gaiellaceae > CAVRUF01. Next base: position 387,264 of record OY970285.1, read on the forward strand.
TCGAACATCGTCGGCGTGCTCTGGGCGGCCGCGATGTTCGCCTGGTTCTTCCTCTCGGCGCTCTACCTCCAGCTCGTGCTCGGCTACAGCCCGCTCCAGGTGGGTCTCGGCTTCCTTCCGGGGAACCTGATCATGGGCGCGTTCTCCGTCGGCCTGTCGGCGAAGATCGTCATGCGCTACGGGATCAGGCGGCCGCTCGGGATCGGGCTCACGCTCGCCGGCATCGGACTGCTGCTCCTGGCGCGCGCCCCCGTGGACGGGAGCTACGTCGTGGACGTGCTCCCCAGCATGATTCTGCTCGGCTTCGGCGCAGGCCTCGCGTTCAACCCGGTACTGCTCGCCGCGATGGGTGACGTCGAGCAAGGCGACGCAGGGCTCGCCTCGGGCCTCGTGAACACGTCGTTCCTGATGGGAGGCGCACTCGGGCTGGCCGTCCTGGCGAGCCTCGCAGCCTCGCGCACGGAGACCCTCACCGCCTCGGGAGACAGCGCCCTCGCCGCTCTTACCGGCGGCTACCAGGCTGCATTCCTCGTCGGAGCGATCTTCGCGTTCGCCGCGGCCGCGATCGGTGGCTTCCTCCTGCGTCCCTCGATGGCGCTGCAGGAGCACCCCGCCGAGGCCGAACCGCACGGCGAGCCCGCCGCCGCAACGCACTAAGCATCCCGAAAAAGGGGATGCGTCCGGCGTTCCCTTCAGGCTGAATACGAACGTGGGAAGCCGCATCCCCGTCTACTCGGGTCCATTCAAGAAGGCCCAGGCCGAGCGCCTGCTTTGGCGTGCCGGCTTCGGCCCGAAGCCGGGCGAGGCCGCGAAGGTCGCAAAGAAGGGGATGACGAAGGCGGTCCACGACCTCGTCTACCCGCCCAAGGCACGGCTCTACGGCCCGGCGCCGAGAGACGAGGATGGAGCGCCGATCGCGCCCAGGGACGCCTGGGGCCACGACCACCTCTGGTGGCTCGACCGGATGGTGCGCTCGAACCAGCCGCTCGTCGAGCGGATGACGCTCGTCTGGCACGACTGGTTCGCCACGTCGAACTCCGGCGTCGGCTCGCAGAAATGGATGCTGAACCAGAACTCGCTCTTTCGCCGCAGTGCGCTCGGGTCGTTCCAGACGCTGCTTCTGAACGTCACCAGGGACCCGGCGATGCTGATCTGGCTGAACGGGACTCAGAACACGAAGTGGAGCCCGAACGAGAACTACGCGCGCGAGGTGATGGAGCTCTTCACCCTCGGCGCCGGGCGCGGCTACACCGAGGACGATGTTCGTGAGCAGGCCCGCGCGCTGACCGGCTGGCGCAACGACTGGGAGGAAGGCGAGGGCGACGTCAACTTCCGCTACGACCCGAACCGCCACGACACCGGCCAGAAGACCGTGTTCGGCAAGAAGGGCAACTACGACTGGCAGGACGCCTGCAGGCTGTGCATCCAGAACCCGAAGCACGCGTCGTTCTTCGTCACCAAGCTCTGGAGCTACTTCATCCCGACGACGCCGTCGAAGACGACCGTCGCGCAGCTCACGGCGATCTACAAGCGCAACGGCTACAAGGTGCGGCCGGTCGTGGCCGCGATCCTGAGGCACCCGACCTTCTACAAGGGGCCCCGCATGATGAAGCCCCCCGTCGTCCAGGTCGCCGGCATGCATCGCGCGCTTCGGCGCGGCGTCGACACCGAGTCCTGGGCCTGGATCGCCGACCTCGACGGACAGCGCCTCTTCTTCCCGCCGAACGTTGCGGGCTGGGAGGACGACCGCTGGCTCGACACATCGACGCTTCGGGGCCGCTGGACGGCCGCGAACTACGCGGCGTATCCGTACGTGCTCGACACCGACAAATGGAGCGGGAAGCTCCCGACCGACCCCGAGAAGCTCGTCAACCGCGCGCTCGCCTTCTGGGGCAACCCGACGATGACCTGGAACGGGCGCAACGCCCTCAAGGGGTTCGTCAAGGCGGCCATGTCCGATGCCGATCAGAACTGGAAGGAAGAGACCTACCCGGTGCTGATCGTGAACGCGCTGCGGTTGCTCATCGCCGTCTCCCCCGATTACCAGACCTGCTGATGTCCTCCTGTTCCTGCAACGAGTTCTCCCGCTCCGCCTTCGTGCGGAAGTCGGTCGCGACCGCGGGGAACGGCCTGCCCACGATCGAGCCGGGCATGCCGCTTCCGGCCGGGTCCGGACTGGACCGCGCCAGCTTCCTCCTGCGCGCCGCCGGCCTCGCCTTCGCGGTCTACGGCGCCGGCAAGCTGCCGCTCGGGCTCTTCGAGTCGGGCATCGCGAACGCGCAGACCGCGACCAATCCGATCCTCGTCTCGGTCTTCCTGGAGGGCGGGGCCGATTCGCTCTCGATGCTCTTCCCGGCCGGGAACGCGACCTACCAGCAGCTTCGCCCTGGCCTTGCGCTGCCGGCCGACCAGGGCCAGGTCTTCTCCGAGGACACGAGCCTGCACTGGCATCCGTCGCTCGCGCCGCTGGCGCAGCTCCACGGCGAGGGCAAGGTCTCGGTCATGCCAGCGATCGGCTACACGAACGCCGACCAGTCGCACTTCACTTCCCGCCACTACTGGGAGGTCGGCGCCACGAACGTCGGTATGCGCACCGGCTGGATGGGACGCTACCTCGACGTCGCCGGATCGATGGACAACCCGCTCCAGGGGCTCGCGCTCTCCTACTCGCTCGCGCCCGCGCTCGCGTCGGCCAAGGTGCCGATCGCGGCCGTGTCCAAGGTGGACGAGTACGACTACTGGGCGGGCGGCGTCTGGGGCGACGTCGAAGGACGGATGCTCGACGCGCTCGGCACGTTCAGGGGCGGCTCGGATCCGGCGGCGCAGAAGGTGGCCAAGGTCACGAACCAGGCCGCGCAGCTTCGCACCCAGCTCAAGCCGTTCGAGGACGGCGAGTTCGGCACCACCGTCGCGTACCCGACCGGCAACGACCCGTTCCCGGAGCGCCTGGCCGGCCTGGCCGCGCTGATCCACGCGGGGCTGCCGCTTCGCTGCGTCTCGGTGAGCGCGCCCGGCATGTACGACACGCACGCCGACCAGCCCACGGAGCTCTCCAATTCGCTCGCTCTCACGGCCGCCTCGCTGAACGCGTTCCAGCGCGACCTCGAGGCGCGCGGCATCGCCGACCGCGTGCTCGTCCAGGTCTGGAGCGAGTTCGGCCGCCGCGCCGAGCAGAACGGCTCGAACGGCACCGATCACGGCGCGGCGGGCATGGGCTTCCTGATCGGCTCGCGCGTCAAGGGCCAGATGCTCGGGGAGTTCCCCGGCCTCACCTCGGGTCTCGACAACGACGGCAACCTGAAGGCGACGTTCGACTACCGCTCGCTCTACTGCTCGCTGCTCGAGCAGTGGTTCGCGACCGACGCCGCGCAGGTCATCCCGAACGCGTCCGGCTTCGCCCGCCCGGCGCTCCTCAAGCCGTAATGCGTCGCTTCGCGTGCATCGGCTTCGCGCTGGCGGCGCTCATCGCCCTGCCCGCGTTCGGCCGCGCAGAGGCCGCGACTGCGTTCCCGACGCGGATGCAGATCTCCGGGGACGAGTACTGGGTCACGCTCTCGCGGCTCAAGGTTCCGACCGGCAAGGTGAAGATCGAGTTCGTGAACTACGGCGAGGATCCGCACGACGTGAAGCTGCGCCGGTTCGGCAGGAAGACGGTCTACTCGATCCCGAAGACCGAGTCGGGCGAGCGCGCCATCCGGACGTTCAAGCTGATCCCGGGCCGCTACCACGTGTGGTGCGCGATCACCGACCACAAGCAGAAGGGCATGTACGCCGTTCTGCGCGTGAAGCGCCGCTAGCTTCGGCGTAGGAGCTTCACGCCGAGCAGCTCGGCGAGCGACTCGCCGCCCCAGCGCATGACCGTGTTGTGGCTCCACGCGAACACGGGCCGCGCGACCGGGGCGAGCGCGTTCATCCACGGCCTCGTCGTGCGGACGTCCCATTCGTAGTTCACGGTCGTCACACCGTCGCCCGAGAACGTCCAGCGGCCCATGCCCTCGAGCTCGCCGACCGCGATTCCCTCGAGCACGTCCGGCTTCTCCACGCGCGTAGTCGTGATCTCGAAGCGCACGGTGTAGGGGAGGATCGAGCGCCAGCGGTGGCTGTAGACGGCGCCAATCTCGTCGCCGTTGCCGCGTGACTCCTCCATCACGCACTGAACCCCGCGCCACCATTCGGGCCAGCGGTCGATGTCGTGGATCGCGTCCCAGACGGGATCGCGCGGCGCGTCGAGCACCCAGGTGGTTACAAAGCGGTAGGCGGCCATCTCTACTCCCAGCCAAGTTCGCGCAAGCGGTCTTCTTGGATTCCGAAGTGGTGCCCGATCTCGTGGAGCACGGTGACGCGGATCTCGTGCTCGAGCTCGGCCGGGTCGTCGCCGAAGTCCTCCTCGAGCGGCCGGCGGTAGATCTCGATCGTGTCGGGGAGGCCGCTGTAGTCCGCCGTGCGTTCGGTCAGCGCTACCCCGGTGTAGAGCCCGTACAGGTCGGGATCCTCAGGGTTCTCGTCCTCGACGAGGATGGCGACGTTCGACATCGCCTCGCGCAGGTCGTCGGGCAGAGAGTCGATCGCGCGCCGGACGTGCTCCTCGAACGTGGCCACCGGCCCTACTGAATCACAAGCGCCATCAGCGCCTTCTGCGCGTGCAGGCGGTTCTCGGCCTGGTCCCACGCGGCAGAGCGCTCGCCGTGGAGGACGTCCTCGGTGACCTCTTCGCCGTAGTGCGCCGGCAGGCAGTGCATGACGATCGCGCGCTGCGACGCCCGGCCGAGGATGCGCTGGTCGATCTGGAAGCCCTTCAGGTCGGCGAGGCGCTTCTCACGCTCGTCGTCCTGGCCCATGCTCGTCCAGACGTCGGTGTAGAGGACGTCTGCTCCGGCTGCGCCCTCGACCGCGTCGTGAACGATCTCTACGGTCGCGTTCCACGGATCCGCGGCCGCGCGGGCCCAGCCCACGACCTCGGCGCTCGGCTCGTAGCCCTCGGGGACGGCGGCGACGAAGTTCGCGCCCAGCTTCGCGCAGGCGACCATCAGCGAGTGGCAGACGTTGTTGCCGTCGCCGAGGTAGGCCACGCGGACGCCGGTCAGCTCGCCGAAGCGCTCGCGGATCGTCATCACGTCGGCGAGCGCCTGGCACGGGTGGAAGTCGTCTGTCAGCCCGTTGATCACCGGGATCGAAGAATGCTTCGCCAGCTGGTCCACGTCGGACTGCTTGAACGTGCGGATCATGATTCCGTCGACGTAGCGGGAGAGCACCATGGCCGTGTCCTTGATCGTCTCGCCGCGCCCGAGCTGCAGGTCGTTCGCGCTCAGGTAGAGCCCGGTGCCGCCGAGCTGCCAGATGCCGGTCTCGAAGCTGACGCGTGTCCGCGTGGACGGCTTCGAGAAGATCATCCCGAGCGTCCGGTTCTCGAGAGGCTTGTCGTAGATCCCCTGCTTGAGTCGCGCCTTGAGGCGGTCGGCGTGGTCGAGGACGGTGACGAGGTCCTCGCTCGCCCAGTCGTTCACGCGCAGGAAGTCGCGGCCTTTGAGCTGGACGGGGATCACAGTCGCGAGATCTTACGGAACGATGCGGGTGCCCGTTCGGCCTTCGGCGAGCGCCTCGGCGCTCGTGATCTCGACCTCGCCGCCGGTTTCCCGCACGAAGTTGAAGGCGGCTTCGACCTTCGGCCGCATCGAGCCGGCAGGGAGGTCGTCGAGCAGCGCGTCGTCCTTTCCTGGCGAGAGCGTCTCGAATCGCTCCGCCTCGTCGGTGCCGAAGCCGCGGTAGACGCCGTCCACCTGCGTGACGATGAGGAGCTTCGCCGCACCGAGTCCCGTGGCGAGGAGCGCCGACGCCAGATCCTTGTCGATCACGGCGTCGATCCCGTCGTGGCGGTTCTCCCGCGCGACCACGGGGATGCCGCCACCGCCGACCGCGCAGACCGACGCGCCGGTCGCGACGAGCGCGCGGATCGACTCGAGCTCCAGGATCTCGAGTGGCTTGGGCGAGGCGACGACACGGCGCCAGCCCCGGCCCGAGTCCTCCTTCATCGCCCAGCCGCGGTGCTTTTCGAGCTGCTCGGCCTGCTGCTCGTCGTAGAACGGCCCGACCGGCTTGGTCGGGTTCGTGAAGGCGGGATCGTCCTCGGCCACGCGGACGCGGGTGACGAGGACGGCGACCGGCCGCTCGGCGATCTGCGGGAGCTCCGAGGCGACGAGCGCGCCGACCTCGGCCTGTGTCTGCGCGACCGCGACGTAGAGCGGAAGTTGCGGGGCCTCCTTCGCGCCGAGCTCCTGGCGCAGCAGCTCGTTCCCGACCTGGGGGCCGTTCCCGTGCGTGATCACGACCGGACCGGCCCGGAGGACGGGCTCGAGTGCCGCGAAGGTGTCCGCGAGGTTCGCGCGCTGTTCGGCGGCCGTGCCGCGCTCGCCTTTGCGCAGGAGTGCATTGCCGCCCAGGGCGACGACGGTCAGCTGCGGGGCGCTCACTTGACCAGGCGGCGCCGGCGAACGTTCGGCTTCGGTCGCATCCGATTCAGTTCCGGAGCGGAAAACCGCTTCCTGCCTAGATGATCCCCCGCGCCTTGAGGATGCTCTCGATCGTCGGCTCGCCGATCTCGTCCAGCTTGTACGTGACCCGCAGCGCCGGCTTATCGATCTCCACGATCCGCCGCAGGTCGATCGGCGTCCCGATGAGGACGACGTCCGCGTCCGAGCCGTTGATCGTCGCGCCGAGCTCGGCGGTCTGCTTGTCGCCGTAGCCCATCGCCGGGAGGAGCTCGGTCATGTGCGGGTACTTGGCATACGTGTCCCTGATCGATCCGACCGCGTAGGGCCGCGGGTCGACGAGCGAGCCGGCGCCGTTCGCCCGGGCGGCGAGCACGGCGGCGCCGTAGGCCATGTCCCCATGCGTCAGCGTCGGGCCGTCCTCGACGGCGAGGACGCGCTTGCCCGCGATCTCGCCGGCGTCGCCCTCGACCGTGAACGGCGAGTTGGCGCGGACGATCTCGGCGTTCGGATTCAGCTCGGCGATCGACGCGAGCACCGCCTCGACGCCCTCGGCGGGCGCGGAGTCGAGCTTGTTGATCACGCAGACGTCGGCCATGCGCAGGTTGGTCTCGCCCGGGTGGTAGCGGCGCTCGTGCCCGGCGCGGTGCGGGTCGACGACCACGATGTGCACGTCCGGGTGGATGAACGGCGTGTCGTTGTTCCCGCCGTCCCAGAGGATCACGTCCGCTTCGTCCTGGGCCCGCTCGAGGATGGCGCCGTAGTCGATCCCGGCGAAGACGAGATTGCCCTCGGCGAGATGCGGCTCGTACTCCTCGCGCTCCTCGATCGTGCAGTCGTTCGCCTCCAGATCGTCGTACGTCTCGAACCGCTGCACGGCCTGGCGCACGAGGTCGCCGTACGGCATCGGGTGGCGCAGCACCGCGACGCGCTTGCCGGCGTTGCGGAGGACGGCGGCGGTGTGCCGCGTCGTCTGGCTCTTGCCGGAGCCCGTACGGACGGCGCAGATGGCGATCACGGGCTTCGTCGCCTTCAGCTCGGTGGCGCGCGGCCCCATCAGCCGGTAGTCGGCGCCCGTGGCGAGGACGCGCGAGCCGATGTGCATGACGTGCTCGTGCGAGACGTCGGAGTAGGCGAAGACGACCTCGTCGGCCTCCTCCCGGGCGATCACGTCCTCGAGCTCCTCCTCGGCGACGATCGGGATCCCGCTTTCGTAGCCGGGCCCCGCCAGCTCGGGCGGGTAGACGCGCCCGTCGATGTCGGGGATCTGCGTGGCGGTGAAGGCGACGACGCGAACGTCCTCGTTTCCCCGGAAGGCCACGTTGAAGTTGTGGAAGTCACGGCCGGCTGCACCGGCGATCACGACGCGTCTCATGCCCGCAGAGGCTCCTTTGCTCGTTCGACGATGGACTCCAAATCGAGGGCGGATCCTGTCACGTCGCGGAGCATCTCGTCCGCGGTAACGCGCTGCCCCTCGTGCCAAAGCTCACGGAGCAGCGATCCGGCCTCGCGGCGCGCAAACCACGCGGTGCCGAACTGCTCGCGCAGGAAGAGCTGGATCTGCGCCTCGAACGCCCACGAGCGGACGTAGCAGGAGGCGTAGAACCCGGCGTCCACGTCGGCGAGGTAGTCGGCCGGGGACGGATGGATCTTGGTCGCGTCGCCGAGCAGCTCGACGTAGCGGTCGGCCATTCCCGCCGGGTCCGGGCTCTGGTGGAGCTCCAGCTCGTAGAGCACCTTGGCGGCGTAGCGGCGCAGCGCGTAGAGGCGGATGGCGGCGTTCTCGGCGGCGAACTCGTGCGGGCCGGCCGAAGTCGAGGCGGCGCTCGAGCCAGACGGGGTCGTCCACGAGGCGTTCGAGGAGCGCGGCCCAGCCCTCGGTGACCGAGTTGTCGCCGAGGCGGCGCGCCTCGAGCGGGAGATCGGCGGACGTGTGCGCGAAGTGCTCGGTGTGCCCGGCCTCGTGGAAGAGCGCGTGCCAGTCGTCCGGGCCGCCCATCGGCTGGATCACCAGGACGACCCGGCCGGGAACCTCGATCGGCGAGCAGAACGCGCGCGGGCTCTTGTTCGGCCTTGCTTCTACGTCGAGCTCCACGTTCGGCTGCGCGGCGAGGTCGATCCCGAGGTCGGCGAGCGTGCCCGTGAGCGCGGGCAGCATCGCGTCCGCCGGGAAGCCCGAGTCCCATTCGTTCCCGCGCAGGAGGCGAAGGAGGTCCGGACGCGTCGCCTGGTCGAGCGTGAGCCCGAGCCGGTCGCGGAAGAGCTTGTCGAACGAGCGGACGTAGAGCTCCTCGGTCATCTCCAGGAGGCCCTCGCACGACTCGCCCAGGGCGGCCAGCCGGAAGTCGAAGCGCTCGTACAGCTCGCGGTAGCTCGGCGCGCCCAGTGCGGCGATCCCTTCGCCGATCGTGTCGAGCGCGCGGCGGTAGATCGGGTTCAGCCGCTCCTCGACGACCTCGGCGCGCGCAGCCTCGAGCCGCAGTCGCCGCTCGCGGTCGGGCTCGTTCGCGACCTCGGAGCGCAGCAGGCGGTAGCCGATCGTGTCGCCGTCGACCTCGACCTCGAGCGTCGCCTCGAGCTCGGCGAGCGCCTCGGTGTCCTCGCGGGTCAGGTTTCCGAGGTAGCCCTCGCAGGCGAAACGCCAGAGCTCGGTCGTCGCCGCGCCCGACTCGATGGAGGCTTCGAGCGCCCGGCAGGCGTCGAGCGTCATCAGGTCGCCGTGCCGCTCGTAGAGCTCCTCGAGGGCCAGCTCGTCCTTCAGGCCGGCGAAGTGGAGGTAGTACTCCTCGTCGATCGACGCGAGGAACCGATCGGCCTCCTCGCGGTACCGGTCGACGGCGCCGCTTTCCCAGGAGGCCGTGCTCATCGGTCGCGTAGGATAGCCCGCCATGTTGAGGGACTTCGAGTTGCGCACCGAGCGCAAGACGCAGGCGGTCGAGATCACGAGCCAGGTGCGCGAGACCCTCGGCGATCTCGGCGACGCGTGCGGCGGTCGTCGTGTGGGTTCCGCACACGACCGCGGGGATCATCGTGCAGGAGCATGCCGACCCGGCGGTCGGCCGCGACTTCGAGCGCTCGATGGCGAAGATCGTCTCGGACGACTGGGACTGGGAGCACATCGAGGAGGGCGACGAGAACCCGTCCTCCCACGTGCGCGCGGCGCTCACCGCGACGTCGATCGTCATCCCGGTCGCGAACGGCGACCTCGCGCTCGGCACGTGGCAGGGGATCTTCTTCTGCGAGTTCGACGGGCCGCGCACGCGGCGCGTGCTCGTCGCGTCTCTGAGCTAACCCGCCGCGATCAGCGCGACGCCGGCGAAGGCGCACAGCACGCCGACGCCCTGGAGCTGCGGTGAGGCGCTCCCCGAGGACGATCCGCGCCAGCGCGACCGTCCCGACCGGGTAAAGCGACGAGAGCACCGAGACGACGCCGACGAGTCCTTTGGTGCTCGCGACGGCGAAGAACACGTTCCCGGCGACGTCGAGCAGGCCGACGGACATGAGCAGCACGAGCGTGGCGGCGCCGAACGCAAACGGCTTCGACGGCCGCACGACGGCGAGCGCCAGGAGCAGCATCGCGACCGAGCCGATCTTCAGCACGAGCGTCGCCCAGTACGGATCGTCCTGCGCGGCGTGGTCGAAGAGGATGAGGAAGAGTCCGAAGCAGGCCGCGGCCCCGAGCCCCAGACCCGCGCCTGCGGCGAGGCCCGCGCCCTTGCTCCCCGCGCTCGGGGCGAGCGAGACGAGGACGACGCCGCCGAGCGCGATCAAGATCCCGAGGTTCTGCAGCGCCGCCGGCCGCTCGCCGGTCACGGCGCCGAAGAGCACCGCGGCGACCGACGCGCTGGCTGCGATCGGCGCGACGACGCTCATCATCCCGATGGCGAGCCCGCGGTAGAGCGCCATGAGGCCGACCACGCCGAGCGCGGACGAGACGAGCGCGTACGGCACGAATACGGCGTCGGGCGGCCCCTCCCCGCGGAGCGCCACGAGAATCGCGATCGCGGCGAGCCCGGTTCCCTGCGACACGACCATGACCACGAGCACGCGCAGCCGCTTCGCCGCGAGCCCGCCGAAGAAGTCGGCGATGCCGAACGAGGCGGCGGAGCACAGCGCGAGGACGACGGCGGCCACGGCCGCGAAGCCTCGCACACGGTGCGGAGCCCGAGCACGGCTAGGATCGACGCGTGGGCGCCCCCGTCACGAACGGCGACGAGCTCGAGCTCCGCATCGACTCCCTCGCCTACGGCGGGAACGGCGTCGCGCGCCTCGACGGCTTCGTCGTCTTCGTGAAGCGCGGCCTGCCGGGCGATCTCGTCCGCGCCCGCGTGACCAAGGTGAAGCGCAGCCACGCCGAGGCCGAGGCGTTCGAGGTGGTCGAGCCGGGCGCGCCGCGGGTCGATGCGCCGTGCCTGCATTTCCCCACCTGTGGCGGCTGCCGCTACCAGGATCTCGACTACAACGCGCAGCTCGAGGCGAAGGCGGGCCAGGTCCGGGACGCGCTCGCGCGGATCGGCGGCATGCGCGACCTCGAGCTCGAGCCGGCCGTCCCCGCCGAGTCGATCTTCCACTACCGCAACAAGCTCGAGTACTCGTTCACGTCCACGCCGGGCGGTGCGGGGCTCGGCTTCCACCGGGCCGGGCGCTGGGACGAGGTGCTCGACATCGAGAAGTGCTGGCTCACGACCGATCTCGGCAACGCGATCCGCGACGCCGCCCGTGCGTGGGCGCGCGCGGAGGGCCTCCAGCCGTTCGACCAGGAGACGCAGCGCGGCTACCTGCGCCACCTCGTCGTGCGCGAGGGACGCAACACGGGGCAGGCGCTCGTCACGCTCGTCACCGCGCCGGGCGAGCTCGCGTCGCGCGAGCGGTTCGTCTCGGCGCTGCGGCGCTTTCCGGAGGTGAAGTCGATCCACTGGGCCGTGAACGACCGGCCGGCCGAGGTGACGAACCTGCCGACCGAGCTGCTCTGGGGCGACGAGTGGATCGAGGAGGAGATCCTCGGCAAGCGCTTCCGCGTGCGCCCGAACGCGTTCCTCCAGACGAACACGGCGATGTGCGAGCGGCTGTACGGCCTGGCGCTCGAGTACGCGGGGCTGACCGGCAAGGAGACCGTGTACGACCTGTACTGCGGGATCGGCACGATCGGGATCTCGCTCGCCGCGGACGCGCTGACGGTGTGGGGGGTGGAGACGTCCGAGGAGTCGGTCGCGTGCGCGCTCGAGAACGCCGAGCTGAACGGCATCACGAACTCCGCGTTCTTCGCCGGCGACACGGCCGATTCGCTCGAGGAGCTGCGCGAGCGGTCGGGCCAGCCGGACGTGGTCGTCCTCGACCCGCCGCGCGCGGGCCTCTCCGGAAAGGCGCTACGCCGGGTCGGCCGCCTCGAAGCGGAGAAGATCGTCTACGTCTCCTGCAACCCGACCACGCTCGCCGGAAACGCGAAGGAGCTCGTCTCGGAGTTCGGCTACAAGCTCGACCGCGTGCGACCCGTGGACATGTTCCCGCACACCCCGCACATCGAAGCGGTCGCGCTCTTCACCCGCGCGTAGGCCGCGTCCGGCCCGAGGCGCGGTCGGGCCACGCCGTCGAGCGCCGAATCCGGCGCGGCAACCCCGTAGGGGACGAAGGCCATCCCAGCACGAACGCTATCGACGCGCGGCGCGCGTGTCTGTCACGGATCTGTGCCGGATTCGTGTCCGTTCGTCCCCGGGTCCGGTGGGTCGTTGCCGCTGCCTCGTTCGGCCCAGGACGTTCGGATCGACCTCCACAGGAGGTCGCAGTTCACGAGGACGAATGCGAGCGACAGGAGAGGCAGCGCAGCGACGCCGCTCTCTTCGAAGAGGACGGCGGCCGAGATCGTCGCGCCGAACGAGAGCACCATCGCGAACCAGGTCGGGCCGACGCGAAGCGCGAACTGCACGCACGCGCCGAGGAAGAGGGCGAAGAACAGCACGTCCGGGAGTCCCAGCTGCGGCGCGAGCGGCGCGCCCGACTCGCTCGTGCCGGGGATCCGCATGAAGACGGACATCGCGTCGAACACCTCGGGCCGGTTCTCCGTGATCTCCTTCGTCGGCCCCTGTGCGACCGAGTAGAGGTCGACCGGGATGATGATCAGCGCGACGAGCAGCACCCACCACGGCGCTTCGAAGAAGGTCAGGAACCACCAGCCGATCACGGTCGCCGCGGCGAACTTGGTGAAGTTCGAGGCGTAGGCGAGGTCGGCCAGCTCGAACAGGATCGCGGCCAGCACGAGACCAGCTGCCACGACGCCGAGTTTCACCGGGCCGAGCGCGTCGCGGGCGGGCAGCGCGAGCCAGACCATCGCGAACATCGCCGGAGCGACCCAGAACGCCACGATGGCCACGCTGCCCCAGTCGCCGGCGTACCCCAGGTGCGGGGCGATCTCCGACCAGATGACGAGCGCGGCGAGAAGCGCTAGTACGGCGGCAGATCGGACCACCAGGGTCCGATTGCCTTGAAGTCGGCCCAAAACGCCTTCTTCCCCGCCTGCTCGTCGAGGGCGGTGTCGATGTCCGGGACGAGCAGCGCCTCCACCGTCGGCGTCAGCTGCTGAATCGCCCCCTGCGTCTCCTCGAGCTCCTTCGCCAGCGGGAAGTTCAGACGGGTCAGGCATGCGAGCGAATCTTGCCCCATGACCACGACAAGCTTGGGCTGGACGATGTGCAGCTCGCGCGTCAGGAACCGGTCGGCCTCGGCGTCCTCTTCGTCCTCGTACTTGAAGCAGTTCGTGCCGTAGATGGCCATCGGATCCACGTGCAGCCGCTGGATCGACTTCAGCACAGCCTGGCCCGCGCGGCCGAAGAATGCGACGCCCTCGTGGATCTCGGAGGTCTGCGGCCGGTGCTTCAGGAGCATGATGTCGGCGAGGGGATGGCCCGAGCCGAGCACCGGGGCGCGATCCGGTCCTGCGGCCTCGGCGATCTCGTGGCCGAGTTCGTTCATCTCGGCCACGGCCTTCTTCAGATAGCGCTCCGAGATGTCGTTTGTGGACGCGGGCACGGGCCTCGTGGGGGTACTTCGCGGTCCGCTCGCCGGGTTCCTACCCGCGCTTTGCAGCCGCCGCCGATTTCGTGCGCTTCTCGCGCGCCTGCGCCATCCACTTGAGCCCCTGGAGGTAGGCGAGCGACTTCGGCCGGCGCAGCACCTCGGCCGAGCGCAGCGAGATGAGGAACTCCTCGGGCCCGTCGAACGCGCGCATACGCAACGCGCCGGTACCGAGTCCCTGGAGCACGTGCGCGTCCGAGCCCGCGCCCATGAGGAGGTTGTACTTGCGGGCGAAGCGCAGCGCCTCGTCGTTGTAGGCGTCGAGGAGCAGGCGCGCGTTGTAGACCTCGAACACGTCCACGTTCTCGAGGAGCCGGTGCAGCGTCCGCGGGTCGGGGATCGAGTGGAGCCGGTCGAACGGATGCGGCATGTAGACGATCCCACCCTGCTCGCGGATCGCCTGCACGGTCACGTCCATGGGCATGTCGCGCGGGATCTCTTCCTTCAGGAAAAGGCCGATCACCTCGCCCGACGGGGTCATGACCTCCTCGCCCGGGATGACGATCAGGTCGCGCCCGCGGGCGAGCTCGACCGCTTCCTGCGCGCCGGCGAAGACGTTGTGGTCGGTGATCGCGATCCCCCCGAGGCCGATCGCCTCCGCGTGGTCGAGGAGCTCGCCGGCCGGGATGGAGCAGTCGTGCGAGTGATCGGTGTGCATGTGGAGGTCGACCACGATCTGCGGCCGGTCGGCGAGTGGCTCGGCCGGCGCGGGGCGAGCGCGTCTGCGGGCGACGACGCCGCGGTAGACCTGGCGCTCGAGCGTGTCGGCGAGCGCCGTGAACGATTCGCGCTCCGCATGGCGGCGGGCGGCGGCGGACTGCTTCTCGCGCCAGGTCTCGTCCTCCGCCAATCGGGCCATCGCCGCGGCGACCAGCTCGGGCTGGCCCGCCGCGCCGGGTGGATCGATCGCCGGGACGCCTGCCGCGGCCGCTTCGAGCCGCGGCCGGCCCGAGCCGCCGAGCGCTGCGGCGAACCCGGCCGCGCCGGCGATCTCGCGCGCGCGGGCTCCCGGATCGATCGCACGGGCCACCTTCACCCGGGACCGCAACGCCCGCGGGACGCGGGGGCGTCCGGTCAGCGCGCGGGTGCGCAGGACGACAAGCTCCCAGCCGGGAAGCTCGGCGAGCGCGCCGATCGCAGCGGCCGCGCGGGCCTCCTCGTCGGGGCGCCATTCGAGCGCGAACCGCTTCCGCGCCTTCGCGGGCTTGAAGAGATCGGTGTCGACGCCAAGCGGGATGCGGCGGAAATCGCCGGGCCAGCGCAGCTGCGCGGCCTCGAGCACCGCGTCGTTCGTCGCTGTCAGGGCGTCCACGCGCGCGAGGAGCTTCTCCCGCTGGCGCTTCCCCGGCGGGTACGCGAGGCGCTCGGTGGAGTGGAAGGTGGCGACGGTGAGCGTCTCGGCGGTGCGAAGCGCCAGGTAGCTGAGGCTCGGGATTCCCGGCTCGTGGACGTGCACGACGTCGAAGCTCTCGGCCGAGAGCGCGAGCGAGAGGTTCGCCCGCGCGGTCATCGGGATCGAGACCTGGGAGCGGCGCGTCACCTGGATCGCGGGCGCGAGCGCCACGAACGGCGGCAGCGGCGTTCCGTCCCTGGCGAGCCGGCGGAGCGCCTTGCGGCCGGCGGTCAGGTCGGCGGCGCGGGCCGAGGGGGCGAGCACGACCACCTCGTGACCACGGGCGCGGAGCTCCTCGGCGGCGCCCGCGACGTGCTCGTTCACGGGATGGGGCTTCGACCACGCAAACGGCGTGACCATGCAGATTCGAAGCGGTTGGCCCATCCCCGGAGCGAGTCTAGCCGCCTCCCGAGCCCTGCCTCAGGTTGCCAACCGGTGAAAACTATTGATGACAGGGACGTGACTGTTGTATATAAGGACCCGCCGGACTACCCCCTCGCTCGGCGCCGCAATCCCATCCCGGAAGGGGGTACTTCAATGTCCATCTCCGACCAGCCCGCGTTGCGGGGGCGCAGAGCGATCTGCGCGCTAGCCGTCGCCGGAGCCGCGTGCCTCGCGCTCCTCGCGGCGCCGCCCGGAGGACGGGCGATCGTCTTCCTCGACGACGAGGCCGTGCAGCTCCCGGACTTCGATTCTCGAACGGCCGTCGTCGATCCCACCCAGGCGCAGCTCGACGCGGTCTACGCGCTCGGCGCCTCGGCGACCTGGAACAGCTTCGGGACGCCGCAGTCGCTCGTGAAGTCCGGCGGCTTCCTCGCCACCGACGTCCAGGCCGCGGACGCCGGCTCGGCCGTGGAAGCCTGGCTCGCCGCCAACGCCGGCCTCTTCAAGGTCGCCTCCGGCCTGACGGTCGACCGCGTCATCGCGCTGGATGAGAACGACGCGAGCGTCGTCATCCTGCGCCAGCGCTTCGACGGGCTCGTCGCCTCGCCGGACGGAATCCTGAGCGTCGGCGTCGTCGGAACCGCCGCGACCGGCTTCGACGTCGTCTCCGCGTCCTCGTCTGTGACCGGCGACGACGAGGTCACAGGCGACACCGAGCTCTCCGGAGCGGAGGCGTTCGTCGCGGCCGCCAACGGCGTCGGGACCGAGGTCTCGATCGTCGAGGTCGAGTCCGTGGGCACGGCCCAGGGCTGGACCGAGCTCCAGGTCGCGGGCCTGCGCGACACGCAGCTCGTGCGCCAGGTCGCGTTCCCGACCCCGGTTCGCGGCGTCGTGAACGCTTACGACACCTTCTACACGGACGGGGAAAGCCAGGGCTACCGCCAGATCGTGGACGCGGAGACGGGCGACGTGCTCATGCGCGAGTCCACCGTGCACAGCCTGGCCGACAACCCGACGTGGGAGGCGTTCCCGGCCACGCCGAAGCCGTCCACGCTCGGCGCCTACCCGTGGAACTACTCGAGCAAGGACATCCGCGAGCTGTGGTGCTGGGAGAAGCTCCGGCACTGCGACCGCATCCTGGAGAACACCTCGTCGCCGCTCGCCTGGGACGTCGACGGGATCACCGGCCTGCCGACCAATACGACCAGCGGCAACAACAGCAACGCCCAGGAGGTCTGGGGCCCCGGCACCGCGACCGGCTACCGGCCGATCTCGGCCACGCGCGACTACCGCTACCCGTGGACGAACGTCTGGTTCAAGACCAAGTGCGACCCGGCGAACCTGACGACGCCGGGCGTCTCGAACGACATCAACGCGGCGATCGTGAACCTGTTCGCCATGCACAACCGGCTCCATGACTGGACGTACTTCCTCGGCTTCACCGAGACGGCCTGGAACGCGCAGCAGTCGAACTTCGGGGCACCGCCGCCGTTCCTCGGCAACGATCCGCTGATCGGCCGGGCGCAGTCCGGCGCCATCACCGGCTCGCGGGACAACGCGAACATGAACACGCGTCCCGACGGGACGAGCTCGATCACGAACATGTTCCTCTGGCAGCCGATCGCGGCGAGCTTCTACCCGCCGTGTGTCGACGGCGACTACGACATGTCCGTCATCGGCCACGAGTACGGCCACATGGTCGAGAACCGGATGATCGGCAAGGGCATCGGGCGTCAGGGCGGAAACGCCGGCGCGATGGGCGAGTCGTTCGGCGACCTGCAAGCCGGCGAGTACCTCTACGAGTACGACTACGTCCCGGTGGACGGCGAGGATCCGACCGCAGTCGGCCCGTACGCCACCGGCAATCCCGAGCGCGGCATTCGGAACCTGGACCTCGACTGGACGTCCGCCGGCAAGTTCCCGGAGCCCGGGAAGACGCAGCACGTGAACTCGCTGACCCTCGGCGCCTACGGCTACGACATCGTCGGTGTGGAGCCGCATTCGGACGGCGAGATCTGGAACGCGGTCAACTGGGATCTCCGTGCGCTCCTGATGGACCGCTACGACCACGGCTGGGGCTGGTCGCACGGCAAGCACGACCACGACGACTGGGGCTGGCACAAGAAGGATCTCCAGGAGCGCTGCGCCGACGGTGAGCTCACCGCCAGCAAGTGCCCGGGGAACCGGCGCTGGATCCAGCTGTACTTCGACGCCATGCTCCTCATGCCGCGCAACCCGACGTTCCTCGTCGCGCGTGACGCGATCCTTTCCGCCGACATGATGCGGTTCGGCGGCAAGAACCAGGATCTGATCTGGCGGGCATTCGCCCGGCGCGGCTTCGGCTCGAACGCGACCACGACCGGGACGAACGACCCGGATCCGAGGCCCGGCTACGAGTCGCCGCTCGAGGAGGAAGGGACGCTCGTGTTCGAGGGCGTGGCGAAGGACGAGGCCGGCGCTCCGCCGGTGACGTTCTCGCTCTTCGTCGGCGACTACGAGGCGCGCTCGACACCGATCGACCACACGGCGAACTTCGTTCCCGACAAGCGGGGCTACAACTTCATCGCCCGCGCGAACGGGTACGGGCTCGTCCGCTTCCACGTCGACGGCGACGACATCCGGGCCGGGAAGACGAAGACGATCCGCATCTACTTCCCGACCAACTGGGCGTCGACCACCAAGGGCGCGGTCGCGGCCGGCGACGGCGTGAACCACGTCCGCCTGATCGACGACACCGAGGCCACGAACTGGCAGTCGACCACCGGGGCGGTGCAGGGAAAGCAGGTCACCGTCGCCTTCGACGCGCCGCACTGGTTCGACGTGGTCAAGGTGAGCGCGTACCTCGCCGCGGGCCAGAACCGCTTCTCGGCTCTGCGCCAGTTCGAGCTCCACGCGTGCACGGCCGGGGCCTCGACGGCGAACCCGACGTGCGATCCGCTCGTCGCGGACGGGTGGAGGAAGATCCTGCGCTCCGAGAAGGACGCGTTCCCTGGCGCACCCCCGCGCCCGGTCGCGCCCGACATGCAGCTCAGGACGTGGAACATCTGGCCGACCAGGGCGACGCACGTGAAGTTCGTCGTCCTGAACACGCAGTGCACCGGCAACCCGGACTTCCAGGGCGAGCAGGACAACGACACGCGGTCGACGACCGACTGTCGCAGCGTCTTGGCCGGTTCCGAGCAGGTTCGCGCGGCTGAGCTCGAGCTCCTCTCGAGCCGCGCGTACGTGAAGGGCGCCGAGAGAGAGGAGTAGAGGGGGCTTCTGACGGCGCTTTCGATCAGGGGGCCGGCGCGAGCCGGCCCCCGTTCGTTTCCAACGGCGCTTGACGCTGCCACAGGTCGGGTAGCGTCCGGCGCATAGTCGAGCGGAAGGAGATCACATGTGTCTTCCCGGTACTGTCGAGGCCGTCCGCGCCCGTGACGAGGAAGAGGGGCCGCGGGTCGACCGCCGCGCCGTCCTCATGGGCGCCGCCGGCGCCGCGCTGGCAGCCGCGTTTCCGGCGAACGCGCTGGCGAATGGGCACGGGCACGGACACGGCCACGGAAACGGGTCGCACCGCCGGGCGCAGGACCTGACGCACACGTTCCGGGCCGGCTTTCCGATCTACGGAAACCCGCCGGTCTTCAACCCGCCGTCACGACGGACGCTCGTGAACATCGTCCCGGACGGCTTCTACGCCCAGGAGTGGACGTTCGGCGAGCACTCCGGCACGCACATGGACGCGCCGGGCCACTTCATCACCGGCGGCCGGTTCACGCCCGACATCACGGCGGGCGAGCTCATGCTGCCGCTCTTCGTCGTGGACATCCGCCGGAAGGCCGCGGCCGATCCCGACGCAATGGTGTCGGTCGACGACATCCGCCGGGCGGAGCGCAAGCACGGGAGGGTGCCGCGCGGGTCGCTCGTCGCGATGGACTCGGGCTGGGACAAGCGGGCCGGTTCGGAGGCGGCGTTCCGCAATCCTGACTCAGCGGGCGTCTACCACTTCCCCGGCTTCTCGAACGACGCGGTCGAGTGGCTGATCGACGAGCGCAGAGTCGCCTCCGTCGGCGTGGACACGCTCAGCCTCGATCCGGGGAACTCGACGACCTTCGACGTGCACTTCACGCTGCTCGGGTCGAACCGATACGGGCTCGAGGGCCTGGCGAACCTCGGCAGGGTGAAGCCGAACGGCGCGACGGCATTCGTCGGCGTCGTCCCGTGGGAGCAAGGCTCCGGCGGCCCGGCGCGCGTTTGGGCGGCCTGGTAGCTGACGGGGAGGGGCCGGCAGCGCGCCGGCCCCTCCCGCGCATCTCTAGTTCGTGACCAGGAGGCTCCAACCGAAGAGCGTGCCGATGTCGGCCCCCGCACCGTTGTCGTCCACGACCGTGAGCCGCCAGAGGCCCGACGCGTCGATCCCGTCGAAGGCCGACAGGAGCGCCGCATCCTGGGGA
This sequence comes from uncultured Thermoleophilia bacterium, assembly GCA_963716005.1. GTDB lineage: Bacteria > Actinomycetota > Thermoleophilia > Gaiellales > Gaiellaceae > CAVRUF01. The sequence continues at coordinate 407,027 of OY970285.1, forward strand.
TTGAACGTCCCCGTAATGGCACCGTCGGCCGGATTGTTGGCCGTGCCGATGTCGGTGCCCGCCTCGTCGTTCAAGCGGATGATGAAGCCCTCGTCGGTGCCCCCGACATCGTGGAACAGCACGAGCGACACGCCGCTGGGGACGTGCGTCATGCTGACGTCCAGGTCTCCGTTGAACGTGTGGGCGATGTTCAACGCCACGTCCAGGTCGCGGATCCTGCCCGCCGACGGGGGAACCGTGAACTCGATCGTGGTCGTCGCAGCCTCCGCCAGCGCCGTCGGGAAGCCCGGGAAGGCGTAGATGCTCGTGCGCACCACGGCGAATGCGATCCACGTGCCGGGTGCCTTCACCGAGCTCGGCATCGCCCTGAACTGGGTCTTCGGCGCCTCGTCGCTGATCTTCGAGCCCGGATCGGCGGAGTCGTCGCGGATTCTGGTCTTCTGCTTGTTCGACGATCCGCCCGGCGCCGTCAAGATCTCCACGAAGAAGCTGCTGTGGTCGGTGTCGCCGGCTGCGATGCGGACGCCCTTGGCCCACTTCGACCCGAAGGCGTAGAACTGCTCGAACGAGGCTTCGCCCGAGACCAACCCGTTCGCGTTCGCGTCGGTGCGGATGACGACTTTGCGCTTACCTGCGACGGGTGCCGTGATCACCTCGGCCCCGTTGCCGCCGGCGTTCTGGACCGGGCCCACGGCCACGTTGACGCCGTTCTTGTACGAGCTCGGGTAGTTCGTGAACGTCTCGAGCGGAGGCGAGTCCGAGACGGCGCCATCGAGATCCGCGTCGGTTCGGATCCGAACCTGCTGCCCCTTGGAGGCCATTCCCATCACGACCTCGTCCCCGAAGCTGTTGGTCGTGTTTCCGGCGGCGACGGTCACGCCGCCCGTGAATCCGGAGGAAAAGGCGAAGAACGAGTCCATCTGGTGGTCGAATACCTTTCCGTCGAGATCGATGTCCGAGAAGATCCGGACGAGGCCCGGCTTACCGGTCCCGGCGCCCACGATCAGCTCGTCGTCGCCGTCGGCGTTCAGATCCCCGGCTGCGACATAGGCTCCGCGCTTGCCGAAGACGGCCTTCGAGTCGACGAAATCGCCGATCGTGCCGTCCGCGTTCAGCGTGTAGATCTTGACTGGCAGTCCGTTGCTCGTCGCAACGACGAGCTCGTCGTTGCCGTCGCCGTTGAAGTCACCGGTGGCGACGCGGACGCCCTCGCCGACCTTCGCAGGCCCGTACGGGAAGAACGTGCCGACGATGCGCTCGTAGTCGGTCGAGTTGTTGTTCTCGTCCGCGCGGATCTGGACGATGCCGAGCCCGGCTGACGTTCGGCTGCCGGCAATCACGAAGCCCGCGTCGCCCGGAACCTCGGTGACCGCCAGGGCGGCCGGAGCCAGAACGAGTAGCAACGCCCAGGCGAAGATCGCCGCAGAGACCTTCTTGGTCATGAACCCTCCTCGGAGAAGAATTTGATGAGGGTCCGATGCTCCCGCGTGGGGGAGCCTGGGTCAAGCGCGGCGCCGGGGTTTCCGGCGCCGCGCTCTGTGATCGTTACGCCTTCGCGGGCGTCTTCGCGTCTTTGCGCGCGTACTTCTTGATGAACGCCTCGGTCGACTCGTGCGCCTCGGCGTCGTGGAGCTGCTTCGGCGGCGACTTCATGAGGTAGGCGCTCGGGCCCTCGAGGGCGCCGGAGACGCCGTTGTCGAGCGCGAGCTTCGCCAGCCGCACGGCGTCGATGACGATGCCGGCCGAGTTGGGGGAGTCCCAGACCTCGAGCTTCATCTCGAGATTGAGCGGCACGTCGCCGAACGAGGTGCCCTCCATCCGGATATACGCCCACTTGCGGTCGGTCAGCCAGGGCACGTAGTCCGACGGGCCGACGTGCACGTTCCCCTCGCCGAGGTCGTAGTCGAGCATCGACGTGACCGCGTTCGTCTTCGAGATCTTCTTCGACTCGAGCCGGTCGCGCTCCAGCATGTTCAGGAAGTCGGAGTTGCCGCCGACGTTCAGCTGCATCGTCTTGTCGAGATGCACGCCGCGCTCGCGGAAGAGGCTCGTGAGCACCCGGTGCGTGATCGTCGCGCCGACCTGGGACTTGATGTCGTCGCCGATGATCGGGAGCCCGGCCTGCTCGAACTGCTTGCCGAAGTACCCACCCTTGGCGATGAAGACCGGCATGCAGTTCACCATCGCGCAGCCCGCCTTGAGGATCTGCTCGGTGTACCACTTGGTCGCCTCCTCGGAGCCGACCGGGAGGTAGTTGACGACCACGTCGGTCTGCGTCTCGCGGAGGATCTCCACGATGTCGGCCGTGTCGCCGGGGGCCTTCGTGACGATCTCGCCGACGTACTTGCCGATGCCGTCGTGGGTCATCCCGCGGGAGACCGTGATGCCCGTCTTCTTCACGTCGGCGAACTTGTAGGTGTCGTTCGGGTGCGCCCAGATCGCGTCGGCGAGGTCCTTGCCGACCTTGTCGGTCGTGACGTCGAACGCCGCGGTGAACTCCACGTCGCGCACGTGGTAGCCGCCGAGGTCGACGTGCATGAGCCCCGGGACGAACTGATCCGGGTCGGCGTCCTTGTAGTACTCGACGCCCTGGAGGAGGGAGTTCGCGCAGTTGCCGACGCCGATGATGGCGACGCGCACCTTTCCGTCCGAGCGCCGCTTGCCATTGCTGCTGCCATTGGCTTGGGCCATGGTGTCCTTTCCGTTCGAAGTGAGTCCGAGCCCGTCGCCGAGGGTGTCGACGATCAGCTCGTTCGTAGTGCGACGGCGGTCGGTCGCGCGCTCGCGGAGCCGTTCCTTGAGCTGCTTCGGCATCCGCAACAGCACCTCGCGCCCGCTACCGCGCGGGCTGCCCTTGCGGCCGGTGGGCTCGAAGGGAACCCCGAAGCGCGCGGCTAGGATCTCGACCGCGACGTCGTTCAGGTTCGAGCCCCGCTCGGCGACCTCGTCCGCCAGGCGGCGCTTGAGCTCGCCCGGCATCCGGACGAGCACGTTTGTTCGCTCTCGCGCCATGTCGAGAGCATTGATAGCACAAAACTGCTATCTCTGACGGAGCTGAGACCGAACTGCTAGCACCCGCTGCAGGACGGTGATCCACGTGCTCGCTACGAGCACGGCCACGGTCGCGAGGAGGACGTACTCGCTGAGCGGCGCCAGCACGAGTCCCGTGGTGATCACGACGACGCGCTCGGCGCGGCTACCGAAGCCGACGTCGCCCTTGAGCCCGAGCGCTTCCGCCTTGGCGCGTGTGTACGAGACGAGGAACGAGCCGGCCAGCGCGGCGAACGCGAGCGCGACGCCCCATTCGCGGCCGTCCCGCATGAGCACGAGTGCAATCGCGCCGAGCATGAAGCCCTCGCCGACCCGGTCGACGGTCGAGTCGATGAACGCGCCGAACTCAGATCCGAGGTTCTGGCTTCGCGCGAGGGCGCCGTCGAGGATGTCGAGGATCGAGCCGAGCACGAAGAGCGCGGCGCCGACCCAGAACCAGCCCCAGCCCTTGTACTCGAAGTAGACGGCCACCGATCCGGTGATGCAGAGCGCGACCCCGGCCGCGGTGAGGATGTCCGGCGTGACCCAGCTGTTGCCGAGCTTCGACATCGCAGACGCGGCGGAACGCCGGACGCCGGTCGTGTACTTCGCCTGGACGTCCTTCAGGGACACACGCGGACGCTAACAGCGTTCGTTCGGCGCGGGAGTTAGCTCGGGTGCCTTCCGGCGGCTCCCCCACCAGGAGAGGACCACGTAAGCGACCCCGGCGATCGCGACGCCGGCGGCGATGTCGAGCCAGAAGTGGTTGGCCGTCGCCATGACCGCGAACCAGACCCACGCCGGCCAGAGAAGCCAGAGCACCTTGGCCCAGCGCGACTTCACGAGCCCGTACATGGAGATCCCGATGATCAGCGCGTCGGCGCCGTGCAGGCTCGGCATGGCCGCGTACGGATTCGCGGCGAGCTGGATGAACCCCGTGCCGTGGTTCAGCGCGGCGGAGTCGGCGAGCGAGTCGATGAAGCCCCACTCGGGGAACATCCGCGGCGGCGCGGTCGGCATCAGCACGTACCCGACGAGCCCGATCAGGTTGGCGGCGATCAGCCAGTCGCGAACTCCTCTGAACGCGTCGTTGCGCCAGAAGTAGATCCAGAGGAGCGCGAGTCCGACGACTGCGAACTGCGAGAGCCAGTACGTCCAGTTGAGCGCGTGCATGAGCAGGTCGCTGCGGAGCGCCCAGCCCTGGAGGTCGAGCTCGACCATCCCGTGCATCCAGCGCTCGAAGTCGATGATCGTGCGTCCGTTCGCGAACGCCTGCGCGACCTGCTCGCGGTCGGCGATCCCCCGCGCGATCTGGTACGCGAACACGAATCCGAACCAGATCGCGAGCTGGAGCAGGAAGTCGAGCGGACCCCTGGGGAAGATGCCGGCGATGCGTTCGCGCATCGTCTGATTGTAGTTAGGGGTCAGCCGCCGACTTGCGACATGGAGCGGCTCGCGCGCACGAACCCGGGCTCGTTGATGCGGTGCTTCAGCTCCTTGTGCGCGACCGCGTTTCGCAGGACGGCCTCGATATCGGCGTCGGTCGAGCCGTCGCGCAGCGGCGTCTTCAGATCCCAGTCGCGGCGGGAGAAGAGGCAGGTGCGGAGCTGGCCGTCGGCGGTGAGCCGGATGCGGTCGCAGCTCGAGCAGAACGGCTCCGAGACCGGATTGATGAAGCCGATCTCGCCCTTGCCGTCCGCGAAGCGGAAGCGGCGCGCGGTGGACGACGCCTTCGCGGGGATCTCGACGAGCGGCCAGCGCGCCTCGATGAGCGCGCGGATCTCGTCGCCGGTGAGCACCTTGTCGGCGCGCCAGGCCTCGTCGGCGTCGAGCGGCATGAACTCGATGAAGCGCACGACGTACGGCTTGCGCCGCGCGAGCTCGGCGAGCGCGGGAACCTCCTCCTCGGTGAAGCCCTTGACCGCGACGCAGTTGACCTTGATCGGTCGGAGCTCCTCGAACTGCTCGGCCGTCTCGAGGCCCTTCAGCACGGCGTCGAGCGCGTCGCGCCGGGTGATCTCGGCAAAGCGCACGTGCGAGAGCGAATCGAGCGAGACGTTCAGCCGCTTCAGCCCGGCAGCCACGAGCGGCTCGGCGAGGCGATCCAGGAGGACGCCGTTCGTCGTCAGCGAGAGGTCGTCGACGCCGGGCGTGGAGGCGAGCATCCCGACGAGCACGGGCAGGTCGCGGCGCACGAGAGGCTCGCCGCCGGTCAGCCGCACCTCGTCCACGCCCATCGACGCGAGGATCCCGACGAGCCGCTGGATCTCCTCGAAGCTCAGCACCTCGTCGCGGCGCAGCCACTCGAGCCCTTCCGCCGGCATGCAGTACGTGCAGCGGAAGTTGCACTTGTCCGTGACCGAGACGCGGACGCTCTTGATCTCGCGACCCCAGCTATCGACGAGTGGCTGCATAGGCAACCAAGCTTAGCGCCGAGGGTTGGAAGGACCAAGCCTGCGGCTACGTTGGTGTCCGTATGCGGATCTGGGGCGCACTCGCGATCGTCTACGTCGTCTGGGGCTCGACGTTCGCCGCGATCGAGCTCGCGGTGCGCACGATTCCGCCGTCGCTCGCGATGTCGATGCGGCATCTCTTCGCCGGCGCGGTGCTCGTCGCCTGGGCGTACGCGCGCGGGCCGCGCGAACGGATCGGGCGGCCGCAGGTCGTCGCCGCGTTCATCTTCGGCGGCGCGCTGTTCCTCGGCGGCCACGGGCTGCTCGCCTGGGCGCAGCAGGAGATCCCGTCCGGTGTCGCCGCGCTCCTCATCGCCTCGATTCCGCTCTGGGTCGCGGTACTCGACCGCCTCGTCTTCGGGAAGCGCCTCTCCGGGCGCGCCATCGCCGGACTCGCCCTCGGTTTCGGCGGCGTCGCGCTTCTCGTCGACCCGACGGGCGGCGGGACGATCGACACGCTCGGCGCACTCGCGGCCGTGCTCGCGGCGGGCTCGTGGGCGGCCGGGTCGCTCTACTCGCGCGACGCGCCACTGCCGAAGGGCCCGCTCCTCTCGGCCGGGCTCGCGTCGCTCGCGGGCGGATTCATGCTCGGACTCGCCGCGCTCTTCAGCGGGGAGCTCGCGAGCTTCCATCCGTCGCAGGTCTCCGGCGAGTCGTGGTTCGGCGAGATCTACCTGATCGTCATGGGCTCGTTCGTCGGCCTGACCGCGTACGTGTGGCTGCTGAAGAACGCGCCGATTTCGCTCGTCGCCACCTACGCGTACGTGAACCCGGTCGTCGCGATGCTGATCGGCTGGACGTTCCTCTCCGAGACCTTCTCGCCGATGATCATCCTCGCCGGCGGCGCGATCATCGCGGCGGTCGTCCTGATCGTGAGCGCGCCGACGCCGAGCAAGGAGTACGGATGGGGTCTGCGCCGCCGTGAGTCGGTGCCCGAGGAAGCGGTCACGCTCAGCTCGCACGGCCGGTGAGATAGAACCCGCGGGTGGACCAGGCCCGGACACCGCTCGTCGACGCCGCGCGCGACTACCTCGCGGACGAGACGATCACGCCGTTCACGACGCCGGGCCACAAGCGGTCGGCGCACCTGGCCGACGCGTTTCTGCTGCACGATGTCCCGCTCGGGGCCGGCGCCGACGACCAACACATGTCGAAGGACGTGCTCGGGCAGGCGCAGCATCTCGCCGCCGATCTGTGGGACTGCGATTTCTGCCGCTTCTGCGTGAACGGCTCGACGCAGGGGAACGAGGCGCTCGCGCTCTCGCTCGCGCGGCCGGCCGATGCGGTGGTCGCGTCGCGAAACATGCACAAGTCGGTGTTCGCGGGCCTCGTGCTGGCCGGGCTCGACCCGGTCTGGGTGCGGCCCGACATCGACTTGGACACGGGCCTGCCGCTCCGCGTGCCGGCCGAGCGGGTGCGAGATGCGCTCGACCGCCGGCCGGACGTGCGCGCCGTGTTCCTCGTGGAGCCGTCGTACGTGGGCGTGCTCTCGGACGTCGGTGCGATCGCGGGCCTGGCCCACGAGCGTGGGATCCCGCTCGTCGTCGACCAGGCCTGGGGCGCGCACTACGGGTTCCATCCGGATCTGCCGCCGTCGACGCTCGCGCTCGGCGCGGACGGGATGGTCACGTCGGCGCACAAGACGCTCGCGTCGTTCACGCAGGGCGCCTACTTGTTCGCGCGCGAAGGGCTGCTCGACCCGGAGCGGCTGGGCGAGGCGTTCGAGGCGCTCCACACGACGAGCCCGTCCGGCGCGCTGCTGGCGAGCCTCGACTACGCGCGCTGGGTGATGGCACAGCGCGGGGAGGAGCTGCTCGGGAAGACGATCGAGCTCGCCGGCGCGGCCCGGACGGCGCTGGCGGAGATCGAAGGCCTGCGCATCCTCGACGGCGACGACCCGACGAAGCTCGTGTTCGCGCTGGGCGGAACGGGCGCGGACGGTCTCGCGGTCGAGGCCGACCTGTTCGCGCAGGGCGTGCGCTTCGAGCTCGCGAACCGCGACACGATCGTCGCGCTCTTCACGATCGGGGACACCGAGGCGAGCGGGGAGCGGCTCGTCGAGTTCCTGGGCCGCTCGATCGAGCGGCATCGCGGGGATCCGCGGGGCCCGGGCGCGGCGACGGCCGTGTGGTCGGTCGAGCCTGAAGTCGGCATCTCTCCCCGTGAGGCGTTCTTCGCGCCGCGTGAGACCGTCTCCGCGGCGTCCGCGGACGGACGGATCGCCGCCGAGATGGTAGTTCCGTATCCGCCGGGCATCCCGGCGATCGCTCCTGGCGAGGTCGTGCGCGCGCCACTCGTCGCCGCTCTCCAGGAAGCCGCCGCCGAGGGGACGAGGATCGCGTACTGCGCCGATCCGAAGCTCGAAACGATCCAGGTCGTCGCACACGCGTCCGCGTCCTAGGCACACGCGCCCGCGACACCCTCCCCGGGGACCCCCCTGTGCAGCACCCCTCGCTTTTCAGCGTAACGCCGAAACGAATACGTGTCTGTCACGAAAGTGCCGGAAATGCAGCGAATTCGTGCCAAGTCCGCGCAGACGGCAAACCTTGCTACGATGCGACTTAGATTTCCTGATAGCGAAGAGGAGAAGCAAGCATGGCAAAGACAATCGGAATCGATCTCGGCACGACGAACTCGTGTATGGCAGTTCTCGAGGGCGGCGAGCCGACCGTGATCCCGAACGCCGAGGGCGGCCGCACGACGCCGTCCGTCGTCGCGTTCACGAAGGACGGCCAGCGGCTCGTCGGCGCGCCGGCGAAGAGGCAGTCCGTCACCAACCCCGAGAGCACGATCTTCTCGATCAAGCGCTTCATGGGGCGCAAGTTCAGCGAGGTCACCGACGAGATGACGATGATCCCGTACAAGGTCGCCAAGGGCCCGAACGAGGACGTTCGCGTCACGGTCGAGGAGACCGAGTACGCCCCGCCGGAGATCTCGGCGATGATCCTCCAGAAGCTCAAGGCCGACGCCGAGGCCTATCTGGGCGAGCCGGTCACCGACGCGGTCGTCACCGTCCCGGCCTACTTCAACAACGCCCAGCGCGAGGCGACGAAGGACGCCGGCAAGATCGCGGGGCTCAACGTCCTGCGGATCATCAACGAGCCGACCGCGGCCGCCCTCGCCTACAACCTCGAGAAGGACGCCGACCAGAAGATCCTCGTGTTCGACCTCGGCGGCGGCACGTTCGACGTGTCGGTGCTCGAGTTCGACGCCGAGACCGCGACGCTCGAGGTGCACGCCACGAGCGGCGACAACCACCTCGGCGGCGACAACTTCGACAAGGCGATCGTCGACTGGATGGTCGCCGAGTTCAAGCGCGAGCAGGGCATCGACCTGGCCCAGGACAAGATGGCGCTCCAGCGGCTCTACGAGGCGGCGGAGAAGGCGAAGATCGAGCTCAGCTCCACGCAGTCCACGCAGATCAACCTGCCCTTCGTCACCGCGACGCAGGACGGGCCGAAGCACCTCGACCTCCAACTCAGCCGCTCGAAGCTGACCGAGCTGACGCACGACCTGCTCGAGCGCACCGTCGCTCCGACGAAGCAGGCGCTCGCCGACGCCGAGCTCGACCCGAAGGACATCGACCACGTCGTCCTCGTCGGCGGCATGACCCGCATGCCTGCCGTGCAGGACAAGGTCAAGGAGCTCACCGGCAAGGAGCCGCACAAGGGCGTCAACCCGGACGAGGTCGTCGCGGTCGGCGCGGCCATCCAGGGCGGCGTCTTGAAGGGCGAGGTCAAGGACATCCTGCTCCTCGACGTCACCCCGCTCTCGCTCGGCATCGAGACGAAGGGCGGCGTGTTCACGCAGCTGATCGAGCGCAACACGACCATCCCGACGAAGAAGTCCGAGACGTTCACGACCGCGGAGGACAACCAGCCGTCGGTCGAGGTGCACGTGCTCCAGGGCGAGTCGGAGATGGCGTCGTTCAACAAGACGCTCGGCAAGTTCCAGCTCGTCGGCATTCCGCCGGCGCCGCGGGGCATGCCGCAGATCGAGGTCGCGTTCGACATCGACGCGAACGGGATCATCAACGTGTCTGCGACCGATCGGGGCACGGGGAACCAGCAGCAGATCCAGATCACCGGCGGCTCGGGACTCTCCGAGGAGGAGGTCACGAAGATGGTGAGCGACGCCGAGGCCCACGCGGACGAGGCGCGTACGCTGAAGGATCTCGCCGAGGCTCGAAACCAGGCCGAGACGCTTGCCTACTCCACGGAGAAGACCCTCGGCGAGCATCGCGATTCGCTCGACGAGGAGATCGTGAAGACGATCGAGTCGCGGCTCGAGGAGTTGAAGGGCGTGCTCGACAGCTCGGACGCGGGGGAGATCCGCGCCAAGTCCGAGGCGCTCATGGAGTCCGCGCACGCGCTCGCTCAGAAGATCTACGAGCAGGCGCAGGCCGAGCAGCCGGCCGCCTCGAACGGCGACACCGCCGCCGACTCCGACGACGAGGTCGTCGAGGAGGCCGACTACGAGGTGATCGACGAGGAGGCCAAGCAGTAATGACGGAGCAGCAGCCCACCCAGCCCGAGCAGCTGGAGGAGCGGCTGGCCGCCGTCGAGGCCGAGCGCGACGACTACCTCGACCAGCTGAAGCGGGTCGCGGCCGAGTTCGACAACTACCGCAAGCGGGCGGCGCGTGACCAGGAGAACCTGGTCGCGCGCGCCCACGAGCGGCTGATGAAGGCGATGCTCCCGGTCGTCGACGACCTCGAGCGGGCGCTCGTCGCCGCGAGCGAGCACGAGGAGGCGCAGCTCGAGGAGGGTGTGCGTCTCGTCGCTCGTGAGCTGAACACGGCGCTTCAGCGCGAGGGCCTCGAGGAGATCGCAACCGACGGGAAGTTCGACCCGCACGTCCACGAGGCGCTGCTGACGCAGCCGTCCGAGGCGGCCGAGGGCGACGTCATCGAGGTGCTCCAGAAGGGCTACCGCCTCGGCGACCGCGTGCTGCGGCCAGCTCGGGTGGTCGTTTCCCAGGGGTCGCCGGAGGCCTAGTGGCTGCGGATCTCTACGAGACCCTCGGCGTCCGAAGTCGGCGTCGCAGGACGAGATCAAGAAGGCCTACCGCAAGCTCGCGCGGCAGTTTCACCCGGACAAGAACCCCGGGGATGCGCCCGCGGAGGAGCGGTTCAAGGAGATCCAGACGGCCTACGACGTGCTCGGCGACGCGGAGAAGCGCGCCCAGTACGACCGCGGACCCCAGCAGTTCTTCGGCGGAGGCGCCAACGGGCCCGGCGGGTTCCAGTGGAGTGGGAACGTCGGCGATCTTGGCGACCTGGGCGATCTCTTCGGCGGCCTCTTCAACCGCGGCGGCGGCCGGCAGAGCCGCGGCCGGCCGGGTCGCGACGTCGAGGTCGACGTGAACGTCTCCTTCGAGGACTCACTGCGCGGCGCGACCATTCGCATTCCCGTCGAGCTCGAGGCCAACTGTTCCACCTGCCACGGTTCGGGCGCCGAGCCGGGGACGTCCCCGATCGTCTGTCCTCAGTGCCACGGTCGCGGGGTCGTGAGCGAGAGCCAGGGTCTCTTTGCCCTGTCGTCGCCGTGCCCGCGCTGCGGCGGCAACGGCACCGTGATCGAGACGCCCTGCCACACGTGCCACGGCACGGGCCGGCAGCGGCGGACGAAGCGGTACGAGGTGAAGATCCCGGCCGGCGTCAAGGACGGCACGCGGATCAAGCTGAAGGGCAAGGGCGAGGCCGGATCAGGCGGAGGACCGGCCGGCGATCTCCACGTCGTGACGCGTGTAACGCCGTCACCGATTTTCTCGCGCAAAGGCTCGGATCTCACGATCGATGTCCCCATCACCTACGCGGAGGCCGCACTCGGCGCGGAGGTCGAGGTGCCGACGCCGGACGGCCGCGTCTCGCTGAAGGTTCCCGCCGGGTCGCAGGACGGCCGCACCCTCCGCATCCGCGGCCAGGGCGCGCCGAAGCTGAACGGCGGCGGCAAGGGCGACCTCCTCGCGCGCGTGAAGGTCGCCGTCCCGAAGAAGCTGACGAAGGCAGAGCGCGAGGCGATCGAGGCGCTCCAGAAGGTCGAGCGCGACAACCCGCGCGAGAGGGCGTTCTCGTGAGCACCGACGAGCGCACCCACCCGCGCTTCATGATCTCGGTCGCCGCCGAGATCGTCGGCATGCATCCGCAGACGCTGCGGATCTACGAGGCCAAGGGTCTCGTCCAGCCTCAGCGCACGCCGGGGAACACGCGCCTCTACTCGGAGGCCGATCTCGACAGGGTGCGCCTCATCAACCGGCTGACGACCGAGCTGGGCCTGAACCTCGCCGGCGTCGAAACCGTGCTCCGCCTCCAGGACGAGATGCAGCGGCTGCAGTCCCGGATGGAGCGTCTCGAGCGCGAGTTCCGCCAGGAGGTGCAGCAGGTGCACAAGCAGTACCGCCGCGACCTCGTCCTCTACCGAGAAACCGACCTCAAACCGGAGAAGAGATGGACTTCAACAAGCTGACCCTCAAGTCGCAGGAGGCGATCGCGGCCGCGCAGGAGCTCGCGCGCCGCAACGGCAATCCCGAGATCGGGCCCGAGCACCTGGCGCTCGCGCTTCTCGACCAGGAGCTCCCGCGGACGCTCGTCGAGCGCGCCGGCGTCGCGCCGTCCGACGTACGCGAGCAGGCCGAGGCCGCGCTTGTGCAGAAGCCGTCCGTCCAGGGCGGCCAGCAGCAGCCGGGCGTGTCGACCGCGTTCTCGAAGGTCCTGGACAAGGCCGAGGAGGAGATGCGCCGGCTCGAGGACGAGTTCGTCTCGACCGAGCATCTGCTGCTCGCGCTCGACATCGTCCAGCGCGACCAACTCGAGGCGGCGCTGCGCGAGGTGCGCGGCTCGCAGCGCGTCACGTCCCAGAACCCCGAGGGCTCCTACCAGGCGCTCGAGAAATTCGGCCGCGATCTGACGGACGCGGCCGAGACCGGCAAGCTCGACCCGGTCATCGGCCGCGACGAGGAGATCCGCCGCGTCATGCAGGTGCTCTCGCGGCGCACCAAGAACAACCCCGTCCTCATCGGCGAGCCCGGAACCGGCAAGACCGCGATCGTCGAGGGTCTCGCGCAGCGCATCGTGGACGGCGACGTCCCCGAGGGCCTCAAGGGCAAGCGCGTGTGGGCGCTCGACCTCGGTGCGCTCCTCGCGGGCGCGAAGTACCGCGGCGAGTTCGAGGAGCGGCTGAAGGCCGTGCTCGGCGAGATCGAGGCCGCGGCCGGCGAGATCGTTCTCTTCATCGACGAGTTGCACACGATCGTCGGCGCTGGGGCCGCGGAGGGCGCGGTGGACGCCGCGAACCTCCTGAAGCCCATGCTGGCGCGCGGCGAGCTGCGCGCGATCGGCGCGTCGACGCTCGACGAGTACAGAAAGCACGTCGAGAAGGACGCGGCGCTCGAGCGGCGCTTCCAGCCGATCTTCGTCGGCGAGCCGTCCGTCTCGGACACGATCGCGATCCTGCGCGGCCTGAAGGAGCGCTACGAGGCGCACCACGGCGTGCAGATCCGCGACGCCGCTCTCGTTGCCGCCGCGGTGCTCTCCGACCGTTACATCTCCGACCGGTTCCTCCCCGACAAGGCGATCGACCTCGTGGACGAGTCCGCGTCGCGCCTGCGGATCGAGATCGACTCGTCGCCGCTCGAGCTCGACGAGGCCGACCGGCGCGTGCGCCAGCTCGAGATCGAGCTCGCCGCGATGGGCAAGGAGCGGCCGGAGGTGCGCGAGCCGCTCGAGCGCGAGCTGGCCGAGGCGCAGGAGCGCCGGAACGAATTGGCGGCGCGCTGGGCCGAGGAGAAGGAGGCGCTCGGGTCGCGTCGCCGAGATCACCAAGAAGATCGACGAGCTACGCATGGAGGCCGACCGCGCCGAGCGGCAAGGCGATCTCCAGCGCGTCGCCGAGATCCGCTACGGCGAGCTGCCGGAGCTCGAGAAGGAGCTCGCGGAGCGCGAGACGAGCGAGGCCGAGCGCATGGTCAAGGAGGAGGTCGACGAGGACGACATCGCCGAGGTCGTCGCGCGCTGGACCGGCATTCCGGTGAGCCGGCTCCTCGAAGGCGAGGTCGAGAAGCTGATCCACATGGAGGAGCGGTTGCACGAGCGCGTGATCGGCCAGGACGAGGCGGTCACCGCGGTTGCGAATGCGCTACGGCGTGCGCGCTCGGGTCTCCAGGATCCGAACCGGCCGATCGGCTCGTTCGTCTTCCTCGGCCCGACGGGCGTGGGGAAGACCGAGTTGGCCCGGGCGCTCGCCGAGTTCATGTTCGACGACGAGCGGGCCATGGTCCGGCTGGACATGTCCGAGTACCAGGAGCGGCACACGGTCGCGCGCCTGGTCGGCGCTCCGCCGGGCTACGTCGGCTACGAGGAGGGCGGGCAGCTCACGGAGGCCGTTCGCCGCCGGCCGTACTCGGTCGTCCTGCTCGACGAGATCGAGAAGGCGCACATGGAGGTCTTCGACGTGCTGCTCCAGATCCTCGACGACGGCCGCCTCACCGACGGCCAGGGCCGCACGGTCGACTTCCGCAACACGGTGATCATCATGACCTCGAACGTCCGCTCGGCCGAGGCGCTGCGCGACACGTTCCGGCCCGAGTTCCTGAACAGGATCGACGAGATCGTCGAGTTCCACGCGCTCGAGCGCGAGCAGCTCGGGGAGATCGTGGAGCTCCAGCTCGCGCGCCTGCGCGAGCGACTGGGCGAGCGTGCGATCGGCCTGCGGCTCACCGACGCGGCGAAGGAGTTCGTCGCCGAGGCGGGCTGGGATCCGGCCTACGGCGCGCGACCGCTGAAGCGGGCGCTGCAGCGGCTGGTCGAGAACCCGCTGGCGCTCCGGCTCCTCGAGGGCGAGTTCGCCGAGGGCGACGTCGTCGAGGTCGATGTGGAAGCCGACGAGGTCGTGTTCCGCAAGGCCGAAGTGGCCGAGCCGGTCGCGACCTAACCGTTCCAGAAACGAACGAGGCGACGGCTTGGAACCGTCGCCTCGAACCCCCTTCCCTGGAAATCGGAACAGCGAGCCAGCACGGGAGGCGGCTGCTCCTCGGAGGTAACTATTTCCAGGTGCTTCTGCAGTCTGTAACGCAGCTGCGCTCGGGTGGGTTACGGCCTGGTTAAGAAGCGGCTAGACCGCGGAGTCGACGAACTCGGCGTGACCGCGCTCGGGCGGAGCGCCGTAGGCGTAGAGGAGGAGATCCTCGGTGCCTTCGTTCGCGATCTGGAGGATCGTGCCGGGCTCCACGTGGATGAGACCGCCCGGCGGGACTTCCTCGCGCACCGGCGGCTCGCCGAGGTACATCGTCAGCGCCCCCGAGACGCAGACGAACGTCTCCTCCTGGAGCATGTCCTTGTGCCGCTTGCCATGCGAGCCCGGCTCGTAGCGCCAGAGATTCGCGCGCGTGTGCGTGAAGCCGGCGAGATCGGTCACCGGGCCGACGTGGCGCGCCGCTTCGTCTCCCTCGCGAGGACGCTCTTCCCACTCCAAGTCGGCCGGTCGAATCGCGCGGTATCCCACGGCCGCGACTCTAGCGACCGGACGCGGAGAAGTGCTGGTAGTCCTTCGCGCCGCTCCAGTAGCCGCCCCAGCCCCAGCCGATCGCCTTGAACGCCTTCACGACCTTGTCGTTGGAATGGATCATCCCGCGCTTCCGCTTCGAGCGGTCCGCGTACGGCCGGCCCTTGTCCGGGGAGACGTGCGAGCCGTCGACGTACGGGTTCTCGACCGGGTTGATGTCGATCGCCTTGCCGTAGGCGTGCTCGGACCAGCGGCTCGTGCCGGCGACGTAGCGGCAGTTGAACGCCGAGGTGTTGTCGGCCTCCATCGACCGGTCGTCGCTCGCGCCGTACGCGTCCACGAGCCAGACGCGCTTCATCCGGAAGTGCTTCGTGTAGAGCGTGCGCATGACTCCGAGCACGTCCTTCGCCTCGGTCCTGTGGATGACCAGTCGGCCCTGCTTCACCTTGTCGTCGAAGCCCCAGTGATCGAACTGGAGTAGGCGCAGGTTCCGGAACCCGACCGGGCAGCCCGCGTGCCAGGAGCGTCCGGTCATCTTCTTGCGGATCTTCGGGCCGATCGTCGTCACTTCGCCGTCGAAGGGCGGGCGCCGCGGCGGCCGAGACCGGAAAGGCGAGGACGACGAGGATGAGGCCGACGGCGATGCGGCGCATCCACAGGTGATAGCAGGTCCGTCGCTGTAGGTTTGCCCGCGTGACCGAGGACGCCCCCAAGCCTGCGCTCGAGCCGGTCGACCGGCCGCTCATGCTCGGGGAGATCTTCCGGGCGGCCGCCGAGATCTATCAGGCGCGTGTCTGGCAGGCCTTCGCTCTGGGCCTGGTCAGCTCGGCGACGACGCTGCTCAGCCTCGCGGTGGACGTGGTCTACGTCCTGCCGGTCGTCGCCCTCGGATTCACGGTGAGCTGGGCCCTCGGCGCGCAGATGGCCGCCGGCCTCGGGCTAGGTGACGCGTGGCGCGTCGTGCTCCGCCAGGCGCCGACCCTGCTGATCCTGACCCTGCTCGTGACCCTGCCGTTCTCGTTCGCGCTGCGGCAGCTCTTCCTCACGATCGTCGCGTGCGGCTGGCTCGCGTTCGCCGGGTTCTCGATCCCCGTCTCGGTGCTCGAGGAGGGCGACCGGCGGTGGTACGCGCGGTTCGTCTTTGCGCTGCGGCGCTCGTTCGTTCTCGCACGCGCCGAGTTTCTCCACGCGCTCGGGGTGATGGCGGCGCTGCTCATCGTCGTGATCCTCATCGGTGCGCTGTTGATCGGGCTGCTGCAAGGGCTCGCGGACAACGGACTCCTCGCCGCGATCGTCATCGCTCAACTCGCCCTGGCGCCGTTTCTCTTCCTCAGCCTGGGCGTGCTGTACCTCGACCAGCGCGCCCGCGCGATAAGCTCGCCGTGATGCCGACCTACATCATGCTCTCGAAGCTCAGCGAACAGGGCCTCCAGACCCTTCGCGCGAACCCCGAACGGCTCAAGGCCGTCAACAAGGACGTCGAGGAGCTCGGCGCCAAGGTGCTCCACCAGTGGTTCGTCCTCGGGCCGCACGACTTCGTGAACATCGTCGAGGCGCCCGACGCGAAGACGATCGCGCGCGTGTCGCTCGCCATCTCGGCCCGCGGATCTGCCGAGCTGGAGAGCTACGAGGCGATCGAGGTCGACGAGTTGATCGAACTGCTCAGCTCGTAGCCGCGAGGGCCACGGCGACCTCGGCCGCCAGGCCGGCGTTCGCGACGACGAGCTTCTTGTTCGCCTCGACCGTCTCGCCGCCGCTCTTCTCGTGGAGATAGGCGAGGACGAACGGCGTCACGTCCTGGCCGTGGATGCCCTGCGCGGCGGCCTCGGCAAGCGCCTCGGCGATCAGCGCCTCGACGTCGAGGCTCTCGTCCGGCGGACGGGCGAGGAGGAGGCCGCAGCCGCCGAGCTTCCAGTGGCCGACCGCGATCTGCGCGGCCTCGGCGGCCGACTCGACCCGGGCCGACACGGGCGGGCCGCCCTCGGCGCGGTAGAAGAGCGGCAGCTCGTCGGTGCGGTAGCCGAGCACGGGGACGCCGAACGTCTCGAGCAGCTCCGCGGTGGCGGGGACGTCGAGGATCGACTTCGCGCCCGCAGCGACCACGATCGCCGCCGTGTTCGAGAGCGCGCCGATGTCGGCCGAGATGTCGAGGCTCGTCTCCCAGCCGCGATGAACGCCGCCGATCCCGCCGGTTCCCATCGTCACGATCCCGGCCGCGCGGGCGACGGTCAGCGTGCCGCCGACCGTGGTCGCGCCGGTTGCGCCCTGCGCCGCGCACGCGCGCGAGGTCGCGGGGGCCGAGCTTGCGGGCGTCGTCGCCGAATCGAGCCAGCTCGTCCTCGGTCAAGCCGACTCGGATCTCGCCGTCGAGCACGCCGATCGTCGCGGGGATCGCTCCCGCCTCGCGAACCGCGGCTTCGCACGCCAGTCCGACCTCCAGTCCCTCCGGAGCCGGAAAGCCGTGCGCGACGATCGTGGTCTCGAGCGCGACGACCGGGCCGTGCTCGGCCAGGACGTCGGCGATCTCGGGCGCGACTCTCATCCGGGGAATGCTCCCATGCGCGCGACGCAGCGCGCGGCCGCGGCCAGCCCGAGCTCGATGCCTCCGACGAGGAACCCGGCGGCGAGCGCGTCTCCGGCGCCCGTCGTGTCGACGACCTCGGCCGGCTCGGCCGGATACGCCACGCCGTCGACGAGGCATCCGTCGGCGCCGCGCTTCTCGACGATTCTCGGCGCCTTCGGCGAGACGAGCGCGACCTCGTCGGCGTTCCCGAAGACGAGATCCGGTCCGAGCGCCGCGACACGCTCACGGAACGCCTCGACACCGAGCGCGCGGATCGCGCTGACCGACGAGAGGTCGAGGCTCACCTGCGCGCCGCCTTCGCGGGCGACCTTCGCGGCGAGCGACGCGGTCTCGAAGACCGGCGAGCGGAGCAGCGTGTAGGCGGGCAGGTGCAGCCAGCCGCAGCCGGCGACCCAGGCCGGGTCGAATTCCTCGGGAGCGAAGTCGGGGGAGACGCCGCGGTCGGAGAGCATCGTCCGCGTCCCGTCCGGGCCGGCGAGCGACACGACCGTCCCGGTTCCGGACTCGACCTCGGGCCCGGCGACCTCGATGCCGCGGCGCGTGAGCTCGTCCACGAGCATCCGCCCGGCCGGATCCGCCGCGCGCTTCCCGACGAAGCGCGCCTCGCCGCCCAGCTCGGCGACCCACGCCGCCACGTTCGCCGCCTGTCCGCCCGGGCCGACGCGCGTTCGGCCGTAGGTGTCCGTGTCCCCTTCGATCGGGCCGTCGAGCCGCACGACCACGTCCAGGAGCAGATCGCCGAGCGTGCAGATCACGACGCGCAGCCTAGACTTCGAGTGTGGATCACGAACGCGGAGGACGGCTCGGAACGTTCCTCATCGGCGGCGTCGTGGGCTCGATCGCCGGGCTCGTCGCCGCCGGTCGCATGCGCATGAAGGAGACCGAACGCCGCACGACGCCGGCCGGGCTCGCCGCGTTCGAGGACGCCCCGTGCTACCGCGAACTCGTCGAGCACGAGCGTGAGCGCGAGGAGCCGGGCGCGCGGTAGGTTGGTCTTCGGCTACCCGCGCCCTTTCTCCATGCCTATCTACGAGTACAGATGCCCCAAAGGGCACACGTTCGAGCTGCTCCAGCGGATGAGCGACGCGCCGCCTGAAGTCTGCGAAATCTGCGGCGCCGCGCCGGTGGAGAAGGTGCTCTACCCGGCCGCGATCCACTTCAAGGGCTCGGGCTTCTACTCGACCGACTACGGCCGCGGCGGGCGCAAGAAGACGAAGGAGAGCGACGGCGGTCCGTCGTCCTCCGATTCTTCCGATTCGAAGCCGGCCGAGAAGAAGAAGGACAGGCCGGCCGACCCGAAACCGGCCGCCTAGCCCCCGGCGCGGCCGACGAAGCAGCCCGGCGCGTACGGCCGGCCCTTGGGCGGGCGCTGCGGGGCGCTCTGCCCGGTGATCTGAAGGATGACGCTCGCGTTGTCCTCGGACGAGACGATCACCGAGGCGCCGTCGACCGTCGCCGGGTCGCCGCCGAGGCGGCAGCGCAGCGTCTTGTCGTCGGCCGCGCGCTTGCGCACCCACATCACCTGGAGCAGCTCGTTCGTCGAGAGGTCGGTCGCGAGCGGCGTGATCACGTCGTCGCCGATGAACGGCATGCGGAGGAAGCCCGAGAGGCCGGTGATCTTGTCCATGATCGCCTGCACGACGCGCTGCTGGCGCTCGCCGCGGGTGATGTCGCTCTCGGAGGAGTCGAGCTGGTTCTCGCGGATGCGCGCGTAGACGAGCGCGCGGCGCCCGTCGAGCTCGATCTCGCCCTTCTTGAAGCTCCAGCCCCTCCACGTTGCGCACTGGTCGGGCTTGAGCGGACAGTCGAACGGGTTCGAGAGGATCGGCTTCGGATTCACGATCGTGATGCCGCCGATCGCGTCCACGACCTCGTTGAAGGTGCCGAAGTCGACCACGATCACGTGGTTCACCGGGAGGCCGGTCAGCGCCTCGACGGTCTGGATCGCGAGCGCTGTTCCTCCGAAGGAGTAGGCGGCGTTGATCTTGTCCGCGCCGTGGCCCGGGATCTCGACACGCAGGTCGCGCGGGATCGAAACGAACGAGAGCCGGTGATCGTCCGGGTTCGTCCGCAGAAGCATGATCGAGTCGGAGCGCCCGCGGCCGCTTCGGTCCTTGCGGTTTGCGCCCACGTCGGCGCCGAGGATGAGGATGTTCGAGGGCGTCGAGAGGAGCGAGCCCGAGTCGGGCGTGAGCGCTGCGTACGCGGACTTGTCGAGGCGCGCGTTCGCCTCCTTCACGCCGCGGTTCACCGCGAGGTAGCCGAGCACCGCCCAGACGAGCGTGACTAGGAGAACGATTCCGACGACCGAGAGGATGATGCGGCGCCAGCGGCGCCAGCTCCTCCAGCCGCCCTTCCTCGTCTTCTGCTTCGCCTGTTTCGGCTCGCCGTCGGCGAAGTGGCCGTCCTCGCGGCTTCTGATCGGCTTGGCCGGACCCCGTGTCCGCCCGCCGCGGTAGACCTTGTAGGGCTTGTCTTTCCCGGCCACGACGAGCGGCTATGGTAGCCGCGGCCTGATGGTTGATCGGGAATCAACGCACTCGCGGCCGGCGACTGCGACGCGGCGCCGGATCGTCGCGCTCGCCCTTGCCCGTGCTCACCGGCACGGGCTGCGGACGATCACGACGACCGGCTTGGTCGCATCCGTCCCCGACGAGCACGCTGATCCCCCATCAACCATCTGATGGCAGACCGCCACGTCATAGCGATCGACCTCGGCGGCACGAAGCTCGCGGCGGGCCTCGTGGACGAGGACGGGACGATCGAGTCCCGCCTCGAGAAGGCCACGGAGCAGGCCGACCAGGACGTCCTCGTCGACCAGCTCGAGGACGCGATCGCCGAGCTCAAGGGGCCCTCGGTGGTCGCGCTCGGGATCGGCATTCCGTCGCTCATCGACCAGAAGGAGGGCGCGGTCGGAGCGTCGGTGAACGTCCCGCTGGCCGGGATCCACCTGCGCGACCTGCTGGAGGAGAAGTTCCAGCTCCCGGTGGCGCTCGAGAACGACGCCAACTCGGCGGCGGTCGCCGAGCACCGCCTGGGCGCCGGGCGGGGCTGCGACCACATGATCATGCTCACGCTCGGCACCGGGGTCGGCGGCGGGCTCATCCTCAACGGATCGCTCTACCGCGGCGCGATCGGCGCGGCCGGCGAGCTCGGCCACATCACGCTCGACATCCGCAGCGAGCGGCCGTGCGACGGCCTCTTCTGTCCCGGTTACGGACACCTCGAAGGGTTCGCGGGCGGACGGGCGGCGTCGCGCCGGGCGAACGAGGTCGCCGACGATCAGCCCGACGGTGCTCTCGCGCGTGCGCGCGCGGAGGGCAGGAAGCTGAACGGCGCGGTTCTCACCGAGCTGGCCCGGGCGGGCGAGCCGGATGCGGTCGAGCTGATGGAGGCGATCGGCTTCGACCTCGGGATCGGCATCGCGAGCTACGTGAACGTCTTCAACCCCGAGATCGTCGTGATCGGCGGCGGCTTCGGCGAGGCCGGCGACCTGCTCCTCGATCCGGCACGGCGCACCGTCGCCGAGCGCTGCTTCCCGACCGTTCGGGACACCGTTCGCATTGTCGAGGCCGAGCTCGGCCCCGAGGCGGGCCTCATCGGCGCGGGACTGGTCGGCTTCGACCTGGTTTAGAGTGCTCGTCGTCTGTCCCACCCCGATCGGGAACCTCGAGGACGTGACGCTGCGGGTGCTCCGCGAGCTGGCCGAGTGCGACGTCGTGCTCTGCGAGGACACGCGCCATACCCGTGTGCTGCTCGGCCGGCACGCGATTCGGGCGAAGTCGCTTGTCAGCTACCACCGGATGAACGAGGCCGCGCGCACCGCCGAGCTGCTCCCGCGCCTCCAGGCCGGCGAGCGGATGGCGCTCGTGAGCGACGCTGGGCTGCCGGGCGTGAACGATCCCGGCGGACGGCTCGTCTCCGTCGCGATCGAGCACGGGATCCCGGTCACGGTGCTTCCGGGGCCGTCGGCGGTCGAGACGGCCCTCGTGGCCAGCGGCCTCGTCGGCGAGCGCTACGCCTTCGTCGGCTACCTGCCGCGCGGCGCGAACGCGCTCGACCGCCTCTGGGCCGAGCTCGCCGCCTGGACGTGGCCCGCGGTTGCGTTCGAGTCGCCGAAGCGTCTGCCCGCGAGCCTGGCCTCGCTGGCCGCGTTCGACCCGGACCGCCCGGTGGCCGTGTGCCGCGAGCTGACGAAGAAGTTCGAGGAGGTCGTCCGCGGCCCGGCGGCCGCGGTGGCCAAGCGGTTTTCCGCTCCGCCGAAGGGCGAGATCACCCTGGTCATCGGCCCGGGCTCGCCGCAGGAGCCCTCCGAGGAGGAGGCGATCGCCGCGGTCGCGGAACTCGTCGCCGCGGGCTTCACGCGCAAGGACGCCGCAGGCCTGATCGCCCGCCTGACCGGCGTGCCGCGCAACCGGCTCTACAAGTCGTCGCTCTAGAGCTCGGCGAGTTCGGCGACGCAGCGCACGCAAACGGGGCGGCCGCGATGCTCCGTGAGCGGCTCGCTGCGGGAGCAGAAGACACACGCCGAGGCTGGGCGCGCGAGGACGATCGAGTCTCCTGTCATGGAGATCTCGAGCGGGTCGCGCTCGGCGATGCCGAAGCGCCGGCGGATCTCGCTCGGGATCACGATTCGGCCGAGCGGATCGACCCGTCGGACGACGCCGGAGTTGCCTTTACGACTGCTGGAAGTTCGAGCCATACACCAACCGTTTCGCAATCCGCAGAACCCGAAACTCCCGTCCGTATCATTGATTGCGAGTGACCTTCTACATCACGACACCCATCTACTACGTCAACTCGACGCCGCACATCGGCCACGCGTACACGACGATCGCGGCCGACGTCGTCGCGCGCCATCACCGCCAGCGCGGCGAGACGACCTTCTTCCTCACGGGCACCGACGAGCACGCCTCCAAGGTCGCCCGCGTAGCCGCCGAAGAGGGGCTCGAGCCCAAGGAGTACGCCGATCGGATCGTCGAGCACTGGCGCGCCCTGCCCGAGCGCCTGAACGCGACGCACGACTTCTTCATCCGCACGACCGACGACGGCCACAAGGCGTTCGTGCAGGACTTCCTCCAGCGGATCTACGACAACGGCGACATCTACGAGGACGTCTACGCGGGCCTCTACTGCGTGGGCTGCGAGGCGTTCAAGAACGAGGACGAGCTGGTCGACGGCCTCTGCCCGATCCACGGCACGGCGCCCGAGTGGATCGAGGAGAAGAACTACTTCTTTCGCCTCTCCGCCTACCAGGACAGGCTGCTCGAGCTCTACGACTCGCGGCCCGACTTCGTCCTGCCGGCGAACCGCTCGAACGAGGCGCGGTCGTTCATCGCGGGCGGGCTCGAGGACTTCTCGGTCAGCCGCGCGGGCCAGCCGTGGGGCGTGCCGATCCCGTGGGACGAGAGCCAGGTCACGTACGTCTGGGTCGACGCGCTCATCAACTACCTGAGCGCGCTCACGTACGCGCGCGATGAGGATCTTCGCGACGAGCTCTGGCCGGCGGTTCGCCATCTGATCGGCAAGGACATCCTCCGGTTCCACTGCGTCTTCTGGCCGGCGCTGCTCCTGGCCGCGGGCTACGAGCCGCCGAAGCAGCTCTTCGTCCACGGGTTCCTGCTCCTCGACGACCGCAAGATCTCCAAGTCGGTGGGGAACGTGATCGACCCGCTCGACCTGATCGACGTCTATGGGGTCGATCCGCTGCGCTTCTACGTGCTGCGCGCGGTGCCGTTCGGCCAGGACGGGAGCGCGTCGCTCGACGGCGTGCGCGAGCGCTACGACCGCGAGCTCGCGAACGACCTCGGGAACCTGCTCTCGCGGACGACCGCGATGATCTCCAAGTACCGCGACGGCCGGATTCCGCTCGCGGCGGTGCCGGGCGGGGGCGAGCGTCTCGCGGCGCTGAGCGCCGGCGTGGCGATCAAGCTCGACCGCTTCGACCTGACGGGCGCCCTCGAGGATCTCTGGGCGTATGTCCGCGACCTGAACGGCTACGTCACCGCGCAGAAGCCGTGGGAGCTCGCGAAGGACGAGGCGAACGCCGCCGAGCTCGACACGGTGCTCTTCACGCTCGCCGACGGGCTGCGCGCCGTGTCTGTGGGACTGGCGCCGTTCCTCCCGGAGACCGCGCCGCGGATCCTCGCCGCGCTCGGCCAGCCCGAGGACGTCGCCTGGTCGAACTTCGCGTACGGGCTCACGGTCGCCACGGACGGGGTCGGGCCGGCGGAGCCGCTCTTCCCCCGCATCGAAGTTCCCGAAGCAGCTTGATCGACACGCACGCGCATCTCGACGGTGCGGAGACCGACGGGTGGCTCGACCGGGCCCGTGACGCCGGGGTCTCCCGGGTCGTCGCCGTGGGTTGCGGGATCGCGTCCTCGAAGGCGACGCTCGAGATCGCGGAGCGCGAGGAGGGCGTCTTCGCGGCGCTCGGGTTCCATCCGCACCAGGCGGACGAGCCCGTCGACCTCGACGCGCTGCGCGAGCTGCTCGTGCATCCGAAGGCGGTCGCCGTGGGGGAGACGGGGCTCGACTGGTTTCGCGACTACGCCGCGCGCGACGCGCAGGAGTCGCTGTTTCGCGCGCAGGTCGCGCTGGCCGGTGAGCTCGGCAAGGCGCTCGTGATCCACTCGCGCGCTGCGGACGAGGACACGCTCGCGGTGCTTCGCGGCGTCGAGACGCCCGTCGTCCTGCACTGCTTCTCCTCCTCGGCGCTGCTCGAGCCGGCGCTCGAGCACGGCTGGTACGTGTCCTTCGCGGGGAACGTCACGTACCCCAAGGCGGGAGAGCTGCGTTGGGCGGCCGAGCAGGTCCCCGCCGACCGGCTGCTCGCGGAAACCGACTCGCCGTACCTCTCGCCGCAGGCCGTACGCGGGAAGCCGAACGAGCCGGCGCACGTGATGCACACGCTGGCCACGCTCGCCGAGACGCGCGGCGTCGAGCAGGCCGAGCTCGAGGCGCAGATCGAGGCGAACGCCGATCGGGTATTCGGGCTTTCGTGAGCGTCACGCCGAAGAAGCAGCTCGGCCAGCACTTCCTCGCCGACCCGAACATCCTCGGCGTCATCGGCCGGCTCGCGGAGCTCGAGCCGGAGGACGTCGTGCTCGAGATCGGCGCGGGGCTCGGGGTGCTCACGACGTTTCTCGCCGACCGGGTCGCGCACGTCCACACGGTCGAGCTCGACCGCTCGCTCGAGGCGCCGCTGCGCGAGATCGCCGAGCGCCCGAACGTCGACCTCCTCGTCGGCGACGCACTCGCGCTTCCGCTGGCCGCGCTCGAGCCCACGCCGGCGAAGCTGGTGGCGAATCTGCCCTACAACGTGGCCACGCCGCTCATCGCCGAGAGCCTCGACGGGCTGCCGGCGCTGCGGCTCTGGTGCGTGATGGTGCAGCGCGAGGTCGCCGACCGGCTCTTCGCCGAGCCGGGCACGAAGGCCTACGGCGCGGTGTCGGTGCTCGTGCGGCTGACCGCCGAGCGGACGGGCTTCCATCCGGTCGCGCGCACGGTGTTCCGCCCGCCGCCGAACGTCGACTCGGCGCTGGTGGCCTTCCGGCGACGCCGCGACTGGGGCGACGAGTTCGCGGCGATCAAGCGCGTCGTCCAGGCCGGGTTCGGCCACCGGCGCAAGACGCTCGTGAACTCGCTCGTCCTCGGCGGGTTCGACCGGCCGTCCGTCGACGCGGCGCTGGCCGCGGCCGGGATCGACCCGGGTGTGCGCGCCGAGGCGCTCGAGCCCGAGACGTTCGTCGCCCTCGCCGGGGCGCTCGCGTGATCGCCGCGCACGCGAAGATCAACCTGGCGCTCGTCGTCGGCGGCGCCCGGCCCGACGGGCTCCACGAGCTCGCCTCGGTGATCCAGCGGATCGACCTCGCGGACGAGATCGAGCTCGGCGAAGCGCCGCGGCTCACGGTCGAAGGCTTCGAGGACACGCTCGTGCGCCGCGCGCTCCAGCGGCTCGCCGAAGGAGGCCGGGGTGCAGCCGAACTGGCACGTGCGCATCGGCAAGCGGATCCCGGTTGCGGCAGGCCTGGGCGGCGGCAGCTCCGACGCGGCCGCGTCCCTCGTCGCCGCGAATGCCACGCTCCCCGAGCCGCTCCCGCCCGAGCGCCTGGTCGAGCTCGCGACCGGAGTAGGCGCGGACGTCCCCTTCTTCCTCACGCCCGGCCCGAAGCTCGTTGAAGGCGCGGGTGAGCGGCTGACGCCGATCGAGCTGCCGCAGGACTACACCGTCGTGGTCGCGCTGCCGCACGACCAGGCGAAGGCGTCGACCGGCGAGGTCTTCCACCGCTTCGACGCGCTCGACGGCCCGGCCGGCTTCGCGGAGCGCCGCGCCGCGCTCGACGTCGCGCTGGCCGCAGGCGACCTCGCCGCGCTGCCGCCGAACGATCTCGCCCGGGCGGCAGCCGTCTCGCTCGCCGCCGAGCTGCGCGAGTCGGGCGCGTTCCGGGCCGACCTCACCGGCGCCGGGCCCGCGGTCTACGGGCTCTTCTCCGAGCGGGACCAGGCAGAGATCGCAGCGGTCGCGCTGGAGCCGGCGGCACAGGTCTGGCTCGCACAGCCGGTCTGGTAGCTTCGAACCGTGTCCGCCCTGCCGGTGATCGAGCACGGCGAGGGGCGCTCCTCGAGATGGCTCCGCGAGAACCGCCTGCGCCTGGCGATCCTCGTCGCGCTCGTCGAGACGGCGCTCATCGTCGGCGACGTGATCGGGTGGTACATCGCCGTCGGTGTGGCGGCAGTCGTGATCGCGTTCTACTTCGTCGTCGGGAGGAGGTCGCGGCGCCCGTGGCTCCACCAGCTCTCGTGGTCGCTCGCCGTCTCGCAGGCGATCCCGGTGGTCGTCCCGTTCGCGGCTTTGGCCGTCGGTGCCGTCATCGTCCTCGGCTTCGTCGCGATCGTGTTCTTCGCCCTCGCCTACCTCGTCTTCGGCCGCCGGTGACCTCGGATACGCTGACGCTCCCGATGGGGCGTAGCCAAGCGGTAAGGCAGCGGGTTTTGGTCCCGTGACCGGAGGTTCGAATCCTCCCGCCCCAGCCATTCCTACCGTGACCTCTCCGCTCGCAGCACTCGTCATGGCAGCCGGCCTCGGAACGAGGATGAAGTCCGAGCGCCCGAAACAGCTCCACCCGCTGCTCGGCCGGCGCCTCGTCGACTGGCCTGTCGAGGCCGCCCAAGCCGTCGGGCCCGACCGGCTCGTGCTCGTCATCTCGCCCGGCACGGAGGACGAGCTCGCGGGCGACTGGGAGACGGCCGTGCAGCCCGTGGCCCGCGGCACCGGCGACGCGGCCGCGACCGGATTCGCGGCGCTCGGCGACTTCGACGGCGACGTGCTCGTGCTTCCCGGCGACGGCGCGCTCCTGACGGCCGCGACGCTCAAGCGCATCGTCGAGACCCACCGCGCCGCAGGCGCCGCGGTCACGCTGCTCACGGTCGAGACGGACGAGCCGCTCCCGTATGGACGCATCGTCCGCGACCGCTCGGGGAAGGTCGCCCGCGTGGTCGAGGAGCGCGACGCCAACGACGAAGAGCGGGCCATCCGCGAGCTGAACTCGTCCGTGTACGTCTTTGCGGCCGCCGATCTGCGCGATGGCCTTGCGCAGCTCGACACCGAGAACGACCAGGGCGAGCTCTACCTGACGGACGCCATCGGCCATCTCGCGGCCGCCGGCCGCCCGGTCGCGACCGTGGCAGCCGACGACCCGGACGAGGCGCTCGGCGTGAACACGCGCGCCGATCTCGCCGAGGTGGCCGCGCTTCTGCGCGACCGCATCCTCCACGCGCACATGCTCGCCGGCGTCACCGTCACGGATCCGGCCACGACCTGGATCGAGGCGGGCGTCGAGCTCGAGCCCGACACGGTCGTCCAGCCGTTCACGATCCTCCGCGGCTCGACCGTCGTACGGCGCGGCGCCGAGGTCGGCCCGCACGCGGTCGCCGTCGACGCCGAGATCGGCCCGGGCGCGACCGTCGGTCCGTTCGCCTACCTGCGGCCCGGCGCGAAACTGGCCGCGGGATCGAAGGTCGGCACGTTCGTCGAGGTGAAGAACTCCGAGATCGGCGAGCGCGCCAAGGTGCCGCACCTCTCCTATATCGGCGACGCCGAGATCGGAGAGGACACGAACATCGGCGCCGGCGCGATCACCGCGAACTACCGTCCCGAGCGCGGCGGCGGCAAGGAGCGGACGAAGATCGGCCGCAACGTCCACACCGGAAGCGACAACGTATTTGTCGCGCCCGTGGAGATCGGAGACAATGCCTGGGTCGGAGCGGGATCGACCATCACGGAGGACGTCCCGCCCGGTGCCCTTGCCATCGCGCGCGCCAAGCAGGTCAACAAAGAGGACTACAGAGGTGACAAGCCTGATGAATGACGTGGCTCTGCCCGGCCTCGCTGGAGGAGGCGACTCGACGCAGGCGAGCTCCGAGCGCGGACACTGGATCCGCCGCGGCCCCGAGGGCCGGCTCATGCTCTTTGCGGGCCGCTCGAACCCGGATCTCGCCGAGCAGATCGCCGCGCAGCTCGGGATCGAGCTGGGCGACGTCCACGTGAAGACGTTCGCGAACGGCGAGGTCTACAGCCGCTTCCTCGAGTCGATCCGCGGCGCGGACGTGTTCATCGTCCAGTCCTGCGCGGGCCCGAGGACGAACGACCACCTCTGGGAGCTCCTGACCTTGATCGACGCGGCCAAGCTCGCCTCGGCGAACCGGATCACGGCCGTCATGCCGTGGTTCCCGTACTCGCGGCAGGACAAGAAGTCCGCGCCGCGCGAGCCGATCACCGCGAAGCTCCTCGCGAGCTGCCTCGAGGGCGCCGGCGCCGACCGCGTGCTGACGATGGATCTCCACGCGGGCCAGATCCAGGGCTTCTTCTCCATCCCGGTCGACCACATGACCGCGCTGCCGCTCTTCGCCAAGTACTACCGCGACAAGGGCCTTTGGGGCGACGGCGTCGTGGCGGTCGCGCCGGATCCGGGCCGCGGCAAGATGACCACCCGCTTCGCCCAATTCCTCGAGGCCGACGTCGCGTACATGTCGAAGACCCGGCCCGACCACGACGTCGCCGAGGTGACCGAGGTCGTCGGACGCGAGCGCGTGAAGGGCAAGGCGGCGATCCTGAGCGACGACCTGATCGTGACCGGCTCGACACTGATCTCGGGCGCCAAGGCGCTGCTCGAGGCCGGTGCGACGGCGGTGTACGCGTGCGCCACGCACGCCCTCATCCCGGAGTTCGCGCTGGAGAAGATCACCGAGAGCGAGCTGACCGAGATCTGCGTCACCGACACGGTGCTGCTCGACCCGACCAAGTTGCCGCCGAACATCCAGATTCTCCCGGTCGCGGGCCTCCTCGCGGACACGATCCAGAACGTATTCTCGGGCGAGTCGGTCTCCGAGATCTTCGCGGGCGAGAACCAACTCTTCTAGCCGCTTCCGCGCAACCAGAGGGTTCGAGCGGACTGTCCGTGGCCTTGCGAGTGGGCGTCAGCAAGCCGATAGATGAGTCGTGGTGTATCTGGTGTTCGTTCTTGCTGGCCTTGTTCTCGGTCTCATCGTCGGGCGCTGGTGGACGCTGGCCGCCGCTCTCGGCCTCGGCTTGTGGATTTCCACCACCAGCGAGGTCGATGAAGTCTCCCCGTGGTTCCTCGGTGCCGTCTATGGGGTGCTGGTTGCGGCGGGGATCGCCGCCGGGATCGTTCTTCACCGGCGACTTCGCACCCGCTCCTAGCGCAGCCGCTCCGGCCCGACCTCTAGCCGACCGCGAACGTCTCGAGCACGAGGTCACACGCCGGGTCGACCGAGTCCTCGTTGCCCGTCGCCGACGAGCAGTTGATCGCGTAGAAGGTCGTCCCGTCGAAGATCCAGGCCTCGCGCGTGCGGATCCCTTGGCCCGCGGTCGTCGTCCCTGAGAAGGTCACCGCCGGAAGGCCGGCGATGGTCACCTGCTCCACATCGCCGTCGAGCTTGCTTCCCTCGACGTTCTGGGCGAGGAAGGTTTCCGCTCCGGTGCGCAGCTCGCCCATGAGGCCGTCGATGTTCTCGGCGGTCACCTCCTGCGGGGAGTCGAAGACGCCGACGCTGATTCCGGTCACGCCCGGGTCCGGGGCGATCACGACGTCCGCGCTCCCGGGCTCGTCGTTCGATTCCCGTTCCTCCCAGTCCCCGGGATAGCTGAAGGAGTAGCCGTCGCCCTGGAACGTGTTGTCGGGCCCGGCCGCTTCGTCGCCGCCGCACCCCGCGGCCAGAGAAACCAGGATCAGAGCCAGAACGGGGCGCATTCAGCGCACGGTAGTGAAAGTCCCCGGCACGAGGGATGCGGGATTCAAGGCCTCCTGCCGATGCGGACCGGAGCAACCCAGGCGGGGTGGCGCGCCGAAACACCTTGGAGGCGCATGCCGAGGATCGACCCCCGCAAGGTTCCCACTCTCTATGTGATCGCGATGGCGGCCTGGATCTACGGCTTCGCGGCCGCGGATCGCAGCCTGCCCGCGCTGGTCGTCTTCGTGCTCTTGCTCATGGGCGCTGCCCTCCAGGTGTGGGTCGGCTTCGAGATCGGGCGCTGGGAGGCAATCGGCCTCGCCGTCGTGCCCGTGCTGCTCGCCGTTGCCGCCGCCGGCGTCGATTCGAGCCTCTGGACGACGATCGTCATCCTCATGGTCTTCCCGGGAGCCCCGCTGATCGGCCTCGGCGTGTACCTGCGCAACCTGGACGAGGAGCGAAACGACCGCTCGCCCGACTCCTGGCTGTACGGCGAAGAGCCGACGAACCAGGCCTAGCACGCGGGCCTCCGGGCCGGCATCGGCACACATTCGGCACGGCTTCGTGCCAGACACGCGCGTACTCCAGCGATAGCCTGACCGGTAGGGGTGCTCTAGCCGGGGTCCCCCGGGGGGACACGGTGTTCGGACTGAAAGTGACGCGGTTCGTTAGGCCGGGTCGAACGCGTGGCGCTCGCGCCGGTGGAGCTCGCCCTGCACCTGGGAGACGTAGGCGGCGAGCTCGCTTTCCTTCTCGTTCAGCTTGCGCTCGAGCCCGTCGAGCTCCTGCTCGCGCCGGTCGAGCTGCTCCTCGCGGAAATCCTTCTCGCTCTCGAACGAGATGCGCTCGTGCTGGGCGTCGGCCTCACGCTCGTCCTGGCGGCGGGCGCGGTCGCGGAGCGACTCCTCGAGCTCCAGCATCTGCTTCTGGCGGCGCTCCAGCTCGAGCCTCTCGGCGGCGAAGCTGTGATCGCCGGCGCGGGAGAGAGCCTGCTCGGCCCGCTCGCGCTCGCGCTCGGCGAGAACGCGCTCGCGCTCGGCGAACCCGGCCTCGCGCTCGGCCATCTCGGCCGACTGCGCCTCGACGTGGGCGACGCGGGCGGCGAAGTCGGCGGCCTGCGCCTCCACCTCGGCTGCTCGCGCGTCGACCTCGGCGCTTCGCGCCCCGAAAGACTGTTCTCGCTCGGCCACCGCGCGCTCGCGCTCGGCGACGCGCAGTTCCTGCTCGGCCAGCTCGCGTTCGCGCTCAGCGGTCGCGGCGGTCGATTCGCCGGTGTGCTGCTCGACCTCGGCCAGGCGCTCCTCGCGCTCGGCGACCTCGATCTCGCGCGTCGTGAGCGTCGCCGCCCACTCGTCCAAAGCTCCGGCCTTCTCGTCGAGATCGGCCGCGCGCGTCTCCAGCGCTTCCGAATCGCCCTCGAACTGCACCGGCTGCGTCTCGAGCTCGGCTGCGCGCGCCTCCAGGGCTGCGCTTTGCGCCGTGAGCTCCTCGGCCCGTGCCTCCAGCGCTGCGGCCTGCTCGGCCAGCGGTGCTGCCTGTGCTTCCACCTCGGCGGCCCGCGCATCGATCTCCGCGGCCCGCGCGTCGAGCTCGGCCTCACGCTCGGCCAGAGCGGCCGCGGCCGCTTCGGCGATCTGCTCCGTGATGTCGATCGACTGCACGTCGACGGCCGTCGTCTTCGCATTGGAGCGGGCCGACGGCTTTCGGGTGGTCGTGCGGGGCTTCTTCGCGGGAGCGTGCGCCGCGTAGATCTCGAGCCGCACGACGGGAGGCTCCGAAGGCGTCTGCTTCGAAGTTCTCGGTGTGGCGGGCTTCGTTGCCCGAGGCTTGGGTTTGTCTGCGGCGTCCGGCATGAGGTGCGGCTCCTCGAGGAAGTCAATCGACCCTCGCAGCCCTTCCGCGTATCCCTCGCACGAGCGGTTGCGCAATGCGCATGGTCCGCGCAAGCTGTATGGGCGGACGACGGGCGTCGTCGTCCCGAAAGCGGCTACTGCGGTGAACCTGGACCCCAACACTCATGCGTTCGTCCTCGCGACGGCGTTTTTCACTTCCCTCCTGTTCGCGCTCGCGGCCTGGCTGCCGTGCGTGCTCCTGCTTCGCTATCTCCTGTTCGGCTAACCGCAGGCGGCCACAGCCGCTTCGGTAGACTGGCCGACCGGAAATGGCTGCAGAGCGCGTCAAACTGGAAGTGCAGTCCCGAGAGCGGTCCGGCTCGGGCGATTCGCGACGCCTGCGCGCGGACGGGTTCGTCCCCGGCGTCCTCTACGGCGCGGGCAAGCCGGCGCAGAGCTTCACCGTCAACGAGCGCGCCCTGCGTGACGTCCTGACGGGGGAGCACGGCACGAACGCGATCCTCGACGTGATCATCGGCGAGGGCGGAAAGCCCCATCACGCAGTGCTCAAGGACTACCAGCTCCACCCGATTCGCAGGCGCCTTCTCCACATCGACCTCCAGGAAGTCCGCCTGGACGTCGCGATCCAGTCGGCCGTCCACATCGAACTCATCGGCGAGTCCGTCGGCCAGACATTTGGCGGCGTGCTCACCCAGGTCACGCGCGAGGTGCTCGTCGAGGCGCTGCCGATGAGCGTGCCCGACCGGCTCGAGCTCGACATCACCGCGATGGAGATCGGCGACAGCCTCCGCGTCAGCGACCTCGTCGTTCCCGCAGACGTCACGATCCTCACCGATCCCGAAGAAGTGCTCGCGAGCGTCATCCAGCCGCGGGTCGAGGAAGAGCCCGAGCCCGTCGAGGGCGAAGAGATCGAGGGCGAAGAGGGCGAAGAGGGCGTCGAGGGCGAAGAGGGCGCCGAGGACACCGGCGATTCCGCGGCCGGCGACGCCGGCGACGAGTCTCCCTCCGGGGAGTAATGCGCTTCCTGCGCCGGGGCGGGTCCGCCTCGACGCTCGATCTGCTCGTCGCGGGGCTCGGCAACCCGGGCCGCGAATACGCGGACACTCGCCACAACGTCGGCTTCCTGGTCGTGGACGAGCTCGCGCGCCGGCATGGCGGCACCTTCCGCTCGAAGTTCTCCGGCGACCTGTCCGAGCTGCGCATCGACGGGCACCGCGTCGCGTTGCTGAAGCCGCAGACGTACATGAACGAGTCGGGCCCCTCGGTAGCCGCGGCGAGGAAGTTCTTCAAGGTCGAGTTCCCGTCGCTCCTCGTCGTCCACGACGAGGTCGATCTCGACCTGGGACGCCTGCAGGCGCGGCACGGCGGCGGCCTCGCGGGGCACAACGGCCTGCGCTCGGTCGTCAAGAGTCTCGGGACGCCCGAGTTCACGCGGCTGCGCATCGGCGTCGGCCGGCCCGAGCGCGGCGATCCGCGTCCGGTCGCCGACTGGGTGCTCTCGCCGTTCGAGCCCGAGGTGGACGTCGACGCGCTCGTCGCGCGCTCCGCGGACGCAGTCGAAACCCTGGTTCGGGACGGGCTCGAAGAGACACAGCGCGAGTTCAACTAGCCGTTCGGCGGTTTGAGACCCCTGCTAGGCGGTGATTTCCGGCCGTTCCGGCTGATCGTGGTCTGCTAGCGCACGCGTACGATTGAGACAGGCGGAACCGTGCGTTCCGCCTGTCTCCATGGTCCAACCCGTACTCCACGTGCTGGCGCAGGAACTCGCCGAGAGCGAGCGTCTTCGCGCGTTCGTGGAGCGGCCCGCGTCGGCGCGGGTCTCCGAGCCGCTGCTTCCGCTCGTCCTCGCCGCCACCTGGATCGCTCGCGAGGGGCCGCTCGTGTGCCTCTTCGCCGACGACTCGACCGCGCGTGACGCCGCCGAGGCGGCCGGCTGGTTCCTCGGGGACGAGAACGTCGGGCTGCTCGCCTCGCGCGGGGTTCGCCGCGAGACCGAGCTTGAGCCGCCCGCGCATCTCGTGGGCGAGCGATTCCGCGCGCTCGACGTGCATGCGGCGCGAGGGCTCGTCTGCGCGTCGGCGCTCGGGTTCGCCGACGGGCTGCCGCCGTCCGAGTCGAGGCCGGAGCCGATCCGCCTGGCCGCGGGGGACGAGCCCGGCGTAGAAGACCTCGCCGAGCAGCTCGTGGTGGCGGGCTACGCGCGGGTGGAACGCGTCGAGGAGCGGGGCCAGATCGCCGTGCGCGGCGGGATCGTCGACATCTTCCCGTCGACCGGCCGCGAGCCCGTGCGCGTCGAGTTCTTCGGGGACGAGATCGAGTCGCTCCGCGCGTTCTCGGTGTTCACCCAGCGCGCGCTGCATCCGCTCGACGAGGCGCTGATCCAGCCCGCGGCCGAGCAGCGGCTCGACGCCGATCCCGAGGACGAGCTAGTCGCACCCTTGCCCGCCGTCGATTTCGTGTGGCAGCACTCGGACGTCCGCGAGCTGTGGCGCGAGGAGCTCGGCGGCGAGATCCCGCTCCCCGCCGTGGTCGAGCTCGACCAGCTTCCGCACGGCCAGCAGCACACGTTCGAGGCGCAGCGGCCCGCCATCGCCGCCCGCGGCCTGGCCGAGGCCGAGCGCGACCTCGGCGCGTTCGTCAAGGCCGGACACCGGGTGATCGTCACGTTCGCGCACCGCGGCGAAGCGCTCCGGACGAAAGGTCTCCTGCGCAAGGTCGAGGCCGAGCAGCTCGAGCCGGAGGAGGCGTTGCCGCGCGACGGCGCGCTGCGCTTCGCGGTCTCGCCGGCGCGGCGCGGCTTCGTCTCGCGCGAGCTCGGCATCGTCCTCCTCCCGGACACACAGGTCTTCCGCAAGCGCCCGCCGCGCCAGGACGCGCGCGTCGGGAAGGCGCTCCAGAGCTTCGCCGACCTGCGCAGCGGCGACTACGTCGTCCACGAGGATCACGGCGTCGGGCGGCTCCTCGGTTTCGAGACGAAGACCGTCGCCGGCGTTACGCGCGACTACCTCTTCCTCGAATTCAAGGGCGACGACCGGCTCTACGTGCCGCACGAGCAGATCGGGCGCGTGTCGCGCTACGTCGGTGCCGACGGCGCGAGCCCGGCGCTCTCCAAGCTCGGCGGCAAGGCGTGGCAGCTCGTCAAGTCGCGCGCGCTCGCGGGCGCGAGGGAGCTGGCCGGCGAGCTGATCGCGCTCTACGCGACCAGGCAGCAGGCGCCGGGGATGGCCTACGACGTCGACGGCGACCTCGTCGAGCAGCTCGAGGCGACGTTCCCGTACGTGGAGACGCCCGACCAGCGCCGCGCGATCGAGTCGGTGAAGGAGGATCTCGAGACGCCGCGCCCGATGGACCGGCTCGTCTGCGGCGACGTCGGGTTCGGCAAGACCGAGGTCGCGGTGCGCGCCGCGTTCGCCGTCGTCGCCGGCGGCAAGCAGGCGCTCGTGCTCGCGCCGACGACCATCCTCGCGCAGCAGCACTGGAACACCTTCCGCGAGCGCCTGCGCGACCTCCCGGTCACGGTCGAGATGGTGTCGCGCTTCCGCAGGCCGGCCGATGTGAAGCGGATCCTCGCGGACTACTCCGCGGGCAAGGTCGACATCCTGATCGGAACCCACCGCGTCTTGTCCCGCGACGTTTCCGCGAAGGATCTCGGCCTGGTCGTGCTCGACGAGGAGCAGCGCTTCGGGGTCGCGCAGAAGGAGCTCCTGCGCCAGCTGCGGCTCGAGGTCGACGTGCTCGCACTGACCGCGACGCCGATCCCGCGCACGCTGCACATGTCGCTCGCGGGCCTGCGCGACATCTCGGTGATCGAAACCGCGCCCGAGGGACGCCGGCCGATCCGCACGCACGTCGGCGAGTACGACGAGGAGCTCATCCAGGTCGCGCTCGAGCGCGAGGCGGCGCGCGGCGGCCAGGCGTTCTACCTCCACAACCGCGTCGAGTCGATCGACGAGGCGGCCGAGAAGCTGCAGCAGCTCTGCCCGAAGCTGCGCTTCCTGGTCGTCCACGGACAGCTCGCCGAGCGCCAGCTGGAGGAGCGGATGCTCGCGTTCCTCGCCGGCGACGCGGACGTGCTCGTCTCGACGACGATCATCGAGTCCGGGCTCGACATTCCGCAGGCGAACACGCTCGTCGTCGAGCGCGCCGACGCGCTCGGGCTCGCCCAGCTCTACCAGATCCGCGGCCGGGTCGGACGCAGCGATGTCCCTGCACACGCGTATCTCTTCTATCCCGACGGGGAGGAGCTGACGGCCGAGGCGAGGGCACGTTTGGCCGCGCTCGCCGACCACACCGAGCTCGGCGCGGGGTTCCAGATCGCCATGCGCGACCTCGAGATCCGCGGCGCCGGGAACCTGCTCGGCGCGGAGCAGTCCGGGCACGTTGCGGCGGTCGGCTTCGAGCTCTATATCGAGCTCCTCGCCGAGGCCGTCGCCGAGCTGGCCGGAACGCGCCGCCCGGTCGCGCGGCCGATCCGCGTCGAGGCGCAGGTGGACGCGTTCGTCCCGGCCGAGTACGTCGCCGCCGAGGCGCAGAAGATCGACCTCCACCGCCGCGTCGCGCTGGCCGAGACGGAGGACGAGCTGCGCGAGTTGCACGCGGCGATCGAGGACCGGTACGGCCCGGCCCCGGAGCCGGTCGAGAACCTGTTCTCGATCCAGGAAGCGAAGCTGAAGCTGGCGCGGCTCGGGGCCGACTATCTCGTGCTGCGAGGCGGAAAGGTCACGGTCGGAGCGCTCGTCCTCGGCTCCGACGAGCTGCGCGATCTGCGCAAGGCAGCGGAAATCGCGGTGTACTCATCCGCGAAGAAAGAGGTGTCCCAGAGGGGCGACGGTTTACCTGCCGCCGTCGCGCTGGTCGATGCTATCCTCGATGTTCGGTTGGCCGCATAACGCGGCCCTTTCTTCCCAAAATGCCTCTTCGAGCCACCTCCGCCCTCATCCTCGTGTGCATGCTCGCGCTCGTCGCGACCGCGTGCGGCGGCGGCGATTCTCAGTCTGTCCCGGACGACGCAATCGCGACGGTCGACGGCCAGTCGATCGAGAAGTCCGAGTTCGACGCGCTGCTCAAGCGCGCGGAGGCGAGCTTCAAGGCGCGCGGCCAGGAATTCCCGAAGACCGGCACCGCCGAGTACGACGACCTGCGCAAGCGCGCGGTCGAGTTCCTCGTCCAGCAGAAGCAGTTCGCGCTCGCCGCCGCTGCTGCCGAAATCAAGGTTTCCGACGAGGACGTCGAGGAGCGGCTCGCCCAGATCAAGAAGGACAACTTCGAGGACGACGAGAAGAAGTTCGAGAAGGCGCTCGCCGACGAGGGTCTCACGCTCGAGGAGGCGCAGACCGCCTTCCACGACCAGATCCTCCAGGAGCGGCTCTACGAGTCCGTCACGAAGGAACTGAAGCCGACCGACGAGGAGATCGAGGCTTACTACGAGGAGAACAAGGACCGGTTCTCGCAGCCCGAGAGCCGCAACGTCCGGCACATCCTCGTGAAGAACGAGGCGAAGGCGGACGAGATCTACCAGATGCTCGAGGACGGCGATGACTTCGCGAAGCTCGCGAAGGAGTACTCCACGGACAAGGGCACTGCGAAGCAGGGCGGCAAGCTCCCGATCACCAAGGGCAGCACCGTCGCGCCGTTCGACAAGGCCGCGTTCGCTCTCGAGACCGGCGAGTACACCAAGCCGGTGAAGACCGAGTTCGGCTGGCACCTCATTTACGCGATGGACGACGTGAAGCCCGAGACGACCACGCCGATCGCCGACATCAAGGATTCCATCGAGCAGCAGCTCGCCCAGGAGCAGCAGCAGACGGCGATCAACGCCTGGCTCGAGACGCTGAAGAAGGACTTCCCGGTCGTGTACGCGGCAGGCTTCGAGCCGCCGGCGGCCACCACGTCGGGCGAGAGCACTACCACCACCGGGTAAGTGCCCGACGCGGACGCCCTGGCCCGCGCGCTCGTCGATCTCCAAGTCCTAGCCGAGCGGCTCCGCCGCGATTGCCCCTGGGATCGCGAGCAGACCGAGGCCACGATCGTCCCGCACACGGTCGAGGAGGCCTACGAGGTCGCCGACGCAGCGCTGGCCGGCGACGACGCGAAGCTCCTCGACGAGCTCGGCGACCTGCTCTTCCAGACCGTCTTTCTCGCCCTTCTCCTCGAGGAGCGCGGCGCGGGCGACCTGACCGCCGTCGCGGAGGGGATCCACGAGAAGCTCGTCCGGCGGCATCCGCACGTCTTCGGCCCGGTCGACGAGATCGACACGCCCGGTGCCGTGAAGGCGCAGTGGGAGGAACTGAAGACGACGCAGGAGGGCCGCGAGGGAATCTTCCACGACGTCCCGCAGACGCTGCCCGCGCTGCTCCTGGCGAAGAAGATCCAGCGCCGCGCCGCCTCGGCCGGGTTCGAATATCCGGACGCGGCCGGTGCGTTCGACGACCTCGCGGACGAGATCGAGGAGCTGCGCCGCGAGCTGCCCGAGGACGATCCGCGGCCGGAGACTGAGGCCGACCCGCGCCACGTCGGCGAGGTCGGCGACGTGCTCTTCGCGTCGGTCAACGTCGCGCGCCGGCTGAACGTCGATCCCGAGCTGGCGCTGCGCGCGGCCGCGGCGCGCTTCCAGGCTCGTGTAGAAACCGCCGAGACGCTTGCTGCAGCGGAGGGACTTACATTCACCGAGCTGCCGCTCGCAGAGCAGGACCGCTTCTACGACCTGGCCAAGGAGAAGGAGAACGAATGAGCGCGATCGCATCCGTCCACGCCCGCCAGATCCTCGACTCGCGCGGGAACCCGACGGTTGAGGTCGACGTCGTACTCGACTCGGGCGCCCTCGGCCGTGCGGCCGTGCCGTCCGGTGCGTCCACGGGTGCGCACGAGGCGGTCGAGCTGCGCGACGGCGGGCCCGAGTACGGCGGCAAGGGGGTCAAGACCGCCGTTGCGAACGCGAACGGCGAGATCGCCGCTGCGCTCGCCGGGCTCGACCCGTCCGACCAGCGCGCGCTCGACGAGACGCTCATCGCGCTCGACGGAACGCCGAACAAGGGCCGGCTCGGCGCGAACGCGATCCTCGGCTGCTCGCTCGCCGCGGCGCGGGCGGGCGCGGCGGACGCCGGCGTGTCGCTCTTCCGCTGGCTCGGCGGGGAGGAGGCGACGACGCTCCCGGTGCCGATGATGAACGTCGTCAACGGCGGCATGCACGCGGAGAACTCGATCGACCTCCAGGAGTTCATGATCGTTCCGGCCGGCGCCGAGACGTTCGCCGAATGCCTCCGACTGGGCGACGAGGTCTTCCACACGCTCAAGGCGCTCCTCCACGAGCGCGGGCTCGCCACCGCGGTGGGCGACGAGGGCGGCTTCGCTCCGGACCTTCCGTCGAGCGAGGCCGCGATCGAGGCGATCCTCGAGGCCGTCGACCGCGCCGGCCATGCCGGAAAGGTCGTGATCGCGCTCGACCCGGCCGCGACCGAGGTGTGGGAGGACGGCCGCTACAAGCTCCCCGGCGAGGGCAAGGAGCTCTCGGGCGACGGGATGATCGACTTCTGGGCCTCGCTCTGCGAGCGCTATCCGATCGTGTCGGTCGAAGATCCGTTGGCCGAAGACGAGTGGGACGGCTGGCGCTCGCTGACCGAGCGGCTCGGCGATCGCGTGCAGCTCGTCGGCGACGACCTATTCGTGACCAATCTCGATCGCCTCCAGCGGGGCGTCGACGGCGGCGTCGCGAACGCGATCCTCCTCAAGGTGAATCAGATCGGCACGCTCACCGAGACGCTCGACGCGATCGCACTCGCCCGCTCGGCCGGATACGCCACGGTCATGTCGCACCGCTCCGGAGAGACCGAGGACACGTTCATCGCCGACCTGGCCGTCGCGACCGGGGCCGGGCAGATCAAGACAGGCGCTCCGTCGAGAAGCGACCGCGTGGCCAAGTACAACCAGCTCCTCCGGATCGAGGAGGAGCTCGGCGAGCGCGCCGTGTTCCCCGGCTGGGCCGCGTTTCCTCGCACGACCTCCTAGGTCGCGGCTACGGTGACGCCCGTGGCA
Organism: uncultured Thermoleophilia bacterium; assembly: GCA_963716005.1. GTDB lineage: Bacteria > Actinomycetota > Thermoleophilia > Gaiellales > Gaiellaceae > CAVRUF01. The sequence goes on from OY970285.1 coordinate 446,730, forward strand.
GCGCGTAGCCGCACCCGGCGAACGAAGATCGTCTGCACGATCGGCCCGGCCACCTCCTCGCAGGAGGCGGTCGACAAGCTGGTCGAGGCGGGGATGGACGGCGCACGGCTCAACTTCTCGCACGGCGCGCATGAGGAGCACGCGGAACGGTGCGCGCTCGTCCGTGAGAGCCAGCGGCAGGCGCAGCGGCCGCTCGCGCTGATCGCCGACCTCCAGGGCCCGAAGCTCCGGCTCGGCCGGCTCGAGGCGGCCCGCACGCTCGTGACCGGCGACGAGGTGGTGCTCGTCGCGGAGGAGGACGGCGACGAGACGCATCTTCCGGTCAGCCCGGGCGTCCTTCCGAGCGTGCTCCAGGCCGGCCACCACGTGCTCATCGACGACGGGCTCGTGCGCCTGCGCGTCGACGCGGTGGAGGCTGGCAAGGTGCGCGCGACTGTGCTCGCCGGCGGGGTCGTCTCCACGGGGAAGGGCGTGAATGCTCCAGGCGTTCCGCTGCCGATTCCCTCGGTGACCGACAAGGACAAGAAGGATCTCGCCTTCGCCTTGACACTCGACGTGGACTACGTCGCGCTCTCGTTCGTGCGCTCGGCCAACGATGTCCGCCACCTGCGCGAGCTGCTCCACGAGGCGGGCTCGGACGCGCAGATCATCGCGAAGATCGAGAAGGCCGAGGCGCTCGACGACCTCGCCGGGATCCTCCGCCTCGCCGACTCGGTCATGGTCGCCCGCGGCGACCTCGGCGTCGAGATCGGCCCGGCCGAGGTGCCGCTCGTCCAGAAGCGGATCCTGCTCGCCGCGCTCGAGCGCGGAAAGCCCGCGATTACGGCGACGCAGATGCTCGAGTCGATGATCGGCCACGCCGAGCCGACGCGGGCCGAGGCCAGCGACGTCGCGAACGCGATCCTCGACGGCACGTCGGCCGTGATGCTCTCCGGCGAGACGGCGGTGGGCCAGTTCCCGACCGAGAGCGTGCAGACGATGGACAAGATCGCGCGCGCGGTCGAGCCGAGCCTCGGCTACCGGCACGAGCTCGAGCGCAGCCCGGACGAGCCGTACTCGTCGGTCGGCGAGGCCATGTCGAACGCGGCCTGCGACATCGCCGAGGCGCTCGACGCGGCGGCGCTCCTCGTCCCCACGTACTCGGGCCGCACCGCCTCGGCCGTGGCGCGTCATCGCCCGCGCCGCCCGGTCGTGGCCGTGACGCACAAGCGCCACGCCGCGCAGCAACTCGCGCTGGAGTGGGGGATCGTCCCGGCCGTCATCGAGGAGTGCCGCGACGTCCAGGAGCTCTGGGCCCGCACGGTCGAGGCCTCGCGTGCCCTCGGGATCGTCGAGGCGGGCGACCGCGTGGTCATCACCGCGGGCACCGCCGTGAACATGCCCGGCACGACGAACCTGATCAAGGTCGAGACGGCGTAGTCCGCCTGCCGCCGGGTTAATGCACTCACCCGTGACTCGTTCCCCGGGGACCCCCTGGAGCACCCCTCACGGTCCAGCGTATCGCCGAAACTCATACGCGTGGGAAACCGAAGCGCGCCGAAATCGCGACGAATCGTCCACAGGATTGCGCCGCCCGGCACTTGCGCTGCGAGGGAGGAGCCCGCGCCGGGCTTGCGAACCCTGACGGTCCGTGTCCGCGCCGTCGTCGTCCATCCCGCTCGTCGCTCGCCCTCCGCTGGCTCGGCATCGTCGTGCTCGCTGCTGTTGCATTCGCGTACGTCCATCCGCTGCGCGCCTACTTCGATGCGCGCGGCGAGGTCGCCTCGCGCCGCGCCGACGTGGCCGCGCTGGAGCGCAAGCACACCGAGCTCGAGGCGCGGATCAAGGTCGCCCGCACGAACGCGTTCGTCGAGCGCGAGGCGCGCAAGCTCGGCCTCGTCCGGCCGGGCGAAAGGCTCTTCATCGTGGACGGCGAGGGCAACTGAGCACCCGCGAAGGCGCGCTCGGGGCACGGATACGATGATCAGGTGGATGACCTCCGAGTCGTTTCCCGGCAGCTTGGCCGTCCTGCGCGCCCGTTTCGCCGCGTCGCGGTTCGCTGTCCGTACGGGTTCCCGGCCGTCACCGAGCAGCCGCCCTACACCGATGCCGGAGAGCCCTTCCCGACGACGTACTACCTGACCTGCCCCTGGCTCGTCGCCGCGATCGCGCGGGTCGAGGCCGAGGGCGGAGTCGAGCGCTGGAGCCGCGCGGCCGAGGAGGACCCCGCCCTGCACGCGAGCCTCGAGCGCGCGGACGCGGAGCAGCGGGAGATCCGGCCGGAGTTCGACCTGGGGATCGGCGGCACGCGTCATCCGCAGGCGTTGAAGTGCCTCCACGCCCACGCGGCGTTCGCCCTCGCGCGCCCGGGCTACGAGCTCGGCGAGCGGATCGTCGAGGACGCCGGCGAGCGCTGGTGCCCGGACGCGCGCTGCGAGGAGCTCGAGTGACGCTCGCGGTCGCGCGGCACCAGTGGGAGGAGGGCGCGCGGCGGCTCGAGGCGACCGACCGTGACTCGCGCCGCTACCGGCAGCTCCACGCGCTCGTCGACGCGGTGCTGGACGAGCTGCGCCGGCGGGTCGGGCAGACGTTCACGCTCGACCAGCTGGCCGACGCCTACACGGGATCCGAGGACTGGGTGCGCGACGTCGTCGTCGCGCGCACGCCGCCCAAGGCCGAGGCCGGACTGCGCGACACGGCGCTCGTCCAGGACGCGGCATTCGGCGCCTATGCGCGCGCCGCGCAGGACTACCGGCCGTGACCGAGCCGACACTTCGGCCCGAGCGCCGGGCGCGCCGCGACGAGAAGCGGGCGCGCCGTCGCCGCATCCTTCGCATCGTCCTTACACTGGTCGGCGCGGTGCTCCTGTTCGTGATCGGCTTGTCGCTCGGCCGCGCCGTCGAGGACGCGCCGAAGCCCGGAGGCGAGCAGACGGTCGTTCGGACCTTGACGCCCGGTACCCTTCCGCCGGTAACCCGCACCGTCACGGTCACGACTACGCCGTAACGGTCGGGGACGAGGCAGACCGTGGGGGGTTCGATGAAAGACCAGGCAGCTAGAGGCTCGGGAAGCGACTGGCTCACGCTGGGCCAGGCGGCGACCTACCTCGGCGTCGCGCAGAGCACGATCCGCAAGTGGTCCGACGGCGGCAGGCTGCCCGCCTTCTACACCCCCGGCGGCCATCGGCGCTTCCGCCGCGGCGACCTGGACACGTTTCTCGGGAGCTCGCGCCCGGCGGCGCGGCGCCTCGTGCTCGTCGTCGACGACGACGCGGGCCTGCGCGAGCTCGTCCGTGTGAGCCTCGAGGCCGACGGTTGCTCCGTCCGCGAGGCCGCCAGCGCCGAGGAGGGGCTCGCGGCGCTCGCCGAGGAGCCGCCCGATCTCATCCTCCTGGACGTCGAGATGCCGCAGGTGGACGGCTGGGAGATGCTGCGCCTGGTGCGCGAGCGGCACGGCGTGGAGTCGATCCCGGTCGTCATGTACAGCGGCAAGGTGGAGGCCGGCTCGGTCTCGGAGGCCGAGGAGCGCGGCGCGCAGGCCTTCGTCGGCAAGCCGTTCGACCCCGAGCAGCTGCTCTCCTCGACCCGGCAGCTCCTCCGCAGCTGACCGGTCTCGACCACGATCTCTTCGTCTGGGTCGTCGAGCATCGAGCCGGCCCGCTCGACCCCGTTTTCGTCGGGCTGAGCTGGATCGCCTACGCCGGGCTCGTGTGGATTGCTCTCGCGCCCGTCGTCGCGTGGCGCGTCGGCTATCCGATGCTCCGGGCGGTGCTGCTCGTCATTGCCTGCGTCTGGGCGGCCGATCTGGTCACGTCCCTCGTGAAGACGGCCGTCGGTCGGGAGCGGCCGTTCGTCAACATCGAAGAGGCCGATCCGCTGATGGGCGGAATCGTCGGGTCGTCGTTTCCCTCGGGACATGCGGCCACGAGCGCGGCCGGGGCGTTCGCGCTGGCGCTGATCGCCCCGCGGTGGGCACCGTGGTTCGCCGCGCTGGCGGCCGCGATCGCGTTCTCGCGCGTCTACGTCGGCGTGCACTACCCGCTGGACGTGCTGGTCGGCCTGGTGGTCGGCCTTGCCGTCGCGGGCGTCGTCCTCGGTGCGGTCAGGCTTCTTCGGCGGACTTCAGAAGACCCGCAACGATCAGAAGTACCGCCGAGACCAGGCTGATCCAGATGCCGACGCTGCGCCCGAACTCCGCGTAGTCGTCGGGGATCGAGATGAGGCGGATGAGGACGACGGTCGTCCCGATCGCGCCGAGCACCGCGATGACCATTCCGAAGGGAAGCGTCGGCGGCAGCGACACGCCCGTGGCGCGAAGTGTCAGGAGCGCGAGCGTCGCGAGCCCGACGACGAGCACGAGCTTGCCGAGCACGCCCGCGTCCCAGCCGAGCGCCGAGACCTTGAGCCCGTCGATCGTCCCCGCGTACCAGCCCATGAACGTGCTGAGCGTGAAGATGAGCGCGGCCACCCAGGCGAGTCCCTCGCCGGGAGTCCAGAAACTCGCGTGCGGCCCGTGTCCTCGTTCGGTCATAGCCCGAAGAGCGCCTGAATCTGATCCCAGATCGTGAGGCTGAGGACGGCGGCGATGAACACGAGCGTGAGCATCAGGGCGAGAAATCTGCGCCCGGAGCGCTTGCGCTCGAGATCGTGGTGGATCTTCGCGCGGCGCTTCGCCCGCTCCTTGACGACCGCCTTCTCGAGCCGGGTCGTCTGTTGAGGGAGCGTGCGTTCCCGTTGCTGACGAGGTGCTGGGGCCGCCACGACGCACGGATTCTTGCCTCTACCCGTCCACTCCGCAAGCGGGACCGGGCCATAATCGGTGAATGGGAGCGCCTGCATCCGTGGATCGCGGGGCTGGGCGAGGCGCCCAGCCGGGCGAGGCGCTGGCCGCCGCGGTGCAGGCGGCGGGCCTTGCCTCGAACGCCGAGCTCGCGATCGTGCGCGTCGCCGATCCGGCCACCGAGGAGCTGGTCGCGGCCGCGGTCTGGACCCGCTCGGCCGTGGTGGCCGCCGAGCTCGAAGGCACGCGCATCGCCGCCGTCTTCGAGCAGGAGCCGCGCGAGCTTTCCCCTGAGGACGCGCCCGCGGTCGTACGCAAGGCGGCCGACCGCGTGGGCGCGACCGCGATCCTCGTCGTCGCGGCCGGCGCCGAGGGGACGATCGAGCTCTACCGAAGCGCACCGTTCGACGAGGCCTCCCGTGCGGCCGCGCTCTTGGCCGCGGGTCAGGTCGCGGCGGCGCTCGAGCCCGCCCGCGCGCCGAAGGACGCCGACCCGATCGAGGTCGCCGGCGACGCGTTCGCGGCCGCCTCCGACGAGGTCGAGCTGGCCGAGCACGTCGTTCGGCTCGCCCTGACGGCGACCGGCGCGGCGCGGTGCGTGCTCTGGCGCCTCGAAGCGGATGCGGCGCCGACGCTCCTCGCCGCAGGCGGGGGAACGGACACCTCGGCGAGCCGCACCGTCGTGCTCCCGCTCGGCGAGCCGCCCGTCGCGGAGCTCGAGCTCGTCCTCGAAGACCCGGGCGCGGTCGACGCGCTCGCACCGCTTGCCGCCCGTGCCGCCGTGGCTCTGCGCCGCGCCCGCCGCGCGGCGATCGCCGAGCAGGAGCTGGAACGCTCCGAGACGATCGTGGAAGTCCTGAGTGAGGCGATCGCGCGCCTGTCCCTCTCGCACACGCTCGAGACGGCCGTCGAGCGGATCTCCGAGCTGTCGGCGAGCGACCGGGTCGGCATCTACCTCCGCACGAGCGACGGTCTCGAGGCCGCCGCGTCGCAGGGGCTCGGCGGCCCGCACGCCGCGATCACCGAGCGTTTGCTCGAGCTGGCGCTCGGGCCACAGCGAACCCGCGGCTACCTCGTCGCGTCCGACCTACGGAGCGACGCGCGCCTCGCCGGGCTCGAGCGCGAGCTCGCGGACTGCGGTGTCGGCCGCGCCCTCGTCGTGCCGCTCGTCGCCGGGGACGACGTCATCGGCGTGCTCGCCGTCTACGAGTCCGAGGCCCGTCCGCACGCGCCCGGGGAGGAAACGCTGCCGATCGCGCTGTCGGCGCAGCTCGCCGTCGCGGTGCAGAACGCGAAGCTCCACGAGGACGTGATGCGCTCGGACGCGGACCGAGCGCGCCTCCTCGCCTCGGAGCGCGCCACCGCTCGCCGGCTGCGCATCCTGTTCGAGATCTCCGATGCGTTCACGCGTGACCTTTCGTTCGACGCGACGGTCGACGCGGTCGCCCGCTCGATGGTGCAGGTGTTCGAGCTGTCCGCGGCCGCGGTCCGCATGCCGGCCGCGGGACGCGACGCCGAAGAGCTGCGGGCCTTCTACGTCGCCGACCCGGCGCTCGAGGGCCCCATCCGCGCGATCCTCGAACGCGGCGACCCGGCGCTGCTCGAGCCGTTTCGCGCGCAGGGCGCGACCGTGCTGGAGCTTCCGTTGGCGACGCCCGTGGAGCAGCTCGGCACGCTTGTGCTCCTCCGGCTCGATCCGGGGAGCCCGCTCGACGAGGGCACGATCGAGGCCGCCCGCGTCGTCACCGCACAGGCAGCGCTCGTGCTCGACAACGCCCGCCTCTACCAGCAGCAGAAGGACTTCACGGAGACCATGCAGCGCTCGCTCCTGCCGGTCGACCCCCCGGCGACGGGCGGCATCGAGATCGGCCACGTGTATACGTCGTCGGCGCGCGTGGACGTGGGCGGCGACGTCTACGACGTGCTCGTGCTCGAGGACGGACGGCTCGCGGTCTGCCTCGGGGACGTGGCCGGAAAGGGCATCCAGGCCGTGGCCGACATGGCCATGACCAAGTTCGCCTTCCGCGCGCTCGCGCGGAGCTATCCAGAGCCGGGCGAGTTCCTCGCGCGTGTGAACGACGTCGTCGTCGAGGAGATCGCGCCCGGCAAGTTCGTGACCATGGTCTACGCGGTCGTCGATCCCGAAGCGGGCGAGATCGCGTGCGCGAGCGCCGGTCATCCACCGCCGCGCGTCGTTTCGGTGAGCGGCGACGTCGAGGCGCTCGGGTCGTCCGGGCTCGCGCTCGGCGTCGAGCCCGGCCAGGCATACCCGGAAGAGCACGCGCGGCTCGAGCCGGGTGCGAGCGTCGTCCTCTTCACGGACGGGATCACCGAGTGCCGGCGCGAGGGCGAGCTCTACGGCGAGGCGCGCCTGGACGCGTTCCTCGCCGCGAACGCGGGTCTCGAGCCGCAGGCGCTCGCGGACGCGCTCGTCGAGGACTGCCGCGCTTTCGGAGGCGGCGAGCTCGACGACGACTGTGCCGTGGTGTGCCTGCGCCGGTCCGTAGGCTAGAGCGGTGACCGTGACCTCCCCCGTGGCCGTGCGCCGGCTCTCCGTCGTCGTGTTCGTCGCCGGCGCCGCCACCCTCGCAACCGAGATCGCGGCGTCGCGTCTCCTCGCGCCGTATTTCGGCTCGTCGACGATCGTCTGGGCGAACATCATCGGCCTGATCCTGATCTACCTCTCACTCGGCTACTGGCTGGGAGGGAAGCTCGCCGACCGTCGTCCCGAGCCGCGCGTGCTGGGGCTCATCGTCGGGATCGCCGCCGTGTTCGTGGCGCTCACGCCGTTCGTCGCGCGCCCGGTGCTCGACGCCGGCCTCGACGCGCTCGACTCGGTCGAGGTCGGAGCCGCCGTCGGCTCGTTCTTCGGCGCGCTCCTCCTCTTTGCGGTCCCGGTCACGCTGCTCGGGATGGTCTCGCCCTTTGCGATCCGGCTCGCGCTCGTGGACATCAAGCAGGCCGGCGCGGTCGCGGGCCGGCTCTACGCGCTCTCGACCGTGGGGTCGATCATCGGGACGTTCCTCTCCGCGATCGTCCTCATCCCGCTGATCGGGACGCAGCGGACGATGCTCGCGAGCGCGGTTCTCCTCGGCCTGGCCGCGGCGCTCCTCCTCGGCCGGCGCTGGCAGATCCTCACCGTCGTGCTGGCCGCGCTCGTCCTCATCCCGCCCGGGACGATCAAGGCGAGCGAGGGCCTGATCTTCGAGACCGAGTCGACGTACCAGTACATCCAGGTGGTCGAGCGCACCGACGGCTCGCGCGCGCTGAAGCTGAACGAGGGCGTCGCCGTGCACTCGGTGTGGCACGAGGACACCGTGCTCACCGGCGGTGTCTGGGACACGTTCCTCATGGTGCCGCCGCTTCTTGACCGGCCCCCGGAGCGGATGCTCATCATCGGCAACGCGGGCGGCACCATCGCGCGGGCCTTCGGGGAGCTCTACCCCGACGTGGAGATCGACGGCGTCGAGATCGATCCCGAGGTGACCGAGGCCGGGCGCAAGTACCTGGGTCTCGGCGACAACCCGAAGCTCACGACCTTCGCGGCCGACGGCCGGCCGTTCCTGCAGCTGACCGAGGAGCGCTACGACATCGTGGTCGTGGACGCCTACCACCAGCCCTACATCCCGTTCTACCTCGCCACGGAGGAGTTCTTCCAGCTCGTCCGCGACCACCTTGAGCCGGGCGGGATCATGGCCCTGAACGTAGCCTCGGTTCCCGGTGACGCCAGCCTGCCGGAGGCGATCGGCACGACCGTGCTCGCCGCGTTCCCGCAGGCGTGGAGCTGGCCGGCGCTGCGGTTCAACAACCTGATCCTCGCCTTCGACGAGCCGGCCGACCGAGAGACGCTCGTCGAGCGGGTCGCGACCGCGCCGCCCGAGGTCGAGCCGCTCGTGCCGCTCGTCCAGTCAGAGCTCGTTCCGGTGGAGCCGCACGGCGACGTGCTCACCGACGATCACGCGCCCGTCGAGTGGCTGACCGACCGGATGATCGTGGACTTCGTCTCCCGCGGCGGCGAGCTCGACGAAGACCACCTCCCGACGCAGCCGAAGTGATCCCTCGCTCTGCGGACGGTGGGCTCCTCCGGATCGTCCACCGGACGAACACAATCGCCGAGATCCAGTCCGCGCTCGCGACCGGTCTCGACGGGATCGAGCTGGACGTGATCGCGCACGACGGACGGCTCGTGCTCGCGCATTCCCCGGAGGAGCACGAATCGGGCGCGCCGGCGCTCGACGAAGCGCTCGCGCTCGCCGGCGACTCGGTCGTCCTCGTGGATCTGAAGCAGTCCGGCATCGAGGAACAGGTCGCCGAGGCGCTCCGGGGCCGGGAGCGTACGGTCGTGTGCTCGCTCCACGCTGAGGCGCTGCGCAACGTTCGCCGGCTCGCGCCGGGGCTCCCGACGTCGCTCTCGTACCCGGCCGACCGGCTCAGGGTGAGCGAGCGCGGCCTCCCGGGCCCGGTGCTCGGCGCGGCGGCTGCGACGCTGCGAGCCGCGCTGCCCTACAGGATCGGACGGATGCTCGACCGCTCCCAGGCGGAGGCGGCCACCCTGCACCACCTCGTCCTGTCCGAGCGCACGGTCGTGCGCTGCCGCGCCGGGGGCGCCGTGGTGATCGCCTGGACGGTGAACGATCCCGCGGAGCTGGAGCGGGTCGTGGCGCTCGGCGTGGACGGGGTCGTTACCGACGATCCCGAGGTGTTCGCTCGCGCTACGATTGCGTCGTCGTGCGGCGATTCGCCCCCCTCCTGATCTGCGTCGCGGCCCTGGTCCTCAGCGCTCCTGCCCTGGCCCAGACGCCGCCACCCGTCATCGCAACCGGAGTGACGATCGCCGGCCTGGATGTGGGCGGCATGACCGAGGCCCAGGCCACGAACGCGGTCGAGGCCGCGTTCAAGAGGCCGGTCCCGCTCGTCTTCAAGGGCAAGCGCTGGGCGATCAAGCCGACCACGCTCGAGACGTCGGCGGCGATCGACAACGCGATCACGGGAGCGATGGGCGCAGCGGCGGGCACGGACGTCAAGCTCGGCGTCACCGTCAAGCCGAAGCGGATCGCCAAGTACGCCGCCTACCTGGACAAGATCTTCTCGCGCGACGCGAAGGACGCGAAGCTCGTCCTCAAGAACTTGAAGCCGCGGATCATCCCCGAGCGCCGGGGCATCGACGTCCGGCAGATGCGCATGACCAACGCGATCTCACGCGCCCTGAAGCTGAACCAGCGCAGCCAGATCCGTTTGATCGTCCTCTATCGCATGCCGAAGTTCAGGAAGGCGGACGTCGGCGCGTCGATCGTCATCCGCCGCGGCTCGCGCAAGCTCTACCTATACGACAAGACGAAGCTCGTGCGGCGGTTCGACATCGCCGTCGGCATGTCCGGCCACGTGACGCCGCTCGGCCGCTACCGCGTGATCTCGAAGGAAGTGAATCCGACTTGGGATCCGCCGTCGAGCCCGTGGGCGGAAGGCCTCGGCCCGATCCCGCCCGGGCCCGGAAATCCGCTCGGCACGCGCTGGATCGGCACGTCGGCGCCGGCGATCGGCATCCACGGGACGCCCCAGCCCTGGACGGTCGGCACCGCCGCCTCGCACGGCTGCATCCGCATGCGTATCCCCGAGGTCGAGTGGCTGTTCCCGCGCGTGAAGGTCGGCACGCCGATCTTCATCGTCTCGGCGTAGCGAAGCCCGCCGATCGTCAGCCCCTCAGGCAGGCCTGCGAGCCGCTCGCGTCGAGGTAGCCGCGCCAGCGCCGGCCGGTTTCCTTCCAGAACGGGTCGCCCGTCGAGCGCGCGAGCCGCTCGAGGAGGTTGACGTGGTAGGTGTGGTATCCGGTGGTCGCGGGGTTCCCACCGAGCGAGTAGCGCGACCAGCAGCCGGTGTCGAAGTCGCCCATCAGCTTCTGCGTCGTCGTGCTGAGACCCGCAGCGTAGGCCTTCGCTTCCTCGTCTCCTGTGCGCTCCGCGTACTCCGAGAGCGAGACGATCGTCTGGAGCTGGGCGTTGAGCACGGCCATCGAGGAGAAGCCGTACTCCTGGATCCAGGTGCCGCCCCCGACGGCGAGCGTGAGGCCACGCGGGATCGCGCGGAACGAGGCCCCTGCGGCGTCGAGGAGGGAGCGGTCGCCGGCGAGGTCGCTCGTCCGGGCAAGCGCCTGGGCCCCGACCGCCTGCGCGAAGCCCGACTCCCACACGTCCGGCCCGCCGGCGGAGAAGCGATACGGCCACGTAAGCGTCCTCCCCTTGCGAACGCCGCGCGCAATGAGCGCGTTTGCCAGCGTGACGGCGGCCTCTTCGTCCTTGCGGCCCGCGAGGGTGTTCAACTTGCCGAAGTTGGCCAGGGGGTGGAACCGGTAGCCGTGGTCGGGGAAGAAGCGATAGACGACGCCGGTGCCGTCTGCGATGTCCGTTCCGGCGAACTCGGGCGCTTCATCGGCGAGGCCCTTCGTGTTCGCACGAAGCTGGGCGAAGAGCTCAGGTGTCCGGGGCCCATACTCGTCGGCGACAGCGGCGACGTCGTCGACGACGAGCCCCAGTACCGCCGCCCGGCCCGGCAGTAGAGCGTCGATCGCGGCCGTCGCCTCCGCCAGGATCGCGCTCGCGTCCACCGCCGCTTGTTCGCCGAGCCGGCCGTCCGCGACCGCTGCGGTGAGCCCCGCGCGGACGACCTGCCCATCTTCCTGCGCGCGCTCGGCGATCGCCTGCCGAAGCGCCGTCCTCGTGTCCTCACCGGCGATCCCGTCGACCAGGAGGTTCTGAGTCCCCTGAAACACCTGCACGGCCGCCGTCGTGGTGGCGCCGAAGGAGCCGTCGGGTGGGGATTTCTGGGCGCCGAGCACGGAGAGGGCGACCTGGAGGTCGCGAACTCGGGGGCCACGGTCGCCGTCGCTGAGCGCGGTCGGCGACGCGATGTCAGGCACGAGCGCGGGTGGTTCGCTGGTCGGCGCGGCCGAGGCCGGGGCGGCCCTCCGGTCGTCGCCGGAAAACGGTCGGACGGCGACCGCGAAGAGGACGGCGAGCGCGAGCGCAAAGAGTGCGAGGTACCGGAGCGGGTTGCGAGCCGCCCTGGCACGAAGGCGTGAGAGGTCGCCGGCGAACGTCCTCGGCGGTCCCCGGCGACGCGGCCGCGCCGCGGGCGCCGGCGCGGCCTCCTTCGGCGCGAGCTCCTCGTCCCACCAGTCGAACTGCTCATCGATGAAGAACGCGTCAGCCATGTGGAATTGTCCAGGAAGGTACGGCATGTGACGGTTGTTGCCTAGCTGGGGCGGGGGCCGCCGCTCTGTGCCCTGACTACACTCGAACGGCCCATGACCGGCCGCACGAAACTCGCCTTGCAGGCAGTCGCCATCGCGGTGGTCGCCTCGATGATCGGCCTGCTCGCCTGGCAGCTCGCGACGAAGGAAGCGGGCGCCGGGCTCGCCGACGCGGTCGAGAACGGGGAGAAGCCCGCGGCGCCGGCGCTGACGCTGCCCGACCTCGACGGGGAAGGGGAGATCTCGCTGGCCGACTACCGCGGGAAGGCGGTCGTGCTCAACTTCTGGGCCTCGTGGTGCGAGCCGTGCAAGGACGAGGTGCCCATGCTCGAGCAGGCCTGGCAGGACAACCAGGACGACGACGTGGTCGTGCTCGGTGTGAACGCGCAGGACTTCCGCTCGTTCGCCCGTGACTTCGTCGAGGAGTACGGGATCACGTATCCGAACGCCCGTGACGGCGCCGGCGAGACGCGCGATCGCTGGGGCCTCACCGGCTTCCCGGAGACGTGGTGGATCGACCGCGAAGGGCGGCTCGTCGCGTACTCCAGCGGCCCGTTCACGCAGGAGCAGCTCGACGACAACATCGCGCTCGCGCTCGAGTCATGAGGCTGCTCGTCCTCCTCACCGCGCTCGCGCTCGCCGCTCCGGCTGCGGCGGCCGATCCGCCTACGCTCGCCGACCTCGAGGACGAGGTGATCTGCCCGACGTGCCAGACGACGCTCGAGCTCTCGAACTCGCCGGTCGCGACGCAGATGCGGACGTTCATCCGCCAGCGCATCGCCGCCGGGGACTCCAAGGAGGAGATCAAGGCGCAGCTGGTGGACGAGTTCGGCGAGGGCGTGCTGGCGGCGCCGACGAAGAGCGGCTTCAACCTGGTCGCCTGGCTCCTTCCGCTCGCCGGGCTCCTGGCCGCGGTGGTGGCGGTCACGTTTGCGGCGCGGCGCTACGTGCGGGCGCGGCCCGAGTCCGCGGCAGCGACGGGGCCGCCGCTCGATCCCGAGCTCGAGCGCCGCGTCGACGACGAGCTAGAACGCTTCGACAGCTAGATGGAAGGCAAGGTCGCGCTCGCGTTCTTCGCGGGGCTCGTGTCCTTCGCGACGCCGTGCGTCTTGCCGCTCGTCCCCGGCTACCTCTCGGCCGTCTCGGGCGTTGCCCCGGGCGTCGGCGGCCGGCGGGTGGTGGTCGCGAGCCTCCCGTTCATCGCCGGGTTCACCGCGGTCTTCGTCGCGCTGGGCGCCGCGGCCGCGTTGGCGGGCGGGTTCATCGAGGACTACCGCCGCTTCGTCCCGCAGATAGCCGGGATCGTTCTGGTCACGTTCGGCTTCGCGTTCATGGGACTGCTCCCGGCTCCGTGGCTCGACCGGCTGGTCGCCCCCGAGCTCGTCGAAGGAGCGCGCCGCCGCGGCTCGTCGGCCCTTCTCGGAGCGGCGTTCGGCGTCTGTGCCGCTCCGTGCGTAGGCCCGGTCCTCGCGGGGATCCTCGCGCTGGCCGGCGACACCGGGACGGTGCTCCAGGGCTCGGCGCTCCTCTTCGTCTATTCGCTCGGCCTCGCGGTGCCGTTCCTCCTCGTGGGAATCGGCTTCGCGCACGCGATGGGCGCGTTCCGCTGGCTTCGCGACCACTTCGAGGTGATCCGCATCGTGAGCGGCGCGATCCTCGTCGTCGCGGGCCTGCTCCTCTTCTTCGACCGGTGGTGGTGGCTGAGCGCGATCGTGAACCGCGTGATGGAGACCGTCGGACTGGACTGATTGCTACGCTCCGCGCGCTGTGGCGACGATCCTGGTCGCAGGGGTCGATCTCTTCTTCCGAGGGAAGTTGGAGGCCCTGCTCGGCGACAAGCACAAGCTGACCTCCACGGAGAGCGTCGATCCGCCGGATCTCGTCATCGTCGACATCGCCCGGATCGACCCGATGGAAGTGGCGGATTCCTACCCGGACATCCCCATCCTCGGGTTCACGAATCACACCGACACGGCGGGCCTCCGCGCCGGGCACGAAGCGGGGTTCGACCAGGTGATCGTGCGCTCCGCACTAGTCGAGCGGGCACCCCAGATCGTCGACGAGCTCGTTGACTAGGCTGTAGCCGATGACCTACATCATCGGCGAGCCCTGCATCGACATCAAAGACCGCTCCTGTGTCGACGTCTGCCCGGTGGACTGCATCCACGAGGCGGATCGCATACTCGTCATCGACCCGGAGGAGTGCATCGACTGCGGCGCCTGCGAGCCGGAATGCCCGGTCGAGGCGATCTTCCCGGAGGACGCGCTCCCGGAGAAGTGGGATCCGTTCGTGAAGATCAACTACGCGTACTCGGACGGGATGGAGGTCGTGAACGACCTCACCGAGACGTACGCGACCGAGAACGACGTCCAGAACCCGCCGCTCGACCAGCGCTAGGCCGGCGTCAGGCGGAACTCGCGCGGTAGCGAGCGTTCGAGCAGGAGCGAGCCCGCGCCCGCGAGGAGGCACACCGCGGCGGCGAGCGGCCAGAGTGCGATCGGGGCGAGGCCGAGGATGAGGCCTCCGAGCGCCGGGCCGATCACGAACCCGACCTGCCAGGACGTCGTCGAGACCGCCATGTAACGCCCGCGCAGCCGTTCCGGGGCGAGGTCGGCGACGAGCGCTCCCTGCGTCGGCCCCTGGAGGCACTCGCCGATCCCGAAGACCGCTGCAGCGATCGCGAAGAGCACGGCGGCGGTGGCTGCCTCCGCGTATGCGCCGGCCGCGGCCACCATCAGCCACGCGGCCGCCCAGATGACCGTCATGACCGCGAGCGCTTTCATCCTCCGACGCCCTTCGAGGAGCCGGGAAATGGGGAGCTGCGCGATCACGATGATGAGCGTGTTGACGAGGAAGACGATCCCGATCGCCGTCTCCGTGACGCCGGCCTCGTTCTTGGCGAACACCGGCAGCAGTTCGAGCTGTGCGTAGCCGGCCGCCACGAAGACGACGTTCAGCGCGACGAAGGCGACGAAGACGCCGTGGCGGAGGACATCGCGGTAGCCGACCGGCTCGGGCGATGGCTCGTGAACGGCCACCGGCTCCTGGATGAACCACAGCGCGAAAATGAACGCGAGGAACGTGACCGCGTCGACCAGGAAGAGGACGGTGAAGCTGGTCGGGTTCGCAGTGGTCGCGATGAGGCCGCCGGCGAGGCCGCCGAGCCCGATTCCGAGGTTCCTGGTCACGCGCTGCACGGCGAACGCCGAGTGGCGGCGGTCGGGCGGGGTCAGGCCGGTGAGGAGCGTTGACTGGCTCGTCCAGAAGATCCCGTTGCCGATGCCGGCCGTGAGCGCGGCCGCGTAGGCCTCCCACGGCTCGTCGACGAAGGGATACGCGGTGAAGCCGATCGCCATCAGCAGGAGTCCGATCGCGAGCGTCAGGCGCCCGCCGATGCGGTCCACGATGGGGCCGGAGACCGGCCCGGCGACCAGGCCGATCGCGTTTCCGGCGGCGATCACGAATCCGGCGGTCGCGAGCGAGAACCCGCGCACGTTGTGCAGGTAGATGACGAGGAACGGGAAGGTCATCCCGTTTCCGACGGCGTTCACGAGGCCGCCCGCCTCCATGATCCAGACGGAGCGGGGGAGCCCCGGCGCGAGGCTGCGGACGTACGCGAGCATCACGAGATGCTACGAGCCGAGGGTGGACCAGATCTCGAGCTTCGCCTTCGTGCGCTCGATCACCTCGTCCGTGAACTCGGAGCTCGACGCGTGCCCGCCGAGGTCTGCCGTGCGCACGCCGGAGGCGACCGCTTCGAGCGCCGCCTCGCGGATCGCCCGGCCCGCCTCTCGCGCCTCTTCTTCGTCGGAGTGCGAGAGGAGCGCGGCGCCGGCGAGGATCATCGCCAGCGGGTTCGCGACGTTCTTCCCGGCGAGCGCCGGCGCCGTCCCGTGCGCAGCCTCGGCCATGAGCGCCTTCGGCGTGTAGTCCTCGTTGAACGCGACGAGCAGCGACTCCGACCCGGCGATCGAGCCGAAGAGCGGCAGCACCAGGTCGCTGAGGATGTCCCCGTCCCGGTTCAGCGCCGGGATGACCAGAGGATCGCCGGCCGAGCCGATGAGCAGCGCGAAGGTCGCGTCGATGAGCTGCGGTTCGTAGGCGACCTCGGGATGCCGCTCGGCGGCCGCGTCCATCTCCTCCTTGAGCATCCCCTCGTAGATCGGCGACACCGTGTACTTGGGCCCGCCGAACACCTTCGCCTTCGTCCGCTCGGCGTGGCGGAACGAGAACTCCGCGACTGCGCGGCAGATGCGCCGCTCGATCTTCTCCGTGCGAAACGCGACCTCGGCCTCGCCCTCGCCCTCGCGCCACTCCTTCGCGCCGTAGGCGTCGCCGACCGCCATGCGGACGACCGAGATCGGATGGTGCGCGCCCGCGATGGGCACGACCCCGGGGATCCGCCGGCCGGTGCGCACGATTACATGGCCGCCGATCTCTTCGCGGAGGATCCGGTTGGGGCTGCCGACGTCGCCGGCTGTCTCGGGCGTGACCGTCGCCGCCTTCAGCCCGAGCCCGGCCTCGCGGATCGCCGCCGCAGCCTCGTACACGACCTGGTTCTCGGTCGAGCGCCGCGACTCCAGGGAAAGGTCGAACCGCGGCAGCTCGAGCGCGAATCCGACCACGTCGGGAGCGAGCACGCGGAGCGCCTCTTCGAGGAGTTCCTGGCCGGTTTCGTCTCCTTCGAGAACTGCGATGGTCGAGGTCTTCACGGGGGCCCGAGTCTAGCGAGCCGCCCCCAAGAGACGTGACCTGGCGTCCGTGGCCGTGTAAAACCAATGGGGCGGGAGTGCAAACGAGCCGGGAGGAAGCGGTGGCCGAGGTCGAGTTCGACAGTGTCAACAAGGTCTACGGGGACGGAACCCGCGCGGTGAGCGACATGAACCTCGTGATCGCCGACGGCGAGTTCATGGTGCTCGTCGGCCCTTCCGGCTGCGGCAAGTCGACCGCGCTCCGCATGGTCGCGGGCCTCGAGGAGATCTCCGAGGGCGCCATCCGCATCGGCGACCGCATCGTGAACCACGTTCCCTCCGAAGGACCGAGACATCGCCATGGTCTTCCAGAGCTACGCGCTCTACCCGCACCTGTCCGTCTACGACAACATCGCGTTCGGGTTGAAGGTGCGCAAGACGCCGAAGGCGGAGATCGACAAGCGGGTGAACGAGGCGGCGCGCATCCTGGGGCTCGAGGAGCTCATGCAGAAGAAGCCCCGTGCCCTCTCGGGCGGCCAGCGCCAGCGGGTCGCGATGGGCCGCGCGATCGTTCGCGAGCCGCAGGCGTTTCTCATGGACGAGCCGCTATCGAATCTCGACGCCAAGCTACGCGTGCAGACGCGCGCGGAGATCAGCCGGCTCCAGCACGAGCTCGGCGTCACGACGGTCTACGTCACGCACGACCAGGTCGAGGCGATGACGATGGGCGACCGCGTCGCGGTCATGCGCAAGGGCGAGCTGCAGCAGGTCGCGTCGCCGCAGGAGCTCTACGACCGTCCCGTCAATCTCTTCGTCGGCGGCTTCATCGGAAGCCCCGCGATGAACCTGGTCGAGGCGACGCTCGAAGACTCCGATGGAAGCCTGATCGTCGTCCTGGGCGACCAGCGGCTGCCGCTCCCGGAATCGCTCACGGCCGACCGGCAGGCGCTGCGCAGCTACGTCGGCAAGACGATCGTCCTCGGCATTCGGCCGGAGAGCCTCGAGGACGCCGCGCTCGCTCCCAACGTTCCGCACGAGCGGCGGTTGCGCGGCCGGGTCGAGCTCACCGAGGCGCTCGGCTCCGAGCTCGTCACG
Organism: uncultured Thermoleophilia bacterium; assembly: GCA_963716005.1. GTDB lineage: Bacteria > Actinomycetota > Thermoleophilia > Gaiellales > Gaiellaceae > CAVRUF01. The sequence continues at coordinate 464,521 of OY970285.1, forward strand.
CACCTGCGCATCGGCGCGCGGCCTGCCGTTACCGACGAAGTGCGCGAGTTGGCCGAGGACGTCGGCGACACCGTCGAGACCGAGGAAACGACGGAGTCGGTGCTCGTCGCGCGCTTCGGTCCCAAGTCGATCGCACAGAAAGGCCAGCTGGTCGAGACGTGCGTCGATACCGGCGCGCTGCACTTTTTCGATCCGGATACCGGAGACGGAATCTACGCCGGTGCGTTGACAACGGGCACACCTGCTTGACCGACTCATCTGTGACGCGTTTTCGTGCAGTAAAGTAGCGCCCGCGTTCCACATCGGAAAACGAGCGAAAAACGGAGGTACGCGTGGCACGGAAGACGGTTCTGATCTCCGACAAGTCGGGCGCGGAAATCCCGGACGGTAAAGGCGCGACGATTCGCATCACGTTCCACGATGCGCGCAAAGGCGTCCGTGAGCTCGACGTGACGGATGCCGAGGCCGACGAGCTCGGCGGTCGGCAGGTCGCCCGTCGCGGCCGGCGCCCCAAGAGCGCCGCGTAGGACACCCTCTGGGGCCCGGCCGCGAGGCCGGTCGGGCCCTGACCTAAACTTGGGGGGATGGGGCTCTCCCTCGTCGTAGGTCCGGCCAACGCCGGCAAGGTGGCCCTCCTGCTCGACCGGTACTCCGTGCTCGCCGAGCGCGACCCGGTGCTCGTTGTCCCGAACAGGGCGGAGGCCGAGCGCATCGAGCTGGAGCTCCTCGAACGCGCGCCCACGCTCTTCGGCGGAACGATCGGGACGTTCGACGACCTCTTCGACTCGATCGCGTTCGCGGGCGGCGAGACGAAGCCCGCGATCCCGTCCGCCCAGCGGCGGCTGCTCGTGGCGCAGGTCGTCTCCTCGGCGTCGTTGAACGGGCTCTCGGCGTCGGCTCGCTTCCCCGGCTTCGCGGACGCGCTCGGCAAAGCGATCGAGGACGCCTCGGAAGGGCTTCTCGACCCGGACGACCTCGAAGGGCCGCTCGGCGCGCTGTATGCCAGCTACCTCGCCGAGCTCGAGCGGCTGGACCGCTGGGACCGCCCCGCGCGGCGGCGCTACGCCGCGAAGCGGGTCGCGAACGAGCTCGACGCCTGGGACGGGCGACCGGTCTTCCTCTACGGCTTCGAGGACTTCACCGGGGCCGAGTGGATGCTCGTCGACGCGCTCTCCGGCCGCGCGGACGTGACCGTGTCGCTCCCGTACGAGCCCGGCCGGCCCGCCTTCGCCTCGCTCACGCGCACGTCTTCGGATCTCAGCCGGCTCGCGAGCGGAAAGATCGTCGAGCTCCCGCCCGTCCTCTGGGGCCAGGCGCCGGCGCTCGCGCACCTCGAGCGCGCGCTCTTCGGTGGATCCGACGAGGTCGTCCCGCCGCTCGACGGCGCGGTTCGCTTCCTCGAGGCGGCCGGCTCGCGCGGCGTGCTCGAGCTCGCGGCCGAGGAGATTCTCGACCTGCTCCGCCTGGGGACGCCGCCGGCCTCGATCGCGATCGTCTGCCCGAGCGTCGAGCGCTACCGCGCGCCGCTGGACACCGTCTTCGGCGCCCTCGGCATCCCGTACGCGATCGAGGGCAGCGTGACGCTCGACCGCACGCCGTTCGGGCGCGCGCTTCTCAACCTGCTCCGCTTCGCCTGGCTCGGCGGCACCCGCCGCCATCTCTTCGGCTTCCTGCGCTCGGGCTTCTCGGGGCTCCCGCGGGTGCGGACGGACTTCGTCGAGGGGCGTCTCCGCGGCCGCGCGGTCAGCGATCCGGCCCGCGTCGAGGAGGAGGCCGTGAAGCTCCTCGGCCATCCGCTCGTCGCGGTCGACCGCGTGCGCGACGCGGACACGCCGATCGACGCCGTGCGCCTGGCCGCGGCCGCGATGCTCCAGGCGTCGTACGGACTCGAGCGCCCGCCGACGGGCCCCGACGCGGGGCTCGATCTGCGCGCGCACGAAGCGGTGCTCAAGGTGGCGCGTGACCTGGAGACCTGGGAAGGCCTGAGCCGCGACCAGCTCGTCGCCGCGCTCGAGCAGGCGCCGGTCCGGGTCGACCGGGCGGCGGAGCAGGGACGGATCGCCGTGATCGACCTCCAGCGCGCGCGGACGCGCCGCTTCGAAGCGGTCATCATCCTCGGGCTCGAGGAGGGTGTCTTCCCCCGCCGCACCCAGGAGACGCCGTTCCTGCCGGACGAGGAGCGCAAGCGGCTCGACGATGCGGGCCGCGACCGGCGCCTCGCGCTGCCCGACCAGCTCGAGCGCGACCGCTACCTCTTCTACACCGCGTGCACGCGGCCGACGGCTGCGGCTGTCGCTCGTCCGCGAGGCGGCCTCCGACGACGGCCGCCCGCGCGAGGCGAGCCCGTTCTGGGACGAGGTGCGCGCCTGCTTCGCTCCCGACGAGGTCGCGCGCTTCACCCGCGGCCGGAAGATCTCGGAGCTGACCTGGGATCTCGAGCGCGCGCCGAACGAGCGCGAACGCCTGCGCGCGACGGCGGCGCTCGGCGCGAACGAGCCCGACGACGCCCGCGCGCTCGCGATCGCCAACGGCTGGGAGCGGCGCATCGACCGCGCGCTCGCCGCCCTCGAACGTCCTACCGAGCTGAGCGGAGCGGCGCTCGCGCCGCTCATGGAGCAGGGCCGCTTCTCCGTCACCGAGCTCGAGACCTTCGCGACCTGCTCGTCCATGTGGCTCGTCGACCGCGTGATCGACCCGCGCGCGATCGACAACGAGCTCGACGCGCGGGCCCGCGGCCAGGTCGCCCATCAGGCGCTCTACCGCTTCTACTCGGGCCTCCCGAAGCGCTTCGGCGTGGATCAGATCGACCCCGACCGGCTCGACGAGACGCTCGAGTTCATGCAGGAGTGCCTGGCCGGCGCGATCGAGGGCCAGGTGCGGCTCGACCTCTCCGAGCTCGACCGGCTCGAGTTGGAAGGCACGCTCGGCCGCGATCTCGAGCGTTTCGTCCGCCAGGAGGTCGAGATCGGCTCCCCGCTCGTCCCGCGCCGCTTCGAGGTGTCGTTCGGGACGCAGGGCGCGCCCGTCGAGCTTCAGCGCGGCCTCGACCTCGGCGGCTTCACCGTCTCCGGGAAGATCGACCGGATCGACCAGGATCCGATGAGCGCCAGCGGGATCGTCCAGGACTACAAGTCGGGCGCCGGCGCGCACTCGGCGCGGCAGATCGAGGCCGAGGGGAAGCTCCAGGTGCCGCTGTACATCCTCGCGCTGCGCGATCTCGTCGGGATCGAGCCGCTCGGCGGGCTCTATCGCGCGCTCGCGGGCGCACGGGAAGCTCGCGGGCTCGTGCTCGACTCGGCGGCCGAGCTCGTCCCGGGGACGAAGGACCAGGATCACCTGGTAGACACGGAGTTCTGGGCTCACGTCGACCGCGCCGTCGAGCGCGCGCAGGCCGCGGTCGCGCGCATCCGGGCGGGCGACGTGGAGCACGATCCACGCGGCGGCACCTGCCCGACATGGTGCGACCGCTGGCCCATGTGCCGGGTGAAGCGCGCTTGAGCGTTCGCGCCCCCAACCCTGAGCAGCAGGCCGCGATCGACGAAGCGGGCGTCGTCTTCGTCTCAGCTGGCGCCGGAACCGGGAAGACGACCGTGCTCGTGGAGCGCTTCGTCCGCGCCGTCGCCGACCGCGGGCTGGGGCTCGAGAGCGTCCTCGTCATCACCTACACGGAGCGCGCCGCCGGCGAGCTGCGGGCCCGGATCCGCGAGCGGCTCCTCGAGCTCGACCGCGTCGATCTCGCCCGCGACATCGAGCGCGCCTGGATCTCGACCATCCACGGGTTCTGCAACCGCCTGCTCAAGTCGCATCCATTCGAGGCGGGGCTAGATCCCGGCTTCCGCGTCCTCGACGAGAGCCAGTCGCGGGTCCTGCGATCGGAGGCGTTCACCGAGGCGCTCGCGCGCTTCTGCGCCGGCCGCGAGCCCGACCGGCTCGAGCTGCTCGCAACCTACGGATCGCGGCGGCTCTCGGTCATGCTCGGCGGCGTCTTCGAGCGGCTCCGCTCGGCGGGCCGCACGCTCGAGCTCGGCGTCGCGGACGAGTCGAGCCTCGGAGAGGCGCTGGAGGCGCTCGCGGAGTGCGCCCGCGCGCTCCCGGGGAATCCGCAGGCCGAGCGGGCGCTCGCGCTCGCCACCGGCCCGGCCCCGCGCGCCGACGAGCTGCTCGACCTCGAGGATCTGCGTCCGGCGGAGAAGATCGACGCGCTCGCGCCGTTCAAGGATGCGCTCTCCACCGTCGAGAGCGCGGCGCTCGACGAGATGGCCTCGCGCGACCGCGAGCTCCTCGAGGAGCTCCTGCGCGGCTTCGACGCCGCCTACCGGGAGGCGAAGGCGCGCGAGTCCGGCGTCGACTTCGAGGATCTCCAGCTCTACGCCCGGGACCTGCTGCTTTCGAGCGACGAGGTGCGCGAGAAGGCCCGGTGGCGCTTCCGGTCGGTGCTCGTGGACGAGTTCCAGGACACGAACCGGCTCCAGTGCGAGCTCGTCGACGCGCTCGACGCCGAGGAGCTCTTCTTCGTCGGGGACGAGTTCCAGTCGATCTACCGCTTCCGGCACGCGGACGTCGAGGTCTTCCGCGAACGCCGCGCCCAGAGCGACGGCGTGCTCGCGCTCACGCAGAACTACCGCTCCCGCCCCGAGATCCTCGGGGTCATCAACCACCTGTTCGGGACGGAGTTCGGCACCGACTACGAGCCTCTGGTGGCCGCCGGCCGCTTCCCCGAGCTGGCCGGGCCCGGCGTCGAGCTGCTCGTGACCGACAAGGCGGCGTACAAGGGCGGCAATACGCACTGGCGCGAGGCCGAGTCGAAGCACGTCGCGCGCCGCGTGAAGGAGCTCGTGGACGCGGGCGAGGCGACGCCGGGCGAGATCGTGCTGCTCTTCGCGGCGGGCACGGACGCCGAGCGCTACGAGGAGGCGCTTCGCGAGGAGGGGCTGCCCACCTACCGCGCGGCCGGGCGTGGCTACTTCGGCCAGCAGCAGGTGGCCGATCTCATCGCGTACCTGCGCCTGCTCCAGAACCGCTACGACGACGAGGCGCTCGTGACCGTGCTCGCCTCGCCGTTCGTCGGCGTCTCGAACGACGGGCTCGTGCTTCTGCGGCGCTCCGCCGGCCGCCGGCCGCTTTTCGCCGGGCTCGAGCGCGAGCTTCCGGGCGGGCTCTCCCAGCGGGACGCGCGGCTCTACGAGGCGTTCCGCCAGCGGTACGACCGGCTCGTCCGCGCGACGGAGCGGCTGGGGCTCGAGCGGCTGTGCGAGCAGATCGTCGTCGAGCACGACTACGACCTCGCCGTGCTCGCGCAGTGGGACGGCCGCCGCCGGTACGCGAACCTGCGCAAGCTCGGACGGCTGGCTCGGGCCTACGAGTCGCTGCGCGGCCCGGACATCGAGGGCTTCGTCGGCTTCCTGCGCGACCAGGAGGCGGCGGGCGCGCGCGAGGTCGAGGCGGCCGCGGAGGAGGAGGGCGGCGACTCGGTGCGGCTGCTGACCGTCCATGCGGCCAAGGGCCTCGAGTTCAAGGTGGTCGTCCTCGCCGACGCCGGCCGCATCCCGCCGTCGCCCGCGGCGGACGAGATCCTGTGCCTCCCGGACGGGCGCTTCGGGTTCCGCGTCGTCAATCCGGCGACGGGCAAGCGCGAGGGCGCGTTCGGCTGGGACGACGTGCGCGAGGCCGAGCAGACCGCCGACCAGGCCGAGAACCGGCGGCTTCTCTACGTCGCCATGACCCGGGCAATCGACCGCCTGATCGTCTCGGGCGCGATCGACCCGACGAGCCGCCGCGACGCGAACGCGCCGCTCCACTGGATCCTCAAGCGGCTCGAGATCGAGGTGGACGGCGACGATCCGGTCGAGCTCGAGCGCGGCGACGCACGGCTCCTCCTGCGGGTCGACCGGCCTGCACCGGAGGGCGAGGCGCCGGTGCCGACCGCCGTCCCGCAGCTGCAGCTCTTCGCGCCGGCCGAGGAGGGCGCGGCGCTGCGGACGGCGCCGGAGCTCCCGGCCTTGCCGCCGCCTCCCGCCGCGCCGCCGTTCGTGCTCCGCAGCCTCTCCTACAGCGCGCTCGCGCTCTACGACCAGTGCTCGTACCGCTTCTACGCGCAGCGGATCGTCGGCATGCCGCCGCGTCCGGTGGTCGTGCAGACCGGGGAGGAGGTCGAGGGCCTGCTCGCGACGGAGATCGGCGACGCGGTCCACGTGCTCCTCGAGATCGAGGCGCCCGAGGAGGAGGTGCGCGACCGCGTGCTCCAGCGCTATCCGGCGGCGACCGAGGAGAACCTGGAGCGGGTCGAGACGCTCCTCGCCGCGTGGCGAGAGTCGGAGCTCGGGCGGCGCTTGTCGGAGGCAGAGGACACGCGGCCCGAGCTCGCCTTCTCGTTCGCGCACGACGGCGTCCTGGTTCGCGGGCGGTTCGACGTGTTCCGCCGAGAGGGCGAGCGCGCGCTCGTTGTCGACTACAAGACGAACCGCCTCGAGGAGCGCGAGCCCGCCGAGATCGTCGAGGCCGAGTACCGGCTCCAGCGGCTCGTGTACGCGCTGGCCGCGTTCGGAACGGGCGCGGCGGAGGTCGAGGTCGTCTACACGTTCCTCGAGGCCCCGGCCGACCCGGTGTTCACGCGATTCACCCGCGCGGAACTCCCCGAGCTGCAGGCCGAGCTCTCGGCAGCAGTCCTCGCCATCCGTGAGGGCGACTTCCGCCCGACGCCGAGCGAGTGGGCGTGCGCCGGCTGTCCCGCGCTGGACGTCGTGTGCGCGGGCCCGCGGCTCCAGTCGGTGCAGTAGTAGTCCCGGCGCAGTTCCGCGCGCCTTCCGGCGCATCCGTGACAGACGCGTGCGATTTCCGGCGATATGCTCGAACGCAAGGGGTGCTCTAGCCGGGGTCCCCCGGGGGAATCGCGGAAACCGGCCTGTCGCGTAGCCTCACGGCATGTTTCGGAACTCGGCTCGCTACTACGACGCGCTCTACGCCTGGAAGGACTATCCCGCGGAAGCGGCGCGGCTTCGGGAGCTCATCGCCGAGCGCGTCCCACACGCACGGACGCTCCTCGATGTCGCCTGCGGCACCGGGATCCACCTCGCCGATCTCGCCGAGGACTACGACGTCGAGGGTGTCGATCTCGACCCCGAGATGCTCGCCATCGCTCATGAGCGCGTGCCGATCGTTCGCCTCCACGAGGGCGACATGGTCGACTTCGACCTCGGCCGCGAGTTCGACGTGGTCACGTGCCTCTTCTCCAGCATCGGGTACGCGGTCACGCGCGAGCGGCTGTGGCAGGCCGTCGCGTCGATGGCGCGCCACGTCTCGCCGGGCGGCATCCTCATGCTGGAACCATGGATCACGCCTGAGGCCTGGATGCCGGAGCACGTCCATGCGCTGTTCGTGGACGAGCCCGATCTGAAGATCGCGCGCATGAACCGCGGCGCGCCGCTCGGCGATTCGATCGTCCTGGAGTTCGAGTATCTCGTCGCCACGCCGGACGGAATCGAGCACTTCACGGAGCGGCACGAGGCCGGCATGTTCACCAACGAGGACTACCGCGAGGCATTCGAGGCTGCCGGGCTCGACGTCGAGCTCGATCCCGAGGGGCTCATGGGCCGCGGCCTCTACATCGGCTCGCGTGGCGCGTAGCTACGTCGCCGAGGCGCGCCGTCGGGTCGGGCCAAAGCGCGACCGTATCCGCCCGGTGCTCGACCGGCTCGCCGCCGAGCATCCCGACGCCGTGATCGCGCTGCGGTTTCGCTCGGACGTCGAGCTCCTGATTTCCGTGATGCTCTCGGCACAGACGACCGACGTGACCGTGAACCGCGTCACCGAGAGGCTCTTCCAAAAGTACCGCCGTCCGGAGGACTACCTGGCCGTGACGCTCTCCGAGCTCGAGGCCGACGTTCGCCCGACCGGGACGTTTCGCCAGAAGGCGCGGAACCTCCAGGGAGCGATGCGGATGCTCCTCGAGGAGTACGACGGCGAAGTTCCGACGACGATCGATGAGCTCGTCCGGCTCCCCGGCGTCGGCCGCAAGACCGCGAACGTGGTCGCATCGGAGCGCGGCTCGCCGCAAGGGATCGTCGTGGACACACACGTGCGCCGGCTCTCGCAGCGGCTCGGCTTCACGCGCCGCGAGGATCCCGTCCACATCGAGCGCGACCTCGTCCGACTCGTGCCACGCGCCGACTGGGCGCGCTTCCCACACCTCCTCATCTGGCACGGAAGGCGAGTCTGTGACGCGCGGCGGCCGCGGTGTGAGGACTGCGTGCTCTGGGATCTGTGCCCGTCTAGCCGAGTGCGATAAGGGCGACGCCGACAACGACGACGAATGCGCCTGCCAGCCGCTGGCCGGTCACGCGCTCGTGCAGGATCAGCGCGGCCATGCCTGTGGCGATCACGACGCCGGTCTCCCGGACTGCGGCGACGGGTGCGGCGGGGGCGCGCTGCAGCGCGGCGAGAATGAGCGCGAACGCGGAGAACATCGCGATCCCGGCCGCGACCGCCTGCCAGCGAAGCTCGAGCCGGAGCGCCGAGCGCCCCTTCGCATAGCCGATCCCGAGCGCGTAGAGGATGGCCGGGCCGACCAGCACGAGCTCGAGGTACGGAAGCGGTGCGGCGTGGTTCATGCCCTCCTTGTCCACGAGCGTGTAGCCGGCGATCGTGACGGCGACGAGGAGGGCGAGGATCGTCCCCCGCGTGTCGGCGTTACCGCGCAAGCCGCGGACGAGGATGACGCCGATGCCGACCGCGACGACGCCCATGGCCTGCGCGGTCGAGATGTGCCTGCCGAGGGCGATCGTCGCCCCGGCGAGGACGAGCACAGGCGCGACTCCGCGGGCGAGCGGATAGACGAGCCCGAGCTCGGAGCGGTGGTAGGCGGCCGCGAGGAGGATGAAGTACGCGAGCTCGAGCGCGGCGCTCGCTGCGATGTACGGCCAGGCGGCGCGCTCGACGTCCCAGGCGACGATCGCGACGGGGGCGAAGACGACCGCGGCGACGACGAGCGCGACGGCGGTCGCCGCTTCCGAGTCCTTCGCGCCCGCGAGGAGCATGTTCCAGCTCGCGTGCAGGAACGCGGCCGCGAACGCGAGGAGGAGAGCGGAGACCGGCACGCGGCGAGCGTACTCAGATTCGTTTCGAAGTTGGCACAAAGCGACTCGCGGCGCGGCCTACGCTGAAGCCATGCGCGCAATCGACCTCGCCGTGTTCGCCGATGTCCTCGCCGGGCGGGCGTCGACGCTCGCCGCGCATCTCGCGCGCACGCGCGACGCGATCCGCCAGGGCGCGATCGAGCGCGAGATCCGCGGCCAGCTCGACGGCGAGACGGTCGAGCGGCTCGAGGCGCTGGGAGTGCTCTCGCGAGCGGACGCGCGAGCGCAGCGCGAGGAAGCGGCGCGGCTAGCCGCCGACCTGCGGGCGGTCGAGCGTCTCCAGGCCTGGGTCGAGGAGCGGCTGTTCGAGGCGCGGGAGGAGCGGGATGCGGCCTGAGCCGGCTAGACCGCGGGCGCGATCGCGACGAGCAGGCCGCCGTCTTCGTCGTACGCCGGGAAGAAGTCCGCCTTCACCGGTTTCTGAACGCCCGACTTCGTCGTCAGCGTCAGCTGCTTGCCGAGCTGGCGGACGCCCCATTCCACGGCCACTTCCGCCGGGCTCGGCCCGTCGCCGCCGTTCAGGTGGAGGACGTCCACGATCTCGCGCCCCATGAGATCCGACTCGGTGAAGCCGGTCAGCTCGAAGACGCCGCGGCCGACGGCGAGCACGCGCCGCTCACGATCGCAGACGAGAAACCCTGTCGTCGGGCCCGGGTAGTAGTCGTCCATGAGCTCGAACAGGAACCCGAACCCGCAGTTCGGACACCCGACCGACTGGTGCGTCAGGCCGTCGCGGCGGTCGTGGTCGATCGAGCGCCGCTTGCAGTTCGGGCAAATGAAGTAGGGCACGTGGCGATGCTAGCTCCGCGCCCAGCGGTCGGGCGCTCGACCTGTCGTGGCGATGCCCGGCGTCCGGGGCACCCCAGCCCACCACCCGCTTTCGAGCGTACAACCGAATTCCGCGCGTGTGTGTGACGGTTGCGCCGGCTTCGCGCCCAGAGTGCGCCAGAAGACGCTCGGACGCTACGACGCCGCGAGCGCGACCGCTGCGGCGGCTTCCTGCTCCGAGAGGAACCGCTCCGCGTCGAGCGCGGCCATGCAGCCCATCCCGGCCGCGGTCACGGCCTGGCGGTAGACGTGATCGACCACGTCGCCGGCGGCGAAGACGCCCTCGATGTTCGTGATCGTCGTCTTGCCCTCGGTGAGGAGGTAGCCGTCCTCGTCCATGTCGAGCTGGCCGAGGAAGAGCTCCGACGCCGGGTCGTGCCCGATCGCGACGAACACGCCCTCGACCGGGAGGACGGAGGTCTCGTCCGTCTTCACGTTGCGGATCCGGAGGCCCTCGAGCTTCGGGTCGCCGATCATCTCCTCGACGACCGTGTCGAGGACGAGCTCGATCTTGTCGTTCGCGCGGACGCGGTCGACCATGATCGGCGAGGCGCGGAACTGGTCGCGCCGGTGGATCAGGTTGACCTTCGAGGCGAAGCGCGTGAGGAAGAGCGCCTCCTCCATGGCCGAGTCGCCGCCGCCGACGACCGCGATCTCCTTGTCGCGGTAGAAGGCGCCGTCGCACGTGGCGCAGTAGGTGACGCCGAAGCCCTGGAGCCGCTTCTCGGACTCGAGCCCGAGCTGCCGCGCGTTCGCGCCGGTCGAGACGATGACCGAGTCGGCCAGGTACTCCTTGTCGCCGATCCACACGCGGAACGGCCGGCTCGAGAAGTCGACCTTGGTGACGTTGTCGGTGACGAACTCCGCGCCGAACCGTGCGGACTGAGCTCGGAAGTCCTGCATCATCTGCGGGCCCATGACGCCCTCGGGGTAGCCCGGGTAGTTCTCGACGTCGCTCGTGATCATGAGCTGGCCGCCCCACGGGAACCCCTCGATGACGAGCGGCTCCAGGTTGGCGCGCGCGCTGTAGAGCGCAGCGGTGTAGCCGGAGGGGCCTCCTCCGATCACGATCAGCTTTCTCGCCTCGTGTTCGCTCACGCTGTCCTTTCGAATCAACTGAAGAAATCTCTACTGGAGAAAACGACCGAAACCCTGCGCATGTTCCGCCCGCAGGGCCAGGTAGAGCCAGGATAGCGGCGGCTCTGGCCGGATCCGGCTAGGCCACTTCGAGCGTGCGCTGCTGGAGCTCGAGGACGTCCTCGGAGCTCTCGACGAGCTCGGGCGCCTGGGGCGCCTGGGTCGCGCGGTCGAGCGGCTCGAGCGGGTCGATCTCCTTCGTCCCGCCCGCGCCGTGGTCGGCCAGCTTCCGCGTTGCCGGGAGGACGCGCCGCTCGAGCGAGCCGATCGTCTCGTTGTACGCCGTGACCGCCCCGTCGAGCCTGCCGCCGAGCTTCGCCAGGTGCTCGCCCATCGTCGCGATCCGCGTGTAGACCTCGCGGCCGAGCTCGCTGACTGCCCGTGCGCTCTCGGCGACCGTCTCCTGCTGCCAGCCGTGCGCGACCGCGCGGAGCAGCGCGATCAGGGTCGTCGGCGTCGCGACGATCACGCGCTTGCCGGTCGCCTCCTCGAGGAGCGCCGGCTCGTGCATGAGCGCCGCGCTGTAGAACGCCTCGCCCGGGATGAACAGGACGACGAACTCGGGCGACGGCTGGAACTGCTCCCAGTAGCTCTTCTGGGAGAGCTTCTGGATGTGCTGGCGGATCTGGTTCACGTGGTCGCCGAGCCGGGCCGAGCGCGTCGCCTCGTCGGTCGCCTCGATCGCGCGGAGGTACGCCTCGAGCGGCACCTTCGCGTCGACCACGATGTTCTTCCCGCCGGGGAGCCGGACGATCAGGTCGGGACGCAGCCGCCGCTCGTCCACGGTCACGGTCGTCTGCTCGGTGAAGTCGCAGTGCGAGAGCATCCCGGCCATCTCGACCACGCGGCGCAGCTGCATCTCGCCCCAGCGCCCGCGCGCGGCGGGAGCGCGCAGCGCGGTCACGAGGTTGCCGGTCTCGGAGACGAGCTTCTCCTGGCTTTCGGCCAGCGTGCGCACCTGCGTGGAGAGCGAGCCGTACGCCTCGCGGCGCTGGTTCTCGAGCGCCTGGCTCTGGACGTCGACCTTCTCCAGCGACTCGCGGATCGGCTTCACGAGGTTCGAGAGCGCCTCGCGGCTCATCTCGTCGCGACGCCTCGCCTCCGCGTCGACGCGGGCCAGCGACTCCTGCACCGTCTGAGCGGAAAGCGACCGGAACGTGGTCTCGAGATCGGGCTGCGCCTCGAGCTTCGCGCTCAGCTCGGCTACACGCGTGCGCGCGTGGCTCCAGGCGATGAACGCGCCCAGGAGAGCACCTGCCAATGCGACGAAAACGTAGGTCATGGGTCTACAAACGCTACGCAGGTAGTCGGACGACCCCGATCTGAGGTAGAACGGAGCCATGCGCGATCCAGTGAAGGTCGCATGCGTCCAGGTCGAGCCGGTCATCTTCGACCGTGCCGCCACGATCGAGCGGCTCGCCGAGCGAACCGCCGAGGCTGCCGGCGAGGGCGCGCAACTCGTCGTCTTCCCCGAGGCGTTCGTCCCCGCCTATCCGTCGTCGGTGTGGGCCAAGGCGCTCGCCGGCTGGGCGGATCCGCGCGCGAAGGCGGCATTCGCGCTCCTGGCGCGTGAGTCGGTCGAGATTCCCGGTGAAGCGTCCGAACGCATGGGGGAGGCCGCGCGCGCGAGCGGCGTGCTCGCTCGTCGTCGGGGTGACCGAGGTCGATCCGGCGCACAGCGGGACGCTCTACAACACGCTCCTCGGCTACGACCCCGAGGGCGAGCTCGTCCTCCACCACCGCAAGCTCGTCCCCACGAACCACGAGCGGCTGATCTGGGGACCCGGCGACGGCGGTGGCCTTCGCGCGATCGAGACCTCGCTGGGCCGGCTCGGCGGCCTCATCTGCTGGGAGAACTACATGCCGCTCGCGCGGTTTTGCGCTCTACGAGTCGGGCGTGGAGATCTACGTGGCCTCGACCGCCGACGACGCGGACGAGTGGCAGGCGACGCTCGTCCACATCGCCCGGGAATCGCGCGCGTTCGTGATCGCGCCGTGCCACTTCCAGCGCTCGGCCGCGCTATCCGGACGACTTCCCGCTGCGGCATGAGATCGACGGCATCGACGTGATCGGCCGCGGCGGCAGCGCGATTCTCGGACCCGACGGCACCTACCTCGCGGGGCCGCTCTACGACGAGGAAGGGATCCTCTACGCGGAGCTCGATCCGGCGCGCTTGCACGAGGAACGGCAGCGGTTCGACCCGGCCGGCCACTACCACCGGCCGGACGTTCTGGGGCTGACGGTTCGCGGGCCTTCCGCCTAGCACCCGCTGCTACATTCACCAGCCGTGGCCTGACAAGCCAAAGACACCTGCTCCCCCGCGGAAAGTCCAGGCGCCGAAGGTGCGCTCATCCAGGGAGCCGCGCAGCGGCGGCGGCAACAACAACGACGCGCATCTGGATCGCGGTCGGCGCGGCGGTGCTCGTCCTGGCCGCGATCGGCGGCGGAATCGCCCTCGCGATGGGCGGCGGCGACGACGGCCCGAGCGCCGGCGCGATCGGCGACGTCTGCGACGTGCAGACCTTCGAGGCGCTGGCACAGGATCACGTGCCGCCGGAGAAGCTCCCAAAGGACTTCGAGTACAACTCGTACCCGCCTTCGTCCGGGCCGCACTACCCGGACCCGCTCATCTTCGGGGAGTACTCGACCGCGCTCGAGCAGAACCGCCTCCTGCACAACCTGGAGCACGGCGGCGTCGGCGTCCAGTACGGCTCGAACGTCTCGGACGAGACGATCGCCGAGCTGACCGCCTGGTATCGCGATGACCCGCGCGGGCTCATCCTCGCCCCGCTCCCCGAGGATCCGCGGGCGGCCAAGTACGCCGACTCGATCGTCCTCACCGCCTGGGTGGCCGACCGCGACGATCCGACCGATCCCACCGCGGAGCCGACGAAGCAGACCGGCGTGCTCGCCGATCTGCTCGGCCTTCGACGAGGGCGCGTTCGACGAGCTTCGTCGGCGACTACCGCGGCCACGGCCCCGAGCTCTTCACGCTCGACCAGTTAGCGCCCGGCTTCTAAGCTCGCACCTCGCCGGGGTGGCGGAACGGTAGACGCGGCGGACTTAAAATCCGCTGTCCTTCGGGGCGTGTGGGTTCGACTCCCACCCCCGGCATCACAACCGACGTTGGAATCTTCGATTCCCGTCGGGGGAAAGCACGTTTTCGTAGCCGCGTCCGCGCAGGTCGGGCGCGGCGGCCATGTTGGATGCGGACTTCTCCCGAACGATCCGCTGTGGATCGATTGGCCCGAAGACGGCGCTCTTGCCGTCCGGTTTCCGATAAGCTTGAAGTACGTGAGTCGGCCTCGCGCGAGACCGAGCTGATGGCGAAGGTGGGGGTCGGGGTCGAGGGGTCTGGGACGCCATGGGTCCTCCCATCGTCGTCGCCTGTTTGCCCGAAGCCGCGGATCTTTCCGTCCTTCCGTCGTTCGGCAAGTAGCGTTTCCCGGCCGTGATCTTCATCCTCTCGCTCTTCCTCGCCGTGTTCGTCGTCCCCTCCCCGTGGGGGCTCGCACTCGTCGTCGCCGGCGGCCTCGTGGAAGTTGGGGAAACCTGGTTCTGGCTGAATTACTCGCGGCGGCGCAAGATCCAGGCGGGGGCCGAGACGCTCATCGGCCGGCGCGCGGTGACCGTCGGCGAATGCCGCCCGCGCGGGCAGGTGCGTCTCGACGGGGAGTTCTGGGACGCGACCTGCGAGGCCGGAGCGGACGCCGGCGTCGAGGTGCGCGTCGTCGAGCGGCACGGTCTGACGCTCACGGTCGAGCCGGAGCCGCGACCGTAGACTGCGTCTTGTGACGACGGCGCCCGAGACCGCTCCGCACCTTCCTCCCGAGCTCGACGACCCGCTCTTTCTGACCGCGCTCGGCCAGCTCGACGGCGCGCTCTCCCAGGCCGGCATCTCGGAGTCGGTCGGCGAGGTGCTGCGCCGCCCGGAGCGTTCGCTCGCGGTCTCGATTCCGACGCGACTCGACGACGGCTCGCTGGCGGTCTATCCCGGCTACCGGGTCCAGCACTCGAGCGTGCTCGGTCCGACGAAGGGCGGCATCCGCTACGACCTCGCGGTGACGCTCGGCGAGTGCGCTGCGCTCGCGATGTGGATGACCTGGAAGTGCGCGTTGCTCCGGCTCCCGTACGGCGGCGCGAAGGGCGGCGTGCGCTGCGATCCGCGCGCGCTCTCCGAGCCCGAGCTCGAGCGCATGACCCGGCGCTTCACCTCGGAGCTGCTGCCGGTGATCGGCCCGCAGCGCGACATCCCCGCGCCCGACATGGCCACGAGCGAGCAGACGATGGCCTGGATGATGGACACGTACTCGATGCAGGTGGGCCACGCAGTGCCCGAGATCGTCACCGGGAAGCCGCTGTCGGTCGGCGGCTCCGTGCTGCGGCCCGAGGCAACGGGGATCGGCGTCGTCATGGTCGTCGAGGGCGCGGTCGCGAAGCTCGGCCAGGAGCTCGCCGGCCGAAGCTGCGTCGTTCAGGGCTTCGGCAAGGTCGGCGCGGTCGCCGCGCACGAGCTGCACGACCGCGGCGCGAAGGTCGTCGCCGTCTCGGACATCGGCGGCGGCATCTACAACGCGGCCGGCCTCGACATGGCCGCGCTCGAGGAATGGCGCGGCAAGGAGGGCGTGGTCGAGGGCTTCCCCGGCTGCGACTCGGTCACGAACGCCGAGCTCATGGAGCTTCCGTGCGACATCCTCGTCCTCGCGGCGACCGAGGGCGTCCTGACCGGCGAGAACGCCCCCCGCATCCAGACGAAGCTCGTGGCCGAGGGCGCGAACGGCCCGACCACGCTCGAGGCCGACGACATCCTGGCCGACCGCGGTATCACGGTTCTCCCCGACATCCTCACGAACGCCGGCGGCGTCGCCGTCTCCTACTTCGAGTGGGTGCAGGACATCCAGCGGCTCTTCTGGACGCGCGAGGAGATCCGCACCCGGCTCGCCGACCTGATGAGCGACGGACTCGACCGCGTCTGGACGCTCTCGGAGGAGGAGTCGATGACGCTGCGGCGCGCGGCGCTCATCCGCTCGATCCGCGAGGTCGCGAACGCGCTCGTGTCTCGCGGCGTCTACCCGTAGGCGCTAGCAGCAGGTGTACGCGCCCGCGGGCGCGTCGCCCTCTTCGGGCTCGGGCAGCTCGGCCGCGGCCAGCGCGGCGCCGTGCATGATGTCGCGCTCCGAGATCTCGAGCTCGGCCAGGCCGAAGTAGCGCATCGCCTCGGCGACGACGGTGATTCCGGCCAGGAAGACCGGCGCGCGCTCGGGCGTGATCGCGGGGATCGCGGCCAGCTCGGAGACGCTGAGGAGCGAAAGCTCGGCAAGGTCGGCTTCGACGCGCGCGGCAGTCAGCTTGTGCCCGTGGATCGAGCGCCGGATCCTCCTCCTCGAGTCCCAGCTCGATCGCGGCCAGCGTCGTGACCGTCCCGGCGACGCCGATGCCGGCGGTGGGGAGCACCTCGTCGGGCACGCGCTCGGCGAGGAGCGCGCGCGTCGCTTTGCGGCAGTCCGCGATGTCCTCAGCGGCCGGCGGATCGTGGCGGATGAACCGCTCGGTGAGGCGCACGCAGCCGAGGTCGAGGCTCGTGTGGAACGCGACCCCCTCGGGGCCCGCCGAGCACGAGTTCGGTCGAGCCGCCGCCGACGTCGATCACGAGCGTCCCGTCCACGGGCCCGCGTCCGTTCGAGACGCCGCGGTAGGTCATGAGCGCCTCCTCCTCGCCGGTGAGGAGCCGTGTCGTGAACCCGTAGCTCCACTCGATCTCGCCGAGGAAGGCCTCGCCGTTCTCGGCGTCGCGAACCGCGCTCGTCGCGATCGTCAGCGTCCGCTCGGCGCCGAGCGCCTCGAGGTCGCGCCGGTAGTCGACGAGCACGTTGCGCACGCGCGCGATCGCGGTGGGAAGGAGCTTGCGGCGCGAGTCGACGCCCTCGCCGAGCCGCGTGATCTGCAGCTTGCGCTCCACCTCGCGCACGTCGGTTCCCTCGACGTCGGCCACGAGGAGCCGGGTCGAGTTCGTGCCGAGGTCGACAACCGCCACGCGCATGCGGCGATCGTAGCCACGGGCGATACTGACACCGTGGACGACAGTCTCGACCATGCCCGCAGGGCGGTCTCCCGCGGCGAGAACGGGGAGGCGCTCGTCTACCTCTGGAATTCGCTCGACGAGGCGCGCGCGTCCCAGGATCCGGGCGATTTCGAGGACGTCGCCAAGCTCGCGGAGAAAGTCGCCGAGAGCGGCGACGAGGCCGAGCGGGCCGACGCCGGTCGGCTTCTGGTGGAACTCGACCGCGCGCAGGGCGAGCCCGCGACGACGGAGGTCGGCACGTTCCAGACCGGCGATTCGCCCGAGGGCGTAACGGTCGAGCCCGAGGTGACGATCGAGGGAGACGAGTCCGAGGGAAAAAGCCGCGGCTCGAGTCTTTGGGGCCTCATCGGCTTCGCTGTGTTCCTGTTCTTCCTACTCCGCGACGCACTTTGAGCCCGTGGTATCTTGAAGGAGCGACGCGGGGTGGAGCAGTCAGGTAGCTCGCCGGGCTCATAACCCGGAGGTCGCGGGTTCAAATCCCGCCCCCGCTACTACAAAAGGCCCGCTCAGGCGGGCCTTTTGTGTTCTCGGCTGGGCTACGTCACGGTCAAGCCGTACCTGCGGACGACACCGGAGCCCGCCTCGAAGTTCTGATGTCTGCTCGACCGGTTGCCGGGCGCGCAAGCTGCCCCGGCAGCCGGTCGGACTGCTTGACAGACGCTCGCGGAATCGCTTACGTTTCCGAAACGGTGTTCGACTATGCCGAATATCGTTCCCGAGCGATGGCGCTCGTGGGAACCCGCGGAACGGCCCGCGGCCTTGCCGGCCTGAGGCCGAAAGGAGACACGTGATGGAAACGTTCTCTGTTGCGCAGCGCGCCGTCGCCGAGATGATAGGCACGGCCCTGCTCGTCTTCATTGGAGCGGGCTCCGTGCCCGCGATCATCCTGCTCGAGGGCGGCTCCGGAGCCCCGTTCTCGGGCGCCGACCTCGGCTTCATCTCGATGGCCTTCGGCCTGATCGTGGTTGCGATGGTCTACACGGTGGGGAAGGTCTCGGGGTGCCACATCAACCCCGCGGTGACCTTCGGGCTCGCCGTGACCGGGCGCTTTCCCTGGAAGATCGTCCCGCTCTACTGGGGCGCGCAGATCATCGGCGGGCTCGCGGGCGCCTTCGCGATGTGGGCCTCGTTCGGAACGCGCGCCGTCGACCTCGGCTACGGCTTCGGCGTCGTTCACTTCGACCGGTCCGTGACCTCCTGGGGCTCGGCCATGTTCATCGAGGCGCTCGGCACCGCGATCCTGCTCTTCACGATCCTCGGGATCGTCGACTCACGCTCGCCGCAGGAGTTCGCCGGCCTGGTCATCGGCCTCGTCATCGTCGCGATCATCGTCACCGTCGGCCCGATCACGAACGCCTCGCTCAATCCGGCGCGCGCGATCGGCCCGCTGTTCATCACGACGATCAACGACGGCGTTCACAACTGGACACAGCAATTCCTCGCCTACATCCCCGCGAACCTGGCCGGCGCCGCGATCGCGTGCCTCACCTACGACTGGGTGTCGAAGGCGCGCCACGAGAAGTCCCCGATCAAGGAAGCCGTGTCCGAGCCGTACGAGGCGTAGTTGTCACGCCGGTCTCCACGAAGTAGAAAGGAACAGCCGTGAACGTTGCAGCGGAAACGATGAAGAAGTTCATCAACGCGCCCGAAGACGTGGTCAAGGAGTCGCTGGCCGGCCTCGCCGCCGCCCATGCCGACCTCCTTCGGGTCGATTTCGAAAACCAGATCGTCGTGCGGAAGGACGCGCCGGTGTCCGGCAAGGTCGGGCTCGTCTCCGGCGGCGGCTCGGGCCACGAGCCGATGCACGGCGGGTTCGTCGGGCGTGGGATGCTCGACGCCGCCTGCCCGGGGAGGTCTTCACCTCGCCGGTCCCCGACCAGATGCTCGCCGCGACGAAGGCCGTCGACGGCGGCGCGGGCGTCGTCCACATCGTCAAGAACTACACCGGCGACGTCATGAACTTCCAGCTCGCCGCCGAGCTTGCCGAGGACGAGGGCATCAAGGTCGAGTCGGTCCTGACGAACGACGACGTCGCCGTCGAGGACAGCACCTGGACGGCCGGGCGCCGCGGCGCCGGCGCGACCGTCCTCGTCGGAGAAGATCGCCGGCGCGAAGGCCGAGGCCGGCGGCACGCTCGACGAGGTCGCCGCCGTCGCCCGGCGCGTGAACGACCGCGGCGCGCAGCTTCGGCGTCGCGCTGACCTCGTGCGTCACGCCGGCGCGCCGGCACGCCGACGTTCGAGATCGGCGCCGACGAGATGGAGTTCGGCGTCGGCATCCACGGCGAGCCGGGACGGCGGCGCGAGAAGATCGCTCCGGCGTCCGAGATCGTCGCCGAGATGGCCGAGGCGATCCTCGCCGACCTCAGCCCGCGGACGGAGCGAACCTGCTCGCGTTCGTGAACGGGCTGGGCGGGACGCCGCTGATCGAGCTCTACCTGGTCTACAACGAGCTCGCGAAGCAGCTCGACGAGCGCGGCCTCGAGCATCGCGCGGAACCTGGTCGGCAACTACATCACGAGCCTCGAGATGGCCGGGACGTCGATCACCCTGCTGGCGCTCGACGACGAGCTGACCGAGCTCTGGGACGCGCCCGTCCACACGCCCGCGCTGCGGTGGGGTGCCTGAGCCGGCGTGGACGGTCGGAACGACGCGTCGACGGCTGGCTCGAGGGCTCAGCGGTCGCGCTGCACGAGCAGCGTGACTACCTGACGCAGCTCGACGCCGCGATCGGCGACGCCGACCACGGGACGAACATGGACCGTGGCTTCTCCAGCGTCGTGACGAAGCTCGGGGAGCTGGAGGACGCGCTCCCGCCGGGCAAGGTCCTCGTCACGGCGGGCGCGACGCTGATCTCGACCGTGGGCGGCGCCAGCGGCCCGCTGTGGGGCACTGCCCTGCGGCGGGCCGGCCGCTCGCTCGGCGACGCGGAGACGTTCGACGCGGCCGCGCTCGCCGGAGCGTTCCAGGCCGCCCTCGACGGGGTGGTCGAGCTCGGCGCCGCGCAGCCCGGGGACAAGACGATGGTCGACGCGCTCGAGCCGGCCGTCACCACGCTGAAGGAGCAGGTCGCGGCCGGCGCTTCCGACGCGGATGCCATGCGGCCGCCTGCGATGCAGCCGAGGCGGGTGTGACGGCGACCGTTCCGCTGCAGGCGACCAAGGGCCGCGCGTCGTACCTCGGCGAGCGGAGCATCGGCCATCAGGATCCCGGCGCGACCTCGACGGTCGCGATCCTGCGGGCTCTCGAGCAAGCGGTCGCAGCGGAGCGATGACCGAGCGTCGGCTCCCCGGCCTCGTCGTCTCCACGGGCGTCGCGGTCGGGCCCGTGCACGTCTCCGGCCGAGCCGGCCGAGGCGACGGGCGGCGGGGCGGAGGCCGCGCTCGAAGCGCTCGCGCGCGTATCCGCGGAGCTCGAGCGAACCGAGCAGCGGCTCGTCGAGGAAGGCCACGCCGCCGAGGCGGAGATCCGTCCGCGAACCGGCTCATGGCCGATGATCCAAGTCTTCACCGCGAGGTCGAGGCGCTCGCGGCCGACCTTCCCGCCGCGGAGGCCCTGCGGGTCGCGACCGAGCGGCATGCGGACGCGCTCGCGGCGCTCGGCGATCCTTTGCTCTCGGCCCGTGCCTCGGACGTGCGCGAGTTGGGGCGGAGGGCGATCCGCGCGCTGTCGGGCGCCGGCGCCGCCGAGCCGCCGCCGGGGCCGTCGATCGTGGTCGCGCGCGAGCTCGGGCCCGCGGAGCTGCTCGATCTCGGCGTCGAGCGCGGGCTTGTCCTCGGGATCGCGCTCGCGGAGGGATCGGCCACATCGCACGACGCGATCGTCGCCCGGTCGTTCGGCGTGCCCATGGTGGTCGCGCTCGGCGACGCGGTGCTGGCGGCCGCTTCGGGTGAGGAGCTCGTGGTGGACGGCGGCGCCGGGTTCGCCGTGCTGGCGCCCGGTGCCGAGACGCTCACGGCCGTGCGAGCCGAGGTAGCGCTCGACGTGGCCGAGCAGGAGCGGCTCGCCGCCGGTCGCGGGCAGGCCACGGTCACCGCGTCCGGCCGCCGGATCCGGCTCTCGCGAACGCGAGCTCGCCGGCGGAAGTCGACGCCGCGTTGCTGCGAGGCGCCGAAGGAGTCGGGCTCCTGCGCACCGAACTCGCGTTCCTCGACAGCACCGGCTGGCCCACCGAGGAGGAGCATTTCGCGGCGCTCGAGCCCGTGCTGGCGCCGCTTGCCGGCCGCGTCGCGACTGTGCGCACACTCGACTTCGGCCTCGACAAGACGCCGCCGTTCCTGCACGGCGACGGCGGGCGCGGCATCGCGCTCATGCTCGAGCACCCCGAGGCGCTCGCCGCCCAGCTGGCTGCGATTCTCCGCGCCGGCGCCGGGACGGAGCTGCGGATCATGCTTCCGCTCGTCGAGTCGTCGGACCAGGTGGACACGGCGCGCGGCCTGCTTCCCGGCGGGCGTCCAGCTCGGCGCGATGATCGAGACGCCGCGCCGGGGTGGATCGGGCGACGGAGCTGGCGCGCGCCGCGGACTTCTTCTCCATCGGGACGAACGACCTGGTCGCGAGTACGCTCGGGCTCGACCGCTCGCAGCCGGTCTCGTCGCCGCTCACCGCGGCCGATCCGAAGGTCGTCGAGCTGATGCGCCGCACCGTCGAGGCCGCGCACGCAGCCGGGATCACGGTCGAGGTCTGCGGCGAGGCGGCGGGAGAGCCGGAGCTGACGCCGCTGCTCGTCGGGCTCGGCGTCGACGAGCTGAGCGTGTCGCCCGCGCGGCTCGACGCGGTGCGCGAGGCGATCGGCCGCTCAGGAGAGTCCGGAGACGACGCTCGCCAGCTCGGCCAGGGCCTCGGCGGCGTCCTCGCCTGAGGCCGAGATGGCCAGTTCCGTGCCTCCGTCTGCCCCGAGCCCGAGGATCTCCAGGATGCTCTTCGCATTCGCGCGCTTCCCATTGGCCTCGACCTCGATCGTCGCGTCGAACGCCGCCGCCGCGCGGACGAAGGTTCCGGCCGGCCGCGCGTGCAGCGCGACCTCCTCCGGGAGCCGGACGAGCACGACCTCAGAGCTTGCGGACATTTCGCGCCTCCTCCGCCGCCGCGACCACGACCTCCAGGGACGCGCCCGTCGAGGCCGTCACGCCTGCCGCGACCGCGCCCTCCACGAGCGGCGCGTCCGCGAGCACGATTCGCGCCGCCTCGTCCGGGCCGAGCTCGGTGAGCGCCGCCTTCACGGCGAGCAGCGAGCTGCCGAGGTCGGCGAGCACGACCGCGCCGGCGCCGTCCACGGTTCGCAGCGCCTCGAGCACGCGGCCGCCGTCGGTTCCGAGCGTTCCGTCGGGGCCGCCGCCGGCGATCGCGATCGGCACATCGGGGCCGGAAACCTGTCCCACGAGCTCGGCCAAGCCCTCGGCCATGGCGGCGCTGTGGGTGACGATCACGAGTCCGACAAGGCCGTTTGCACTGGTCGACGTCACGGTTCGGGCATTCTACAATGCCGAACAGCATTCGACAATGTGGTCTAGATGATTCAGTCCGTCGATCGTGCCGCCCGGATTCTCCGGGCTCTCGCCTCGGGTTCCGGGCGCCTCGGCGTGAGCGAGCTCTCCGACCGGCTCGGCCTCGCGAAGGGCACGGTGCACGGGCTCCTGCGGACGCTCCACGACCACGGTTTGGTCGAGCAGGATCCGGTCAGCGACAAGTACCAGCTCGGCCCGCAGCTCCTCCAGCTTTCGAACCGCTACCTCGACCTGAACGAGCTGCGCTCCCGCTCACTGGCCTGGGCGGAGCTGCTCGCCACGCGCGCAGGCGAGGCGGTGCGCGTCGGCGTCCCGCACGGGAATGGCGTGCTCGTCGTCCACCACGTCTTCCGCCCGGACGCGTCGCTCCAGATCCTCGAGGTCGGCGCCGTCCTGCCGATGCACGCGACCGCGCTGGGGAAGGCCGTGCTCGCGTACGTCGGTGATCCGGAGCGGCGCGACGTGCTCGACGCGGGCCTGCCGAAGCTCACCGGGAAGACGGTCACGACGGTCGCGGCGCTCGGGCGCGAGCTCGACGGCGTGCGCGAGCGCGGCTTCGCGTTCGAGCGCGAGGAGGCGGTGCTCGGAGAGGTGGGCGTCGCGGCGCCGATCTTCGGCCGCGCGGGCGCGGTCGTGGGGAGCATCGGCGTGGCCGGCCCGACCGAGCGGCTCAAGGGCAAGGCCCGCGAGACGAAGGCCGCGACCTCCGTCGGCGAGGCTGCACGAGCGATCTCGCGCGACCTTGGCGCCCAGCGCTGGCCGCCGGCGTAGTCCGCGTCAGCCGCCGCTGATCGCGGTGATCACGTCTACGCGCGAGGTGGGCTCAAGCGGGTCGTCGAGGCGGGCGCGCTCGCCGTTCACGTACACGTGGATGTGGCTCCGCAGCGCCGGGCCGGGCTCGCACAGGCGGTCGCGCAGGCCGGGCCAGCGCTCGTTCAGTTGGTCGACCGCCTCGTCCACGGTGCCGGCGTCGAGCTCGAGCCTTCGCGGCAGGCCGGGGAAGAGCGGAGGCAGCGTACCCGGGAGGAAGACGTCGGCCATCTATCCGATCACCGCCACCTCGACCGACGAGACGGACGGGAGGTAGCTCGCGACCTCCGTCCACGTGTCGCCTTCGTCGGCGCTCGCGTAGACCTGGCCCGTGCTCGTTCCAAAGTAGAGCCCGGGGACGTCGTGCGAGTCGATCGCCATTCCCTCGCGCAGGACGCCGAGGTACGCGTCGCGCTGGGGCAGGCCTCCGTCCAGCCGCTGCCAGGTCGAGCCGGCGTCGCGCGTGCGCCACACCGCCAGCCGCCCGTCCGGCACGAAGCGCGCGTGGCCGGGGTCGAGCGGGATGACGTAGAACGCGTCGCGGTCGTGCGGGTGCGCCGCGGCCGCGAAGCCGAAGTCGGTTGGAAGGCCCTCGGTGATCTCTGTCCACGTGAGTGCGCCGTCGTCGCTTCGATGCATCCCGCAGTGGTTCTGCTGGTAGAGGCGCTGCGGGTCGCTCGGCGACATGACCAGCTTGTGGACGCAGAAACCGACTTCCTCGTGCTCGAGCGGCCAGTCGGCGCGCAGGCCTCGGTTGCGCGGCGTCCACGACCCCCCGCCGTCGGCCGTCTCGAAGATCCCGATCCCCTGCACGATCGCCCAGAAGCGAGACGGGTCGGAGGGATCGGCAAGCGTCGCGGGGAGGCCGAGGTGGCCCGGCGGCTGGTTCTTCGGGTCGTCCCACCCTTCGCTGCCCGGCTGGCCCTCGAGCCGGCTGAGGAGCGACCACGTCTCGCCGCCGTCGCGGCTCTCGAAGATGCCCGGCGCCTCGACGCCGGCGAGCAGCCGTCCGTGGGCGGCGGTGAGCCCCGAGATCTTCGAGAGCTTGAGGTCGCCGCTCTCGTAGGCGAGGCCTTCGCTCGAGTGCTCCCACGTCTCGCCGAGGTCGCGGCTTCGCCAGACGGCGGCCCCGTGCCACTCACTTGCGGCGGCCGCGTAGATCGTTCCCGAGTCCGGGTCGTAGATCGCCTGGTACACGGGCCAGCCCTCGCAGTAGGGCCCGCGCATGCTCCAGTCGCGCCGGTCTTCGCTCTCGAGCACGAAGAGCCCCTTGCGCGTTCCGACGAGCACGACGGTCTGTGGCATCCCTCACCTCCGTTGCGACGGTTCAACCGCCTGGCTCGATCCTAGCGAGGCGCTTCGCCGCCGAGCAGGGCGCGGGTCTCGGCTGCGTGGGTGTCGAGGCGCAGCGCGTCGAAGCACGCCACGGCTCGCGTGAGCTCGGCCTCGCTCTCATGGACGATGCCGAGCGCGCGCAGGAAGAACGGCTCCAGATACGTGCCGCGCCGTGGGGGCGGCCAGTTCTCCACGTCCTCCGTGCGACCGAGCGCGCCGAACGCATCGAGCCTCGCCGAGAGCGTCGCGAGCAAGAGCCACGCCCGGTGCCAGCCGCGATCCGGCAGCGGCTCCGCGACCAGGCTCTCGACCGTCTCCAGGTCTCCGCGGAGGAGGGCGAGCCGGATTCGCGGCGTGTCGAGCGTGTGGCCGAATCCCTCAACCCGGAAGTCGTCGGCGGCCGCCTCGAGCTCGCGAGCACGGTCGGGATCGCCCAGCCGGAGCGCCGCGACGGCGGAAACCAGGAGGATGCGCGGGCTCCGCATGCACGGCGTGTCGCGGTTGCCGAGGACGACGGTCTCGACGCGGTCGCGGAAGCCGTCGATCGTTCCCCAGCCGCCGGCGAGCTCCTCCAGCTCGGTTTGCACGGCGAGCCCGTGGATGCGGTGATGGGGCGTGAGCTCGCGGACGATCTCGTTGTGCTTCTCCGCGAGCCGGCGTGCCTCGCCGAAGTACCCGAGCCAGACGCAGCCGGTGATGGGGGCGTAGTGGATGTCCGCGACGTGGTCGGGATCGTGGATCTGGTCGAGCAGCTCGAAGCGCCGCTCCTCGAAGGCCCGGCCGAGATCCGGCTCGCCCGCGACCCAGCTCGTGATCCCGCGCGCGTCCCATGCGTACGAGCGGAGCTCAGGATCGCCGAGCCGCTCCGCGATCTCGCTCGCCTCCCGAGCCGCGTCGGCGGAACCGTCGGGCGCCCAGACGCAGCGTGCGATCAGCGCGCGGGCGCGTGAAGCGCTATCCGGCTCGGCGAGCTCGAGTGCCCGGTCGATCCACCCGTCCACGAGCTCGCGCTCGGGCCGGGTGCGCCACATGCCGGTTCGCATCGCGGTCTCGGCGGCGAGGTCGGCGTACAGCTCGGCGGTCGTGGCCCGGTCGCTGCTCAGCTCGATCGCGCGCATTTGAGCGTCGAGGAACGCGTCGCCGTCGTGGCGCAGCGCCTGCGCGCGGCCGATGCGGCGCCAGATCGCAAGCTCGGCACTCTCGTCGGCGGTGAGCTCGAGCGCCCGCTGGAGCATCGCGATCGCGTCCTCCAGCTCGTAGCGGCGGACGGCGAGCTCCGACGCCCGCAGGAGCCAATGGACGGCGCGTTCCCGCAGCCGCACGGCGTCCGGGTTCGCGGGATCCTCCGGCCGCACCGCGTCGGCGTAGTGCTGGGCGAGGAGCGCAGCGTGCTCGTCGCGGCCCGCACCGGCCTCTTCGAGCCAGTCCGCAAACTGTGCGTGGAGGCGCGCCCGCTCGGGCGACGTCAGCGACCCGTAGGCGACCTCCCAGGTGAGCGCGTGCTTGAACGCGAACTCGCGCTCGCCCTCGAGCGCCGAGCCGGAGCGGCGCCTGATGAAGTCGCGCGCCTCGAGGAGGTCGAGCTCCGGGACGGCCCCGTCGAGCAGTTCCACGAGCGGCGCGCGCCAGAAGACACGGCCGATCACCGACGCCGCCTGGAGCGCGGCCTTCTGGATCGGGGGAAGGAGGTCGATGCGGCCGGCGAGCACCCCCTGCACCGAGTCCGGGATCTGGTCCACGTGCGCGGCGGCCTGGGCGAGCTCTTCCAGGAAGAACGGGTTTCCCTCGGCCCGGTCGAGCACCTCGGAACGCCGGGCCTCCGGAACGTCGTCGCCCACGAGCTCGAGGAGGAGCTCCGCCTCGCTGCGGGGGAGAGGCTCGAGCCAGACGGTCAGGGCGTCGGGCCGGCGTCCCCACGCGGGGCGCGTGTCGAGCAACTCCGGCCGGGACGTGGCCAGGAGCAGCAGCGGGCCTTGCACCTCGGAGTGCAGCCGCTCGACGAGATCGAGCAGCGCCTCCTGCGCCCAGTGGAGATCCTCGAGGAGCACGACGACGGGGCCTTCCGCCGCGAGGCGGCCGAAGAACGCGGCCCACGCCTCTTCCAGGCGCTCGCGGGCGGCGAGCGGGTGCACTTCGGGCGAGTCGAGCCCGAGCGTGAGCCCGAGGATGCGCTGCTCGCCCAGCCGTGCGAGCACGACCTCGGGCTGATCCGTATCCAGCAGGCCGAGCTCCTGGCGGAGCACGTCGCTCAGCGGTTGGTAGGTGATGCCGCGGCCGTACGGGACGCAGCGTCCCGAACGAACGCGCGGCTCCGGCGCTTCGCCGGCGAGGCGCTCGCCCAGCTCGCGAACGAGGCGTGTCTTTCCGACCCCCGCGTCTCCGGCCACCGTCACCAGGTACGGGCGGCCGTCGGCGATGCACGCCCGGTACGCGGCGTCGAGCGCCGAGAGCTCGCGGCTGCGGCCGACGAACGCGGCCCGCCGGCCCGCGCCCGGGCGCCTGGTCGTGGCTCGCTCGGCGAGGAGTTCCCCGGCGGGTCCGAATTCGAACGCAACCGCGGTTGCCGCGAGCGCGCGCGGGCCGACGAGGATCGTGCCGGCGTCGGCGCTCTGCGCGAGGCGCGTCGCGGTCTCGACCGCCGCGCCCACCACGCTCGACCCGCCGTCGCCCGACGCGAACACCGCGTCGCCGGACTCGATGCCGATCCGAACCGTTCCTGCCCCTCGGCGGATCGCGAGCGCCGCGTTCAGCGCGCGGACCGCGTCGTCCTCGTGGATCGCCGGCACGCCGAACGCCGCCGTGATCGTCTCCCCGACCACGGCTTCGATCCGTCCGCCTCGCCACGGCGACCTCGCTCTCGACGGTCGCGCGGAAGCGCTCGAGCAGGGCGCGGACTTGCTCCGGATCTCCATGAGCGGCCAGGCCCGCCGCGAGTACCGTGACGAGCTTGAGCTCGTCACGCGCGGGCGCCGACGCGGACAGGCGTGGCCGACCCGGTAGATCGAGCGCGGGATCCTGGCGGAGGATCGCCCGCTCCAGCTCCTGGAGGTCGGCGCCCGGCTCGATCCCGAGCTCGGCGACGAGCGACTCGCGGCCCGCGCGGTAGGCGGCGAGCGCCTCGGCCTGGCGGCCGGAGCGGTAGAGCGCCGTCATCAGCTGGCCGCGGACCCGCTCGCGCAGCGGATGCTCGGCGACGAGCGCCTCGAGCTCGCCGGTGAGCGCCGCGTGCCGGCCCTGGGCGAGCTCGGCCTCCATGAGCTCCTCGACGGCCGCGAGCCGCAGCTCGGAAAGGCGCGCGATCTCGTGGCGGGCGAACGACTCGTAGGCGACGTCTACGAGCGCGGGGCCGCGCCAGATCTCGATCGCCTTGCGCAGGGTCTCCGCCGCCCTGGCCGGATCGCCCGCGCGAAGCGCCTCACGTCCCTGGCGGAGCAGATCCTCGAACCGTCGCGCGTCGACCTCGTCGTCACCCGCCTCGAGGACGTATCCCGGTGCGCGTGTGACGATCCTCGCGCTCGCCGGGCCGAGCGCCCGCCGAAGCTGCGAGACCCGGACACGGAGCGCCGCCTTCCCGCTGCCGGGCTGCGCCTCGCCCCAGAGCTCGTCCAGCAGAACCTCCTCCGGGACGACCTCGTTCGCGCGGATGAGGAGCGCGGCCAGGAGGGCGCGCTGCTTCTCGCCGCGGAGGGGAATCGAGTGCCCCTCGTCGACGATTTCGAGCGGCCCCAGGATGTGGAAGTCCATTCTTGACCCGGGACGCTACACCCGTTCGCCGGCCGTTACCGCCTCGTTACCGGAGGGCGCGATCCTGGCCTCCGTCAACGAAGAAGGAGGAACCATGGAGAACGCGTACGCCACGGCCGCAGCGTTGCGGCTCGGTGACGAGGCGCCCGACTTCACGGCGGAGACGACCGAGGGCCGGCTCCGGTTCCACGAGTACCTCGGCGACTCGTGGGGCGTGCTCTTTTCCCACCCGAAGGACTTCACGCCGGTGTGCACGACCGAGCTCGGAGCCGTCGCGAAGCTGAAGCCCGAGTTCGACAAGCGGGGCGTGAAGGTCATGGGCCTGAGCGTCGACCCGCTCGACTCGCACGAGCTCTGGGCCAGGGACATCGAGGAGGTGACGGGCCAGAAGCTGAACTTCCCGCTCGTCGCCGACTCCGACCGGGAGGTCGCGGACCTCTACGGGATGATCCACCCGAACGCGAGCGACACGATGACCGTCCGCTCGGTCTTCGTCATCGGGCCGGACAAGAAGATCAAGCTGACGCTCACCTACCCGGCGTCGACCGGGCGCGACTTCGGCGAGATCCTGCGGGCGATCGACTCGCTCCAGCTGACCGCGAGCCACAGGGTCGCGACGCCCGCCGACTGGCGCCGCGGCGAGGACGTCATCATCACGCCGGCCGTCCCGGACGGCGAGGCCGCGGAGCTCTTCCCCGGCTACGTCACCGTGAAGCCGTACCTGCGGACGACCCCGCAGCCGTGAGCCTCGAGGATCCCGGAGCGTCGCGGCCAGAATCGCGCCGCGTCGCTCCGGTCACCCTCGAGCTGCTCGAGTGGGTGGCCGAGCGTGAACGGACGTACGCCGAGACGATCGATGCCTGGCGGACGACCTGCCCTCGCCTGAGCGCCTGGGAGGACGCACTCGCCGACGGTTTTGTCGAGGTCGCTCCAGGCGCGAACGTGACGCTGACGAGGCGAGGCCGACGGGCGCTGCGCGGGCCCCGCTAGGCCGCCTGGTGCGCGAACCGCTTGGCCGAGCGGGCCTTCAGCTTCTCGATCTCGACCTCGCGGTTCTTCGGCGGCGCGTTCGTCACGAGCTCGTCCATGAGCTGCGCGACGTCAACGGCAATCCGGTCGATCGCGCTGTAGAACGCCGCCTCGTTCGCGCGCGACGGCTTGTTGTAGCCGCTGAGCTTGCGAACGAACTGGAGCGCCGCGTCGCGGATCTCGTCCTCGGTCACCGGCGGGTCGAAGTTGTGAAGCGTTCTGATGTTTCTGCACATGGCGATGATCGTAGCTCGCCGGTGCTAGCACACGACCTCGTTCTCCCAGCTGACCGTGAGGCTCGACCTGAGCTTGGTCGGCCAGTAGATGGTGAGAACGGTGAACGTGTAAGACCCCGGCTTCCAACGTCCGTCGGAGCAGGCGAGCGACTTGTGGGGATGGTGCCCCTCCGGTCGCGGCACCGTGTCGGCCGCGCGAATCCTGAAGCCGAAATGTGGGCGTCCCTCGTGGCAGTTGCGCACCACGCCCGTTCGCCCGCGAAGCATTTTCCTCTGACCGCCGTTGGGACTCACGTAGGTGAGGATGGCGCCGACTCGGAGGCGCCGGTATTGATCGCAGGCGAGCTTCTCGCCCAGCCAACCACCTCGTAGATCGACCTTCTTCTGCGTTACTGCGACGCCGCTCAAGACGTGAAGGCCGTCCAGCTCGACCTCTCCGATCGCGCTGGGGGGATGAGCGGCGTAAGCGGCCGGGCAGGTCGCGAGCAGCCCAACCCCGACGACTGCTGAGGCGATTACCGATCGGAACATGGCTTCCCCTTTCGGTTCTGACCCCAGGCCGAACATAAGTCACACTTGCCACTAGATCAAGGTCGGGTCACCTGCTTCGCCCAGCCCCACGTGATCGTCAGTCGCCGGCCGAGTTCCGACTGGCAAGCTGGAGGGATGAGCGAGCTGGCCATCCGCCTGCGCGGCGCCGTCAAGCGCTACGGCCCGATCACCGCCGTGAACGGGCTCGACCTCGACGTTCCCGAGGGGACGTGCGTCGGCCTGCTCGGGCCCAACGGCGCGGGGAAGTCGACCACGATGCGTCTCCTCACGGCGCAGGCAATCGCCGACGAGGGCGAGCTCGAGGTGCTCGGCTACAAGCTTCCGCAGGAGTCCAAGATCGCTCGCGCGCAGTGCGGCGTCGTGCCGCAACTCGACAACCTCGACGTGACGCTGACCGTGGAGCAGAACCTGCTCGTCTTCACGCACCTCTACCGCGTGCCGCGCCACGAGCGCCGCGCCGCGATCGAGGCCGGGCTGAAGATGGCGCGCCTCGTCGACCGGCGCGACACCCGGGTGGACAAGCTCTCCGGCGGGATGCGCCGGCGGCTCCTGATCGCCCGCGCGCTCGTCCATCGCCCGCGGCTCGTGCTCCTCGACGAGCCGACCGTCGGGCTCGACCCGCAGGTGCGCCAGGAGCTCTGGGCGCTGATCGACGCTCTGCGCGCCGAGGGCACCACGATCCTCATGTCGACGCACTACATCGAAGAGGCCGAGCGGCTCGCGGACACCGTGATGATCATGTCCCACGGGAGCGCCGTCGCCTCCGGGCCGCCCGGCGAGCTGATCCGCGAGCACGCCGGGCGCGAGGCGGTCGAGGTCTACGGCCCGCCGGACAAGCTCGCCGAGACGGAGAAGACCGCGCAGGCCGCCGGCCTTCGCACGCGTCGCACGGGCACGAGCGTCTCGGTGCTCGGCGTCGAGGACGCGGACGGCCGCGCGCCCGAGGGCGAGCGCCGCCAGCCGAATCTCGAGGACGTCTTCGTGCTCCTGACCGGAGAGGAGATCCAGTAGTGGTCACGCGCGTCGCGCAGCCGATCAAGCTCGGCCGCCTCGAGCGTGCGGCCATCACGGGCGTGCTCGTGCGCGAGGTCGTGAACTTCTCGTCGTTCTGGCGCTCGTCGGCGTTCTCGTCGACGGTCGAGCCGACCATCTACCTGCTCGCGTTCGGCTTCGGCTTCGGGTCGCTCGTCGCCACGGTCGGCGGCTACGACTACGTGGACTTCGTCGGCACGGGGATCGTCGCGACCGCCGTCCTCTTCTCGAGCGCGTTCCCGGCCATGTTCGGGACGTTCGTCAAGTACAAGTTCCAGCGCACGTACGACGCGATCCTGGCCGCGCCCGTGGACACGGAGGAGCTCGTCACCGCCGAGGCGCTCTGGATCTCGCTGCGGACGAGCGTCTTCGGCTGCGTGCCGATGGTCGTCGCGATCTTCTTCGGGCTCGACCCGTCGTGGGGGATGCTGCTCGTCCCCGGGATCGCGTTCATCTCGGGCTTCGGCTGGGCCAACTTCGGGATCGCGATCGCCGGCTTCGCGAAGAGCTTCGAAAATTTCAACTACATCGTTTCCGCCGTCCTGACCCCGCTCTTCCTCGTGGCCGGGACGTTCTTCCCGATCGACAACCTGCCGGAGTGGGCGCAGGTCATCGCGAACTTCAATCCGCTCTACCAGTGCGTCGAGCTCGTCCGCGCGGCCGTGTTCGGCCTGATCGGCTGGGACGACCTCGCCCGCGTCGGCTACCTGGTCGCGTTCGGCCTCGTGATGTGGCGCATCGCGATCCATGCGATGACGCAGAAGCTCGTCGACTAGCGATGACCTGGATCGTCGCGCTCGGAGACCGGAACACCGACTACCTGACGCACCGCGAGATCGACGCGGCGCTCGCGCTCTTTCCCGACGACGTGGAGGCCGGCTGGGTCGCGACCGACTCGGGGCCGGAGCTCGACGGCGCAGCGGCCGTCTGGCTGCTTCCGGGGACGCCGTACCGCGACGAGGGCTCGGCCTTCGCGGCGATCGGCCACTGCCTCGAGACGGGGACGCCGTTCCTCGGCACCTGCGGCGGGTTCCAGTACGCGTGCCTCCACCTGGCGCGGCGGTTCGGCGCCGACGCGCGCCACGCCGAGACCGACCCGGACGCCGACGACCAGGCGATCGTGCCGCTCGCGTGCTCGCTCTACGGGGAGACGCGCGAGGTCACGCCGGTCGCGGGCACGCGCCTTGCGGCCATCTGCGGGGACGAGCCGTTCGAGGGGTTCCACTGGTGCGGCTACGGGCTCGCCGACCGAACCGCCGGACTGCTGGCCGCGAACGGCGTCGTCATCTCCGCGACCGCGCCGGACGCCGGAGTGGAGGCGATCGAGTTGCCCGGTCACCCGTTCTTCCTCTCCACCGCGTTCCAGCCGCAGGTCGGCTCGAGCGACTCCGGGCGGCTGCACCCGCTGCTCGACGCGCTCCTCGACACGGCTCGCGTTCCGGCGGAGTAGAACCGACCTACAATTCGCCGGTGAAGCGGCGGCTGAAATGGATCCTCCTCGGCGTGGCGATCGTGCTCGTCGTGGCGTTCGCGAGCCAGGTGCTGGCCGGGGGTGACGGCGATTCGGGCGGCGGTCCAACGACCGAGGCGCGGCCAACCGGCGTCGCAGGCTGCGCCGACCTCGGCGAGGACGAGATCCGCGATTGCTACGCGGCCGCGCTCAAGGAGGAGGTCGAGTCCGCGGACGACCCGCTCGCCGCGGTGGACGAGATCACGCAGACCGCGCGCGACGATCCCGAGGGCTTCCTCCTCCCGAACTGCCACGGCCTCATGCACACGGTCGGCCGCGAGTACGCGCGCGACAACGGGCTCACGGTTGCGGCGCTCAAGGACTCGCTCCCGAAGTCGAACGACCCGGGCTGCCCGGCCGGGTACGCGCACGGCGTCGTCACCGGCGTCGCGCCTCAGATCAATCCGAACGATCCGAAGGCGTCGGCCTCCGTTTGCGACGACTCGGCCACGCGCTACGAGCGCTACAGCTGCACGCACGGGTTCGGGCACGCGTTCATGCGGATCTCGAACGAGGAGCTCGCTCCGGCGCTCGCGCTCTGCTCGAAGCTCGGCAAGAACTCCGGGCCGGACTGCGCGCAAGGCGCCTTCCACGACTACTGGTTCTCGGTCGGCGGCTACGACGACACCGAGAAGCCGACCGATCCCGAGACCGACCCGCGGGACCTCTGCGGCGCGCAGAAGCCGGAGTACGTGCGCCAGTGCTGGTACCGCGCCTTCGTCGACAACCGCCCGCCAGGCGCGATCGAGAGCGGCCGCGACGTCGACCAGCTGTGCCAGGCGCTCCAAGGGCTCCAGCGGGAGGGCTGCATCACGGCCGCGACGGTGATCGGGCCCGCCGACCCGAACTCCCAGTTCTCGCTCTGTTACGGCTTCACCGGCAAGGAGGCGCTCGCGTGCGTGCGCGGGCTGAAGCTTCAGAACCTCCTCGGCGCGTCGAACGAGGAGTACGCGGCCGTACTCGATCGCTGCGGCGCGCTCCAGGAACAGGTGCGGCTCGACTGCTACCACTGGCTCGGCAAGACCGTCGCCGTGCTCACCGACGGGGAATTCGAGACCGCCGGTTGTCCGCTCCTCGAGGATCCTCGTGCGCGCGAGGCGTGTGCCGAGGGTGCGCGGACGATGGACGAGCCGCTCGTGACGTTCAGCTAGCGACGTGCACGTTGAACGTGCCCGTGCCCAGCGACCCGTAGATTCCGAGCCAGAGCGGAAGCCACATCTCCATGCCCCGGGCGGCCGTTAGCCCGCCGAGGTCGCGGATCGCCGTCTCGCGCCAGCCGAACTCGCCGAGCAGCGCCTTCGCCTGAGTCTTCGCGCCGTCGTCGTCTCCGCAGAGGAAGACTTCGTGCTCGCCCGGTACGAGGCTCGGGTCGACCATCACCGACGCGTTCATCGTGTTCAGCGCCTTCACGACCTTCGCGTCCGGGTGCGCGCGCTGGATCTGCTCGGCCAGGCTGTCGGTGTTGCAGACCGTGAGGCTCGGCGGGAAGCCGCCGGAGAAGTCGAGCGGATTGGCCGTGTCGATGAGCGTCTTGCCGGCCAGGTTGTCTGTACCGGCGGCTTCGAGCGCCGCCAGCGAGGCGGTTCCCGCGGTGCAGTTGAAGACGAGTTCCCCGTGCGAGGCGGCGTCCGCAAACGTGCCGTGGGCGGCGCCCGTCTCCGCGGCCCAGGCGGTCGCGGTCTCGTTGTCGGCCGTGCGCGAGCCGAGCATCACGTCATGCCCGAGCCCTACGAGTCTCGACCCGATCGTCGTCCCGACCGAGCCCGTTCCGAGAACCCCGATCCTCATGGCAACTCCTTCCTTCGCGGCGTGACGGAAACGGTACTCCGCTCCGAAGGGACATGTCCGGAAGGGACGGTACGGTCCGACGCCCGTGCGTTTGCTCGTCGCCCGCTGCGAGGTCGTCTACACCGGCCGCCTGACCGCCGTTCTGCCGGAGGCCGTGCGACTCGTCGTGCTCAAGTCCGACGGCTCGGTCCTCGTCCACGACGACGCAGGTGGCTTTAAACCCTTGAATTGGATGACGCCGCCGACCGTGATCGAGACCGACGGCGATCCGCTGACGAGCCTTGTCGTGCGCAAGCGGGCGGGGAAGACCGAGGACAAGCTCGAGATCCGCGTGCTCGAAGTCATCTCGGACATCGAGCACGAGTTCGGCGAGGCCGCGGGTCTCGAGAAGGACGGCGTCGAGCGCGACCTTCAGGTGGAGCTCGCGAACCGGCCCGGTGCCCTCGAGCCCGGGCTGCGGCTCGTCCGCCGCGAATGGCCGACGGACATCGGCCCGGTCGACCTCATGTGCCGCGACTCCGACGACGGGTTCGTCGCGGTCGAGGTGAAGCGGATCGCCGGGATCGAGGCGGTCGAGCAGCTCGTCCGCTACCTCGAGCGGCTGCGGCTCGACGCCGAGTTCGAGGAGATCCGCGGCCTGCTCGTCGCCCAGCGGATCAAGCCGCAGGCGGCCGTGCTGGCCGAGTCGCGCGGCATCGGCTGCGTCGAGGTCGACCTCGAGGTGCTGCGCGGTGAGCGTGAGCCCGAGCTGACGCTGTTCGGCTCGTAAGATCTCGCGGGTGAGAAGGCTCCTCAACAGCTTCGCCCGCAAGCTGATCCTCGTCGCTGCGGGCTCGAAGCTCGTGCAGCGGTTCGTGAACCGCTTCGGGATGAAGCTCGGCGCGGCGCGGTTCGTCGCCGGCCAGACGCTCGACGAGGCCGTTCCGGTCCTCCGCGCGCTGAACGAGAAGGGGCTCGCCACGAACACGACGATCCTCGGCGAGGACGTGCTCACCGAGGCCGAGGCGAACGCGGTCGGCGACCAGTACATCCAGGTTCTCGAGCGCATCGCCGCCGAGAAGCTGCGCACGAACGTCGCCCTGAAGCTGACGCACCTCGGGCTCGACGTGGGCGAGGAGGTCGCGTACGCGAACCTGAAACGCGTCGTCACGCGCGCGCATGAGCTCGACAACTTCATCCGCATCGACATGGAGTACTCGGGCCTCGTCGACGCGACCCTCCGGATCTACACGCGCCTGCGCGAGGACGGGCTCGCGAACGTCGGCACGGTGCTCCAGTCGTACCTCTTCCGCACGCCGGACGACCTCGCGGGCCTCGTGCCGCTCGAGCCGAACCTGCGGATCGTGAAAGGCGCCTACCTCGAGGCCCCGGAGATCGCGTTCCAGAAGAAGGCCGAGGTGGACAAGGCGTACGTCGAGCTCATGGAGACGATGCTGCGCGAGATCGGGCACACGGCGATCGCGACGCACGACGACAAGCTGATCGAGCACGCGATCGCGTTCGCCGAGCGGGAGGGGATCCCGCGCGAGCGGTTCGAGTTCCAGATGCTCTACGGGATCCGCGGCCAGCTCCAGGAGGAGCTCCTCGCGCGCGGGTTCAAGGTGCTCGTGGCGACGCCGCACGGGCCCGACTGGTTCCCGTATCTCATGCGCCGCCTGGCGGAACGCCCTGCGAACCTGACCTTCTTCCTGCGAAGCTTGTTCGGACGATGACCCAGACGAGCGCCCGCTTCGCGACCGTGCCGCCCTCGGGGATCCGGGAGATCTTCGACCTCGCGCTGACGATCCCCGACGCGATCCACCTGGAGATCGGCGCGCCCGACTTCCCGACGCCCGACCACATCGTCGAGGCCGCGGCGCAGGGCGCGCGCGACGGGTTCACGCGCTACACGCCGACCGCGGGCCTGGGGACGCTGCGCGACCTGATCGCCGAGAAGGTGCGCACGCGCAACGGGATGGACTGCTCCGCGGAGAACGTCATCTCGGCGGCCGGCGGATCGTGCGCGCTCTTCGGCGTGCTCGAGGTGCTGCTGGACGAGCGCTCCGGCGTCCTCATCCCCGATCCGGCCTGGCCGGTGTACGAGATGGCGACGCTCTCGCTGGGCGGCGAGATCCAGCGCTACCCGCTCCTCCCGGAGGCCGGCTGGGAGCCCGATCTCGACGCGCTCGAGGCGGCCATCACCCCGAACACGCGCATCGTGATCACGAACAGCCCGGGGAATCCGACGGGCGGCGTCCACCGGCGCGAAACGGTCGAGGCGCTGGTCGCACTGGCGCAAAAGCACGACCTCTGGCTGATCTCCGACGAGGCGTACGAGGACTTCGTCTTCGACGGCGAGCACGTGACCACCGGCTCGCTCGACGGCGCGGCCGACCGGGTGATCGGGCTCTACACGTTCTCGAAGAGCTACTCGATGACCGGCTGGCGGATCGGCTACGTGGTGGCGCCCGAGCCGATCGTGAAGCGCACGACGATCGCGCTCGAGGCGATCATCGCCTGCGCTTCGAGCGTCTCCCAGAAGGCGGCCGAGGCCGCGCTTTCGGGCCCGCAGGACAACGTGGCCGCGATGTGCGCGGCGTTCAAGCGCCGGCGCGACCTGGCCGAGGGGATCCTCGACCGCGAGGGCGTTTCCTACGTCCACCCGGGCGGGAGCTTCTACATGGTCGTGAACGTTCCGGGCGGGGGCGACGCGAACGCGTTCGCGTACTCGCTGCTCGAGGAGCGCCACGTCGCGGTCGCGCCGGGCGACGCGTTCGGGCCGGGCGGCGCCGGGATGCTGCGCGTCTCGCTCTGCATGGCGGACGCCGACCTCGAGCGCGGGCTCGAGCGCCTCGCCGAGCACGCGAAGGCGGCCGTGTGATCCGAGGCGCGCTCGCGGCGTCGGTCACGCCGCTCACCGACGGCGGGGACACCGTCGACCAGAGCGGAATCGATCCGCTCGTCGACTTCTACGCGGACGCGGGCCTCGACGGCCTGCTCGTCCTCGGGACGACGGGGGAGGGGATCCTGTTCGACGCGGACGAAAGACGGCGCGTGACCGAGCGCTTCGTCGAGGCGGGCGCCGGTCGGCTCGCGATGATCATCCACACGGGCGCGCAGACGACGGCCGACACGGTGGCTCTCTCCGCGCACGCGGCCGAGACCGGAGCGGACGGGGTCGCCGTCATCGGCCCGCCGTACTTCGCCTACGACGACGACTCGCTCTTCGCGCATTTCGCAGCGGCCGCCAGCGCCGCCGCGCCGCTGCCCTTCTACGTCTACGAGTTCGCCGCTCGCGCGGGCTATCCGATGCCGCTCCCGGTGCTCGCGCGGCTGCGCGACGCGGCCGAGAATTTCGCGGGACTCAAAGTGTCCGACGCGCCGTACGAGGCGTTCGCGCCGTACCTCCTGGACGGCCTCGACATCTTCGTCGGGCCGGAGACCCTGATCGCCGAGGGGATGCGAGCCGGCGCGATCGGCGCCGTTTCCGGCCTGGCTGCAGGCTTCCCCGAGCTCGTCGCCGCGGTGGTTCGCGATCCGACGGACGAGGGCGCGGCGAACCTCGGCGTCGTCCGCGACGCGGTGCAGCGCTACCCGCTCCAGGCCGCGCTGAAGCTCGTCCTCTCGCGCCGCGGCGTTCCGCTCGAGGCGCTCGCACGGCGTCCGATCCGCAGCCTCACCGACACCGAGCGCGCCGAGCTCGAGCGCGAACTGGATGATCCGGGCACGACGCTCGGCTCCGCACTCGCGAACTGATCGC
Organism: uncultured Thermoleophilia bacterium; assembly: GCA_963716005.1. Lineage (GTDB taxonomy): Bacteria > Actinomycetota > Thermoleophilia > Gaiellales > Gaiellaceae > CAVRUF01. The sequence continues at coordinate 502,981 of OY970285.1, forward strand.
TTCCGTTCGCTCGGCTACTCGAGCAGCACGTACTCGTACTCGTGGAGCTCGTCCTCGTCCTGGAAGAACACATGTCGTAAGCTGTCGATCTCACTTGACGACGGAACGGTGCATTCGCTGACCGTCCGCTTTACGTAGGCCCCAAGGCGACTGGTGGGCGGTCTCTCCCCGGAGACCGCCCACCCGGTCGTAATCTTCCGCTCCATGGCACCAGGCCGCTGGCGGGCACTCGCGCTGCTTTCCGGTGCGGTCATCCTCGGGATGACGACCTGGTTTTCCGCCTCGGCCGTCGTGCCGCAGCTCCGCGCCGACTGGGATCTCGGCTCGACCGGCGCGGCCTGGCTCACGATCGCCGTCCAGCTTGGGTTCGTCGCCGGCGCGGTCACGTCGAGCGTCCTCAACCTCGCGGACGTCATCTCGCCACGGATCGTGTTCCTCGGCGGCTCGGTCGGCGCGGCGTGCGCGAACGCGGCGCTGGTTCTCACCGATGGACCGGGCGGCGCCTTGCCGCTTCGCTTCGCGACCGGGTTCTGCCTCGCCGGTGTCTATCCGCCCGCGCTGAAACTCATGGCGACCTGGTTTCGCCAAGGACGGGGGACCGCGCTCGGCGTAGTCGTCGGCGCGCTCACGCTCGGCTCGGCGCTGCCGCACCTCGTGAACGGGCTCGGCGGACTCGACTGGCAGACGGTCGTCTACGCGACCTCGGTGCTGACGGTCGCGGGTGGATTGCTGGCGTACTTCGCCGTGCCGGAGGGTCCGTACTCGTTTCCCCGCGCGGTCTTCGCTCCTCGCCAGGCCGGTCTCGTCTTCCGCAACCGTGGGGTGCGGCTCGCGAGCCTCGGCTACTTCGGGCACATGTGGGAGCTCTACGCGATGTGGACGTGGTTCCTCGTCTTCGCAACCGATGCGATCGAGAACCAGGGGGACGAGGTCGGCGCGAAGGCCGCCTATGCGACGTTCGCGGTGATCGGGATCGGCGCGATCGGCTGCTGGGTCGGAGGCCTCCTCGGCGACCGCTGGGGCCGCACGCGCACGACGGCGGCCATGATGGCCGTGTCCGGGACGTGCGCGCTCACGATCGGGCTCCTCTACGACGGGCCGCTCTGGGCGCTCTTCGCGGTCGGGCTCGTGTGGGGCTTCACCGTCGTCGCGGACTCGGCGCAGTTCTCGTCGATCGTCACCGAGCTCGGCGACCAGACATACGTCGCCACCGCGGTGGCCCTCCAGCTCGCGGTCGGATTCACGCTGACGATCGCGACGATCTGGCTGATCCCGTACCTCGTGGACGAGGTCGGCTGGGACTGGGCGTTCGCGTTCCTCGCCCCGGGGCCGGCTCTCGGAGTGGTCGCCATGCTGCGGCTGCGGGCCGCGCCCGAGGCCGTGGGGATCGCGGGCGGCCGACGTTAGGGATGAACTCGGAGCGGGCAGTCGTTGCAAGAGGTTCCATGCGTATCGACTCCCTCGATCACATCGCGCTCTGGGTTTCCGAGCGGGACGCCATCGCCGACGAGGCCGTCCGCGGCCTATGGCATGCACGTGATCGACCGAACGGACAAGTTCACGCTGGTCGGCTCCGACGCCCGACGCGGGAAGCTGACGCTCTTCGAGGCCGAGGGCCCGCGCGAGCGCGGCGCGCTGAAGCACATCGGTTTGCGGGTGAACGACCTGGCCGCCGCGAGCGAACAGCTCGGCGCCGAGGAGGCTCCGTTCCCCGAGGGGCTCGTCATCCGACTCGTCGAGGCGCCGACCGAGGTCGACTACGACCTCGACCACGTGGCCCTTTACTCCCGCGATCCCGCCGGCGCGGCGCAGGAGTATCTCGACCTCGGCTTTGCGGAGGCGCCGCCCGGCCCGGACGGCGCCCCGCGGGTCGAGGCCGCGGGCGCGTACGTCGAGTTCCACGAGGGCGATCCGACCGATACGGGCAAGCCGCTCTTGAATCACCTCGCCGTGCTCGTTCCGTCGGCCGACGACCTGCTGAACGAGGCGCGACACCTGGACCTCCAGATCGCCGACGTCGTGGACGCCGAGAACACGAAGGCCGTTTTCGTCTGGGTCCCGAGGGCGTCAAGATCGAGTACGTGGAGCACAAGGCAACGTTCTCGCTTGTCTAGCCTCGTCGTCGCGGGCGCCGGGATGGCCGGCCTCGCCGCGGCGGTACGCGCGCAGGAGCTCGGCGTGCAGGTCGTCGTCCACGAGAAGGGGACGGAGCCGGGCGGCTCGATGCTCCTCTCGGGCGGCTTCATCTGGCGCTACCGCAAGTTCGAGCGGCTGCGCGAGGAGTGTCCCGGCGGCGACCCTGCGCTCCAGCGGCTCGTGTGGGAGCGGCTCGACGACGCGCTCGGATGGCTCGTGTCGCTCGGCGCGCCGGTGCTGACGCGGGACACCGGCAATCCACTCACGACCGGGGTGCGCTTCGATACGCGCGGGCTGGCCGAGACGCTCGCGGCGCGGGTCGACGTGCGGTACGGCTCGCCGCTCGTGGAGCTTCCGGAGGCGCCGGTGATTCTCGCGACCGGCGGATTCCAGGGGAGCCCGGAGCTCGTACGCGAGCACGTGACGCCGGAGCCGGTGCTGCTCCGCGCGAACCCGTGGAGCGCGGGCGACGGGCTGCGGCTGGGCCTCGCGGCGGGCGCGTCGCTGACCGAGGGGATGGACGAGTTCTGGGGCCGCGCGATGCCGGCTCCGCCTGCGGAGGTCGGCCCGGAGGGATTCCGCTCGCTCGGGCAGTCGTACGCGCGTTACGCGACCGTTACGAACGAGCACGGCGAGGTCTACGAGCCGCGAACCTGGTCGGAGATCGACGTGGCGCAGTGGATCGCGCAGCAGCCGGGCGGTCGCGCCTGGCTCGCGGTTCCCGACTCGGCCCTCGGCGAGCACGTGCGCGACGCAGACCGTGGCGGACATGATCGATGCGGCCCGAACCGCGGGCGCTCCGGTCGAGCGCCGCGACGGCGAGACGGTGGTCGAGGTGGTCGCGGGCATCACGACGACGCTGGGCGGTCTCGCGATCGACACGAACGCCCGCGCGGCGGACAACGTGTGGGCCGCGGGCGCCGATGCGGGCGGAATCTCGACGGGCGGCTGGACGAGCACCCTCGCGAGCGCGCTCGTTCTCGGGCTGGTCGCGGCCGAGTCGGCGACCGGTTAATGCACTCGCCTGCGTGACTCGTTCCCCGGGGACCCCCTGTGCAGCACCCCTCGCCTTTCAGCGTAACGCCGAAAGGCGCACGCGTCTGGCGCACAACGCGCCGAATCTGTGCCGGTCTGTCCCCGGGCCGGGGCTAGACGGCCTGGAGGTACGCGCAGGGACGCGCGTCGCCCGGCAGCGGTGACGTGCCGATTTTCGCGACCGTGAAGCGGAGATCGCCCGCCTCGACCTCGGTGCCCGGCGTCGGCGCATCGCCCTCGCGCTCGACCAGCTCGTAGCCCGAAGGCTTCGACACGAAGAGGAGGTGCCCGGCTTTCCTGTCGTCCGCCATCGAGGGCGGATTCTACTCGGCTGAGGCGCCCACGTAGGGCGGCAACACGACGCGGACGGTGGTGCCCGTGTCGGTCGTCTCCACGGACACGCGGCCGCTGAGAACACGAACGCGCTCGTCCAGCTCGTCGATGCCGCCGCGGCGCCGCTCGGCGGTTCCGTCGTCCACGATCTCGGTCGTGAAGCCCTCGCCGTTCGCGGCCACGGTGATCGTGATCTGCTTCGAGTTTCGGTGCACGGACTGGTTCACGGCCTCGCGGATGAGCTGGTAGAGCGCGACCTGCGCCTTCTCGGCGAGACCCTCGCCGGCCTCGACGTCGGCGTCGACGCGGATGTCGTGCGCGCCCTCGATCTGCTCGACCAGTGCGTCGACGGCGGCGGCGAAGCCGCGGTCGCGGAGGACGAGCGGCTCGATCGCGAACGAGAGGTCGCGGAGCGTGCGGATCGTGTCGCGCTCGCGCTCGAGCGAGCTGCGGATCACCTTGGTCGCGTCCTCGATTCGGCCCTCCTCGAGCGCGGCCAGGGCTGCATCGTGCATGAGCGCGATCCCGGACATCGACTGGAGCGGGCCGTCGTGGAGGAAGATCGACAACCGCCGGCGCTCGTCCTGCTCGGCGGTGATGAGACTTTCCGTGAGGCGCGTGCGCTCCTCCTCGCGGTCACGCGCCTCGCCGATCAGGCGGTCGTTCTCGACCGCGCGCGAGGCGAACTCCGCGAGCATCGTCGCGCGCATCAGGTCGGCACGCGGAAACGCGTCGCCGCGCCGCAGCTCGAGCATCTGGCCGCTCGTTCCGACCGGCACGCGGATTCCGCCGGGAATCTCGTGCGCCTCGATCTCACCCTCGTCCGCGGGAACGATCTCGGCGCTGCGCGCCCCGAAGAGCTTGCGCGCCTCGGCGCAGGTGCGGTCGAGGATCTCGCCCGGCTGAGTCGGGTCGGCGACGACGGCCATCGAGCCGACGAGCGACTCGAGGAACCGCGCCTGACCGGTCAGCTCGTCCTCGGCGAATTCGTGGCGGCGCCGCTCCGAGACGATCAGGTAGACGGCGAACGCGCCGGCGAACGTGGTCGCGGCAATCAGGCCGGCGGCTGCGACGGACGCGCTCGAGATCGCGAGTCCGATCCCGCCGACGATCGCAGCGAGGATCGTCCCTGCGAGGAGGACTACCGGAAGCGCCGCGGCGCTAGTCGATGATCGCTTCGCGAAGCGCGATCGCAACGGCATGGGTCCGCGTGTCAGCCTCGAGCTTGGCCAGGATGTGGCGGACGTGGCTCTTGACGGTCTCCTGGCTGATGAACAGCCGGGCGGCGACCTCCGCATTCGACATCCCGTCTGCGAGCAACTGGAGAATCTCCCGCTCGCGCTGGGTCAGCATCTCCTCCTTGTCCCGGGTGAGGAAGTCGGGCATGAGGGCGGGGTCGACGTAACCCTCGCCGTTCGCGACTTTCTCGATCGCTCGGAGGAGCGTCTGGTGCGGGGCCTCCTTCAGGATGTAGCCCTTCGCGCCGGACTCGAGGCCGCGGCCGAGCAGACTCCGCTCGCCGTAGGCCGTGAAGATGAGCACCGACGTCGTCGGAACCTTCTCCGTCAGAAGCTTGGTGGCCTCGAGGCCGTCCATGCCGGGCATCCGTACGTCCATGATCACGACGTTCGGGCGGCGGCGTTCCGCGAGAGCGACCGCTCCGGCTCCGTCAGATGCCTCTCCCACAACGCGGATATGCGGTGCGCGAGAGAGCGAAAGACGGAGTCCTTCGCGGACCACTTCGTGGTCGTCGGCTATGAGGCAGGTGATTTCTTGCGGCAGTGTTTGCTCCCCAGGTCAAGGATGATAGTCGGGAGGATTGCGCAGAAACTTTAGGACTCCTTTCTTTAGGGAAGCGTGAACCGGTGGCTCGGCTATCCTCTGATGCGCCTTTGGACGAGCTACCGCCTAGTACCAACGCCCCGGGGAACGGGGCGTGAGCGACTCCCTTCGCATCCTCGTGGTGCTCGCCCTGGTCGCGGGCAATGCCGTGTTCGTGGCGGCTGAATACGCCCTGGTCACGGCGCGGCGAGCGCGCCTGGAAGACGCGGTCAAGGGCGGCTCGAGGCGCGCGGTCACGGCGCTGCGCCTCATGGACGAGCCGGTTCGCTTCATCAGCACCGTGCAGGTCGGGATCACGATCTTCGGGATCCTCATCGGTGCCATCGGTGCGCCGCTCGTCGCCGGGTTCTTCGGCGACTCCGTGCCGGGCTGGCTCTCGTACGCGATCTCATTCGTCGTCCTGACCTACCTGAGCGTCGTGCTCGGCGAGCTCGTTCCGAAGTCGATCGCGCTCGAGAAGGCGGAAACGCTCGCGCTCCTCCTCGCGCGGCCGCTCGAGGTGCTCGGGCGCGTCCTGCACCCGCTTGTCTGGCTGCTCGACAAGTCGGCCGGGATGGTTGCGCGGCTCCTACAGGTTCCGCCCGCGCGCGCAGGCGTGACCGCGTCCACGGAGGAGGACATCCGCCACCTCGTCGCCTCGGCCGAGGACGTGGGCGCGATCGAGACGGCCGAGGAGGAGATGGTCTACAAGGTCTTCGACTTCGCGGACAAGGAGGCCCACGAGGTGATGGTCCCGCGGCCGCAGGTCGTGGCGCTCTCGGTGGATCTCCCGTCGAACGAGGCGCTGGCGGCGGTGATCGACTCGCCGTTTACGCGCTATCCGGTCTATCGCGAGTCGCTCGACGACGTGCTCGGGATCCTCCACGTGCGCGACCTCTTCAAGGCGCTGCACCCCGGCGGGATCGACGACGTGATGATCGAGGATCTCGTGCGCCCCGCCTACGTCGTCCCCGAGACGAAGGATCTGGGCGCGCTCCTGCCGGAATTCCGCGCGCAGAACCAGCACATGGCAATCGTCGTGGACGAGTACGGCTCGGTCGCCGGCATCGTCACGCTCGAGGACCTCCTCGAAGAGATCGTCGGCGAGATCGAGGACGAGTACGACCTGCCGGACGAGTCGGTCGAGCAGGTCGACGAAACGCACGTCCGCATCGCCGGCACGTTCCCGATCGACGACTTCAACGAGCAGTTCGACCAGGACGTGCCGCAGGAGGACTACCACACGGTCGCCGGCTTCGTCTTCGGCCAACTCGGCCGCGCCGCCGAGGAAGGCGACGAGGTCGTGTGGGAGCGCCTGCACTTCAGCGTCCTCGAGACCGACGGCAAGCGGATCGAACGCCTCGAGGTCGAGTTCCTCGCCGAAGAGCCCGAAACCGAGCCGGTCGAGGCGGCCGGCTAGCCGTTCCGCAGCTTCGACGTGTTCACGACGACGAAGTCGGAGCCGTGGACGTTGTGGAGCGAGTGGAGCTGGTCGTTGTCCCAGCCAGAGCTGGGCGCGCCCGAGACGAACCAGTCGGATCCGTTGTCGGCGACGATCATCCCGTAGCGCTTCAGGGCCGTGAGGATCACGCGCGCCTGCTTCGGGTAACTCGCGATGGGGAAGTCCGCGCGCAGCCGTAGCCGTAGGCCCATCGGCGGCAGGTTGCGGCCGGTCAGGTCGCTCGCGTGATGGCGCGCCGGGTAGATGTAGGCCTTGCGGGTGTTCTCGACCGTCACGCGCAGCGCGTGCTTGATGACGCCCTTCTTCACCTCGTTGAAGCGCGCGAGCCCGGGGAGGATGGGGAGTCCGGCCGCGTCGGCGGACGTCCAGCCGGCGGGACGCAGCTTGTTCGAGCGGAGGTTCCAGATCGCGCCTGACCCGGCGCGCCATTTGCCGTTGCGCTTGCGCAGCGCGAACAGTTCGTAGAGCCGGCAGTTGTCGCGGTCGACGATCAGCGCGTGGCGATCGCCGTCGGCCTGTGGGCCGCCCTCGATCCGCACGCCGGCCGGAATCGGATACGGGCCGCGGTCGGACTCGTCCGCGTACGCGAAGCGCACGTGCGAGCGCTTCAGCGAGCCGCGGACGACCGTGATCGGGATCCCGATCGGACCGCCGTCCCACTTGCCCGAGCCGAAGTCCGCGTGCATGTAGTCGCCGACGCCGATCGCGCGGATGATCGCGTCCGAGTTCGTCGCCACCGGCAGGGAGTCGACGCGCTTGTTCCACACGTTCGAGGCCGGGAAGACGGGGCACTTGGGCGCGCCGTAGAGCGTTCCGCCGAGAGCGGACGGCGCCCAGACGAGGGCGAGCGTGAAAACGGCGAGCGTGCAGCGGCGCATGCACGAATCGTCGTACCGCTTTCGGACGGTCGCTACCCCTGGAAGAGCGAATCGGTGCGGTCCGCCATCTGCCGGTCGAGATCCGTGATCCCGTCTTCCGAGTGCGTCCGCCAGCGCACCGTGACCTCCTTGTAGGAGATCGCGATGTCGGGATGGTGGTTCGCATCCTGGGCCGCCGCGGCCACGCGGTTCACGAACGCGATCCCTGCGAGGAAGTCCGAAAAGCGGAACGTCCGCTCGAGCGCGCCGTCGGTTTCGTCCCAGTCCATCCCGGCAGTATCGCGGGCGCAATCCGCCCGTGCGGCCGTCGCGTAGATACGGGCACGGCCACCCTCCCTGAAATGCCCCGGGCGCTCGTGACATCCCTCTCCGCCGTCGCCGCCGTCGCTCTCATAGGCGGTGGCGGCGCCGAGGCTGCGACCTTCTACGGCAAGGTCGGACCCACGCGGACGATCACGCTGAAGAACGCGAAGGGGAAGATCGTGACGAGCATCAAGAAGGGCACGCACAAGTTCGTCGTCACGGACAGCTCGGGCATCCACAACTTCATCCTCTCCCGCGGCGGGAAGACCGTTCGCAAGACGGCCCTCGAATACGAAGGCACGATCACCTGGACCGTCGCGATCAAGCGGGGAAACACGTACCGCTACTACTGCTCGGCGCATCCCCAGCGTATGAGCCGCACCTTCAAGGTGCCCTGACCGAGGCTCCACTCGCCGGTTGTGTCCCCCGGCGTCTCCAAGAGGGCGGGCGGCTCTAGCGGAGCCGCTCGCCCGCCATTTCGACGGGCTCGACGCGGCCGTCGGCGATCCGCCACGCGAGAAGCTCGCCGGTCTGGACGTTGAGGATCACGTACGGGCGGCCTTCCCACAGGCCGATGTTCTCGACGTCCGTCCGCGACGGGCGCGGCGGGCTCGCGAGGTGCGAGTGGAAGACGGCGAGCTCGTAGCCCTCGTCCTCGAGGAACCAGGTCTCGGGATCGACCTCGAGCTGGAAGCGGTACGGGCTCGGCTCGGCGTTTCGGCCGGGGATGTAGCGCTCGGCGACGCCGTCGCGCAGGGCGATGAGCCCGCACGCCTCGTTCGGGCGCTCGGCCTCGGCATGTTCGGTGAGCGCCGAGTAGACCTCGGCGCCGATTACCACCAGAGGCTCGAGTCGTCCGCGTCGCCGGTTTGCCAGAACGGCGCGGACAGGTACTTCCAGCCGCCGTCGGCGAGGACGCAGACGACGGTTCCCGAGCCCATCTCCTCGCCGATGCGCCGCGCGACGTGCACGACCGCGCCGGAGGAGACGCCGGCGAAGATCCCTTCCTCCTCGAGGAGCGCCCGCGTGCCGGCGATCGACTCGTCGGTGGTGACGAGGACCTTCCGGTCGAGCTTCGAGACGTCGAGGATCGGCGGCGTGTAGCCGTCGTCGAGCGAGCGCAGGCCGTAGACGAGGTCGCCCTGGAGCGGCTCCGCGGCCGCGATCGTGATTCCCGGGAACGCCTCGCGCAGCCGCTCGCCGGCGCCCATCAGCGTTCCGCCGGTACCCAGGCCTGCGACGAGCGCGTCCACCTGCGGGAGCGCGTCGGCGATCTCGGTGCCTGTTCCGTCGTAGTGCGCGCGGGGGTTCGCGTCGTTGCCGTACTGGTTCAGCATCGCGTACTTCGGGTCGGACTCGGCCAGGCGCAGCGCCTCGCGGACCGCGCCGTTGGAGCCTTCCTCGGCGGGCGTCGTGATGACCTTCGCGCCGTAGAGCTCGAGGAGCCGCAGCCGCTCCGCCGTGGCGTTCGCGGGGACGACGCAAGTGAGCCGGTAGCCCTTCAGCTTCGCGACGAGCGCGAGTGAGATGCCCGTGTTCCCGCTCGTCGGCTCGAGCAGCTCGCGGCCGGGCTCGAGCTCGCCGCGTGCCTCGGCGGCCTCGACCATCGCCTTCGCGACGCGGTCCTTGACCGAGCCGGTCGGGTTCGCGCCTTCGAGCTTCGCGTACAGCCGTACACCCGAAGGAGCGAGCCGCGGCAGCTCCACGAGCGGCGTCGAGCCGACCGTGTCGAGGAGCGACGGCGCCAGAGCGTGCTCTCCGCCGGCCATAGCCGGGAGGAGGATCACGCTCGAGCCCTCGCGCAGCGGCGTGTCGAGGCCGTCGAGCGTGCGCACGTCCTCGCTATCCACGTAGACGTTCACGAAGGACGCGATCTCGCCGTCGTCGAGCACCTGCTCCCCGAGGCCCGGGAAGCGCGCGGCCAGGTCGGCCAGGAGCTCGCGCAGGGTCGCGCCGGTGCCGTCGATCTCACGCTCACCGCCCACCTCGGAGCGAAGCGTCGGCGGAATCCGGACGCGCGTCATCGCGCCGCGCAGAACTCGACGTAGTCGATGTACTCGGTGATCGACGGGCTCTCGCCGCAGACGGGGCAGTCGGGGTCGCGGCGGAGCGAGATCTCGGTGAACGTCGTCGAGAGCGCGTCGAAGAGGAGGAGGCGCCCGACGAGCGGGTCGCCGATCCCGAGGATGACCTTGATCGCCTCGTTCGCCTGGAGCGACCCGACGATGCCGGGGAGCACGCCGAGCACTCCGCCTTCCGCGCAGCTCGGAGCGAGCTCGGGCGGCGGCGGCTCGGGGAAGAGGCAGCGGTAGCAGGGGCCCTCGTGCGGCTTGAACACCGTCGTCTGGCCCTCGAAGCGGTAGATCGACCCGTGCACGACGGGGATCCCGTGGAAGACCGACGCGTCGTTCAGGAGGTAGCGCGTGGGGAAGTTGTCGGCGCCGTCCACGATCACGTCCCAGCCCGCGCCGAGGATCCGGTCGGCGTTCTCGGTCGTCAGGCGCTCGGCGAAGACCTCGACGTCCACGTCGGGGTTGAGCGCGGCGATCGTGCGCTTGGCCGACTCGGCCTTCGAGTCGCCGAGGCGCTCGGTCGAGTGGACGATCTGGCGCTGGAGGTTCGACTCGTCCACGACGTCGTCGTCGACGATCCCGAGTGTTCCGACGCCGGCCGCCGCGAGGTAGAGCGACGCGGGGGAGCCGAGCCCGCCCGCGCCGATCAGGAGCACGCGCGCGTTCAGGAGCTTCTCCTGGCCGGCCTCGCCGACCTCGGGAATCAGGAGGTGGCGGCTATAGCGGCGGCGCTGCTGGGCGTCGAGCGACTGCGGGATCTCGACCGGCAGGCCGTTGCGCTTCCAGTCGGTGAAGCCGCCCGTCAGCGAGACGACGTCGACGTAGCCGAGATCCTCGAGCGTCTTGGCGGCGAACGCGGAACGGCTGCCCGCCGCGCAGTAGACGACGAGCGCCCGGCCGCGGTCGGGGAGGAGTCCCTCGGCGCGCGACTCGAGCGAGCCGCGGGGGATGTGCACCGCGCCCGGGATGTGGCCCTCGTCCCACTCGGCGCGCTCGCGGACGTCGACGAAGATTGCTTCCCCGGCGTCCAGCCGCTCGCGGGCGGACGGCGCGTCGGTCTCGTCGATCTCGGCGCGAACCTGGGCGAGAAGGTCCCGGTAGGAAGCCATTACTACACTGAGTATAGCGAGGGTCTTCGAGCCGACGTAGCTACGCTCGATCCCTCTTGTCTCCTCGCACGCGCGTGATCTCCCTGGTCGCCGCTGCCGCCCTGGTCGCGGTCGGCGTCGTCAGCGCGGCCGCGCTTCTCCAGGAGGACGACCCGGCGCTGGGGGAGACCGTGGCGTTCGTCCCCGAGGCGCCGGCGCTCGAGCTCGCGGTGATCGACCGCGACGACGAGCTCGCCCGCGGGCTGCGCGACGCCGAGCGCAAGTACGAGGAGGACGACGCCCTCGGCGCGAGGACGACGTTCCAGGAGATCCTCGAGGAGAACCCGGACTCGATCGAGGCGCAGATCGGCGACGCGGTCACGGCGTGGCCCGAGGAGACGGAGGAGAAGCTCCAGGCGATCGTCGACGCCTACCCGGACAGCGCGGTCGCCCGGCTCAACCTCGGTCTCGCGCTGCTCGCGAAGGGCGAGCCGAATGCGGCTCGCGAAGCAGTGGGCCGAGGCGGAGGAGCGCGAGCCCGACACGCCGGCAGCCCTGAGCGCCGAGGATCTGCTCAACCCGCACTCACCGCCGGGCCGGCCGCAGTTCGTCGTCGAGGACGTGCCGGCGGCGATCGCCAAGCTGTCGCTCGAGGAGCGCCTGGAGACGGTGCGAAAGAACGCCGAGAAGCGCGGCACCGTCCAGGACTGGATCCTCTACGGGAGCGCGCTCGAGACGATGGGCCACCGCGAGTCGGCAAGGCGTGCCTATGCAAACGCGGTCGAGGCCGACCCGGAGAGCCTCGAGGCGCAGGTCGCCTCCGCGGTGTCGAGCTTCGACAAGGACGACGCGTCGCCGGCGTTCGCGAAGCTCGGGCCACTCGCGTCCGCGAACCCAAATTCGTCTCTCATCCGTTTCCATCTCGGACTGATGCTGCTGTGGCTACCCGATCTGGACAACGCGCGGAAACAGCTCGAACGAGCGCAGGTCTCCGATCAGGAAGGCTTCTACGGCAAACAGGCAGGCCGGGTACTTGCACGATTGGCACAGATCGAATAGGACCAACCCACCTGCAATATGGGCCATTCGGCCCATGACACAGGCCGGGGGTCCGGGCACAGTCGCCAGGCGTCTCGGGTGACGGTTTTCCACCAAAGAGACCGTTGACTGAGCCGCGGCGGGGGTCTACCTTTCAGAGGGAGGGGCTGCATTGGGGGTCGAGGACACAGCTGCGGGGTCTGGATTGACATTGCTCGATCACGAGGAGACGCGGGCGCTCGTAGCGCTCGGTCAGGAGCACGGCTCGATTACGCACGAGCAGGTGACGGCACTCCTCGACGAACTGGGCGCTGAGCCTGCCCAGGCAGATGAGTTTCTGCAGGCCCTCGAGGACCTGCACGTGGACGTCGTTCCGGCGGCGCCCGAGGAGGTCGCGGCGGTCGACCTGACGGTCGATCAGCGCGAAGTCTCCACCGACGCGCTCCAGCTCTTCCTGAAGGACATCGGCCGCGTGCCGCTCTTGACGGCGGCGCAGGAGGTCGAGCTCGCCAAGCGCATCGAGCGCGGCGACATGGGGGCCAAGCGGAAGATGGTCGAGTCGAATCTCCGCCTCGTCGTCTCGATCGCGAAGAACTACCGCAACCAGGGGCTCCCGTTCCTCGACCTGATCCAGGAGGGGACGATCGGCCTCGTGCGGGCGGCGGAGAAGTTCGACTACCGCAAGGGTTTCAAGTTCTCGACGTACGCGACCTGGTGGATCCGCCAGGCGGTCGCCCGGGCGCTCGCCGACAAGGCGCGCACGATCCGGATGCCCGTCCACGTGGTCGAGAAGCTGAACAAGATCGGCCGCACGGAGCGCAAGCTCGTCTCTGAGCTCGGCCGCGACCCGTCGATCGAGGAGATCGCCGCGGTGCTCGAGATCACGCCGGAGGAGGTCGAGGCGGTTCGCCGCAGCGCCCAGACGCCGGTGTCGCTCGAGAAGCCGGTGGGCGAGGAGGACGACTCCGAGCTCGGCCACTTCATCGCGGACGACAACGCGAAGGCGCCGGACGAGGCGGCCGACGAGGTCATCCGCCAGGAGACGCTCGCGCGGGTTCTCAGCGTGCTCTCGTACCGGGAGCGCCGGATCCTCGAGCTTCGCTACGGGCTCGCCGGCGAGCAGCCGCGGACGCTCGACGAGGTCGGCAAGACCTTCAACGTCACGCGCGAGCGCGTCCGGCAGATCGAGAACCAGTGCCTGAAGAAGCTCCAGGCGATGGCCGAGTCGCAGAAGCTCCGCGAGGTCGCTGCGTAATGCGTCGCCGCCGCCTCGTACGCTAGGGAGGTGGCACTGGAGATGAGAGAGGCCTGCGAGCGCTGTCGCGCTCCGCTGGCACACGGCGACGACGCGACCATCTGCTCGTTCGAGTGCACGTTCTGCCCCGCCTGCGCCGAGGCGATGCAGGGCGTCTGCCCGAACTGCGGCGGCGAGCTCGTCGCGCGGCCGAAGCGCTCGGCTCCCTAGACTGGCGGCGATGTCCGAGCAGACCCCGCCGCAGGCCTGGCTCGACGAGCTCACGGAGTTTCTGCGGATCCCGAGCGTCAGCGCCGACCCCGGGCAGGCGGCCGACGTCGTCCGGGCGGGGGAGTGGGTGCGCGACTTCGTCCGTGCCGCCGGCGGCGAGGCCGAGCTCGTTCCGACGTCCGAGCCCGCGCCGCTCGTGGTCGGCGAGATCCGGGCCTCGGCCGGCGCCGACGCACCGACGGTGCTCGTCTACGGGCACTTCGACGTCCAGCCGCCCGACCCGCTCGAGCACTGGGAGTCGCCGCCGTTCGAGCCGACGATCCGCGGCGACCGGCTCTACGCGAGGGGCATTGCGGACGACAAGGGCAACCTCTACCTCCTCCTGAAGGCCGCCGCGCTGCTGGCCGCCGAAGGCGCGCTGCCCGTGAACGTGCGGATCGCATGCGACGGGGAGGAGGAGACCGGCGGCCACTCGATCGTCGAATGGGTCGCCGCCGACGAGCGCGGTGCGGACGCCTGCATCATCTTCGACGCCGGCATGCCCGAGGTCGACGTCCCGGCCTTCTACATCGGGACGCGAGGGCTCGTCTACTTCCACGTCAAGGTGCGCACCGGCGAGCGGGACCTCCACTCGGGTGTCTTCGGCGGCGCCGCGATGAACGCAACGCACGCGCTCATGCAGACGCTCGCCCCGGTCGTCGCCGAGCCCGACGAGCTGCGCAGCGGGATCGTCCCGCCGACCGATGAAGAGCGCGCCGGCTGGGCCGCGATCGTCTCGGGCCAGGGCGCGCTCGACGAGCAGGGCGCGAAGCCGCGCGACGACCGTGCCGCCGAGGAGTTCTACGAGAGGACGCTCGCCGGGTCGGCCGTCGACGTCCACGGTCTGACGGGTGGCTCGCCGGTGCTCCAGAAGACGGTCATTCCGATCGAGGCCGAGGCGAACGTCTCGATCCGCCTCGCGCCTGTCCAGGACGTGGAGGAGATCGCGCTCGCGATGGAGCGCCTCATGCGCGAGGCCGCACCGCTGGGCGCCGAGGTCGACATCGAGCGCTGGTCGTCGGCGCCCGCCGGTCTCGTCGCGCCCGACGCACCGGCGGTGAAGCTCGCCCAGGACGCGTTCGAGCGCGTGCTCGGCAAGCGGCCGCTTCTCCTCCGCTCGGGCGGAACGCTGCCGATCGTGCCCGCGCTCGCCGACCGCGGCATCCCCACGATCGTGAGCGGCTTCGACCTCCCGGACGGGAACGTGCACGCGCCGAACGAGGGCATGCTCGTTCGCTACATCCCGCTCGGCGTCGAGACGGCCAAGGCGCTGTTCGTCGAGCTCGCGAAGCTCTAGACGACCGACGCCGCGCCCGAGTGGTCGTGCTCGGGGACGAGCCAGTCGTGGCCGAACTGCCGCATCGCCTCGATGATCGGGAGGAGCGCCTGGCCCTTCGGCGTCAGCTCGTACTCGACCCGCGGCGGCGACTCCGGGTAGCTGTGCCGCTCGAGGATCCCTTCCTGCTCGAGCGCGCGCAGGCGCTCGGAGAGCGTCCGCGGGCTGATCCCGGGGAGGGCGCGCTCGAGGTCGGAGAAGCGGCGCGATCCTTCCGAGAGATCGTGGACGAGCACAGCCGTCCACTTCGCGCCGATGATGTCGGCCGAACAGGCGACCGCGCACTCCTCGTCGTGTACCGGTCGCATCGTGCGCATGGGCTCATTGTACGCCCACGGTTTCTGTGCCGGACCATGGAAGAGCCGGGCAAGACCGGAAGGGGCTGCGGCACACCCTCCTCGTCCAAAGCGCCCGGCTCTTGCTGACTATTGTAGACAGAACCTTCGGTCAGCGCTAGTGGAACGGTGGACCGCCGAAAACCCAGCGTCCGCCGAGCATTGTCGCGACCACCTTCACCTCGGACAGCTCCTCGGGCGGGGTCGAGACGGGGTCGCGATCGAGCACGACGAGGTCGGCGACGTAGCCGGGAAGGAGCTTGCCGCGCCGGTGCTCGTCGTGCGTGAGCCAGGCCGGCGCCACCGTCGTCGCGTGGAGCGTCTCCTCGACGGTCAGGATCTGCTCCGGGTGCCAGGCGGGCCGTTCGTCGAGCGTGCGCGTGACGCCGGCGCGGATCCCCATGAGGGGGTCGAGCTCCTCCACCGGCGCGTCGGAGCCGTTCGCGAGGAGCGTCCCCGCGTCGAGGAGCGAGCGCCACGCGTATGCGCGGTCGGTCATCCCGGCCCAGGTCTCGTCGGCGAGGTCGCGATCCGACGGCGCGTGGGAGAACTGCACCGATGCCACGACGCCGATCTCCGCAAAGCGCGGGATGTCCTCGGGGGCGAGGATCTGCGTGTGCTCGATCCGCGGGCGCAGGCCACGCGGGCGCCACTCCTCCGCGGCGGCCTCGAACCCGTCGAGCGCGTCGCGGTTGGCCTGGTCGCCGATCGCGTGCACCGCGACCGCGAAACCCGCGCGGGCGGAGCGGCGGACGATCTCCTCGAAGTCGTCGCGGCTCGTGATCTCGACGCCGGTGCCGTCCAGCATCCGCGCGGTCTTCGAGCCGAGCGTGCCGTCCATGAAGACCTTGATGTAACCGACGCGGAGCAGGTCGTCGCCGAGCCCGGCCTGCATCCCGAGCGCCTCGATCGCGTCGAGCTGCTCGTGCGGAAGCGACTGCCAGACGCGCAGCTTCAGCCCGCCCTCTGCGCGGAGCTCCTGCCACCACGGGAGGATCCCGACCCAGCCGTCCTTGTCGTGGACGGCGGTGACGCCGCGCGAGTTGGCGATCTTCACGCCCTCGCGCATGGCGTCCACCCACTCGGACGCGGGCGTCTGGCCGTAGACGTACGTCTCGCGGAAGTGCCAGGCGGACTCCTCGCGCAGGACGCCGGTCGGCTCGCCGTGGTCGTCGGTCTCGACGACACCGCCCGGGACGAGCAGGTTGCCGTCCCCGCGGGCGAGCGCCGCCGAGTTGAGCCAGATCGAGTGGCCGTCCTTCGCCATCAGCGCGACCGGGATGTCGCCGGTGACCGCGTCGAGCGCCTGCCGCGTCGGCTCGACCTGCGGCTCCCACATGCCGCTGCGCCAGCCGATCCCGCGCAGCCAGCGGTCACGCGTCGCTTCCTTGGCCGCTGCGGCGACCCTGGCAACGGCCTCGTCCAGGGAGGCCGTGCCCTCGAGCCGCACCTGGCGCTGGGCCAGCGACCACTGGGCGAAGTGCACGTGCGAGTCGGTGAAGCCCGGGACGACCGTGAGGCCGCCGAGGTCGATCGTCTCGGGGCTCGCGAGCGCCGTCTCGTGGACGCCGACGCCGCCTGCGACCTTGTCGCCCGCGATCGCAAGAGCCGCCGCGGTGGGCAGCGAGGGGTCCATCGTGCGGATGACGCCGTTCGTCAAGGATCACGGTCCGAAAGACTCTAATCCGATGGTTCCCGCCGAAGAGATCCAAGCGCGCATCGCCCGGTTCCAGGACGGGCTCCGCGCGGCGGGGCTCGACGGTGCGCTCGTCGTCCAGGAGACCGACCTCTACTACCTGACCGGAACGGCGCAGAGCGCGCACCTGATCGTTCCCGCCGAGGGCGAGCCGGCGCTGCTCGTGCGCAAGACGCTCGCGCGTGCGCGCGAGGAGAGTCCTCTCGAGCGGGTCGAGCCGCTGCGCTCGCTCCGCGACCTCGGCCCGGCGCTCGCCGGGCTCGGGCTCGACGGCGGGAAGCTCGGACTCGAGCTGGACGTGCTCCCGGCGGCGAGCTACCTGCGCTACGCCAAGCGTCTCGAAGGCTTCGAGCTGGCCGACTGCTCCGGCGTTCTGCGAGCCGTGCGGTCGATCAAGTCCGCCTACGAGCTGGAGCGCATCCGCGTCGCGTGCGAGCAGGTCGCGCACCTGCCGGAGTGGATGGAGCGCCACGTGCGCGAGGGGATGACCGAGCTCGAGCTGGCGGCGGAGATCGAGCGCGAGCTGCGCCTCGCCGGGCACCAGGGCGTCATCCGCTTCCGCTCCTTCAACAACGAGCTCTTCTACGGCTCGGTGCTGGCCGGGCCGAGCGGCGCGGTGCCCGGCGCGAGCGAGACGCCGATCGTCGGTCCGGGGCCGAACGTCGCCGTGTCGAAGGGCGCGTCGGCGAGGCCGATCGGGCGCGGCGAGCCGATCCTCGTCGACCTCGCGGGCGCGCACGACGGCTACCTCTCGGATCAGACCCGGATGTTCTCGCTCGGCCCCGTCGAGGCGCGGTACACGGAGACGCACGACCTCGCCGTGTCGGTGCTCCACGGAGTCGCGGCCGCGGCGAAGCCCGGCGTCACCGGCGCGGCGCTCTACGACCTGGCCCAGGAGCTGGCCGGCGGGCACGAGGGGTTCATGGGCGCGGGGGAGGAGCGCGTCACCTTCGTCGGGCATGGGATCGGGCTCGAGATCGACGAGCTGCCGCTCCTGGCGCGCGGTTGGGACCAGCCGTTCGAGAAGGACATGGTCTTCGCGCTCGAGCCGAAGTTCGTGTTTCCCGGCGAGGCCGCGATCGGGATCGAGAACTCGTACCTCGTGACCGAGGACGGCGGCGTCGCACTGACGACCGCGCCGGAGGAGCTGATCGTCCTCTAGAGCGTCAGAGGCTCGGTCGGGGATTCCGTCTCGACGAGGAACGCGGCCAATCGCGCCGCCTCCTCCTCGTCGAGCGAGACCGCAGCCGAGGCGCGCATGCGCCGAGCCGTCTCGTCCCAGACGCTGAAGCGCACGTGCCGCTCCTCGAGGTAGCGCGAAACGCGCAGGCCCTTGCCCTGGTCGCCGGCGAAGAGCTCGGTGAACTTCAGGCGTTGCGGCGCGGCGCACCAGGGGCAGTAGCGAAACCGTCCCTCGACCGGGCCGTCGCAGCTCGCGCACGTGCGCATCTCGCCTGGAGCGTATCGCGGCTTCCGTCGCGAAACTAGAATCCGCGCCGTGCCCTGGGACGACCTCAGCGACGACCAGCGGGAGATCCGCGAGCTCGTCCGGCAGATCACGCGCGAGCGGATCGCGCCCCGGGCCGCCGAGATCGACGCGACCGCCGAGTTCCCGCAGGACATGGTCGACCTCTTCCGCGAGAACGACATCCTGGCGTTGCCGTTCGACGAGGCCTACGGCGGAACGGGCACCGGAACGCTCACGCTCATGGTCGCGATCGAGGAGATCTCGAAGGCGTGCGCGACCACCGGCCTCGATCCTCGCCGTGCAGGAGCTGGGCGCGCTGGCCGTGAAGCTGGCCGGCTCAGAGGAGCAGAAGCAGCGCTGGCTGCCCAGGCTTGCGTCCGGCGAGTGGCTCGCGGCCTACGCGCTCACCGAGCCGGGCTCGGGCTCCGACTCAGCCGCCATGCGGACGACGGCGAAGCGCGACGGCGACGAGTACGTCCTCGACGGCGGCAAGCGCTTCATCACGAACGCCGGCGTCGCCGGGCTCTACACCGTCTTCGCCAAGACCGACCCCGACGCGGGGCACAAGGGGATCTCGTGTTTCATCGTCGAGGCGGACGCGCCGGGCTTCTCGGTCGGCCGGATCGAGCCGAAGCTCGGGATCAAGGGCTCGACGACCGGCGAGGTCTTCTTCGACGGGTGCCGCATCCCGGCGGACAACCTCATCGGAGAGGAGGGCGAGGGCTTTCCGATCGCGATGCGCGTCCTCGACCGCTCGCGGCCGGGGATCGCGGCGCAGGCGCTCGGGATCGCGCAGGGCGCGACCGACTACGCGCTCGACTACGCGAAGAGCCGCGAGACGATGGGGAAGCCGATCTCCTCGCACCAGCTGATCGCGGCGAAGCTCGCGGACATGGATACCGCCTGCGAGGCGGCGCGGGGGCTCCTGCACCGGTTCGCGCGGATGGCAGACGACGGAGTCGACGGCCCCGAGCTGACCAAGGTCTCAGCGCAGGCGAAGCTCTTCTGCTCCGACACGGCGATGTGGGTGACGACCGAGGCCGTGCAGATCCTCGGCGGCTACGGCTACGTCAAGGAGTATCCGGTCGAGCGCATGATGCGCGACGCGAAGATCACCCAGATCTACGAGGGTACGAACGAGGTCCAGCGGCTCGTGATCGCGCGTGAAATGGTGCGCGAGGCCCGCTCGTCGCTCTTCGCCGGCGTGGCGTAAGAGCGCAAACGCCACAGAGTTCCTTTTTTCTGGCGCGCCGCTCACCACCTCCGCTTCGAGCGTACCGCGCCGCTGCGCGCGGAAGACGCGCGGAAACGTGGCGATTTCGTGCCGGTTCGTCCCCAGGGCGCGGCGCTACTGCTTGGCCGCGCGCATAGCGGCCTTGTGGGCGCGTTTCTTCGCCTGGTAGTCGGCGAGCGCCTCGGCCGAGTCGACGTCCCCGAGCGTCATGTGCTCGGGCGCGACCTTCTCCCAGCCGGGCGGCGCCGCGTCGAGCCGCTTGGCGATCACCGCGACCAGCGTCTTCGCCTTCATCTCGCCGATGCTCGGGAGCGCGAGCAGCCGCTTCTTCAGGTCGGCGCCGTCGGCCGCCTCCGTCCACACCCGCTCGGCGTGACCGTCGTAGTCGGCCTGGATCGTCGCGCACAGATCCTGGACGCGCTTCGCCATCGCGCCGGGGAAGCGATGGATCGCCGGCTTCTCGCGGAAGACCTCCTCGAGCCTCGCCGGATCGGTCGCTGCGATCTTCCCGGCGTCGAGCGTGCCCAGCCGCCGCTTGATCTCGAGCGGCCCGGAGAACGCCTTCTGCACGGTCACCTGCTGGTCGAGCGCGAACCCGACGAGCAGCGCCAGCGGATCCTCCGCCAGGAAGGCGTCCGCCTCGGGATCGCCGGTGAAGTGGAGCGAAGGAGCCCTCGTCGTCGCCACCAGGCGACTGTAGCGCGGCGAGATGCGCCGGCGTAGCCAGAGGCACTCTGCTTGCAAATGCGCCGGGCGGATCGTAGGGTTCTGCCGCTGTCGCGTGGAAAGCGACGGCCCTCTGAACCTTCGCACCTCCGCTTCCCCGGGAGGCGGGTGGGCGTGGGCACCCCCTCGGAGGTGGGACGACCGGGAGGAGGAACGATGCAACCACGACTGCGTCACAGAGGAGTTCGTGGGGGGATCGTGGCGGCGCTCGCGGCGCTCGTCACGCTGATCACGGCCGGGCAGGCGCTTGCGGAAGCGCCCTGGAACGGCCAGCCGATCTCGCCGGGCCTCGGGCCCACGTATGGCGAGACCTGGTGCGCGCCTGCGGCGGCCGAGCCGGGCATCGCGCCCCAGCAGGGACCGCCGCTCGCGCTCATACCGTACGGCGCAATCCCATGCACTCTCGACAAAATCAAGGCGGAGGCGACCGCGGCGGGCCTCCCGCAGCGGATGACCTACTCGGTTATAGGGCAGACGGCCGGCGGCCGGAACCACTATGGCGTCGTCGTGAACGCGCTCGAGACCAAGGCGCAGCGGCGTGACTACTACCGCTACCTCCTGCTCAGGAAGGTCGAGCTCGAGAACCCCGAGCTGGCGCGGAAGCTCCTCAGGTACTGGGACGAGGACGTGAAGATGCCGGTCTTCATCGAAGCCAACATCCACGGGAACGAGGAAGAGGGCGGCGACGCGATGATGCAGGTGATCCGCGACCTCGCGACCACGCCACGTGGCACGAACGCGATCGTGGACGAGATCCTGAATCACTCGGTCCTCGTGATCATCCCGAGCATGAACCCGGACGGCCGGGTCATGGGCATCCGTCAGAACGAGAACCGCTTCGACATGAACCGGGACTTCCTCGTGCAGTCCCAGCCCGAGGTGAAGAACAGCGTCGAGCTGCAGCAACGCTGGCTCGCGACGAACGGGCTCGCGCTGCACGGCTACTACAACCCGACGCTCGACGACGGCCTCACGAAGCCGCACAACCCCGGCATGGAGTACGACATCTTCGCGTACTGGAACCAGCGCCGGCTCGACGACAACGAAGCGCGGCTGACGGCTGTTCCGGGCCGTCCGGGCTCGAACGGATACGGGATCCAGCGACCCGTGAACGACTGGTGCCCGTGGGCGGATCACCCCATGTGGGGCGACTTCTTCCCCTACTGCGACGCGGCGAACACGCCGCCCAGCGCGGCCACCGCCGAGGGCTGGGACGACTGGGGCCCCTTCTACACGCAGACGTACATCTCGCTGATCGGGATCGACGGCTCTACGGTCGAGATGTGCAACTCGACAGAGCTCCAGCCCGTCTACGACCCGGCAACCGGCGCCCTCGAAGACCCCGCCGGCTGCGGCGGCGAGGGCCGCCTCGGCTCGAAGAAGGCGCAGTACGTCGTCTTCTACTCGTCGATGGACTACTGGCTCTCCAACCGCGACAAGATGATGCGGGATCAAGTCCGGATCTACGAGCGTGGCGTCGACGACGCGGAGCGCCCGAACTGCTGTGACGACCCGCTCCTCGCCTCGCGCGGGTTCGACGAGGAGAACCACAACTGGATGATCGAGTACCCGACCGCCTACGTGATCCCGTTCGAGAGCGGGGCCCAGCGGTCGGACGCCGAGGCAAACCGCCTCGTCCAGTGGCTCCTCGACAACGGCATCGACGTCGAGAAGGCGACGAAGAAGTTCAAGTGGAACGGCCGGTGGTACCCGGAGGGCTCGTACGTCGTCTGGATGGATCAGGCGCTGCGCGGACTCGCTCTGACCACGCTGAGCCCCGGCCAGGACATCTCCGACCGGATCTCGGTCCTCTACGCGCCTCCGGGCGCCTGGAGCCACGGTCTCGTCTGGGGCGCCGACGTCTTCGAGGTTCCGCGTGACGCTCGGCACTTCGACCCGCGGACGAAGGAGATCCATCGGCCGTCCCGTCTCGACGGCGGCCTCGAGGGCGGGAAGAGCGTTCCGGGCAAGTGGTACGCGGTCACGGTTCGCGGACCGATCGAGGCCCGGGCCATCCTCGACCTGCTTCGCAGCGGCGTGGACGCCGAGCTGGCCGAGGCGCCGTTCCAGGTCACGGGCGGCGGCACCATGCCGGCCGGGAGCCTGATCTTCTCTCCGACCACTCGAGCGGCGTACGAGGCGCTCGACGACGCCGGTGAGGAGGCAGGAATCGAGTTCGAGCGCGGTGTCGGCGCCAAGCCGGCGCGGACGCTCGTAACGAAGGCGCCCAAGATCGGCGTCCTCGTGAACAGTGCGACGCCCGAGACATCGACCACGACCCGGCCGATCTTCGAGGGCCTGGAAGCGGTCTTCGGCCCGGACGTCTCGTTCGTCTCCACCGTCAACGGGCCGAACTCGCTGCAGAACGCGGCGACCGACCCGCTCGCCGGGATCGACGTGCTCTACAACACGGGCACGGCGTATCCCGCCGCTGCGAGCACCCAGGCGAGGGCACGCCTAACGGCGTTCTTCGCCCGTGGCGGCGGCTACATCGGTACGGGCCAGTCGGCGACGAACTTCACGTTCATGACCGCCGGCGGGCTCGTCGACGCCTTCACCCGCGGCATCGACGACGCGGGCGGCGGCATCGCGCTCTGGGACAACGTCGGTGGGAACGCAAGCCCGCTCACCGGGGCGTACCCGGCGCGGGACACGCTGTTCCTGCCGTCGAGCACGACGTACTTCTCCGCCATCCCGACGGGCGCGGCCGTGGACGGCCGTTACCTCGGCTCGACCAGCGATCTGTTCGTCGCGGGCCTCTGGCTCGATCGTGACGCAGCGGTCGCCGGAGCGCCGATGATCGTCCACGGGACGACGACTGCGAATAGCCGCTACCTGGGCTTCGCGACCGACCCGTTCTCCCGCATGGACGGAGAGCGCGAGTGGACGCTCATCGCGCAGGCCGCTCTGTGGTCGACGCTCACGGACGGCTAACCGGCATCTGATCCGACGCGGGCCGCGCTCCATCCGGGGCGCGGCCCGCGGTCGCTCTGCGGCCCGGAGGCCGCCCGGTAGCCTGCGTCCGTGGATCCGCTCGCCTCATTCAGCCCCGCGGTCCGCGAGTGGTTCGAGGGGACGTTCGACGCTCCGACGCCGGCGCAGGAGCGCGGCTGGCCCGCGATCGCGTCCGGCGCGCACACGCTGATCCAGGCGCCGACCGGCTCGGGGAAGACGCTCGCCGCGTTCCTCTTCGCGCTCGACCGCGCCGAGCCGGGGAAGGGGACGCAAGTCCTCTACGTCAGCCCGCTGAAGGCGCTCAACTACGACGTCGAGCGCAACCTGCGCGGGCCGCTCGCGGGGATCGGCTCCAAGCTTTCCGTCGCGGTGCGCACGGGCGACACGCCGCAGAGCGAGCGGGCGCGGATGCAGCGCAACCCGCCCGACATCCTCATCACGACGCCCGAGTCGCTCTACCTGATCCTCACGTCGCAGGCGAAGTCGATGCTCACGACCGTCGAGACGGTGATCGTCGACGAGGTGCACGCGGTCGCGGGGACGAAGCGCGGCGCGCACCTGGCGCTCTCGCTCGAACGGCTCGCGCGTCTCATCGACCGGCCGTTCCAGCGGATCGGGCTCTCCGCGACGCAGCGTCCGCTGGAGGAGATCGGCCGCTTCGTCTCGGGCGCGCGCGACATCGAGCTGGTCGACGCGGGCTCGTCCAAGGAGCTCGATCTCGAGGTCGTCGTGCCGCTCGAGGACATGCGCGAGCCCGGCAACGCCGAGCCGATCGACGGAGGGGTCGGCCGCTCGATCTGGCCGTCGATCTATCCGCGCCTCCTCGAGCTGGTCGAGGCGCACCGCTCGACGATCGTGTTCGTGAACAGCCGACGGCTCGCGGAGCGGCTCGCGCTGCGGCTCAACGAACTGGCCGAGCGCGAGGTCGCGAGAGCGCACCACGGCTCGCTCGCGCGCGAACAGAGGATCGAAGTCGAGGAGCTGCTCAAGCGCGGCTCGATCCCGTGCCTTGTCGCGACCTCGTCGCTCGAGCTCGGGATCGACATGGGCGCGGTCGACCTCGTCATCCAGGTGGAGTCGCCGAAGTCGGTCGCGGCCGGGCTGCAGCGCGTCGGGCGCTCCGGGCACCGGCTGGACGAGCCGTCCAAGGGCCGCATCTTCCCCAAGTTCCGGGGCGACCTGCTCGAGTGCGCCGTCGTCGTCGGCCGCATGCGCGAGGGCGCGATCGAGGAGACCCGCATCCCGCGCAACCCGCTCGACGTCCTGGCGCAGCAGATCGTCGCGATCGCGGCGCAGGAGGAGATCTCGGTCGACGACCTGCACGACCTCGTGCGCGGCGCCTATCCGTTCCGCGACCTCTCCCGCACGCAGCTCGAGAACGTGCTCGACATGCTCGCGGGCCGCTACCCGTCCGAGGAGTTCGCCGAGCTGCGTCCGCGCATCACCTGGGACCGCACCGCCGGGCTCGTCCGCGGTCGCGACGGCGCCGGCCGGCTCGCGGTGACGAATGCGGGCACGATCCCCGACCGCGGGCTCTACGGCGTGTTCCTCATGGACGGCGGCGGGCGCGTCGGCGAGCTCGACGAGGAGATGGTCTACGAGGCGCGCGAGGGCCAGGTGTTCCTGCTCGGCGCGTCGTCGTGGCGGATCGAGGAGATCACGCGCGACCGCGTGCTCGTGTCGCCGGCGCCCGGCATTCCCGGATCGGTGCCGTTCTGGAAGGGCGAGAGCGTCGGGCGCCCGTACGAGCTGGGAGAGGCGATCGGCCGCACCGCGCGCGAGCTGGTCGCTCTCGACGACGAGAGCGCGGCGAAGCGGCTGCGCGCGAACCATTCGCTCGACGAGCTGGCGGCGAAGAACCTGGTCGTCTTCCTGCGCGAGCAGGAGGCGGCGACCGGGGTCGTCCCGTCCGACCGTTCGATCGTGGTCGAGCGGTTCCGCGACGAGATCGGCGACTGGCGGCTCTGCGTGCTGACGCCGTTCGGGGCGCGCGTGCATGCGCCGTGGTCGCTCGCGCTCGCCGCGCGCCTGCGCGAGTCGCTCGGGCTCGAGGTCGGCTCGATCTGGTCGGACGACGGGATCGCGCTTCACCTGCCCGACGCGGACAGCCCGCCGCCGATCGAGGACCTCGTGATCGAGCCGCGCGAGCTCGAGGAGCTCGTGCTCGCCGAGCTCGGGCAGACGGCGCTCTTCGGCGCGCGCTTCCGCGAGAACGCCGGCCGCGCGCTGCTCATCCCCCGGCGCAGGCCCGGCGAGCGGACGCCGCTCTGGCAGCAGCGGCTGAAGGCACAGGCGCTCCTCCAGGTCGCGCGCCGCTACCCCGACTTCCCGATCGTGCTCGAGACCGTGCGCGAATGCCTCCAGGACGTCTTCGATCTGCCCGCCCTGCGGAAGCTGCTCGGCGACCTCCAGGCGCGGCGCGTCGACCTCGTCTCGGTCGAGACCGCGAGCGCCTCGCCGTACGCGTCGTCGCTCCTCTTCGACTACGTCGCGACCTACATGTACGAGGACGACACGCCGCTCGCCGAGCGCCGCGCGCAGGCGCTCGCGCTCGACCGCGACCTGATCCGCGAGCTGCTCGGCCAGGAGGAGCTGCGCGACCTGCTCGACGCCGACGCGGTGGCCGAGGTCGAGGAGGAGCTGCGCGGCGACCCGAAGACGCCCGACGGGCTGCACGACCATCTGCTCCGCCGCGGCGACCTGCTTCCCGGCGAGTACGACGAAGCGCTGGCGGAGCCGCTGCTCGCAGAACGGCGCGCGGTGACCGTGCGCCTGGCCGGGGAGGAGCGGTTGATCGCCGCCGAGGACGCGGGCCGCTACCGCGACGCAGTCGGCGCGATGCCGCCGGCGGGTCTGCCGGAGGCGTTCCTCGAGAGCGGGGAGGACCCGCTCGGGTTCCTGCTCGTCCGCTTCGCCCGCGGGCGCGGGCCGTTCACGACCGCCGAAGCATTGGCGCGATTCGGCCCGGCTGCGGAGGAAGGACTGGCGCAACTCGAGGCCGAGGACCGGCTCGTCCGCGGCGAGCTTCGTCCCGGCGGAACCGAGCGTGAGTGGTGCGATCCCGATGTTCTGCGCCGTTTGCGGCGTGCATCGCTGGCGCGTCTGCGCCGCCAGGTGGAGCCCGCGGGCCGCGAGGCGCTCGCCCGGTTCCTCCCGGCGTGGCAGGGGCTCGACCGCCGCGCGACCCTGCGCGAGGCGCTCGTTCCGCTCCAGGGTCTGTCGCTGCCGGCGTCCTTGTGGGAATCGGACGTCCTGCCGCGCCGCGTGCCGAACTACCAGGCCGCGCAGCTCGACCAGCTCTGCGCGTCGGGCGAGGTCGTCTGGGTCGGCGCCGGGCTCGAGCGCGTGGCGATCTACTTCCGCGAGGACGCCCCCGCGCTGGGGCGGCCGGGGGCGCTGCCGCCGCCCGAGGACGCGGCGCACGAGGCGATCCGCGCCGCGCTGGGGCAGGGCGCGCTCTTCTGGTACGACCTTCTCGCCGAGACCGGCCTCGAGGCCGAGACCGCGCTGCCCGCGCTCTGGGATCTCGTCTGGGCCGGGCGAGGTCTCGAACGACGCCTGGACGCCGCTTCGTGCCAGCCGCCGGTTCGAGACGCCGCGGCCCGAGCGGCGCCAGCGCCGCTTCTCGCGCTCGCGCGCCAACGCGATCACCGCGACGCAGGGACGGTGGTCGTCCACGGCGCCGCTCTTCGCCGGCGAGCCGGATCCGCGCGCGCTCGCCGAGCTGCTCCTCGAGCGCCAGGGGATCGTGACCCGCGACGGCGTGCGGGCGGAGGGCGTGCCCGGCGGGTACAGCCGCGTCTACCAGGAGCTCCGCAAGCTGGAGACGTTGGGGGTCTGCCGCCGCGGCTACTTCGTCGAAGGCCTCGGCGGCGCGCAGTTCGCGCTGCCCGGCGCGGTCGAGCGGCTCCGCGAGGAGGCGCGATCCCGACGCGGCGCTCGTGCTGGCCGCCGCCGATCCCGCCCAGCCCTACGGCGCCGCGATCCCGTGGCCGAAGCGCGCCGACGGCCGCGCCGCGCGCGTGGCCGGTGCGCTCGTGGTCACGCTCGGCGGCGAGGCAGCGCTCTTCGTCGAGCGCGGCGGCCGCTCGCTCGTCCCGCTCCGGGATCCGGAGGACGAGTGGCTTCGCCCTGCGCTGGCCGCGCTCGTGGCACACGCCCGGCGCACCGGCGTGAAGCGGCTCGCCGTGGAGCGCTTCGACAGCGAGCCCGTCGCGGAGTCGTCCGTCATGGCGCTCCTCCTCGAGGCCGGCTTCGTCGCCGGGCCGCGCCGGGCCGTCCTGCGGGCGTAGCCGTGCCCGAGGGCGACGCGCTCCACCGCGTGGCCAGGCGGCTCCAGCCGCTCGTCGGGGACGTGGTCGCAGCCGAGTCGCCGAACCCGCGCGCCCAGCTCCTCGGCGTGGCCGAGCGGATCGACGGCCTCCGGCTGGAGCGGGTCGAGGCCGTCGGCAAGAACCTGCTCCTCACGTTCGACGGGAACCTCGTCCTGCGCAGCCACCTGCGGATGAAAGGCCGCTGGGGCGTGCAGCCGGCGGGCCGGCCGACCTCGAAGGCGCCGTGGCTCGTGCTGCGCGGACGCGAACTCCAGGCGGTGCTCTGGCACGGGCCGGTGCTCGAACTCACGCGCGGGCGTGCGCGAATCCAGCGGCTCGGCCCTGACGTGATGGACGATCCGCCGGACCTCGATGCGATGCTCGAACGGTTCCGCAAGACCGACCAGGCCCGCGAGCTCGGCGACGCGCTCCTCGACCAGCGCCTCGCCGCCGGCATCGGGAACAAGTGGAAGGCCGAAGGGCTCCACCGCGCGCGGCTCTCGCCGTGGCTGCGCCTGCGCGATGTCGGACGACGAGGCGCTGCGCCGAGTGCTGGCCGAGACGAGCGCCGCGATGCAGGGCCGCAAGCCGCGGACGGTGTACCGAGGCGCAGGTCGTCCATGTCCCGACTGCGCGACGAAGGTCGAGTCGTGGCCGCAGGGCGACGACGCGCGCCTCGCCTACTGGTGTCCGAGCTGTCAGCCGGGGCCGCGCGCTACGGGACGCCGATAGGCGTCCAGAGGCGCCCTCGAACGCCGCGTCAAGCAGGAAGGAGCCGGGCCGAGGCGTATCGGGTCCCCTCGTGGCAACGCCCATCCCTCGCTCGCCTTCGCTCCATCGCACGCTGCGCGCGTTCTGCCTCGGCGCGTTCTTCGAGCTGGGCGCCGAGATCGAGGCCGGAGCCGACGTTCCGGTCTCGCTGGCCGAGCACGCCGCGCCCAACCGGCCGACGCTCTACGAGTACCGCCCGCTCGTCGGCGCGTTCGTCGAGGCGCGGGCCGACCGCATTTCCCACCGCGAGGACGCGCACGACGCGCTCGTCGCGCTGCGGGACGAGCCGGCCGCCGGAATCTTCGCGCGCGCCCACGCGGGCGAGCGCATCGGAGAGGACGACGCCCTGCGCCGCATCGTCCTCATCCCGCTCCTCATCCGCACGGCCGAGGCCTGCGGCGGTTTCGACTGGGACGACGAAGGCTTCGAGCGCGCCTACGCCGAGCTCGAGCGCTCGCTCTTCGGCGCCACGCGCGCGTACGTGGCGCTCGCCCCGCTCGTCGGCCTCTCCGCCGGCGGGACGATCGAGCTCGGTCTCGGGTCTGCGAGTCCGCCCGGCGCTCGGCGGGGAGCTGACCGACGTCTGGCCCGAGGCGCAACGGCTCGTGCCGCGCGACTTCGGCCGCGAGGTCGACCGCACGCTCGTCCTCGAGCTCACGACCGACCTTCCCGGAACCGCCGCCCAGGTGCCCGACGCCCCCGCCGAGTTCGGCCGTGCCATCACCGCCCTTCGCCTGGCCACGTCCGGGGCGATCGCCGCGGGCCCGGTCGTGTTCGAGCGGCTGGACGGGCGCGCGTACGACATTCGCCCGGCGCCGCCGCTCGCCGCTCAGGTTCCGACGGGGGAGCCGACGCGGCTCGATCCGTTCCGCGCCCAGCTCGTCTCCGGCCTGATCGAGCGCCTTTCGGCCGGGGCCGATCCCGAGGCACTCGAGGCGCTCGACCGCTGGGAGCTCGCGCTCTTCCACACGGGCCCCGCGCGCGCCGACGAGTTGCGCGAGGCTTTGGAATCGCTGCTCGGCGGCGACGAGGGCGCGTGGGCGGCCGCGATGCGCGCCTCCGTGCTCCTCGGGGAGAACGGGCGCGAACGCACCGAGCTGCTCATCGCCCTGCGTGCGCTCCTCGACGGCGATGGGCCCGGCGCCCGTGCTGAAGAGGCCGTTCGCCGCGCGCTCGTCGAGGCGCTCCTCCACGACTCTCGGCCCGGGCTCGTCGCCGCGCTCGACGAGATGCTCCTCGGCCTTCGGCCGCGCTCGCGGCCGATCGCAGCCCGCGTCGTCGCGGCGGGATGAGCGCGAAGCTGATCCGCCGCCGCTGCCTCGCCTTCCGCGTCGCGGCGTTCCTCGGGATCATCCTCTGCCTCTACAACGGGGCCGGCCGCCTGTGGCCCGCGCTCGCCGTC
This sequence comes from uncultured Thermoleophilia bacterium, assembly GCA_963716005.1. GTDB lineage: Bacteria > Actinomycetota > Thermoleophilia > Gaiellales > Gaiellaceae > CAVRUF01. The sequence continues at coordinate 532,887 of OY970285.1, forward strand.
GCGCTCGGCCTCACGCTGGTCGCCGTCTACATGGCCCGCCGGACCTGTCGCCAGGCGAGGGAGCTTCCGCACGATGCCGTCTGAAACTCGGCGCAAACGGTCACACCTTCGCGTGGTTTCGCCGCCTACCGTTCGCAGGGTGGAAGACGACCCCCGTGTGGACGAGCAGCTGCAGCGGATCGAAGGCCTGCGCGGCAAGAGCGACCGGGTCGTCCTGCTCGGCGAGGTCCGCAAGCTACTCGCCGAGGCGGAGGCGGTGCTCGCCGAGCGCGGTCCCGAGGCGAAAGACCCGTCCGATTCGCCCCACGACGCTGCCTGATCCCGGCGGGTAAGAACAGCCCGATTTCCAGGCATTTCTCCGCGCATGTTCCCGGGGGAAATTTCCGCTATTTGCGCTACCCTGAATCGCAGAAGGATTGTGGTACCTTCAAACGAATGGAAGGCCTGTGAGCCTCCTCTCTAAAACGCGTTCGCGCGTGCGAACGCAATCCTCACAAGGAGCATCTTTGGGACAGGTCATCGCCTTGGCGAACCAAAAAGGCGGCGTGGCAAAGACCACGACGACCGTGAACCTCGCGGCTGCGATGAACGAGCTCGGGTTCAGCGTGCTCACCGTCGACCTCGATCCGCAGGGGAATCTCACCATGTCCCAGGGCATGGATCCGGACATGGTCGAGCGCTCGATGTTCGACGTGCTCGTCCACCAGCTTCCGATCGAGGAAGTGATCCAGCACGCGGAGATCGACGTGGCCGTCAGCTCGATCGATCTCGCCGGAGCGGAGCTCGCCCTGTCGAGCATGATCGGACGCGAGCGCGCCCTCCAGAAGGCGCTGCTCCCGGTGCGCTCCCGCTACGACTACATCCTGATCGACACGCCGCCCTCGCTCGGGCTGCTCACGATCAATGCGCTCACGGCCGCGGACGGCGTCATCGTCCCCGTCCAGTGCGAGTACCTCTCGCTGCGCGGCCTCGTCCAGCTCGAGGGGACGCTCACGATGATCCGCGAGAATCTGAACCCCACGGTCGAGATCCGCGGGATCCTCCCGACGATGTTCGACTCGCGCACGCATCCACGCGCGCGAGGCCGTGGAGATGCTGAAGGAGAACTTCGGCGACCTCGTCTTCGAGACGCGCATCCGCAAGACCATCCGCTACGCGGAGGCGCCGGTGCAGGGCGAGTCCATCCTCAAGTACGACCCGAGCGGCCAGGCGGCAGACGCCTATCGCCAGCTTGCGAAGGAGGTGCTCAATGGCTCGAAACCGCGGGCGCGCCAGCATGCGTGAGGGCCCCCTGGCCGAACTGTTCCGCGCAACGGAGGCGGCACAGCGCCAGGCCGAGCGGGAGCGCAAGGAGGGTGCTGCACCCTCCGAGGCGCAGACCGTCGAGCACGTTGGTCCCAACGAGATGACGATCGCCGAGGCCTCGGCGCTTCCGGCCGAGCGCAAGCCCGAGCCGAAGTCCGAGCCCGAGCCCAAGCGCGAGCCGGCTCCGGTGCCTGAGCCCGCAGCTTCGGCTGCGCCGGCCGCTGCACCGGCCATGCCCGCGATCCCCGAGATCGAGGAGCCGCCCGCGGCGCGCTTCGTCGATCCCACACCGCGCTTGCGTCACACGCCGCGGCCCGAATCCGCCGCCTACCTCGCGGTCATCCGCGTGGTCGGAGTCGGCGGCGGCGGCCTGAACGGCGTCAACCGGATGATCGAGGCCGGAATCTCCCAGGTCGAGTTCGTCGCGGTCAACACGGACATTCAGCAGCTGCGTGGCTGCGAGGCGCCGATCAAGCTCCACATCGGGCGCGAGCTGACCCAGGGCCTCGGCTCCGGGGCCGATCCCGACGTGGGTCGTCAGGCCGCCGAGGACGCGTACGACCAGATCAAGCACGTCCTGCGCGGCTCCGACATGGTCTTCATCACCGCCGGCGAGGGCGGCGGCACCGGCACGGGCTCCGCGCCGGTCGTCGCGCGCATCGCGCGGGAACTCGGCGCGCTCACCGTCGGCATCGTGACGATGCCGTTCAAGTTCGAGGGCACGCGCCGCCGCGAGCAGGCGCAGAAGGGCGTGGACGAGCTCCGCGCCAACTGCGACACGGTCATCGTCATCCCGAACGACCGGCTGCTCGAGGTGCTCGACCAGTCGACCTCGATGCTCGAGGCGTTCCGCGTCGCCGACGACGTGCTCCGCCAGGGCGTCCAGGGGATCTGCGACCTGATCACCACGCCGGGCCTCATCAACCTCGACTTCGCCGACGTGCGGACGATCATGAGCGACGCCGGAACCGCCCTCATGGGCATCGGCTTCTCGACGGGGGAGAACCGAGGCCGCGAGGCCGCCGAGCGCGCGCTGCGCTCGCCGCTCATCGACACCGAGATCGTCGGGGCGCGGGGCATCCTGCTCTCGATCGCCGGCGGCTCCGACCTGACGCTCATCGAGGTCAACGAGGCGGCCGAGACGATCCGCGCGGCCTCCACGGAGGAGACGAACATCATCTTCGGCGCCACCATCGACGAGCGGCTCTCCGGCCAGGTCTGGGTCACCGTCGTCGCGACCGGGATCGGCAAGGGCAAGCGCCGGCCGGTCACGAACGTCATCGACTCGCCCCGAAGCGTCGAACCACCGCCCCCCGCGGGCGACGAAGAGCTCGACACGCCGAGCTTCCTCCGCGACCTCTAGCAGGAGCGTTCGGGTGAGGGGCGCCGTCGCCGCCGGCCATCCGCTGACCGCGGCCGCGGGCGCGCGCGTCCTCGCCGAAGGCGGAAACGCCGTCGACGCCTGCGTCGCGGCGACGTTCACGTCGTGGGCGGCCGAGAGCACGCTCACCGGGCCGGGCGGCGGCGGCTTCATGCTCACCCGCACCGCGTCGGGATCGATCGAGGCGCTCGACTTCTTCGTCGCGCAGCCGGGGCTGGGCTTCACCGGTGAGGCGGCCGAGATGCCGACGGTCGACATCGAGTTCGACAAGGGAACCGTGGTGCCGTACTTCGTGGGAGCACCGTCCTGCGCCGTTCCCGGGACGATCGCGGGGCTCTCGGAAGCGCACCGCGTACACGGCCGCCTTCCCTGGCGCGAGCTCTTTCCGCCCGCCATCGAAGCCGCGCAGGACGGGGTCCCGATCGGCGAAGCGCATGCGCGGCTCCACGTGATCCTCGATCCGATCCTCCGGCTCGACGAGGAAGGGCGGCGGATCTACGGCCGACGAGCGGCCGCTCGAGGTCGGCGAGGCGCCGGCGATGGGCGACCTGGCGGGCACCCTCGAGCTGCTCGCGCGCGAGGGCGCCGACGCGTTCTACCGCGGCGACCTGGCCAAGGACATGCTCCGCTGCGTCGGCGAGGGCGGCGGCGCGCTCACGGCGAAGGACCTCGCTTCGTACCGGCCCCTGCGCTCGAAGCCGGTGCGTGCCCCGTTTCGCGACACGGAGTTCGTCACCTGTCCGCCCAGCTCGGCCGGCGGGGTGCTGATCGCGTTCGGGCTGCGGATCCTCGATCTGCTCGGGCCGCCCGAGGCGCCCGGCTCGGCCGCGCAGCTCGCCCGCATCGCCGAGGTGATGCGCGAGACGACGCGTGCTCGAGCGGGCTCGTTCGTCGCCGAGCTTCTTGCGGGCGGGCTGACCGAGCGGCTGCTGAACGACCGCACCGTCGTCGCCGCCGCGGTGCGTGCGCGCGAGCGTGGCGCTGCCGCGACCGAATCGCCGGGGCTTCCGTCCACGACGCACGTGAGCGTCGTCGACGACGAGGGCAACGCCGCGTCACTGTCGGCCTCGACCGGAGCCGGCTCGGGCTTCGTCGTTCCCGGCACCGGGATCCACCTGAACAACATGCTCGGCGAGAGCGACCTCCAGGCGCTGTCGTCGTCCGCGGAGCCGGGGCAGCGGCTGGCGAGCATGATGGCGCCGTCGATCGTCCTGCGCGACGGCGAGCCGCACCTCGTCCTCGGCAGCGCCGGCTCGGCGCGCCTGCGCGGCGCGATCATGCAGACCGTGGTGAACGTGGTCGACCACGGTCTCGGCGCGGAGGAGGCGATCGCCGCGCCGCGCGTCCACCTGGAGGGCGATGCCCTGAACGTGGAGGCCGGGACCGACGAGGCCGCGGTGGCCGCACTCGAGGCGCGAGGCTACGACGTCGTGCGCTGGGGCCCGGGCAACGTGTTCTTCGGCGGCGTCTCGGCGGTGCTCGTCCGCGAGGACGGCGAGCTCGAGGCCGCGGGCGATCCGAGACGCGGTGGCGCGGGAGTGGTCGTGTGAGCCTCGACGTCCGCCAGGCGACCTCCGGGGATGCGGCCGCGCTGGTCGCGCTCGCCGAGGCGGTCGGGGCCGAGCCGGAGGGCTGGCTCGTCACGAACGGCGAGTGGCGAAGCGTGGGCGACGAGCGCCGCTACCTGCGCGCGATCCGCCGCTCCAAGCACGCGACCGTCCTCGTCGCCGTGCAGGACGGCGAGATCGTCGGGCCGGCTCTCGATCACGCGCGACCCGCATCCGGCCAGCCGGCACGTGGCCGATCTCGGACTGATGGTCTCGCAGGGACACCGGCGCCGCGGCGTCGGGCGCGTCCTCATGCTCGCCGCCGAGGTGTGGGCGCGCGGCGCGGGCGTGGTCAAGATCGAGCTGCACGTCTTCCCGCACAACGAGGCGGCGATCGGCCTGTACGAAGAGCTCGGCTACCGCCGCGTGGGGATTCGCGTCAAGCACTACCGCCGCGGGGACGATCTCCACGACGTGATCCTCATGGCCAAGGAGCTTGCGTGAGCGAGCAGGAACTCGGCGTCCTCCTCACCGAGGAGACCGACCTTCTGCCCGACGAGGAGCTCTGGACGGACGACGGGGCGACCGACCACGCCGGCTGGTACTGCGTCAGCACCGATCCGTTCCCATGCCCTGCGGACTCGTGCACGTTCGTGGCCGAGTTCATGACCGCCGCCCACTTGATCCTCGTGTGGGAGATGCGCGACGACCCGAATCTCCTCCGCCACGCCCAGCGGGCGAAGGAGGTCGGCCGCAACCCGAAGGTGGTCGAGTACGAGCCGGCGTTCGGCCCGAGCGCCTCGTACTACGCGTGGGAGGCCGCCGGGCGGCCCGTCCACGGCGTGCGCCGCAGCGCCTAGAGCGCCTCGACGCGCCCGTTGCCGGAGGCGCGGCCGCGGATCTCCCGCTCGCGTGCCACGGCTTCGGCGGCGTGATCCAGGAGCTCCGCCAAACGGACGACGCGGTCGCGCTCGGAGCGGCTCTCGAGGAGCCCCTGCTTCACCTCGGCGCCGAGGTCGATGCGGGCCGCGATCTGGAACGCGAGGCTCTCGCCGGCCAGGTCGATCTCGTCGAGCTCGGCGTCGGCGGCCTTGACGACGCGGTCATAGGCCTCGAGCGCCGCGGCGCGCTCGTCGTCGGTCGGCTCGTCGCCCTCGTCCTCGAGCTCGGCGACCTCCGCGGTCACGAACGCGCGCTCCTCGGCGACGTTCCCGATGCGGAACCGCTCGCCGCCCTCGACGACGATGTTCATGCGGCCGTCCTCGAACTGCTCGAGCACCTCGACCACCGTCGCCCGCGTGCCGATGTCGCGCATCCCCTCATCGTCCGAGAAGACGAGCCCGAAATCCTCGCCGCGCGCGAGGCACTCTGAGATCAGCTCGCGGTAGCGCGGCTCGAAGATGTGGAGCGGCGCCTGCTCGCCCGGCATGAGCACGAGCGGCAGCGGAAACAGCCCGATCTCGTCCATCCCGTAAGGGTAGTTGCATCCCGGCCGGGGCCGGACGGAGAATGCGCGCACACGCCGAGTAGTCAGGGGGTTCCACCTATGCAGCAAGCGTGCGCGAGACGATTTCGTCTCATCGCGGTCGCGGCCACAGTGGCCGCGTTCCTCGTCGTTCCGGCCACGGGCCAGGCCGCGTTCAAGTTCGGCTCCAAGCTCGCCGCCGACGTGCAACCGTCGAACGCGGGGAACGGCCACTACTGCGTCAACTCCAACCACGCGCAGAAGTGCACGTGGGTGATGAACGAGGCCTACGGCCGCCCGAACACCGGCCACAAGTCGCCGAAGAACGCGAAGATCACGAAGATCCGGATCATCGCGAACGCGCCTGGGAGCTTCTGGGCCCAGATCGTCACGGTGCAGAAGTCCGGCAACAAGTTCAACGCCAAGGTCACGGCCGAGAGCCGCAAGCTCACGTACCAGGGCCAGGGCGACGACATGGAGCCGTACGAGATCGAGTCGTTCACGGTCAGTCTCCCGGTGAAGAAGGGGCAGCGGCTCGCGATCAAGACGAACAAGACGTCGTTCCTGCGCTGCAGCTCGGGCGGGGACAACACGCTGCTCTACAAGCCGCCGCTCGTGAAGGGCAAGGCGTTCCGCAAGAACACGAACGACGACGGCTGCTGGCTCCTGATCGAGGCCGTCGCGACCGGAACCTCGAACCGCATCGGCGGCTCGCTCCGCGCCGCTCACTGATCTCCGTGGCCCGCCGCCGGAGCGCTTCGCGGCGTTCCGGCGGCAGCCGCATCCTGCGCAAAGCGCAGCGTCTAAGGTTCGGCCTCATGGCAGCCGACGGCGACCTCTTCCGCCCCGCGATCTCAGGGCTCGTGCCCTACGAGCCGGGGAAGCCGGTCGAGGAGGTCCAGCGCGAGCTCGGGCTCGAGCGCGTCGTCAAGCTCGCCTCGAACGAAGGACAGTTCGGCCCCTTTCCGGCCGCGGTCGAGGCGCTCGAGCGCGCCATCGGCGACCTGAACCGCTACCCGGACGGCGGCGCCTACCGGCTGACCGAGGCGCTCGCGGAGAAGCACGGCGTGGGCGCCGAGAACGTCGCGCTCGCCGCGGGCGCCGACGGCGTGATCATGTACCTCTCGCTCGCCGTGCTCGACCCCGGGGACGAGATCGTGTGCGGCTGGCCGTCCTTTCCGAGCTACGTGCTCGACGCGGTCAAGATGGGCGCCGTCCCGGTGCGCGTTCCGCTCGCCGAGGACACGTACGACCTCGACGCGCTGCTAGCCGCGATCACCGAGCGGACGAAGATCGTCTACGTCGCAAACCCGAACAACCCGACGGGGACGATGGTCTCGCGCGCGCAGAGTCGACGCGTACTTCGAGCGCGTTCCGGAGCACGTGCTCACCGTCCTCGACGAGGCCTACTTCGAGTACGTCGAGGCCGAGGACTACCCCGACGGGATCGCCGAGTACTTCCTGCGGGACGGCCGCCGCGTGTTCTGCCTGCGGACGTTCTCGAAGATGTTCGGGCTCGCCGGATTGCGCGTCGGGTACGGGATCGGCTCGCCGGAGGTCGTCGGCGCGATCCGCAAGGTGCGCAACGCGTTCGACGTGAACGAGATGTCGCAGGCGGCCGCGCTCGCGAGCCTCGGAAACGACGCCGAGATCGCCCGCCGCCGCGCGATCGACGGCCGAGGGGCGCGAGCAGCTGCTCGCGATCTGCGCCGGGCTGCCCGTGCGCGTCGCCCAGCCCGCGGTCGCGAACTTCGTCTACGTGGACACGGAGACGGACGTCGGGCCGCTCTTCGACTCGCTGCTCCACGAGGGCGTCATCGTCCGTCCGCTGGGGGCGTTCGGGGCGACGACGGCGATCCGGGTGACCGTGGGGACAGCCGAGGAGAACGCCTTCTTCGGCGAGGCGTTCGCGCGCGTGCTCGCGGCGGCCGTCTAGTGCTTCGGGCCCTCGCATCGCGGCTGTCGCCGGTGCGTGAGTCGCCCGACTTCGGACTGCTCTTCTACGCCGCCCTCGCGTCCGGGGCCGGAACCTGGCTCGCGTTCATCGCGCTCGTCGTGGACGTGACCAACATGACCGACGGACGACGCGCGCTGGGTGAGCGCGCTCCTCATCGCCGAGTTCCTGCCGCTCGCCGTCGCCGGGTTCCTCATCGGCCCGCTCGTCGACCGCTTCAAGCGCCGGCGCATCCTCGTCGCCGCCGACCTCGCGCGCGCCGATCGTCTTCGTGCTCCTGCCGTTCGCGCCGAGCGTGCTCGCGATCGTCGCGCTCGCCTTCGTCGCCGGCGTCGCGACGAGCTTCTTCCGGCCGGCGGCCTACGCCGGACTGCCGAACCTCGTCCCGCCGAGCCGCCTTCCGCGCGCGAACGCGCTCCTCCAGTCGGCCGACAACCTCACGTGGGCGATCGGCGCGCTCGTCGGCGGCGCCGTCGTGGCCGTGGCCAGTCCCGACGCCGCGTACGCGATCAACGCGCTCAGCTTCGTCGTCTCGGCGGTCTTCCTCCTACGCATCCACTCGAGCCTCGAGGAGAAGGACCGCGAGCCGAGCCGAGGGCACCTGCGAGATCTCGCCGCCGGGGTGCGCCTGGTGATCCACGAGCGGCCGCTCCTCACCGTGCTCATCGCGTGGAGCCTCGTCATGCTCGCGAACGCGGGCGTCAACGTCGGCGAGGTGTTCCTGGCGAAGGAGGTCTTCGGGGCCGGGGACTTCGGCTTCGGCTTCCTCGTCGCCGGCGGCGCGGCCGGGCTCGTCGTCGGGAGTCTCGGCGCGGGCGCGGTGATCGAGCGGCGCGGAACCCGAGGGCCGTACGGCGCGTCGATCGCGATCATGTCCGCCGGCCTCTTGGCCGCCGCCCTCTCGCCGAACGTCTGGATCGCGGCCGGGTTCGCGGTCTGCGCCGGGATCGGGAACGGCGCGGCGGTCGTCTGCAACGCCGTGCTCGTGCAGCGCGGCGCGCCCGATGCGCTGCGCGGCCGCGCCTTCTCCGTCCTCATGAGCGCCAGCTACCTCGTGCTCGGCCTGGGGATGATCGCGGCCGGGCCGTTCATCAACGAGTGGGGCGCGCGCGCCGCCTGGGTGGTCGCGGCCGGCCTGTGCGCGGCGGGAGCGATCACGGGCTACGCGCTCCTTCGCGGCTGGGCCGAGGCCGCGGTTCCGGTGACCGTCCAGGAGCGGGTCTAGTGCCGAACGAGTGGACGCTCGAGTCGCTCGTCGAGGGCATCCGCGCCGGCGACCGCCGCGCGCTCGCCCGCGCGATCAGCCTGGTCGAGGACCGCGACCCGCTCGCCGCCGAGATCGTCGCCGCGGTCTACTCGGACACCGGCCGCGCGTACATCGTCGGCATGACCGGGCCGCCCGGCGTGGGGAAGTCGACGCTCGTCGGCTCGCTCGTCCGGCACGTCCGCGCGCTGGACAAGACCGTCGGCGTCGTCTCTGTCGATCCGTCCAGCCCGTTCACGTCGGGCGCGCTCCTCGGCGACCGGATCCGCCTCGCCGACCACTTCCTCGATCCCGAGGTCTTCATCCGCTCGATGGGCACGCGGGGACACCTGGGCGGGTTGGCCGAGGCGACGCTCCAGGCCGCGCTTATCCTCGACGCGGCGGGGAAGGACCTGATCTATGTCGAGACGGTCGGCACCGGGCAGAGCGAGGTCGAGATCACCGGTCTCGCCGACACGACCGTGCTCGCGCTCATGCCCGGGTCGGGCGACGCGATCCAGGCGCTCAAGGCCGGGATCATGGAGATTCCCGACGTGATCGTCGTGAACAAGCGCGACCACCCGGCGGCGCGGACGATGGTGACCGAGGTGCGGTCGATCCTCCAGATCGAGCGCGAGCGCGACTGGAAGCCGCCGATCGTCCTCACCGAGGCGGTTTCGAACGGCGGCACCGACGAGCTCTGGGAGAAGATCGAGGAGCACCGCGCGCACCTCGAGGACGAACGGCCTGCTCGTCGAGCGCCGGGCAGAGAAGCTCGCCGGCGAGGTGTTCGCGGTCGCGAGCGCGCGGGCGAAGACGCACCTCGAGCTCGCGGTCGGCGGGGATCCCGAGCTCCAGCGGCTGCTCGACGAGGTGAAGAGCCGCCGGCTCGACCCGCTGAGCGCGGTGCAGGAGATCCTCGTCAAGGTCTTCCACGTGGACGGCGATGGGCCCGACGCTCTCTGACATCGAGGCCGCGCGAGGGCTGGTCGCGGGCTACGCGCGCGTGACGCCCGTGCTCACGTCGGAGACGATCGGCGGGTTCGCCGGGCGGCCGATCGTGCTGAAGGCCGAGAACCTCCAGCGGACGGGCTCGTTCAAGATCCGCGGCGCCGTCGCGAAGATCGCGGGCCTCTCGGACGAGGAGCGGGCCGGGGGCGTCGTGGCGGCGAGCGCGGGCAACCATGGCCAGGCGGTCGCGTGGGCCGCGCGCGAGGCGGGCATTCCGGCGACGATCTTCGTGCCCGAGTTCGCGCCGATGGCGAAGGTCGACGCCGCGCGCGGCTACGGCGCCGAGGTGGTCATGACCGGCCTGGACTACGACGAGGCCGACAAGGAGAGCCGCGCCCGCGCCGAGCAGGGCGCCACGCTGATCCACGCGTTCGAGGATCCGAAGGTGATCGCGGGCCAGGGCACGCTCGGGCTCGAGCTGGCCGAGCAGCTTCCGGCCGATACGGAGGTCGCGGTACTCCCGGTCGGCGGCGGGGGGCTCGCCTCCGGGATCGCGATCGCGCTACGCGAGCTGCGGCCCGAGCTGCGGCTCGTCGGCGTCCAGGCGGAGGCGTGCGCGCCGCTCGCGGGCGGGACGGTCGGCGGCCACACGATCGCGGACGGCATCGCCGTGAAGCATCCCGGCGAGCTGACCACGGCGATCCTGGCCGAGAAGCTCGACGAGATCGTCACGGTGACGGACGCGGAGATCGCGCACGCCATCGTCCTGCTCCTCGAACGGGCCAAGCTGGTCGTCGAGGGCGCCGGAGCAGCGTCGCTGGCCGCGCTCCTGGCCGGGAAGGTCGAGGGCTCGGGCCGCGCGGCCGCGCTCCTTTCGGGCGGCAACGTCGACGCGAGCGTGCTGATCGAGATCGCGCGCTACAGCCTCTCGCGCGCGGGGCGCTTCCTCGTCGTCCGCACGCAGGTTCCCGACCGGCCCGGCGCGCTCGCGAAGCTCCTCACGCAGATCGCCGGCGAGCGCGTGAACCTGATCGCCGTCCAGCACCAGCGCGAAGGGCTCGACGCCACGCTCGGCGTCACCGGGGTCGAGCTCACGCTCCAGACCCGCGACGAGGAGCACTGCAACGAGGTGCTCGCCCGGCTCGTGGAGTGGGGCTACGACGCCGAGCGGCTCGGATGAGCCTTTGGGCGCCCGCCGCAAGGGGCGCCCTTCGAGCTCCGGTCAGTCGCCCTGGATGACCTCGTAGATCTCGTCGGCGACGAGCCCGTGCGCCTCGCGGTGCACGGTGTGGGCGGCGTCGGCGTTCGGCGCCTCGACGAGGCAGAAGATCTTCCCAGCCTTCTCGTCGACCCAGTACTGCTTGTAGTCGACGTCGTGCGCCGCCTGCTCCTGCAGGTCGGCCATGTGCGCGGCGGCCACGTCGGTCGCTGACACGCCTTCCACGTTGTGCACGTCCATGAAGAGCGGCATACGCGTCCTCCTTGTGTCGGATCGCGCGATCTTACGCCGCTAGAGGCCGAGTTGCTTCGCGATGACCATCCGCTGCACCTCGTTCGTGCCCTCGCCGATCTCCAGGATCTTCTGGTCGCGGTAGAAGCGCGAGATCGCGTACTCGTCCATGTAGCCGTAGCCGCCGTGGATCTGGAGGGCGTCGTTCACGACCCGGTTCGAGAGGAGGCCGGTGTAGAGCTTCGCCATCGCCGCCTCGGTCGCGAACGGGCGGCCTTCATCCTTCAGCCACGCCGCCTTGTAGACGAGCTGGCGCCCGGCCTCGATCTCGGTCGCCATGTCGGCGAGCTTGAACTGCACCGCCTGGAAGCGCGAGATCGACTTGCCGAACTGCTCGCGCTGCTTCGCGTACGTGAACGCTTGCTCGTACGCGCCCTGCGCGATGCCGACGCCCATCGCCGCGACCGAGATCCGGCCGCCGTCGAGGATCTGCAGGAACTGGCGGAACCCTCGCCGCGCGGGCCGAGCAGGTTGCCCTCGGGCACGGCGACGTCGGAGAACGAGAGCTCGCGCGTGTCGGAGGCGCGCCACCCGATCTTCTCCATCGGCGCCGAGATCTCGTAGCCCGGCGTGCCGTTGGGGACGACGATGTTCGAGATCTCGTCCTCGCCCGTCTTCGCCGTGATCGTCGTCGCCCAGGTGATGTCCGTTCCCGCGTTCGTGATGAAGATCTTCGAGCCGTTCACGACCCACTGCCCGTCGCGTAGCTCGGCCGTGGTGCGCGTCGCGCCCGCGTCGGATCCGGCGCCGGGCTCGGTCAGGCCGAACGCAGCGAGCCGGCGGCCGGAGGCGAGGTCGGGGAGCCACTCGTTCTTCTGCTCCTCCGAGCCGAACATGAAGACCGGCATCGTCCCGAGCGAGGTGTGCGCGGCCACGGTGATCGCCACGGAGGAGTCGATCCGCGTCAGCTCCTCGATCGCGATCGCGTAGGCCAGCGTGTCGGCGCCGGCACCGCCGTACTCCTCCGGAATCGGCACGCCCATGAGTCCGAGCTCGGCGAGGCCCGCGACGATCTCGTACGGGAAGCGGTGCTCCCGGTCGAGTGCCTCGGCCACCGGGGCGACCTGCGCCTCGGCGAACTCGCGCACGGTCGAGCGCAGCAGCTCGTGCTCGTCGGAGAGGTCGTAGTTCGTCATTCGGTCGGGGGAGGGAGGACGCAAGCTCGACGACGAGGCGGACTCCGTAGCCGGTCGCGCCCGCGGGATAGTAGTCGCGTCCGCTGTCGAGGAACGCGGTACCCGCGATGTCGAGGTGCGCCCACGGGCCCTCGCCCGCGAACCGCTTGAGGAAGAGCGCCGCGATCGTGGCGCCGCCGCGCTTGGCCGGTGGCGTGTTCTTCACGTCGGCGATAGGCGAGTCGAGGTACTGCTGGTAGGCGGGATGCAGGGGCATGGGCCAGGCGTGGTCGCCGCTCGCCTTCGCCGCCGCCTCGACCCGGTCGCCCCACGCCTCGTCGTTCGAGAAGAGCCCCGCGTAGAAGTTGCCGAGCGCGACCTCGATCACGCCGGTCAGCGTGGCGAGGTCCACGAGGTGCGTCGCGCCTTCGTTGCGTGCATGGAGGAGCGCGTCGGCGAGGATCAGGCGGCCTTCGGCGTCTGTGTTGTTGACCTCGATCGTCGTCCCGTCGGCCGCGCGGACGACGTCGCCCGGTCGGGTCGCGTGGCCGGAGAGCATGTTCTCCGTCGCGGGCACGACCACGACGACGCGAACGGGCAGCTCGAGCTCGGCGATCGCGCCCAGCGCGGAGAGCGCCGCGGCGGCCCCGCCCATGTCCGACTTCATGTCCTCGAGCGAGGCGGCGGGCTTCAGCGAGTAGCCGCCCGAGTCGAAGGTGATCCCCTTGCCGACGACGCCGAGGACGAGCTCCGGATCGGTCGGCGCCTCGGGCTCGTAGCGCAGCGTGATGAGGCGCGGCGGGTTGTGGCTTCCCGCCGAGACCGAGAGGAACGAGCCCATGCCCGCGGCCTCGATCTCCTCGGGGCCCATGATCTCGGCCGTGATGTGCTCGAAGCGCTCCTCGATCTCCTCGGCCACTTCGGCCAGGCGGAGCGGCGTGAGCGCGTTCGCCGGCGCGTTCACGAGGTCGCGCGCGCGGTTCTGCCAGCCCGCCACGAGCGTGGCGCGCTGCGCGCCTGCGAGCGCGTCCGCGGCGCCCGGGCCGCAGAGCGTGAGCGTCTCGAGCGGCGGCGACTTCTCGGCCTCGGTCTTCCAGCGCCCGGCGTCGTAGCGGCCGAGCACGAGCCCGTCGGCGATCGCCCGCGCCTGCTCGGCGGAGTCGATCCACCAGGCCACCGTCTTCGCCTTGCCGCGGGCAACGGCAGCGGCGACCGTGGAGAGCGCATCCGCATCGGCGTTCTCGCCCAGCCCGGCGATCGTGAGCCGCTTCGCGGCCAGCTCTCCGTCCAGGTGGAGCGTCGTCAGCTTTCCGCGCTTCCCGGTGAGCTCGCCGTCGGCAAGGAGCCGCTCGAGGCGGCCGCCGAGGCGCGCGTCCAGGCCGTGCAAATGCTCCAGCTCGACCGGCTCGGAAACCGCGAGCACGAGGACGTCGGCTTGGACGTCTTCGAGGGCGCTGCTACTGACTGCGACGTCCATGGCGAGCCGATGCTAGCGACCCCCGGCCTCGAATGAGGCATTGCCCCTAAAGCCGGGCCGGAGACGCGCCGATACGGGCGAAGCGCACTTCGCGCTGTACTACCCTCTCCGCCCGCATTCCCCCCTCCCCGCGGGCGATCTCTCCCAGTGGAAGCCCTCTTCGGAGGGCTTCTGCGTTGGTCGGTAGTGTCCGAGCCCGTGGACGAGAACGCGCCTGTCGACCGAAAAGCGATGACCGCGCTCTCGTCGGGACACCTCGTCACCGACCTGGCGCAGGGCGCGCTCCCGGCGTTCCTGCCGTTCCTCGTGGACAAGTTCGAGCTGAGCTACACGATGGCGGCAGCGCTCGTCCTCGCCGGGACGTTCGCCTCGTCGATCATCCAGCCGTTCTTCGGCCTCTGGTCGGACGCGCGCGGCGCGCTGTGGCTCCTGCCCACGGGCGTCGCGATCGCCGGCGTGGGGATGGCGGCGGCGGCGGTCGTCCCGTCGTACTGGCTCGTCGTCCTGGCCGTGATCGTCTCCGGTCTCGGCGTCGCCGCGTACCACCCCGAAGGATCGAAGTTCGCGAGCTACGTGAGCGGCGGCCGGCGCGCGAGCGGCATGTCGTTCTTCTCGGTCGGCGGGAACATCGGCTTCGCGCTCGGGCCGCTGGTCGCGTCGTTCGTGATCCTCACCCTCGGCCTCGGCCTCGAGGGCGGCGTGCTGATCGCGATCCCCGGGCTCGTCGTCGGCGTTGCGCTCCTCTTCTCGCTTCGCTACCTGGCGAGCTTCGCGCCGACGTCCGAGACGGGCTTCGGCGGGAGCCGCGAGCGCAGCCAGCGCCGCGGCATGGCGGTGCTCCTCGGCGTGGTCGGCCTGCGCTCGGTCGCGCACATGGGCCTCTTCACGTTCGTGCCGCTCTACGAGATCTCGCGCGGGAGGAGCGAGGCCTACGGGATCCACCTGCTCTCGGCGTTCCTCCTCGCCGGCGCCGTGGGGACGCTCATCGGCGGCCCGCTCGCCGACCGCTTCGGGCGCCGGCGGATGATGCGCATGAGCTACGCGGTCGCCGCGCCGCTGATCGCGGTCTACGCGGTCGCGGGAGGCCCGGTCGGCGCGGCCGCGCTGATCCTCTCCGGCGCCGCGCTCGTCGGGACGTTCGGCGTCAGCCTCGTCATGGCGCAGGAGTACATGCCGTCGCGCGTCGGCCTCGCGTCGGGGCTCTCGATCGGGATGGCGATCGGCCTCGGCGGCATCGCGGCGATCTCGCTCGGCGCCGTGGCGGACGACGTTTCGATCGAGGCGGCCGTCCTCATCACGGCCATCGGCCCGGCGCTCGGGTGGCTCCTCACCTTCGCGCTTCCAAAGGCGAGGGTGCGGGTGCGGCAACCCGAGCCGATCGCCGCACCCGCTCCCCTCGGCTAGCTAGCCGACGGCGGCCTTCGCGGCCTCGCGCTGCTCGGCGTGGATGCCCTCGGCGAACTCCTCGACGATCTTGGAGCAGAAGGCCGGGAGGTCGTCCGGTTTGCGGCTCGAGACGAGGCCCTTGTCGACGCGGCACTCCTCGTCGACCCACTTGCCGCCCGCGTTCTCGATGTCGGTGCGAAGCGACGGCCACGAGGTGATCGTGCGCCCCTCGAGGACACCGGCCTCGATCAGGATCCACGGGCCGTGGCAGATGACGCCGACGGGCTTCCCGGCGAGGAAGAAGTCGCGGACGAACACGACCGCGTCCTCGTCCATCCGGATCGCGTCGGCATTGACGACGCCTCCGGGCAGGACGAGCCCGTCGAAGTCGCCGGCGTTCACGTCGCCGGTCGTCTCGTCGACCTGGAACGTGTCGCCCTTGTCGATGTGGTCCATGCCGAGAATCTCCCCCGGCTCGGGGGCGACGAGCACCGGCTCGGCGCCGGCGCTCTCGACCGCCTTCCACGGTTCGGTCAACTCGATCTGCTCCACGCCGTCGGTCGCGAGGAACGCGATCCGCTTGTCGTTCAGTCGGTTGGTCATGGTTGTCCCCCTTCGATTGCTACCCCTGACTCGTACCGACCCGGCGCGTTCCGAAACACGGTCTAATACCCATCGTGCGCAGCTACGTGATCGGGGGCGGAAGCCGCGGCCTGGGCCGCGCGGTCGCGGACGAGCTCGTGCGCCGCGGAGACCGCGTTCTCCTGGTCGCGCGCAACGAGGATTCGCTCGCCGAGGCCGTCGCGACGCTGGGCGAACGGGCGCTCTCGGTCGCCGCCGATCTCGGGTCGTCCGAGGGCGCCGAGGTCGTCGCGGCGGCGGTCGACGAGCAGCTCGGCGGCTCCATCGACGGCGCGCTCGTGAACCAGGGCGGCCCTCCGGCCGGGAACATGCTCGACCTCTCGGACGAGCAGTGGCACACGGCGTTCGAGCTCTGCATCGCGGGCCCGATCCGGCTCGTGCGGGCGCTTCAGCCGAAGTTCTCCGACGGCGCGTCGGTCGTGTTCGTCGCGTCGTCGTCCACGCGGAAGCCGATCCCCGGGCTGGATGCGTCGAACGTGCTGCGCCCCGGCGTCGCCGCGCTCGTGGCCGCGCTGGCCCGTGCGCTCGCGCCGGCGGTTCGCGTGAACGCAGTCTCGCCGGGCCGGTTCGACACCGAGCGCGGCGAGTCGGTGCTCGTCGCCCGCGCCGAGGCCCGCGGCGTGCCGGTGGAGGAGGAGCGTGCCGCGATGGCGTCGCTCATCCCGGCCGGGCGCTTCGGCGAGCACCGACGAGTTCGCGCGCGCGTGCGCGTTTCTCCTCTCGCCCGAGGCGTCCTACATCACGGGCGCGAACCTCGCCGTGGACGGCGGGCTCGTCGTCGCGACCTAGTCGGAGAGCTCGACGAGCACCATGCCGGCGGTGACGCGGTCGCCCTCGGCGACGTGGACGGCCTTCACGGTTCCGTCGAACGGCGAGAGGAGCGGCGTCTCCATCTTCATCGCCTCCACGACGACGAGCGGCTGCCGCGCCTCGACCCGGTCACCCTCGGAGACGAGCACGCGGATCACGGTGCCCGGCATCGGCGCGGCGACGGTCGGCTCGCCCGTCGCGCCGCCGTGGGCGGCCGTCTCGAGCACGGGCGGCGGCTGCGGCGCGGGCGCCGGCCGCGCCGGATCGCGGTTCACGCGCCAGTAGCTCCGCCAGACCGGTGGCACGCGCGGGTAGCGGTGGAGCGGCGGGTTCTCCGTCAGGAACGCGGTGGTCGCGTCGCCTGCGCGGAACGCCGGGTGGTCGACGAGCCAGCGCAGGAACGGGAGGTTCGTCACCACGCCCGCGACGCGGGTCTCGGCGAGCGCGGCGGCGAGCCGGTCGAGCGCCTCGTCGCGGGTTTCCCCGACCGCGACGAGCTTGGCGATCATCGGGTCGTAGGCGACCGGTACCTCGTCTCCCGCGGCGACTCCGGCATCGACACGGACGCCCTCGGGGAACTCCAGCTCCGTGATCGTCCCGGCCTGGGGGAGGAACGTCAGCGGATGCTCGGCGTAGAGGCGCGCCTCGACGGCGTGGCCCTCTGGATCGCGGGTCTCGAGCGCGAGCGGCTCGCCGGCCGCGACCAGCAGCTGCTGCTCCACGAGATCGACGCCGGTCACGAGCTCGGTGACCGGATGCTCGACCTGGATGCGCGCGTTCAGCTCGAGGAAGGCGAAGCGGCCGTCCTCGCCGAGGATGAACTCGGCCGTGCCGGCGCCCTGGTAGCGAAGCGCGCGGGCGAGCGCGACGGCCGCGTCGCCCATCTCGCGGCGCAGCTCGGCGTCGACGGCGGGGGAGGGGCTCTCCTCGAGCACCTTCTGGTGGCGGCGCTGGACGGAGCAGTCGCGCTCGCCGAGGGAGATCGCGTTTCCGTGCGCGTCGGCGAGGAGCTGGATCTCGACGTGGCGCGGCCGCTCGACGTAGCGCTCGAAGAAGACCGTGTCGTCGCCGAAGCCGGCGAGCGCCTCCCGCTTCGCCGCCTCCACGGCTTCGTCCAGCTCCTCGGGCGTGCGTACGACGCGCATGCCGCGCCCGCCGCCGCCGGCCGCGGCCTTGATGATCAGCGGGAACCCGACCTCCTCCGGCGTGCCGGTCTCGATCACGGGGACGCCCGCCTCGGCCGCGATCCGCTTCGCCTCGAGCTTGTCCCCGGCCGAGCGGATGACGTCCGGCGGCGGGCCGACCCAGGTGAGCCCGGCCTCGGTGACGGCCTCGGCCAGCGCGGGGCTCTCCGCGAGGAAGCCGTAGCCGGGATGGACGGCGTCGGCGCCGGCGCGCTCGGCCGCGGCGACGATCTCGGCGGGGTCGAGGTAGGACGCGATCGGCTCGACGCGGTCGGCCTCGCGCGTGTGGAGCGCGCCCTTGTCGTCGGGCGCGAAGACGGCCACGGTTGAGATTCCGAGCCGCCGGCACGTCGCGAACACGCGAACCGCGATCTCGCCGCGGTTGGCTACGAGCAGGGTCCGGACGGCGTCGGGCACGGCGTGAGCTTACGGGGGCGAGTACGTTTCCTCCGCCGCAGGCGACCCGACGACAGGGGGAGAACATGTACGTCACGTTTCGGTACTGGACAGACAGCAAGAGCCTCGTCGACGCACTCGTCGCGAAGCGGGATGAGGTCGAACGGCTGATCGGCGGGATCGCCGGGTTCCGCGCGTACTACCTCGTGCCGACCGGCGAGGGCGCCGCCGTGTCCGTCAACGTCTTCGACGACCAGGCGGGCGCCGAGGAGTCGAATCGCGTGGCGGCCGAGTGGGTTCGGGAGAACCTTTCCGACGTCTCGATGAGCCCGCCGCAGATCTCGGCGGGCGAGGCGGTGATCACCTTCTAGCCGGCCTCGTAGCGCTCCTTGTAGTCCTCGCGCACGGGCTGGAAGACGTCGATCACCGTCGCGCCCTCGGGCCCGCAGCGCGCGCCGTGCTCGATCCCGCCGGGAATGACGTACGCGTCCATCGGCCCCACGTGATGGTCCTGTCCGTCGATCTCGAGGATCTGTACGCCGCGCAAGCACACGCCGAGCTGCTCGTGCGGGTGCGAGTGCGCCGGGACGACCGAGCCGGGCTCGAGCTCGACCAGGTTCACCTGCGCGCCCTCGCCGAAGAGCGGCTGGAAGCTCACCCCGTCGACGAGCTCCATCGAGCGGAGGTCGGTCAGCTTGAGGAACTGCAGCTCGGCCATGGCTCCGATCATCGCAGAGCCGTGGGCCGCTTGGCACAGATCCGGCACGTTCTGCGCACCACACGCGCGAATTTCCACGTTACGCTCGGGCGTGTGGGGTGCCCTAGCCGGGGTCCCCCGGGGAAGCGCGCCGATTACTTGGAGCCGGGCTTCGGCGCGAACACACCCCACGCGCCGTCTCCGGCCTCGGCGGGGCGCTTGTCCAGGAACGCGCGCAGGCCCTCCTGGCCCTCGTCGCTCGTTCGCATGCGCGCCGCGACCGTGGGGAGATCGTCGAACGCCGGCGGTTCCAGCACCAGCCGCTTCGCCGCTCGCGCGGCCGCGGCACCGGACGTCAGCAGCTCCCCGACCAGCCGCTCGACCTCGTCCTCCGGGTCGTCCGAGACCTCGTCCACGAGCCCGATCCGCAGCGCCGTCTCGGCGCCGAAGCGCTCGCCCGTCGTGAACACCCGCCGCGCGGACGAGCCGATCTTCGCCAGCACGTACGGGGAGATGACCGCCGGGATGATCCCGAGCTTCACCTCCGTGAACCCGAAGACCGCGTCGGGCGCCGCGACGACGATGTCCGCGCACGCCACCAAGCCCGAGCCTCCGCCCAGCGCGAACCCGTGCACCCGGCAGACGACCGGCGCGGGGCACGAGTCGATCGCCTGGAGCATCGCGAGGAGGCGACCGGCATCCTCGACGTTCTCCTCGAAGCTCAGCTCGATCGACGAGCGCTGCCACTCGACGTCGGCGCCCGCGCAGAAGCTCGGGCCGTCGCCGGCCAGCACGACGACTCGCGCGTCGCCGACGTCGGAGAACGCCTCCGTCAGCTCCGCGATCAGCGCCGCGTCGAACGCGTTGCGCCGCTCGGGCTTCGCCAGGGTGACCCGCAGGACGGGCCCGTCGCGTTCGATGCGAAGCGCGCTCATGCGGCGCCGAGTCTACGCGGTCACCGGTTACGGATCCGCACGCGGAGCGACGACCACGTGACGTTGCCGTGGTTGTCCGCGACCCGGACCCGAACCACGTACGACCCGTTGCGGAACCGCCGCGTGTCCAGGCGCCGCGCGAGCCAGTAGCGATAGACGCCGGGCTTCCCGCCGCGGACGTTCTCGCGCGTGCCGGGGGCGAAGACCTGGGAGAACTTCCAATCGTCGAGCTTGATGCGACCGTCATACGCGAGCCGGAAACGGCGAGCGACGCGGCCGCCGGAGGTCACCAGGCGCCAACCGATCGTGGCCGGTGCCGTCCGGAAATGAGCCCACGGCGCCGGAGAGGGGACGGCGGGCGTGTCGTAGTGTCCGTACGACCAGGTTGACGACCCCGCGGACGTTCGACGGAGCAAGCGTCGCGCCGTTCCGCTTGGCCGCGACGGCGGCGATCACCGGCTTCGTCCTGTCCCGGTACGGCGTGAGCCCGCCGCGGCGGCGCGTCGGGTCGATGTACCTGCCGCGCCGCAGATCCCACTCGGCGAAATGGACGTGCGCGAACGGCCGGAGCACACGTCCGATGAACGAGCCGGCGCGAACACGCGAGCCGTTGGCGATCGCGGGCACGACGTGCCAGTACCGGTGCGACCAGCAGCCGTTCGCGCCGACGACGGTCACCTTCGTGCGATCCGCCGCGCCGTACGCCCTGCCGGACTGAACGGCGAAGACCTTCTGGCCGTCGCCCGCCGTGATGTCGACGCCGAAATGGAAGCCTCGGCCGCGCGGCTCGTTCAGGCTTCCCCGTACGGAATGCGCCTCGTGGAACGGCCGAACCGGCCACGGATACGACGCGGCGGCCGGTTCGCACGCCGCCTGGGCCGTGCTGCTCCAGCCTCCGAACGCGGCGACCGCGAGCCCGACGAGCGCCGATCGGAGAACTGCCTTCATGAATGAACCTTTGCGTCGCGGCTCGGACACGCCAAACACCGGGGATGGCGGAGGTGTCTCCGCCATCCCCGTAGTACCGACTACTTCCAGGTCTTGAGCGCCGACTTGATGATCGAGCGGAACATCTCCGTCCCGACCTTGGTCAGAGCGGCGTTTGCGTTCTTGTACTTCGAGCACCGGGCCTCGGCCGCGGCGACGCTCTCGTTCGGCCCCTTCACCTGGCATGGGATGTTCAGGCCGTCGGCGAAGCGTCCGTAGACGTAGTTCGTGAGCACGGTCGCCCCGGCGCGCGACTTGGTCGGGATCGTGATCACCCCGCCCACGGTGCGGATGTACGTGTACGGGTTGCAGGTCGTTCCGCAGATGTCGTAGCTCCCGCCCTTCGAGCGGGTCCTCATGTTCGCGAGGAACGAGTTGCGCTTGGCCGTCGTCATCCCGATCGCGTTCGCCTCCGCAACCACGATCTGTCCGATCCCGGAGCGCCGATGTGACTCCGCTGCCGGACCATGAGCCGCCAGAAGTCGTCTCGCGCGGTGCCCGATGAGCTTCGAGCCGTTCACGACGCTCTCGTAGAGCTTCCCGGCGTCGACGAGCGTGAAGTCGTTCCGCAGGTCGTTGCGGAAGCCGCACCCGAGGATCTGCCGGAGCTCGGTGTTCGTCATCCCGAGCCGAGTCGACGAACGAGTTCAGCCCGCCGTATCCGTAGCGCACCTGGAACGTGCGCGTGGTGCGGTTGTCCGAGTTCTGCATCATCCGCATGAGCGCGTCCTGGAGCGTCGGTCGTGCACCCTCAGCGCCGTCGATCGACTCCCAGGCGGGATCCGGGCAGACGTCCTTGTTCGAGGTGTCCCCGGGCTTCGACGTAGTAGTCGACCGACGTCGCGAGCGTGTCGCCGCCGGTGCCGATCATGATCCGGCGCATCGTGCAGCAGGTGGTGGACGACCTTGATCATCGAGGCCGGCTCGAAGATCGTCCCGTGCTGGAGCCCGGCGACGGTGCCGCCGCCGACCTTCTTCACGTAGACGCCGTAGCTCGACCCGCCGAGGCCGTTGCGCCATGATCGTCCGGAGTCGGCTGGTCTCGGCGTTGACGTTGTTCAGCAGGATGATCGCGAACCGCGTGCCGCTCGGCGTCGAGTACTTCTCGATGTCGACGATGCGGGCGCCGTTCTGGCTCGCGAGCTCGCCGACTCGCGTGGCGGTGAGGTTGTAGTACCACCACCAGTACTCGTTCCCGCGGTTCTGCATGACGACGTCGAGCTTGCCGTTGGAGCGCCGTTCGATGTCGATGAGGCGCGCGTGGTTCGCGGAGAGCTTCGTCGCGACGAACGAGGGCGTGACGTTCACGTACCACCACCACGCCTTCGCATCCACGCCCGTGTTCCTGATCATCACGGCCGAGTAGCGGACGTTGCCGCCGACGGAGTACGCCTCGAGGTCGATGAGCCGGGCGTTGTTCGCGCTGAGCTTCTGCGCGAGCGTCGTCGAGGAGACGTCGAAGTAGTACCACCAGCCTTTCGCCGCGGCCCCGGTGTTCTTCACCATCGCGACGGCGAAGCGGCGCTGGCCCCCGACGGTGTAGCGCTCGATGTCGATGATGCGCGTCTTGAGCGACGAGATCTTCTGGGCGACGCCCGCCGAGGTGAGGCCGTAGTACCAGTACCACGTGCGCGCGTACGTGCCCGTGTTCTTCACGAACGCCGCCGTGAAGAGGTAGGGCGACGTCGACTCGACCTCGACGTCGACGATCCGCGCGTTGTTCGTGGCGGCGATCGAGTTGAGCTGCGCCTCGGTCTGGCCGTAGTACCACCACCAGCCCGGTGATCGCGGTGCTGTTCCGCTCGGGATCGATGACGGCTGCGGACGCCGGACTCGCCACCGCAAGGGCTGCGGCGGCGATCGCGCCGATCACGATCGACTTGCGAAGACTCACGTTCATGACGACCCTCCTGCCTGAAACTGGATGGGCCGACCCTACTCCGGCCGCGCGGTGACTTCTAGCGCGCTACTCGAACGCGAGCCCGAGCCGCGACAGGTGCTCCTCGACGAACCGCCCTTCGATCGAGGCCTCGAGGTCGAAGTCCTCGGCGATGTCGGGATCTCGCCCGATCAACTCGCGGGCGCGGCTGGGCAGTTCCTGCTCCGCGGCTTCGGCGGACTCCCACAGGTAGAGGGCGCCCCAGCGCTCGGTCACGTCGTCGGAGAGCCAGAGCTTGAGCCGCAACCCCGGCACCTCCTCGAACGCGTCCACGGCCTCGTCCTGGAGATACCGGCGCATCTCGGCGATCGTGGTCTGCGACTCGGCGAGGTTCCAGAGGACGAGGCGGACGAGCATCTGGCTAGCCCCACTCCGGCGGGACGTAACGCCCCTCCACCGGGGCGCCGAACGTGACGAACTCGAGCCCTTCGCCGCCCGCGATCGGGACGCGCGTCGCCAGGCCCTCCACGCGCACGACGATGCCCGGGCGCAACTCGATCTCGTCGTCGTCCACGCGCATGACGCCTGAGCCCTTGAGCACGACGTAGACCTCCTCCTGGCCGTCGTCCGCGTGGTCGTGCTCGCGTCCGGTGGCGTCCGGCGGGAGCCGGAAGTGGTTGAACCCGAACGCCGTGGCGCCCAGCTCCCGGCGGAGCTTGCGGACGGCGCCGCCCGGGCCTTCGCCCTCGAGCGCCTCGATGTCGACGACGCTGTAGCGCGTCACATCCGGAAGACGCCGAACGTCGTGTCGGGGATGGGCGCGTTCAGGCTCGCGGCGATTCCGAGCGCGAGCACGCTTGCGGGTGTCCCGCGGGTCGATGACGCCGTCGTCCCAAAGGCGCGCGGTCGAGTGGTACGGGTTGCCCTCGCGCTCGTACTTGGCGCGGATCTCGTCCGGGATCCGTGTCGCCCACCGTGGAGAGCACCATCGCGGCCTGCTCGCCGCCCATGACCGAGATGCGCGCGTTCGGCCACATCCAGAGCTGGCGCGGGGAGTAGGCGCGGCCGCACATCCCGTAGTTCCCGGCGCCGAACGAGCCGCCGATGATCACGGTGAACTTGGGCACCTCCGCGCAGGCGACCGCGGTCACGAGCTTGGCGCCGTCCTTCGCGATGCCGCCCGACTCGTACTCCTTGCCGACCATGAAGCCGGTGATGTTCTGGAGGAAGACGAGCGGTACGCGGCGCTTGCACGCGAGCTCGACGAAGTGCGCGCCCTTGAGCGCGCTCTCGGAGAAGAGGACGCCGTTGTTCGCGAGGATCGCGACCGGGAAGCCCTCGATGTGCGCGAAGCCGCAGACGAGCGTGTCGCCGTAGAGCGGCTTGAACTCGTGGAAGCGCGAGCCGTCGACGATCCGCGCGATCACCTCGCGCACGTCGTAGCCGATGCGGTAGTCCTCGGGGACGATCCCGGCGAGGTCGTCCGGGTCGTGCAGCGGCTCCTCCGGCTGCTTCGGTCTCCCAGGGGAGATCCGGCCGGCGGCGGTTGAGGTTCGCGACGATCTCGCGGCCGAGCGCGAGCGCGTGCTCGTCGCTCGTCGCGTAGTGGTCGGTGACGCCGGACACGCGCGAGTGGACGTCGGCGCCGCCGAGCTCCTCCGCGGTCACCTCCTCGCCGGTCGCCGCCTTCACGAGCGGCGGGCCGCCGAGGAAGATCGTCCCGGTGCCCTTCACGATCACCGTCTCGTCGCTCATCGCCGGGACGTACGCGCCGCCGGCGGTGCACGAGCCCATCACGAGCGAGATCTGCGGGATCGACTTCGCGGACATCCGCGCCTGGTTGAAGAAGATGCGGCCGAAGTGGTCCCGGTCGGGGAAGACCTCGTCCTGGAGCGGGAGAAACGCGCCGCCGGAGTCGACGAGGTAGAGGCACGGGAGGTTGTTCTGCTCGGCGACCTCCTGCGCGCGCAGGTGCTTCTTGACCGTGATGGGGTAGTACGTGCCGCCCTTCACGGTCGCGTCGTTCGCGACGATCACGCACTCCTGGCCCTCGACGACGCCGATGCCGCTCACCATCCCGGCCGCGGGCGCGTCGCCCGAGTAGAGCTCCCAGGCCGCGAGCGCGTTCAGCTCGAGGAACGCCGTGCCCGGGTCGCAGAGCCGGTCGATCCGCTCGCGCGCGAGGAGCTTTCCGCGCGACCGGTGCCGCTCGATCGCGGTTTCCCCGCCGCCCGCTGCGACCTGCTCGGTGCGCTCGCGCAGCTCGGCGACGAGCGCCTCCATGCGGGTGCGGTTTCGTTGGAAATCCTCCGCTGCGCGGTCGATCCGGGTCTCGAGAATCACGGGCGTAACCCTACGGCCCGAAGCCGCTGTCCGGTAAAGGAAATGCCATCTTTTTGCTTCCAACGGACTCTTTACAGAAACCGCACGGCGATTTGATCCCCGGATGGTTTGGTGAGCCGGACGAAGCAACCAAAGGAGATCGCCGTGAAGAAGACCATCCCCCTGCTCGTCGCCGTAGCCGCCGCACTCGTCCTCATCACAACCGCAGCCGCGGCCGTGATCGAAGGCACGCCGGGCGACGACACGCTGACGGGCACGGACAAGCGAGACCATGTTTTGGCCAAGGCCGGGAACGACACCGTGACCGCCAAGGCCGGCAACGACGTCGTGCTCGGACAGGGCGGCGCCGACGCGCTGTCGGGCGACGAGGGCCACGACCTGCTCTTCGGCGGCCCCGGTGACGACGACCTCGACGGAGGAGACGGGAACGACGACATCCGCACCGGCTACGGCGAGGACATGGTCGATGCGGGTGACGGAAACGACGACGTCCGCTCGGGCGCCGACGACAAGGCGACAGACATCATTGATTGCGGTCCCGGGAAGGATCGCGCGTGGATCAGGCCCGGCGATGTCGCGGTGAACTGTGAGCGCGTCAAGTCCCTCGCCGGACACGGCCCGAAGCACCGTGGCTCGGTGCAGAAGGGCACGCGCGGCGACGACACGATGAACGGCAGGCGGGGCCGCGACATCATGTTCGCCCTCGCCGGCAACGACACGCTCAACGGTCGCGGTGGCCCCGACTTCCTCTTCGGGATGGCCGGGAACGACACCGTGAACGGCGACTGGGGCAGCGATCGTCTCTGGGGCGGCCCCGGTGACGACAACCTGAACGGCGGCGACGGCAACGACTGGATCCATGCCGGATGGGGCACGGACACGGTCAACGCCGGTGCCGGACGCGACCGCGTCTGGGCCGCTGCGAACGACCTGCAGACCGACACGGTCGACTGTGGCCCCGGCAACGACAAGGCGGTCCTCCGCTCGGGCGACGTGGCCTTGAACTGCGAGTTGGTAAAGACGGTTTCGTAAGGGGAAGGGGTTCCTCTCCGGAAGACGCGGCCCGCTATCTCCGGCGGGCCGCGTCGCGTTAACGGGCGGTTCGGGCGTCTCGCCCGGCCGCTTGGCCCCGACCTTGTGGAGCAACCGGCACGAAGTTGGCGCTCTTCCGTGACAGACACGCGCGCACTTCCCCGGTACCGTCGAAGGCGGGTGGCGGGTGGTTCACTCCCCTCCCAGGGTGGGGCGCGCGCGTGTGAAGCACACCGCGCGCTGAGGGAGCGCTAGACCGCGTCGAGCGCCGTGCGGAGGGACCCGACGAACTCGCCGAGCGCGGCGGGGCCGCCCTCGTGGGCCAGCTCGACCGCTCGGCTCCCCGACGACCACGCCGTCGGCGAGCGCGCCCGCTTCGGCGGCCGCCTCGGGCGTCGAGATGCCGAAGCCGACGAGGAGCGGGACGTCGGTAACCGACCGCGCCCGCGCGACGAGATCCGGAAGCTGGGTCGACACGCCCGCCCGCGCGCCCGTCGTCCCGGTGACGGACACGAGGTAGAGCCAGCCGTCCGTCCGCTCGGCCGCGAGCTTGATTCGCTCCGCCGGGGTGGTCGGCGCGACTAGGTGCACCCGCGGGATCGAGCCTGCGCTCTCGTCGTCCACCGGCAGGTCGGCGACGATCAAGCTCGCCGCGCCGGCGGCCTTCGAGTCCGCCCAAAACCGGTCGTAGCCGTACGCCTCGAGGAGCGACGCATACGTCATCGGCACGAGCGGCACGTCGACGCGCGAACGCACCTCCGCCAGGCACTCGAGGCACGCCTTCGTCCGCATCCCCTGCGCCAGCGCCCGCTCGGCGGCCAGGCGGATCACCGGCCCGTCGGCGAGCGGATCCGAGAACGGAAAGCCGATCTCCAGGAGATCCGCGCCCGCGTCCACGCACGCCGCGGCCAGCTCGGGCGTGTCCGGGCCCGCCATGAGGTAGACGGACAGCTTCTTCACATCGCCTCGAGCACGGTCGCGAGATCCTTGTCGCCGCGGCCGGAGAGCCCGACCACGATCAGCTTCGCGTCGAGGTCGAGCGCGCGCGCGAGCGCGTGGGCCGGCTCCAGCGCAGGGAGGATCCCCTCGCGTCGCGCGAGCAAGTGCAGCGCGCTCAGCGCCTCTTCGTCCGAAGCGGCCCGGTACTCGGCCCGGCCGGTGTCGCGCAGGTACGCGTGCTCCGGGCCGACGCCCGGGTAGTCGAGCCCGGCCGAGATCGAGTGCGCGTCGGCGATCTGCCCGTCCTCGTCCGCGAGGAGCGACGAGCGCGACCCGTGGAGCACGCCCGCCCGGCCGGAACCCAGCGATGCCGCACCGGCAGCCTCGACGCCGACGAGCCGCACGTCCGCGTCGTCGAGGAACCCGGCGAAGATCCCGATCGCGTTCGAGCCGCCGCCCACACAGGCCACGACTGCATCGGGCAGGCGCCCCTCCGCGGCGAGGATCTGCTCACGGGCCTCTCGCCCGATGACCGCCTGGAGCTCGCGCACGATCTCGGGGTACGGGTGCGGCCCGACGCAGGATCCGATCAGGTAGTGCGTCGTCTCGACGTTCGTGATCCAGTCGCGGATCGCCTCGCTCGTCGCCTCCTTCAGCGTCTTCGTGCCGAACTCGACGGGGACGACCTCGGCGCCGAGGAGGCGCATGCGCTCGACGTTCGGCTTCTGGCGGCGCATGTCCTCGGAGCCCATGTAGACCACGCACTCGAGCCCGAAGCGCGCGCAGACCGTGGCCGCCGCGACGCCGTGCTGGCCCGCGCCGGTCTCGGCGACGATCCGCTGCTTCCCGAGCCGGATCGCGAGCAGCGCCTGGCCGACCGCGTTGTTGATCTTGTGCGCGCCGGTGTGGCAGAGGTCCTCGCGCTTCAGGTAGATACGCCGCTCGGGGTCGAGGCGCTCGGCGAGATACAGAGGCGTGGGCCGCCCGACGTACGTGTCGGCAAGCGCATCGAGCTCGGCCGCGAAGCTCTCGTCCGCGACCACCTCGCGCCAGCCTGACTCGAGCTCTTCGAGCGCCGGGATGAGCGTCTCGGGGACGTAGCGCCCGCCGTATTCGCCGTAGAGCCCGCTCATCGCGCCGCCTCGACGAACGCGTGCACGAGGTCGTGATCCTTGATCCCGGGGGAGGCCTCGGTGCCGCGGCTCGCGTCGACGGCCCACGGGCGAGCCGCGGCGATCGCGTCCGCGACGTTCGCCGGGGTGAGCCCGCCAGCGAGGAGGACGCGACCTTCGACAGCGCTTGCGCGCTCCCAGTGCGTCGGGTCCTCCTCGAGCCACGGCAGGTCGAGAACGCTCGCCACCTCGGCGCCCGCGCGGAGCAGCGCTCCGTCGCGCGCACGGTGGCCGTTCTCCTCCGGGTAGAGCTGTTGCAGGTCGGTGCCGACGTCCTCGGCCTCGCCGACGAAGACGCCGACGGAGAGGAGCGTGTCCGGAACCGGAAGCGGGGCAGCCGCCTGGCGCGGGCTCTGGGCGAGCACGAACCCGGCGAGGTCGGCTCCGGCCTCGGCCGCGATCGCTACGTCCTCCTCGCGGGTCAGGCCGCAGATCTTCACGAACGGACGGCGCAGGAGGTCGGCGAGCTTCGCGCCGGGATCGGAGGCGCGCATCAGCGCCGACCCGACGAGGATCGCGTCCGCGCCCGCGAGCTCCGCCGCGGCGGTCTGCGCGCGGTTCGAGATGCCGCTCTCGGCGACGACCGTGCGGTCGCGCGGGGCGCTCGCGACCAGGTCGAGCTGCACGGCCCGGTCGATCTCGAACGTGCCCAGGTCGCGCGCGTTCACGCCGATCACCTCGGCGTCGAGAGCAACCGCACGGGCGAGCTCCTCGGCGTCGTGCGCCTCGACGAGCAGGTCGAGCCCGAGGGCGCGGGCCTCGTCCACGAGCAGGCGAGCGCGTCGGTCGTCGACGTCCCGCAGCAGGAGCAGCGCTGCGTCGGCGCCTGCGTCGGCGACCTCGCGGAAGTGCTCCGGCTCGGTGAAGAAGCCCTTGGCGAGGAGCGGCGTCTCGGTCGCCGCCCGCGCCGAGCGCAGGTCGTCCACGGTGCCGCCGAAGCGTGCGTCCACGAGCACGGAGATCGCAGCGGCGCCGTTTCGTCCGAACGCATCGGCGATCGCCGCAGGGTCGGCGTCGGGCCGCAGGTCGCCCGCCGAGGGCGAGCGGCGTTTCACCTCGGCGATTGCGCCGAGCCCGGGCCGTGCGAGCGCGTCCGCGAACCGTCCCATCAGTCGTCCGCCTGGGAGAAGCGGATGAGTGCCTCGAGCCGCACGCCGGCGGCGCTCGAGTCGACCGCCTCGCGCGCGATCTCGTACCCCTCGGCGAGATCCGCGGCCCGGCCCGCGGCGGCGATCGCTCCGGCGGCGTTCAGGAGCACCGCTTCGCGCTTGGGCCCGGGCGCGCCGGAGAAGACCTCGTGGATCGTCGCCGCGTTCTCGGCGGGCGTTCCGCCCACGAGCTCGGACGGATGGCAGCGCGGCACGCCGAAGTCCTTCGGGTCGATCTGGCGCCGCCGAACCTTGCCGTCCTTCACCTCGCAGACGAAGTTCGGGCCCGCGGGGGAGAGCTCGTCGATGCCGCCCGAGCCGTGCACGACGAAGGCGCGGTGCGAGCCGAGCCGCGCAAGCACGTCGGCGATCGTGGGCACGAGCTCCGGCGCGTACACGCCGACGACCTGCGCGCGCGCACCGGCTGGGTTCGTCAGCGGCCCGAGCACGTTGAAGACCGTCCGCGCGCCGAGCTCGCGGCGCACCGGCGCGGCGTGGCGCATCGCCGGGTGGTGCGTGGGGGCGAAGAGGAAGCCGAAGCCGAGCTCGTCGATCGAGCGCTCGATCCGCTCGGGCGAAAGCTCGAGGTCGAAGCCGAGCGCCTCGAGCACGTCCGCCGAGCCGGACGCCGACGAGACCGCGCGGTTCCCGTGCTTGGCGACGCCTGCGCCGGCCGCGGCGGCCACGAGCGCGGCGGCGGTCGAGATGTTGAACGTGCTCGCGCCGTCGCCGCCGGTTCCGGCCGTGTCCACGAGGTCGTCGCGCTGCGGCTTCACCGCGAGGACGTGCTCGCGCATCGCCTCGGCCGCGCCCGCGATCTCGTCCGGCGTCTCGCCCTTGACGCGCAGCGCCACGAGCAGGCCGCCGATCTGCGCCTGCGTCGCCTCGCCGCGCATGACCTCGCCCATCACGTCGCGCGCCTCGTCGCGGGTCAGATCCTTGCCGTCGAGCAGCCGCGCGAGCGCCTCCTTGATCGTCATCGCACGCCCTCCAGGAAGTTGCGCCCGAGCGCGTGGCCGTCCGGCGTGAGCACCGACTCCGGGTGGAACTGGATCCCGTCCACCGGGAGCTCCTTGTGGCGCACGGCCATGACCTCGCCGTCGTCGGTGCGGGCGGAGATCTCGAACTCGGCGGGGACGTCGGCCGCGGCGAGCGAGTGGTAGCGCCCGGCCTCGAGCGGGTCCGGCAGGCCGGCGAAGATCCCGCGCCCGTCGTGCGTCACGGTGCTCGCCTTCCCGTGGACGAGCTGCTTGGCGGGGCCGACCTCGCCGCCGAACGCCTCGACGATCGCCTGATGGCCGAGGCAGACGCCGAGCGTTGGCACGTGCGGTGCAAGACGGCGCACGATCTCGAGCGTCGCACCGGCGCCCTCGGGCCGTCCCGGGCCCGGGGGAGATGACGAGGTGCGTGGGCGCGAGCTGCTCGGCGCCGTCCGCGTCGATCTCGTCGTTTCGCAGCACCGTCACCTCGGCGCCCAGCTCCTGCAACAGGTGCGCCAGGTTGTATGTAAACGAGTCGTAGTTGTCGACGAGCAGGACGCTCCTCACCGGCACCACCTCCCGCCGGGCGCAGCCCGGCTCCGGCGCCGCCTGACGTCGCTGGCGGCACGGTGCTCTCCGGGCCCGTGCTGGCGCACTGTGCCCTCCGGCCCCGCACCGCCAGCAACGCCTGAGGAACGTCCTGTGAAGAGGATCACTGTCCGTCCTCCGCCAGGTCGAGCGCGGCCTCGAGCGCCGCGAGCTTGTTCAGGCACTCCTGGTGCTCGGCGGCCGGATCGGAGTCGGCCACGATGCCGGCGCCCGCCTGGAGGCGCGCGAGACCGGGCGTCATGACCACCGTTCGGATCGCGATGCACGTGTCCATGTCTCCGTTCGGAAGCGCGTAGCCGACCGCGCCGGCGTAGGGGCCGCGGCGGTAGCCCTCGAGCTCCGAGATGATCTGCATGGCCCGTACCTTCGGCGCGCCGGACACGGTTCCGGCCGGGAACGACGCGCGCAGGAGGTCGAAGGCGCTGCGTCCGGGCTGGAGCTCGCCCGCGACCTCGGAGACGAGATGCGTGACGTGCGAGTAGCGCTCGGCCTCGAGGAAGCGCTCCACTCTCACCGTTCCGGGCACGCACACGCGCGAGAGGTCGTTGCGGCCGAGGTCCACGAGCATTACGTGCTCGGCGCGGTCCTTCTCGGAGGCGAGCAACCGCTCGGCGTCGCCGTCGCCCGGCGTCGTCGTCCCTGCGATCGGGTTGAGGCTGGCTCGGCGGCCCTCGAGCTTCACGAGCGTCTCGGGCGAGGATCCGACGAGCGCCAGCTCCGGGCCGAGCTCCAGAAGGAAGAGGTACGGCGACGGGTTCACGCGGCGCAGCGCGCGGTAGAGCCCGACCGGCGTGACCGACGTGGGCCGCTCGGCTCTCTGGGAGAGAACGATCTGGAACGCGTCGCCCTCGGCGATCAGGCGCTTCGCCTCGACCACCGATGTTTCGTAGGCCTCGCGGCTCGGCGACCGCGTCGTCTCGCCTCGCGGCGAAGTCGCCGCCCCGGGCGCTTCGACCGGCCGCACGAGCAGCTCAGCAACTGCGTCCCGGTCTCCGGCGAGCACCTCGGCGCTCGCCCGGGCGTGGTCGAAGCGGACGAGCGTGTCGGCGATCACGAACAGGCTCTCGGGGAGGTCGTTGCCGATGTCCGGCAGCGGAACGGTCGGTTCGAGCACGGCGATGTGGTCGTAGCCGAGATAGCCGACCACCGGGCTTCCCGCAGCGACCGCGGTCTCGGCCTCGGCGAACGTGACGAGCCGCCCGCCGGAGCCGACGAGGCTCGCCTGCCCCAGGCGTCCCTTCTCGACCGACTCGAGGAGGAAGCTCGCGGCGGCGCCCTCGCGCAGGCGGAGGTACGCGCCGAGGGGCGTGAGGAGATCGGTGTGGATGTCGGTCGTCAGCGTCATTCGAAGCACGAAAAAAGACCCTCGCGGGTCTCGGTTTGGAGCGGGGCGGGCTGTTCGTCGGCCAGGTTCTAGCCGACGCTCCCGCCACGCTCGCTGCGCCAGGCCCAGCCGTTCGAGGCGAGAGTCGTCATCGCCCTGAGCGTACGGGACGGTTCCGGCAGGGTCAAGGCGCTCGGCCTCGTCCGCGCCGCATTGGATACTCACACGCGTGGAGCCCCATCCGATCCGCGTGGAGCTGACCGACGAGGACGACCTGAAGCGGTGGCGGCTGACGGTCGCCTTCAGGTGGCTCCTCGCGATCCCGCACTACTTCTGGTTCATCGGGTGGACGATCCTGGTGATCTTCGCGGCCGTCCTCCAGTGGATCGTGACGCTCGTCTCCGGCCGTCCGTGGAGCCCTATGTCGCGCTTTCTCGGCTCGTACACGCGGTACATCACGCATCTCTTCTCGTACCTGACGCTCACGGCCGATCCGTACCCTCCGTTCTCCGGTCGGCCGGGCTACATCGTCGACCTCGAAATCGAGGAGCCGGAGGACCCGCGCCAGAGCCGCGTGAAGACGCTGTTCCGCCTCGTGCTCGCGCTACCGGCGCTGCTGATCAGCGGTGTCCTGATCGGCGTGCCCGGCCCGACGGGCTCGTCATCGAGCACCTACGAGCCGCAGCCGTCCGGCGGGTACGAGACCACGTCAGGCGGTGGAGGCACCGGCGCCGGGATCATCTTCGGTGTCGCTGTACTTGCCTGGTTCGCGTGCTTGGCCGTTGGCCGCCAGCCCCACGGCTTCCGCGGACTCACGCTCTGGGGGCTCCGTTACAACGCCCAGACCTGCGCGTACCTCTTCATGCTGACGAGCCGCTATCCGAACAGCGACCCGTTCGAGCCGGCGCCGCTCGCGCCCGAGACTGCCCAGCCCGTGCGGATCCGCATCGAGGACGACCTCGAGCGGTCGCGGCTGACGGTGTTCTTCCGTCTGCTGCTGACCATCCCGCACTTCATCTGGCTACTGCTCTGGGGGATAGCGGCCTTCTTCGCCGCGGTCGCGAACTGGGTCGCGACCCTCGTCACTGGTCGCTCGCCGGAAGGGCTGCACAACTTCCTGGCGGCGTACCTGCGCTACCAGACCCACGTCTATGCCTTCCTCACGCTCGTGGCCAATCCGTTCCCGGGCTTCACCGGCGAGTACGGGAGCTATCCGATCGACCTCGAGATCGACCCGCCGGCGCGCCAGCATCGCCTGAAGACGCTCTTCCGCGGTGTCCTCTCGATTCCGGCGTTCCTCATCAGCTTCGGGTTCACGGTGCTCCTGTTCCTGATCGCGTTCCTCGGCTGGTTCGCGTCGCTCGCGACCGGGCGGATGCCGCTCGGCCTGCGGAATGTCGGCGCCTACGTACTGCGCTACAACGCGCAGACGAACGCGTACGCGGCCTACCTGCTCACCGACCGCTACCCGTACACGGGCCCGGCGGAGCGGTTCGGCGAACCCGTCGAGGACGAGCCGGGCGACGAGCCGGAGCCGTACGAGCCTTTCCCGGCGCTTGCCGGCTAGGGCGCTCGCCGCCTCCGTCGCCGCCGCCGCGGCGTGGCTCGTCTGCGCCTACCTCCTCTGGTCGACCTCGACCGTTCCGGGCGACCTGCGGCTGCCCGACCTCGACCCGCGCGACCTCTTCAGCGCCGAGGAGCTCTCGCGCGCGCACGCGTACGAGCGCGTGGTGCGGATCGAGTTCCTCCTCTACGCGCTGGTCACCGTCGCCGTGCTCGCCGCGTATGCGAAGTGGGGCGGACGCTTCGTGCGCGAGTCGGCGGCCGGCCGAATCGGCACCGGGATGCTCCTCGCCATGCTCGGCTACGGGCTCCTCTGGCTGACGCTCCTGCCGGCCGGGCTCTTCGACCTCTGGTGGCAGCGCCGCCACGATCTCACCGAGGCGAGCTACGTCGACTTCTTCTTCGAGAGCTGGTTCGGCCTCGGCGGCGAGTTCCTGTTCGTCTGCCTCGCGATCGTCATCGTCATGGGGCTCGCCGGGCCGTTCCCGGACCACTGGTGGATCCCCGGCGCGGGCGTGTTCATCGCGCTCGCGTGCCTCTTCGTCTTCATCTACCCGTACCTCGCGGGCGGCGCCGACCTCGATGACCCGGCGCTCGCCGCCGACGCGCACACCTACGCCGTCGCGCAGGGAATCGACGACATCCCGATCGAGGTGGTGGACGTCTCCGCGTTCACGAACGCGCCGAATGCCGAGGCGGCGGGCTACGGGCCGAGCCGCAAGATCATCCTCTGGAGCACGCTCCTCGACGGACGCTTCGACGGCAACTCGGTGCGCGTCGTGGTCGCGCACGAGATCGGACACCACGCGCGGAGCCACATCGTCAAGGGCATCCTCTGGTACGCCCTCTTCGCGATTCCCGGCGCGTACCTCATCGCCCGCATCACTCGCCGCCGCGGCGGCATGCGCGAGCCGGAGGCGGTTCCCCTCGCGCTGCTCGTGCTCGTCGTCCTCTCGTTCCTGGCGCTGCCGCTGAACAACATGATCACGCGGCACATGGAGGCCGAGGCCGACTGGGCCGCGCTCGAGACGACGAAGAATCCCGCGGCGGCCAAGCGCCTGTTCCGCGGGTTCTCGACGGAGCTCTACGCCGACCCGAAGCCGCCGACCTGGGCGTACCTCCTCATGGAGTCGCACCCGACCGTGATCCAGCGGATCGAGATGGCCGAGGCCTGGAACGACCGGCAGCGCGGAACGCCGTAGCGGCCCGGATTGCGGCTGCTAGCGTTGCCGCCGTGTCCAGGTCGGTCATCGTCGCGTCCGCCCGCACCCCGTTCGGGAGGCTCGGCGGAGGGCTCGCCGACAAGAAGGCGACGGAGCTCGGCTCGATCGCGATCCGAGGCGCGCTCGACCGGGTCGACGTCGGGAACGACGACGTCGACTACGTGATCATGGGCCAGGTGCTCCAGGCCGGCGCCGGCCAGGCGCCCGCGCGCCAGGCCGCGATCGGCGCGGGTCTTCCGATCGAGCTCGGCGCGGACACGATCAACAAGGTGTGCGCGTCCTCGATCCGCGCGGTCGAGATCGCCGACTCGATGATCCGCGCCGGGGACGCCCAGGTCGTCGTCGCGGGCGGCATGGAGTCGATGTCGAACGCGCCGTACATCCTCGCCAAGGCCCGCTTCGGTTACCGGCTCGGGGACGGCGTGCTCATCGACTCGATGGTCGCCGACGGGCTCACGTCCTCCTTCGACGGTAAGCACATGGTCGAGCAGGCGTCCTTCGTGTCGCGCGAGCTCGGGATCACGCGCGAGGAGCAGGACGAGTTCGCGCTCCGTTCGCACCAGCGCGCCGTGAACGCGATCGACAACGGACTCTTCGCCGACGAGATCGTCGCGGTCGGGGACTTCGACACCGACGAGGCGCCGCGCCGCGACTCGACGCTCGAGAAGCTCGCCTCGCTGAAGCCCGTCTTCGACCCCGAGGGGACGACGACCGCCGGAAACGCGCCGGGCGTGAACGACGGCGCCGGCGCGATCGTCGTCACGAGCGAGGAGTTCGCGAAGGAACGCGGCCTCGAGCCGCTCGCGACCATCGTCGCCCAGGCCGCGATCGCGGACGACTTCGCCTACCTGGCGCGGACGCCCGCGAAGGCCGGCGCCCTCGCGCTCCAGAAGGCGGGGAAGACAATCGGCGACGTCGACCGCATCGAGGTGAACGAGGCGTTCGCGTCGGTGTCGCTGAACTCGACCCGCATGCTCGAGGCCGATCCCGACTCCGTGAACGTGAACGGCGGCGCGGTCGCGCTCGGTCATCCCATCGGCGCCTCCGGTGCGCGGATCCTCGGCACGATGATCTACGAGCTGCGCCGAAACGGCGGCGGCCTCGGGCTTGCGGCGATCTGCTCCGGCGGAGGCCAGGGCGACGCGATCCTGCTCGAGGTCTAGGTGCTTCGAGGCGACAGGGTCACGCTTCGCGCCCTGCGCGCGGACGAGTTCGACCTCGTGCACGAGGCGCACCATCGCCTCAGCCCGTTCGACCCGCCCGACCCGGTCAAGGACCAGCGCCTGCGCGAGCGCATCGCGCGCTCGGGCGAGCTCGTCGACGGAATGCTCGACCTCGGCATCGAGGTGGAAGGCCGCCTGATCGGCGACATCGGCGCGCGCTCGGGCCGCAGCGTCATGCCGCCGGGCGTCTTCGAGTTCGGGATCGAGATCTACGAGGACGCCGACCGCGGCCAGGGCTACGGCGCCGAGGCGACCTCGCTCATCACCGGGCTCCTCTTCGACCTGTTCGGAGCCGAGCGCGTGCAGGCCTCGACCGCGCTCACGAACACGGCCATGCGGCGCGTGCTGGAGCGGCTCGGCTACCGCGAGGAGGGGACGCTGCGCGGGTTCATGCCGGCCGAGGACGGCGGCCGCGACGACTACGCGATGTACGCCGTCACGCGCGCGGACTGGTCTACGATCGCGCCGTGAACTGCGAGCACGTCCTCGTCGTCGGCGCCGGCCAGATGGGCGGCGGCATCGCCCAGACCTTCGCGGCCTCGGGGCGGCGAGTGTCGCTCCACGATCCGTTCCCGGGTGCGATCGAGCGCGGCCTGGCCACGATGGAGAAGAGCCTCACGCGCCTCGCCGAGAAGGGCGCCGAGCTCGACCCGGCCGAGGTGCTCGGCCGCGTTACGCCGGTGGACGAGCTGGTCGCCGCCGACCTGATGGTCGAGGCCGCGACCGAGGATCCCGAGGCGAAGACGGAGATCTTCCGCCGCGCCGACGAGGCGCTCCCCGAGCACGCGATCCTCGCGTCGAACACGTCGTCGATCCCGATCGCGTCGCTGGCGGCCGTCACCAACAGGCCGGACAAGGTGATCGGCATGCACTTCTTCAATCCAGTGCCCGTGATGGCGCTCGTCGAGATCGTCCGCACGCCGGAAACGTCGGACGAGACCGCGCGCACGGTGGTCGAGCTGGCGAAGGAGCTGGGCAAGACGCCGGCCGAGGCGAACGACTTCCCCGGCTTCGTCTCGAACCGGATCCTCATGCCGTTCATCAACGAGGCCGTCTGGGCGCTCCACGGCGGGGTCGCGGAGCCGGAGGCGATCGACACGATCGCGAAGCTCGGCTTCAACCATCCCATGGGCCCGCTCGCGCTGGCCGACCTGATCGGCCTCGACACGTGCGTCGCGATCATGGAAGTCCTCGAGCGCGGGTTCGACGACGAGCGCTACGCCCCGTGTCCACTGCTGCGCGAGCACGTCGCCGCCGGTCGCCTGGGCCGCAAGTCTGGCCAGGGTTTCTACTCCTACTAAGGGTAGGAAACGACTAAAGTCAATTTCCGAGGAGGCCGATAGCTCCCGGAACACCAGCCGAGGAGGGGGGAGAGCTTTGCGGCTATTGCTAGTTGACGACGATCCAGGGCTCAGGGCCCTCGTTCGCACGACCTTCGAGGCGGTCGCCGTCCACGTCGAGGAGGCGGCCGACGCTGCCGTCGCCTGGGCCGCGGCCACCAAGCGCCCGCCCGACGCGATCGTCCTCGACGTCGGCATGCCGGGCATGGACGGGCTCGTGCTCTGCGCGAGGCTGAAGGCCGATCCGCGGACCGCGGGGATCCCCGTCGTCATGCTCACCGGCTCCGGTTCCGGCACGCGCGAGCGCGCCGACGAGGTGGGCGCCGACGCGTACATGCGCAAGCCGTTCAGCCCGCTCGAGCTCCTCGCTGTCGTCGAGCGTGTCGCCGGCGGCCTCCACGGAATCCCGTTCCGCTCCGAGAAGGCGACCGAGCCCGCGGAGCAGCTCCTCCTCTACGCCCGCGACCTGCGCCACCTGCTCGAGATCGAGCGCGGCCAGCGCCTCCTCATCCAGCGCGCCTACCAGGAGACGGTCAGCGCGCTCGCGAGCGCGCTCGAGACGAAGGACATCGGCACGGGCGCGCATTCGCAGCGCGTGCAGCACTACGCCATGGCCCTCGGCTCCGTCATCGCGCCCGAGCTGGCCGAGGATCTCTCCGCGCAGTACGGCTTCCTGCTCCACGACGTGGGGAAGATCGGCGTCCCCGACGAGATCCTCCTGAAGCGCGGGCCGCTGAACGTCCAGGAGACGCGCGTCATGCGCATGCACACGCTGCTCGGCGAGCAGATGCTCGGCGGCGTCGCGTTCCTTCAGGGCGTGGGCCTCGAGGTCGTCCGCAACCACCACGAGCGCTGGGACGGCGACGGCTATCCCGACCGGCTCGAGCGCGAGCAGATCCCGCTCGGCGCGCGGATCTTCGCCGTGGCCGACTCGCTGGACGCGATGACGACCGACCGGCCGTACCGCAAGCGCCGCACCTGGGACTGGGCGCGCGACGAGATCATCCGCGAGGCGGGCAAGCAGTTCGACCCGGCCGTGGTCGCCGCGTTCGAGGAGACCGAGCCCGACCTGCGCGAAATCGCGCTCGAATTCGCCGTGGCAGCCTGAACCAGGCGCGGCCAGGGCGTGAGTAGGTCAGAAGTGGCGCGATTCGCGTCTCGCCGGACGCGGATACGTGCGGTCGCAGCCTGAGCCTCGCGAGAACCTTCCCCGGGGACCCCCTTAGAGCACCCCTACGCGTTCAAGCGTAACGCGGAAAAGCGCACGTGTGGCGCGCGGTTTGTGCCGGAAGTCCCACGCCTTCGAGACTATTCTCCGCCTGTGGAGTTCGAGCTCTCCCCCGAGCAACGCGAGATCCAGGCGGTCGCCCGCGAGTTCGCCGACGCGGAGATCGCGCCCAACGCGACCGCGTGGGACACCGAGCACCGCTTCCCGCACGAGCTCGTCCCGAAGCTCGCCGAGCTGGGGCTCATGGGCGTCTGCATCCCCGAGGAGCTCGGCGGGGTCGGCGCCGACTTCGTCTCGTACATGCTCGTGCTCGAGGAGATCTCCCGCGCCGACGCCGGGATCGGCGTCACGGTCGCCGTCCACACGTCCGCGTGCACGCTCCCGATCGCCAAGTTCGGCACCGAGGAGCAGGCGCAGACGCTCGTCCCGCCGCTCGCCCGCGGGGAGAAGATCGGCGCATTCGCGCTGACCGAGTCCGGCTCCGGCTCCGACGCGCGCTCGCTCCGCACGAAGGCCGAGCGCGACGGCGACGGCTGGCGGCTCACCGGCACGAAGCAGTGGATCACGAGCGGCAGCTTCGGCGGCACGATCCTCGTCTTCGCCCGCGGCGAGAACGGCATCTCGTGCTTCCTCGTGGACGGGAGCCCCGACGGCCTCGAGGTCACGAAGGAGCACTCGAAGATGGGCCTGCACTCGAGCTCGACCGTCGATCTCGTCTTCGACGGCGTCGAGGTGGCGGCCGACCGGATGCTCGGCGAGGAGGGCAAGGGCTTCAACATCGCCATGGCGACGCTCGACGGCGGCCGCATCGGGATCGCCGCGCAGGCGGTCGGGATCGCGCAGGCCGCGTTCGACGCCGCATGCGCCTACGCGCTCGAGCGCCAGCAGTTCGGCAAGCGGATCGCCGAGTTCGGCGCCATCCAGGGCAAGCTCGCGGACATGGCGACGGAGATCGACGCGGCACGGCTGCTCGTTCTGCGCGCGGCGTGGCTGCGCGACCAGGGCAAGCCCCACGGCGAGGCGGGCGCGAAGGCGAAGCTCTACGCGTCGAGCGTCGCGCGGCGGCAGACCGGCGAGGCGATCCAGATCCTCGGCGGCTACGGCTTCACGACCGAGTTCCCGGTGGAGCGCTACTTCCGCGACGCGAAGATCACGGAGATCTACGAGGGCACGAGCGAGATCCAGCGGCTCGTGATCGCCCGATCCGTGCTCGGCCTGGCCGAGCGCGCCGAACCCGTCCCCGCGTGAGCCGGAAACGCGAAGAGCCCGTGCGCCTCGACCGGATCTACACCCGGGGCGGCGACGCGGGCGAGACGAGCCTCGGCGACGGGCAGCGCGTCTCGAAGGCGGACCTGCGCGTCGAGGCCTACGGCCAGGTGGACGAGCTGAACGCGCTCCTCGGCGTCGCGCTCGCGCGGGGCGTGCCCGGGCGCGTTCCGCGCGCACCTCGAGCGGATCCAGAACGAGCTCTTCGATCTCGGCGCCGACCTCGCCGTGCCGCTCGAGGACACGAAGCGCGAGCGCACGCGCATCACGGCCGAGCAGGTCGAGCACCTGGAGAACCTCTGCGACGAGGTGAACGAAAACCTCGAGCCGCTGCGCTC
The DNA here is from genome assembly GCA_963716005.1 of uncultured Thermoleophilia bacterium. Classification (GTDB taxonomy): domain Bacteria; phylum Actinomycetota; class Thermoleophilia; order Gaiellales; family Gaiellaceae; genus CAVRUF01. Next base: position 573,479 of record OY970285.1, read on the forward strand.
GTTCGTCCTCCCGGGCGGAACCGAGCCGGCCGCACTGCTCCACCTGGCGCGGACGGTCTGCCGGCGGGCGGAGCGCGTCGACGGTCGCGCTCGCCGCGGAGGCCGACGTGAACCCGGAGGCGCTCGCGTACCTGAATCGGCTCTCCGACCTGCTCTTCATCCTCGCGCGCGCCGCGAATGCTGCGGCCGGCGCGGCCGAGCCGCTCTGGAAGCCCGGCGAGTCGCCGGCCTAGATGCGGTGCGCGTCGGGCCGAAGAGCCGGGCCGCCGCGGGCAGCGTCGTCTTCTTCCTCGTCGCTCCGGCCGTCGTCGCGGGGCTCATCCCCTGGCTGCTGACCGGCTGGGACGCACGTGCTCTCTCGCCCTGGTGGCTCCCGGTGCGCGTCTTCGGAGTGGCCCTGCTGATCGCGGGAGCCGTCGTCCTGGTGCGGGCGTTCGCGCGCTTCGTCGTCGAGGGCGTCGGGACGCCCGCGCCCGTCGCTCCGACCGAGCGCCTCGTCGTAGGCGGCCTCTACCGGTACGTCCGGAATCCGATGTACCTCGCCGTCGCGGCGGTGATCGTGGGGCAGGCGCTCCTCCTCGGGCGACCGGTGTTGCTCGCGTACGCCGGCGCGTTCGGAGTCGTCGTCTGGGCCTTCGTCCGCTCGTACGAGGAGCCAACTTTGGCGCGGCGCTTCGGCGAGGAATACGAGGCGTACCGGCGGGCCGTGCCCGGCTGGTGGCCGCGCCGCCGACCGTGGAGCGGCGCGTGACCGACCTGCTGATCGCCGCCGGCGGCTCATTCCTCGCCGCGCTTCTCGGCGGGATGGTCGGGCTCGTGCTTGGCAGCCTCCGGCTTCCCGCCGTGCTCCTGGCCTCTGGGAACGCGGCCGCGGCGGCCGGGACGAACATCGCGGTCAGTGCCGTCACCGCGCTCGTCGGCGGGATCACGCACGCCCGCGCGGGGCGGGTGGACTGGCGGATCGTCGCCTGGATGGCGCCGCCCTCCGTCGTGGCCGCGTTCATCGGCGGGCTCTTCGGGAGCAGCGTCCCCGAGGGGTTCCTGCTCGGGCTGATCTCGGTCGTCCTCTTCTACAGCGGGCTCGACCTCCTGTTCTCGTTGCGCCCCGGCCCGGAGAAGCCGGGCGACCCGCGCACCGTCGCCGCCGTCTCGGGCGCGATCATCGGCCTGCATCGGCGGCGCGGTCGGCCTGATCCTCGGAACGCTGCGGCTGCCGGCGCTCCTGAAGGGCGTCGGCCTGACGGCCCACAAGGCGGTGGGGACGAACCTCGTCGTCGGGTTCTTCCTCGGCGTCTCCGGCTTCCTCGGGCACCTCGTCCGGCTCGAGGTCGAGTGGGACGTGCTCGCGGTCTCTGTCGCGGCCGCAATCCCCGGCGCCTGGCTCGGCGCGCGCCTGACCGGACGGCTCTCGGAGCGACGCGCTCAGGCGGGCGATCGGCGTCGCGCTCCTGGTCGTCTCGGTCACGATCGGCGCGGCTGCTCTTTCCTGACGCGGCCTACAATGAGCGCATGGCGACAACGGAAGACCGCCCGGCGCTAGACGGCACCGAGGCCTGGAAGAAGGAGCTCTACGAGTCGAAGCCCGAGCGGAACGCGCTCTTCTCGACGATGTCGGGAATCGAGCTCGACCCGCTGGCGACGCCGGACACCGTGGAGGTCGACTACGAGCGCGACCTCGGCTATCCGGGCGTCTATCCGTACACGCGCGGGGTCTACCCGTCGATGTACCGCGGCCGCCTCTGGACGATGCGACAGTTCGCCGGGTTCGGCACCGCCGACGAGACGAACCGGCGCTTCCACTACCTCCTCGAGCACGGCCAGACCGGGCTCTCGACCGCGTTCGACATGCCGAGCCTCATGGGCTACGACTCCGACCATCCGAAGTCGCTCGGCGAGGTCGGCCGCGAGGGGGTAGCGATCGACTCGCTCGAGGACATGGAGCGCCTGTTCGCGGGGATTCCGCTCGACCAGGTCTCCACCTCGATGACGATCAACGCGCCGGCGGCGATCCTGCTCGCCTTCTACATCTGCGTCGCCGAGGAGCAGGGCATCGGCCCCGAGAAGCTGCGCGGGACGATCCAGACGGACATCCTCAAGGAGTACATCGCGCAGAAGGAGTGGATCTTCCCGCCGGAGCCGTCCATGCGGCTCTGCATCGACATGATCGAGTACTGCGCGAACGAGGTGCCGCAATGGCATCCCGTGTCGATCTCCGGCTACCACATCCGCGAGGCCGGCTCGACCGCCGCGCAGGAGCTCGCGTTCACGCTCGCGGACGGATTCGCGTACGTGGAGGCGGCGATGGCGCGCGGGCTCGACGTCGACTCGTTCGCGCCGCGGCTCTCGTTCTTCTTCAACGCGCACATCGACTTCTTCGAGGAGATCGCCAAGTACCGCGCAGCCCGGCGGATCTGGGCGACCGACATGCGCGAGCGCTACGGCGCCAAGGATCCGCGCTCCTGGCTCATGCGGTTCCACACGCAGACTGCCGGGGTGTCGCTGACGGCGCAGCAGCCCGAGGTGAACCACGTCCGCACGGCGATCGAGGCGCTCGCCGCCGTGCTCGGCGGGACGCAGTCGCTGCACACGAACTCCTACGACGAGGCGCTCGCGCTCCCGACCGAGCACGCGGTGAAGCTCGCGCTGCGCACCCAGCAGGTGATCGCGCACGAGACCGGCGTCGCCTCGACGATCGATCCGCTCGGCGGCTCCTACTTCGTCGAGGAACTGACGAACAAGCTCGAGGCCGAGGCGCGCGACTACTTCGACCGCATCCGCGGGATGGGCGGCGTCATCGCCGCGATCAAGGAGAACTTCTTCCAGCGCGAGATCGCCGAGGCGTCGTTCCGTTTCCAGAGCGAGCTGGAGCGTGGCGAGCGCGTGATCGTCGGCGTGAACCGCTACCAGGAGGAGGAGGAGCGCGACATCGAGCTTCTCCACGTCGACCCCGCGCTCGAACGCACGCAGATCGAGCGCGTGCAGGAGTTGCGCGGCCGGCGTGACTCGGCGGCGGCCGAGGCCGCGCTCGCACGGCTCAAGGCCGACGCGGCCACCGAGGACACGAACCTCATGCCCGCGATCCTCGACGCGTCGCGCGCCTACGTGACGATGGGCGAGATGTGCGACGCGCTGCGCGACGTTTGGGGCACCTGGCGCGAAACTCCCGTTTTTTAGCGCCCCCGGAGCCTGTCGATCCCCTTTCCGGGTGATCCCGGCCCTCCCCGAAACGGCCGACCTGTATGGGGAGCCATTCGTGCCCCCTCGGCCCCTGAAAGGTTTTCATGGAGCAGCCCACCGATAGTCGCTGGGAGCGTCCCGACGCTCCGCTCGGCACGCTCGTCTACCGGGCGGGCTTGCTGAGCAAGGAAAAGCTCGAAAGCGCCCTCGTGGAAGGGCGCCGCACGGGCAAGCGGCTCGGCGAGGTTCTGCTCCAGAAGGGCTGGATCGACGAGAAGGATCTCGCGCGCCTCGTCGCCGGCCAGAAGGGCGTCGCGTTCGTGAGCCTTCGCGGCCGCGGGTTCGACCCCGAGGTCGCCCGGCGGATGGAGGAGCGGCTCGCCCGCGGCAACGACGCCGTCGCGGTGGAGGACGCCGGCGATCACATCGTGGTCGCGGTCGCCGATCCCACCGACGAGGAGGCCGTCGCCGAGGTGAAGAACGCGCTCGGTCGCGAGATCGAGCTCGTCGTCGCCACGCCGAGCGACATCCACGAAGTGCTCGACGAAGTTTTCCGCCCCGCGTCGGATGCTCCGCTGACCAGCGATTTCGCGCTGCGTCTGGCCGAGCCCGTCCCGGTGGCGCCGCCTGTCACGGAGCCCGACCCCGAGCCCGAGCCCGAGCCCGAACCGGAACCGGTGCTCGTGGTCGAGCCGCCTGTCGAGAGCGAGCCCGTCGTCGCCCCTGACGCGCCCGCAGCCGTTGACCCCACGCCCGTCGAGACTCCGATCGCGCAGCCGGACTTTCTTGCTCCGGTCGCGATCGAGCTGCCGAAGCTCCATCCGACGCCGCAGCCGGAGGAGGAGCCCACGCCCGAGCCCGAGACGCGGATCGAGGTCGTCGGCCTGAACACCGACCCTGAGCCGCCGGCCGTGGAGCCGGCGGCTGAGGGTCAAAACGATGCCGAGCTCGGCATCGCCACTCCGTCGGAGCCCGTGATCGAGCGCAACGAGGACGCCCATGTGAGCCTCGCGTTCCACACGACGCCGCCGGAGCCCGAGGTGGCAGCCGAGCCCGAGCCGGTGGTGGCCGCGACCGAGCCCGAGCCGGAGCCGGACGTTGCGCCTGAGCCCGAGCCGACAGCGCCGTGGTCGAGGCACCGCCCGTGGTCGAGGCACCGCCCGTGGTCGAGGCACCGCCCGTGGTCGAGGCACCGCCCGTCGTCGAGGAGCAGCCGGTCCCGGCCGCGGTTGTGGCAGACGCGATCGAGATGCCGCCGCTGACCGAGGACGAGCTCGGCTGGCGGATCGTTCTGAACCTCGTCGACGACGAGGAACTCGATGTCGCGCTCTTCGCCACCGAGGACGAGGCCAACGCCGCCGCGAAGGAGCTCGTCGCCGGCATGGCCAAGGACGCCGAGTGGCCGCAGGTCGGCCGCAAGTTCATCCCGCCCGAGCGGATCACGTCCGTGGAAGTGCGGGAGCGCGCGCGCTACGGCGGCAGCACCGACCGCGCCCACTGGGGCGCGTAAACCTCTTCGCCTAGACCGGCGTGATCTCGACGACGAGGCCGTCGCGCGCCAGCGGCAGCCCGTCGGGCGGATCGAGCTCGGCCGGGCGGTGCGTGAGCAAGACCGGGCGTCCGTTCGCGGCAGCTACGGCCTCCGCGGCGGTCAGATGTCCGCGCGGCTCGTGCTCGGAGCCGGGCTGGTCGAGCGTGGCCTCGCAGAGGAACAGGTCGGCGCCCTCGGCGAGCGCGTTCAGCGCCTCGCTCGGCGCCGCGTCTCCCGAGTAGGCGAGCAAGGCGCCGTCGCCGCGGACCCGAAAGCCGTACGCCTCGAGATCGAAGTGGGGCACGCGGCGCGCCTCGACGTCGAAGCCGGCCGCCTGAAAGACGACGCCGTCCTCGTACTCGCGCACGTGGAACGCCTCGTCGAACATCCCGGGATTCCCCCAGAGCTCCGCGAACTGCGCGAGCTGCTCGCCGCCGCCGGGCGGCACCCAGAGGTCGGGCCGGCCGTTCTCGGCGCCGTAACAGACGAGCCACGTCCACGGCACGACGTCGCCCCAATGGTCGAGGTGGAAGTGGGTGATCGCGATCGCATCCACGTCGAGCTTGCCCTCGGCGCGCAGCCGCGCCAGCACGCCGGGACCGCAGTCGAGGAGGAGGCGCCCGTCGCCCTCCACGAGGTAGCCGGACTGGGCGCTCCCAGGGTTCGGCCAGGCGGGCGATGAGCCGATGACGCGAAGTCTCACGCTCATATACTTCCAGCCGCCCGTGTCCCCGTCTCGCAAGATCCGTGTCGTGATTGCAAAACCCGGGCTCGATGGCCATGACCGCGGCGCCAAGATCATCGCCCGGGCGCTGCGGGACGCCGGCATGGAGGTCATCTACACCGGCCTCCACCAGACGCCCGAGCAGATCGTCGAGACCGCGCTCCAGGAGGACGCCGACGCGGTCGGCATCTCGATCCTCTCCGGCGCGCACATGACGCTCGTGCCCAAGATCCTCGAAGGGCTGAAGGCCGAGGGGCTCGAGAACGTGCTCGTCGTCGTCGGCGGCACGATCCCGAAGCCGGACGTCATCGCGCTGAAGGAGCAGGGCGTCGCCGAGATCTTCACGCCGGGCGCGCCGGTCTCCGAGATCGTCGAGTTCCTCCAGACGAAGGTGCCGGGTTAGTGGCGGTCGACGTCTCGCTCGACGGCGGCATTGCGACCGTCACCATCGACCGGCCCGACGCGATGAACGCGATCGACCTCGAGCATGCGACGCTCCTGCGCGACGCGCTCGAGAAGCTCGGCGGCGACGAGGCTGTTCGCGTCGTAGTGCTCACCGGCGCGGGGGAGAAGGCGTTCATCGCCGGCGCGGACATCAAGTACATGCGCGACCTCGACGTGGCCGGCGCGAAGGCCTGGGGCGACCTCGGGCAGCGCTGCGGCGTTCTCCTCGAGACGATGCCCAAGCCGACGATCGCGGCCATCAACGGCTTCGCGCTCGGCGGCGGCTGCGAGCTCGCTCTGGCGTGTGACCTCCGCATCGCATCCTCGACGGCCAAGCTCGGCCAGCCCGAGGTGAACCTCGGCGTCATCCCCGGCTGGGGCGGAACACAGCGCCTGGCCCGCACGACCTCACTCGGGTTCGCAAAGGACCTCTGCTACACGGGGCGCATCGTCGGCGCGGACGAGGCACTGGCGCACGGACTGGTCGACTCGGTGCATCCGTCCGAGGAGCTGATGGCGAAGGTGCGCGAACTCTGCGACGTCCTGGTCACGAAGGGCCCGCTCGCCCTCGCGGCGACCAAGGAGGCGTGCAACCTAGCGCTCCAGGGCGACCACGCGGAGAACCTGGAGACCGAGGCGCGGCTCTTCTCCGAGCTCTTCGCGACGGAGGACCAGATCGAAGGCATGACCGCGTTCGCCGAGAAGCGGCCCGCGAACTTCACCGGGCGCTAGCTAGCATCGGACGAGCACACGGGAGCCTCTGCCGGAGGCTGAGAGGCGGCCACGCAGGCCGCGACCGCAGAACCTGATCTGGGTCATGCCAGCGAAGGGAGCCGACATGGACAACCTCACGATCGCCGGGCGCGAATTCGGGTCGCGGCTCATCACCGGGACCGGGAAATACGACTCGTTCGAGACGATGCGCGACGCGGTCACGGCGTCCGGCTGCGAGATGGTCACGGTCGCCGTGCGCCGCATCGATTTCGATGCCCGCGAAGAGGACATCACGACGTTCCTCCCCGAGGACATCCTGCTCCTGCCGAACACCGCGGGCTGCGAGACGGCCGAGGAAGCCGTGCGCATCGCGCGCCTGGCACGGGCCGGAGGATTGCCGGACTGGATCAAGCTCGAGGTCATCCCGGATCAGCGCTACCTGCTGCCCGACGGCGCCGAGACGCTACGCGCCGCGGCAACGCTGGTCGAGGACGGCTTCACGGTGCTGCCGTACGTCCTTCCGGATCCGGTGCTGGCGAAGAAGCTCGAGGAGGTCGGTTGCGCGACGGTCATGCCGCTCGCCGCGCCGATCGGCTCGGGGCGCGGGCTGAAGCTGCGCGACTCGATCCGGATCCTCATCGAGCAGGCCGAGGTTCCGATCGTTGTCGATGCGGGGCTCGCCTCGCCGTCACAGGCAGCGGACGCGATGGAGATGGGCGCCGATGCGGTGCTCGTCAACACGGCGATCGCGCACGCGTCCGACCCGGTCGCGATGGCGCGGGCGTTCGCGCTCGGCGTCGAGGCCGGTCGCGCCGCGTTCCTCGCCGGCGTCATGGAGGAGCACGAGACCGCGCAGCCGTCGAGCCCGACCACGGGGCTCGTCACACGGTGAGCGTCTGCACCGTCAACGGGCACGAGCATGAGCTCGAGCACGGCGAAACGGTCGAGCGGCTGATCGAGCGCCTCGGGCTCGGTGCGCGCTTCACGCTCGTCGAGCGAAACGGCGCGCCGGTCGAGCGCGGCGCCTACGGGGAGACCCGGCTCGCGGAAGGCGACACGCTCGTGGTCGCGCGCCCGGTGGCCGGCGGATGAGCTTCGACGACAAGCGCCTCTACCTCGTCACGGGCGTCCGGCCAGATCTCGCCGAGTTCCTCGAGGCCGCGGTGCGCGGCGGCGTCGACGTCGTCCAGATCCGCGAGCGCGGCCTCCTCGACGGCGCGCTCATCGAGGCGCTGCACGAGGCGCGGGAGGTCACACACCGCCTGGCCGTACCGCTGGTCGTGAACGACCGTCCCGACCTGGCCCTGCTCGCCGGTGCGGACGCCGTCCACGTGGGACAGGACGACCTGCCGGTGCGCGACGCGCGCAGCTTCGGGGTTTCGGTCGGCCTCTCCACACACGCCCCCGAGGAGATCGACGCGGCCGAAGCGGACTACATCGGCGTCGGCCCCGTCCATGCGACGCCGACGAAGGAGGGACGGCCGGCGGTCGGGCTCGACCTCGTCCGCTACGCCGCCGCGAACGCGACGCAGCCGTGGTTCGCGATCGGCGGCATCGACCGCACGAACGTCGAATCGGTGGCCGCGGCGGGCGCGACGAGAATCGCGGTCGTCCGCGCGATCGGCGATGCCGCAGACCCCGAAGAGGCGGCGCGAGAGCTCAGAGCGGCGCTCTAGGGCGCGAGGCCGCGCAGGCGGATCTTGGCGGCGATCAGCGTCGTCGGCCGAGCAAGTTGCGTGGCCAGCGTCGGCTTGAACCAGGTCGTCCAGGCGGTGACGCGCTCGGATTCCGTCGCCTTGGCAAGCTGCGCGGGCAGGTACTTGCCGTTCTCTTGAAGCCGCTCGACCACGAGCTTGGGATCGAGCCCGAGCGTCACCGCCCGAGCCGTCGGCTTGCCGCGCCAGCCGTCGGTGACGTAGACGCGCTCGACGGCGAGGCGGAACCGGGTCTTGTCCACGACGGGCTTGACCGTTCCGACGAGCGCGAGCCGCACCTGGTTCACCTTCGGCTCGGTCGCGTAGAGGAGGTGCGACGCCTTCTTGAGCCACTTGTACGGCGAGACGGCGCGCTTGCCCCTCGGGTGGAGCTCGAAGTGGAGATGGGGCGAGATCCCGCGGGCGTCTCCGGAGTTGCCGACGTAGCCGATCAGCGTCCCCGCGCGGACGTGCATGTTGTTCTTCAGGCCCTTCGCGTAGGCGACCCCGAGCCGGCAGTTGCGCGCGCGGTTGTCGTCGCGCTTCGTGAGGTCGTCGTTCAGGTGGATGTAGTAGTAGTCCGTGCCGCTGTCGCCGTAGAAATAGAGCATGCAGCCCGCCGAGGAGGAGCCGCGGTAGATCCGCACCTTGCCCGCCTCGACGGCCACCACGGGGGCGCCGCGGGCGGCCATCAGGTCGTTCCCCGCGTGGCGGTGATCGCCGCGCGGATCGCCGAAATCGTTCTGGTAGGTCGTCTTCCCGACGATCGGGAAGAGGAGCTTCTGCGGCACGGCCGCATTTGCGGGTCCGGCCAGCAGCCCGCCGATGAAGAGTGCGAGAAGGGTGCTTCGTGCTGTCGTCCGGTGGCTAGTGAGCATGAGGCTCCGGTCGTGCGCGAAGGGCCTGACGGTAGCAAAGCGACCTACAGCGTTCTGTAAGGAACGCGGTGGGTATGCTCGCGGCCGTGAAGATCGCGGTCTGCGTGAAGGAAGTCCCCGAGGCGTCATCGGCACGACGGCTCGATCCCTCGACCCTTCGGCTCGACCGAAGCGGCGAGGGGGCGCTGAACGAGTTCGACGCGCACGCGCTCGAGGAGGCGCTGAAGGTGAAGGACGCCGACGCGGAGACCGAGGTCGTCGTCCTTTCGATGGGCCCTGCGAAGGCCGCCGAGACGATGCGCAAGGCGCTCGCGATGGGCGCCGACCGGGTCGTGCTCGTCACCGACGATGCGGCGGCCGGCTCCGACTTGCTCGCCACCTCGGCCGTGCTGGCCGCGGCGATCCAGAAGGAGAGCCCCGACCTCGTCCTGCTCGGCCAGCAGGCCGGCGACTCCGACGGCGCCGTTCTCTGGGCGGCGCTCGCCGACCGGCTGCAGCTGCCGCTCGTGTCGCAGGCCGCGACGCTCGAGCTCGACTCCGGCACGGTGAAGTCGAAGCGCCAGACCGAGTACGGCTACGACGTCCTCGAGGCGCCGCTGCCCGCGCTGGTCGCCGTCTCCGACGCGATCAACCAGCCCCGCTACCCGTCGCTCAAGGGGATCATGGGCGCGAAGAAGAAGCCGACCGAGACCGTCACGCTGGCCGACCTCGGCGTGGACGCCGGGGACGCCGGGCAGGACGGATCGCGGACCGAAGTCCTCTCGGCCTCGCCGCCGCCGTCGCGCGGCGACACCCAGCGGATCGAGGACGACGGCGGCTCCTCGGCGGAGCAGATCGTCGCCTTCCTCGCGGAGCGGAAGCTCGTATGAGCGTCCTCGTCTTCGTCGAGCACCACGAGGGCGAGGCGGCCAAGGGCTCGCTCGGCGTGCTCGCGAACGCGGGCGGGCTCGGCGACGTCTCGGCCGTGCTCCTCGGCGAAGGAGTTCGCTCGCTGGCCGACGGGCTCGGCGCGTACGGCGCCGCCAAGGTCTACGTCGCCGACGACGCGGCGCTCGCCGATCCGCTGCCGCAGCCGCGCGTGGACGTGCTCGCCGACCTCGTCCGCGAGAGCGGCGCGACGACCGTGCTCTTCGCCGCGACCGTGCTCGCAGCCGACGTGGCCTCGGGGCTCGCGGCGCGGCTCGGCGCGGGGCTGAACTGGGATCTCGTCGCTCTGGAGGAACGCGACGGCAAGCTCGTCGGCACGCGCCCGGCGCTCGGCGATTCCGTCCTCGCGGAGGTCGGCTGGACGACCGAGCCGCGCATCGCGCTCATTCGCTCAGGTACGTACGAGCCTGCGGAGACGGGCGGAGGGACGCCCGAGGTCGTCGACGTCCCCGTGTCCGTCCAGGACTGGTCGCAGGCGACGAAGATGCTCGAGCGCGCCCACGAGGAGGCGAGCGGCCCGTCGATCGAGGACGCCGACGTGATCGTCGCCGGCGGGCGCGGCCTCGGCGAGCCGGACAAGTTCGCGCTGCTCGAGGAGCTCGCCAAGGAGCTCGGCGGCGCCGTCGCGGCGACCCGCGCCGTGGTCGACGCCGGCTGGTACCCGTACGCGACCCAGGTCGGCCAGACCGGCAAGACCGTCTCGCCGAAGCTCTACATCGCCGCAGGAATCTCGGGCGCGATCCAGCACAAGGTCGGCATGCAGAGCTCAGGGACGATCGTCGCGATCAACAAGGATCCGAACGCCCCGATCTTCGAGTACGCCGACCTTTCCGTCGTCGGCGACCTGCACGCGATCGTGCCCAAGCTGACCGAACTCGTCCGCGCACGCCGGGGATAGACGCGTCCGCGTTCGGCATCACACGACAGAATGCATCCCTGACTCAAGAGAATCGCCGCGCAGATGACCTTCAAGCCATCAGATTTCCCACCGCCCTACGACGCAAATGAGTTCATCGCCGAGTCGACCGACCCGGCCGACGAGCGCATCGACGTCGGGATCCTGATCGTCGGCGGCGGCCCGGCCGGCCTTGCCGCCGCCATTCGCGCGGGGCAGCTCCTCGAGGATCACCCGGAGCTGGCCGAGCGGCTCGGCGACGTGCCGATCGCGGTGGTGGAGAAGGGCAAGGCGCCCGGCTCGCACCTGCTTTCCGGCGCGGTCGTCAACCCGCGCGCGTTCCGCAAGCTCTTCCCCGGCATGCTCACCGAGGACATGCCCTTCATCGCGCCCGTCGAGAGCGAGGGCGTCTACTACCTGCGGCGCAAGGGCTCGATCCGCATTCCGGCGCCGCCGCCGATGTGGAACCACGGCAACTGGGTCGCGTCGGTCGACGAGATCGGCCGCTGGCTGGCCGAGCGCGCCGAGGAGCTCGGCGTGACGATCGTCTCCGAGACGTCGGCGACGCACCTGCTCGTGCAGGGCGGGCGCGTCGTCGGCGTGCGCACGGGCGACAAGGGCCGCGGCAAGGACGGGGAGGAGCTCGCGAACTTCGAGCCCGGCTCCGACCTGCGCGCCCGGGTCACGATCCTCGCCGAGGGGACCGCGGGGCATCTCACCGGCGTCGCGCTCGAGCGCTTCGGCCTCCAGACGAAGCCGCAGGTCTGGGCGCTCGGCGTGAAAGAGGTCTGGAAGGTGCCCAAGCCGCTCCACCGCGTCATCCACACGATGGGCTGGCCGCTGCGCGGCGGCAAGAAGTACCGGGAGTTCGGCGGCAGCTTCATCTATCCGATGGGCGACGACCGCGTGACGCTCGGCATGGTCGTCGGCCTCGACGCCGCCGACGCGACGCTCTCCGTCCACGACCTGCTCCAGCAGCTGAAGACGCACCCCAAGGTCGGGAAGATCCTGGCCGGCGGCGAGCGCGTCGCCTGGGGCGCGAAGACGATCCCCGAGGGCGGGTTTCTGTCCCTGCCGGACAGGTTCCACTTCCCGGGCGGGATGATCGTCGGCGACGGCGCCGGGCTCGTGAACGTGCCGGCGCTCAAGGGGATCCACTACGCGATGACCTCGGGAAAGCTCGCAGCCGAGACGGCAGTCGCGGCGGTCGCGCCGGGGCAGACCTCGTGGTCGCCGGGCGCGCTCGCCGGCTACGACGCGGCGCTGAAGAAGAGCTTCGTGTGGAGTGACCTGAAGCGCGTCCGCAACGTTCGGCCCGCGTTCAAGCACGGGTTCTGGAGCGGCGGGATCCGCGCCGGAATCTCGATCATGAGCTTCGGCAAGTTCCCGCCCGGGAACGCGAAGCTCGAAGGCGACGCCGACGCGCCGCTGGCGGTCGGCCACAGCGCCGCGCGTGCTCCGGCCGCGGACGGAAAGCTGACCTTCGACAAGCTCTCGAGCGTCTATCTGAGCGGGAACAAGACGCGCGACGACGCACCGAGCCACATCCGCATCCAGCACACCGTCGCCCCCGAGGTGGCCGAGGCGTGGGTGCACATGTGCCCGGCGCACGTGTACGAGCTGGGCGGCGCGGCGGAGGAGGGTCTCGTCACGGTCGAGGTGACGCCGTCGAACTGCGTCCAGTGCGGCGCGATCACCGCCAAGGGCGGTCGCCTGACCCCGCCGGAGGGCGGCTCGGGCCCCGAGTACTCGGTGATGTGACCGCCGCTCGCGGTCACGTTCGGCGCTCCCCTAGCTACGGTTCGCCCGGCCTCCTCCCCAAGGCGATCGTAACGCCGAAATCCGCGCGTGTGGTGCGCGGAATCGTGCCGAGATGACGCCGGGCTCTTCACCGATCACGCCCGAAGCTGTCCGGCGCGCCGCGGCCTCTATCAGCGGGCGCCTGCACCGCACCCCGATGTTCAGCTCGGCGACACTCTCGCGGGAAACCGGCGCGAACGTCTTCCTGAAGGCGGAGCTCTTCCAGCGCACCGGCTCGTTCAAGCCGCGCGGGATCCTCGCCAAGCTCGCGTCGCTGACGCCGGAGGAGCGCGAGCGCGGCGTCGTCACCGTCTCGGCCGGAAACGCGGCGGCCGCGGTGTCCTACGGCGCGGCGCTCGAGAGCATCGACGCGCTCGTCTGCATGTGGCAGGGAGCGAGCGCGCTCAAGGTCGCGGCCGTTCAGGGCTACGGCGGCGCGGTCGACCAGCAGGCCGCGAATCCCGCGGAAGCATTCGCGCGCGCCACCGAGCTCGCGGCCGAGGGCCGCACGTTCGTCCATCCGTTCGACGACGACATGGTGATCGCCGGACACGCGTCTCTGGGGCTCGAGCTGGTCGAGGACTGCCCCGACGTCGAGGTCGTCGTCTGCCCGATTGGCGGCGGCGGGCTCATCTCGGGCGTCCTCGTCGGCGTGAAGGAGGCGCGGCCGGATGCGCGCGTCGTTGGAATCGAGCCCGACGGCTCGGACGCGATGCACCGGGCGCTCGTCGCCGGACGGCCGGTCGAGATGACGCCCGTGTCGGCCGCCGACGGCCTGAACGCGCCGCACGCCGGCGAGCGCTGCCTGCTGGTGTGCCAGGAGCTCCTCGACGAGCTGGTGCTCGTCACCGAGGACGAGATCGAGCACGGATTCCGGTTCCTCTACCAGCGCGCGAAGCTGGCGGTCGAGCCCGCCGCGGCCGCCGGAACGGGCGCGCTCCTGGCCGGGAAGATCGCAGACATCGAGGGCAAAACGCTGGTCGTGATCGTCTCCGGTGGCAACGTCGCAGCCCAGACAGCGGCTGATATCCTGGGTCGAGATGAAGGCTGACATTCACCCCGAGTACACGCTCGCTACCGTGACCTGTTCCTGCGGGAACTCGTTCCAGACGCGCTCGACCAAGGCCGAGATGCACGTCGAGGTGTGCTCGGAATGTCACCCGTTCTACACCGGCAAGCAGAAGCTCATGGACAGCGGAGGCCGCGTCGAGCGGTTCCAGCGCCGGCTCGAGCGCGCCGGGCAGCCTCGTCGCTGAGCGGAAACGCTCAAGCGAATGGGTCTCGGCCCGATAATGGACTGATGGCGGCGCTCCGACGAATCCTGCGCGTACTTCCACTGACGGCCGCTGCGCCGATCGGTGGCCAGGCCGTGCTCGAGGGCGTGATGATGCGCAGCCCGTCCGCCTGGTCGGTCGCCGTGCGCAAGCCCGACGGCGAGATCGCCGAGGTGAACCAGCCTATTCGCGCGTTCTCGCTGCGCCACAAGTGGGCGCGCGTCCCGGTCGTCCGCGGCGTCGTCGCGCTCGGGGAGAGCCTCACGATCGGCTTCCGCGCACTCGCCATCTCGGCCAACTACGCGGCCCAGGAGGAGGGCGAGGATGGCGACGTCCAGACCGAGCTCTCGCGCGGCCAGCTCTTCTTCGCTTTCGCGGTCGCGATCGGCTTCGCGCTCCTGCTCTTCAAGGTCTCGCCGGCTCTCATCACGAACTGGCTGCCCGTCGAGGGCAACTACTCCTTCGTGGTCGTCGAGGGCCTCATCCGCGTCGGGCTCTTCATCGGCTACCTGCTCCTCATCTCGATGCTTCCCGACCTGAAGCGCGTGTTCCAGTACCACGCCGCCGAGCACAAGGCGATCAACGCGCTCGAGGCCGGGGACGAGCTCGAGCCCGAGCAGGTGCAGAGGCACAGCCTCATCCACGTGCGCTGTGGAACCGCCTTCCTGCTCTACGTGATGGTGATCGCGATCTTCGTCTTCGCTTTCTTCGGGCGGCTCGACTGGCAGTGGCTGATCGTCACGCGCATCCTGCTCCTTCCGGTCATCGCGGGCCTCGCCTACGAGGTGATCCGCTTCGCCGGGAAGCACCCGCAGAACCCGTTTCTCCGCACGCTGCTGGCGCCGGGTCTCTGGCTCCAGCGCCTCACGACCCGCGAGCCGAGCCTCGACCAGATCGAGGTCTCCATCCGGGCGCTCCGTGAGGTCTTGCGCATCGAAGGGCGTGCCACGCCCGACGAGCGCAAGGTCGAAGTCATGGCCTGACAACCGATCGAAGTCTCGCCCGCTGCGCGGGCAAACGACTTCGATCGGCGGAAGAGCATCTGCTGAGAGGGCGCCGGTGAGCCGCGCCCGCCAGGTCGGTCGCGGCGGCCGAAGCTATCCTGGCTTCATGGCTGGGATCGAGCCCCTGGTCGAGGAATTGGAGCGCTCATATGCGGATGCGCAGGAGCGCATGTCCGACCCTGCCGTCTTCGCCGACCGCAACTCGGCGGCCGAGGTGGGGCGGCGGCTCAAGGATCTCGAGGGCCCGTGGAAGCTGGCGCAGGAATGGCGGGCGATCCAGGCCGACCTCGCCGACGCGAGCGATGACGCCGATCTGGCCGAGATGGTTCCCGGTTTGGAAGAGCGGCTCGCAGAGCTCGAGGAGGAGCTGAAGCTCGCGCTCATCGCCGGCGATCCCGACGACTCGCGCGACGTGATCGTCGAGGTGCGCCAGGGCGTCGGCGGAGACGAGGCGGCGCTCTGGGCCGGGGACGTCTTCCGCATGCTCCAGCGCTACGCGGAGCGGTGCGGCCTGAAAACCGAGGTGCTCGGCTCGAGCCCGTCGGACGTGGGCGGCTACAAGGAGGTCACGTTCGCCGTGAAGGGCGACGGCGCGTTCTCGATCTTCAAGTGGGAGGGCGGGACGCATCGCGTGCAGCGCGTCCCCGAGACCGAGTCGCAGGGGCGCATCCACACCTCCACGGCGACCGTGGCGGCGATGCCCGAGGCCGAGGAGGTCGAGGTCGAGATCGACGCGAACGACCTGAAGATCGACGTGTACCGCTCGACGGGGCCCGGCGGCCAGAGCGTGAACACGACCGACTCCGCCGTGCGGATCACCCATCTCCCGACGGGCGTCGTAGTGGCGATGCAGGACGAGAAGTCGCAGCTCCAGAACAAGACGAAGGCGATGCGCGTCCTGCGGGCGCGGCTCCTCGAGCTGGAGCGCCAGCGTCAGGAGGCCGAGCTCTCCGCGCAGCGCCGGTCGCAGATCGGCGGGGGCGAGCGCTCCGAGAAGATCCGGACGTACAACTATCCGGAGAGCCGCGTCACCGACCATCGCGTGAAATTGACCGTCCACCAGCTCGACCGCGTGCTCGAGGGTGAGCTGGACGAGTTCACCGAGGCGCTCGCGGCCGAGGCGCGGCGGCAGGCCCTCGAGTCGGCCGCGCTCGCTTGAACCCGCGCGTCGCCGTCGCCGCCGTGGAGGCGCGCCTGGACGCAGCGGGCGTCCCCGATCCGCGCACCGACGCAGAGATTCTTGTCGCGCACGTTGCCGGCGTCTCGCGGTCGGAGCTGGCCGTGAGCGAGGGAACCGTCGACCCCGACGCGCTCGAGGAGTTGGTTGCGCGCCGGATCGCGCGCGAGCCCCTCCAGTACGTCGTCGGCGAATGGGGTTTCCGGCGGCTGACGCTCACGGTCGACCGCCGCGCGCTCATCCCGAGGCCGGAGACCGAGACGACGGTGGAGCGGTGCCTGGCACTGATCGCCGGCATCGCCGAGCCCCGCGTCATCGACGTGGGAACCGGGTCGGGGGCGATCGCGCTGGCGATTGCCGACGAGCATCCGGGCGCCCGCGTCACGGCAATCGACGTCTCCGAGGAAGCCCTCGCGCTGGCCGAGGAGAACCGCGAGCGCACGGGCCTCGACGTCGAGCTTCGGCAGGGCGACCTGCTGGACGGCGTGACGGGCCCGTTCGATCTCGTTGTCTCGAACCCGCCGTACGTGCTCTCGGACGAGCCGCTCCAGCCGGAGATCGTCGACTGGGAGCCGCACCTTGCGATCTTCGGGAGCTTCGAGGAGACGATCGCGACCGCCGCGCGGGACGTCGTCGGGCCGGGCGGAGCGCTCGTGCTCGAGACCGCGCAGGAGCGCGCGGGCGACACGGCCATCACGCTTGCGGAGCTCGGCTACGCGGACGTCACGATCACGCGCGACCTCTTTGGCGCCCAGCGCGTCGTCGAAGGACGGCTGGGGTGAGCGTCGAGGCCGCGGTCGCCGCCCTGAAGGCGGGCGACGTCGTCGTGCTCCCGACCGACACGGTCTACGGCCTGTGCGCCGATGCCTTCCGCTCCGCGCCCGCCCGCAAGCTGGCACGGCTCAAGGGCCGCGACGAAGGAATGCCGATCGCGCTCCTCGCCGCCGATCTCGACGCGATCCTCGACTGCATTCCGGAGCTGCGCGGCCGTTCCGCCGTCGCCGCGCGGTCGCTGCTCCCGGGCCCGTTCACGCTGGTGCTGCGCAACCCGGCGAAGCGGTTCGCCTGGCTGGCGGGCGAGCGCCCGGACACGATCGGGATCCGGGTGCCCGACCTCCCGGCCGAGTCGCGGGCGGTCGTCGAGCGGGCCGGCGCGGTCGCGGCCACGAGCGCCAACCTCCACGGCGCGCCGGATCCGTGCCATCCGGACGAGATTCCGGAGGAGCTCCGCTCGGCGGTCGCCACGGTCGTCGACGCGGGCACGCTGCCGGGAACGCCGTCCACGGTCGTCGACCTGACGGGCGACGAGCCGAAGATCCTTCGGGAGGGCGCGGTCTCCGCCGAGGACGCGCTTACGAGGATCGCTGCGGCGCTTCGCTAGGCCGCAAGCGCGGCCAGAGCGAGCGAGTACGTCGCGATCGTGACGACGACCGCGACGAGCCAGCGAACCGCCGGCGTTCCCTGGAGCGGAAGCGAGATCGCGAGCCCGATTCCCACCGACGGAAAGAGCGTCGACGTGAGCGCGACCGCGCCGAGCCGACCGACGCCCCAGTCGCGCCGCAGGCCCGTGTACTCCCACACGAGCGGGCCGATGATGGCGGCGACGAGCAGTGCGATGGGGGCGGCTGCGGTCAGCATTCCTAGGTGAAACGACCTATCCCTCGTTCGAGGTACGGGCGAGGTAGTGTGCCCGAGTGGCCGTTTCGGAGCAGACGTTCCAGGATCTTCGCGAGGCGACCCTCGCCGAGATCGATCCCGACGTCGTCGAGCTGATCGGCCGGGAGCTCGAGCGCCAGCGCGGGCAGATCGAGCTGATCGCGTCCGAGAACTTCACGTGGCCGTCCGTCTTCGAGGGCCAGGCGAGCGTGCCGACGAACAAGTACGCCGAGGGGTACCCGGGCCGGCGCTACTACGGCGGCTGCGAGGTCGTCGACGAGATCGAACAGCTCGCGATCGACCGCGTGAAGGCGCTCTTCGGCGCCGAGCACGCGAACGTCCAGCCGCACGCGGGCGCGCAGACGAACATGGCCGTCTACTTCTCGGCGCTCCAGCCCGGGGACACGATCCTCGCGATGCGCCTCGACCACGGCGGGCACCTGACGCACGGGCACAAGGTCAACTTCTCCGGCCGGCTCTACGACGTCGCCACCTACGGCGTCGAGCGCGAGTCGGGGCTCATCGACTTCGACGAGGTTCGCCGGAAGGCCGAGGAGCACCGGCCGAAGATGATCGTCTGCGGCGCCTCGGCGTACCCGCGCACGATCGAGGCGGAGCGGTTCCGCGAGATCGCCGACGAGGTCGGAGCGCTCCTCCTCTGCGACATGGCCCACATCGCGGGCCTCGTCGCCGCCGGCTTGCACCCGAACCCGACGCCGCACTGCGACTTCGTCACCTCGACGGCCCACAAGACGCTCGCCGGGCCGCGCTCCGGCTTCGTGCTCTGCCGGGAGGAGCACGCGCAGGCGCTCGACAAGGCCGTCTTCCCCGGAATGCAGGGCGGGCCGCTCATGCACACGATCGCGGCCAAGGCGACCTGCTTCAAGATCGCCGCGTCCGAGGGCTTCCGCGTCTACCAGCGCCAGGTGCGCGCCAACGCCGACACGCTCGCCGCGAAGCTCGACGAGGGTGGCCTCGACCTCCTCACGGGAGGAACGGACACGCACCTCGTCCAGATCGACCTGCGCCGCAGCGAGTGGACGGGCAAGGACGCGGAGGACCGCCTCGCCGAGGTGAACATCACAGCGAATCGCAACACGGTGCCGTTCGACGAGCGGCCGCCGACGGTCGCGTCCGGCATCCGGCTGGGGACGCCCGCGGCGACGATGCGCGGGTTCGTGGACGAGGACTTCGCCGAGGTCGGCTCGATCATCCTCGACGCGCTCGCCGCCGACGCCGACGTGTCCGCGCTCGCCACGAGGAGCGAGGCGCTCTGCGACAGGCATCCGCTCTACCCGGGGTTCCGCGGCTACGTCTCGTTCGCGCCGTGAGCTCGGTCACCGAGGTCACGCACCCGCTCGTCCAGCACAAGGTCGGCCTCCTGCGCGACGCCTCGACGACGACGCAGATGTTCCGCAACCTCGTCAACGAGCTGACCGTGCTCCTCACGTACGAGGCGACCAAGGATCTCGCCACCGAGGAGATCGAGATCTCGACCCCGCTCGAGCGCACGATCGTCCAGCGGATCTCCGGGAAGAAGGTCGCCATCTGTCCGATCCTCCGCGCCGGGATCGGGATGCTCGACGGCGTGCTCTCGCTCGTCGCCGGCGCGCGGGTCGGCTTCATCGGCCTCTACCGCGACGAGGACACCCTCCAGCCGGTCGAGTACTACGTGAAGCTCCCGAACGACATCGCCTCGCGCGACGTGATCCTGCTCGACCCGATGCTCGCGACCGGGCGCTCGACCGCCTACGCGACCGAGCTCGTGAAGGCCGCCGGCGCGGAGAGCGTCCGCCTCATCGCGCTGATCGCCGCGCCCGAGGGCGTCGAGTACATGCAGGCCGAGCATCCCGACGTGCCGATCGTGGTCGCGTCGATCGACCGCGAGCTGAACGACAAGGGCTACATCCTCCCGGGCCTCGGCGACGCCGGCGACCGGCTCTTCGGGACGAAGTAGCTACCTCGCTACGGGGTTCAGCAGTCCGGGTCGCGAGAGCGCCTGGTTCCACGCGACGCGGTTCTCCTCGCGGGAGCCGTTCTCGGGCAGGTGCTCGAGCGCGAACGACGGCGCTGCCGTGGGGATCTCGCCCTCGATCGCCGTGACGCCCTGGTAGCGCTCGGCCGCGAGCGTCTCGCCCGAGCCGACGAGCACTTCGGCCATCACCTCGCCCGGGCGGATGCCGACCACGTCGATCGCGGGCGAGCCGGAGCGGCCGGCGTTCCTCCAGATCCGCTCGGCGAGCTCGCCGACCGTGAGCGTCGTCGCGTCGTCGGCCGTGGTCAGCTGCGCTCCCTGCGCGGCGAGCAGCGCGCTCTGCGCCACGAGCGAGGCCGAATGGGCCATCGAGATCCAGTAGCGCACCATCCCGGCGTCGGTGACCGTCGAGCGGCAGCCCTGCGCGCGCCTGCTTCGAGGAACAGCTCGGACACGCTGCCCGCGCTGCCGAGCACGTTCACGAGCCGCACGGATGCGCGCCGGGCGCCGGCCTCGCGGGCCGAGAAGGCGGTCAGCTGCTCCATCAGGCGCTTCGTCCGGCCGTAGAAGCTCGTCGCGAGCGCGGCCTTGTCCGTGGACGCGACGATCACGGTGTCCACGCCCCCGCGGTCGGCGGCGCGCAGGACGTTCCAGCTCCCCTGGAGGTTCGTGTCGACGAACTCGTCGGGGTAGAGCTCGGCCCAGTCCACGTGCTTGTACGCGGCCAGGTGGAAGATCACGTCGGGCCGCTCCTCGGCGACGAGACGCTCGATGCGGCCCGTGTCGCGCACGTCGGCGAGGACGTAGCGCATGTGCGCGAGCTCGGCCGCCTCGCGTGCGCGGCGGTCGGCGGTGAGCCCGGCCTCGTGTGCCGTCCACGACCGTGATCCGCTCCGGGCGGAAGCCGCCGAGGAAGGTGGTGAGCTGGCGTCCGATCGAACCCGCGCCGCCGGTGACGAGCACGCGTCGTCCGCCGAAGCGCTCCTGGAGCTCGAGCAGCGCCGGGACCGGATCGCGGCGCTCCAGCACGGTGGCCCAGTCGAGGCTCTCCGGCGGCAGGCGGCGGGGCGGCCGGGCCAGCTCTCCGGTGGACGGTTCGTTGAACGCGCGCTCGAGGAGCCGGTAGCCCGCCTTCATGTCGGGCGAGCGCGCCGGGTCGGGCTCGTTGATCTCCGAGACGACGAACTTGCAGAGCTCGCCGAGGCGCCGCATGACCGGCGCGAGGTCGAGCTCGCCCGAGCCGATCGGCAGCCCTTCGCCGAGCAGGCCGTGCGCGTCCGAGACGTGTGCGACCTCGAGCGCGGGCGCGAGCTCCTCGACGTAGGTTTCGAGGCCGAGCTCCTCGTCGGAGGCGATCCCGAAGAGCGAGCCGTACGACGTGGCGAAGTTGCGGAAGAGCGCCGCGTGCGAGGTGTCGAAGGTGAAGCGCAGCTCGGGGACGCGCGCGTGCCAGCCGCGCAGGTCGCGCCAGTGGCCGCCGATCTGCGAGAGGAAGACGCCGCCGACGCGCATCCGCAGGACGGGCGGGACGTTCTCGATAAGCGGCGTGACCCCGCGGTCGAGGCACGTCAGGGCGTAGAAGCGCAGGAACTGCTGGATCGCGTCGTCGTCGAGCGGCGGGGCGGTGCGGAACTCCTCGGGCGAGACCGGGGCGTAGAGGTGGATAGTCAGGACCGGGGAGCCGATCGCCGCCGCGAAGTCGGCGCTGCGCACGATGCACGCGCGCGCCTCGTCGGTCAGCTTGTCCACGGAGACGAACGCTCCGCTCGGCCAGGAAACGGGCGCCTCGGCGGTGAGCGTCAGCCCTTCGGTGGTGGCGCGAACGACCTCGATTGCGCGCTGCGTCGCGGCGTCGTCGGCCACGTCGGCCGGCATGAGCGCGATCTCGAGCCCGCGCCAGGGGCCGTCCTCCAAACGTTCCGCGATCTGTGCGGCGTCAGGCGCCGCCTTGAGGAGCGGCATCGCGGCAGAGCGCGCCTCGCGCGGCGCGTCATTCATGGACGCGTAGCGTGTTTGAGCCAGTCGACATAGAGCTCGATTCCCTCCTTCAACGGGCGCAGCTCCAAGCCTAGTTGCGGCGGCGGCGGATCGGCCTCATACGACTCGTTCTCGCCCGGCGCCAGGTCGCCTCCCGGCGTGCGGATCTCGATTTCCGTGCCCGCGGCCTCGCGGACGAGCTGGGCGGTCTCGAGGAGCGACGCTGTCTCGCCGCGCGCGGCGGTGAAGGTCTCGTTCCAGACCCCGTCGGCGACGATGCGCTCGAACATCTGCGCGAGGTCGTCGGCGAGGACGAAGTCGCGCGTGCGGCCCGGATCGCCCGGGATCGTGATCGGCTCGCCCGCCAGCGCGGCAGCGGCGAAGCTGGCGATCGCGCCGGTCGCGCCCTCGCGGGCGACCTGGCCGGGCCCGAAGACGGAGGTGAGGCGCACGATCGTCGCGGGCGCGGAGTGGGTGCGGCAGACCTCCTCGCCGAGGCGCTTCGAGATCGCGTACACGTCAGGCGCAGGCTCCACCAGCACGCGCGCAGTCGACGGGTAGACGAGCCCGCAGCCGTGCTCCAGGCAGCCCTCGAGGAGGTTCAGCGTCGTGCCGGCGTTCTCGCGCACCGCGCGGGCGGGATCGGCGGCCGCGGCGGTCGGGTTCGGCACGCCCGCGAAGTGGAGGACCCCGGCGCAGCCCGCGAGGAGCGAGCGCGCCTGGGGGTCGCCGGCGTCGACGCGGAGGAGCTTCGATTCGTCCGCGGTTGCGCGCGGACGGCCGTCGGGCCGCGCGAGCCGGACGATCTCGTGGCCGCGCTCCTCGAGGAGATCCGCGGTCCGTGAGCCGAGAAACCCGGTGGCACCGGTGACGAGGAGCTTCACGGGCGCAGATAGTCCGCGACGGCGTGGCGGTACTCGAACGGGCTCGGATAGCGCAGGTCGGGTGCGGGGCCGGCGTCGCCGCCCTGGGCGAGCGCGGCGATGCCGCCGATCCTCACCGTCTCGGCGGCGACGTTGTACGCGTCGACGCCGAAGGGCTCGGTCTGGAGGAAGATCCGGGCCGCGTCCTCGACGTGGACGACGCCGATCGCGGCGCTCTCGTCGTCCACGGTCAGCGGTTCCCCGGCTGCGGCGAGCTTGCGGAACTTGTCCACGACGGTCTGCGACTCGGGCCGGTCGTGCTCGGCGGGGCTCGGCCCGTAGACGATTCCGAGCCGCATGAGCGCGAGCCCGAACCCGGCGTTGCCTGCGTGCATCCCGAGGACGAGCTCCCCGTAGATCTTGGAGAGGTGCGCGAGGTCGCCCTGCGGCCCGTACGGCGTGTCCGGGCCGATCTCGCCGCTGAGCCCCGTGCCGTACACGTGCAGCGAGCTGGCGAAGACGACGGGCGCGCGGGTCAGCTCCGCGACGAGACGGACGCCGGTCGCGTTCGTCTCCTCGGTGTAGTCGGGCTCGAGCACCGAGACGGGCCGGCTCGCCTGGGCGGCGAGGAGAAAGATCCGCGACGGCTCGAGCGCCAGCATCTGCTCGACCTGCTCGCGGGAGCGGATGTCGACCGTCTCCACGCGGGCGCCGCGCTCCTCGAGCGGCGCGAGCTGTTCGCGGTCGGTGGCGTACCAGTTGTCCGCGAGCACGACTTCGTGGCCCGCGTCGAGCGCCTGCCCGGCGAGGACAGCCCCGAGATACCCGGCGCCGAGGACGAGGAGAGGGGCGTCGGTTCCGGCCACGGGCCGATTCTGCCCGACCCGCCGCCCTGGGGACGAGTCGACCCGAATTCGGCGCACTTTCGCGCACCACACGTGCGCGTTTCCCTACTAGGCTGAAGCCGAGTGGGCGGGGTCGGGGCCCCGTCACACGGGCGTGTGACTAGATCGTGTGGACGGTCGGCCCGGGCGGGACGACGTCGCGCGTGTCGACGATGCAGCGCGCCGCGTCCCAGAGCGGTTCGTCCAGGAAGAGCCGGTGATCCGTGAGCAGCACGACGCAGTCGGCGCGCTCGACCTCGGCGCGCGTCCACTCGACACTCGTGTGAATGACGCCCTCGAGCTCGATCTCGCCGACCCACGGATCGCACATGACCACCTCGCCGCCGCGCTCGAGGAGGAGGCGCATGACCTCGAGGCTCGGCGACTCGCGCGTGTCGTGCACGTTCGCCTTGTACGCCATGCCGAGGAGCAGGAGCCGTGACCCCTTCACCGGCTTGCCCTCCTCGTTCAGCGCGTCGGCGACCTTGCCGACGACGAAGCCCGGCATGCTCGTGTTGATCTCGTGCGCCGCGTCGATGAGCCGCGGGGAGTAGCCGTACTCGCGCACGCGCGCCGCGAGGAACTGCGGGACGACCGGGATGCAGTCGCCGCCCAGCCCCGGCCCCGGGTAGTGCGGGAGGAACGCGAACGGCTTGCTCGACGCCGCCTCGATCACTTCCCACGGCGAGATGCCGAGCTTGTCGCAGATGAGCGCCAGCTCGTTCGCGAGCGCGATGTTGACCGCGCGGAAGGTGTTCTCGTGGAGCTTCGCCGTCTCGGCGACCATCGGGCTCGAGACCGGGACGACCTCGTCGACGATCTGGGAGTACAGGAGCTGCGTGCGGCGGCGGCACTCCTCGGTGACGCCCGCGACGAGCTTCGGGGTCGTCTTGATCGTGTACTTCCCGTTGCCCGGATCGACGCGCTCGGGCGCGTAGCCGAGGAAGACGTCCTTCCCGACCACGGCCCCGGCCGCCTCGAGGATGGGCCGGACGATCTCGTCCGTCGTCCCCGGGTAGGTCGTCGACTGGAGCACGACGAGCATCCCCGGCTTCAGGTTCGCGGCGACCGACTCGGCCGCGGCGACCACGTAGGAGATGTCCGGCGTGCGCGTCTTCGAGAGCGGCGTCGGCACGCAGATCGTCAGCGCGTCGAGCTCGCCGACGGCGCTGTAGTCGCTCGTCGCGGTCAGGTCGCCGTCGAGGCCTTCGTAGCGGGAGGCGGGCACGTCCACCAGGTACGAGGCGTGATCGCGGACCGCCTGGACGCGGTCGGTGTTGAGGTCGATCCCCGTGACGTCGAAGCCGGCCTCCGCGAACGCCATGCCCAGCGGAAGCCCGGCATAGCCGAGCCCGACGATCCCGACTTTCGCCTCTCGCGAGGCGATGCGATCGTCGAACGTGGGTGCGGTGGAGTCCACCGTCGCTGAGGGAGGGGTGACCTCGGTCAAGAGCGCGTGAAGGCTAGCAAGAAGGGTTTCTCACGAATAACGCCGGCGAGCCGCTTTGCGATACTGGCCGCGTGACCTTCTTCGACTCGCTCGAAGCGCTTTTCAGCGAGCAAGCGGTCGTCTGGGGATTCCTCATTGCGGTCGTTTTCACGCTCGTACTGACGCCTGCCACGGCCTGGCTCGCACCGCGGATCGGCGCGGTCGACGACCCGGGCCACAGCGACCGGCCGCGTGTCCACGACCGCCCGCTCCCGCGAATCGGCGGGCTCGCGATCGTCGTCGGGATCCTCGTCCCGGCCGCGATCTTCATCCCGCTCGACGGGGTGTACGGCGGGATCCTGCTCGGAACGGCGCTCGTCTCGCTGCTCGGGCTCTACGACGACATCCGCGGGCTGAGGCCGAAGAACAAGATGCTCGGGGTCGTCGCGATCGCCTGTATTCCCGTGATGGCGGGCGTCCGGTTCGAGGGGCTCGACCTGCCGCTCCTCGGGACGCTCCAGTTCGGGGGGCTCGAGGTTCCGATCACGATCCTCTGGATCGCGTTCCTCGCGAACCTCGTCAATCTGATCGACGGTCTCGATGCGCTCGCAGCGGGGATCGTCTCGATCGCGGCCGTCTCGTTCGCCATCCTGGCCGCGTCGTTCGACCGTGCCGACGCCGCCGCACTCGCCGCGATGATCTGCGGCGCGACGCTCGCTTTCCTGCGCCACAACTACCACCCGGCGCGGATCATCATGGGCGACACGGGCTCGCTCGCGCTCGGGTTCGTTCTCGCGTGCGTCGCCGTCCAGGGCGTCCTGAAGACGGCGGCCACGGTTGCGCTCGTCATGCCGCTGCTCGTCCTCGCCGTGCCCATCCTGGATACGTCATTCGTGGTCGCGAAGCGCCTCAAGTACGGGCGCAAGCCGTGGGCGGCCGACCACAACCACTTCTACCACCGGTTCATGCGAATCGGGTACTCGCAGCGGCGCACCGCCGCGTACCTGCACTTGTGGGCCGCGCTCCTTTCGGCGTGGGCGATCCTCGTCCGCTTCGTGCCGCCGCGTCCCGGCGGGGAGTGGGATCTACGCAATTCGCTGATCGTTGGCGCGGTCGGGGTCGTCGTGTTCGCGACCTCCGTGTGGATGGTCTACACGCTCGAGATCCTCAAGGCGCGTCACCTGCGCGTGCTCGGGCTGGGGCGCTTCGCGCAGGACGAGGACGTGCCCGAGCCGTCGGAGCCGGTCGTGGCGGGGCGGCGCTAGCCGTGAACGTGCCGTAGTGAGCGCCCGGGTTGCGGCGCCGAGCGGCGTCGCGCTCGCCGTCTTCGTCGCGGTCGTCGTCAACGTCGGCTGGGGCTCGACCCCGGTCGTCACGCGGCTGGCTGTCGAGGACTTCGAGCCGCTCATGGTCGCCGTCCTTCGCACCGCGCTCGCCGGGCTCATCGCGCTGCCGATCCTGCTCGCGTCGCACCAGCCGCTTCCCGTCGCCCGTCGCGCCCGGAAGCTGCTCTTCGTCTCGGGCGTGACCGGATTCGTCGCGTTCCCGGTCCTCTTCACGCTCGGCCAGGCGCGGACGTCCGCGACGCACGCCGCGATCATCCTCGCCGCGCTGCCCGTGTTCACCGGCGCGTACGCCGCAGTCGTCGAGCGCAAGCGCCCGTCGCGGCGCTGGATGCTCGGCTGCGGGATTGCCCTGGTCGGTGAGGCGGCGGTCGTGCTCCTGCGCTCGGGCGGTGGGGACGCGGAACCCACGCTGGGCGGTGACCTGCTGATTCTCGCGGCGGCCCTGATCGTCGCACTCGGCTACGTCGCGGGCGCTCTGCTCGGCCAGGGCGGCTACCGCGCCGCGGCGACGACCTTCTGGGGCGTCGTGATCGGCGCCGTCCTCGTCACGCCGGTGGGGCTCGGCCTGGTCGCGGCGGACGGGGCTCCGGAAGCCGGCGCGCAGGCGTGGGCAGCCGTCATCTTCCTGGCCGTCTTCACGTCGATCGTCGGCTACGTCGGCTGGTACTGGGCGCTCGCCCACGGCGGCATCCAGCGGATCGCGACGATCCAGTTCATCCAGCCGATCTCCGGGATTGCGCTCGCGGCGCTCGTGCTCGGCGAGCGGCTGACGCCCGCGTTGGGCGTGGCGGCGGCGGTCGTGCTCGCCGGCGTCTGGATCGCTACTCGAAAGCGAACCGCAGCAGATCCCGCGGGTCCCGCCTAGTTCGATCGCGCCAGGCGTTCTCGGGCTTCTTGGCGATCTCGAGCTGGTCGGGATCCGTGAGGAAGCGCAACCGCCCCTCGGCGGCGAGCCGCTCGTCCACCGCGCCGAGGCGGCCCTCGAAGACCGACCAGACGGGCGTCCCCAGCACGGCCGCCTCGCGGTTCATCGTCCCGCCGGCGGAGACGAGCAGGTCGGCGTAGGCGACGAGCGTGCGCCCGTCGACGGCGTGATCCGGCACGACGACCCGTGGGAGCCCGAGCGCGCGCGTCGCCTCGCGCTGTTCTCCGGTGCGGGCGAGCACGACCGTCTGCGTCCGCTCGTCGGCGGCGAGCCGCTCGAGCACACGGGGGAGGAGGGAGCTCTCTGCGCCGCCGAGGTAGGTCGCGTAGGACGGCGCCGTTCGGATCACCGCGAGGATCGAGTCCGGTGCGACGCCGAGCCCTTCGAGCACAGCCGGATCGGGCTCGAAATCGGAGAGGTAGTACTCCTCCTTCAGCCCGGGGTAACGGACGAGCTTGGGCGGCTTCACCCCGTAGCGCGCGAGCCGCTCGGCCGGGATCGCATCGGGGACGAGCACGCGGTTCGCGAGCCGGCAGTTCAGGTGGTGCTGGGCGACCGCCCACTCGTAGTCGAACATCGTCGCGTTGGGAATGCGCAGAAGGCGGGCGGCCGGCGGGAGGTCGACCGAACCGTGGGCGAGCGCGCGGTCGAAGCGACGGTCGCGCGCAAACGCGACCATCTGCGGAACGCGCGCCCCGGCCGCGAGCGCCTTCCCGGCGCGGTTCGATCCGCCGTGCCGCCCGATCACGCGGAACGGATGCCCCCAGTCCTCGAGCAGCTCGACGGTGTGCGACAGGGGTCGCGCCGTGAGCTCGACGTCGTGCCCGTCCTCCTCGAGCGCCTCGACGAGCGGACGCAGGACGAGGACGTGGGCGGTGTTCGTGAAGTCGACCCAGACGCGCATCAGCCGATCGTACGGGGGCGAGCCTGTGAACGAGCCGGCACGCTTTCGGCGCGCTTCCGTGACAGACACGTGCGCACCTGCTCGATATCCTGACCGGTGAGGGGTGCCCGAAGGGGGGTCCCCGGGGAGGTTCTCGCGCGAGGCCCGCGGCCGGACCGCACAAACTTCGGCTTACCGGGCGTGATCGCCTCTAACCACGCCGTTTGTGCGTGTCACGAAGTTGTGGCTCGCTGATAAGCTCGCGCCGGCCTGGAATGATCACTGCCGCTATCGCTGAACGCCAGACTCTCGACCCTCTCAACGCCGGCGGCTTGCTGCTCGGTGTCCTCGTCGTGTGCGTCGCGCTCGGCACGCTCGTCGGCTGGGCGGCCGGGTCGGTGGGAATCGGGTTCGCGATCGGCGCCGTGATCGGCATCCCCGTCGCGATCTTCGCGGTCTACCGCACCTACCGGGAGTCGTTCTAGTGGGCGAGGTCTTGACGCCGCGGCCGATGCCCGAGCGCCGGCTGCCGGTCATCGCGGCCGGTCTCGTCGTCGCGCTCGCGCTGCCGGTCTTCCTGATCGCCGGCTGGCCCGTGCGCGGGTGGGCGCTCGGCGCCGTGCTCTGGATCGGGAGCCAGCTCCTCGGGATCGTCTTCGCCCGCGCCGGGATCGGCGACCCGAACCTGCGCGGCTCCGGCCTCGTCGCCTTCGGGATGATGGGCCGCGGCACGCTCGTCGTGGTCGTCGCGCTCATCGTCGCCGTCTCGAACCCCGAGGTCGCGCTCGCAGGCGCGCTCGTCTACGCGGCCGGCTACACGACCGAGCTCGCGCTGAGCCTCACCAACTACTTCGGCGGGGAGCCGCGATGAACTCGTTCCTGCTCGCCGCCTCCGGCGAGTTCGACCCGGCCGATGAGTTCGCGCTCCATCCGTGGATCTCGATCGAGATCGGCCCGATCGACCTCTCCGTGAACAAGGCGGTCGCCTACATCTGGCTCGGCGGCCTCGTCACGATCCTGCTCGGGATCTGGGTCATGCGCTTCGGCCGCTCGCTCCGCCCCGGCCGCCGCCAAACCGTCGGCGAGGGGATCTACGACGCGCTCCAGGGCCAGATCGCCGAGGGCAACCTGCCCAAGAAAGCCGCCTCGATGTGGTTCCCCTACTGCGCCTCGCTCTTCCTCTTCATCTGGGTGCTGAACATGATCGGCTTCATCCCGCTGCCGCTCTCGGACGAGAAGTTCACCCTGGCCGGGCTGGAATTGCCGACCTTCGGGATCTACGCGGCCACGGCCAACCTCGGCGTCACGCTTGCCCTCGCCCTCGTCACCTTCTTCGCGACCCACTTCGAGGGCATCCGCTACAACGGCGCGCCCAAGTACTTCAAGAGCTGGATCCCGGCCGGAGTGCCCAAGGCGATCCTCCCGCTCGTGGTCTTCCTCGAGGTGGTCGGCCAGCTCATGCGCCTCATCTCGCTATCCGTGCGACTCTTCGCCAACATGCTCGCCGGCCACATGCTGCTCCTCGTCATGCTCGGCCTGATCTTCATCTTCTCGAGCATCGCGCTCGCGGCGCTCGCCGTCCCGGTCGCGACCGCCGTCTACCTCTTCGAGGTCGGGATCGTCGTCACGATCCAGGCGTTCGTCTTCGCCCTTCTCTCCGCCATCTACATCGGCGGAGCAATCGAACCCGAGCACTAGCTCACGAAAGGAGAGACGTGTTTCTTCCCATTGCAGAGACCACGGGCGATGTCGCCGACCTCGGCAAGGCGATCGCCCTCGGCGTCGGCATGGGCCTCGGCGCCCTCGGAGCCGGCATCGGCATCGGCAACATCTTCGGATCGATGATCCAGGCCGTCGCCCGCCAGCCCGAGCTTCGCGGCGAGCTGACCGGCATCCAGTGGCTGGGCTTCGCCCTCACCGAGGCCGTCGTCTTCTACGCCCTCCTCGGCGGCCTGCTGGCCTTCGTCCTGGTCTAGCCGATGCTGTACGCGGTCCTACTCGCCCAGGCCGAAGAGGTGTCCGACAGCGGTAACTCGCTGATCAAGGTCGTCCCGGGCCTCATGATCTGGACGATCGTCACGTTCCTGATCGTGCTGTTCGTCCTGCGCCGGTACGCGTTCGGGCCGATCCAGAAGATCATCGACCAGCGCCGCGACACGATCCGCCAGGCGCTCGACGAGGCCGACAAGGCGCGCGACGAGGCCCGGCAGCTCCGCGAGCAGGTCCAGAAGGATCGCGAGGCCGCGGGCGCCGAGCGCACCCAGCTCCTCGACGAGACGCGCAAGCAGGCGGCCGACCAGGCTCGCCGTGCGAAGGAAGAGGCCGACGAGGATCTCCAGCGCCGGCTCGAGGAAAACCAGAAGGCGATCGAGGCGGAGAACCGCCGCTTCCGCGAGGACATCCGCCGCGACGTGGTCGAGCTGACGCTCATGGCGGCCGAGAAGGTCACGCGCAAGTCGCTCGACGAGAAGGACCAGAAGCGCCTGATCGACGAGACGATCGACGAGCTCGACGTGAAGCAGATCGCCTCGGACAACTGATGGGCGTCGCGCACCGCATCTACGCAGAGGCGCTGCTCGAGGCGGCCAAGGAGGCGAAGGCGCTCGACCGCGTGCGGGACGAGTTCTCGACGTTCGTCGGCGCGATCGAGTCCTCCGAGGACCTGTCCGCGCTCCTGCGCAACCCACAGATCGAGCCGGCGTCGAAGCGCGAGGCGCTCGGCGACGTGCTCACGGGCGCGACCGAGACGTTCCGCAACTTCGTCATGCTCGTGGCGGAGAAGGGGAGAAGCGGCGAGCTCGACGAGATCTACGACGAGTGGGAGCGTCTGCTCGCCGCCGAGGAGCGCGTGATCGCGCTCGAGCTGACGACCGCGGTCGAGCTCTCCGACAAGGAGGCCGAGGCGATCGTCAAGCAGATCGAGGACGCCACCGGCCGCACCGTCGAGGCGACACGCTCCGTCGATCCAGACCTGATCGGCGGCCTCGTCGTCCAGGCCGGATCGCTCCGTCTCGACGGCTCCGTGCGCGGACGGCTGAACAGCCTCCGCGAAGAGCTCCTCGCCGCTAGCTAGTCAGCGAGGTCTCGAGCGACGCGAGCGCCGGGGCCGAGGCATCGCCGCTGACCTCGAAAACCTGGACGTCGTTCGAGCCGGGCGCGAACGCGTCCGCCGGGACGAGGAACGACACGCGCACCGGTCCGCCGTGCTCATACGAGTGCGCGACCGCGGCGACCGTCCCGTTCACGGTGAGGATGAGATCGGAGCCCGCGGGAACGTCCGCCAGCGTCGCCTCGATCGGCGACGGCACGAAGCGGCTTCCTTCCGGGAAGTCCTGGATCAGCTTGCTGCCGACCTCGTCGATCGTGGCCACGCCGACCTTGCCCTCGCTCCCCACGAGCTCGGACACGTTCGTCCCGAGCAGCTCCTCGTAGGGCCCGACCCCGAAGAACGCGTTGTCGAACGGGCCCGTCCCGAAGAGGTCGACCTGCGTCGCGAGCGCGGCGTCGCGCTGGGCGAGCGCGTCGTCGTACGGCATCGTCTCTCTGGTGACGCGCACGGTGTCGTTCTCCTCGAAGTCGTCGCCGAGCGCCGAGCGGCCCTGGATCCGCCACGGAATCGTGATCCCCATCCCGTCGGCGACCGTGGGAAGGATGTCCGCGATCGTCAGGTGCTCCGTGACGACCTTGCCCTCGCTGTCTCCGGGGAACTTGATGAAGAGCGGCGTGAATGCGACCTCGCTGAGGTTCGTCGGAGTCGGCTTACGGCGGTTGTCGCCGCCGTGGAAGCTGATCCCGTGGTCGGAGGTGACGACCACGAGCGCCTTCTCCCAGAGCCCGGTTTTCTCGAGCTTGTCGAGGAACTTGCCCAGGAGCTTGTCCGTGTAGGCGAGCTGCAAGAGGTGCCGCTGATGCGCCTGGTTCGCGAGCCCGTCGTCCCACCAGAGCTCGCCGTCGCGGCCCGGAGCCCTCGCCTCGGCGACCGCGCTTGCGCGCCCGTCGGGGAAGTAGAGCCACGGGCCGTGGGGGAGGAGCACGTGGAGGAAGTCGAGCGCGGGCTTGCCTTCGACGGGCGGCTTCAGTGAGTTGATGAACGTGTTGAAGTCGCGCACGCGGCCCACGTAGAACGTCTTCCGGTCGATGGACGGCTTGTCGACCGTGACGCCGGACAGGCTGTCGCCCGAGTCCCCGCCGGCCGCCGCGTTGCCGAACTCGCCCCAGGACTCGTCGATCGCCGGCAGGCGATCCTCGAGCGCGGGCGGCGAGAGCAGGTGCAGGTAGACGATGCGCGCGTCCGAGTAGAGGCCGGAGAGCCGCTCGGTCGCGGCTTCGGTCTCGCGGGCGCAGAGCTGCGGAGGGCAGAGCCGCGTCTGCGACTCCGTGACGTTCATGCGGTAGTCCCTGCCGAGCAGCGTGAACAGGTTCCGCGGGAAGTTCTGGAAGAGCGGGAGCTTCCGCTTGCCGGGGGCCTTCCCGGTCAGCATCGACGGCACCGCGACGGTGGTCGAGGCCGAGTACGTCGTCGTGTTCTTGAACCAGGTGGAGTGCTCGGCGAGACGGGCGAAGTTCGGGTAGCGCTCGGCGTCGATCTCCCCGTTTTCGTCCATGAGCGAGATGACCGGGAACTCGTCGAAGAGCAGCCAGACGACCGGTGTGCCGGCGTTCACGTTCGCGAGCCGCACCTCCGTCTCGTCCGGGAAAACGAGGTCCGTCACCGACGAGTTGAAGAGGAAGACGCAGAGGAAGACGACGGGCGCGGCCGCGAGGACGGTCATGAACGTCCCGGCGAGCTTGGTGCGCGCGACCGCGAACGCGACGAGCGCGCCGAGGACGATCGCCCCGCCGATCATGACGACGGTTCCGTCGAGGCCGAGCCGCTTCAGCGCCTGGGCCGCGAACACGGCGACGAGTCCGCCGAGGAAGACGTAGTGGACGACGAGCGCGGCCCGCTTGCTCGCGAGGCCGACGAGCAGCTCGATCCCGAACAGGACGGTCGCGGGGACGAACACGACGACGAGCGCGAAGACGACGATGTCGCCGGGCGGCGAGCCGCGCACGGCGAAGAACTCCGCGTTCTTGCCCAGGATGTCGAAGAGCGGCTGCGCGAGCGCGAACCCGGAGGCCGCGAGCAGGTGCAGCCACCGGATGGCCGGCTCTTTGACGCGGTCCACTAGTTCGGGACGGCGTGGTACATGACGCGGGTCCCGCCGGCGAGATCCTCGGAGCGCTCGATCCGGAACCGCGCCGCCAGCTCGCGCTCGAACGGCTCGCGGTCATAGTCCGGGTGCGCTCCGTCCTTCTTGCGGGCCAGCAGCGCGGCCACGCGGGGGTCGTCGCGCGTCGGGAACTCGATCACGAGCGCGCAGCCGAGCCCCTGGAGCCACCCGAGGAACTCCGCGACGGGCACGTTCCCCGAGATGACGACGTGGTGGATGACCGCCAGGCACAGGACGAGCTCGGGCTTGCCGCGCTCCTCGAGCGGACGGCGCTCGCGGCCGCCCCAGCCCAGCGCGGGCGACGGGTCGGTGAGGTCGCCGACGAGCGGCAGGATCGTGGTCGTGCCGTCGTCCTTGAGCGAGCGGTAGAGCCCGTCCACGACGGCGGCGTCGCCGTCGACCGCGATCACGTAGTCGGAGTTCTCGGCCGCGATCCGCGCGTGGTTGCCGCGGTTGCAGCCGATGTCCCAGGCGAGCTTCCACCGGCGGCTGTGGACGACCTCACGGACGAACGCCTCCTTGCGGGTCGCGTCCTCGTCCGTGTACGAGGTCGTGAAGCCGTACTGGTTCCACTCGGTCTTGCCGGGCTCCCATTCGAGCCGGCGGACGAGCTTGGCGCAGCCGCGCACGTTGGCGACGATCAGCTCCTTCTTGAAGCCGGCCTTGCGGAGCTCCTGCTTCACGTCGCGCGAGGTCTCGGCGTTCTTGCGCTCGAGCCGCGCGTGCAGCGCGACGTGCGTCGGGACGCCGCGGCGGAAGAGATCGCGGAACGACATGAGCGCGCGGGCCTCGGTCGGCGGGATCCCCGCCAGGCGTCCGCGCAGCCAGGGCTGGAACGCGATCCCCTTGTAGGCCTGGAGCATCAGGGGATAGAGGAAGAGCATGCAGAACTGCCGGTAGCCCGACCACGGGCTCCCCGGCTCGAGGCGCTCGAAGGAGCCCACGTCGATGAAGACCGGCTGCGACCCGTTCCACTGGACGTTGTACGGCGTCGAGTCCTTGAGGGTCAGGTCCTCGGCGAGCGCGCGCTCGAGCAGGTCGAGCTGGAGGAGCGCCGCGTCCTTCAGCATCGAGAACGGCCACTCGTACGGGTACGAGACGAACGGGATGCGCTCGTGCTCGAGCACGGCGGCGGCGTCGTGGACGTCGGCCGGCGTGGCTGCGTCGTCGACCTCCTTCGTCGCGACGAGCTTGCCTTCGGCGCTCGCGGCCTTGAAGACGGCGGAGCCGGCGAGGGCCTGCCAGTCGGCTAGGCCGTCGGCCGAGAGCGCCCGCAGGACGCGGCCGTTTTCGTAGAAGACCCGGCTGTCCCAGTCACGGAACGAGCCGGGGTCGAGCATCGGCGCCGCAGCGCCGGCGGCCGGCTCAGACGTTTCCGGTGTGCTCACCGGCGTCCGGGTCGGGCTGAGATGCCTCGGACGGCAGCGGCTCGCTCGGCTTGCTGAGGTGCAGGAACTCGAGGACGCGGCGCCAGAACACCTTGAGTGCGACGGCCGCCGCGGCGATGCCGCCGAGCAGCACCTGAAGGATCATGCTGCCGCTACCGGGGTCGATGTAGCCGAGATTCATATAAAAGTCTCCTTTGGGCTCCGGGAGTTCCCGGAAGCCGGAGTATGTTACCCACGGGTGCCGGAGGGGACCCCGACCTGCTGACGCAGCCCGCATCGAGGCTGGAGAGGAGACTCGACCGACGTGAAGATTCGCCCCGAGGAGATCACCTCGATCCTGAAGGAGAGGATCGAGTCCTACGACGTCGACACCGACCTCGCGGAGGTCGGGACCGTGCTGCAGGTCGGAGACGGCCTCGCGCGTGTGTACGGACTCGAGAACTGCCTGGCCGGAGAGCTGCTCGAGCTCGAGCACGGCGTGACCGGCATCGCGTTCAACCTCGAGGAGGACAACGTCGGCTGCCCGCTCTTCGGCGACTGGGAGCGCGTCAGCGAGGGTCAGACCGTGAAGCGCACCGGCAAGATCGTGAGCGTTCCCGTCGGCGACGCCCTCGTCGGCCGCGTCGTCAATCCGCTCGGCGAGCCGCTCGACGGGCTCGGTCCGATCAAGACGGACGAGACCCGCCCGCTCGAGTTCAAGGCGCCGGGCGTCGTGCAGCGCCAGCCGGTCGTCGAGCCCGTCCAGACCGGGATCAAGGCGATCGACTCGATGATCCCGATCGGCCGCGGCCAGCGCGAGCTGATCATCGGCGACCGCTCGACCGGAAAGACGGCGCTCCTCATCGACACGATCCTGAACCAGAAGGGCCAGGACGTGATCTGCGTCTACGTCGCCATCGGCCAGAAGGCCTCGACCGTCGCGCAGGTCTACGAGCGCCTGAAGGACGCCGGCGCGATGGACTACACGATCATCGTCTCCGCGTCCGCGACGGAGGCCGCGCCGATCAAGTGGATGGCGCCGTTCGCCGGCGCCGCGATGGGCGAGCACTTCCTCTACTCGGGCCGCCACGCGCTCTGCATGTACGACGACCTCTCCAAGCACGCGGACGCCTACCGGCAGATGTCGCTCCTGCTTCGCCGCCCGCCCGGCCGCGAGGCGTTCCCGGGCGACGTCTTCTATCTCCACTCGCGCCTCCTCGAGCGCGCGTGCAAGCTCTCGGACGACCTCGGCGGCGGCTCGCTCACCGCGCTGCCGGTCATCGAGACGCAGGCCGGCGACGTCGCCGCGTACATCCCGACGAACGTGATCTCGATCACCGACGGGCAGATCTTCCTCGAGTCGAACCTGTTCTTCTCGGGCGTGCGCCCGGCGATCAACGTCGGGATCTCGGTCTCCCGCGTGGGCGGGAACGCGCAGACCAAGGCGATGAAGAAGGTCGCCGGTCGCCTGCGCCTCGACCTTGCCCAGTACCGCGAGCTGGAGGCGTTCTCGCAGTTCGGCTCGGAGCTCGACCAGCAGACGCAGCGCACCCTCGCCCGCGGCGAGCGGATGGTCGCGACGCTGAACCAGCCGCAGTACGCCCCGTGGCCGATGGAGGAGCAGGTCGCCGCCATCTTCGCGGGGATCAACGGCTTCCTCGACGACGTGCCGCCGGCGCAGGTCCCGCGCTTCCAGGACGAGCTGCGCGAGCATCTGCGCTCGCAGAAGAAGCTCTACGCGGACATCCTCGAGAAGAAGGATCTCCCCGACGAGCTCGCCGACGCGCTCCGCAAGGAGATCGAGGCGTTCAAGAAGGGCTTCGTCGTCCAGGAGAGCGCCGCCGCTTAATGGCGACCGTCCAGGACATCAAGCGGCGCGTCGCCTCCGTCAAGAACACGCGCAAGATCACGAAGGCGATGGAGCTCGTCGCGGCCGCGAAGCTGCGGCGGGCCGAGACGCGCATCGAGGCGCTCCGCCCGTACGCGGACCGGATGCGCGAGCTGACGAGCGCCACCGCGCGGGCGACTCCCTCGCGGGGCTTCCCGCTCCTCGAGGCGCGCGAGAACGAGGAGACGGTCGGGATCCTGCTCCTCACCGGCGACCGCGGGCTGGCCGGCGGGTTCAACGCGCAGGTCGTCCGGCGCGGGCTCGCGCTCGAGCGCGAGGCGCGGGCCGAGGGCAAGGACGTCCGCTGGCTCGTGGTCGGCAAGAAGGGACGCTCGACGCTGCGCTTCCGCCGCTACGACGTCGCGCACGCGTGGGTGGACCTCACCGACCGGCCCGACTACAAGCACGCCGAGGCCGCCGCTCATGCGATCGCGGAGCTCTTCACCGAGGGCGAGGTCGACCGCGTGACGATGGTCTACAACCACTACGTCTCGCCGCTCACCCAGATCGTCGAGGCCGAGCCGCTGCTTCCGATCCCGCGCCAGGCGCTCGGGGAGGAAGAGGAGGAGCGCTCGGCCTACGAGATCGCGCTCGAGGGCGACGTAATCTACGAGCCCGAGGCCGACGTGATCCTCGAGCGGCTCCTGCCGGTCTACCTCGAGACGACGCTCTTCCGCGCGCTGCTCGAGTCGGCCGCGTCCGAGCACGGCGCGCGGATGACCGCGATGCGCAACGCCTCGAAGAACGCGGGCGAACTGATCGACAGCCTGACGCTCGACATGAACCGGGCGCGGCAGGCGGAGATCACCCAGGAGATCCTGGAAGTCGTCGCGGGCGCGGACGCGCTGACCTCCTGAGCTAGCTGAGGGGAGGACCGGGTCGGTTGCGAAGACCCACTCTGAGACGGCGGAGCGGCGGCTACCACCTCGTCCTCATGTTCTGCGTCCTCGCCGCGATCGGCGCGCTCGCCGCGGCCGGGTCGTCGCTCGAGGATCCCGAGACGCCGGTGCGGGCGCCGTCGCCGCCGCGGGGATCGGCGCCGCTCGACGGCGAGACGCTGACGATGGCGTTCTCGCGCCGGCCGCGCTCGCTCGACCCGGCGTTCGCGACCGACCGCACCTCGGCGATCCTCCTCCTGAACGTGATGGACCCGCTCGTGCGCCTCGGAGCGCGGCTCCAGCCGGTGCCGTCGCTCGTGCGCCGGTGGGAGTACTCCGACGACGGCCGGACGATCCGGTTCGCGCTGAATCGCGACGGCCGCTGGCGAAACGGCGAGCCGGTCACCGCGGACGACATCGAGTTCTCCTGGAAGCGCGTGCTCTCGCCCGAGCTCGACTCACCGCTCGCCGATCAGCTCTTCCCGATCGAGGGCGCCGCCGCCTACCACGCCTGCGTCCGGCTCTGCTCCGAGCTCGAGGATGCGGTGGGGGTGAAAGCGCTCGGCCGGTACGCGTTCGAGGTGAAGCTCGCGTTTCCGCAAGCGTGGTTCGTCTCGGGGATGTCGCGCCCGGCGTTCCTCCCGGTCTCGCGGAGCGCTTTCGCGCGCTACGGCGAAGACTGGGACGAGCCGGGGACGATCGTGACCGACGGGGCGTTCGCGCTCGCCGGGCTGACCGACACCGGCGTGTCGCTCGTCAAGAACCCGACCTGGCGCGCGGCGGCCACGGTCGCACTTGCCCGCGTGGAGGGGATCTTCGTTCCCGATGCGGTCGCGCGCGTGCAGGCGTTCGACGAGGGGCGCGTCCAGGCGCTCGACGGCGGGCGGCTCCCAGAGACGGACCTGCTCGCGCTCGCCGAGCGCCGCGAGTACGAGGCGTATCCGAGCCTCCAGACCTGGCAGGTCGCGTTCAACCTGACCACGATCTCGGACGTCCATCAGCGCCGCGCGATGGCGGCGGCGATCAACCGCCGGCGCATCATCGACAACGTGATCCAGCACGGGGAGACGCCGGCGGACAGCTTCGTCACGGACGGGCTCGACCCGGTCGGCCGCACCGCGCCGCCCTCGCCGTGGATGCCGGAGGACGGCGACCTCGATGCGGCCAGGGAGGAGCTCGCGCTGGCCGAGGCGCCGAAGGAGGAGATCACGCTCCTCTACGTCGACTCCCCGGGGAACCGCGACGCAGCGCTCGCGTTGCGCGACGCCTGGAACGCGCTCGGCATCGAGACGACGCTGCGGTCGAGCTCGCGCGACACGTACATGGACTTCCGCGGCCCGCTCGGCGAGGACTCGGTGGACGTGTACCAGCTCAACGTGCCGCTCACGGTTCCCGACGCCGGCCCCGCCCTGGACGTGTGGACCTGCGAGTCGCCGCGGAACAAGACGACCTTCTGCAACGGCGCCTACGACCGCCTGATCGCGCGGGCGCGGGAGGAGCTCGATCCGGTGGCCCGAACCGACCTCTACACCGAGGCCGACCTGGTGCTCTCGGGGACGAACGGGCAGATGCCGGGCATCCCGCTCCTGTGGCCGACCTACACCAACCTCGAGGCGCTGTCGCTCCAGAGCACGTTCGTGATCGACCCGCTCGGGCGCATCGACCTGGCCGCCGTGCGTATCAACTAACCGAGCTGGGCACACGAGCGTCAAAGAAGTGTAGGACCGCGCCTTCAATGTGGCCGGATGCTGCAGTACACTCGCCCATCGACCGGAAGCGACGAATATGACAGCGGCAGTTCCTGAGATCCAGGACGTAACCCAGGCGGCAGGCGCTGGCGCCGAAGCCGAGGACGTCGGTCGCTCACCCCGCCAGCTTTTCTGGGCGCGCTTCTCGCAAGACAAGGGAGCGCTCGCCGCGCTCGCCGTGATCGTCGCGCTGATCGTCATGGCCATCGCCGCACCGCTCATCGCGCGCGCCGTCGGCCACGGCCCGAACGACCTCTACCAGCGCGAGATGACCGACTCGTTCGGTCTCCCGTACGGGCCGAACAAGGACTTCATCTTCGGCGCCGACAAGGCCGGTCGCGACGTCTTCGTGCGCGCGGTCTACGGCGCGCGGACGTCCCTCATGGTCGCGATCGTCGCCACCGGGATCGCCGTCATCATCGGCACGTTCTTCGGTGTCCTCGCCGGGTTCTTCGGCGGCAAGTTCGACACCGGGATCTCGCGGATCATCGACATCATCCTGTCGATCCCGATCCTCCTGTTCGCGATCGGGATCGTCGCGGCGTGCGGTGTTACCGCCGAAGGGTGCCTGGGAGGACTGGTGCGGCCCGGGCGGCCGCTCGTCATCTTCGTGATCGCGCTCTTCACGTGGCCGTACATCGCGCGCATCGTGCGCGGGAACACGCTGTCGCTCCGGGAGAAGGAGTTCATCGAGGCGTCCCGCTCGCTCGGCGCGTCGAACACCCGGATCATGTTCAAGGAGGTGCTGCCGAACCTGGTGGCGCCGATCATCGTCTACACGACGCTGCTCATCCCCGGAAACATCCTCTTCGAGGCCGCGCTCTCGTTCCTCGGCCTCGGCGTTCCGCAGCGGACGCCCTCCTGGGGCCAGCAGCTCTCCGACGCGGCTTCGATCTACGAGTTCGCCTGGTGGCTCATGCTGTTCCCCGGACTCTTCCTGGTGCTGACCACCCTGGCCTTCAATCTTCTCGGCGACGGTCTTCGCGACGCACTCGACCCGAGGAGCAACCGATAGCCGGAGCAATCTGAAATGCGCTTAGGCACTAACTTCGTGGGACGGCCGACGTCAACCCATGAAAAGGGTCGCTGCGCCCGACGACGCAGCAAAGTTCTGATGGATTCGACGAGAGAGGTGGACCTTGCGACGTAGCACGATTGCGCTATTCGTCCTCGCGCTGGTGTCTCTCGCCCTCGCCGCGGGCTGTGGCGGCGATGGCGATAGTTCAGACACAGGCGCGGCGCCGAGCGAAACGACCGGAGGCCCGGAGCCCACTGCGGGCGGGACCTTCAAG
This sequence comes from uncultured Thermoleophilia bacterium, assembly GCA_963716005.1. Lineage (GTDB taxonomy): Bacteria > Actinomycetota > Thermoleophilia > Gaiellales > Gaiellaceae > CAVRUF01. Next base: position 614,042 of record OY970285.1, read on the forward strand.
ACTGAGACGGACGCGTTCGTCTGGACCGGCAACTTCGATCCGACGGGCGAGTATCTCGGAACGTTCCTCGGCCTGTACACGAACCTGCTCGGCCGGACGCTCATGGGCTACTACCATGCCCCTGACGCGAAGGGCAACGAGGTCATTCCCGACCTCGCCGCGGACGTGCCGGAGATCTCCGAAGACGGTTTGACCTACACGTTCACGATTCGCGACGGCGTGATGTTCGGGCCTCCTGTGAGCCGCCAGGTCACCTCGGCAGACGTCGAGTACGCCTTCCGGCGCATCGGCACCCCGAGCCTCGTCGCCCAGTACGGCTTCTACTACCTGGGCGTCGTCAAGGGCCTCCAGGAGTACAGCGACGGCGGCGGCCTCTCCGGCAAGAACGCCGACGCACCGATCGAGGGCATCGAGACCCCCGACGACAAGACGGTCGTCTTCCACGTCGAGAAGCCCACGGGTGACTTCCTGTACCGGCTCGCAATGCCGGCCGCAGGGCCGATCCCCGAGGAGGTCGGAAACTGCTTCCTCAAGGCCGGCGAGTACGGTCGCTTCCTGATCTCGTCGGGCCCGTACCAGCTGGAGGGCTCCGCCGACCTCGACATCACGAGCTGTGACTCGATGAAGGCGATCGCGGGCTTCGATCCGAACAAGCACCTTCGGCTCGAGCGGAACCCGGACTACGACGCCGCGACCGACAATCCCGAGGCGCGGCAGAACTTCTTCGACAACTTCGAGATGATCCTGAACACGAACGCCCAGGACATCTTCGACAAGACGGCCGCCGGCCAGATCGACCTCGCGTTCGCGAGCGAGCCGGCCGAGGTCATCCGCGAGTACACGACCAACCCGGACATCGAGGACCTGTACAAGGTCAACTCGGGCGACCGGACCTGGTACGTGACCATGAACCTGACGCAGCCTCCGTTCGACGACATCCACGTGCGGAAGGCCGCCAACTGGATCATGGACAAGGAAGGCCTCCGCCGCGCTTGGGGCGGCGAGCCGAAGGGCGAAATCGCCAACCACATCGTTCCTGACGCCATGTTCGGCGGCGAGCTCGACGATTACGCGCCGTACGCCACCGAGGGCAACGCTGGTGACCTCGAAAAGGCCAAGGAAGAGATGATGCAGTCCAAGTACGACACCAACCAGGACGGCGTCTGCGACGCACCGGAGTGCTCCGGCGTTCTGCACATCACGCGCAACACCGACGTGTGGAAGAACATGGAGCCGGTCATCGAGGCGTCCTTCAACAAGATCGGCATCGCGGTCGAGTCGCGCGAGCTCGAGGACTCGTACACGGTGATTCAGACCGTCTCCAAGGCGGTTCCGGTCTCGTCCACCCCGGGTTGGGGCAAGGACTACGCCGACGCATCGACGTTCATGGTCCTCTTCGACAGCCGCAGCATCCTGCCGGAGGGCAACGTGAACTACTCGCTCGTCGGACTGACGCCCGAGCAGGTCACGGAGATGAAGGCCAAGGGCACGACCAGCGACCTTCCGAGCGTCGACGCCGCGATCGATGCGTGCAACGCAACGATCGACGACGCCGAGCGCGCGGTCTGCTGGCAGGACCTCGACAAGGACCTCATGGAGAACGTGGTCCCGTGGGTCCCGTACCTGGATGCAAACGCGGACTTCGTGATCAGCGAGTCCGTGGTGAACTACACGTTCGACCAGAACTCGGGCGAGCCGGCCTGGGCACATCTGGCGATCGACGAGTCCAAGCAGACGAAGTAGCACCGAAGCAACGAAACGACGGAGGGCCGCCCGCTCGGGCGGCCCTCCGTATCTAAAACTCTCACGGGAGGATCGCGATGGGGCGCTACGTGGTCAGACGGCTTCTCTGGACGGGGCTGGTCATCCTCGTCGTGACCTTCCTCACGTTCCTCATCTTCTTCGTGATGATGCCGGGCAACAAGGCTGTCCGGTTCGCCGGCAAGCAGCCGACGCCGGAGATCGTCGCGGAGGTCGAAAAGCAGTTCGGCCTCGACAAACCCGTCTTCGGGGTCACGCTCCCGCAGGTGTGGGAATCGCGGCCCTGGGAGTCGCAGTACGGGCTCTATCTGCGCCGGCTCGTCGTGGGCGACGGCGACACCTGCCCGGTCGGGATCGACGGCTGCGGCCGACCCGGTCTCGGCATCTCGTACGACAGCCGCAGCGCCGTTCGCGCAGAGATCATCGAACGGTTGCCACGGACGCTCGCGCTCGCGATCGGTGCCGCGATCGTGTGGCTTCTCATGGGCGTGACCATCGGCGTCGTGTCGGCGCTCAAGCGCGGCTCGGCGGCCGACCGCGGCGCCATGGGCTTCGCGCTCTTCGGCGTCTCCGCTCCGGTCTTCTGGCTGGGGCTGATCGCGCTCTTCGTCTTCTGGAAAAAGCTCGGGATAGACGCTCTCGGGACGGGCTACGTCGAATTCGGCACGGACCCGTTCGGGTGGTTCACCCACCTACTTCTGCCCTGGTTCGTGCTCGCGCTTCTCTACGCCGCGCTGTATGCCCGGATGACCCGAGGGAACCTGATCGACGTGATGGGCGAGGACTACATCCGCACGGCGCGTGCCAAGGGGCTGCCCGAGCGCACGGTGGTCTTCAAGCACGGCCTCCGCGCGAGCCTCACGCCGATCGTGACGATGCTCGGAATGGACTTCGCGCTCCTCATCGGCGGCGCGATCATCACCGAGTCGGTGTTCAACATCCAGGGCCTCGGCTACTACGCCGTCTCGTCGGCGCGAAGCCAGGACTTCCCGTCGATCGCCGGCATCGTCATCGTGGCCGCGTTCTTCGTGGCGATCATGAACCTCTTCGTCGACATCGCGTACGCATACCTCGATCCGCGGGTGCGGCTCCAGTGAGCGCGGACGGCGGGCGGATCGGCGAACCTCTCCTCGAGGTTCGCGACCTGCACGTGCACTTCCCCACGCCGGACGGGATCGTCAAGGCCGTCGACGGACTGACCTTCTCGGTGCACCGCGGCGAGACGTTCGGGATCGTCGGCGAGTCCGGCTCGGGGAAGAGCGTCACGTGCCTGACGGCGCTCGGGCTCATCAACCGCAAGTCGGCGATCGTCTCCGGCGAGATCGTGTTCAAAGGCCTCGATCTGATCTCGCTCCCGCCCGAGCGGCTTCCGCGCGATTCGCGGCAAGGATCTCGCGATGATCTTCCAGGATCCGTTCGCGTCGCTCCATCCGATGTACCGGGTCGGCGACCAGCTCGTCGAGGCCGTGCTCGTCCACGAGGACATGTCGAAGTCGGCTGCGCGGGAGAAGGTGGTCGACATGCTCTCGCAGGTCGGGATCCCGAATCCGCGCGAGCGCTTCCGCGACTACCCGCACCAGTACTCGGGCGGAATGCGGCAGCGCGCCATGATCGCGATGTCGCTGCTCCACAACCCGGACATCCTGATCGCGGACGAGCCGACGACCGCGCTCGACGTGACCGTGCAGGCGCAGATCCTCGAGCTGATCGCGCAGATCAAGAACGAGTTCAACATCGGCGTGATCCTGATCACCCACGACCTGTCGGTGATCGCCGACGTCGCGCAGACCGTGATGGTCATGTACGCGGGCCGGGCGTCCGAGCTGGCGCCGAAGGACGAGCTCTTCGACCAGCCGCTCCACCCGTACACGTGGGGACTCCTCGAGTCGATTCCCGAGGTCTCCCAGAAGGGCTCGCGGCTCCTCGCGATCGAGGGCTCGCCGCCCTCGCTCATCAACCCGCCGTCGGGCTGCTCGTTCCACCCGCGCTGTCCGCACCGCTTCTCGCCGTGCGACGTCGACGAGCCCGAGTTCAAGGACCGGGGAGGCGGGCACAAGGAGTCCTGCCACCTCACGGTCGAGGACAAGCGCCGCATCTGGGTCGAGCGCGAGGCGCGGAGAGGGATCGAGGTCGCCGTATGAGCGTCGCCGAGGCTCCGCATCCCGAGGTTCCGGAAGCGCCCACCGAGGGCGCGCTCGTCAGCGTCCGCAACCTGACGAAGTTCTTTCCGATCACGCGCGGGATCCTCTTCCAGCGCGAGGTCGCCAAGGTGCACGCGGTCGAGGAGATCTCGTTCGACATCCACCCGGGCGAGACGCTCGGGCTCGTCGGCGAGTCCGGCTCGGGCAAGTCGACCACGGCGCGCCTCATCACGCGGCTGATCGACTCGACCTCCGGGAAGGTCTACTTCGACGGTCGCGACATCACCACGCTGAAGCGCGGCCAGATGCGCCCGCTGCGGCGCGAGATGCAGATCGTCTTCCAGGACCCGTACTCGTCGCTGAACCCGCGGCAGACGGTCGGGCAGATCATCGGCGCCCCGTACGCGATCCAGAAGACGGAGAAGAACATCCGCCGCCGCGTGCAGGAGCTCATGGACCGCGTCGGGCTGAACCCGGAGCACTACAACCGCTATCCGCACGAGTTCTCCGGCGGCCAGCGGCAGCGCATCGGCGTCGCGCGCGCCCTCGCCCTCGAGCCCCCGCCTGATCATCTGCGACGAGCCCGTCTCGGCGCTCGACGTGTCGATCCAGGCGCAGATCCTGAACCTGCTCGAGAGCCTCCAGGACGACTTCAACCTCACGTATCTCTTCATCTCGCACGACCTCGGCGTCGTCCGGCACATCTCCGACCGGATCGCGGTCATGTATCTCGGCCGGATCGTCGAGGTGGGGCAGGCCGACGAGCTCTACGAGAATCCGCAGCATCCGTACACCGCGGCGCTCCTCTCCGCCGTGCCGAAAGGTCGCTCCGCGGACGGCGGCGCCGGCCGGATCATCCTCACGGGCGACGTGCCCTCGCCGATCGATCCGCCGCCCGGCTGCCCGTTCCACACGCGGTGTCCGAAGGCCCGCTCGGTCACGGGCCGCGCGGACGAGGTGCCGGAGAACTGCCGCACCGACTTCCCGCCGCTCGGCTCCGTCGAGCAGCGAAACCGGGTTGCGTGCTGGTATCCGCTCAAGCCGGGCGAGCAGCTCGAACGGCCTGCACGGGTTTAGCGACCTAACCGATCGGCCGATGAGCCGTCTGAGAAAGCGTTGACTGGGGTTTTTGACAAAGGCTGTGAGCGGGCCCAGGAATGGGCGTCGCTGGAACTCGACGGGGAGCTCTCCCAGCTCGAGCGTGTCCTTCTGGCCACGCATCTCCGCCGGTGCGCAGCGTGCGCCGAGACGGTCGCCGGGGTGCGCTCCATGACCGCCGCGCTTCGGGCCGCTCCGTACGAGCCGCTCGGCAAGCCGGCGTTCGTTCCCACCGCGGAGAAGCGCCGTTCGCGCCCGCTCGCGGTTCGGCTCGCGCTCGCGGCCACGCTGGCCGTCGTCGCCGCCGGCCTCGGCATGTTTGCCGGCACGCTCGGCGACACGACGCCGAGCCAGGGACCGCCGCCCAGTCCCGACGAGCCGCTCGTGCTGCTGCTGGAGGACGCGAAGAAGGACGTCCAGGGCCTTCGCCCGAGCAAGCGCACGCCGCGCGACGAGGTCGGCTTCGGCTCGTCCGAGCTCTTCGGCGGCGTCTAGCGTCCGTATCCTGAGGGTGTGGCTTCGCAGCCCACCTTCGTCGACTCGCACGTGTGCGAGCTCGACCAGGCCGCCCGTCTCGCCGCCGCGACTTCCCAGGTGGCCCGGTATCGGCGCGAAGCTCGCCGGCTTCGTCGCGGGAGGCTCCGCGCCCGCGCGATGCGCCTTCTTCGCTCAGCAGGGATTTCGGGTTGGATAGACTCGCCGCCGACCCCGAGCCAGGAGCCTGAATGCCCAAGAAGGACGCGAACGTCGGTCAAATCGTCGAGATCAAAGGCGTCGTCGTCGACGCCGTCTTCCCCGGCGACCTCCCCGCGATCTACAGCGCGCTGAAGGTCCAGATCCCCGCGCCCGACGGCGAGGGGCAGACCGAGCTGATCGCAGAGGTGCAGCAGCACCTCGGAAACGACCGCGTGCGCGCCGTCGCCATGGACTCCACGGACGGTCTCGCCCGCGGCTCCGACGTCGTCGACACCGGCGCGCCGATCTCCGTTCCGGTGGGAGAAGCGACGCTCGGGCGGATCTTCAACGTACTCGGCGACTCGATCGACGGCGGGGACGAGGTCGACGTGAAGGAGCGCTGGCCGATCCACCGCCCTGCGCCGGATTTCGAGGACCTCGTGCCGCGCATCGAGATCTTCGAGACGGGGATCAAGGTCATCGACCTGCTCGCCCCGTACGTCAAGGGCGGCAAGGTCGGGCTCTTCGGAGGCGCCGGCGTGGGCAAGACGGTGCTGATCCAGGAGCTCATCCGCAACATCGCCGAGGAGCACGAGGGGCTCTCGGTGTTCGCCGGCGTCGGTGAGCGGACGCGCGAAGGCAACGACCTCTGGCTCGAGATGACCGAATCGGGCGTCATCGACAAGACCGCGCTCGTCTTCGGCCAGATGAACGAGCCGCCGGGAGCGCGCCTGCGCGTGGCCCTGAGCGGCCTGACCATGGCGGAGTACTTCCGCGAGGAAGGCCAGGACACGCTGCTCTTCATCGACAACATCTTCCGCTTCGTCCAGGCGGGCTCAGAGGTGTCGGCACTCCTCGGCCGGATGCCGTCCGCGGTCGGCTACCAGCCGACGCTCGCGACCGAGATGGGCCAGCTCCAGGAGCGGATCACCTCGACGCGCAAGGGTTCGGTCACCTCGGTGCAGGCGATCTACGTCCCGGCCGACGACCTCACGGACCCGGCGCCGGCGGCGAGCTTCGCGCACCTCGACGCGTCGACGGTGCTCTCGCGCGCGATCGCCGAGCAGGCGATCTACCCGGCCGTCGATCCGCTCGACTCCTTCTCCCGCGCGCTCCAGCCGGACATCGTCGGCGAGGAGCACTACCGCACGGCGACCGCCGTCCAGGAGACGCTCCAGCGCTACAAGGAGCTCCAGGACATCATCGCCATCCTCGGAATGGACGAGCTCTCGGACGAGGACCGCCAGGTCGTGCAGCGCGCCCGCAAGCTCCAGCGGTTCCTCTCGCAGCCGTTCTTCGTCGCCGAGCAGTTCACCGGCAGCTCGGGCAAGTACGTGAAGCTCGAGGACACGGTGCGCGGGTTCACCGAGATCATCGAGGGCAAGCACGACGACCTGCCCGAGGCGGCCTTCTACATGGTCGGCGGCATCGAAGAAGTGCTCGAGCGCGCCAAGGAGCTCGAGGGCGAGACCGCCGCGGCGTAGTGGCCGAGGGCTCCGGACACACGTTCTCGCTCTCGGTCGTCACGCCCGAGGGCTCCGCGTACGAGGGCGAGGCCGAGCGGCTCATCGTTCCCGGCGCCGACGGCGAGATCGGCGTGCTCGCGCGCCACGCGCCGCTCGTGGCGATGCTGAAGGCGGGCGAAGTGCGGATCAAGGCGGACGGAAGCTGGACGAGCTTCGCTGCCGGCCCCGGCTTCTTCCAGGTGCAGAAGGACCGCGCGATCGTGCTCGTAGACGACGCCGTGAAGGCCGAGGACATCGACATCGCCGAGGCCGAGCGCGAGGCCGAGGAGGCGCGGGCGCTCATCGAGCGCGCCGACGCGGGCGAGGAAGAGATCGACCGCTGGCAGGCCGAGCAGCGGCTCCGGCATGCAGAGAACAAGCTCGAGATCGCCGGCCGCTGATCCACGGCAGGGGCGCCGCCGGGCACAATTCCGGCGTGGCGACCGCAACAGTTGAACGCACGTCCGCCGAGGCTCGCCTTCGCGAGCTCCTCGCGGAGCGCATCGTCGTGCTCGACGGCGCCTGGGGGACGATGCTGCAGGGCCGCAAGCTGGAGGAGTCCGACTACCGCGGCGAGCGGTTCGCGGACCACGGGTTCGACCTCAAGGGCGACCCCGACCTGCTCAACCTGACGCAGCCGGAGATCGTCCTCGACGTTCACCGGCAGTACCTCGCCGCGGGCGCGGACATCACGACCACGAACACCTTCACGGCGACGTCGATCGGGCAGGCCGACTACGGGCTCGAGGACGCCGTCTACGACATGAACGCCGCGGGCGCGTCGATCGCGCGCAAGGCCGCGGACGAGGCCGGCGGGCGCTTCGTCGCCGGGTCGCTCGGGCCGCTCAACCAGACGCTCTCGCTTTCGCCGCGCGTCGACGACCCCGCGTTCCGCTCCGTGACCTTCGACGAGGTGCGCGACTCCTACGCCGAGCAGATCCGCGGCCTGCGCGACGGCGGCGCCGACTTCCTCCTCCTGGAGACGATCATCGACGCGCTGAACGCGAAGGCCGCGATCGTCGCCGCGCAGGAAACCGCGCCCGAGCTGCCGCTCTGGATCTCGGTGACGATCATCGACCGCTCGGGGCGCACACTCGCCGGGCAGACACTCGAGGCCTTCTGGCTCTCGATCGAGCACGCGAAGCCGCTCATCGTCGGGCTCAACTGCTCGCTGGGGGCCACCGAGATGCGCCCGCACGTGGAGGAGCTCGCGCGCATCGCCGACACGTTCACGAGCTGCTATCCGAACGCGGGCCTGCCGAACGCCTTCGGCGACTACGACGAGCAGCCGCACGACACGAGCCGGCTCCTGCAGGAGCTCGGCGAGGCCGGCCTCGTGAACGTGGTCGGCGGCTGCTGCGGGACGACGCCGGAGCACACGCGGCAGATCGTCGAGGCCGTCTCTGGGCTTCCGCCGCGGCGCGTGCCGGACCACCGCCCCGCAACGCGCTTCTCCGGCCTCGAGCCGTTCGAGCTGTTCGAGGGCTCGACCTTCGTCGCAATCGGCGAGCGGACGAACGTGACCGGCTCGGCGCGTTTTCGCAGCCTGATCGAGGGCGGCGACTACCAGGCCGCCACCGACGTGGCGCTCGAGCAGGTGCGCGGCGGCGCGAACATCCTCGACGTGAACATGGACGCCGACCTGCTCGACTCGGAGCAGGCGATGACGACCTTCCTGAACATCCTCGCGACCGAGCCCGAGGCGGCGCGCCTGCCGGTGATGATCGACAGCTCGCGCTGGTCGGCCATCCAGGCGGGGCTGCGCTGCGTGCAGGGCAAGCCGATCGTCAACTCGATCTCGCTGAAGGAGGGGGAGGAGGACTTCCTCGCCAAGGCGCGTGAGGCCCGGCGCTTCGGCGCGGCGCTCGTCGTCATGGCGTTCGACGAGAAGGGCCAGGCCGACACGGTCGAGCGCAAGGTCGAGATCTGCGGCCGCGCCTACGACCTGCTCGTCGCCGACGGCGTCGCGCCGGAGGATCTGATCTTCGACCCGAACGTGCTCGCCGTCGCGACCGGCATCGAGGAGCACGCGCTCTTCGGCAAGGCGTTCATCGAGTCGGTGCCGCTGATCAAGGAGCGCTGCCCCGGCGCGCGGATCTCCGGCGGGATCTCGAACCTCTCGTTCGCGTTCCGCGGCAACGAGCGCGTTCGCGAGGCGATCCACTCGGCGTTCCTCTTCCATGCCATCCGCGCTGGGCTCGACATGGGGATCGTGAACGCCGGCCAGCTGCCGGTCTACGAGGACATCCCCGCCGACCTGCTCGAGCACGTCGAGGACATCATCTTCGACCGCCGCCCCGACGCGACCGAGCGCATGGTCGAGTTCGCGGCGACGGTCAGCGGCGAGGGCTCGAAGCGCGAGCTCGACCTCTCCTGGCGCGAGGCGCCGGTGGAGGAGCGGCTCTCGTACGCGCTCGTCCACGGCGTCGTCGACTTCATCGAGGAGGACACGGAGGAGGCGCGCCAGAGCGCCGAGCGTCCGCTCGACGTTATCGAGGGGCCGCTCATGGCCGGCATGGAGATCGTCGGCGACCTCTTCGGCTCGGGCCGCATGTTCCTGCCGCAGGTCGTGAAGAGCGCGCGGGCGATGAAGCGCGCCGTCGCGTACCTCGAGCCGTACATGGAGGCCGAGCGCGAGGAGGGCGCCTCGAGCTCGCAGGGGAAGCTCGTGATCGCGACGGTCAAGGGCGACGTCCACGACATCGGCAAGAACATCGTCGGGGTCGTCCTCGGCTGCAACAACTACGAGGTGATCGACCTCGGCGTCATGGTGCCGAGCGACCGGATCCTCGACACGGCCGTGGAGGAGAACTGCGATCTCGTCGGGCTCTCCGGCCTGATCACGCCGTCGCTCGACGAGATGGTGCACGTCGCCGAGGAGATGGAGCGCCGCGGCCTCGACATGCCGCTGCTGATCGGGGGCGCGACCACGTCGAAGCAGCACACGGCCGTGCGGATCGCGCCCGCGTACTCGAAGGCGACGATGCACGTGCTCGACGCGTCGCGCGTCGTCCGGATCGTGTCGGGGCTGCTCGACCCCGAGCGCGCGGGCGTCCTCGACACCGAGACGCGCGCCGACCAGGAACGCTTGCGCTCGGTTCACGCGGAGCAGACGCGCCGCCCGCTCCTTCCGCTTGCCGAGGCCCGCGCGCGGCGCACGCCGGTCGAGTGGCGGGCCGAGGATCTGCCCGCGCCCGCGTTCACCGGGCGGCGGACGGTCGAGCCCGGGCTCGCCGCGCTGCGCGAGTACATCGACTGGCAGTTCTTCTTCCACGCGTGGGAGCTCAAGGGCAAGTTCCCGAAGATCCTCGACGACCCGGAGAAGGGCGCGGCCGCGCGCGAGCTCTTCGAGAACGCGAACGAGCTGCTCGACGAGATCGTCACCGGGGAGCTGCTCACCGCACGCGGCGTCTACGGCTTCTGGCCCGCCCAGGCCGAGGGCGACGACATCGTGCTCGGCGACGGCACGCGCTTCTACATGCTGCGCCAGCAGTCGGACCACGGCGACGAGCGGCCGAATCGCTCGCTGGCCGACTTCGTCGCTCCCGGGGAGACCGGCCTCGCCGATCACATCGGCGCGTTCGCGGTCACGGCCGGGATCGGGGCCGAAGAGCTGGCGGCGCGCTACGACTCAGAGAACGATCCGTACCGCTCGATCATGGTGAAGGCGCTCGCCGACCGGCTCGCGGAGGCCTTCGCCGAGTACGTCCACGAACAGGCGCGGCGCGAGTGGTACGAGGACGAGCCGCTGCCCAAGGAGGAGCTCCTCGCCGAGCGCTTCCGCGGCATCCGGCCGGCGTTCGGCTACCCGGCCTGCCCCGACCACACCGAGAAGGAGACGCTGTTCGAGCTACTGGGCGCGCGTGAGGTCGGGATCGACCTGACCGAGACGCACGCGATGACGCCGGCCGCGAGCGTGAGCGGCATCTACCTCGGCCATCCGGCGGCGCGCTACTTCTCGGTCGGGCGCATCGGCGCCGACCAGGTCTCGGACTACGCGGCGCGAAAGGGAATCGATGAGGCCGAAGCGGCGCGTCTCGTCGGTTCCCGTTAGCCCGGTCCGGGCGCTCAGCTATCCTCGATCCATCGCCTCTCGGCGATTTCTTTCATGAGGACGACGCTGAAGAGAGGCGTGAGTCGCGCGACCACGAACGGCACGCCCGCCGTTCCGCCGGTGCCGCTCACGCAGATGTCTCGCTACGGCCCGCCACGGCGCAGCATCGCAGCGTCGATCGGGCGGGTCTTCCTGTGGATGATCGTCGGCCTTCTCGTCCTGATCGGCGGCCTCGCCGGCGGCGCCTGGCTCTGGGGCGAGCACACGGTTGCGCTGCTGGCACCCGATACACCAGAGGAGATCGAGGGCACCAAGCCCCTCGACATCCCGAAGGTGAACGAACCGGCGACGGCGCTCTTCATCGGCTACGACTGGCGCAAGGGCGACGGCGGCAAGCAGAACTCCCGCTCGGACACGCTCATGCTCGTCCGCGCCGATCCGCAGCAGAAGACGATCTCGATGCTCTCGTTCCCGCGCGACCTGCTCGTCACGACTGCGGGGTGCGAAGGCCATTCGCCGCGCACGACCAAGATCAACGAGGCCTACACGGACTGCGGCATCAGAGGGGCGATCGAGACCGTCAAGCAGCTCACGGGCGTCCCGATCAACTACTACGTCACGGTCAACTTCGGCGGCTTCATCGATACCGTGGACAACCTCGGCGGGATCTTCATGGACATCGATCACCGCTACTTCAACGACAACTCGAGCTTCGGCGAGGACTACTCGGCGATCGACCTCGAGCCCGGCTACCAGCGGCTCAACGGGCGAAGGGCGCTCTCGTTCGTCCGCTTCCGCCACACGGACAACGACTTCTTCCGAAACGCGCGCCAGCAGCAGTTCATCAAGGCTCTCAAGCAGCAGCTCGTCGCGCGCTCGAACATCTCCAAGCTGGGAGGCGTCGTCACCACGGTCGCCAAGTCGGTCACCGTCGGCGTGGGGGGCGGCAAGAAGATCGACTCCGGGACGCTGCTCATGTTCGCCCGCCTCGCCTACGACCTGCCGAGCGGGAACCTCTTCCAGCCGCGTCTCGAGAACCTCGAGTCGAACGCCTACTTCCAGCTCACGCCGCCCGAGGGCGAGATCGAGCGCGCCGTCCAGGAGTTCCTGAACCCCGATACGGACGCGGGCAAGAAGGCGACGCGCTCCGCGGTCGGCGAGAAGCCGGGCAAGACGAAGACCGATGCGCCGCCTGCCTCACAGGTCACCGTCGAAACCCTCAACGGGAACGGCGTCGAGGGCTCGGCCGACGACGCCACGTACCTCCTCGGCCAACGCGGCTACCAGGCGATCACCGGCGGCAACGCGGCGACGCAGGACAACTTCCAGACGCAGATCGTCTACGACTCCGAGGAGACGGGCGCCGAGGCCGCGGCCCGCGTGCTCGCGACTCTCTTCGACACGACGAAGGTCACCGCGGCGAGCCCTGCCGATCCGCTCAACACGATGGTGCGCGTGATCGTCGGCACGACGTTCCAGGGGAGCCTCGCGCCCGCGCCGAAGGACTCGACGCCCGAGCACCAGCCGGCGCAGGTCGTCAACGACCCGAGCGCGGTCGAGCCGCTCGTCCGCGAGGCGCGGAAGCAGGCCCGCTTCCCGCTGCTCGTCCCGACCGTGCACGAGTCGAGCTCGAGCCTTTCGACGCTGCGGCCCATCCGCGTCTACGGGGTCGGCGGCCCGGGCAAGCGCGGCGTCCGGATCGTCTACAACGGCCCGTCCGAGCTCGACTACTGGGGCATCCAGGAGACGAACTGGACGGACGCTCCGATCCTCGAAGGCCCGACGCTGAAGCGGAAGATCGGCGGCCGCGAGTACAGCTTCTACTACAACGGCTCGCACGTTCACATGATCGCGTTCACCGAGCGAGGCGCCTCGTACATGGTGATCAACACGCTCCTCGACGCGCTGTCGAACGAGACCATGATCGCGATCGCCAAAGGCCTGAAGCCGCTTTCCAAGAACTAGACTCAGAGCATCGCGGCTAAGGAACCCATAGGGATTCTCGGCGCGGGCTGGGTCGGTCTCGTCACCGCAGCCTGCTTCGCCGAGCTCGGCCATCCGGTCGTCGTGCGCGACGTCGTGTCCGAGCGGATCGCCGATCTCGAGGCCGGGCGCGTCCCGATCTTCGAGCCCGAGCTCGAGGAGCTGATCGCGAAGAATCGGGAGCGCATGAGCTTCACGCTCTCGATCGAGGACGTGTTCGCCGATGCTCGCATCGCGTTCGTGTGCGTGGGTACGCCGTCCACGTACTCCGGCGACGCCGATCTCACGGCGGTCTGGCACGTGCTCGACGAGCTGCCCGCCTTCGAGGAGCGCGCCCTGCTCGTCATGAAGAGCACCGTCCCGGTCGGAACCGGCGAGAAGGTGCGCCACGAGCTCGACACGCGCGGGCTCGCGCACGTCGGCTATGTCTCGAACCCCGAGTTCCTCGCCGAGGGCACGGCCGTCAAGAACTTCATGAATCCGGACAGGGTCGCGGTGGGCGCCTTCGCGGACGCGGATGGGGACACGGTCGCCGCCTTGTACGAGCCGCTCGGAGCGCCGATCGTGCGCACCGACGTCGCGTCGGCGGAGATGATCAAGCTCGCGTCGAACGCGTTCCTCATGACGCGCATCAGCTTCATCAACGAGATCGCGAACGTCTGCGAGCTCGTCGGCGCGGATGTCGCTCGAGTCGCTGAAGGAGTGGGGCTCGACCATCGCCTCGGCCCGCACTTCCTGCGGGCCGGCATCGGCTACGGCGGCTCGTGCTTCCCGAAGGACTCGCTGGCGCTGAAGCAGCTCGCGGCCAACTCGGGCTACCACTTCCAGCTCCTCTCGGCCGTCATCGAGGTCAACGAGCTGCAGAAGCGGCGCGTCGTCGCGAAGCTCGTCAAGCATCTCGGCGCGCTCCAGGGGAAGACCGTGGCGCTCCTCGGGCTCTCGTTCAAGCCGAACACGGACGACTTGCGCGAGGCGCCGTCGCTGGTCTCTGGCGTCGCGCCTCTTGGCCGAGGGGGCGACCGTGCGCGCGTGGGATCCGGTCGCGATGCCCGAGGCGGCGAAGCTTCTCTCCGGCGTCGAGCTCTGCGACGAACTACGAGGACGCGGTCGCCGACGCCGACGCCGCAGTGATCGTGACCGAGTGGGAGCACCTCAAGGATCTGGCCTCCGCCGAGACGCGCGCTGCGATGCGGAACCCGCTGATCGTGGACGGCCGCAACATGCTCGATCCCGAGACGGCTCGCGCCGCCGGGTTCGCGTACGAGGGGATCGGACGCGCGGCGTCGCCGTTCCGCCCTGTGCGCGAGACCGAGGAGCGCGAGCCGGACCTCCAGGCCTGATGGAAGCGCTCGTCCTCGCCGGGGGGAAGGCTGAGCGACTCGGCGACGCCGCGCACGGGCTGCCGAAGCCGCTCGTTCCTGTCGCCGGGAAGCCGCTCGTCGCCCACACGCTCGCGCGCCTGCCGGTCGACCGCGCGATCCTCGCGTGCGCGGCCGGGCAGGAGGAGGCGTTTTCGTCGGCATTGGGAGACCTCGGCCCGGAGATCGTGGCTGTCGGTGAGCCGGAGCCGCTCGGCCGCGGCGGCGGGCTGCGGCTCGCGGCGTCCGCGCGCAAGGAGTCGGGCCCGGTGTTCGCGCTGAACGGCGACGAGGTTCTCGACCTGGACTTCGGCGCGCTCCTGCGCTTCCACGAGGAGTCGGGCGCCGCGGCGACGATCGTCGTCTGCCCGCTCGTGTCGCAGTTCGGCGTCGTCGAGCTGGACGGCGACCGCGTGACCGGCTTCACCGAGTCCCCGAAGCTCCCGCACTGGGTGAACGCCGGTCTCTACGTCCTTGCGGAGGAAGCCCTGGAGCGGTTGCCGGAGCGCGGCGACCACGAGCAGACGACGTTCCCGGAGCTGGCCGCCGAAGGACGCCTGGCCGGATATCGCCACGAAGGTCTGTGGCTCACCGTGAACACGCCGAAGGATCTGCGCCGCGCCGAGGAGGCGCTGGCGGTGGGGACGGCGTCGTGACCGACTCCCCGAACCTGCTCGACCTCGACCGCTTCTCCGCCGACGTCATTCGCGTCGAGAAGCCGTGGGGCTACGAGATCATCTTCGCGCACACCGAGCACTACGTCGGAAAGCTCCTGTTCGTCCGCGCGGGCGAGCAGCTGAGCCTCCAGTTCCACAAGGAGAAGGACGAGACGATCTACGTCCACGAGGGCAAGATCGAGCTCGAGATCGGCGAGCCCGGCGGCCCGCTCGACACGGAGATCGTCGGCCCCGGCCACTCGTTCCGGATCAAGCCGGGAACGGTGCACCGCTGGCGCGCCCTGGAGGACTCGGCCGTCCTCGAAGCGTCGACGCCGCAGCTCGACGACGTCGTCCGGCTCGAAGACCGCTACGGCCGTGCCGACGCCTGACCACCGGACCCTTTCGTCACAGTCCCGCGACGAAGCCGGCGCTTTCGTGACTGTCCTGCGCGTTCTTCGGCGATAGGCTGGACGCCGTAGGCGGGTGGGATTGGGAACCCGAATGTAGACGGGCGCGCGAGTGCTCATAAAGGATCGGCGCACGCGCTTCGAGCGCATGGATAGGATCCGCCCGGACATGGCAGCCACCGCCAAGCACGACGTCAAGGATCTCGCTCTCGCGCCCGAGGGTGTCGAGCGCATCGTCTGGGCCGACGGGCACATGCCCGTGCTCGCCGCGATCCGCGAGCGCTTCGAGAAGGAGAAGCCGCTCGAGGGCTACCGGATCTCCGCCTGCCTGCACGTCACGACCGAGACGGCGAACCTGGCGCGCACACTGAAGGCGGGCGGCGCCGACCTCGTCCTCTGCGCGTCCAATCCGCTCTCCACCCAGGACTACACCGCCGCGGCGCTCGTCGCCGAGTACGACATCCCGGTGTTCGCGATCCGCGGCGAGGACGACGAGACCTACTACTCGCACATCACCGCCGCCGTCGACCACAAGCCGCATCTGACGATGGACGACGGCGCCGACGTGATCGGCGTGCTCCACAAGGACCGCCGCGAGCAGATCGGCGACATCATCGGCGGCACCGAGGAGACCACCACCGGCGTCATCCGCCTGAAGGCGCTCGAGGCGTCCGGCGACCTCGGCTTCCCCATCGTCGCGGTGAACGAGGCCAAGACCAAGCACCTCTTCGACAACCGCTACGGCACGGGTCAGTCGACGATCGACGGGATCATCCGCGCGACCAACGTCCTGCTCGCCGGCAAGAAGTTCGTGATCGCCGGCTACGGCTGGGTCGGGCGCGGCGTCGCGATGCGGGCACGAGGGATGGGCGCGCAGGTGATCATCACCGAGGTCGACCCGATGCGCGCACTCGAGGCGCTCATGGACGGTTTCGAGGTGCTTCCGATGGAGAAGGCCGCCGAGATCGGCGACATCTTCTGCACCGCCACCGGCGACAAGCACGTCATCTCCCGCGCGGCGATCGAGCGCATGCACGACGGCGCGATCCTCTCGAACACGGGTCACTTCAACGTCGAGATCGACATCGGTGCGCTCGAGGAGCTCTCGTCCGGCAAGCGCCAAGTGCGCGAGAACGTCGACGGCTACGACATGTCCGACGGCCGCACGATCTACCTGATCGCCGACGGCCGGCTCGTCAACCTTTCGGCCGCCGAGGGGCATCCCGCCGCGGTCATGGACATGAGCTTCGCGAATCAGGCGCTCTCCGCCGAGTACGTCGTGCAGAACGCCGAGAAGCTCGAGCGCCGCGTCTACGACGTGCCCACCGAGATCGACAAGGAGATCGCGCGGCTCAAGCTCGCGTCGATGGGCGTGGACATCGACACCCTCACCGAGGAGCAGGCCAAGTACCTGGCTTCCTGGGATGAGGGCACCTAACCCGCTCGAGCCCGAGCAGATCGTCCGACTTGAGCCCGGCCGTGTGGTCGTGCTCGACCAGCGGCTCCTTCCCGGCGAGGAAGTCGAGCTTTCGTGTTTGTCGGCCGCCGAGGTGGCCGAGGCGATTCGCGTGCTGGCGGTTCGCGGCGCTCCGGCGATCGGCGTCGCCGCGGCGTACGGCTACGCGCTGGCGGCCGAGCGCGGGGAAGACCTCGCCGAGGCCCGTGCCGTGCTGCTCGCCTCCCGGCCGACCGCGGTGAATCTCGCGTGGGCGCTCGGTGAGCTCGACGCCGTTTCGCAGGAGCGGTGGCCTGAGCGCGCCCGGGAGATCCACGCCGAGGAGGTCGAGCGCTGCCGCTCAATGGCCGAGCATGCGCTGGCGCTCTTCGAGCCGGGCTCGCGCCCGATGACGCATTGCAACGCGGGAGCGCTCGCGACCGGAGGCGTGGGAACGGCGCTTGGCGCGGTCGTGCGCGCCTGGGAGGAAGGCCGGGTCGAGTCGGTGCTCGTCGGCGAGACGCGGCCGCTCAACCAGGGCGCACGGCTGACCGCGTGGGAGCTCGAACGCGCCGGCGTTCCGCATGCGGTGTCCACGGACAGCGCAGCCGCGTCCCTCATGGCACGCGGCGAGATCACGCACGTCGTTGTCGGCGCCGACCGCATCGCGCGCAACGGCGACACGGCCAACAAGATCGGCACGTACGCGCTCGCCGTGCTCGCGCGCCATCACGGGATTCCGCTCGTCGTCGTCGCGCCGACGTCCACGATCGACCTCGCGGCCGAGACCGGCGACGACATCCCGATCGAGGAGCGCAACGCCGACGAGATCACGTCCCGCTTCCCGGCGAGGAACCCCGCGTTCGACGTCACGCCGGCCGAGCTCGTCACCGCGTTCGTCACGGAGTCCGGCATTCACGAAAGAATCCCGGCATGAAGGCGATGGTCATGGCGGCGGGACTCGGCACGCGGCTGCGTCCGCTGACCGATTTCCTCCCGAAGCCGATGATGCCCGTCGCCAACCGGCCGGTTCTCCACCACCTGCTGAACCTGCTCCATCGCCACGACGTGACGCAGGTCGCGATCAACCTCCACGCGGCGCCGGAGATGCTCAAGAGCTACTTCGGCGACGGCTCGAGCCTGGGGATGGAGATCAACTGGTCGCATGAGCCGGAGCTCCTCGGCACCGCCGGCGGCACGAAGAAGCTGGGCGATTACTGGGGCGGCGAGACGATCCTCGTCACGTCCGGCGACGGCCTGCACGACATCGACGTCACTGCGCTGCTCGGCCACCACCGTCGCACGGGCGGCCTCGCGACGCTGGCCGTGAAGCCGGTGTCGGATCCGTCGCTCTACGGCGTCCTCATTCTCGACCGCGATACTCGGGTGCGCGGCTTCCAGGAGAAGCCGACCCGCGACGAGGCGCGTTCCGACCTCGCGAACTGCGGTGTCTACGTGATCGAGCCGGAGCTCCTCGAGCGCATCCCGGAGGGCAAGCCGGTGGACTTCGGCCAGGACATCTGGCCCCAGCTCGTCGCCGCCGGCGAGCCGATCTACGCGTACACGACGATGGCGTACTGGAACGACGTGGGCGATCTCGACGCGCTGCGCAACGGAATCCTCGATGCGGTGCTCGGGAACGTGCGGGTCGAGGTCGCGGGCGAGGAGATCTCCCCGGGCATCTGGGCCGAGGACGGGTGCCGGATCAGCGCCGACGCGCAGGTCGACGGGCCGATCGTCTTCGGGCGCAACGTGATCGTCGACGACGGCGCCCAGATCCGCGGGCCGGCCGTGATCGGGGCGGACTGCATCGTCGGGCGCGAGGCCGCCATCCGGCGCGCCGCGCTCCTCCCGGGCTCGATCATCCCGGACGAGGGGCTGGCGGTCGCCGGAATCTTCGGGGACGCCTCGAAGCTCGCGGACTCGATCCTGCGCTACCCGGCCAGTCGCGCCTGACCGACGGCCGGTGCGGGCTCCGGGCGCGCGTCGCGATTCCTGTCCGGACCGTGTTAGGGTGCGGCGTCTCCGCAGTGAACTGGCCTCTCTCGGCGGAGTGCAGGGGAGAGGCGCGCGAACCGGTTGACGCCCACCTGCGGCCGGGCGCTGGCGAGAGAAAGGTGAAATCGATGCGCACTTCACGCATTGCCCCGGCCCAACGACGCTCGGTAACGGTTGTTGCGCTCCTAGCGCTGGTCGTCGCGGCCGCGCTCAGCGCGGGCCCCGCGGTCGCACAAGGGCCGCCCGACGCGGTGAACCATCCGCTGCTCCAGCCGCTCGACGCACAGGCGTGGGTCGACCAGGCCGAGCTGACCTGGGACGCCTACAAGCCCATCCGGCCGGACTCGTGGAAGTCGGCGGCGACGAGTCAGGGAAGCCAGAACCAGTACAAGACGGCGATCATCCTCGTCGACTACTCCGACCAGCCCTTCCTCATCACGCAGGCGCCGGGCACGCATCCGTTCGGCAACCCGCAGCCGGGCTGGACGCCGGTCCCGCAGGACCAGGTCGCGGACTGGATGAACGACTATTACGCCGTCCCGAACGAGTTCAACGGCGGCCAGACGCTGCACGCGTACTGGATGGAGGACTCCGCCGGCAAGATCGGCGTGGACGTGACCGTCTTCGGCCCGTACCGGATGCCGGGCAAGCAGTTCGAGTACGGCATCGCGTCTGACTTCAACAACCCGGTCAACCAGTACTGCCCGCAGGGCCACACGTGCAACCGGAACATCCGCACGGACGGCGGGAACGCCTGGCGTGCGGCGATCGGCTGCGCCTCGGGTCTCTGTGGCTACGACAACGCCTTCTACGTGACGGCTGGCCACGACGAGTCGTCGACGTGGCAGGAGTTCGGCGAGATGCTGTGGACCGACCGTGAACAGGTTCCGGCGCAGTTCGGGCCTCCCGGCGCCACCGAGGGGCCGGTGCTGAACAACCTGGGCCAGCCGATGACCAACTGGGCCACGACGCGCTACGTCCCGTGGACGTCCTGGCGCGCCGCGGCGAACCACTGGCCGAACGCGGGCGGCGGAAGCTCGACGCAGGCCGAGAGCTCCGGGCAGAGCGTGTTCGCCCATGAGTTCAGCCACCTGCGCGGGCTGCCGGACAACTACAACAACCCGTTCGCCGACAACGAGCGGAACTTCACCGGCTACTGGGAGATGATGAGCCGCGGGACGTTCAACGGCCCCGGCGGCACCCACAACCGGTGGCAGGTCCCGAATGCGGGCGGCTCCGGTCTCGGACCGCATCACATGCTCCACTTCAAGAACCAGCTGGGGGTGCTGGCCGCGTCCGACCAGGTCATCCTCGATCGGAACACGCTCCAGGATCAGGGCATCGCGGTCGTCACCGTCAAGGAGCGCGAGGCGATCCCGAACGGCGACCTCGTCGGGCTCACGGTGGACTTCAACGCCGCGGGCGAGGGCGGCGACCTCGCCGGCACGTGCGCGAACCAGGGCTACGTCGCGCCCTTCTTCTATTGCCCGAACCGGACCGGGTCGGCCTACTCCGCGTACCGGCTCGAGGTCGTGAACCGCATCGGCAACGACTCGTTCGCGCCCGGCCACGGGGTGCTCCTCTCGAAGAGCCGCGGCTCGGGTACGCCGCGCGTCTGGGCGATCGACGCGCATCCGGAGGACATCGGGATGGTCGACTTCTACCGGCCGGACGGTACGCCGGTGGCGGTCGTCCGCGGCGATCCGCGTCAGCTCAACGACGCGACGTTCCACGCCGGGACGAACTCCGGCAGCCAGTACGAGTACGTGGACACGTTCAACAGCCTCCACTTCTACGTCATCGCGAAGCACACCGATGCGAACGGCGTGATCTCGTACGACATCGGCGTCCGCCGGACGCTCGGCGCGGGCCCGTTCGTCCGCGGCGTCGCGCTTGGGCAGGCGACGAAAAAGGGCCAGCGGCCGGCCTGGCTCGCCACGTGCAGCTTCCCGCTCACGAACACGGGCACGGCGGGCACGGGCATCTTCGACTCGGACATCTACCGCGTCTCGGCAACGTCGTCGAGCAGCGACTGGAAGGTCACGCTCCCGAACGCCCTCGCCGGGGCGAAGGCGGGTCAGACGGTGCAGGTGCCGGTGCACGTCCTTCGGAGCAAGGACGACAACGGCGGCGGCGCCACGAAGACCACCGTGCGACTGACCGCGACCTCCGAGGCCGATCCCTCGAAGACCGCGACGCAGACGTGCGCCGTGGCCGTCAAAGACACGACCCCTGCTGGGGGCTAGCACCATCACGAGACGATCCGCGAGGGCGGCGGCTACGGCCGCCGCCCTCGCTCTCGTCCTGGTCTTCGCCGGCTGCGGCGGAAACGACCGCGTCGCCGGCGGAGCGAACGACCTGCCTGGGCCGGTTCCGGAGGGCGTCCGCTTCGCCGAGCCTCCGGCGGACGCGATCGACGCTCACGACTTCACGGCGACGCTCATGGACGGCACCTCGGTCAAGGCGAGCGAGCTTTGGGACGATCGTCCGGTCGTCCTCGTCTTCACCGCGAGCTGGTGCGAGGCGTGCAGGGAGGTACATCGCGCTGCGGCGAAGGCGGTCGCCGGGCGCGAAGGGGTCGCGCTCCTCGGGCTCGTTCCGAGCGATGACGCGGATGGCGCCCGCGAGTACGCGCACGACCTCGACCTCGGCGAGCCCCTTGCGTCCGCCGACGACAAGGTCTGGCTCGGCTACGCGGCGCGCGAGCCGCCGGTCGTCGTGCTCGTCGGGCCCGGTGGAAAGGTGCTGCGCGGCTGGCCGGGCGGGGTGGAGGAGACCGTCCTGGCGCGGGAGCTCGACGCCCTGGTCGAGCGATGAGAGCGCTCGCGGCCGCGCTCGCCGTCCTGGCCCTTGCCGGCTGCGGGGACTCGGGCGAACGGCCTGATCTGCGGATCACGCTCGTCGTGGAGGACGAGAACATCCGCGTCGAGGGAACCGAATGCGCCGGCGCGCGGCCGTTCCAGTACGTGCATGCCCAGGCCCGGTACACCCTTACGGACGGCGACGGGAAGCTGCTCAAGGAGGACGTTCTGCCGGCCGGGCACGCGGTGGACTCCGACCCGAGCATCGACTGGGGCGTCGAGCGGATCCCGACGTTCTGCGTGTTCGATCTCGAGCTGGACGACGTTCCGCAGCGCGCGGCCTACGCGCTCAAACTCGCGGAGGGAAGCCCGCTCCCGTTCGACGCGTCCTTCGTCGACGGCGGTGAGCCTGTCCGGCTGACCCTGGGCTGAGTCGGCACGAAGGGGACACGAATCCGTGCGCCTCTCACACCTAGGCTCGGGGGAATGCTCAAAGCGCTCGACCTGCTCCTGCCGGTTCGCTGCGTGCACTGCGGTCGTGGGGAGCGGCTGCTCTGCGCCGCGTGCCGGGCGTCCATCCGGATGCTCGACCGGCCGCTCTGCGCCCGCTGCGGAACTCCGACCGCGTGGCCCGTGGAGCGATGTGCCGAGTGCTCGGGACGGCGACTGCCGTTTCGAACGGCCCGCGCCGCAGTGGCGTACGAGGGGCCGGCGCGCATGCTCGTTGCCGGCTGGAAGGAGCGCGGGCTGCGGGCCGTCGCAGTTGAAGCGGCCGGGCTCGTGGCGGCGGTGGTGCCTCGACCCCGCGCGGACGCGATCGCGTTCGTCCCCGGCGACCGCGAGCGCACGCTCTGGCGCGGCCACACGACGGCGGAGCAACTCGCGCGCGTGCTCGGCGAGCTTTGGGGCCTCGAGGTCGTAGCGGCGCTCGAGCGCTCGGGCCGCGCGCCGCGCCAGCGTGGGCTGTCGCGAACCGACCGGCGGGCGAACGTCCGCGGCTCGTTCCGCTGCGTGCGTGCGCCGCCGAAAACGGTCGTGCTCGTCGACGACGTCTACACGACCGGGGCGACCGTGTCCGCGGCCGCGACGGAGCTCAAGCGCGCGGGCGCGAGGACGGTCGACGTGGTCACTTTCGCAAGGACGATCCGAGGGAGGTGACAGCCGACGGGTATCGGGTACGCTCACAGGCACCGGCGCACTTCGACGAGGAGGGGTTCGTGAATCTCCAGATCAAGGCAAAGCACGTCGATTTGAGCGAAGACCTCAAGGAGTACGCGTCGCGGAAGCTCGAGAAGATCGAGCGCCACCTGAACGACAACGAGCTGCGCGTCGAGCTCGAGCTCGAGGAGGAGCAGAACCCGGCCATCCCCACGCCGCAGCGCGCCGAGGCGACGGTCTGGGCGAACGGGAGCATCCTCCGCGCCCACGAGAACTCCGAGGACATGAAGGCGTCCATCGATCTCCTCGTCGACAAGCTGGAGCGGCAGGCGAAGCGGCTGCACGACAAGCGTCTCCGCAAGCCCACGCATGCGCACTCAGCGACCAACGACGCCGATCCGGCGCTGTACGAGCCGGAGCCCGAGGAGGTGCAGTCCTTGATCGTCAAGACGAAGCAGTTCGCACTGAAACCCATGAGCTCCGAGGAAGCGATCCTCCAGCTCGAGCTGCTGGGACATTCGTTCTTCGTTTTCCGCAACGCGGAGACGCTCGAGGTCAACGTCCTCTACCGGCGGCGTGACGGCAAGTACGGCCTGATCGAGCCGCAACTCCTCTGAGCGAGCCTCCCCGCGATCTCCTCACGTTTCGCCTGATCCCGACGGGCGTCACGGGCATCCCGCGTTTGCGCGAATGGGACGGCTTCGCGGTCGTCGAGCTGCCCGAGCTTCCCGCCGAGTTGGGCGAGTTCGAGCTGCTCGTGCCCTCCGACAGCCCGCCGGCGTTCCAGGGCGCCGCCGCGATCTCGGACGACGCGATCGAGCGGATCGTCAAAGCGCTCGACTCGCAGGTCGACCGTCCGTACGAGGCGCACGCCGTCCGCCAGGACGCCGGGCACTTCGCCGTGGGCGCTCGCCGGCAGCCCGAAGGGGACGAGATCGACCTCCCTGACGACCTCACCGCGACCCAGCTCCAGGTCGTCCGCACGCCCGAGGGCGAGTTCGAGACGAGTGCCGACGGCGAGCCGGTCGACGCCGCCGACGAGGAACGCTACGAGCCCGCGTTCGCGATGCTCGAGCGCCGCGGACGAGCGCGATTCGAGTCCTTCGTCGCGCGTGCCGATAGAGCCGAAGGCGGCCGCTGGCGCGTCACGGTAGACCCGCTCTGACCGGTACCCTTGAAGCCAAATGGCCGATAACTACGGAGGATTCGAGAAGGTTCTTCGCCTGGGCGAAGGGCGGCGCGTCAAGCGCCTCGCCCAGCAGGCGGCGTACATCTCCACCCTCGAGCCCGACTTCGAGAAGCTGAGCGACGAAGAGCTCGCGGCGAAGACGGTCGAGTTCCGCGAGCGCTACGAGAACGGCGAGTCGCTCGAGGAGCTCCTCTTCGAGGCGTTCGCGGCGGTCCGCGAGGCCGGCCGGCGGACGATGAGCATGCGCCACTTCGACGTCCAGCTGATGGGCGGCATCGCGCTCCACGAGGGCGAGATCGCCGAGATGAAGACCGGTGAGGGAAAGACGCTCGTCGCGACGCTGCCGCTCTACCTGAACGCGCTCCCCGGAACCAACGTCCACCTGGTCACCGTCAACGACTACCTGGCCAAGCGCGACATGGAGTGGATGAGCCCGATCTACAACGCGCTCGGCCTGCGCGCCGGATTCATCCGCAACATGATGCCGTCGAACGAGCGCAAGGAGGCGTACGCGGCCGACATCACGTACGGCACGAACTCCGAGTTCGGCTTCGACTACCTGCGCGACAACATGGCGACGTCGCTCGAGGCGACGTCACAGCGCGGCCACACCTTCGCGATCGTGGACGAGGTCGACTCGATCCTGATCGACGAGGCGCGGACGCCGCTCATCATCTCCGGCGAGCCCGAGACCGCTGCGAAGACGTACTACGACTTCGCGCGGATCGCCAAGACGCTCGAGGGCGTCCCGGTGCTGATCGGCGCCCAGGGCGAAGAGGCCTACGGCGACGCCGACTACACCTACGACGAGAAGTTCAAGAACGTGTCCCCGCTCCAGGGGGCGATCGACAAGGTCGAGGACGCGCTCGGGATCGAGAACCTCTACGACCCGCACAGCGCGCAGCTCGTGAACCACCTGATCCAGGCGCTCAAGGCCGAGTCGCTCTACCACCGCGACGACGAGTACGTCGTCATGGACGGCGAGGTGAAGATCGTCGACGAGTTCACCGGCCGGATCATGGAAGGGCGGCGCTGGTCGGACGGCCTCCACCAGGCGGTCGAGGCCAAGGAGCGCGTGCCGATCAAGGAGGAGCACATCACGCTCGCCACGATCACGCTCCAGAACTACTTCCGCCTCTACCAAAAACTCGCCGGCATGACCGGTACCGCGAAGACCGAGGAGAAGGAGTTCAAGGAGATCTACGACCTCACCGTCATCGAGATCCCCACGAACGAGCCGATGGTGCGCGACGACAAGCACGACTACATCTACAAGCACAAGCAGGCCAAGTACGACGCGGTCATGAATGACATCAAGGAGCGCCACGAGATCGGCCAGCCGGTGCTCGTCGGGACGATCTCCGTCGAGGTGTCCGAGCACCTCTCGCAGCTCATGACGCGCCAGGGCATCCCGCACGAGGTCCTGAACGCGAAGAACCATGAGCGCGAGGCCGAGATCATCATGGACGCCGGCCGCCCGGGCGCGGTCACCATCGCGACGAACATGGCCGGACGAGGGGTCGACATCAAGCTCGGCGAAGGTGTGCGCGAGGTCGGCGGCCTCTACGTCGTCGGGACGGAGCGCCACGAGGCGCGGCGCATCGACAACCAGCTCCGCGGCCGCTCAGGCCGCCAGGGCGACCCCGGCGAGACGCGCTTCTACCTGTCCGCCGAGGACGAGCTCGTGCGCCTGTTCGCCGGCGATCGGATCTACCGCATCATCGACCGCTTCGGGCTTCCCGACGACGAGCCCATGGAGTCCGGGATGCTCTCGAAGCAGATCGAAGGTGCCCAGAAGAAGGTCGAGGAACAGAACTTCGTCTCGCGCAAGAACGTCCTCAAGTACGACGACGTCATGAACATCCAGCGGATGGTCATCTACGAGCAGCGCCAGCGCGTGCTCGAAGGCGAAGACCTGTCCGAGGAGATCAAAGGCTGGGCCGATGAGGTCGTCGAGGGGATCGTCTACTCGCACACCGAAGGCGACCACGAGGAGGACTGGGATCTCCCCGGGCTCCTCGGCGTGATGAACGGGCTCTACGAGAGCCAGGTCACCCCCGAGGAGCTCGCGAGCCAGGCGTGGACGCGCGAGGAGCTGATCGAGGAGTTTCAGGACGACGCCGCCGACGCCTACGCCGCGAAGGAAGAGGAGCTCGGCCCCGAGCTCATGCGCGAGATCGAGCGGTTCCTCATGCTCCAGATCGTCGACTCGCGCTGGCGTGAGCACCTCGACGTCATGGAGTACCTGCGCGAGGGCATCCACCTCCGCGCGATGGCGCAGAAGGATCCGCTCTCGGAGTACCGCTCCGAGGGCCACGCGATGTTCACGGAGCTCTCCGAGAACATCCGCGAGGAGGTGCTTCGGCATCTCTTCCACGTGCAGGTCGATCCGGCGGAGCAGCCGACCCTCGAGCCGGCGCGCTCGGGGCGCGGGAACGGGAACCTCACGTACGAGCACGAGTCGGTCTCGGGCTCGGACGCGATTTTGGCCGCGGGCGCCGCCGGGGGTATGGAAGCCGCGGCCGCCACGGCGCAGGCCCCCGCCCGGCACGAGCAGCGCGTCGCCACGGAGTGGGACACGGTCGGCCGCAACGACCCGTGCCCGTGCGGCTCCGGCAAGAAGTACAAGAAGTGCCACGGCGCCTAGCGCGTCCGTGGAGTTCCCCGCCTTCGTCCTAGCGCAGCTGCCACCGGCGCCTTCGCGCGTGCTCGAGGTGGGCTGCGGCGATGGAACGCTTGCGCTCGAGCTGGCCGAGGCGGGCTACGACGTGCTCGCGATCGATCCCATCGCTCCCGAAGGCGAGATCTTCCGGCGGACCACGCTGGAGGAGTTCGACGATCCGGGCCCGTTCGCGGCGGTTGTCGCATCGCGCTCGCTGCACCACGTCCACGACCTCGACGCGGGGCTCGACCGGATCGTCGCCCTGCTCGAGCCGGGTGGTCTCCTGCTCGTGGACGAGTTCGCGCCCGACCGGCTCGACGGAGACACGATCGACTGGTGGTACGGGCAGCGGCGCGCAGTCGCGGCCGCGCGCGGCAAGGGAGCGCCGGCATCGCTCGAGGTCTTCCGCGAGGAGCAGGCCCGCCAGCACGACGAGCATCACGGCTACGACGCGATGCGCCCGGCGCTCGACGCGCGCTTCGACGAGCGCTCGTTCTCGTGGGAGCCCTATCTCTACCGCGAGCTCGGCGGCGTCTCCACGCGCGCCCTGGAGGAGACCCTGATCAAGACGGGCGCGATCCAGGCGACCGGCTATCGCTACGCAGGCGTCCGCGGCTAGAGCGCAGCCAGCCGCCGGTCGATCTCGGCGGTGTCCAGCCCCTCGGCCTCGACGATCTTCCGCTTCGAGCTCGTCCCGGAGACGACGGACACGGGTACGCCGAGCAGGCCGCTGAGCAACGCCTCGACGCCGTCGTTCGCACGTCCCTTCTCCGGCGCGGCCGCGACGCGCACCTTCCACGCGTCGCCGTGGCGCCCGACCAGCTCGGTCGTCCGCGCCCCGGGCGACACCAAGACGGTTATCCGGCCCACCTCCGGCGAAGCTACCATCCCACGCGATGGCAGACCGCGCAGCACTGGAGAAGGAACTTCAGGACATCGGGACCCAGCTCGCCTGGGTCCGTGATTACCTTTGACCCGGACGGCCTGCGGACGCGCGTAGACGAACTGGAGCGCGAGCTCGGCGCTCCTGGGTTCTGGGACGACCAGCAGCACGCCGCGAAGGTGTCGGCCGAGCACGCGCGCCTCAACCGCCGGCTCGAGCGCTACGAGGCGCTCCAGCGCGAGTCGAACGACCTGAACGAGCTGCTCGAGCTCTCATCCGACGACGGTGAGCTGGACGAGGTCGCCCAGTCGGTCGAGACGCTCCGCGACCAGCTGAAGACGGTCGAGCGCGACGCGCTCTTCAACGGCGAGTACGACGGCGGCGACGCGGTCGTCTCGATCCAGGCGGGCGCGGGCGGAACCGACGCGCAGGACTGGGCCGAGATCCTCCTGCGCATGTACTCACGGTGGGCCGCCGACCGCAGCCTGAAGGTCGAGATCCTCGAAGCGTCCGAGGGCGAGGAGGCCGGGCTGAAGTCCACGACCTTCACCGTCCAGGGCGAGAACGCGTACGGGACGCTCAAGGCAGAACGCGGCGTGCACCGGCTCGTGCGGCTGTCGCCGTTCGACTCCGCCCACCGCCGGCACACGAGCTTCGCGCAGGTGATCGTCAGCCCGCTCGTCGACGACGACGCCGAGGTGGACATCGACGAGGGCGATCTCCGCATCGACACGTACCGCGCGAGCGGCGCCGGCGGCCAGCACGTGAACAAGACGGACTCGGCCGTCAGGATCACGCACATCCCGACCGGAATCGTCGTCCAGTGCCAGAACGAGCGCTCGCAGCTCTCGAACCGCCAGACGGCGATGCGCATCCTGAAGAGCCGCCTCGCCGAGCACGACCTGGAGCTCCGGGAGGCCGAGCTGCGCAAGGAGCGGGGCGAGGTCGCGAACACGGACTTCGGGAGCCAGATTCGCAGCTACGTCCTCCAGCCGTACCAGATGGTGAAGGATCACAGGACGGGCGTCGAAGAAGGAAACGCACAGTCCGTCCTCGACGGGAACCTCGACGAGTTCATCCACCAGTACCTGCTCGCAAAGGCGGCCGGAACGGTCGGTTAGACCGGGAGGTCCGCTGAACCCTCAGCTAGACTCAGATGACTTCTGAACTCCCAGATCCCGCCGGTGGGCACATGCGGCCCCCATCCTTTTCCCCGGTGACGGACACGACTCTCGAGACACCCGTAACGCCCGAGCCCACTGCTGTGGAAGGCGCAGCTCCGCGCCCGGGCGAGACGCCGATGATCGTGTTCGAGAAGGTCACGAAGATCTACGACCCGAACATCCTGGCGCTCGACGACGTCTCGCTCACGATCGACAAGGGCGAGTTCGTCTTTCTCGTCGGCCCGTC
This sequence comes from uncultured Thermoleophilia bacterium, assembly GCA_963716005.1. Lineage (GTDB taxonomy): Bacteria > Actinomycetota > Thermoleophilia > Gaiellales > Gaiellaceae > CAVRUF01. Next base: position 643,219 of record OY970285.1, read on the forward strand.
CGGCTCCGGGAAGTCGACGCTCATGCGGCTCCTCCTGAAGGAGCTCGAGCCGACGGACGGCCGGATCATCGTGGGCGGCCGCGAGCTCGGACGGCTGAAGCGCTCGAAGGTTCCGATGCTGCGCCGCAACATGGGCTGCGTCTTCCAGGACTTCAAGCTGCTCTCGAACCGCAGCGCGTTCGACAACGTCGCCTACGCGCTGATGGTGCAGGGCGACTCGCGCCGCTCGATCCGCTCGAAGGTGCCCGAGGTGCTCGGCCTCGTCGGGCTCTCCTCGAAGATGAGTCAGTTCCCGGACGAGCTCTCCGGCGGCGAGCAGCAGCGCGTCTCGATCGCGCGCGCGTTCGTGAACCACCCGCCGCTCCTCATCTGCGACGAGCCCACGGGGAACCTCGACCCGGACACGTCGGTCGGGATCATGCAGCTCCTCTACCGGATCAACCGCACGGGGACGACCGTGGTCATGGCGACTCATGACCGCGAAATGGTCGACAAGATGCGCCGCCGCGTGATCGCGCTCGACAACGGGATCGTCATGCGCGACGAGCGCCGCGGAGGCTACGGCTAGACCGTGCGCACCAAGCTCTTCATCTCCGAGGCGTGGCGCTCGGTGACCTCGAACCTCTCGACCGCGATCGCGGCGACGATGACCGTGCTCATCGGGATGTTCCTGCTCGGCCTCTTCATCGCGCTCGGCTCGTGGGTCTACTCGTGGACGAACGACGTGAAGCGCGACCTCGTCGTGAACGTCTACTTCTGCACCGACACGTCGTGCAAGAAGGAGGCGTCCGAGCAGCAGATCGACGCCGTGCGCGCGCAGCTCGTCGGCATGCCCGAGGTGAAGGACGTGAAGTTCATCTCGAAGGAGAAGGCGCTCGAGATCATGAAGGAGCGCAACCCGGATCTCGTCAGGGGCCTCACGAACAACCCGCTGCCGCCGTCGTTCCAGGTCATCCCGCACCGCGGCGAGGACGTGGGGGCCATAGCGGCGCAGCTCGAGGCCAAACCGCCCGGGGTGCAGCTCGTGAACTACGGGAAGAAGACCGCGGACCGCGTGATCAAGGTCGCGAAGGTGATCGGAGCGATCTTCCTGGTGGGAAGCGTCATCCTGATCATCGCGTCGGTGCTTCTCATCGCGAACACGATCCGCCTGTCGATCTTCTCGCGCCGGCGTGAGGTCGAGGTGATGAAGCTCGTCGGCGCGACCAACTGGTTCGTCCGCGGGCCGTTCATGCTCGAAGGCCTCATCACCGGGTTCATCGGATCTCTGGCCGCCGTGATCCTCCTGCTCCTGGCGAAGGAGCTCGCGCTGCCGTCCATCGTCGGGCACACAGAGCTGACCCAGGACGACGTCCACGCGCTCAACTTCATCTGGATCTCGCTGATCATGATCGGCTCGAGCCTCTTCGTCGGCGCGCTCGGCTCCGGCATCACCCTGCACCGCTTCCTCAAGATCTAGCCATGGGTGAACGGCGTCCAACGCCGCCAGAGGAGGTGCGCCCCCCGAAGTCCGACCGCTCCTATACTGGCGACTCTGTTTCCATGAGACGCCTTGTCGGGACCCTGGCCTTGGCCCTTCTCGTTGTTGGGGCCTTCATGCTGGGCCTGGCGCTCACGAAATCGCAGGCGGACACCACGGTCGCCTCGACGTTCCGCCTCGACGCCGGCGACTCGCCGACGCTTCTCATCGACCAGGTCCGGCAGGAGCTGACCGGCGGCTACTACACGAGCATCTCGCCGGCCGTTCTCGCCAAGCCCTCGATCGACGCGATCATCCATGGCCTCGAGGATCCGTACACGGACTACCTGACCGCCGACGAGTACGAGGATCTCCAGCGGCGCACGGCGCGAAGCTACTCGGGCGTCGGTCTCACCGTCGGCCGCAGCAAGGCGGGCCTGATCGTGAAGGAAGCGCTCGCCGGGCCTGCGAAGGCGGCCGGGATCAAGCCAGGCGACCGGATCGTGTCGATCGACGGCCACTCGGTGAAGCGGCTCCCGTTCCAACGCTCGCTCGAGCTCCTGAAGGGCGAGGAGGGGACGACGGTGCAGCTGATCGTGCGGCGACCGCGTGAGGACCAGCTGCGGTTCACGGTCCAGCGCTCGGCGATTGCGCTGCCCGCGGTGCGCTCCCAGATGATCGTCCGAAACAAGCGCAAGCTCGCCCACGTGCGCGTCCTCTCCTTCCGGGTCAACGCGGTGAACGGTGTCGCGAAGCGGGTTCGCCGGCTCGTGAACAACGGGGCCGAGGGCGTCGTGCTCGACCTGCGCGGCAATCCCGGCGGGCTCCTCGCCCAGGCCGTCGACACCGTGTCGCTTTTCCTCGGCGAAGGCGTGGTCTGCGTGACCGAGGGCGTCCACCACGGCCGCCACGTCTACCGGGTGAGCGGCAAGGCGCCGCTCTCCGAGGTGCCGGTGATCGTCCTCGTGGACGAGCGCAGCGCGAGCGCCGCCGAGATCGTCGCCGCGGCTCTCGACGACCACGACCGCGCTCTCGTGATCGGCGAGCCCACGTACGGCAAGGCGTCGGTGCAGTCGGTGCGCGGCCTCACGAACGGCGACGCGCTGAAGCTGACGACCGCCGTGTACCGCACGCCGAACGGCACGAACCTGACCGGGCACGGGATCGATCCCGAGGTCGAGGTTCGCGACCTGCCCGCCACGCGCCACGACGAGGCGCTCGGCCGGGCCGCTCAGCTTCTCCTAGCCCAGTTGGGCTAACGAGCCTCGTGGATCTGGTCGTCTGCGAGCTCGCCCGCCGGGGCAAGCTCCTCGTCGGCGATCCGTTCTTCGAGGGCGGCGTGCCGCTCGTCGTCGACCGCAAGGGAGCCGGGGATGCCGGCATCGGCGATCTCGTCGTCCTGCGCTCCGGCCGCGGCCGTGCGCGGGTCGAGCGGGTGCTCGGCAAGCCGTCCGCGATCGAGACGGTGCTCGAAGGGCTGCTCTGGCACCTCGACGTGCGCCGGGCTCCGGCGCCGCTTCCTCCCGAGCCCGCCTGGGACGAGCCGGAGCGCGCCGATTTGCGCGACCTCCACGCGCTCACGATCGACCCGGAGACGGCCAAGGACTTCGACGACGCGCTCAGCCTGCGCACCGAGGGCGACGGCCTGCGCGTGTGGGTGCACATCGCCGACGTATCGGCGTACGTCCCCGTCGGCTCGCCCCTCGACCGCGACGCGTCCGAGCGCGCGTTCTCGACGTACATCCCCGGGACGGTCGAGCCGATGCTGCCGTCGGAGCTCTCCGACGACCGCTGCTCCCTTCGCCCGGACGTGGAGCGCCGCTGCGTCACGGTCGAGATCCCGTTCGACGGCGACCTGCGCGCAGGCGAGCCGCTCTACTACCGCAGCCTTATCCGCAGCCGGGCACGGCTCACGTACGGACAGGCGGAGGCGATCCTGGCGGGGAGCGAGAAGGCCGACGACGCGACGACCGAGACGCTGCGGCTCGCCGACCGAATCACCACGGAGTTGCGCCGCCGCCGCTTCGCCCGCGGCGCGCTCCAGATCGAGACCGGGGAGACGTCGTTCGAGTTCGACGGCGAGGGCGGCGTCGCTCGCGCGTGGCGCGAGTCCGAGCCGACCTCGCACCGGCTGGTGGAGGAGCTCATGATCCTCGCGAACGAGGCCGTCGGCGCGTTCCTCGCCTCGTGCCAGAGCGCGGCGCTCTTCCGCGTCCACGAGCGTCCGGAGCCGATGTCCGTGGAGCTCCTCCTCGCGAAGCTCCACGACCTCGAAGTCCCGACGCCGCCGACGCCGGAGCGGCTGGATCCCGTGTCCGCGTCGAGCCTTGCCGCCGCGGCCGCGTTGCAGGCGACGGAATACGCGCAGCAGTCGAACCGCGGGCGCGAGGCGTTTCCGACGCTCGTCCTGCGGGCGCTCAAACAGGCGCGGTACGACCCGCGCAACCTCGGCCACTCGGGCCTCGCGAGCACCGCGTACGCGCACTTCACGTCGCCGATCCGCCGCTATCCCGATCTGGTCGTGCACCGCGCGCTGCTGGCGGAGCTTGGCCTCGCCGACGCCGCAGAAGGCGATCTCGACACGCTCGCCGACTGGACCTCGACCCGCGAGCGCGAGGCGGCGCAGGTCGAGTACCGCGCCGACGCGATCTGCGAGGCCTGGTACCTCGAGCGGCAGCTTTTCGAGTTCGGCTGGGACGCGGCGTTCGACGGCGAGATCACCGGCGCGATCGGCTCGGGCATCTTCGTGCGCTTCGGCGAGGTGTTCGAGGGCTACCTCCCGGCGCGGCATCTCCTCGGCGAGTACTTCGCGCTGAACCAGCTCGCGACCGCGCTCGTGGGGACGAAGACCGGCAGGCGCTACCGCCTCGGGGATCCCATCTCGGTGCGTGTCGAATCGATCGATCGCGTCGAAGGTAAGGTGGAACTGCGGTTGGCGTAATGCGACTCGAAGGCATTCACCACATCACGTGCATCACGGGCGACGCGCCGCGCAACGTCGACTTCTACACGCGGGTGCTCGGCCTGCGGATGGTGAAGAAGACGGTCAATCAGGACGATCCGACCGTCTACCACCTGTTCTACGCCGACGAGCTGGGGAGCGCCGGCGCCGACCTGACCTTCTTCGAGTACCCGGGCGTTCCGCGTGGGCGGGCCGGGAACGGGATGGTGCACCGCGTCGTCTGGCGCGTCGGCTCCGAGGCGGCGCTCGACTTCTGGGCCGAGCGGCTCGAGGCGGACGGCATCGAGACGGAGCCCGACGTGTCCCGGCTGCGCTTCGCCGATCCCGAGGGGCTCGGACTCGAGCTCGCGGTGGTCGAGAAGTCTGATCCGCCGCTCGTCGCCAAGCATCCCGAGATCCCGGACGAGCACGCGATCCAGGGCTTCGACGCGGTGCGCGTCTACAGCGGCGCGCCGGATGCGAGCCAGGCGTTTCTCGAGGGGCTGAACTTCACGGCGCTGGCGCCGCTGCACGCGTGGGAGGCGCGCGGAGACGACCGCGGCGGCTTGTACGTCTACGACGATCCGCCGGTCGAGCGCGGCATGGGTGGCGCCGGCACCGTCCATCACGTCGCCTGGTCGTCGCCGATCGACGAGCACGAGGCGTGGCGGGACGTCGTGCGCCAGGCGGGCGGGCACCCTACGCCCGTCATCGACCGCTTCTACTTCAAGTCGATCTACTTCCGCGAGCCGAGCGGTGTCCTATTCGAGATCGCCACGCTCGGCCCGGGCTTCACGGCCGACGAGCCGCTCGAGACGCTCGGCGAAGGATTGTCGCTGCCGCCGAACTTCGAGCACCTGCGCGAACGACTTGCCGACGTCCTCACGCCCCTCCCCGAGACGCGCACCCACGCCGGTTAGACGGCGGCTGTGGACGGTTCTGCGCTGAATCGTCACGATTTCGCGCGAGACACGCGCGCTTTTCGCCGGTAGCGTCATCAGCGGGGGTAGAGGGGCGGAACGCCCCGTGGGGAAAGGTTCACGCGAGCGAGGGGCGCCGCTCCGCGACAATGGGAGCATGGCCCGTCCATCCGGAACGAAGACGATCGCGGACAACCGCCGCGCCCGCCACGACTACCACCTGCTCGACAAGGTCGAAGCGGGTCTCCAGCTGACGGGCACGGAGGTCAAGTCGCTCCGCCAAGGCCACGCGGTACTCCAGCGCGCCTACGGCGACATCCGTGGCAACGAGGCCTGGCTCGTCGGGGCGCACATCCCCGAGTACGCCGAGGGCAACATCGCGAACCACGACCCGGACCGCGACCGCAAGCTGCTCATGCACCGTCGCGAGATCGACCGGCTCGCCGCCCAGGTCGCCGAGAAGGGCCTGACGCTCGTCCCCACGAAGCTCTATTTCAAGGACGGCCGGGTGAAGGTCGAGATCGCCGTCGCGCGCGGCAAGGAGACGCGCGACAAACGCCGCGATGTCGCTGACCGCGACGCGAAGCGCCAGATCGAGCGCGCCCTGAAGTCCCGCGGCGCGGGACGACTAGGCGGCCGCGGCTACAATTCGACTACACACATACGGGGGCGATCAGGTTTCGACGTGGTCGATGCTCCGGTCTAGCTGCAAGCCGAGGTCGCCGGTCGGCCTCGTAAAACAACCGGCACCAATGCAAGTGCGGATAACGAACTCGCACTCGCTGCCTAACTTCGGTTAGCTAGCGCGTCGGCCCAGTCTTCGGCCCGTGGGACTGGAATCCGGCGTCAACAAACGGGCTTGCCGCCTAGGGAGAGTCACTCGCCCGAAGCGGGACTTCAAAGGAGGACTAGTCCGGCAGTGGGCGGCCTGCGAACCAGCCGCCGGGCGAACTCCAATCGCAGGACAAGCTTGTAGACGCTAGGTCGGTACGACCTCGGACGCGGGTTCGATTCCCGCCGCCTCCATCAGGCCGCTGTTCATGCGGATCGCTCTCGGGCTCGCGGCCGCGATCGCCGGCGTTCGCCCTAAACTCACCTCTTGTGATGCCCTCCCGCCGGGCCTGATCGGCCTGAGGTCGTCGAGCCAGCCGAGTCGGCAAGCACCAGCGTGATCGACGAGACGAGGAACGCGGCGACCACCGGCATGATCATCTGAACGCTCGTCCACCTTCCGCTCGCGAGTTTCAGCCCTCCGACGAGCGCACCGAAGAGCGCGGCCAGCACGAGATCGCCCAGCGTCGGCTGGAGCACCAGGCAGATGCCGACGGTGAGCACCACGTGGCTCAGGACGGTGGCCTCGGGTCCGAAGCGCGGCTGCATGGCCACGATTTCCTCCACCCTGCGGATGCCGGCGGCGGGAGGCACCGCGGCGTGCTCGGCTTCTTTCAGGAGGTCGTGGAGCGCAGCCGTCTGGTCGAGCCGGAGCACCCCGCGCAGCTGCTTCGTCGACTCGACCGCTGCGACAGAGCCGCCCCAAACTGGCGCGCCTGCGAACCAGCCGCCGGGTGAACGCGCGTCGCGTTACCGCGCCCTGGTCGCCCGCTCGAGCACCCGCCCGGCCGGTCGCATGCTCGGCGAGCGCCACACGTGTCGCTCCTCGAAGGGCCACGCGTAGACGGGGTTGCCCTCGCGAACCAGTTCGAGCAGACCTGGCTCGCCGAGCTCCTTGACGGACCACTCGTAGAGCCGCTGCAGCCGCGGCACGATCACCGCGTAGTCGAGCAGTCGGCCGAGGCGCTGCTCTTCGGCGACGTAGCGGTCGACGTCGAGCGCGAGCGGATAACGGTTCGGAAGCACGCGGCGGAGTGAGAGAAAGACGCCGGCCATCCCTAGCCGGGGGTCGCCGAGCACGCGGCCGAGCGGAGCGAACTGTCCCAGCGCCAGGCGCGGCGCTCCGACGAGTGCGTGCGCGTAGAGCACGCGGACGAGCGCGACGTTCATGAAGAAGCGCTCCGGCGCGCTCTCCGCTTCGGCCAGGTCGCGGTGCTCCAGGTAGGCCGCCACGATGCTCGCGTTGTGCGCCCGGTACCAGTTGCGTCCCGTCGGTCTCGCGACGAACTCCAGCCACAGCTGCACAGGGCGCGACGACGGCTCTCCCGCCAAGCCGCCGACGAGTGCAACGGCTTCGCACCCGTCGCGCAGGAGCCGCTCGTTGACCGCCCGCCACCACACGCTGCCGGGCGGCGAGGCGTCGAGCGGCTCGAGCACGCCGCGATGCACCTGCCAGCGCATGAACGACAACGCCGCCCGCCGAAACGGCAGGTGTCGCGGGGCGCGGCCGGTCGGCCCGTGGTACGTCCGGACGACCAGGGCGATGCGTGCCCCGGGATCGTCTCGCACGGCCGCAACCTGCGCCTCCGCCGAAGCGAGGGCAGCGCTCACGCGACGCCGGCCTCCTCGGCGGTCTTGGGCGCATCGGGGACGCGCTCCGCGGGCCTGGTCGCCGTGGCTCGCCCGCCGAGCGCGGCCACGGCGAGGGCGGCGAAGAGCAGGAGCGACAGCGTCCGCGGCAACCCGAACTGGTCGGCGAGGAAACCGATCACCGGCGGCCCGACGATGAAGCCCGTGTAGCCCAGCGTGAACGCCGCGGCGAGCGACGGGCTCGGCGGCTCGATTCGCCCGGCGGCGCTGAAGAGGAGCGGGACGCCGTTCGCGATCCCGAGCCCGCACAGCGTGAAGCCGATGACCGCCGGCACGACCTCGCCGACGAGGAGCAGGCCGCCGAGCGCGATCGCCACGAGCGTCATTCCGCCGCGCAGCAGTCGCCCGGCGCCGAGGCGCTCGTTGAGCACGTCGCCGCCGAGGCGCGCGATCGCCATCCCGAGCGAGAAGCCGGTGAACGCCATCGCGGCCGCGGCGGTGCTCGCGCCGGCGTCCTGGCGGAGGTAGATGCCGCCCCAGTCGGCGATCCCGCCCTCGGTCATCATCACCAGGAAGCACAGCCCACCGATCAGCAGGACTGCGCGCGACGGCAACGCGAACCCGCCTCCCGCCTCGGAGTGGGCCGACGCAGTTCCGAGTCGGGAGGTGATCCACAACGCAGCAAGCCACAGGGCGACGCCGACCAGAAGGCTCTCGAGCCGCGGGTCGACCCCCGCCGCACCGGCGATCACGACCATCCCCGCGGCAGCGAAGCCGCCCAGGCTCCAGCCGCCGTGGAGCGAGGACATGATCGGCTTCGCGAGCGAGCGCTCGACGGCGACGCCGTGGGCGTTCATGGCCACGTCCATCGCGCCGTTGGCGGCGCCGAACACGAACAGGATGACGGCGAGCATGTACGCATCGGTCGCGAGCAGCGGAAGCGGCAGCATCAGGCAGAAAACGAGCGAGGCGGCCCGGGTCACCGAGGCGCTCGAGCGGCTGTCGAGGACGTGGCCCGTCAACGGCATCGAGATGAGCCCCCCGGCGGCCATGCACAGGAGGCACAGCCCGAGCGTCGACTTGGAGACGCCGAGCTCGTCCTGGAGCCACGGGATCTGGGCGATCCAGGTCCCGATCATCGCGCCGTTCAAGAAGAAGACCGAAAAGGTGGCGAGCCGGGGGGTCACGCGGCCAGCCTATTGAGGTCTCAGAGCGTGATGACGACCTTCCCCTCGGCGTGTCCCGCTTCCACGTGGGCGATCGCCTCGGGGACCTCGCTCAGCGGGTAGGTCTTGCCGACCACCGGCGTGACCTGGCCGGACTCGACGAACCCCGCCAGGGTCACCAGATCCTCGTTCGTCTCCTTCGTGATGAGCATGCGCACGCGCTGACTCACGAACGGCGACGAGACGAGGCCTCGCAGGGAACGGTCGATGCCGGCGAACCGGCCCTCGCCGCTGCTCAGGACGAGCGTGCCCTTCTCTGCGAGCGCGCGCCGGCAGGCCGAAGGGGACACGGTGCCGGCGAGCTGGAAGATCAGGTCGTAGCGCTTCTCGCCGCGGGTGAAGTCCTCCCGGGAGTAGTCGATCACGTGGTCGGCGCCGAGTGAGCGGACAAGCTCCACCTTCGCCGTGCCGCACACGCCGGTCACCCGGGCCCCGAGCGCCTTGGCGATCTGCACCGCGTACGTGCCGACGCCTCCTCCGGCGCCGATGATCAGGACTTCCTGGCCGGACTGCAGACCGCCTGCGTCGCGCAGCCCCTGGAGCGCCGTGCACCCGGCCATGCCCAGCGTGGCGGCGGCCTCGAAGGAGAGGTCGGGCGGCTTCGGCACGAAGTGGCTCTCGTCGGCGGAGACGTACTCGGCGAACGCGCCTTCGCACCAGCCGCACACCTCGTCGCCCGGCCGGAAGCGGGTTACGTTCGCGCCCACGTCCGCGACCTCCCCGGCGGCGTCTGTTCCCCTGATCGGGTTCGTCGGAGTGCGCAGGCCGCTCCCCATGGCCCGGACGATGAACGGGCTGGCCCGCATGATGTGCCAGTCCTGAGGGTTGACCGAGGCGGCGCGGACGCGCACGAGCACGTCGTCGTCGCCGACCGGCGGGCGGTCGACTTCTCTGAGCTCCAGAACCTCCGGGGGGCCGTACCGGTCTTGGACGATCGCCTGCATCGGACCGAACGCTAGCCGCTCAGGAGCCTTTCATAGACCTCTCCGCCGGTCGTCGCGCGTGTGACCTGGATGCGTCCGAGCGGCTGCGGGCTCCCAGGCTCGGCCCGCGCGTCCACGTCCTGCACGAAGACGGCGTCGAAGCGCGACGTGAGGAACCCGAGAAAATCGTCCGGGATGCGCTCGTCGTTCGTCCCGTCCTGGCCGTAGTTGCCGTAAGGCACCGCGAACGCGTAGGGCTCGTAGTCGGGGATGTGATCCGCGAGCGTCTCCTCGCCCCAGTCGACGTCGTCGCGGACGCGCTCCTGCCAGTCCTCGAAGCTCTCGTCCTCGAGCTCGTTCTTGTACGCGTAGTACGGCCCGAAGTCGTCCTCACCGGGCCCGAACTGAATTTGCTGATGGCCCTCCCCCGAGTGGAGCTGCATCTCCCAGCGGCCGCTCTCCTGCATGGTGTCGAGCTCATCCCAGGTCGAGTACTCGGGATCGCCGTTCTCGACACGGCCCACGTCGACGAACATGACCGCGGTGAAGCCGAGCTCCTCCAGGATCCCGTCGGCGCCGGTCCACGAGTCCCCCCTCGCGTCGTCGAAGGTGAGGAGCAGCGGGCGCGGGGGGAGGTCAACCTCCTCGCCCTGGACGAACCGGACGAAAGTCTCGAGATCGACCGTCTCGTACCCCGCGTGCGCCATCATCGTCATCTGCTTCGCGAAGTCCTCGACGCCGATCCCGTAATCCGCATCCGACGCGTTCGCGAAGTCCTCCTCGGGCCCGACTCCGTGGTAGAGGAGCACGGGGATCGCGGACCTGTCCGGCGGAAGCGGCGCCCAGACCTCTTGCTCCTCGGGCGTGAGGACGACCTCCGGAGCGGGGAGGACCGCGCGCGTGGAAACGGCGTCGTCCGAGCCCCCGCAGGCCGTCACCGCAAGACAGAGGCTGCAGGTAAAGGCACCGAGCACCGCCGCCGATAGCCTCATGGCGGGTCAATCTACCGTCGGTCCGACACCGGCGGGTCGCTCTCGAGGGTCTGAGAGCGAACATCTCCGGTATGCGTCCCATTGCGATTGCTGTCATCTGCGCGCTAGCGGCCGGTGCCGCTGCGGCGGCGTCCGTCCATACCGGGAGCTCCGCCAGGACTGCGCGCGTCTCCGATCCGAACGCGCTGAAGGTCGTCCGCATGGCGGCGGACTCGCTCGTCGCGCGCCACCGGGAGATGCCGAAGGGCGGCTGGGCGTGGCGCTCGGCCATCCAGGCGCCGCATTTCCAGACGGACCGCGACGTCGGCGCGGCATCGGTCGGCGAAGGGCTACTGGCAGCGTACGGGGTCACGCGGGATCCGCGGTACAAGCGTGCGGCGATCGCCGCCGGCGACTACCTGCTCGGCGTGGCCGAGCCCGCCGCGGGGGGCCTGCGCTGGCCCGACTGGGCCGATCCGGACGGAAGCCGGTCGAGGACGCACTTCACGAGCTTCGACGACGGCGCCGCCGGGATCAGCGACTACCTCTGGCGGCTCTCCCGGGTCACACACCTGTGGCGCTTCCGCAAGGCCTCGCTCGCGGGGATGCGCTGGCTGACCGCGCAAGCGCGAGGCGCGTCGTGTCCTGAGACGTCGTGCTCATGGCGCTGGACCGACGATCCGTCCTGGCCGATCTCGTACTACGGCGTAGGCATGGGGGAGGCGGGGGTCGTTGCGACGTTCGACGCCTTCGCCGACCGCACCGGGAACCCGACCTTCCGCGCGTACGCGCGCGCGGGCGCCGCGCATCTGCGGGCGCTCACCGCAAACGGAACGCAGCCGCTTCCTCGCGGATCCGAGAGCGACTCCCACGAGACCGGCTTCCTGTCCGGCTCGGCCGGCGCCGCCTACGTGTTCCTCGGGCGCTACGCACGCGACCACGACCCCGCCGATCTCGCGACCGCGCTCGGGCTGCTCGAATGGGTCGACGCCCAGGCCGTGGCGGATCCGTCGGGCGGGCTTCGCTGGCCGGTCGCGGACGACGATACGTCGACCGCGACGGGCTTCGAGCTCGGCGCCGCCGGGATCGCGTGGGTCAACCTCCAGGCCGCGAAGGCCACCGGCGACAGCGACTACCGCGAGGTCGCGCGCCGTGCAGGCGTCTGGCTTCGCGCCGTCCGCCTGAAGGGCGGAACCTGGCGTGAACTCGGGCGCCGCGCCGTCCCCGCTGCACGTAGGACTCGACAGCGGCGCCGCGGGGATCGGCTGGGTGCTCGAGGATCTCGCCCGAGCTGGTCTCGATCCCGCCGCGAACCGAAGCGCGGCACGCGCGGCGCTCGCGGGTCTCCTCGCCGACGCGGCCCACGACCGTTTCGGAGCCTTCTGGTACGAGCATCGCGCGAACGGCCGCCGGCGCCTCCGCGCCGAACCGTCCTGGCACTGGGGCTCTGCGGGAATCGCCGCCTTCGCCGCCCGTTTCGCCGGATGGTCCGGCCGAGGCCCCGGCGGCCAGCTCGCGCACTAGGGCCTAGATCCGCTCGCGCGCCTCGTCCTTCGCGTCCTCGAGCTTCTCCTTGCCCTCGCCGATCGTCTGCTGGGCCTGACCCTGCTTCTCGCGGAGCTCGTCGTCGGTCAGCTTGCCCTCGGCCTCCTTGAGCGTGCCCTCGAGCTTGTCGCGCGTTCCGTCGTCTCCCACGGGAACCCCCTCAGGTCGGTTGCGGGTTCGCCGTTCCCGGCCCGTGCGAGCCGAAAACGCGGAAGTGCGCCCGGGTCGCGAACGTCGAGATGCGGCAGAAGCGCGGAGTGGCCTGCGGGACGGGACCCGCTGCCTACGTCCGCCCGACGGCGCGCTGGTAGCGCCGGACCGAGAGGGCGCCGAACACGGCGATGATGGCGAGCGACCACACGACCGCTCCCCAGATGTCGTTCCCGGCCGGCGTGCCGACGAAGAGGGCTCGCGCGGCGTCGACCATCGTCGTGAACGGGTTGTTCTCGGCGATCGGCTGCAGCCAGTCCGGCATCGTCTCGGGGGGCACGAACGCCGACGAGACGAACGTGACCGGAAAAAGAATCGTGAAGCCGTAGGCATTCGCCGCTTCGGGTGACGAGGCCGTGAGCCCGATGAACGCGAACACCCAGGAGAACGCGTACCCGACGAGGAGCACGAGCGCGATTCCGGCGACGATCTCCCACGGGCTCGAGTTGAACCGGAAGCCGACGGCGATGCCGACGGCGAACATGATGACCAGCTGGATGACGTTCGTTCCCACGTCGGACAGGATTCGCCCCGCGACGACGGCGGGGCCCCACATCGGCAGCGAGCGGAAGCGGTCGATCAAGCCTTTCTTCAGGTCCTCGGCGATCCCCAGCGCGGTCACGAAGCCGCCGAAGACCATCGACTGCACGATGATCCCGGGGATCAGGAAGTCGACGTAGTCGAGCGGCTCGGTGTCGATGGCGCCCCCGAAGACGAAGACGAAGAGCAGCACGAACATGATCGGCTGGACCGTGAAGCCGACCAGGAGATCGGGTTGGCGCCGAATGCGCTTCACGCTGCGCTTGGCCAGCTCGAACGTGTCGCCGGCCGCATACATGAGCGCGGTCATTCCTCTGCCTCCTCCTCGGTGGAGCGTCCTGTGAGGGTCAGGAACACGTCGTCGAGCGTCGGAGTGCGTACGGCGATGTCGTCGATCGCGATCCCGGCGTCGTCGAGCTGACGGACCGCGTCGGCGATCGTGCCTCGGCGCTCGGCAACGGGCACGCTGACCGAGCCGTCGTAGACGGACGGACGGTCGCTCGCGATTCGGGTCAGCGCTGTAACGGCAGCCTCACTGGAGCCGCCGTCGCACAGGTGGATCTCGAGGCGGTCGCCGCCCACCTGCGTCTTGAGCTCGTCGGGCGAGCCCTCGGCGATCACGAGTCCCTGGTCGATCACCGCGATGCGCTCGGCGAGCCGGTCGGCCTCATCGAGGTCCTGCGTGGTCAGCAACACGGTCGTTCCGCTCGCGACGAGGCTTTCGATGGCTTCCCAGAGCGCCATGCGGCTGCGGATGTCCAGGCCCGTCGTCGGCTCGTCGAGGAAGAGGACAGGCGGCCGGGCGACAAGCGCGGCAGCGAGGTCGAGACGGCGCCGCATTCCGCCTGAATATGTGCGAACGAGGCGGTCACCCGGCTCGACGAGGTCGAAGTTCGCGAGCAGCTCGTGCGCCCGCGACTTCGCCGTCTTGCCTCCCAGGTGGTAGAGCCGGCCGACCATCTGGAGGTTCTCGAAGCCGGTCAGGTTCTCGTCCACGGCCGCGTACTGGCCCGCAAGGCCGATGTTCTCGCGAACGCGCGGTGCGTCACGAAGGACGTCGAAGCCGGCCACACGCGCCGAGCCCTGGTCTCGGGAGGAGGAGCGTGGTCAGAATGCGAACGGCTGTCGTCTTCCCGGCCCCGTTCGGCCCGAGAAGGCCAAACACCATGCCGGACTCGATCTGCAGGTCGACACCGCGAAGAGCGAAGACGTCGCCGTACTTCTTCTGGAGCCCCTCGGTCTGGATCGCCGGGCCGTGCGGAACCACGATCTTCACGCTACCGGTCCGACGCATCCGGTAAACCGGGGAGCTGCGGTGGGGTCGCGGCCGTCGACCAATAGCGTTTCAGGGACGGGGGCCGGGGTGACAACCGTAGGGATGCAGCAGCAGGCCCCAAGCCGTGGCGCGAAGATCGTCTACAAGCCGTTCGGGTTCGTCCTCAGTCTCGTGGCCGGGATCATCGCGAGCACGCTCTTCAAGCGGATCTGGCAGCGCGCCTCCGAGAAGGAGTCCCCGCCGAAGCCGAGGGAGAGCCAGTACGGCTGGCGTGAGCTCCTCGCGGCCGTGGCGATCCAGGGCGCGCTGTTCGCGCTCGTGAAGGCAACCGTCGACCGCGGCGGCGCACGGGCGTTCCAGAAGCTGACCGGCTCCTGGCCCGGCGACTGACGCCTCGGCTACTAGGTCCGCGAGATTCCTCCCAGCCAGTTGTCGGGGCGGTTCGGCGGCATGAGGCTCACCAGGATCAGGATCACGACCGTCGAGCCGAAGTACGTGTAGAGCGACGCGACGCCCTCGTGTTGGCCGGTGACCGTCTGGCCGAACGCCATGATCGCGAACGTGAAGAGAGCGACCGCGAGGCCGACCTGCAGGAGCGACTTCTCCCGGTGCGGGAGGAACTCCAGCTTGACGAGGCTCGCGATCAGGATGAGCCCGACCAGGAACTCGCAGATCCCGAGGGTGATCCAGGCGGCGTCCGTGCCCGGGAACGTGTCGATGAACGTGCCGGCGAACTGCTCCTTGATCCCCTGCGGCGCGTTGCCGTCGCTGTCGAAGAGCTTCTCCTTGCCGGAGTGGAGCATCAACCCGCCGACCATCAGGTAGATGCCGACCAGCGTGACCCAGTAGGCGATCCCGTCCCAGATCGACCCCTGCCCGACGACTGCGAATTCCTTGCGCGGTTGCTCGGCTTCCATGGCTCGCTCCTTTCCGCGGTTGCTCTCGCGGAATTGATGCCAGGTGCCTCAGACCTTGGGAGCGCAGTCCGGCGCGATCGCGGCGATCTCGGCTGCGGCGTCCTCGAGGGCTTCGAACGGGTCGTCCGCCTCGTAGACGCGCGTGAGGATGTCGGCGACCGCGGCGATGCAGGCCTCGGCGAGATCCGCGCGCGCCTGTTCGGCCTCGGCCTGGGCCCTGGCCTTCGCGGTCGCGCCCTCGGCGCCGGCGAGCGCTGCCTCGGCGTCCGCCAGCGCCGCTTCGGCTTCCCTCGCGAGCCGCGCGACCTCTGCCTCGCTCTGGGCCTGCGTCTTGTTCGCGGCGCCGAGCTGGGCGGACGCCTTCGCGTACTGCTCCTGCGCCGCGGCGAGGTCTGCCTCGGCCTGCTCGGCTGCGGCGGCGGCCTCCTCTGCCGCGGCGTCCGCTTCCTCGGCTGCGGCCTGGGCGGCGGCGCGCTCGTCCTCGAGGTCCTGCTCAAGGCTCGCGACCTGATCCTCGAGGCCGGCGACCTGCTGGTCGAGCTCCTCGACCTCGGCGGCGGTCTCCGCGCTCGTGTCGTCGTGGTCGTTGCGCATCGAGACGCCCCAGATCGTCAGGCCGATCACAGCGAGCGCGAGCACGCCGGTGGCGAGCTGCCAGCCGGTCGGTCGCCATCCCTGTCCGTTCCCCACGGCGCGAGTATCTCGCAGTCCGCGGCGGGCGCGAGGGGCTAGGATACGAACAGACGTTCGTGTCCGACCAAGCCCGGATCCTCCACGCCGATCTCGATGCGTTCTACGCGTCGGTCGAGCAACGGGACGACCCGTCGCTGCGCGGGAAGCCGGTGATCGTCGGCGGCGGGGTCGTGCTCGCGGCGAGCTACGAGGCGAAGGCGCGAGGCGTCCGCACGGCGATGGGCGGGCGGCAGGCGCGGCGGCTCTGTCCGGACGCGATCGTCGTGCGGCCGCGGATGTCGGCCTACTCGGAGGCGTCCAAGGCCGTCTACCGCGTGTTCGAGGACACGACGCCGCTCGTCGAAGGGCTCTCGATCGACGAGGCGTTTCTCGATGTGCGCGGCTTCGAGCGAACCGCCGGCACGCCGGTGCAGATCGCTCGTCGGCTTCGGCGCCGCGTGCTCGACGAGGTCGGACTGGCGATCACGGTCGGCGTCGCGCGAACGAAGTTCCTGGCGAAGGTCGCGAGCGGCGTCGCGAAGCCGGACGGCCTGCTGGTCGTCCCGCCCGACCGGGAGCTGGCGTTCCTGCATCCGCTGCCGGTCGAGCGGTTGTGGGGCGTGGGGCCGGTGACCGGCGAGAAGCTCCGCGGCCGCGGGATCCGAACGGTCGGCGAGGTGGCGGGGCTCGACGAGGCGCTCCTCATCGCGCTGCTCGGGCGCGGGGTGGGGAGGCAGCTGCACGCGCTGGCGCACAACCGCGATCCGCGCCGGGTGACGGTCGGCCGGCGGCGCGGCTCGGTCGGAGCGCAGTGCGCGCTCGGGCGCTCTCGGCGCACGCCGCGGGAGATCGACACCGTGCTCGTCGGGCTGGTCGACCGCGTGACCGGCCGGATGCGCCGCGCCGGACGCGTCGGCCGCACCATCACTTTGCGCCTGCGCTTCGACGACTTCACGCGTGCGACCCGCTCGCACACGCTCGCCTACGCGACCGCCGAGACGCAGACGATCCTCGAGACGGCGCGGCACCTGCTGCTGACGGCCGGCCCGCTGATCGAGCGCCGCGGGCTGACCCTCGTCGGCATCGCCGTCGGGAACCTGGAGAACGACCGCCCGGTTCAGCTGGTGCTGCCCCTCCGCCGCGACCGCCGCGGAGCGCTCGACGCGGCGCTCGACCTGGTCCGCGACCGCTACGGCCCGGCCGCCGTGACTCGCGCCGTCCTCCTGGGCCGCGACCAGGGGTTCACGGTTCCGCTCCTTCCGGACTGAGCGGACCGCATCGCGGTCGACTGATGGCAAGGGAACCCGACTAGACCACGATGACGGCCCTTGTAAGGACCGCTCGTCTCTCGTAGTGTCGGCCTCTCGGTCTGCCACCTACGCGAAGAAGGGTCGACGTGCTCGTTCGCCGAGCCCCGCGGCTCGCGTCATAGCTCTCCGGCGTCATTGCGATGCTCACCTGCGGCCAGGTGACCGCCCGGTCTTGTCGCGCCTCCGTTTCGCCTCTCTCCGACCGGGCGTGCCCATGAGCACCGCTTGAATCCACGCTTTTCGAGGCGCGCTCTCGTCGCGGTGGTTGCGGCGCTCGTCGCGCTGCTCGGACTTCCGGGCGCTGCCGTCGCGGATCCCAAGCGCGTCTTCATGGCGCCCGACGACCACACGGACTACTTCTGGTCGGCCACCGCCACGGAGTACGAGGCGCTATTCGTCGAGATGCTCGACTACTACCTCGACCAGGCGGATGCGACGGCGACGGAGCCGCCCGAGTTCCAGAGCCGCTTCTCGGCGGACGGAAGCATCTGGCTCCGCGACTACCAGGCCCACAAGACGCCCGCGGACTTCCAGCGCCTGGTCGACCGGCTGAAGTCGGGGCACATCTCCGCGCCGCTCAACCCGCTGGTGATCAGCTACGGCGGCGTTCCGGCCGAGGCGGTCATCCGCTCGATGTACTACGCCGGCCAGCTCGAACGACGGCACGGCCTCGATTTCCCGCTCGCCGTCGCCATGGAGAGCTCGGGGATGCCGTACGGCCTCGGCGCGCTCTGGGCCGGCTCGGGCGCCGAGTACTCGTGGAAGGGCGTCTGCAACTGTCCGACCGAGACCGCGAATCCGGGGAACCGGCAGGCGGAGATCTACAACTGGGTCGGACCGGACGGCTCGCGGATCCTCACCAAGTGGAACTCCCTCCACGACCGGCGAACAACGAGAGCATGGGCGGTACGCGGAGGAGTGCCCGCGAGCTCCGTTCTCGACCTCGTCACGGTCAACGCGGCCTCGAACGGGTTCGCGACGCGCTACCCGTACTCGACGATCGGCGTTTTCGGACAGGGCTGGGACGACGTCGTCACCAAGAACCTTCAGATCCAGCAGACGTGCAAGCAGAAGACGGACGCGACCCGAACCTGCATCGTCTCGAACACCCTCGACTTCTTCCGCGAGTTCGAGGCGCTTACGGAAGCGTGATCCCGTCGGTCTCGGCGAGCTTCGGCAACGAGCTCGACCTCGCGCCGGCGTCGCTGGCGGAGGTGTCCGCCCGCGTGAAGCGATCGCTCGAGAAGCTCCGCTCGGCGGAGGCGCTAGCGACGCTCGAGGCGCTCAGAACCCTCCTTCCTCGACGGCCGCGACGTGCGCGGGACCGGGCGATGCTCGACCTCGGGCTCTTCTTCGAGCACGACTTCGAAAACGGCGGCCCGAAGGGTCGACGGCACCGTTCGGATCGCCTGGCAGCGGCAGGTCGCCGCCGAGATCGAGACGTACGCCAACACGCTCATGGCCGATGCTTCGAGCGCCTCGGGACGATGATCCAGAAGACCGGCACGAACCAGCGGTTCTTCGCGTTCAACCCGCTGAGCTGGACGAGGACGGACGTCGCGGACGTCCCGTACACGGGAGCGCCTGCCCGTGCACGTCGTCGATCTCGCGACCGGCTCGCAGGTCCGCTCCCAGGTCGTGACCGTGGGCGGCCAGCAGTTCGTCCGCGCCGAGGCTCCGAACATCCCGTCGGTCGGCTACAAGGTCTTCGAGATCCGGACGGGAGCCGGCCAGGCGTTCGAGGACGGCCCGACGGCGAGCGCGACGACCGGGGTGAAGGAAAACATGAGTCATATCGCTCATGCTCTTCGCCGTGCGGGGCGATCACGAGCCTGGTGGAGAAGCGGCTCGGCAACCGCGAGCTCGCGGGGAACACGGGCGGGTTCGCGCTGAACGACCTCGGCGCGGGAACCGGGTCGCTGGTGCTCGAGAACGCCGGCCCGGTCTCGGTCACGCTGCGCGCGACCAGCCCCTCGCCGCTGGCCCATGTCACCCGCGTCACGCTCTTCCGCGGATCGGACCGCGTGGAGATCCAGAACGAGATCACCCAGAACTTCGGCGGGACGCGGGAGTGGCGGTTCAGCCTCAACGTCGCCGAATCCGGAAACCCGGCACGAGGAGGTGGGCGCAGTCGTCCGGGCACGGCTGACGACTCAGGGAGGCGCGTACTCGGCGACCAACGCGCGCTACGACAACCTCACGCTGAACCACTTCGTGAACATGAGCGGGAGCGACGGCGTCGGCGTGACGCTCTCCAACTCGGACGCGTACTTCATGCGGCTGGGGAACAGCACGATCGGCACGCTCGACACGTCGACGCCGCAGTTCTCCGTGGTCGCCGGGGAGCTCGCTGCGGCCGCTGAACCCCATCCTCAACCAGGCCGGCGACTCGTACCTGCAGCAGCGTTTCGCTCTCCAGTCGCGGCCGGCCTACGACCAGCCCGGCGCGATGCGCTTCGCGCTCGAGCACCAGAATCCGCTCGCGACGGGCACGGTCTCGGGCGGGAGCGCTACCCGGAGACCTCGTACTCGTTCCTGACGATCTCGGATCCGAACGTGCTCCTCTGGTCGCTCAAGCCGGCGGAGGAAGGCGTGGGAGAGGGCGTCGTCGCGCGGGTCTGGAACCTGGCCGCGACGCCGAAGGACTTCTCGCTCGCTCTGAACGAGCCGATCGCAGCGTGCGAACGCCGTGACGCACATCGAGACCAATCTGCCGGCCGCCGACGTCACGGCGGGCACGCTGAACGCGAACGCGAAGCAGCAGCAGGTCCTCTCGTACCGCCTCTTTCCGGCGTCGCTTCGCCTCGCGGTGAAGATCCTTCCGGCCGACACGCGGATGACGAGGCGGGCGACACCGGGGCGTTCACGATCGTGCGCACCGGCGACATCACGTCCCCACTGAATGTTCCCTACTCGGTCAGCGGAACGGCCGCCTCTGGCACCGATTTCAACGCGCTCCCGGGGACGGCGACGATCCCGGCCGGTGCAGCGAGCGCCGTCGTCTCGCTGACGCCCCTGAGCGACACCCTCGCCGAGTCCGACGAGAGCGTGACGGTGACGCTCACGCCGCAGGCCGGGTACCTGCTCGGCTCCTGGAAGAGCGCGACCGCGACGATCATGTCGAGCAGCGGCACGCCGCGCGCCGCCTCCGCCCGGCACGGCGGTCGGGCTCTTCCCGTTCAGCGAGGGCGCCGGGACGACTACGGCCGACCTCTCCGGCATGGCGAACACCGGCACGATCGCCGCGCCCGCCTGGACGCCGGGCAAGTACGGCAGCGCGCTCGACCTCAACGGGACGACGTCGTTCGTGACCGTTGCCGACGCAGCATCGCTCGATCTCGGCGCGAACGGAACGCTCGAAGCCTGGGTGCGGCTCGACCGGCTCGGCCAGTGGCATGGAATCGTCGCGAAGGGCAACGCGAACTCGGTTGCCGCGCACAACTACGGGCTCGAAGTGACGAACGGCAACGTCGCAGAGTGCGCGATCGGGAACGGCTTCTCCGGGAACACCGTGCGCTCGACCGGCGGCCTGACGCTGGGGAGTCTCAACCACCTGGCGTGCGTCTGGACGGGAACCCAGGTGCAGCTCTACGTCAACGGCCTGCTGAACGCGACGACGCCTCAGTCGATGACGCCGCTCGCGAACTCGTCGCCGCTCTACATCGGCCAGTACGGCGGGAACACCGACCGGACGAACGGCGTCGTCGATGAGGTCCGCATCTACAGCCGGAGCCTCACGCAGTCGGAGATCCAGAGCGACATGGCGTCGCCGATCACCGCTCCGACCGCGGACACGACCAATCCGACCGCGAGCGTCACGGCGCCGGCGGGCGCTGCCGTGGTGTCGGGGAGCGTCCAGGTCACCGCGAACGCGGTGGACAACGTCGGCGTCGCCGGCGTCCAGTTCCGGCTGGACGGGAACGACTTCGGCGCCGAGGACACGGCTGCGCCGTACGCGGTTGCCTGGGATACGCGCACCGCGGCCAACGGGTCTCACTCGCTCTCGGCCGTCGCCCGGGATGCCGCCGGCAACCGCGGGACGGCCGCGACCGTCACCGTCACGGTCGACAACCGACAAGACTGCGCCGAGCACGCCCACGGGCGTGAACGCCGTCCCGGTCTCGACTTCGCAGATCGACCTTTCGTGGACGGCCTCCGGCGACAACGTCGCGGTCACGGGCTACCGCGTGACGCGCAACGGCGCGGTCATCGCCACGATCCCGGGGACGAGCTATGCGGACACGGGGCGCGCCCAGGGCACGACCTACACCTACGTCGTCGCGGCGTTCGACGCGGCCGGGAACTTCTCGCCCGACTCGGCGCCCGTGAGCGCGACGACTCCCACGCCGCCTCCTGCCGCCACCACCGCCACCACCGCCACCACCGCCACCGCCACCGCCGCCACCACCGCCCCCGCCGCCGCCCCCGCCGCCTCCGCCGACCGGAGCAGCGGCGACATACCGCTTCGGCGAGACGACCGGAACTTCCACAGCGGACGGCTCGGGGAACGCGAACACCGGCACGCTCGTGAACGGCCCCTTGTGGACGACGGGCGGGAAGTACGGACGGGCGATCAACTTCGACGGCTCGAACGACCACGTCCGCGTGGCGGACAAGGCCTCACTGGATCTCGGGTCGTCGGGCACGATCGAGGCCTGGGCCAAGCTCGACCGGCTGAACATCTGGCACAGCGTCCTCGCGAAGGGCGACACGAACCAGGACCGCAGCCACAACTACGGGCTGGAGGTGACCAAGGGGAACCGGTGGATCTGCGTCCTCGGAAACGGCATCTCATCGATCGTCCTGCAGTCGCCTGCCGCGCCGGCGGCGAACCAGTTCCACCACGTCGCGTGCGTGTGGAACGGCGTGCCGGTGCAGCTCTACGTCGGCGGCGCGCTGGTCGCCTCGACGTGCGGCAGTGCGGGTCGGCGCTGGAGACGGCCGCGGTCTAGCCGACGTCCGGTTCGGTCTCGAACTCCCGGCTCGCCGGCTCGCCCACGTTGCCGGCCGCGTCGGTCGCGACGACGGAGAACACGTAGACCGTGCGCTCCGTGAGACCGTCGTACTGGATCGGGCTGACGCAGTCCGGCTGCGACGGCGGCTCGCCGGCATCACTCGTCAGCGTGCATTCGAGGAGGCTCACCTGCTCGCTCGGCTCGAAAGCGATCAGCACGCTCGAGTTGGTCGGGTCGACCGACAGGATCTCGACGGTCGGCGGGGTCGTGTCGAGCGTCCAACGGTAAGACGCTTCAGGGCCGACCGTTCCCGCGGCGTTCAGAGCTCTTGCCGTGAAGATGTGCTCGTCCTCATCGACCTCGAAAGAGACGGGCGTCGAACAGGTCTCGAAGTCCTCGCCGTCGAGCGAGCACTGGAGCGACACGGCGCCGTCTCCGGCCTCGAGCGTGAAGTCGGCGCGCGGCTCGTTCGTGAGCTCGTCGGGGCCGTCGGTGATGGCGATGCTCGGCCCCTCGCCGGGCTCGATCGTCCATTCGGCCGTCGCCGGCTCTCCCACGTTCCCGGCGAGGTCAACGGCGCGCACGGCGAAGGTGTGCCCGCCCGGATCGAGCGGCCCGGCTGCGTTCTCCGGGCTGACGCATTCCTCGAACGACCCGCCGTCCAGGCGGCACTCGAAGGTTTGAACGGGCTCGTTCGCCTCGAACGAAAAGCTGGCGCTCGTCTCCTCGGTGGGATCGTCGGGGGACGAGGTGATCTCGACCTCCGGCGCGGTCGTGTCCGCCGTCGGCGTTCCGCCGTCGCCGTTCCGGATCACGACCGCGAGGCCGGCGCCTCCCGCTACCAACAGCACCATGCCGGCGACGATCGCCGCGACGACGGCCGGTCTGGGGCCGACTCGAAACGCCGCTTTGTACGTCGCCAGGTTGTGTTGCGTCACGTCGACGCCCGCGTAGTCGCCGATCTCCCGTCGGAGGCGTAGCGCCTCGCTCAGCTGTCCGTTGGCCGCAGCCGCGTCCTCGGCGCCGAGCGAGAGCGTGCCGAGCTCGTGCAGGGCCCACGAGATACCGGAGGTGTCGCCGAGCGCCCGCGCTGCTCCCAGCGCGATCCGAAGGCTGGCAACGAGGGCGACCCAGCGCCCGGTGAGCGCGAGGAGAGCCGCCATCGCCCGCGCAAGGCGGAGGGCGTCGCTGTGGCGGCCGTCGCGGTCGAGACGTTCGAGCGCGTCCAGGAGCCGGTCGATCTGCTGCTGGACGTTCTTGTCGTCGAGGACCCGCCCCTGCGCTATGCCCGTGAAGAGGTCGAGCGCCCGCTCGACTTTTCCGGTCACGCTCTCGGCCTCGTCGATCGCCTCCTCGACCTGGTCGAGCGCGGGCACGTCGGGCTGGCTCAACGCGAGCCGCAGCTGGGTCGGATCGCCCGCGGGCCCCTCGGCGACGTCGGCGCGGGTGCCGGCGGGGGACCCGATGTCGAAGACAAAGCGCCCGATGCGGATCTGGGCTCCGAACCCACCGCCTGGTGGGCCGCCGCCGGCCGCAGAGTCGTGCTCGCCGAGATTCGGGCTCACGCGCGACTCCTTCGTTCGCCGGGCGATGGTCCCACCGGGCTCCTGGAGTGTCAAGGAGGCCCAGCAGGCGGAACTGGCATGATCGAGGCGTCGTGAGTAGTAACGTCGAGCCGCCGACGACGCACTTCGAGCCTCTTAGCCCGGCGACGCGCCGTCGCTTGGTTATCGGGATCGTCTTCGGTCCCCTGCTCTGGCTCATCGCGTTCGTCGTGGCCGCCTACGCCTTCGCGTCGACGTTCCTGATCGAGCTCGCGCTGGTCATCACCGCCGCTTCGTTCGTCATCGCGGCGGTCGTCCTCGCCCTGCTGCGCGCGGGCCGCGAGCGAGAGGCAAGGCGGTATGTGGACGGCGGCTAAGTTCCTCCTCGCCTGCGTCGCCTTGTATCCGGTCTGCACGGCGGCGATCTGGATCGCCGGAGGCCTGCTCTTCCGGTGGCGCGACGAGGACGCGCCGGCGGGCGAGCCCGAGGGAGGCTGGCCCGGCGTCACGATCCTCATTCCGGCCTATAACGAAGCGAGCGTCATCGCGACGAGCGTCACCGCGGCGCTGGCCGTCGACTATCCAGAGCTCGAGGTGCTCGTGCTCGACGACGGCTCGACCGACGAGACCGCCGTCAGAGCCGCCGACGCCGCCCGAAACGACCCGCGCTGCCGGGTGATCCGCGACGAGGTGAACCGAGGGAAGGCAGACCGGCTGAACGACGGGTTCCGGCGGGCGCAGCATGAGCTCGTCGCGGTCACCGACGCGGACACGCACCTCCATCCCCAGGCGATCAAGCTGCTCGTCGGCCGCATCTGCTCGTCGCCGATCCTTGCCGCGGTGGCCGGCTCGCCGCACGTCACCAATCGAGGCCACTTCCTCCAGGCGATGCAGGTGCTCGAACGCGCAGCGATCATCGGACTGATCCGCCGCACGCAGAGCCTTACCGGCCGTGTCGGCGTGATCGCAGGTGTGCTCGGGCTCTTCCACCGCGACCGGGTGCTGGCCGTCGGCGGCTACGACCCCAGGATGGCCACCGAGGACATCGACCTCACCTGGAAGCTCCTCATGCAGGGTTGGCAGACGGCGTACGAGCCCCGCGCGATGATCGGGATGCAAGTGCCGTCCTCGCTAGTCGGGCTTTGGGCGCAGCGCAAGCGCTGGGCGCGCGGCCAGGGTGAAGTGCTCCGTACGCATTTCCGCGAGGTCGCCCTCTGGCGCAACCATCGCATGTGGCTCATCGGAATTGAGTCGCTCGCCTCGCTCATCTGGATCACGCTTCTCGCCGTCACCCTGGTCATCACGCTGCTCGCACTCGCGATCGGCGGAGGCGAGGAGCTTTTCGGGTTCGGTCTGGGCTGGGGGATCGCGATCGCGGTGGTGGCGGTAGTGCAGCTCATCGTTGCGCTCGTCATCGACCGGTCGTACGACCCGACGGCCTGGCGCGCCCTCCTGATCGGCGCCGTCTATCCGGTCGCCTACTGGCTGATTGCCGGCGTCGCGTCGCTGCACTCGCAGACGGTCGCGCTCGTGCGAGGGCCGCAGAAAGAGCGCGTGATCTGGGACAGCACGCGCGAACAACTCCAGGTCGGTGCGCCCGAGCGCTGACTGGCGAACGCTCCCGGGTAGGGATACAGTCGAACGGCCCGATCGGAAGGGACGCATGGGGAACCAGCGCGACCGGCTTCGTCTTCTCGCCGCCTTGGCGGCAAGCGCCATCGCAGCGTGCGTGTTCGTCTCGTCCGCCGCCGCGGGTATCGCCGAGCGGACGCACTCGAGCAAGCGCACGCCTGTCGTCGTCTTCCCGGCGTTCCACTTCACGAAGCTCACGGTCACCGTGCGAAACCAGCACGTCGCGCCGGAGTGCCCGCGGTCCGGGTCGTTCGAGGACTGGTTCCTGAACGACACGACGAGCCCCTTCTCCCAGGTCTGCCAGGACAAGCTCCTCACGCTCCGCTACGACGCGAACCGCCACAAGCGGATGCCCGACCGGTTCTCGAACCAGCGCGGCGTCAAGGTCGCGGTGAAGGACTACGGCAAGACGGAGAGCGCGCCGTTCTACGAGGATCTGTACCTGGCGCTCGAAGGCGAGGGCTACACGCGGAACCGAGACATCCGCGTCGCCGGCTACGACTCGCGGCTCACGCCCGACATGTGGGGCTTCGTCGAGCGGACGAAGTGGCTCATCGAGGACACATACTACGACAACGGCCGCCGTCCCGTCCACCTCGTCGGCCACTCGAACGGGCCGCTCTACATCCAGTACCTGCTCACGCACACGTCGCAGCGCTGGAAGGACAAGTACGTCCACGGCTTCACGCCGCTCGCCGGTAACTTCCCGGGCCAGGGTGTTCTCTACCCGCTGCTGTTCACCGGCCTCAACATCACCGACTTCCTCTTCCCGGCCACGGAAGAGAACGCCGTGTCGAGCGCGGAGATGTACCTGACGCTCCCGTCGACGTACATGAGCGCGGCCGATCCGAAGGTCTTCGGAGACATCGAGACCGTGGTCGAAAACCTGTCCAACGGCAAGACTTATACGCCGCGCACCTACCGGCGGCTCCTTCATGACGCTGACCTCGACTGGACGAAGCCGATCGCCGACTACTACATCGGCTTCGTGGGCTTCACGCGGCGCTCCGACTTCCCGAACGTGGACGTCTATGCCGAGAAGGGCTCCGGGCTAGAGACCGTGGTCGGGATCGGCCTCGACGATCTGACCGTCGGCCAGGTGCTCGACGACTCGAACACGTTCTTCACGCGCGACGGCGACATCAACCAGGAGGACGTGACGAACGACGCCGTGGGCGTGTGGGAGCGGATGCGCTGCTTCCGCTTCAGCCTCACGGACAACCCGGGCGTCGACCACTTCGCGCTCCCGTCGAACTCGGCCGTTCTCGACCGCCTGCTCGCGCATGTCGCGCAGCGGCGCTCGCACTGCTCCCGCTAGGCAGCGAGCCGTCTAAGCTTCGAAGCCGGGTGCGGCGAACCCGTTCACGAAGCGAGTCCCGCGTCCATGTGAGTCCTTTCGCCCGGGCGACCCACACCGGATCGCGGCGCCGCCAGTATCGACGTTTCCGCGGAGCCTCGGGCGATCGGTGCTACGGTGGACATGCGCGTTTGGTTCTAGCGTTGAAGCCGCCGAGGCTCCGCACGATTTCCTCTTCGTCTTTCGCATCTGGCCCTGAGCGCCGCAGTGGGCCCATTCGGATCCGCTGTTCCGAGAGATGAACAGAAGGAGCAACACATGTTCGCGACTATCCGCCGCTACGAGGGTGTCGACCAGAGCCGCACCACCGAGCTCACCACCAAGGTCAACGAGACGCTCGTCCCCAAGCTGAGCGAGCTGCCCGGCTTCAAGGGCTACTACCTCATCGAGGCCGGCAACGGCGTCATGAGCTCGCTGAACCTCTTCGAGACGTCCGACCAGGCCGAGGAGTCGACCAAGTTCGTCTCCACCTGGATCCGTGACCAGAACCTCGAGGGCATCGTGCCGAACGCACCGAAGATCACGATCGGCAAGGTCATGTCCCACAAGAACGGCGTCGCCGTCTAGTCAGTACGACTGACGTGCGCAGGGAAGGGCTCCGCTTGTCGGGGCCCTTTCTTTGCCCTAGAGCGTGTTCAGCCCCGATTTCAGCGTCGGGTAGACGAGGTCAGGGATCAGTTCGGCCCGCGCGCGCGACGTGTCGCTCCAGTGGTCGACGTGGCCGAGGCGGACGAAGTCGCGCGTGAGCGGCGACTGCGTACGGGCGACGAGCGCGAATGCCTCGCACAGCGCGGCGCCCGCCTGAATGACCGGGAACGGCAGGCGATACGGCCGCGAGTAGCCCCAGTGGTCGCACACCGTGTCGAGGAACTCCTGGACGGTCGTCGGCTGCTCGTCCCCGACGGAGTAGATCCCGTGGATGTCCGGCTTGTAGATCGCCGCCTCGGTGGCGCGCAGGAAGTCCTCGGTCGCGAGCAGGTGCTGGACGGTCGGCTCGGGCCACACGCAGAGCAGGTGGTAGCGCGCGAGCCACCGGGACGCCTCGACCATCAGGATCCCGCGGCCGTACACCATGCCGAGGCGCAGTACGACGGGCTCGGTCTCTGCACGCGCGCGCACGAGCAGCAGGCGCTCCTCCTCGAGGCGCGTCTTCGCGTGCACGGACGGCGGATCGCGGTCGAGGCGGCCCGTCTCCGGGTGCTCGACCGAGGTCGGGCCCTCCACCTGCGGGAACGAGATGAGGATGATCCGGCGGACGTTCGCCTCCAGCGCGGCGTCCACGAGGTTCGAGAACCAGCGCGTGTTCGTCTCCGGCAGGAACTTCTCCGGCCGGGGCTTGAAGAGGATCCCCGCGAAATGGACGATCACGCCGACGTCCTGCACGGCCGCGGGCAGCGTGCGCGGGTCGGCGAGGTCGGCCTGCACGAGCTCGACGTTCGGCAGGCCGACTAGCGTGTCCGACACGCGCCTGTGGTGGTACATGAGCCGCAGCGGCCGCCCCGACGGCGCGAGGCGGCGCGCCAGCAGGCCGCCGAGATTTCCCGCGGCGCCCGTGATGAGAACCCGCGGGCCGGCTTCGTCCACGCGGCTCAGGCCAGCTCGACCTCGGCCGGAAGATCGCCGTGCTGCTCCTCGGGCGCGAGCTCGTCGCTCACGCGGACGTCGAAGTAGACGTACGTCGTGAGCACGGCGACGAACGGCACCGCGGCCGCGTAGACGACCGCGGAGACCGCGTTCAGGAAGGCGAACGGGGCGCTGGTGACGATGATGAGGAGCGCACCGATCAACGGGCCGATCGCGAGCGCGAGCGCGGCGGCGAGGATCACGAGCGATCCGACCTTGAGCCAGTCGCCGCGCACGAGCCGGTGGCTGCGGCGGATGGCGCCTAACGCCGAGCGATCCTCGAGCTCGACGGCCGGGATGATCAGGCACCACCGGACGGTCAGCCAGATCGCGACCGGGATGAGGAACACCGTGCTCGCGAGGATGGTGACGACGAAGACCGCTAGGAAGAACGAGCCGAGCAACGGACGGATGCTCTCGAGCGACAGGCGGAACGCGTGTACCGGGCCGATCGACTCGCCACGGTCGATCGCGACGAGCGCCCGCGCGGTCGCGCCCTGAACGAGGCCGACGCCGAGGAACGTCAGCGCCGTCGAGAGCGCGAAGACGAAGAAGACGAGGAAGCCGCCGCTTTCACCGCCGGTATCCACCCCGAGAACGCTTGACGTCCCGGTGACAAGGCTCTGGAGCAGCGCCACGAGGACCATGAGCGGGACGAAGATGACGCCAAGGCCGAGCAGGAGCGGCAGCTGGCTGCGGTACATCCGGGCGGAGGCCGTGACGATCTGCCCCCAGGACCGCCGGCGCGCGAGCCGCAGCGGGGCGGTCGGCGTCCAGGTCGCGCGCGAGATGCCCCAGAAAGCAAGTCCGACGAGGATCGCGATCACGATGATCGCGGGCCACGGGTTGCTGATCGAGCGGCTGAGGAGCACCGAGCCGCCGCTGATCGCGCCGCAGAAGAAGTCGGTCGCGCCCGTGCCGAGCAGACCGCCGGCGGGGACGGCGTAGCTGCGGTCGTTCCACTCTTCCGACCACGCGATCGGCTCGGTCCACTGACCCTTCAGGTTCGGGCCCGTCGGGCCGTTGTAGAACGACGGTTGCAGCTCGCCCCAGCGGCCCTGGAACTCGATCCACGGGAAGGCATCGAGCGCCTCGGTGGGGTCACTTGGAATCGTGTGCACGGCGGGGATGACGTCGCGGGTCGGGCCGGTCGTGTCGTCGCAGCCGACGCCCTGCGAGGCCGAGCTCCCGAGATAGAGCCCTTCGTCGAAGTGGTTGGCGTGCGAGCCGGCGGCCGGGTGGACGACCGGATGCGTGCCGTCGATCACCTCGAGCTGGTCGCGATCGTCCCAGTCGGCCCTCTCGGCGCCCTCGTGCTGGCTGTAGCCGACCTTCGTCGGCTCGACGTCGAGCGCCTCGGCGGCGTCCTCGGCGTCGAAGACGAGCTGGATCATCTCCCAGTCGCCCTCGTGCAGGTTGTTCCAGTCGTTGAAGGCGTAGAAGATCCAGTACTGGAGCGCGAGCTGGCCGGGGAAGCCCGGGTCGGTGGCGACGTGCGCATAGACCGCCGGCTCCTTGTCCTCGGTGATCCGGCGTGCCCAGAGCTCGTAGTTGCAGCCGGGATCGAGGGCGTAGCCGGGGAAGTCGAGGTGGTACTCGTAGAGCCGGTTCGTGAGATCGCCCGCGGCCGGGCCGACCTGGATCAGGTCGCCGCCGCCCCAGGGCCCGCGCAGCCCGACGGTCGGCTCGTCGAAGAGCGCGTCGACGTCCATCGGCTCGTACGGCTCGCCCGGCCCACACTCCTCGCGCTGGTCGACGAGGCGGACGACCGGGGCGTACTTCTCCGCGAGTGCGGTCTCGTCGGCGGTGTCCGCGAACGCCGCCGGGGCCAGCACGAGAGCGGCGAGAACGGGGAGGAGAACAAGCGTGCGGCGCACGGCCCGAGTCTTTCACGACCGGCTACCGTTCCGCCCATGAGCGCAACCGACCAGCAGACCTTCCCCGAGCTGGGCACCGAGTTCACGATCGACGTGCCGTACCAGAGCCGCCCGGTGAGGTTCATCCGCAGCGCCGACGTGGGCGACTGGCGGCTCAAGGTCTACGGGATCGCGCGGCCCGGTCACGAGCCGCGGCAGGAGCTCGTCGACGCTGCTCTGGCGCTCGCGCCGCGACGTCTATCCGGAACCCGCGCGCGGGGACAACCGGCACGGGCTCGGGTTCTTCGTCGTCCACGACTCGCGGACGTTCGGGATCGTCCTCTACTACTGGTGGCAGTCGACGAACGAGCTCCACCAGCGCGTCTTCTTGAGCCCGCTCGACGATGTCACTGCGCTGGCGCCGTACGAGGGCCCGCAGGCCGCGGGCTGCGTGTGGGAGATGGCCGCGATCGACTTCGAGCGCCGGGCCTGGATCGAGGACATCCTCGCGAATCCGTCGGGGCCCGACGTCGAGCGATACCTCGGCCGTCATTTCGACGGCGACGTCTAGCTAGAGTCCCCGGGCGCAATTTCGAACGAAGGAGCCGCCGCCATGCGCACCCTCAAGGTCGGGGACATCGAAACGAACGGGAAAGGGCCGATCCACGGCGCGCAGTGGGTGCTCTCCGGGCACAACGTCTTCAAGGAGAATTTCGAGCCCGGCAAGATCGACGGCGACTTCGGGACGCAAACCGGTGAGGCATGCGCGCGCGCGAAGCAGGCGCTCGGATTTCCCTCGACCGGGCAGGCGCCGACGTTCGGGCCGCACCTCCGCGAGTACCTGCTCGGCAAGAAGTCGCTGCCCGCGTCCTACCTCGCGCGGCGAGTCATGCGGCAGGCGCGCCGAAACGACGAGTCCCCCTTCATCTACCCGGCGAAGAAGAAGGTCGCGATCATCGGCCGTCCCGGGCAGGGGACGCACTCGTTCACGTCCGAGCCGGCGAACTGGCAGTCCGACAACGCCTGGGATTTTGCGTTTCCAGCGGGAACACCGCTTGTCGCGGTCGCGGATGGGACGATCGGGGAGAAGATCGGCCCGATCTCGACCGACCCGAACTCGCGCTTCGGCGGGCTGCGCTGCTACCTCGAGACCGAGCGGAACGAGTTCTACTACGCGCACCTCTCGAAGCTCGCGCCCGAGACGACGGCCGGCGCGAAGTTCACGCAGGGCCAGGTGCTCGGGTTCTCCGGCTCGGCGAGCGGGGTAGACCACCTCCATCTAGGCGTGCGCGACTGGCGCGCATTCCAGAAGACCGCGGAGGCCTGATGCCCGTTCCGTTCCTGATCGAGTTTCCCGCCGACGACTCCGTGCGGGCACGGCGCTTCTGGCAGGGGCTCCTCGGCACGCAGCTCTCGGAGCGCGGCGAGGGCGAAGGCCAGGGCTGGGAGGGCGAGTACGGCGGCGTCAACTTCGGCGTCCACGAGCGCGGGTCCGGGGCCGGGCGACCGCTTCTCGCTTCCCTACTTCACGGTGCCGGACATGGTCGTCGCCGTCGAGCGCGTGCGCGACCTCGGCGGCGAGGTCGTTCACGACGGCGAGCGATGGACGATCTGCCGCGACTCCGAAGGGACGCCCTTCGGACTCACCCAGCAGTCCGGCTAGCTACTTGCCGATCTTCGAAAGCGCGTCGTCCAGGTCGACGCCGCCGGGAAGCTTCCCGTCCGGGCTCACCTGGTCGACGATCTTCGGGAGATACTCCGCGATCGCGTCCTGCGCCTGGTCGGGCGTGACGCCGAGCTTGTCCGCGATCGCCGCGACCTGGTCGGAGCCGAGCGCGTCGCGCACCTGGCCGCTCGAGATGGCCTCGTTCGCGCCCTTGCCGATCCACGATTCGACCTGCTTGTCCATGCCGCTCGACTTGAACTTCTCGAGCGCGGAATCGAGTCCGCCGCCGGCGAGGCTGCCGACGAGGTCGCCGAAGCCGCCCATCTAGTTGTTGGCGCGGCGCGCGCGCACCATCCGCGTGCCCATGAAGTCGGCCACGGCGGTGGTGATCCAGATGACGAGCGTCGCGAAGAGATAGGTCGCCGTTCCCGAGATCGAGACTCCGTCGACGATCCAGTTGACGACGAGGAGCGCGACGATCGTCGAAACGAGGGCGAGGAGGCCGGCCATCGCGACGGACGGCTCGCGGACCAGAACCCTCAGCGCGAGGAAGTTGAGGATGAGGTGCGCGATCCAGAAGACGATCGTCGCGAAGATAAGGCCCTCGGTCGTCATCTCGAAGTCGTCGCCGAAGAGCACGCCGCAGAGAAGGAGTCCGACCGCGATCCCGAGGATGGACATCCCGAGGTTGATTCCCCAGCGCGCGAGCATGGCGCGATCCTACAACCATCCCGGTCACAATGACCAAGCCGTGTCGGTGACCTCGCAGAGATCGGCGCTGACGACCCGCGTCGCGGCGATCCGGACGCGCCTCGAGGAAGAACGGCCTCGGCACGAGTCCGTCGAGATCGGCTTCCGCTGGCTGGCGCGCGACATCAAGATCGCCGGCGGCGTGCTCGGCGGCGGCCTCGCCTACCGGTGCTTCTTCTGGGCCCTCGCGTTCGGCCTGTTCGCGGCCGGCGGGCTGGGCTTCGCGTCGAGCGGCGGCGCGGAAATCGACGACAACGCGGAGGAGGTCGGGGTCGGTACCGCGATGGCGCGGACGATCGCGACCGCCGCGCAGCAGTCCGAGAACGGCCGCTGGTGGCTCCTCGCGCTGGGTGCGTTCTTCCTCCTCTGGTTCAGCTGGGGGCTCCTGCGCGCGCTTCGGCTCGTCCATGCGGCGGCGTGGGGGATCGAGCTGACGCCGATCCGCAGGCCCTTCCGCGCGATCGCGTTCGTCATCGCCCTGCCGATCGCCGTCTTCGCGATGGGACTCGTGGCCGGCTGGATCCGGGCGCACACTCCGGTCGGTCTCGGGTTCGCGGCCACCCTTGCGATCACGGTCGGGTTCGCGGCGATCTGGATCTTCGCGTCGATGGCGCTGCCGTCCAGAGACGTTCCTTGGACGGCATTCATCCCGGGTGCGATTCTGGTCGCGGTCGGGCTTCAGGTGCTGCACCTCATGACGGTCTACTACCTCTCCGAGAAGCTCGCGCACCAGTCCGAGCTCTACGGCGGGCTGGGCGTCTCGGCGACCGCGCTCTTCGTGCTCTTCCTGATCGGCCGCGGCGTGGTCTGGGCCGCGGAGCTGAACGCCGTCCACGACGAGTTAAACTGACCTCGTGTTCGTCAGCATGACCAGCATCACCGGCGGCGACGAGGACGTCCTCGAGACCGCGAAGATCGCGATCGACTCGATGATCGAATGGCTGCGCGAGTTCGACGGCTACAAGGGCTGTCTCATGATGGCGAACCCCGAGACGGGCCACGTCCGGATGTTCTCGTACTGGGAGACGCGCGAGGACGCCAACCGAAGCTTCCGCGGGCGGGCGCAGGTGCGCGACTCGATCATCGCGACCACGGGCGTCGAGCTCGAGAGCGTCGAGCTCTACCACGTCGTCTTCGAAGACCGCGTCGACTGATGTACGCGCGGCTCACGACCTTCGACGGGACGCCGGAGGGAATCCAGGCCGGGATCGACCTCTACCGCCAGGAAGTGATCCCGTGGATCCGCGACGCGACCGGCTTTCGCGGCTGGCTCGTGCTCCGCGACCCGAAAGGCGGTGGCGGGTCGGTGAGCATCACGTTCTGGACCGACGAGGCGACCATGCACGACCAGGAAGCGAGCGGCGGAGCGCTCCGCGACGAGGTGGTCGCGAACCTCGGAATCGAGATGAAGAGCATGGAGTTCTACGACGTCGCCGTCGCCGAGTCGATCCACCTAGACTCGTAAGGCGAATGTCTCGATCGGGTTTTCGCGGCCGCGGATCGCGAGGGTGCGGTGCTCGAGCCCGGTCGTGTCGAGTTCGGCCGCCGTCGCCGTCGCGGCGCTCAGAAGGAGCTCGCCCGGCGCGGCGAGTCCGCTCAGACGCGATGCGGCGTTCACGGGATCCCCGACGGCCGTGAAGTCGACCGCGTCTCCTTCACCGACGACGCCGACGAACGAGACGCCGGTGTCGATGCCGATCCCGAGCGGCAGCCACGGCTCGGCGCCGTCGTTCCCCGTTGCCCGCAGGAGATCCTTCGCCGTCTCGATCGCGTTGGCCGCGTGCATGTGCTCGCAGAAGCTCGGGATGAATAGCGCGACCGCGGCGTCGCCGACGAACTTGTCCACGATGCCGTCGTGCTCGTCCACCGCGGCGGCCGCGACGCCGTAGAAGCGCGCGAGGACCTGCGAGAAGTCGCCTGCGGACGAGCCCTCCGCGAGACCGGTCGAGCCGCGGACGTCCGCGAAGAGCGCGGCGATCTCGACCTCCGTCCCGCCGGGGTACTTGTGGAGCGGCGGGATGCACCACTTGCAGAGGCGCCGATTCAGGGGTGACGGGCCTCGCCGGATCGCATGCATGAGCAGGCTTCCTGGCTTGCCGAAGGGCGAGTTGCAGAGCTTGCAGCGCGGCGTCGAGGGGATGTGGGCGAAAAACCGCCGGCTGCGCATGAGGCCCTTCGACTCGCCGGCCAGCATCTCGCGCCAGGCCTCCGGATTCACCGACTTCTTGCCCACGCGAGCGAGCCTACTCCGGTTCGGCGCCTTCGAGAACAGGCCGGACCCAGGACGCATCCTTGTCGGGCCGGGTCAGGCGCCAGATGAGGAACCCGACGCCGAGGAGCACCGCCTCGACGAGCGTGATCGCGAGCCGGTTCAAGACCGCGACGCCGAGCGCGACCGCCTCGGTCGTGACCGCGAGGAGGAGCGTCACCGTCGAGCCTTCGCGGACGCCGAGGCCCGACGGCGCGATCACGGTGAGGACGGACACGATCGCGCCGACCGCGGCCGTCCCGCCGAGATACGGAACCGTCGACCACGCGAGGTCCTCCCCGAGCGAGCGCGCGAGGAAGAGGAGCGCGACGCCGCCGACGAGCCAGGTTCCGCAGTAGAAGACGAGCAGCCCGAGCATCGTGCGATACCGCAGGACGGGCACGTCGGGCGTGCCGAAGCGCTCGAAGATCCGCCGGGCGAGCCTCGAGTACACGCGCGGGTGGATGAGCACGGCCACCAGCAGCGCGAAGAGACCGAGCGGGATGAGCACCATCGCCGAGGCGTCGACTGCGAGGAGTCCGAAGGCGAAGACGAGCACGCCCGAGACCGCGGAGAGCCCGGCCTCGAGCCCGATGGACCCAATCACGACCTCGTTGCGGTGCACCCCCGCGCGGCGCACCCAGAGGATCCGCGCGAGCGGCGTCCACACCCCGCCCGGCACGTACTTCGCGAGCATCGAGGCCATCTCCGACTGGAGCGCGAGCACGTAGCCGATGCGAATCCCGAGCCCGCGGAGGATCCACTGCCAGCCGAGGACGAACAGGAGGTAGTAGGCGGCCATGACGAGGAGCGCGACCCCGATGTCCGCGAGGTCGGCGTCCCGTAGAAGCGGCAGCGCCTCGCGCCACGAATCGCGGAGCACCCACGCGAAGACGACGAGGATGACGACCGCGAACGCGATCTGGAGCGAGACGAGGACGCGCTTTCGGCCGAAGAACTCGCGCAGCGTGTTCACGGGCCAACTCTAGCCCGGTGGCGTGGCGCCGCTGCTCGGTGCAATCCCGGCACGTTTCGTGCGCCACGGGTGCGGATTTCGCCGATAGGGTCGCCACCAAGGGGTGCAACACGGGGGTCCCCCGGGGGACCGCGGGGTCGGGCCCGCCGGAAAAGCTCGCGATACTGCCGCGGTGACCGATCCACAGAACCGCGAATCCGAGCGCCTCGGCCCCGCGCCGCCTGTCGCCGAGGCCGGCCAGGTGCGCGAGCGCAGCTTCCGCAACCTGGCCACGATCGACCTCGGGCCGCTGCGCCGCCGGCGCGACTTCCGGCTGCTCTTCATCGGCCAGGGGTTCTCGTTCCTCGGCTCGACGGTCACGTGGGTGGCCGTCCCGTACCAGGTCTACCAACTCACCGGTTCTTCGCTGACCGTCGGACTGCTCGCCGCCGCGGAGCTGCCGCCGATCCTCATCACCGCATTCCTCGGCGGGGCGCTCGCCGACTCGTTCGACCGGCGACGGCTCGTGCAGATCGCCGAGCTCGGCCTCGCGGCGGGCGCGATGCTTCTGCTCGTCAACTCTCTGCTCGACGAGCCGCGCCTCTGGGCGCTCTTCGTCGCCGGAGTCTCCATGGCCGCGTTCGACGGGATTCAGCGGCCGCCGCTCGATGCGCTCGAGCCGCGTCTCGTGGAACGGGACGAGCTCCCCGCGGCGAGCGCGCTCGGATCGCTGCGCGGAAACGTGGGCCAGATCGCCGGGCCGGCCTTCGGCGGCGTCCTCATCGCCACCGTCGGGCTTCCGGCCACCTACGCGTTCGACATCATCACCTTCGCGTTCTCGCTGACGATGCTCTCGATGATGCGCGCGGTGCCCCCGCCGCCGGGCGCCGAGCGGCCGAGCATCAAGCGCGTCAAGGAGGGGATCCGCTACGCGTTCAGCCGCCAGGAGCTGATCGGCACCTACAGCGTCGACTTCGTCGCCATGTTCTTCGGCATGCCGATGGCGCTCTTCCCCGCCTACGCAGAGGAGTTCGGCGGGCCCGAGGTGCTCGGGCTCCTCTACGCGGCGCCGGCGATCGGCTCGCTGCTGATCGCGCTGACGAGCGGCTGGACCGCGCACGTCCACCGGCACGGCCTGGCGGTCATCTTCGCGGCTGCGATGTGGGGCGTCGCCATGGTCGGATTCGGGCTCGCGCAGAGCCTGACCCTGGCGATAGTCGCGCTCGCCGTGGGCGGGGCCGCCGATTCGGTCAGCGGCATCTTCCGCTCGGTGATCTGGAACCAGACGATCCCGGACGAGCTGCGCGGACGCCTCGCAGGAATCGAGCAGATCAGCTGGTCGAGCGGCCCCACGCTCGGGAACCTCGAGGCCGGCGTCGTCGCGGCGCTCACGAGCGTGCGCACGTCGATCCTCTCGGGCGGGATCCTCTGCGTCGTGGGCGTGGCCGTGGCCGCGCTCGCGCTCCCGGCCTTCCGCAAGTACGACTCGCGCGAGCCCGCTACCCGCTAGGCCAGAGCTTCGTCTCCGGGTGGAGATCGAGCCGCGTGTCCTTGGCGCAGTCGGTCGAGATGCGGTACTGCGGTAGCGACGCTTCTGGGACCGCGGCGCAGGTGGAACTCCGCGAGGAGCATCCCGTCGACCGGCGAGACGCCGAAGTCCTCGGCCAGCTTCGCGTCGGTCTGGACCGCGTAGCACTCGGTGATCGATTCGTCCATGACGCCCGCGAGGTGCCACGACTCGTGCGCGAGCACGTGGATCGCAAGCGCAACGTCTCGAGCCCAGCCGTCGCAGGTCGACCTCGCCGGCCTGGAGGCAGGTCAGGTCGGGCGCGTCCTTCTCGGCCAGCTCGTCGAACGTGGCGCAGATGTCGTGCGCGAGGGTCGCGTGCGTTCCGACGCCGTTCTCGTCCAGGTACGCCTCGCCCTTGAAGGACGACACGTCGATGAGGCGCCGCCAGAGGCTCGGGCAGTACACGTCCACGGGATGGCCGGCGATCTCCGCAGCGGCACGCTCGAGCCGCGTCTCGGTCGGCGTCTGGCGCTGGAACCACCACACCTGGAACCCGATGAACGCAAGCAGGACGGCCAGGATGGAGGCGCGCCGCATCTCGTTCGTACGTGTCGGCACGAACGCGATGAATCTTGACGGTTCCCTGAAGGTTCGAGCCGGTCGCTCATCTACTCTGGGTGGATGCGACGCGCCGCGATTTGTCTTGCCGTTGCGGCCGTGGGCACGGCCGCGTTCGCGCCGACCGCGGCTCCGGCGCTGAGGCTCGCCCAGATCTCAAGTCCGGATACACGCAGCCGATCCAGGTGACGTCGAACTCGTACGAGAAGAAGCGGCTCTACGTCGTCCAGCAGAACGGGACCGTGCGGATCATCCAGAGCGGCAGGAAGCTGAGTACGCCGTTCATGAAGATCCGCTCGAAGATCTCGTACGGCGGCGAGCAGGGCCTGCTGTCGATGGCGTTCCATCCCGACTACCCGAGCGTCCGCCGCGTCTACGTGAACTACACGAACCGGAGCGGCGACACGCGCATCGTCGAGTACCGGGTGAACAGGCAACGCACGCGGATCATCCCGTCGAGCGCACGCGTCCTCCTCGGGATCAATCAGCCGTACTCGAACCACAACGGCGGCCAGGTGCTCTTCGGGCTCGACAAGAAGCTCTACGTCCCGACCGGGGACGGCGGCGACGCCGGCGATCCGGGAAACAGGGCGCAGAGCATGAGCTCGCGGCTCGGCAAGCTCCTTCGCATCGACGTCGCCACGAAGCAGGTGACGATCGTCGCGCTCGGATTCCGCAATCCGTGGCGGGTCACGCTCGACCGCACGGCGAACCGGTTCCTGATCGGCGACGTCGGCCAGGACAGCCGCGAGGAGGTCGACATCTGGCGTCCGACGACTTCCGGGCTCGAGAACTACGGCTGGCGCCGCTACGAGGGGACGCTCATCTACAACGGCGGCACCTCGCTCTACTCGCCGAGCAACCGGGTCGATCCGATCCACCAGTACCCGCACTCCTCGGGCGCGTGCTCGATCACCGGCGGATTCGTCTACCGCGGGAAGGCGCTGTCGGGCCAGCGCGGGCGCTACTTCTTCGGCGACTACTGCAACGGCCGCGTCTGGAGCTTCAAGATCGTGAACGGCAGGAAGTCCGGCTTCCGCGAGCATCCGTCGCTCCGCGTCCCGGGGAACCTCTCGGGTTTCGGCGAGGGTCCGAGCAAGGAGCTCTACTTCGTCTCGCACGGCGGGCGCATCTTCCGGCTCGCCAAGACGCAGTAGTGCCTCGCGCGGCCGCGGCGCTGCTTTTTCTTCTCGCGTTGGCCGGATGCTCGAGCGACGGATCGACGACCGCCGAGACGAGCGCCGGCGCAACCTCGGCCGCGGCACCGCCGCCCGACAGCACGTCGACCGTCGAGGAGCCGGACAAGATCGGGATCGAGCAGGTCGCGGGCGGCTTCGAGAGTCCGGTGCAGGCGACCTCGGCGCCGGGCGACTCGACCCGGATCTACGTCGTCGAGCAGACCGGCCGCATCATGGTCGTCGAGAACGGCCGGACGCGCGACGAGCCGTTCGTCGACGTGAGCGACCGCATCGTCGCCGGCGGCGAGCAGGGGCTCCTCTCGGTCGCGTTCCATCCCGACTACGCGGCGAACGGCCGGGCGTTCGTGAACTACACGAACACGAGCGGCGACACGCGCGTGGTCGAGCTGGCGGCCGATCCGGCGACGGCGGTCGCCGATCCGGCGACGGCGAAGGAGCTCCTCGCGGTCGAGCAGCCGGCCTCGAACCACAACGGCGGCCAGCTCGCCTTCGGGCCCGACGGGCTCCTCTACGTGGGCATGGGCGACGGCGGCGGCGGCGGCGATCCGAACGGGAACGGCCAGAACACGGAGGTCCAGCTCGGCAAGCTCCTCAGCCTCGATACGGACGCCTCGGGCGCGACGTGGCAGATGAAGGCGTACGGCCTGCGCAACCCGTGGCGCTTCTCCTTCGACCGCGAGACCGGCGCGCTCTACATCGGCGACGTCGGCCAGGGCGCCTGGGAGGAGATCGACGCGGTCGCCTGGCCTGCCCAGAACGTCCTCAACTTCGGCTGGAACGTCTTCGAGGGAACGCACGAGTACGCCGGCGGCGAACCCAACCCCGAGGGCCGGCTCGTGAAGCCCGTGGCCGAGTACAACCACGACACGGGCGCCTGCTCGGTGACGGGCGGGTTCGTCTACCGCGGCGAGGCGATGCCCGGCCTCAGCGGGCGCTACTTCTACGGCGACTACTGCTCGGGCGAGATCTGGAGCTTCCGGCTGAGCAAGGGCAAGGCGGTCGATGCGTGGATGGCGCCGTTCACGGTCGCGAGCCTGACGTCCTTCGGCGAAGACCCCGCGGGCGAGCTCCTCCTCGTCTCGGGCGGCGGCACGATCTCGCGGCTCGTCGAGAAGTAGGCAGTAGCCGCTTGCGCGGATGGCCGCGCCCGCCCATCATCGGAGGATGGCCTCGGTCGACGTCCCGGTCGCGCTGCTCGGTTACGGAACCGTCGGTTCCGCCGTGGACCGGATGCTCGCCGATAGCGCCGAGGACATCGAGCGCGCGACCGGGCACCGGCTTCGCGTGGTGCGCGCGCTCGTCCGCGACACGGACAAGGAACGGCCCGCCGGCTCGATCGCCGAGCTGACGACCGACTTCGCCCAGATCCGCGACGACCCGTCGATCGCCGTCGTCGCCGAGGTGATGGGCGGCATCGAGCCGACCGGCGGCTACGTCCTCGAGCTGCTCCGTGCGGGGAAGCCCGTTGTCTCGGCCAACAAGCAGCTCGTGGCCCAGCGCGGCGCCGAGCTCTTCGCCGCCGCGTCCGAGGCCGGCGTGCAGCTTCGGTTCGAGGCCAGCGTGTGCGCCGCGATCCCCGTGGTGAAGGTGCTGCGCGAGTCGCTCGTCGCGACCAACGTCCACCGCGTGCTCGGGATCGTGAACGGGACGACGAATTTCATCCTCACCGAGATGGAGAACGGCCGGACGTACGAGGATGCGCTCGCCGAGGCGCAGCGGCTCGGCTACGCCGAGGCGGATCCGACCGAGGACGTGAACGGCGCGGACGCCGCCGCGAAGATGTCCATCCTCGCCACGGTCGCGTTCGGCTCGCGCGTGACGCTTGCGGACGTCGAGCACGAGGGCGTCGAAATGATCACGCAGTCGCACGTCGAGGCCGCGCACGAGCTGGACACGGTCATCCGCCTGGTGGGCTCGGCCACGCTCGTCGACGGGCACGTGGATGTTCGCGTGCATCCGACGCTGGTGTCGCGCCACCATCCGCTCGCGAAGGTCGAGGGCGCCTTCAACGCGGTCATGCTCGAGGGCGACGCCATCCGCGAGATCACGCTCGAAGGCCCGGGCGCGGGCGGCATCGAGACCGCGTCCGCCGTCGTGGCGGACATGGTGAGCGTGATCGGCACGACCGGCACGGGGTTCCTCCAGAACGACGCCTGCTGGCGCGTGCTCGAGAAGCTTCCGTCCGGAGAGGCGCGCGCGCCGTACTACGTCCAGCTGATCGTCGACGACCGCCCCGGTGTGCTCGCCGACATCGCGCGCTGCCTGGCCACGCACGAGGTCTCGATCGCCCAGCTGATTCAGCACCAGGGAGACGGGGAAGCGACACTGCACGTCGTGACCCACGTGACCGCATCCGGCGCGCTCGCCGCCGCGCTGGCCGAGATCGAGGCGCTCCCGGAGACGCGCGCCCGCTCGACGGCCTTCCCGGTCGTGTCCGAGCGCGTGACGTGACCGTTCCGCTCGTCGAGCGCTTCGCAGACCGGCTGCCGGTCGGCCCCGGAGCGCGGGTGATCTCGCTCGGCGAAGGTTCGACGCCGCTCATCCCGGCGTTGTCGCTGTCGGAGCGCATCGGCTCGCAGGTGCTCCTGAAGTGGGAGGGGGCGAACCCGACGGGCAGCTTCAAGGACCGCGGGATGACCGTGGCGATCACGAAGGCGCTCGAGGAGGATGCAGAGGCCGTCGTGTGCGCATCGACCGGGAACACGGCCGCCTCGGCCGCGGCATACGCCGCCCGGGCCGGCTTGCCGGCGCTGATCCTCCAGCCCGCCGGCGCGGTCGCGCTGGGGAAGCTCGCGCAGGCCCGCGCGGCCGGAGCCCGGCTGCTCGAGGTGCGCGGCTCGTTCGACCAGGCGCTCGACGCGGCGCGCGAGCTGGCCTCGCGCGGCACGCACGTGCTCGTGAACTCGCTCAACCCGTACCGGCTCGAGGGCCAGAAGACCGCCGCGTTCGAGATCGTCGAAGAGCTCGGCTCGGCGCCCGACGTGGTCGCGCTGCCCTACGGCGGCGGCGGGAACACGTGCGCGTACGCGCTCGGCTTCCGCGAGTCCGGGTCGATGCCTGTGCTCGTCGCCGCGGCCGCGGCGGATCGTGGTGGGACTGCGGCAAGCGCGATCCGCATCGCCGAGCCGGCGCACGTGGCCGGAGTCGAGCGCGCGCTGGCCGATTCGGGCGGTCGCATCGTCGAGCTCTCGGACGCGGAGATCCTCGCCGCCTGGCGCGACCTTGCCCGCGAGGAAGGCGTGTTCGCCGAACCCGCGTCGGCCGCCGGCGTCGCCGCGGTTCTACGCGACCCTCCGCCCGCCGGCTCCCGGGTCGTCTGCGTCGTCACGGGCCACGGACTCAAGGATCCGGACGCGGTCGCGCAGCTCGGCGGCGAGGCCACGGCCGTCGATCCGGATCCCGAATCGATTGCGGCGGCCGCGGCATGATCTTCCGCGCGCCCGCGAGCACCGCCAACCTCGGCCCGGGGTTCGATTGCGCCGGATGCGCGCTCGACCTTTGGAACGAGCTGGAGGTCACCGATGGCGCGGGCGTAGAGATCGTGGGCGAGGGCGCCGACGAGCTTCCGCGCGACGAGACGCACATGGCGCTCCAGGCCTTCGCGCGGCTCGCGCCGGTCGAGGGACGCTCGTTCCGGTTCCTGAACCGGATTCCGCTGGCGCGCGGGCTCGGGTCGAGCGCCTCGGCGATCGCGCTGGGACTCGTCGCCGGCGCCACGTTCGCAGCGCGCGAGGCCGATTCCGAGGAGCTGCTCGGGCTCGGGGTCGATCTCGAAGGCCACGCGGACAACCTCGCACCCGCGCTCGCCGGCGGCGCCTGCCTGACGTGGGAAGGCCATGTGCGGCGCGTCTCCGACGCGATTCCGTTCGAGGCGGTGGCGGTCGTGCCCGACACACGGGTCGAAACGGCGGCCTCGCGGGCCGCACTTCCAGCCCGAGTCTCCCACGCGGCCGCGACCTTCACGGCCGGGCGTGCGGCGCTCCTCGGCGCAGGGCTCGCCTCAGGGGACAAGGACTTGCTCATCGCGGCGTTCCACGACCGGCTGCACGAGCCCTACCGCGCCGCGAACGCGCCGCTCCTCGAGGCGATCCGCGCGGATACGCCGCAGACCGCGGTGGGCGTGACGCTCTCCGGCTCCGGGCCGTCCGTGATCGTGTGGACGCGCGC
Organism: uncultured Thermoleophilia bacterium; assembly: GCA_963716005.1. Lineage (GTDB taxonomy): Bacteria > Actinomycetota > Thermoleophilia > Gaiellales > Gaiellaceae > CAVRUF01. The sequence continues at coordinate 686,630 of OY970285.1, forward strand.
GGGCGACGCAGGCCGGTGCGCCGAGGAGCTCGAGGCCAAGTTCCCGGACACGAGCGTGCTCACCCTGCGCGTCTCGGCGCTCGGCGCGGGCCTCGTCGCGTGAGGTACCGGTTCGTCGACTGCCGCTGGGAGCTCGGCAACCCGGCGCGCGGGCGCGAGCTCTACCTCGAAGGTCATATCCCGGGCGCGTCGTTCCTCGACGTGGAAGGCGATCTCTCCGCTCCGGCGCTTTCTCCGGCTGCGCCAGGCGGACGGCATCCGTTGCCTGCCGAGGACGATTTCGCCCGTGCCGCCGGCCGTGCGGGAATCGGGCCCGGCGCCTTCGTCGTCGCGTACGACCAGGGCAACAGCGGTGGCGCAGCGCGGCTCTGGTGGCTGCTGCGCCATTTCGGCCACGAGGACGTCGCGGTGCTCGACGGCGGCATGGCCGCGTGGCTCGGGCCGCTGCGCGCGGGGGAGGAGGACGTTCCCCCCGAGACGTTCGTTCCGGCGGCGCGCGACGGCGACACGATCGAGGCGGACGAGCTCGCCGGGCGGCTGGGCGCGCCGGGCCTCGTGGTCGTCGACGCGCGCGTGGCCGAGCGCTACCGCGGCGAAACCGAGCCGATCGACCCGATCGCGGGCCGCATCCCCGGCGCCGTCAACCTGCCGTCGGTGGGGCTCGCGGAGATCCCGCAGGGGATCCTCGACGCAGACGAGCTCGTCGTCTACTGCGGCTCGGGCATCACCGCGTCGGCCGACCTGCTCGCGCTGGCACGGGCCGGCCGGGACGACGCCAAGCTCTATCCCGGCTCGTGGAGCGACTGGTGCGCGCGCGACTTGCCGGTCGAGCGCGGCTAGGGCAAAGTCATGGTGATCCGAACCACGTAGTCAGCGCGTCCCGCAATCCGGCGTCCGTTCCGTCCCCGACCCAAGCGACATAGCCATCGGGGCGAACCAGCACGGCGGCGGGGGCTGGCACCTGGCCCAGCGCCGGAAGCTCCCACTCGCCGGTGTATTCGGCCTCGATCGACTGAACCCGATCTGCCCAAGGAGTGATGTCGAAGCCGCCGGGCTCACCGAGGTCGAGGAGTACCGGCCGGGCGTCGTGCAGCAGGGTGAACACGCGCCGCGGACCGTCGGCGGTGGCTAGATCGAGGTCGGGCATCCGGCGTCCGAGCAGCGGGTGTCCCTCGCCCAGGTCGTAGTGGATGTCCAGACCGGACATCATCGCGGCGAATCGTCGGCGAGGCTCGTCCATGCTCAGCAGCTCGGACACGGTGTCGCGCACCGCCTCGATGCGATCGTCAGGACGCATGAGCGCGACCTGCGCCATCGTGTGGCGCAGCACGCGGGCAGCGACCGGGTGACGCTCGGGGTGGTAGGTATCGAGGAGGCTTTCGGGCGACGTCCGCTCGACCACCTGCGCCAGCTTCCAGCCCAGGTTCACCGCATCCTGCACGCCGGTGTTGAGACCCTGTCCACCGACCGGGGAATGCACGTGCGCCGCGTCGCCGGCCAGCAGGACCCGTCCCTTGCGGTAGGCCGCGGCCTGCCGGGTCATGTCGGTGAACCTGGAGATCCAGGTGGGACTATGGATGCCGTAGTCGGTCCCGTAGACGGCGATGAGGCCCGCGCTCAGATCGCGCAACGTGGGCTCGTTCGTTCCGACCTGCGATTCGGTCAGCATGACCCCCACCGTCCCTCCTTTCCCGTAGACCACCTCGCCGTCGCGGATCTCGTACTCCACCTTGCCGAGGGCATGCATGCCGGAGGGAGTGCGGCGGATGCCCAATTCCGGCTCCTCGGTCATCTCGACCTGGGCGATCAGGGCGCTCGTGGTCGCATCCCAACCGGGGAACTCGATGGCGGCTGCCTTGCGGATCACACTGCGTCCGCCGTCGCACCCGACGAGATACTGCGCTCGCAGCGACTCGCCGTCCGACAGCGCGACCTCGACGCCCGTGTCGTCCTGCACGAACCCCGTCACCTCGCGTTCGCGATAGATCGGCACTTCCAGTTCGCTGATCCACTCGGCCAGGATCCGCTCTATGTGGTTCTGCCACAGCCCGAGCCCGTAGTTGTGGCGGGTGGGGAAGTCACTGATGTCCAGCGGGGTCCCTGCGTAGCCCGCGACCTGCGCTTCCTGTCCCTCCGACAGGAAGCGATCGGCGATTCCCCGCTGATCGAACACCTCGATGGTGCGCGAGTGCAGACCGCCCGCGCGCGAGCCGGGGAGGTCCTGGCTGGCGCGGCGCTCGACGATGGCAACGTCGATGCCCGCCAACGCCAGCTCGCCCGCCAGCATCAGGCCGGTCGGGCCGCCTCCGGCTACGACCACCGCATGTTCGGCCATGCGCACCCCCATCCCCGTGGCTTCCGGTTTCTAGAGCTCGACCGTCTGGAGATCCATGTCCGACTCGACGGCGCGCTCGTAGACGGCGATCGCGACCGCGAGATCCTGCACCGCGAGGCCCGTGGAGTCGAACACGGTGATCTCGTGCTCGTCCCGGCGTCCCTCCTGGAGGCCGAGCAGCACCGGGCCGAGCTCTGCCACGTCATCACGGCCGAGGCGCCCTTCGTCGAAGGCCCGGCCGAGGTCGCCGTTGTGGCTCGCCTGCTCCCACTCGTCGCAGACGACGCGCGCGCGGAGCAGTTCGCCGACGGCGATCTCGGCCTTGCCCGGGCCGTCGGCACCCATGAGGCTCACGTGTTGGCCGGCATGAAGCTCGCCGTCGTGGAAGAGGATCTCGCGGCCGGGCGTGACCGTGACGACGATGTCGGCGGCGAGCGCCTCGGCGAGGTCGCGGGCGACGGAGGTGCGCTCGCCCAACTCCTCCGCAGCGTCCGCGGCCTGGCCCGGCTTCGCGTCGTAGAGGAGCACGTCGCGCTCGCGCTCCAGGAAGGCGCGGGCGACCGCGCGCCCGTTGACGCCGCAGCCGACCACCGAGGCGGCGGCCACTGTGGGCCGCGCCAGGGTCTCGGCGGCCAGGACGGCGGCGGCGCCGGTTCTCAGCGCGGTGACCGCGCCGGCGTCGAGCATGGCGCGCAACTCGCCCGTCGAAGCATCGGAGAGCAGGACGACGCCGGTCACCGTCGGCAGATCGCGCGCAGGGTTCCCGGGAAAGGACGTGACCCACTTGAGCACCGCGTAGCCGCCGCCGCCCGCGGGCATGGCGCGGAAGTCGCCCTCCATCCCGTCGAGGTAGACCTTGGACGGCATCGTCCAGGTGCCGCCGGCGTGCTCGACGAAGGCGTTGCGCACGGCGTCGACCGCCTCGCCGTGGCCGAGCCCGGCGTAGACGGCCTGGGCAGAGAAGACGGGAATCCTCGGCACGGCCTTTATCCTAGGAGGATGCAGGTGACCGTTTGCGATGTGGGGCCGCGCGACGGTCTCCAAAACGAGGCGCTGACGCTCGCGCCGGAGGTGCGCGCCGAGCTGGTCAACCGGCTCGCGGCGACCGGGATTTCCCGGATCGAGGCGGTCAGCTTCGTGAACCCGGCCAAGGTGCCAGCGATGGCGGGCCCTGAGGAGGTCGTGCACGGCGTCGTGCGTCGAGAGGGCGTCGAGTTCGCCGGCCTCGTCCTGAACGAGCGCGGCTACGACCGCTTGCGCGAGACCGATCTCGAGCGCGTCCATCTGACCTTCGCGGCGACGGACTCGTTCAACCAGCGCAACGCGAACCAGACCGTGGACGAGTCGCTCGCGACCGCCGCACGGGTGCTGGCGCGCGCCAAGGCGGACGGCGTTCCGAGCACGGTCTCCATCTCGGTTGCGTTCGGCTGTCCGTTCGAAGGGCCGGTCGATCCCGTCAAGGTGCTCGGCCTGGCGGAGGAGGCGGTCACGCTCGGAGCGGACGAGATCGTCTTCGCCGACACGATCGGCGTCGCAGTTCCGACCCAGGTGCGCTCGATGGTCGTCGCCGGCGTCAAGTTCGCGAGGCCGGTCGGCGTCCATCTCCACAACACGCGAGCGACCGGGTTCGCGAACGCGTGGGCGGCGCTGGAGTGGGGTGCGACGATCTTCGACGCGTCGGTCGGCGGCGTCGGCGGGTGTCCCTTCGCTCCGCGCGCAACCGGGAACATCGCCACCGAGGATCTCGTGTACTTGCTGCACGGTGAAGGCGTCGAGACGGGAATCGACCTCGACGCGCTCATCTCCGTCGCGCTCTGGCTCGAGGGTGTCCTCGGCCGCGAGTTGCCCGGGCACGTCTACCGCGCGGGTTCGTTCGAGCCGGTCGCGGGCTAGGCGGCGCGGCGCTTCGCAACGGCGGCGCGCAGGGCGTCGGGGTCGGCGCCAAGCTCGAGCACGATCTGGAGCGAGCCGTTGCGCTCATCGCCGATCAGCCCGAGCAGGACGTGCTCGGCGCCGATGTAGCGATCGCCGCCCATCTTCGCCTCGCGGACGCTCGTCTCGAGCACGCGCTTGCCGGCGCGCGTGAACGGCGCTCTCCGGCGGGGCGGGCCGGGCTCGATCGCCGCGACGCGCTCGCGGACAGCGTCCAGCGTGATGCCGGCCTCCGTGAGGATCGCCGCGGTCGCGTCGTCTTCGACTCGCACGAGCCCGAGCAGGAGATGCTCGGATCCGACGCGGTTGTGGCCGAGCTGGTCGGCTTCCTCCTGGGCGGACACGATGATCTGGCGGGCGCGGCGGGTGAAGCGCTCGAACGGCCAGCCGAAGCGACCTTTGTGCTCGCGGCGGGGAGGGCCGCCTTCGCCGCCCTCGACGATCTGATGGACGCGCTGGTGGCTCAGCCCGAGATCGTCGGCGATCTCGCGGAGCGAGCCGCCCTCGGCGTGGAGCCGGCGGATCGTGTGGTTGTAGTCGGCGCGGGCGCGCTCGAGCTCGTGCTGCGCCTCAAGGAACTTGTCGCGCGAGCCTCGCGCTTCTTTGAGAAGTGTGGGGTCAAGTGGGTTCATGCCGTCTACCGTAGTGGACAGCACCCTGTGGTGTCAAGCACGGTAGACGGCCTAGTTGGTGTCGATCCCTTCGTACGGGTTGAAGTCCGCCCCCGGGCATGCGCCCCAGAGCCCGCGTCCATCCGTTCTCGCCCGGAGCGTCGCGGCGAGCAGGTCGGATGCGTACCGGCCCATGTCGCCGTCGAAGAACCAGACACCCGCTGCGCCGTCACGAACGAGCAGCAGGTTCAGGTTCGCGTCACCGACGAAGACGTAGCGCAGCTCGCGTCCGAACCGGTCGCGGTCGTCGAGGGCGGGATCCGCTTCTAGGCGTATCCGTGAGCCGGGACGGGCGAGCCGCTCGAGCGCGGCCGCTGCCTCCTCGGCGTAGCACTCGGCCTCGCCGAGTTCCGGCGCATCGATCTGCACGAGTCGGATGCGGCGCCCGCCCTTCAGGCGAAGCGTGTCGCCGTCGGTGACCGACTCGACGGTCGCGGTATCTCCGGTGGATTGAGTGTCCTGCCTAGACGTGCTGCAGGCAGCCGCCGAGAGCATGAGGAGCGTGCCCACGAGCGCGAGCCGGGTGGTGCCGCGGAGCATGGCGCGAGCGTATGCGCGCCGGCGGCGCTCACCAACGCCTGTGGAGCAATCGGCACGGAGTTGGCGCGCCTCGGTGCCAGACACGTGCGGATTTCCTCGATAGCGTTTATCCCAGGGTGGGGGTATGCCACCCAGCAGACGCGAGCGCGAGTTCGGGTTTAGCGCGTCTGCGGGAAGCCGAGGTCGACCGAGCTCGTCGCCGGGTCGGGCCAGCGGCTCGTGACAACCTTGCCGCGGGTATAGAAGTTGATGCCCTCGGGCCCGTACACGTGCGAGTCGCCGAAGAGGGACGACTTCCAGCCGCCGAACGAGTAGTACGCGACCGGCACCGGGATCGGGACGTTGATCCCGACCATGCCAGCGCCGATCTCGAACTGGAAGCGCCGCGCCGCACCGCCGTCGCGCGTGAAGATCGCGACGCCGTTCCCGTACTGGTTGTCGTTCGCGAGCTGCACCGCCTCGTCGTAGCTCTCCACGCGAACGACCGACAGCACCGGCCCGAAGATCTCGTCGCGGTAGGCGTCCATCTCGGGCTTCACGTGGTCGAGGAGCGAAACGCCGAGGAAGAATCCGTCGCCGTCCACTTCGAGCTCGCGGCCGTCGGCGACGACCGTCGCGCCCTGCTCGGCGCCGCTGTCCAGATACGACGCCACCTTATCGCGGTGTTCGCGCGTCACGAGCGGCCCCATCTCGGAGTCCGCCTCGAGCCCGTTGCCGACCTTCACCTTCGGGAGTCGCTCGGCGATCGCGTCGACCAGCTTGTCGCCGACGTCGCCGACGGCGACCACGACCGAAACGGCCATGCAGCGCTCGCCGGCCGAGCCGTACGCGGCGCTCACCGCAGCGTCCGCGGCCATGTCCACGTCGGCATCGGGGAGGACGACCATGTGGTTCTTCGCCCCGCCGAGCGCCTGAACGCGCTTGCCGTTCTTTGCGCCGGTCTCGTAGATGAACTTCGCGATCGGCGTCGAGCCGACAAAGCTCACGGCGTCGATGTCGGGGTGCTCGAGCAGCCGCTCGACCGCGATCCGATCGCCGTGGATGACGTTGAACACGCCGTCGGGCACGCCGGCCTCGCGCAGGAGCTCGGCGACGAAGAGGGAGGACGAAGGGTCCTTCTCGGAGGGCTTCAGCACGAACGTGTTGCCGCACGCGATTGCGGGCGCCCACATCCACATGGGCACCATCGCGGGGAAGTTGAAGGGCGTGATCCCGGCGCACACCCCGAGCGGCTGCCGGATCGAGTAGACGTCGATGCCGGTCGAGACCTGCTCGGAGAAGCGACCCTGGAGAAGCGTGGGTATGCCGCACGCGTGCTCGATCACCTCGAGGCCGCGCGTGACCTCGCCGGCCGCGTCGGAGAGCACCTTGCCGTGCTCTAGCGTCAGGAAGCGCGCGATGTCCTGCTTGTGCGTGTGGACGAGCTCGCGGATCGCGAACATGAGGTCGGCGCGCTTGGCGAGCGACAGCGAACGCCAGGCCGGGAAGGCGTCCCGCGCGGTCGCGACGGCGCGGTCGACCTCTTCGACGCTCGCGAAATCGACGGCGCCGGTCTGTTCACCGGTCGCGGGGTTGTAGACCGGGCCGGTGCGTCCCGATTCGCCGGCGACGATCTGGCCGCCGATCCAGTGGCTGATCCGCTTCGGCTCGCCCGTGTCGTCCTGCGCGGGCGACGGTGCGTCGATGACCTCGCTCATGGCGCCTCCCTCGTCGTTCTCGGGACAGCGTACCCGGCTGCTAATTGCCACACGCGTGCGCGTCTAACTTCGGGTTCCCAATCCCACCCGCCTTCGGCATCAGCCTAACCCCGAGAACCGCACGTGTGGCACGCAGATTGCGTCGAGATGCGCGCGGAAACGTGACGACTTACGCCGGCGGCACGAGCTTGGACATGACGACCGCCTCTTCGCGGTAGCCGAGCGCGCGGTAGAGCGACCGGGCCGTCTCGTTCGCGCCGAACACATTCAGCTCGATCGTCCCGTGGCCGCCCTTGCGGGCCTCGTCCTCGAGGATCGCCATCGCCTCGCGGCCGAGCCCCTGCCCGCGCCGCTCCGGTGCGATGAACACCCAGTAGAGCCACAGACCGCGCTCGAACACGCGCATCCACATCTCGCCGACCCGCTCGCCCTCGACCTCTAGGACTAACAGCGCGTGGCCCTCCTGCGCCTCGCCCGCCGGGAACATCGCCTCCATGTCGCGCTTTGCCTTCGCCTCAGAGTCGGCGCGGGTCCAGCCTGCGTGCGCCTCGATGTCGGCCGCATACACGGGCTCATGAGAAACGCGAAACTCCGCGATCTCGTCGGGCGTCATGGGCCGCGACTCGAGCATCACGACCCGCTCGCATGAAGCGCAAGGAGCTCCCAGGCGACGTTGGCGGCGAGGATCGCGGTTTGCTGTCCCGGCCCGTCGTACGCAGGCGCGACCTCCACGACGTCCGCGCCGGTGAGCCGCATCCCCTTGAGTGCGCGCAGGAACGCCAGCGCCTCGGCCGACGAGAAGCCGCCGATCTCCGGCGTGCCGGTTCCGGGCGCGACCGACGGGTCGAGGAAGTCCACGTCGAAGGACACGAACAGCGGTCGCTCGCCGACGCGCTCGCGCACGAGCGAACCGAACGCCTCCGGGCCGAGGGCTCGCAACTCCTCGGCGGGGATCACGGTGAAGCCGAGCTCGCGCGCGCCGCCCAGGTCGTCCGGGCCGTAGACGGTGCCGCGCATTCCGGCCTGCACCGACGCGGACGGGTCGACGATGCCCTCCTCGACCGCCCGCAGGAACGTCGTCCCGTGGAAGAACTTCTGGCCGAAGTACTCGTCCCACGTGTCGGTGTGCGAGTCGAGCTGGACGACCGCGAGCGGCCCGTACCGCCGGGCCAGTACGCGCAGCTCGGCCAGCGTGATCGAGTGGTCGCCGCCGAGGCCGAAGGGGACGACGCCCGCGTCGACGATCGGCTCGAGCGCCGCCTCGACGCGCTTGTACGTCTCGATCGTGTCCCCGGGGGCAACCGGCGCGTCGCCGTAGTCGACGATCGCAAGCGCCTCGATCAGGTCGATTCCCCAGACCGGATTGAACGGGCGCAGCAAGGCGGACGCCGAGCGGATCCCCTCCGGTCCGAACCGCGCGCCCGAGCGAAACGACGTGCCCGTGTCGAACGGGATTCCGACCACGGCGACATCGACGCCCTCGAGGTCGGTCGTGTGCGGGAGCCGCGCGAACGTGCGCACGCCGGAGAAGCGCGGCAGCACGCGGGCGTCGAGCGGCCGGGGACGGTCGGGCACGCGCCCATCTTGACGCGTGAGGGACAATCGCGCCGTGGCCCACCGCGCGCTTCTTCTCCTCTCGGTCGCCTTCGCGGCCGCGGCGATCGACCTGGCGGTGAAGGCCGGTACGCCGACGACCTACTTCCACGAGCGCTCCGGGCTCTACGTGCTCGTTGCGGCCTGCGCGATCCCGTGGGCGGCGGCTCTCCTCGCGACTGGATCGCGAGTCGTTGCCGCGGCGGGAGGCGTCCTCCTCGGAGGAGCGCTCGCCAATCTCACGTCGTTGGCGATCTGGCCGGCCGGCGTCCCGGATCCGCTCATCGCCGGCGCGTTCGCGTTCAACCCCGCGGACGTCTTCGCGCTCGCCGGCGGGCTCCTGCTCGTTCCGGCCGCGGTCGCGATCTACGCGGCTCGCAACCGCGAGCGGCTTCGCGCGCCGGTCACGCTGCGCTGAACTGCGGGAGGATCGACTCGCGGTAGGCCTGAAGCGTCTCCTCCTGGCCTTCGGTCATGAGGTAGATGTTGAAGTGGTCGACGCCGATCCCCTCGAGGTCGCGGAGCTTCTGCGTCACCTGCTCGGGCGTTCCGAGGACGCAGAACCGGTCGCAGATGTCGTCGGTCACGAACTCGCCGTGCGCTGCGCCGACCCGCGAGTGGTCCTTGTAGTCGTAGAACTTCCGCGCTTTCACGAACTCGGTCAGCGCGGCGGGGATCTCCGACTCGAAGCCGTAGCGCTCGATCAGGTCCATCACGTGGTTCGAGACCATCGCCGGGAACCAGCGCACCTGGTTGCGCGCGTCCTCGATGTCGTCGGAGATGTGGCTCGGCGCGCAGACGTGGCACTTGAGCTCCGCCGGGTCGCGTCCGTCCTCTACGGCCGCGGCGCGGGCCGTGTCCATGATCCAGCCGATGATCTCGGGATCGGCGAGCTGGATGATCACGCCGTCGCCGACCCGCCCCGCGACCGCGAGCGCCTTCGGCCCGTAGCCCGCGACGAACATCTCGATGTCGGGCAGCTCGGTGCGCACCCACCCGAGCTGGAGTTCCTTCTCGTTCCACACGACCGACCGGCCGTTCATGAGGTCCTTCATCATCCGGAGGGACGCCTCGAAGTCCGCGACCTTGACCGGCTTCAGCCCGACGACGCGCCGCGAGGAGTCACCGCGGCCGATGCCCATGACCGCGCGGCCGTTCGAGATCTCGTGGAGCGTCGCGTAGTAGCTCGCCGTGATCGTCGGGTCGCGGATCCCCGGGTTCGTGACGCAGTGGCCGAGCATGACCTTCTCCGTGCGGTCGGCCGCCAGCGCGAGCAGCGGGTACGACTCGTGCCAGAGGATGTGCGAGTCGTACGTCCAGCAGTTGTCGAAGCCGGCCTCCTCGGCCTTCTCCATCAGCTCGAGCAGGCGCGTGTAGGGCGGGTCGGGCAGGACGGTGACGCCGAATGTGAGCATGCGCTCCCCCGGATCTATCGCGGCAAGGAGCCGCAATCTTTGCCCGAAATCCGCTTCGTGGCAATTTGGGGAGCCCTCAGCCTTGCGATCGCCCGCGCGGCTGGGCGGCGTAGCGCTGCTGGCTAGCGGACTCGCGCTCGTCCGGACCTAGCCGGCGACGTGCGCAATCGTGCGGTCGGCCAGGCGGTCGAGCGCCTGGACTGACAGCTCGAGGTGCTGCGGCTTCGTGTCCTCGAGCTTCGTGTGTGAGAGCCCGCGCAGGCTCTGGACGAAGAGCATCACCGTCGGAATGCCGGCCCGGGCGATCTCGGCGGCGTCGTGGAGGGGGCCGCTCGGCAGGCGGTGCGATGTGCCGGCGACCTCCTGGATCGCCTCGTCCGCTAAGCCGATCAGCGTCTCGTCGAAGAGGATCGGGTCGATCCGCCAGATTCGCTCCCAGGCAACCGCGATGTCCTCTTCGGCGGCGTAGCGCTCGCTCCGCGCCTTGGCGTCGGCGAGCATCGATTCGAGCGTCGGGAGGTCGAGCGCGCGCTGATCTAGGAGCTGCTCGGCGGTCTCGACGACCGACGTGACGATTCCGGGCTTGCAGACGACCCCGCCCGACGTGCACACCGCCGCGCCACCTGCGGCCGCGGCGATCTCCCGTAGCGAGAGCGCCAGCTTCGAGGCGCCCGCCAGCGCGTCGCGCCGCTTGTCCATCGGTGTCGACCCGGCGTGCGCGGCCTGGCCCGTCCAAGTGACGAGATGCCGCTCGACGCCGAACGTGCCGAGCACGACGCCCAGCGGGATGTCCATCGACTCCAAGACAGGGCCCTGCTCGATATGGAGCTCCAGGTAGGCGGCCGCTGACTCGAGCTGCGTCCGCGCCTCCAGCGCCGAGTCGAGGTCGACGCCGTGCTCCGCCAGCGCATCGGGCAGCGCGATCCCGTTTGCGTCCTTGCGCTGCCGCAGATCGTCCTGGTCGTCCATCGTCCCGGAGACTGCGCTCGAACCGAACAGCGAACGACCGAAGCGTGCGCCCTCCTCGTCGGCCCAGTTGACCAGCCGGACGGTCGCCGCGGGCTCGCCCTCCGCCGCCAGCCGCCGCATGACCTCGACCGCGGCGACCACGTTGAGCGCGCCGTCGAGCCAGCCGCCGTTGGGGACGGAGTCGATGTGCCCGCCGATCAGAACGGCCCGGTCGGAGGCGCCGGGAAGCGTCCACCACTGGTTCCCGGCCTGGTCGATCTCGTACTCGAGCGGAAGGTCGCCGAGCTTGCCGACGAGCCACTCGCGCGCCGTCTCCCAGGTGTTCGTCCAGGCGACCCGCTGGGCGCCGTTTTCGTCCCCGGTGAGCTCGCGAAGCTCTCGCAAATCGTCGACGGTGCGGCTCGGTTCGAGCGGCATGGCGGGAGCCTAATCGACGTCTGGGCATCCGGCCCAGGAATACTTCCGGCGGCCATTCGTCTTTCCGGGGAGGGAGCGGACATGTCGGTGCTGATCAAGGGCGGCCGCGTCATCACGGCGGCCGACGACTACTTCGGGGACGTCTTCGTCGAGGGCGAGCGGATCGCGCTGATCGGCTCCTCGCTCGACGTCGAGGCGGACAAGACGATCGACGCAGCGGGGAAGTACGTGCTGCCGGGTTGCGTCGACCCGCACACGCATCTCGACATGCCGTTCGGCGGCACGGTCACGATCGACGACGTCGAGTCGGGCCAGACCGCGGCGGCGTTCGGCGGGACGACCTGCCACGTCGACTTCGTCATCCAGGGCCGGGGCCAGACGTTCGCCGAGGCGCTCGAAACGTGGAAGGCGAAGGCGGCCGGCAAGCAGGTGATCGACATGGGCTACCACATGGCCATTACCGACCTCGAGGAGGGCGGAACGCTCGAGGAGCTCGCGTCGCTTCCCGACCAGGGCGTCACTTCCTACAAGCTCTTCATGGCCTACAAGGGCGTGCTGATGGTGGACGACGAGACGCTCTTCAGCGCGATGGAGGTCGCGGCCAAGTCGGGCGCGCTCGTCATGGTCCACGCGGAGAACGGCGACGTGATCGACGCGCTCGTGCGCCAGGCGCTCGAGGCCGGGAACACGGAGCCGCTCTACCACGCGCTCACCCGCCCGCCCGAGGCGGAGGGCGAGGCGACCAACCGGGCGATCCAGCTTGCGCACCTCGCCGGCGCGCCGCTCTACGTCGTCCACGTGACGTGCCGCGAGGCGGTCGAGCCGATCGCCCGCGCGCGCGAGGCCGGCTGGGACGTGTGGGGCGAGACGTGCACGCAGTACTTCTTCACCTCGCTCGACGACATCGCGAAGCCGAACTTCGAGGGCGCGAAGTACGTCTACTCGCCGCCCGTCCGCGACAAGGCGAACTGGGACGTTCTCTGGAACGCCGTGCGCACGGACGAGCTCTCGGCGATCTCGACCGACCACTGCGCGTTCACGTGGGACGGGCAGAAGACGCTCGGCCGCGACGACTTCTCGAAGATCCCGAACGGCGGGCCCGGGCTCGAGAACCGGCTCCAGATGATCCACGAGTTCGGCGTCCGCGCCGGGCGGATCGACCTGAACCGGATGGTCGAGCTGCTCTCGACGAACCCCGCGAAGCTTTTCGGCCTGTACCCGCGCAAGGGCACGGTCGCGGTCGGCTCCGACGCGGACATCGTCGTCTTCGATCCCGAGAAGACGCTGACGATCACCGCGGCCAGCCAGCGCTCGAAGTCCGACTACAACCTCTTCGAGGGCACCGAGGTGACGGGCTCCCCCGAGGTGGTGCTCCTGCGCGGCAACGTGCTCGTCGAGAACGACGAGCTGGTCGCCTCGCCGGGGGTCGGGCAGTTCGTTCCACGCGCGCGGTTCGGCGAGCGTTTGGCCGGGTAGAAGCGCCCGGTCAACTAACGGGGAGGGAACATGGCTGGCCTGGGACTTGGTGGCGTGCTCGTCATCATCGGGATCGTCCTGCTCGTGCTCGGCTACGTGTGGATCGGGATCATCGTCGGGCTGATCGGCCTGCTCGCCTTCGGCGGGTTCGCGCGCGGGAAGTGGTACTGAGTTCGCGTCATTGAATAGCAGCGTGTAGAGCGCTACCGTCGGGCGATGAAAATTGCTGCGGCGGTGGCGCTCTTCGCGTTCCTTGTCCTTGTGTCGAGCGCGCCCGCGGCGGACCGGGCAGCGCCGAAGATCACCTCGGCGGTGATGCAGGACGCGGATCGTGACGGCCGCGCGGACGGCGTGCTCGTCACCTTCTCGGAGAAGATCCGGCACGCGAGCGACACGAAGAAGCCGTTTCCGCTGGCAGTCGCCGGCTACACCGTGAAGAGCGTGGGCGCGGCAAAGGGCAAGACAGTGCTCGTGAAGCTCGTCGAGAAGGGCGCGGCGGACTACGCCGCCCGGCCGAAAACGAGCTACGCGCGGACGAAGTCGAAGCCGGTGAGCGACCGGGCCGGGAACCAGGCTACGAATCAGCGGTTCTCGGGCACGCTGGCGCACGGGCGCGACCGGGACGGGGACGGGCATGCGTCGCCGTCCGATTGCGCGCCCGATAACGGCTCCGTCCATCCGGGCGCGACAGATCTGCCCGACCTCTCGTTCGCGGACGCGAACTGCGACGGCATCGACGGGAACGAGGCGCAGTCTGTGTTCGTCGCGCCGTCCGGCGACGACCTCCTCTCGGGAACGAAGGCGCAGCCGAAGCGTACGATCGACGCCGCGCTCGCGACGGCGCAGGCGGCCGGGCGTGCCTCGGTCATCGTCCAGTCGGGGTCGTATCCCGTCGTCTCCGCCCGCACCGACATCGGGATCTACGGCGCCTACAACGCCACGTGGAACCGTGAGGTCGGTCTTGCGGCGACGACGGTCGTGACCGGCTCGCCACAGGCGCTCCTCGCGGACGGCGACACAGGGGTCACGCTCCAGCTCTTGACGTTCGCGGGCACCCTGGCGGGCGCGAACACGTACGGGATCCGCGCCGTGAACGGGTCGGCGCTGACGCTCCAGTCCGTGTTCGTGCTGGCGGCCGCGGGTGCCTCCGGTGCACCGGGGCCGGTGGGAAATCCGGGCGCGACGGGAAACAGCGGCGCCAGCGGGGCCGACGGCGGAGCCGGGGGCACGAGCGCCCTCGGTTGCCTCGGAGGCACCAGCGCGCTGGCCGTCATCGGCGTGGGCGCAGGCGGCACGGGTGGAGACGGGCAGACGCCTGCCGGGGGCGGGACGATCGGGCTCGGTGGAAGCCCAGGCTCATCGGGAAGCTGCTCGCTCACGAGTTCCTCGAACGGGGGCGGCGCTCCCGACAACGCGACAGCGGGCGGCCCAGGCGATCCTGGGGCCGGAGGCGCCGGCGGCATGCCGGACCTGCCGGCCGTGGCAGGAGCGGAGTGGACGCCCCGCGCCGGCCAGAACGGTGCGCTCGGCAAGCCGGGCGGCGGCGGTGGCGCGGGCGGAGGAGGAGGCGGGACGGCGAACGGAACCAACTTCTTCTGCGACAACTGTGCGGCAATCCCAGGCGGGCGCGGGGGCGGCGGCGGCGCGGGTGGCGCCGGCGGTCAGCCGGGGTCCGGCGGAGGCGGCGGGGGCGGCTCCTTCGGCATCTACCTCTCGAACTCGACCGTGACCGCGACGGGCGGCTCGATCAGCGCCGGGAACGGCGGAGCAGGCGGTGCGGGCGGCGGAGGTGGCGCCGGCGGCGACGGTGGCCTCGGCGGCAGCGGGCAGGCGGGTGGATCGCGCGGCGGGTGCGGGCTCGGGTCGGCGCGCTTCGGCGGCGCGGGCGCAAACGGCAAGCCCGGCGGCAGGGGCGGCGACGGCGGCGCGGGCGGGGGCGGAGCCGGCGGCCCGTCGATCGGCGTTTTCCGCGGCGGAACCAGCACCTTCTCCTCGAGCGGCGGCACGACGATCACATTCGGGACGCCGGGCCAGGGCGGCACGAGCCCGGCCGGCGGCGCAAGCAACGGCGCCGTCGGGACGTCCGGTGCGATCGTTCCCGCGCTGCCCGTCGCGTTCTAGCCGACCGCTAGCCCAGGGCGGACAAGGCGCCTCGGGCGGCGGAGCTTCGCGTCGTTCACGCTGGGGTTCACGGGCTCGGCGAGCGGCGCGGCGCCGAACGACGCGCGCGTGCGCTCGCGATCCGGCGTGCCGTACAGCGTCGTCCGCTGTCGCGGGGTGCGGCCGAGCGCGCGGATGGCTTCCTCCATCAGCTCGGGCCCGAGCTCCTGGCCGTGCTCGGCGCCCGCCGCGCGTGAGATCGACTCGTTCATGAGCGTCCCGCCGAGGTCGTTCGCTCCTGCTTGGAGCGCGGCCTGCGCGCCGGCGACGCCGAGCTTCACCCAGGACGCCTGGACGTTCGTGATCCAGGGGTGCAGCGCGAGCCGTCCAACCGCGTGCATGAGGAGCGCCTCGCGGAACGTCGGGCCCGAGCGCGCGTGCCCCTTGAGCGCGATGGGCGCCTCCATGTGCACGAACGGGAGCGGGACGAACTCGGTAAAGCCGCCCGTCCGCTTCTGCTGCTCGCGCAGCTCGATCAGGTGACGCGCCCAGGAGCGCGGGCCCTCGACAGAGCCGAACATGATCGTCGTCGTCGAGCGGAGTCCGGCTCGGTGGGCCGCATCGTGCACCTCGAGCCACTGGGCCGTGTTCACCTTGTCCGGGCAGAGGGCGGCGCGGATGTCGTCGTCGAGGATCTCCGCCGCCGTGCCGGGGAGCGACGCGAGGCCTTCATCCCTTAGTTGCTCGAGGTAGTCGGGGAGGTCGACTCCGAGCGTCGCCGCGCCCTGCCAGACCTCGAGTGCAGAGAACGCGTGCACGTGGATCCCGGGGACCGCCTCCTTCACGGCGGCGACGATCTCGAGGTACGTGTCGCCCGTGAAGGCGGGGTGGATGCCTCCCTGGAGGCAGATCTCGGTCGCGCCGCGCTCCCAGGCTTCGCGCGCGCGACGGGCGATCTCGTCCGTCGGCACGACGTACGGCTCCCCGCGCAAATTCGCGGCGAGCTTGCCCTTGGAGAAGGCGCAGAAGCCGCAGCGGAAGTAGCAGACGTTCGTGTAGTTGACGTTCCGGGTGACGACGTAGCTGACCTTGTCGCCGCTCACCTCGCGGCGCAGGCCGTCGGCCGCGCCGAGCACGGCCGTGAGCTCGCGCCCGCGCGCTTCGAAGAGCGCGGTGATCTCGTCCTCGTCGAGCTCGCGGCCGGCGCCGGCGTTCGAGAGCGCCGCCGCGACGGCCCCGAGTGTCTGGCCGTGTCCGTTCCGGCCGTTGTGGATCAACTGGCCCAAAGCCGGCGCGCTTCCGTTACTGACACGTGCGAACTCCCCCGGTACCGTTTGAAGTAGGGGTGGGGGAGCCTCCCGGTTGTCGGGCACGCGCGAGAGGAGCGAGGAAGGCGGCGGGATCGACGCTCCTGCGTGCCAGGCGTCCTCTCGGGCCAGGCCCGTCGCGTCCGCGGCTCGGAGAATCGCCGGGGCCACGCAAGGATCCGCCCAGCGGGCGAGGTCGGCCACGTACTCCGGGTACACGGCGAGCCGCGGGGCCAGCTCCAGCCCTGCCGCCTCCGTCGCCGCCGCGCAGCCGCTCGATCTCCGGCCACGGTGCCTCCGGATTGACGTGATCGAGCGTCACCGGCGACACGCCGCCCCAGTCGTCGATGCCGGCCTCGAGCAGGCGGGGGAAATCGTCGTACGAGAGGTTCGGCGGCGCCTGGATGTGCATCTCCGGCCCCAGCACGACGCGCGCCGTCGCGGCCGTCCACAGGAGCTCCTCGAGCGACGGCTCCGGCGCGCCCGCCATCTTCGTCCCCCGCTTCGCGCGGAAGTTCTGGACGATCACTTCCTGGATGTGGCCGTGCCGCTCGTGCAGATCGCGCAGCGCAAGCAGCGCGTCGAGCCGCTCCTCGCGGGTCTCGCCGATGCCGATGAGGACGCCGCTCGTGAACGGGATCCGCAGCTCACCGGCGAGCTCGATCGTCTCCAGCCGCCGCGCCGGAACCTTGTCCGGCGAGCCGAAATGCGGGCCGCCGCGTGCCGAGAGCCGATCGGACGTCGTCTCGAGCATGATCCCCTGCGACGCCGAGACGCCGCGCAGCAAGGCGAGCTCCTCGCGCGTCATCACGCCCGGGTTCGCGTGCGGCAGGAGCCCGGTCTCGGCGACGACGAGCTCGCACATCCGTGCGAGGTATTCGATCGTCGTCTCGCACCCGAGCTCGGCCAGCTCCTCGCGGGCGGCGCGATAGCGCAGCTCGGGCTTGTCGCCGAGGGTGAAGAGCGCCTCGTGGCAGCCGGCTGCCGCGCCGGCCCGAGCCACCTCGAGCACCTCGTCGGCCGTCATGTACGCGCGCTCGCCACGCCGCGGAGGCCCCGCGAACGTGCAGTAGTGGCAGACGTCCCGGCAGAGCTTCGTCAGCGGGATGAAGACCTTCGGCGAGTAGGTGACTACGCGTCCGTGGCCCTCCTCGCGCAGCGCGCGCGCCTCGGCGAGCAGGTCGTCGAGCGGACGGTCGACGAGGTTCATGCCGCGAAGACCCGCTCGAGGTCGGCCGGCCGGTCGACGTCGAACGCGAGCGCCGGATCGTCTACGAGCACCGCCTCGATTCCGGCAGCGCGCGCACGAGCCACCGTGACCGCGGCGCTTCCGGGAACGCCGAAGGCCGGCTCGACGAGCGACGGATCGCGGAACGCCAGCGCGCTCGTCCCGCCGTCCGCGGCCGGAACCAAGGCAAGCGGGTCGGCCGCGGCGACGAGCGCATCCAGGGAGTCCGCGGTCACGAACGGACAATCGGCCATGACGACGACCACACCGTTGCGAGCCCGCGGGTCCCGCAGCGCCGCGGCCAGCGCGGGCCCATGCCCTTCGCCGGAGTCCACGAGCACCGGAAACCCTCGTCCCATCCCGGGATCGGGCGTCACGACGAGCACGCCGCGAATCGACTGCGCAGCCGAGCACGCGGCCAGCACGCTGTCGAGCATCGCCACGACGAGCCGCTCGCGCTCGGCCGGCGCCAGGGCGGGGGCGAGCCGCGTCTTGGCGTTCGAAAGGCTCTTGACCGGCACGATCGCGAGCACACGCTGAGCATACGCAGCGGCTCCGCGGTTGCGCCGCCTACTTTTCGACTTCGTCCACGAGGTCTCGGATGCGGGCGCGGGCGTCCGACAGGATCGGCTCGCCGTGGCCGACGGTCAGGATCTCCGGCTCCATCTCGGCCAGGCGGCGCAACGTGGCGCGGTGCTCGCGTTCGTTCAGCGTGAACGACGGCCAGCCGGGGAGGAACGACGGCCAGGTCGCGATCGCGTCGCCGGCGATCAGCGCGTTGCGCTCCGGCCACCAGAACGCGAGGTGACCCGGGGAGTGGCCGGCGGCGTCGAGCACGTGCAGCGGCCCGATGCGGTCGCCCCCCGCGACGGTGTGGTCGACCTTGCGCGGCGGATGCTTCCCGAACCCGAGCGCGGATCCGAACTGGAACGGGAAGTACGTCCGCAGCGGCTTGCTCGGGATGAGGCTGACCCGCTGCGCCTCGCGGTCGCCGCCGACGATGTCCGCCTCCCACGGGTGCGCGTGCACGGTCGCGCCGGTGACGTCGGCCAGGGCCGCGAGCCCGCCGAGGTGCGAGCGGTGTCCGTGCGTGATCACGATGTTGCGCAGGTCGGAGGGCTGCTTCCCGAGCTGCTCGAGCAGCGCCAGGATCCGCTTGCCGTCGGTGTCGAAGAGCGTGTCCACGAGCGTCAGCTCGTTCCCGTCGTCGCAGAGGAACGCATGGACGCGGCCGCCCTTCTTCTGCTTGAGACTCCACAGCCCCGGCGTGATCTCGACGGCGCCCTCGCTCATGCGACGTGGTTCCAGGGAGCGAACGCGTTGTCGACGCCGCGCAGCGCCGGCTCGAGCTCGGGGTAGTGGCGCAGGAGCACGTCGCTCATGGTCGTCTCCTGCACCCAGCTGGAAGCCCGGTCGGCGAGTAGATCTCCGGCCGGTAGTCGCGCGTGAAGAAGCGGTCGCTCTTGAGGCGCCGCGACGCCATGAGGACGAACACGCGGAAGGCGGTGTCGCTGAACCCGAACCCTTTGGGCAGCGGCTCGGCGTAGAGCCCGACCATCAGGTCGAGGTTGTCGATGTCCCCGTAGACACGCTCGAGCTCCTCGGCGGTCTGCGGCTTCTTCGTCAGGTCCTCGAACGACTTGACGCGCCGCTTGTGGAAGAGCTCGCCGGAAGTCGTTGTAGCGGGGGACGCCTCGTTCCCGGGTGCGCATGATGTCGACCGCCGCGAGGTCGAGGGCCGTCCCGTCGGGCCGCTTCAGCTCCTGGAGGAAGCGCGGGTAGTTGTGCAGCGTGATCGCGCCCGGATGCGAGACGCCGAAGGAGTAGAGCGAGTTCGCGACGCCCAGCTCGATCAGCCGGTCGCGGGTCTGGAGCGCGCCGATCTCCGGGAACGTCAGCTCGTGCGTCACCTGGTCGCTGTCGAGCGAGCGGAACGTGAAGTCGTCCGGCAGCAGCGGATGCATGCGGTAGACGGCCACGAACTCCTCGGTCAGCGAATACGGGGCCGTGTGGTGGTTCGTGGGCGAGCCGGGGATGCCGCTCAGCACTTCGCTCCGGCCGATGCGCCCGAACTTCTTGGTGAAGCGCTCGCCCATGAGGCCCCACCAGTTCGCGTTCATCCCGAGCTTCGTCGTCGGGTGCGCGACGATCGCCGGCGTCCACTCGACCGTGTGGATCTTCGCGATCAGCGCCGAGTTCACGAGTCGGCCGCGGTCGAAGAGGTCGTCGTCCGTCCACGACGGGTTCTCCTCGTGGAGCGCGTCGCAGATCGCGTTGTGCTCGAGGGAGAAGAGCGTGTGCAGAAGCCCGAGGCCGAGCCAGAAGTTCGCCGCGACGCCCTCGAGATCGACGTGCTCGGCGAGATCGGCGGGGAGGAGGCCCTGCTCGTCGATCCGCAGCCTGCCGCCGGTGCCCTCGCGGATCGCGTGCGCGAAGCCCGCGTCCGAGCCGTAGATCTGCGAGCCGTCCCACCAATGGCTGTCGGCCGTGACGAACGTCGGCGGCGTCGAAGGGTCGTCGTCGGAGGTCGGGTCGCGGCGCGTCCGCGGGATCTTCATCGGGCGCTCGGGCCAGGTGTCGTCTCCAGCGACCGCGACCTCCCAGGGCCGGTCGATCTCGTTCTTGCCGTGGCTGAACCAGTCGTGCACCTCGAACTGGAGCCACGCGCCGGCGAGCAGGTTCAGCGTCGACGCCGGGATGAAGCGCTCGCGCGTGAGCAGCTCGCGGCTGACGGTGCGCGCGTTCGGCTCGAGGATCGCGGGCTCGTCCAGCGGGAACGTGCGGTCGATCGGCACGTTGCGCCCGAAGCGCGAGCCGATCGCGCCCATGTGCGGGTCGCTCAGGTCGTTGTAGGTGCCGTCCATCGAGCGGGCGCGCAGGTAGCGGGCGGGTACGCCGCCGGGCGGCGGAGGGGGCGCGTGCGCGGTTTCCGTGTCGTAGAGGTTCTCCCGCCGCAGCCGCGTACGGATCCCGGCCACGGTGTAGACGCCGAGGAAGCGCGGCAGGCGGTCCCAGCCGAAGCGGCGGTCGAGCGCTGCGGCGGTCTTGACGATCAGCGGCGAGAGGAAGGACATGACGCGGCTCCGCGATCCTTCTCCTTCGTGGCGTCGGTGTCAACGAAAGTCATCGCGGCCGCGCGGGTAGCGTGGCGCCATGCGTCCCTATGCGGTGCTCTGCGGCGGGCTCGGCGGCTCGCGCTTCGTCGACTCGCTCGCCCGTGCCGCGGGGCCGGAGAAGGTCACGGCGATCGGCAACGTCGGGGACGACATCGAGATCCTCGGGCTGCACATCTCGCCGGATCTGGACACGGTGCTCTACACGCTCGCCGGGCTCCTCGACGAGGAGCGCGGCTGGGGCGTTCGCGACGAAAGCTACGCGGCGCTCGACCAGGTGCGCGCGCTCGGCGGCGAGTCCTGGTTCACGCTCGGCGACCGCGACATCGGGCTGCATCTGGTCCGCGCTGCCGCGCTGCGGGACGGCGCGCCTCTTTCGGAGACGTTCGCCCGGTTGGCCGCGGCGCTCGACGTGGACGTGCGGCTCCTGCCGGCGACGGACGACGTGCTGCGTACGCGGATCGTCACCGCCGAAGGCGAGCTCGCGTTCCAGGACTGGTTCGTGGCGCGACGGCATGCCGATCCGGTGCTCGGCGTGCAGTTCGAAGGCGCGGAGGAAGCGCGTCCCGGCCCCGGGGTGCTCGACGCCATCCGCGACGCTGAGACCGTGTTCTTCGCACCGTCGAATCCGTTCGTCTCGATCCACCCGATCCTGGCCGTGCCCGGCGTTGAGGAGGCTGTCGCGCAGCACCCGAACGTGATCGCGATCTCCCCGATCGTCGGCGGCCAGGCGCTGCGCGGCCCGCTCGAGGAGATGCTCCTCACGCTGGGGCACGAGTCGAGCGCGGTCGGCGTCGCCCAGCTCTACGCGGAGATGGCCGACGGGTTCGTCGTCGACTCCGAGGACGCCGAGCTCACCGAGCGGATCGAGGCGCTCGGCCTTCGGGCTATCGTGGCGCCCATCGTGATGGCCGAGCCCGCAACGCGCGCCGATGTCGGACGCGCGATCCTGGACGCGCTGTGATCGGCCTCGTCGGCGGCACGGGCGACTTCGGCCAGGGGCTCGCGGCGCGCCTGCGCGCGGCGGGGGAGGATGTTGCGATCGGCTCCCGCAACCCGCAGGGCGAAGCGGTCGCGAACGCCGAGGCTGCGTCCGCGGACGTCGTGTTCCTGTGCACTCCGCCCGGCGGAGTCGAGGCGACTGCGCGCGATCTCGCTGACGCAGCTGGCGGGGAGGATCGTCGTGAGCGTCGCGGCGCCGGTCGGAGTCCGCGAGGGCAAGCCCTTCGCCGAGCCGGGCGAGCTTTCGCTGGCCGAGCTGGCTGCGCGCGCGCGCGCCCGAGGCTCGGATCGTCGCCGGGTTCACGACTCTGAGCGCCAAGGCACTCGCCGACATCGACCATCCGCTGGACGAGGACGTGCTGATCGCCGGCGACGACGACGAGGCGAAGGCCGTCGTGGCCGGCGATCGCGGAGCGCGTCGTGACGGGCCGGGCGGTCGACGTGGGCCGGCTCGAGGTCGCGCGCTGGCTGGAGCCGTTCACCGCCGTCCTCGTCAGCACGAACATGCGCCACCGCGTGCGCAGCGGCGTCCGAATCACCGGCCTCTAGATGGTCACGATCACGCCGCTCGAAGGGATCCCCGAGGTGCGGCCGGGGGACGATCTCGCGGCGCTAATCGGCGACGCAGTCGAGCGCGCGGGCGGGCTCGGAAACCGGCGACATTGTGGTCGTCGCCCAGAAGGTCGTCTCCAAAGCCGAAGGGCGGATCGAGCCTGACCCGGGCGGAGTCGAGCTGGTGCTCCGCGAGGCCGCGGCGGTACGACGGCAGCGCGGCGACTTCGTGATCGCCGAGACCGAGCACGGCTTCGTGTGCGCGAGCGCCGGGCGTCGACCGCTCGAACGCGCCGGACGAGGGCTGGGCCGTGCTCCTCCCGCGCGATCCCGACGCGTCGGCGCGCGGGCTGCGCGACGCGCTCGCGACCCGGTTCGGCGTCGCGCCGGCCGTGATCGTCAGCGACTCGTTCGGCCGTGCCTGGCGCGACGGCACGACCGACGTGGCCATCGGCGTCGCCGGCTTCGCGCCGCTGCTCGACCTGCGTGGTCAGACCGACGCTCGCGGCCGGGTGCTCGAAGGCGACGGTCATCGCGATCGCGGACGAGCTCGCCGGCGCGGCCGAGCTCGTCCTCGGCAAGGCGCGCAACGTCCCGGCCGCGCTCATCCGCGGTGTCGAGCTGCCGCCCGGCGACGGCACGGCGCGCGACCTCGTGATGCCGCCCGCCCGCGACCTGTTCCCGTAGGTTGGGCCGGTGTTCGAGTCGCTCACCGACGCCGTTCTCGACTCGGGCTGGGTCTATCCTGGGATCTTCCTGGTCTCGGCGCTCGACGCGATCCTGCCGTTCGTCCCGAGCGAGACCACGGTCATCGGCGCCGGCGTCGCCGCGGCCAACGGCGACCTCACCCTCTGGCTGATCATCCTGACGGCGGCCGCAGGGGCGATCGTCGGCGACAACTGCTCGTACTGGATCGGACGCACGGCAGGTCATCGCATCGCCGAGCGGTTCTTCGGCGCCAAGCACCAGGAGCGGCTCGACCAGTTCGAGAGAACGCTGGCCGAACGTGGCGGGTACTTCATCATCATCGGCCGGTTCATCCCGGGCGGACGCATCGTCGTCACGCTCGGTTCCGGCACGCTCGAGTACCCGTGGCGGCGGTTCATCTTCTACGACGTGATCGCCGGGCTCCTCTGGGCGAGCTACGCGGCGCTGCTCGGCTACTTCGGCGGCAAGGCGTTCGAGGAGAAGCCCGTGAAGGGCTTCCTGCTGGCGTTCGGCATCGCGCTGGCCGTCACCGGGCTGATCGAGGCGATCCGCTGGATCCGGAAGCGCCGTGCCGCCTCAGCCAGCGCCTAGTCGCAGCGGCAGACGGACTCGCCCAAATTGCGCCGCTCGAAGCGCAGGCCGCAGCGATGGCACGTCGGCGGGAGCTTGTGCGCGTAGACGAGCATTGCCCGGGCCACGGTGAGCCACGCGAAGACGATGACGAGCGGGATCCAGACGTCCTGGCGCATTGCTTTCGGTTATCGGCCGCGAAGCCCCGCGACTCTTAGGCCCCTTTTGCGGGCAAATCCGTCCCCACCCGAAGGCCAGGTCGCGCTACGATGGCCCCATGGGGATCTTCGCCGCAGCGCTCCTCACGATCACGGTTCTGCTGCTGCTCGGCGCGGAGTGGCCCCGGCTCTCGGCCCGCTTCGGCGCCGACGCGCGTGAATCACGCGCCCGCTCGCGCCGCAAGACCGAGCTGACGCTCATCGAGGGGGACGGCGAGGGAGACGACGACGACTTCGCCCGCAGCGTCAGGCGCGACCTCGAGAACCTGCCGGTGCTCGGCGAGCACGACGACCGCTCGCACCGCCACTAGGCGCCCTCACCACGCCGCTAGACTCAGGCGACCGCGCGGATGTGGCGGAATTGGTAGACGCGCACGGTTCAGGTCCGTGTGGGCTTCGGCTCGTGGAGGTTCAAGTCCTCTCATCCGCACCTAGCAGATTGGCTCCATGTACCTCGTGAACCGGACCCGGGCGGCGGCCGACCGTCTGACCGCGCGCCTGGCGCTCGTCGGTGCGGATCCCCGCGACGACGACGACCTGCGCGCGCGAAAGGCGCTGCTCGTCCAGATCTCGGTGCTGATCCTGCCGGTGGCGGCGCTGTGGGGCGCCCTGTACCTCGCATTCGGATCGCTCGTCGGCCTCGTGCCCCTCGTGTACTTCGCCGTCCTGCTCGGGGCGATCTTCGTCTTTTCGCGTACGCGGAACTTCCCGTGGCTGCTCCGCGTCGGCCAGGTCGACATCCTGCTCGCCCCGACGCTGTCGATGATCCCGCTGGGCGGATTCCTCGCCGCGGGCGGCGTCGGCCTGTGGGGGATCCTCGCGCCGCTCGGAGCGCTCGTGTTCAGCGCCGTGAGGTCGGCGATGCGCTGGTACGTCGCGTTCGTGGTCGTGTTCCTCTGCTCGGGGTTCGCCGGCGAGCTCATCGACCCCATCGAACCGCCGATCCCCACCTGGTTCACGAGCACGATGCTCGCCCTGAACATCGCGGTCTGCGGCGCTATCGTCTTCACGCTGCTGGCCGTGTTCGCCGCCCAGCGCCGCGATGCGCTGGCAGCGCTCCAAGTGGAGCAGGCCAAGTCCGAAAACCTGCTGCTCAACATCCTGCCGAGCACGATCGTCGAGAGGCTCAAGGCCCAGACCCGGCCGATCGCGGACCAGTTCGATTCCACTTCGATCCTGTTCGCCGACGTCGTCGACTTCACGCCGTGGTCGGAGCTGCGTACGCCTGCCGACGTGGTCGGCTGCCTCGATCGGCTGTTCAGCCACTTCGACACGCTCGCGGAGCGGCACGGGCTCGAGAAGATCAAAACGATTGGGGACAGCTACATGGTCGCGGCGGGCGTCCCCACGCCACGCCCGGACCATGCTCGCGCGCTTGCGCTCATGGGACTCGACATGCTCGAGGCGATGCAGGCGAACGACGATGTCGGACGCCTCGGTCTCGAGCTGCGAGTCGGCATCAACTCCGGCCCGGTCGTGGCCGGCGTGATCGGCCGGAAGCGCTTCCTCTACGACCTCTGGGGCGACGCCGTGAACACGGCTAGCCGCATGGAGTCCTACGGCACCCCGGGACGGATCCAGACCGCCCGGGCCACGTACGAGCTGCTCGCCGACGAGTTCGAGTTCGAGCCTCGCGGGACGATCTCGGTCAAGGGGAAGGGCGAGGTCGAGGCGTGGTACCTCCTCGGCCTGCGTCCGGAGAGCTAGAGCACCGCGAGCACTTGTTCGGGATGCCCGTCAGGCTTCACGCCGCGCATCGCCTTCACGACCGTCCCGTCGGGACCGATCACGAACGTCGAGCGGTGGATGCCGAGCGAAAGCCTCCCGTACATCTTCTTCTCGCGCCAGACGCCGTAGGCCTTCGCAACCTCCTTGTCCGGGTCGGACAGGAGCGTGAACGGAAGCTCGTACTTGTTGCGGAACTTCACGTGCGATGCCTCGCCGTCGGGGCTCACGCCGAGGATGACCGCGCCGCGCTCCTTGAACTCCGAATACGCGTCGCGGAACTGGCAGGCCTCCTTGGTACAGCCAGGGGTATCGTCCTTCGGGTAAAAGAACAGGACGACCGAGCTGCCGCGGAAGTCGGACAGCTTCACCTTCTCGCCCGTGTCCGAGGCGAGCTCGAAGTCCGGCGCCGGCTGTCCCGCTTCGACCATGCGGCCGAGTCTAGAGGCTGGGCGGTACGCTCCGGCGCATGCTCGAACTGCACGCCTGGAACGCGATCCTCGTGATCGCCGCCGACGCCCTCGCGGCGGGCTGGGGCTTCTACTACGTGATCCGCGAGCGGACGCCGAACCGCCTCTACGCGCACGTCCTCGCGGCGGCGCAGGCGATCGTGATCGCGCAGGTTGCGCTCGGCCTCCTGCTCCTCTCGGACGACCTGCGCGCGACCGACCAGCTCCACTACCTCTACGGAACGCTCTCGCTCGCGGTCGTGCTCTCGCCCTGGATCTACGCACCGCCGGTGCCGGCCAAGCGGCTCGCCTGGTTCTCCGGTGCCGCCCTCATCGCGGGGGCGCTCGCCGTCCGCGCCTACGCGACGTCTAGCTGATGGACTGGAACCCTCGCACCAACCCGACGCTGCGCGGCGCGCTGATCATCGTCGCCGTCGCGGCGATCATCACCGCCTCGGGAACCGCCGGCGACATCGGGCTCGCGCTCGTGCTGCTCGTACTGCAGATCGCGTTCGCCGTCGTTCTCGCGATCGTCCTCTACCGGCTCTGGCGCACGTACCGCGGGGAGATCGGCCTGTGGTCGCTGCGCGCGCGGGTCGTCTTCTACGGAGCGGCCGCGGTCATCTTCGCGAACCTGATCGGCTCGTTTCTCCCGAGGGTGAACTACCCCTCGAACGGGCTCGAGGCGCTCGTGTTCTTCGTCGTCCTCGGCGCCTGCGGATTCGCCATGTGGCGCGTCTGGCAGGACCAGCACACGTACGGCTACTGAGCTGTCCCGATGCGGGCGTTCGCGCCGTCGAGCGAGTCGAGGATCTCGCGTATGGGCACCGCCTCGCCGACGAAGATCGGCGTGTCGCGCTCCGTGTACTTGCTCGCCTCGGTCTCGCGGAGCGTCATCATCAGCTCGAGGAAGTCCGACGGCGCCTCGCACTCGAAGGCCGTCATGAACTCCTGGTCGTCGATCCCGAAGGAGTAGGTCGTGTGGTTCGTGATCGTGGGGAACGTCGCGCCGACTTCGGCGTGCTCGCGCATCGCCCGGCCGCGATCCTCCATGGACAGCGCGTACCAGGGGCGGATCTTCACGAAGGGATAGACGACGAGGTACGGCGCCCCGCGTGGGATGACCCGGCGCGGCGGCCGGCGCGGATCGCGCTCGAAGTACTTCGACGGGCGCGTGGCCGCGAGGTAGGAGTAGGGCGTCTCGAGCCAGCCCGCCAGCGGCGTTCCGTTCAGGTCGGTCGTGAGCTCGCGGAGATCCTCGAACCGCTCGGTCAGCTTCCAGACCATGAAGTCGGCCTCGGGCCGGACGCCGACGAGGCTGTAGGTGTGGATGCCCATCCGCTCGGCCCAGGCCTCGGTCACCTCGGCGAAGGCCTCCTTGCCCGCGTTGCGCTCTTCGACCGGGAGGCGGCGCCAGGCCGGATCGAGGCGGTAGAGCGTGTACGCGATGTACTGGTCGGCGGGGATCTCGGCGGCCACGGGAAAATCGTAACCGTCTCGTTCGTCGCTCGGCACGTCATGTGCGGATTTCGCGCCTACGCTCGGTGATGGAGGCGTGCCCGTCCGGCGGGCAGGGCGGGCGCGCCCCTCCGCTTACGATTGCCGCGTGCGCGTGGAGCTTGCCGATCCGGATCCGTCGTGGTCGGCGCGTGCCGCCGAGGAGGCCGCGCTCGTGCGCGAGGCGCTCGGCGCGGTCGTGGTCGAACACATCGGCTCGACGGCGGTACCGGGGCTCATGGCGAAGCCGATCCTGGATCTGCTCGCGGGCTTGGATCCGCTCGACGTGGCTCCAGGTGTGACCGCGATGGAAGCGCTCGGCTACGAGTACCTCGGCGAGTACGGGATTCCCGGGCGCGAGTTCTTCCGCAAGGGCGGGGACGCCCGGACGCATCACGTTCATGCCGTCGAGCTCGGCGGGCCGCAGTGGACGCGGCATGTGGCGTTCCGTGACTACCTGCGAGCGCATCCGGACGAGGCGGCCCGCTACGGCGCGGCCAAGCGCGCCGCGGCGACCGCGGTCGACGGCGACTGGGAGGCGTACTCGGACGCCAAGGACACGGCCGTCGAGGAGATCGAAGCCGCGAGCCCTCGCCTGGGCCGCGGAGAATTGATCCACTTTCGGAAC
Source organism: uncultured Thermoleophilia bacterium (assembly GCA_963716005.1). Lineage (GTDB taxonomy): Bacteria > Actinomycetota > Thermoleophilia > Gaiellales > Gaiellaceae > CAVRUF01. Next base: position 714,772 of record OY970285.1, read on the forward strand.
AGACACGTGACCCCGCATGCCGTAGGTTTTTCGGTGGGCGGCGGGTGGAGAATCTCCCCACCCTGGGTGGGGCGCTTGGACCCTTAGCTACGCGCAAGACCGAGAGGCGGCGTAAGGGCGCGCGGCTACGCTCCAAGGGCATGTCCGTCGAGGCCCCGGAGACCCGCGAGGAGCGCATCGAGGCGCAGCTCGAGGCCCTGCCCCGGAAGCCCGGCGTCTATCTCTTCCGCGGCGCGCGGGACGAGGTCATGTACGTGGGCAAGGCGAAGTCGCTCCGATCCCGCGTGCGCTCCTACTTCCGTGCCGGCGACGCGCGGATCGGCCTCGAGCAGATGGTCGAGCGGGTCGAGCGGGTCGAGATCATCGTCACCTCGACCGAGCCCGAGGCGCTCCACCTGGAGCAGAACCTGATTCGCCGCCACCGGCCGCCGTTCAACGTGCGGCTGCGCGACGACAAGTCGTACCCGTACATCGCCGTCACCGTGGAGGACGAGTTCCCGCGGGTCATGTTCACGCGCGAGCGGCACCGCCGCGGCGTCGTCTACTTCGGCCCCTACGCCAACGCGAAGAAGGTGCGTGAGACGCTCGACGTCCTCAACCGCGCGTTCCCGTACCGACCGTGTGAAGGGCCGCAGCCGGGCCGCCACTCCGGGATCCCGTGCCTCGATTTCCACATCGAGCGCTGCCTCGCTCCGTGCGTCGGCTACGTGTCCAGGGACGACTACCGCAGTGTCATCGACGGCGTCGTCGAGTTCCTCGGCGGGGAGACGAAGCCGATCCTGCGCCAGCTCGAGGCGAAGATGAAGGCGGCCGCCGAGGCGCAGCGCTTCGAGGAGGCGGCGCGCTGCCGCAACCGGCTCAACTCGGTGCGCCATCTGGCGGAGCGGCAGGCGGCGGACAAGCGCGCGATCGGCACGATCGACGTGATCGGGATCGCGACCGCGGACGACCGCGCGGCCGTCCAGGTCTTCCCGCTCCGCGGCGGACGGCTCGTCGATCGGCACAGTTTCCACCTCGAGAACGTCGCCGGCCAGGATCTGCCGACGCTCATCGAGGCGTTCTGCCTCGAGTACTACGGGAGCGCGCCCGCCGTGCCGCCCGAGATCGTCATCCCGGGCGCGGCCGGGGAGAACAAGGCGCTCGCGGCGTTCCTCTCCGAGCTGCGCGGCTCGAGGGTCGAGGTGCGCCCGGCGCGCCGCGGGGAGAAGCGCCGCCTCCAGGAGCTGGCCGCGCAGAACGCCGAGCTCGCGCTCGAGCAGGACGCCGCGGAGGGCGAGCGACGCCGGCTCCGTCGCGTCGAGGCGCTCGAGGAGCTCCGCGAGGCGCTCAACCTCGAGAGCCTGCCGCTGCGGATCGAGTGCTTCGACATCTCGAACATCCAGGACACGGCGCCGGTCGGGTCGATGGTCGTTTTCCAGGACGCGATGCCGAAGAAGGCGCACTACCGCAAGTTCGGGATCCGTCGGGCGTCGGGCCAGGACGACTTCAAGATGATGGGCGAGGTCGTCTCGCGCCGCTTCGCCCGCGCGGCCTCGATCGAGGCCGACGACTACGACGAATCGTTCGCGGTCGTCCCGAACCTCGTCGTCATCGACGGCGGCAAGGGCCAGCTCTCGGCGGCGCTCAAGGCCATGCAAGAATTCGAGCTGCCGCGAGTGGCCGTCATCGCGCTGGCCAAGCGCGAGGAGGAGGTCTTCTTGCCCGGCCGATCATCATCGGTGCGGCTCCCCGAGGGATCGGCCGGGCTCCAGCTTCTCCAGCGGATCCGCGACGAGGCGCACCGGTTCGCGCTCGGCTTCCACCGGCAACGGCGCGGGGCGGAGGCGCACCAGTCGATCCTCGACACGCTCCCCGGCGTCGGCCCTGTCCGCAAGCGCGCCTTGCTCAAGCACTTCGGCTCGCCCGAACGGCTGCTGGCGGCCGCGCCGGAGGAGTTCGAGGGAGTCGACGGCGTCCCCGCGAAGACCGGCCGCGAGATCTACGCGGCGCTGCACCGAACCGGCGGCAGCTAAGAGGCGGGAACGACGACGAGCTCGCCGATTTCGAGCGGCTCGGGCGCGTCGGTGTGCACCTGAAGGGGATACGTCCCCGGCTTCTCGACCGTGAACTTCAGCGTCGTCGTGCCGGGCTCGAGGAAGCCGCCGGCCTGGTCGTCGCCGAAGAGGGCCAGGTGGGCGAGGAACGGCGCCGTCACGACCAGGGTGATCGGCTGGCCGGCGCCGACGCTCAGGGAGACCGGCTCGGCGATCCCCTCCGCCGTGAGCTCGATCTCTGCCTCCAGCGGGCCGGCGTTCTGCCCCTCGGTAGTGGTCGGCGGGGCGGCCTGCGTCGTGGTCGGAGCGGCGGGTGCAGCTGCCGTCTCGGCGTCCACCGGACCCCACGCGACGAAGAGCCCGATCGCGAGCGCCGCACAGGCGATTCCGAGCCCGATTCGCCAGACCAGATGCACCAATTGAGTATGCCTACGAGACGGAGAGCAAATAGAGCCCGCCGACCGTGTACGCGACCATCAGCCCGAGGAACGGGTACTGCGTGCGCAGCGCCCGGCCCGGGTCGTCGCGGAAGAGCGCCAGCGCGCGGTCGTGGGCCAGCACGAGCCCGGCGACGTGGCCGACGATCAGCACCGCGACCTGCGTGTACCAGATCGTGTGCGGCGTGAAGAGCGCCACGCGCGGCGTGAAGTCGAGCGTCCCGAAGATGTCCCAGCCCCAGCCGAACGGGTCGGAGAGGAGCGGCACCATGAACTGGATCTGGACGGCGAAGAGCGAGAAGTAGTGCGAGATCGCGTAGGCGAGCGCGATCGGCACGAGGCTCGCGATGAATGCGCCCTGAAGCGGGAAGTCCGCGTGGGAAAGCCGCGTCGCGAGGTATGCGGCGAGCACGTAGAGCCCGGCCATCGCGCCCACGACGAACAGTAGGCCGGCGACGTTGAAGAGCGTCCCCTCGATGTCTCCCTGCTGGAGGCGTCGGTTCATCCAGGGCGTCGTGCGGCTGAACCCGTCGAACGCGACCGAGCCGAGCATCACGGCCACGAAGGCGATCGTCCCCGGCCACGGCTCGCGCAGACGTGCGAGCCCGACGAACGGCGGGCGCAGCATGACCTTGCCCTCCTCGACGGCCACCGGTGCGATGCGCGCGATCAAGCCGAAGTAGACGGTGAACGCGTCCGCCTTGGGGAACCACTGGGCGCTCCCGTAGAGGAGCGCGCCGATCCACGTGTAGGCGCTGTAGATGAGGATCCCCAGTGAGAGCGCCCGCGGGTCGGACGGGTCGTAGTACGCAAGCTCGAGCGCCGCGAACGCGAAGAGCCCCACGGCCGCCGGCCAGCAGCCGAGGCGGTCCGGGTACTCGAGCGGCTCCGACTGTCCGCCGAACTTGCCGCCCAGCCATTCGGCGCCGTCCGCGGCCGCCTTCCACGGGTTGATCGTCGGCCAGACGTTCCCGAAGAGCGCCGACACCGCCGTGAGCCCGAGCCAGAACGTGATGTAGACGAACGTCGGCGTGAGGTTCCCGAGCTCGGAGCGCTCGCCCACGAGCCCGGTCGTGAAGGCGAGGAGGAGCAGAAACACCGAGAACGCGCCGAGCGCGATCCGCAGCCCGTGCGCCATGAACACCCGCGCCCACGCGAGCGCACGCCCGCCGCGGTAGTCCTCCAGCACGGGGTGGCGCCACAGGAACGCGAGCGCCACGAACGAGACGACGATGACGGCGCCCGAGCCGTAGAGGAAGAGCCACTTCGGAACCGGGAGATCCCGGATGGTGCCGATCCCGTGCGCGAACAGGCTCACGTGGAGGCGGGAGCTACTCGGACTTCAGGAACGGGTAGCGGTAGTCCTCGGGCGGGACGAACGTCTCCTTGATCGTCCTCGGGCTGACCCAGCGGATCAGGTTCCACATCGAGCCGGCCTTGTCGTTCGTCCCCGAGGCCCGCGCGCCGCCGAACGGCTGCTGGCCGACGACCGCGCCGGTCGGCTTGTCGTTCACGTAGAAGTTGCCGGCCGTGTAGCGCAGCGCCTCCTGGGCCTCGATCACGGGCTCGCGCTCGGCCGAGAAGACCGCGCCGGTGAGCGCATACGGCGCCGTCGCGTCGATCAGCTCGAGCGTCGGCTCCCACTCGCCCTCGGGATAGACGTACGCGGTGATGATCGGCCCGAAGAGCTCGTCGCGCAGGAGCCGGAAGTTCGGATCCTTCGTCGCGATCACGGTCGGCTCGACGAAGAAGCCGTCCGTGTCGTCGACGCCGCCGCCGACCACGATCTCGCTGTCGGCGTTTGAGCGCGCCTCCTCGATCGCCTCGCGGTGCGTCGCGAGCGCTTTGCCGTCGATGACCGCGCCCATGAAGTTCCCGAAGTCCGAGACGTCGCCCATCTTGATCGAGGCCGACCTCGGCCTCGAGCCGCTCGCGCAGCTCCGGCCAGAGGTTCGAGGGAACGTAGAGCCGGGAAGCCGCGGAGCACTTCTGGCCCTGGTACTCGAACGAGCCGCGCACGATCGCGGCCGCGAGCGGATCCACGTCCGCGGACGGGTGCGCGACGATGAAGTCCTTGCCGCCCGTCTCGCCGACGATCCGCGGGTAGCTGCGGTAATCCGCGATGTTCGAGCCGATCGTCCCCCACATGCTCTGGAACACGCCCGTCGAGCCGGTGAAGTGGACGCCGGCGAGGTGCTCGCTCGCGAGGGCGGTGTCGCCGATGTCGGCGCCGCGGCCGTAGACGAGGTTGATGACGCCCGGCGGGAGGCCGGCCTCCTCGAACAGGCGCTGCACGTAGTAGGCGGAGAGCATCGCGGTCGACGCGGGCTTCCAGATGACCGTGTTGCCCATGAGCGCCGGCGAGCTGGTCAGGTTGCCGCCGATCGCCGTGAAGTTGAACGGCGAGATCGCGAAGACGAAGCCCTCGAGCGGGCGGTACTCCATGCGGTTCCAGACGCCCGGCGAGGAGATCGGCTGCTCCTCGTAGATCCGGTGCATGAAGGAAACGTTGAAGCGGATGAAGTCGATCAGCTCGCAGGCCGCGTCGATCTCGGCCTGGTGGACGGTCTTCGACTGGCCGAGCATCGTGGCCGCGTTGATCGTGTCGCGCCACGGCCCGGCGAGCAGCTCGGCCGCGCGGAGGAAGACCGCGGCGCGCTCCTCCCACGGAACGCGGTGCCAGTCCTGCCATGCGTCGCCGGAGGCCTTGATCGCCGCCTCGACCTCCTTTGGCCCGCCCTGGTGGACGTCGGCCAGGACGTGCGCCTTCGCGTGCGGCATGACTGCTTCGGCGGTCTTGCCGGTGCGGACGTCCTCGCCGCCGATGACAAGCGGGACGTCGACGCGCTCGCCGGCCATCTCGCGCAGGCGCTTCTGCAGGCTCTCGCGCTCGGGCGAGCCCGGAACGTAGTCCCGAATGGGCTCGTTCACGGGAGGCGGCGGACGGAAGATCCCCGAGGACGACATCGAGGGGCATTCTATGGAGCGTGCAAGCGCTGGTGTACGAGGTGCCAGGGTGGGGCGCGGGCGAGCTCTGGCTCGACGACGGCCTCGTCGTGAACCACGAGCTGCCGTCCGCGAAGCCGGTACGCGGGTCCCGCGAGCGCGCATCCGCTCACCGACCGCCTGCTCGCCTGGTTCGCCGGCTCCGGCGACCGCTTCACGGACGTGGAGCTCGAGCTCGACTGGTGCACGCCGCTCCAGCGCGACCTCATCCGCGAGCTGCGGAAGATCCCGCCGGGCCAGACGGTCACGTACGGCGAGCTGGCCGCGCTCGCGGGCCGGCCGAAGGCGCCGCGCGCGGGCGGGTCGATCTGCGCCGAGAACCGCTTCCCGATCATCGTCCCGTGCCACCGCGTCGTCTCGGCCAACGGTCTCGGCGGCTACGGCTCGCTCGGCGTCGACTATAAGCGCCGGCTCCTCGACGTGGACGGCGCGCCGTGAGCCTCTCGGAGGATGTCCGTGGCGAACTTGCGTCGATCGATCCGCGCAAGCCCTGTTGCCGCCTCGCGGAGCTGTCCGCGCTGGTGCGCGGCTCGGGGACGATCCATCTGCGCGGCGGCGGCCGGATCGGGCTGCATCTGGAGCTGGGGAGCCACGCGGTCGCGCGGCGGGCAGTGGCGCTCCTCCACGAGTACGACGTTCAGTGCGAGATCCGCGCGTACCGCCGCCGGGCGTTCGAGCACGAGACGCGCTTCGAGATCCACCTGGACGACGACGCCCGCTCGCTCCAGGTGCTGAACGAGGCCGGGATCGTCGGCGCCGGGCTCGCGCCGCTGGAACGTCCGCCTGCGCGGCTGGTCGGCCGCTCGTGCTGCCGCGCCGCCTACCTGCGCGGCTCGTTCCTGGCCGCGGGCTCCGTGTCCGGGCCTGGAGACGCCCACCTCGAGCTAAGGGCGAACGACTCGGACGGCGCAGAGCTCCTTGCCGGCCTGGCCGAGAAGGACGGGTTCGCGCTCGGCGTCGCCGAGCGGCGCGGCCATGCGTTCGCCTATGCGAAGGGCAACGAGACGATCGCGGAGCTCCTTGCGTTCCTCGGCGCGCAGGAGGCAGCGCTCCTCTTCGGCGAGCGCGCGGTCGTCTCGGCCACGAAGGCGCGGGCGAACCGCCTCGCCAACGCCGACCACGCGAACCTCCGCCGCTCGAGCGGCGCCGCCGAGGCGCAGCTGCGCGCGATCGAGCACCTCCGCGAGCAGGGCGGCTTCGAGCACCTCGACCCGAAACTGCGCGAGGCCGCCGACCTGCGCGTGCGGCATCCGACGTCGTCCCTGAGGGAACTCGCCGCCCGCTGCAAGCCGCCCGCGACGAAGGCCGCGGTGCACCGCCGGCTGAGAAAGCTCCAGCGTCTCGCCGAGGCGTAGCAGGAGCGGGCCGGAGGGGAAGCTCCGAGGACGACCTTCCCCTCCGGACTTGGGCCGCGCTCAGGACCTAAGGCGTCGGACGGGGTCTGAATCCAACACCGGACGAGCACGGCTCCGCTCGACGCCGAGTATGACGGATCGGACCTTGGCGTCATAGAGACCTAAGCGGCCGGTTCCTCGCAAAATGCGCGGTCGATACACTCGCCCCGTTCCGGCTAACGAGGAGGTTCGGGTGAGCGTGAAGGTTGGGATCAACGGCTTCGGCCGGATCGGGCGGAACTTCTTCCGCGCCGTGCGCGCGAGCGGGGCCGACGTCGAGATCGTCGCCGTGAACGACCTGGGCGACGCGAAGACGATGGCGCACCTCCTCAAGTACGACTCGGTACTAGGTCCGCTGGGCGTCGACGTCGAGGCGCGCGAGGGCGCGATCGTCGTCGACGGCAAGGAGATGCGGCTCCTGAACGAGCGCGATCCGGCCAATCTTCCCTGGAAAGAGCTGGGTATCGAGGTTGCGCTCGAGTCCACCGGCTTCTTCACGAAGCGCGACCAGGCGCAACTCCATCTCGACTCGGGCGCGCAGAAAGTGGTCATCTCCGCGCCGGCGACCGACCCCGACGTGACGCTCGTCCTCGGCGTGAACGACGACGCCTACGACCGCGAGCAGCATTCGATCATCTCGAACGCCTCCTGCACGACGAACTGCCTCGCGCCCGTCGCGAAGATCTTGAACGACGCGTGGGGCATCGAGTCCGGATTCATGACGACGATTCATGCCTATACGAACGACCAGAGGATCCTGGACCTCCCGCACGAGGATCTGCGGCGCGCGCGGGCGGCCGCGATCAACCTGATCCCGACGTCGACCGGCGCCGCGCGGGCGATCGGAATCGTGATTCCCGAGCTGAACGGCAAGGTGGACGGCATCTCGGTGCGGGCTCCGGTCTCGGACGGCTCGCTCGTCGACCTGACGGCGCACCTCGGCAGCGAGGTCACGGCGGACGAGGTCAACGCGAAGTTCGCAGAGTTGGCGGACGCGGGTTCCCTCAAGGGGATCCTGCGCTACTCGGACGAGCCGCTCGTCTCCCAGGACATCGTCGGGAGCTCGTACTCGTCGGTCTTCGACTCGCAGCTCACGATGGCGAAGGGCCACGAGGTGAAGGTGTTCTCCTGGTACGACAACGAGTGGGGCTATTCGTCCCGGCTCGTGGATCTCGTCCAGCGGCTCCTCTAATGCATCGCCCGAGATCGGTTCGCGACGCCGACGTCGCGGGGAAGCGCGTCCTCGTCCGCGTGGACTTCAACGTGCCGCTCGAGGACGGCAAGGTCGCCGACGACACACGGATCCGCGCGGCGCTGCCCACGCTGGAGCTTCTGCTCGAACGGGGCGCCACGGAGCTCGTCCTCTGCTCGCATCTCGGGCGGCCGAAGGGCGAGGATCCCGCGCTCTCGCTGTCGCTCGTCGAGCCTCGTGTGCGCGAGCTGCTCCCGGACGAACGCTGGCGGCTCCTCGAGAACACGCGCTTCGATCCGCGGGAGACCGAGAACGACCCGTCGTTCGCGGCCGAGCTGGCCGAGCACGGCGACCTGTACGTAAACGATGCGTTCGGCTCGGCGCACCGGGCGCACGCCTCGACGGAGGGCGTCGCGCACCTGCTCCCCGCGTACGCGGGGCTGCTCATGGAGCGCGAGCTGGAGGAGCTCGGCTCGCTCCTGGAGGAGCCGGCGCGCCCGTTCGTCGCCGTGCTGGGCGGCGCCAAGGTCGCGGACAAGATCGGCGTGCTTGAAGCGCTCGGCAAGACGGCGGACGCGATCCTCATCGGCGGCAAGATGGCCGAGGAGGTCGACCGCGACTCCGACTACCTGCTTCCGTCCGACGTCGTCGCGGCGGCCGAGTTCGACGCGGACGCGGAGTCGCAGCGTCACGGCCTGGGACGATGCTCCCGGAAGGCTGGCTCGGCCTCGACATCGGCCCCGAGACCCGCGCGGCCTTCGCAGCCGAGATCGCCGGCGCGAAGACCGTCTTCTGGAACGGCCCGATGGGCGTGTTCGAGTGGCCGCGCTTCGCCGAGGGCACGAAGGCGGTGGCCGAGGCGGTGGCATCCGCGGACGCGCACACGGTCGTCGGCGGCGGCGACTCGGTGCGCGCGATCGAGGAGCTCGGACTGGCCGAGAAGATCGACTGGGTCTCGACGGGCGGCGGCGCGTCGCTCGAGCTGCTCGAGGGCAAGGAGCTCCCGGGCGTGCTCGCGATTCCGTCCGCTTAAACGATCCGGAGCCGCACGCTGTGCCCGTGCGGCGCGAACGCGGTGTCGGGCGCGAGCATGCCCGTGACGATCTCCCAGACCGGCTTCGCACCGTCGGCCGGGCCCCGGACGTAGGACGCGGTCTCGGCGAAGGAGCCGACGAGCGACCAGACCGCCTCGGTCAGCTCGCGGTGATCCCCGCCGCTCCAGCTGAGTTCGACTTCGAGTACGCCGTCCGCGGTGAGGGCGCGAACGAACTCGAGCTGCGACCCCGCGCAGTGACGCTCGATGTGCGGGAGCAGATGCGCCTCCGGTTGCTCGGCAATCCAGTCGGACTCGTCCATCGCGTCGACGAGCTCGCGTGCGCCGGGCACGAACGCCGACGCATCGGCGATGCCGTGTCCTCGCTCGTCGGAATCCCAGCGGCCCACCCGACATAGGATTCCACCGATGTTGATCGCAGGGAACTGGAAGATGTTCAAGGGCTCCGCCGATGCGAGTCAGTTCGCTGCGGCGCTGCGCGCACGGCTTGACGGGTTCACCGGCGCCGACGTGGCTGTCTGCCCCCCGTACGTCTCGCTTGCCCCCGTGGTCGAGGCGCTCGCCGGAACCGAGATCGCGGTCTACGCCCAGAGCATCCACTGGGCCGACGAGGGCGCGTTCACCGGGGAGATCTCACCGCCGATGCTCCTCGAGCTCGGCGTCCACGGCGCGGTCGTCGGGCACTCCGAGCGCCGGCAGTACTTCGGCGAGTCCGACGAGACCGTCGCGCGCCGCACCGAGCACGCGCTTGCCGCCGGCCTGCGCGTGATCGCCTGCGTGGGGGAGACCGAGGCCGAGCGCGAGGCCGGCGAGACCGAAGCTGTCCTTCGCCGCCAGGTCGAGGCCGTCCGCGACGCCGTGGGTGCGCACGAGCGCCTGACCGTCGCGTACGAGCCGGTGTGGGCGATCGGCACCGGCAAGACCGCGACGCCCGAGATCGCGCAGGAGGCGCACGCGTTCATCCGCTCTATCCTCGATGTGCCGATCCTCTACGGCGGCTCGGTCAAGCCGGAGAACACCGCCGAGCTCATGGGGCAGCCCGACGTGGACGGCGCGCTCGTCGGCGGGGCCTCGCTCGAAGTCGACTCGTTCGCAGCGATTTGCGAAGCGGCGGCGTCCCTCTAGTCGCGCTGGTCGTCCTGGACGGCTGGGGCCTGGCGCCGCCCGGGCCCGGCAACGCCGTGGAGCAGGCCGACACGGCGGTCTTCGACGATCTCTGGGAGCGGTACCCGCACACGACGCTCGAGGCGTCCGGCGAGGCGGTCGGGCTCCCGCACGGCCAGATGGGGAACTCCGAGGTCGGCCACCTGACGATCGGCTCGGGCCGGGTCGTCTACCAGGATCTCGTCCGCATCAACCGGGCGATCGAGGACGGCAGCTTCATGGAGAACCACGCGCTCGTGGCCGCATTCCGTCGCGCGAAGGAGCGCGGCGGCAACGTCCACCTGCTCGGGCTCGTCTCGTACGGCGGCGTCCACTCGCACATCGATCATCTCCGCGCCCTGCTCGATCTCGCGTGGCGAGAGGGGATGGACGAGCGCACGTACGTCCACGCGTTCACCGACGGGCGCGACGTGTCGCCGACTTCGGCGCGCAAGGACGTCGGCGAGCTGGTCGAGGAGCGGGCGCAGCTCGCGACGGTGGTCGGTCGCTACTACGCCATGGATCGCGACCAGCGCTGGGACCGCACTGAGCTCGCCCTCGCGGCGATCACCGAAGGCGAGCCCAACGCGGAGGATCCGCTCGCCGCCATCGAGGCGAGCTACGCGGCCGGTGTCACCGACGAGTTCATCGAGCCGATCGTGCTTCCGACCCCTCGCCTCGGCGCTGGCGACGCGGCGATTCACCTCAACTTCCGCCCGGACCGCGCCCGCCAGCTCTGCGAGAAGCTCCACGAGCGCGGATTCGACCTGACCACGACGACGCGCTACCGCGAGGACTTCCCGTTCCCGGTCGCGTTCGACGAGCAGACCGTCTCGGAGACGATGGCAGAGGTGCTCGCCGAGCAGGGCGCGCGGCAGCTCCACGTGGCCGAGACGGAGAAGTACGCGCACGTCACGTACTTCTTCAACGGCGGCGAGGAGAAGGAGTGGGTGGGAGAGACGCGCATCCTCGTCCCCTCGCCGCGCGATGTCCCAACGTACGACCTGAAGCCGGAGATGTCCGCGAACGAGGTGGCCGACCGCTTCTGCGCCGAGATCGGGAACGGCTACCGGTTCGCGATCGTCAACTTCGCGAATCCGGACATGGTCGGCCACACGGGCTCGATCCCTGCCGCGGTGAAGGCGGTCGAGACCGTGGACGCGTGCCTCGGGAGCGTCATCGCTGCGGTTCACGACGCCGGCGGCGTCTGCCTCGTCACGGCCGACCACGGGAACGCCGAGCAGCTCCTCGAGCCGGACGGCACGAGCCCGCACACCGCACACACGCTCAATCCTGTGCCGCTCGTCACGACCGTCGCAGGGGGTGAACTAGCAACAGGCGGCACGCTCGCAGACCTGGTTCCGACAGCCCTGGACCTGCTCGAACTCCCTCAGCCGAAGGCAATGTCCGGTAAATCCCTAATGATTCGCTAACGATTGAGCCGAAGAGAGCTTTCTATACTGGCGTTCTTTACTGCGGAAAAAACACCAGGCGTGCCTCTTCCTCAACCCGACTTCTCTCTCTTGCGCAAGGCGCAGCGAGGCGACGAGCGCGCGTTCGCCGTAATCGTCCGCGCCTACGAGCTGCCGGTCTTCAACTACGTGCTGCGAACGGTGAACGACCGGGCGCTCGCCGAAGACCTCACGCAGGACATCTTCCTCCGCGTCTACCAGGGCCTGCCGGGCTTCTCGCTGCGCTGCCGGTTCACGACGTGGCTCTTCCAGATCGCCAAGAACCGGATCCTCGACGAGCTTCGCGCCCGTGATCGCCGGCCTCACGCGACCGTGCAGATCGAGGACGCCCCGCACCTCGACGTGGTCGACGCTCCGCCGGAGCGCGTGGAGACGATCGACGCCCTCTGGCGCGCGGTTGCGGCGCTGAACGAAGACCTGAAGATGGCCGTGCTCCTGCGCGACGTCGTCGGACTCGCCTACAACGAGATCGCCGACGCGCTGGAGATCACGCTCGCCACGGTCAAGTGGCGCATCTACAAGGGCCGCGAGGAGATCCAGCTCGCCCTCGCCCGCGAAGGCATCACGCTCGACCAGCAGACCCCCGCGGCCGAAGACGTCACCGTCTAGCCGCCGGGCGACCCTGTGTGGTCGCGGATCCACTCCTCGAGGTTGCGCGCCTGCTCGGCCGGGTCGTCCGATGCCGGAATCGGCTCGATCTGCACCGGGCGATCAGTGACCGGCTCGTCTCCGAGGGACGAGAGTCCCACGACGATCCCTGCGACGACGGTCGCCGCGACCGCGGCAAGCGCGTAGGCCAGCTGTCGCAAGCGGCGAGGCCGCTGTCGTCGCAGCACGCGAGTCGGAGCGTCGAGCCGCACCGTCGGCGCCTCGGGGCCGGCCATCAGCTGCCGAGCCAGCGCGCGTCCGTCCGGCGGGCGCGCCTCCGGCCGGCGCTCGAGGCTCCGCATGATCGCCGCCTTGAGCTCGGGCGGAACATCCCGCCGGATCTCCGCGGGAGCGTCGTGTCCGCGCGTCGCGATCTGGAGGACGTTCTCGCTCTGCCACGGAAGCGAGCCCGTGAGCGCCTCGTACAGGACGACTCCGAGCGAGTAGACGTCCGCCTGCGGGCCGACGGGCTCGGCGCAGGCCTGCTCGGGAGCGAGGTACGCGAGCGTGCCGACGACCGCGCCGGCCTGGGTGAGCTGCGTCGTCCGCGCCGAGTTCAGCGCGATCCCGAAGTCGCTCACCTTGAGCGCCCCGTCCGAGCGGACGAGGAGGTTGGCCGGCTTCACGTCGCGGTGGACGACACCCACGTCGTGCGCGTAGCCGAGGCCGTCGCACGCCTGGAGGGCTAGCTCGAGGACGCGCTCGGGAGCGAGCGGCGCCTCCCGCTCGAGGATCGCGTCGAGGCCGTCTCCCTCGACGTACTCCATGACGATGAACGGCTCGCCCTCGTCGTCACCGGCGTCGTAGACGCCGACCACGTGGGGATGTGAGAGCCGCGCGACGGTGAGCGCCTCGCGTCGAAACCGGTCGTCCGCGTGATCGCCGTTCGCGATCCGGCCGTCGAGGGCCTTCACGGCCACGAGGCGGTCGAGCTCACGGTCGCGTGCGAGGTACACGGTGGCCATGCCGCCGCGGCCGAGGACGCGCTCGACCATGTACCTGCCGTCTGCGAAGGCCGTCGTCACCGGTCGTCCTCGTCGTCGCCGTCGCCGTCGCCCGGCGGGCCTCGGTCGTGCTTCTTGTCCTTGCCGGGCTTCTTCGTTTCCTTCTCGGGCGGCTCTGGAGCCGGTGGCGGTTGCACCTCGGGCAGGTTCACGACGAGCCGCGCCACCGTTCCGAGCAGCTCGGCGCGCAGCTCGGACGGGATGTTGCCGGCGGCGATGGCAGCATCGATGTTCGCCGCGAGTGTCTGGGACGCCGCCCGGGCGGCAGCGGGATCTCCGGCCTCGAGCGCCGCGGCGACCGCGGCCGCGTCGTCGGCGAGTGCGGTTCCCACCTGCGCCGGGATCCTCGGAGCGTCGGCCTGCGCCGGCGGATCGTTTCCGCAGCCCGAGAGCGCGAGGGCGACGGCGCTACAGGCCGTCAGTGAGACGATCGGCCAGCGAGTGGGGCAGGCCGAGCTCTCGAATCTCCGCTTGAGTAGCCGCAATGTCGTACGGAACACGTCGGAAACGTGCCCATCTTTCGTCGGAATCAAGCACGAGAAACGACGCCTTGGGATCGCCGTCGCGCGGCTGGCCGACCGAGCCGGGGTTGAGGAGCCAGGCGTCGGCGGGCGCGAGATCGATATTCGAGCCGTTCGGAGCGAGGCCGCCCTCGGTTTCGTCTCCGGTGAGCCAGAACGCGAGCGCGAAGTGGCTGTGCCCGACGAGGACGAGGTCGCTGTCCACCTGGCGCAGGCACTGGTCGGCGACCTCGATCGAGAGCACGTACTCCCACACGGGGTCGCGAGGGCTCGCATGGAAGAGCGCGACGTCCGCGCGAGAGCCCGCCGGCTCGAGCTCTTCGAGGAACGCCCGCGCGTCGTCGGCGAGCACCTCCCGAGTCCAGCGCGCGCTCGCGCCCGCGTCGTGCGTGAAGACGTCGATGTCGATCTTCCCGAGGACGGCGAGGTCGTGGTTCCCGACGAGGCAGACGTCGGCGCGCTCGGCGACGAGGCGGCAGCACTCGTTCGGACGCGGCCCGTACCCTACGAGATCACCCAGGCACCAGACCTCGTCCGGCGCCTCGGCATCGATCGCTTCGAGCACCGCCTCGAGGGCATGCTGGTTCCCGTGAATGTCGCTGACGACGCAGGCGCGCATACCCGGCGCCGAACGCTAACCAAGGCCGCGGTCGGGATCGGTCTCGCCGCCGTGTGGATCGGCGTCGCGGCCTGGCTCTGGCGCACCGAGGTGCCCGGGGATCTCGACCTGCCGAGCCTCGACCCCGGGGCGTTCTTCTCGGCCGAGCACCTGAGCCGCGCCGAGCGCTGGGGCCGCGGCTCGCGGATCCTCTACGTCGTCCGCCTGGCCGTGGAGCTGGCCGTCGTCGCGTTCTTCGTGTGGAAGGGGAAGACGCTCGCCGCGTGGCTCCAGCAATGGACGAAGGGCCGCGTTCGCACCGCCGTGGCCATCTGCTGGATCGTCGTGCTCTCGGTCTGGCTCGCGTGGCGGCCGCTCGGCGCGATCGGCCACTGGCGCCAGCGCGAGTACGGGCTCACGAACCAGGGCTACGACGGTTGGTTCCTCGACTCGGCGCGCTCGGTCGCGATCGAGCTCGTCCTCTACGGGATCGCGGTCGCGGGCGCGGTGTGGCTCGCGGCGCGCTTCGGCCGCCGCTGGTGGCTCGTCGCATCGCCGATCCTCGTCGGGCTGAGCGTCGTCTTCATTCTCGTCCAGCCACTGATTCTCCAGCCGCTCTCAAACGACTACCGCCCGCTGCCGGACGAACGCCTCGCGGCCGAGGTGCAGCGGCTCGCCGCGGAGATGGGCGTCGACGTGGACCGGGTCGACGTCTCGGACGCGAGCCGGCGCACGACCGTGCCGAACGCCTCCATCGCGGGGATCGGCCCGACGCGGCGCGTGGTCTTCGACGACACGATCCTCGACGGGCGCTTCGACGAGGTCGAGCTCCTCTCGGTCACCGCGCACGAGCTGGCGCACGTCGAGCGGCGACATCTCTGGAAGGGGATCGCGTGGTTCGCGCTCTTCGCCATCCCCGGCCTCGCGCTCGTCGCCTGGGTGACCGAGCGACACGGCGGTCTTCGCGACCCCGGCGTCGTGCCGCTCGCGCTGCTCACTGCGCTCCTGTTCACGCTCGCGACCATGCCGCTCCAGAACGCAGCGTCGCGCCGCTACGAGGCGGAGGCCGACTGGCTCGCGCTCGTGGCTACTCAGGATCCAGACGCGATGATCGGGCTGCAGACCGGGCTCACGGAGTCGTCGGTCAGCAATCCGGACCCGCCGGCGTGGTCGCGCGTGCTCTTCTCCACGCATCCAACTCCGATGCAGCGGATCGCCATGGCCGAGGCATACCGGGCGCGTCCGTAGGATCTGCCTCGTGGACGAGAAGGGACACGCCGCCGTCGAGCGGCTCGCCGCGGACTTGAGCGAAGCCGCGGGCGTACAGGTCGCGCTCGAGCGGCCGCGCGACGCCTCGCACGGCGACTACGCGACGAACGTCGCGCTCCAGCTTGCGCCGTCACGCGGGATGAAGCCGATGGACCTGGCCGAGGAACTGGCAACCGCGGCCCGGGCGATCCCGGGTGTCGCGCAGGCGACCGCGGCGCCGCCCGGCTTCCTGAACCTCGAGCTCCAGTCCGCATGGTTCGGCGAGACGCTCGCCGAGATGCTCGCGGACGGACGCGACTACGGCCGGGGCACGCCGGATCCGAGGCAGAAGATCCAGGTGGAGCTCGTCTCCGCCAACCCGACCGGCCCGATCACGGTCGCATCGGCGCGAAACGCCGCCTACGGCGACGCGGTCGCGCGGCTCCTCGACTTCTCCGGCCACGAGGTCTCGCGGGAGTACTACGTGAACGACATCGGCGAGCAGATCGTGCGTTACCGGGCGTCGGTCGACGCCCGTGCGCGCGGCGAAAAGCCGCCCGAGGACGGCTACCAGGGCGAGTACCTGGCGGAGATCGCCGCGATCGAGGGCGACCCCGTCGAGGTCATGCTGGAGCGGATCGTCGAGACGCTCGAGCGCTTCCGCGTCCACATCGATACGTACGTGCGCCAGAGCGAGGTCGAGGTCACGCTGGAGCAGACGCTGGCCGAGCTGCCGCTCTACGACGAGGACGGCGCCAAGTGGCTGCTCGACGACGAAGTGGGGCGACGACAAGGACCGCGTGGTCGTTCGCGCCGACGGCCGGCCGACCTACTACGCGGCCGACCTCGCCTACATCCGGCACAAGTTCGCGCGCGGGTTCGAGCGGCTCATCTACGTGCTCGGCGCCGATCACCACGGCTACGTCGGGCGCCTGCGCGCCGCCGCCGCAGCCTTCGGGCACGAGCCCGACGACGTCGAGGTGCTGATCTACCAGCTCGTCCATCTCAACGAGGGCGGCGAGGCGCGCAAGGTCTCGAAGCGGAGCGGCGACGTCGTCTTCCTCGACGAGTTCATGGACGAGGTCGGCGTCGACGCCGCGCGCTGGTTCCTCATTTCCCGCGGCTACGACCAGGCGATCGAGATCGATGTCGACCTCGCGCGCGACAAGACGGACAAGAACCCCGTGTACTACGTCCAGTACGCGCACGCCCGCATCGCAGGGATCCTCCGCAACGCCGGCGACCGCGCGACCTCGTCGGAGCCGGACGATCTCGCCCCGGAGGAGCGTGAGCTGATCAAGCGCCTCGCAGACTTCCCGCTCGTGGCCGCCGAGGCGACGCACCGGCGCGGCCCGCATGCGATCCCGACCTACGCGATCCGGGTCGCGGACGACTTCCATCGCTTCTACCACGAGCACCGCGTGCTCGACTCCGACGCGGAAGCGTTCCGGCTCGGCCTGTGCCGCGCGACACAGTCGGTGATCGCGCGCTGCCTCGACCTGATCGGGGTCGACGCGCCCGAACGCATGTAGGAGTAGGCTCGCCCGGTCATGCCGCCGCGTGGCGTACCGGGGTTCGATCAGCCGCCTCCCGAGACGACGGACGTCCTGCGCAAGCTCTCGGCCGGTCTCGACGAGAAGATCCCGGCGAAGGTCGTCGACCGCAACCTGCTGATCGGAACCTGGAACATCCAGGCGCTCGGCCGGATCACACCGCGCTGGACGCCGAAGGCCGACGACAGCCCGAAGCGCAACCTCACCGACCTCTGCTGCATCGCCGAGATCGTCTCCCGCTTCGACGTGGTCGCCCTCGTCGAGGTCAAGCGCAACCTCGAGGCGCTGCGGATGCTCATGGACGTCCTCGGCGAGGACTGGAGCTTCATCGTCACCGACACGGTCGAGGGCGAACCGGGGAACGACGAGCGGCTGGGCTTCGTGTTCGACCGTCGGCGCGTTCAGCTCGCAGGACTGGCCGGCGAGATCGTCATCCCGGACAGCGAGCTCGCCGGCGGCGACGCGATCCTGCGCGATCAGTTCGCTCGCACGCCGTACGCGGTCAGCTTCCGCGCGGGCGACCAGGGCTTCACGCTCGTCTCGATCCACGTGATCTGGGGCAAGGGACCGGCCGACCGGACGCCCGAGCTGCGCCGGTTCGCCAAGTGGCTCTCCGAGGCGTCGCGCGACCCGGACGACTTCAATCGCAACATGATCGCGCTCGGGGACTTCAACATCGACCGCCACGACGATCCCAACTGGCGCGCGTTCGTGGTCGAGTACGGCCTGTCGCCGCCGGAGCAGCTGTTCAACCTCCCGCGTACGGTCGGCGACACCCCGGCGAAGCACTCGTACTTCGACCAGATCGCGTGGTTCACGACCGGGAAGGGCTCGGCGCTGACGCTGAACTACAGCGGCAACGCGGGCGGTTTCATGTGGACGGACTACCTCCTCGTGGGCGAGCAGCGCAGGCGCAAGGAGTCGCGGATCTCCGACCACTACCCGCTCTGGGCCGAGTTCCTCCTGCGGGATTGACCGATGCCCGAGGTTCGAGCCAACGGCGTGTCGCTGTACTACGAGGAGTACGGAGCCGGGGAGCCGATCCTCGGGATCCACGGAACCGGCAGCTCGACGGCGCTGTGGGAATCCGCCGCCGGGGTGCTCGAACAGCACGGCCGCGTGATCGTCTACGACCGCCGCGGCTTCGGGCGCAGCGCGCAGCCCTCGCCGTTCGCCACGGACGTGCACCAGCAGGCGGACGACGCGGCGGCGCTCCTCGAGGCGCTCGACGCCGCGCCGGCGATCCTGGTCGGGCGGAGCCAGGGCGGCGAGATCGCGGTCGACCTCGCGCTGCGCTACCCGGATCGTGTTCGCGCGCTGGCGCTCCTTGAGGGCGGAGCGCTCGCGCTCGGCCCTCAGATGCAGACGTGGCTCGCAGACGTCGACGAGCAGGTCTTCGCCGCCGCGGACGCCGACATCGACACGGTCGGAGAGACGATGATCCGCGCCGTGCTCGGAGACGAGGGCTGGGAGGCCTGGCCGGTGGAGGTGCAGGAGATCTTCACCGCGAACGGCCCGGGAATCGCGGCCGAGCATCGCGGCGGTCTCCTCGACGTGACGCCGGACGAGCTCCGGTCGATCACCCAGCCGACGCTGATCGTCGGCGGCAAGGAATCGGGCCCGGCGTTCGCCGAAGCGACCAATCTCATGGCCGCGTCGATGCCGAACGCCGAGGTCGAGTGGGTCGAGGCCGGCCACGTGATCGACGCCGCGCATCCCGTCGTCCTCGGATTCGTCGACCGGGTGCTGGCGCGCCCGCTCCTCTAGGATCGGCGCGGATGCCCGTCCCTCCTGACCGAAACCTGGCACTCGAGCTCGTCCGCGTCACCGAGGCCGCGGCGCTCGGCGCGGGACGCTGGGTCGGCCGCGGGGACAAGATCGCCGCCGACCAGGCCGCCGTCGACGGCATGCGCGCCGTTCTCGACACGGTGACGATGCACGGCACGGTCGTGATCGGCGAGGGGGAGAAGGACGAGGCGCCGATGCTCTACAACGGCGAGGAGGTCGGGGACGGCCATCCGCCCGAGGTAGACGTGGCCGTCGATCCGCTCGAGGGCACGACGCTCACCGCCCGCGGCGCGCCGAACGCGATCGCCGTGATCGCGGTCGCCGAGCGCGGCACGATGTTCTTTCCCGGCGCCGCCGTCTACATGGACAAGATCGCTGCGGGCGCGGAGGTGGCCGATGCGATCAACCTCGATGCGCCGCCGGCCGAGAACATCGCCGCCGCTGCGAAGGCCAAAGGCGTCAAGCCGAGCGACATCTCGGTCGTCGTCCTCGACCGCACGCGCAACGAGGAGCTGATCGCGGCCCTGCGCGACTGCGGCGCCAAGGTGAACCTCATCACCGACGGCGACGTCGCTCCCGCGATCGCCGCCGCGAACCCGCAGCGCCCGGTCGACCTGATGATGGGCATCGGCGGAACCCCGGAGGGCGTCATCGCCGCCGCCGCCGTGAAGTGCCTGGGCGGCGCGGTGCAGGGACGGCTGTGGCCGCGCAACGACGAGGAGCGCCAGGCGCTCGTCGAGGCCGGCTACGACGTGGACAAGGTGCTCACCACCGACGACCTCGTCTCCGGCGACGACGTCTTCATGGCCGCGACCGGCGTGACCGACGGAGCTCTCCTCGACGGCGTCCGCTACACGCCCGGAGGCGCGGTCACCGACTCGATCGTCATGCGCTCCCGCTCTGGGACCGTGCGCCGAGTCCAGGCATGGCATGAGCTCGAAAAGCTGAGCCGCTTCTCGGGCCGCGAGTACCGCTAGGCCGCGACCGCTTGCTCCATGTCGGCCGTGTAGCTCCCGGAGCGGGCGGCGCCGTTCAGCCGGGCGCGATGCATGTACGCCGCTTGCGCCGCAGCGACGTTCTCCGCCTTGCCGGCCCACGCCTTCAGCGCGGGGGCCTGGAGCGCGCGGCCGTACGAGAACGACAGCTGCCACGGATGCGGCCCGAGGGCGTTCATCGCGTTCAGGTGCGCGGTCGCGTCCTCGTCGGTCTGGCCGCCGGAGAGGAACACGATCCCCGGCACCGCGGCCGGGACGTGCCGGTAGAAGACCTCGAGTGTCGTCTTCGCGACCTCGTCCACGCCGGCGCGGTCGGAGGCCGAGTAGCCGCTCAGCACCATGTTCGGCTTGAGGAGCGTCCCGCGCAGCTCGACGCGCTGGTCGTGCAGCTCCGTGTAGACCGCCTCGAGTACGCGGCCGGTCGCTTTCGCGCTCTCCTCCAGCGTGTGCCCGCCGTCCTGGAGCACCTCCGGCTCGACGATCGGGACGATGTCGGCCTCCTGGCAGAGCGCCGCGTAGCGGGCCAGCGCGTGCGCGTTCGTCCAGACGCAGTACTCGCTCGGGAGCTCGTCCGAGATGGAGTAGGTCGCGCGCCACTTGGCGAACCGCGCGCCCAGGTCGGTGTACTCGGCCAGCCGCTCGCGCAGCCCGTCGAGGCCCTCGGTGACCGTCTCGCCCTCGGAGAGCGCCAGCGGCTTCGCGCCGGTGTCGACCTTGATGCCGGGGATGATCCCCTTGGAGGAGAGCACCTCGCGCAGGGGCGTTCCGTCGGCGGCGTCCTGGCGCAGGGTCTCGTCGAAGAGGATCACGCCGCTGATGTGGTTCTCGGAGCCCTCGGCGCGGAACAGAAACTCGCGGTAGTCGCGCCGGTTGTCCTCGGTGGACTCCACGCCGATCGAGTCGAACCGCTTCTTGATCGTCCCGGAGGACTCGTCCGCGGCCAGGATTCCCTTGCCGTCCGCGACGAGCGCCTTCGCGGTTTCGTTGAGCTTCTGCAGATCCATGAGCGTCCTCCTCCTTGCCTCTCCGATGAGGACGATTATCCCCGCTCTCCCCATTTTGGGCACGCCGAAGCGGGCGCCTTCCCTCCGCGCCGAAACCGCGCTATGTTCCGTCCCGAAACGGGGGGACGGCTATGCGGCGGCCTGTCCCTCCGTTTTTCTTGCGTCTACCCGAAGAAGCCGACGACCGTCTCGACCCGTGATTGCACGCGGTCGGAGAGCAGCGTCAGAGCAAGGATGATGGCGGGAGTGATGACCGCCAGAACGACCGCATATTCGGTCATCGTCTGGCCGTCCTCCCGCTTCAGCTGTCGAACTGCACGCATGCGTCCACCTCCTGGTTGGCGGGCCGCACGCCCCCGTTCGAATCTGTCTATTTCTATTGTCGGGGGCCAGCAGGGGATTTCGGCTATCCCTCGCTAGAATGACCCGCGCGCGGACGTAGCTCAGTTGGTAGAGCATCAGCTTCCCAAGCTGAGGGTCGTGGGTTCGAGCCCCATCGTCCGCTCTCCCTCCGCAAATCTGGCCCTCGCTTCGCGAGTGCCTGACGATTTGCTCCGGATTTGCGGGCTCTCCGAGAGCGGCTGTGAGCCGCGCCCGCCGGGTCGGTCGCGGCCTCGGTGCGGTTACTCGGATGCGATGGCGGGCAAGACCCCTCCGTGCTGCGGGGGATTCGATGAGTCGCTTTCTTGCTGCGCTGGTTGTGCGGCTTCGCTGGCCGATCGTGCTCGCCTGGATCGTGGCCGCCGTCGCGGTGGTCGTCTACCTGCCCAGCCTCCAGGAGGCCGGGGAAGAGACATCGCTGCTCGGGCTCGTTCCGGAGGACGCGGCCGCGCTTGCCGCCGAGCGGCGGTCGGCCGAGCTCTTCGACGCGCCGGTCACGACGCAGACGCAGGTCGTCCAGCGCGATCCAGGCGGGCTCTCCGACGACGCGCTCGAGCGGGCCGGCAACCGGGCCCAGGCTGCCGACGACGGAGCATTCGGCTCGATCAAGGCTGTTCTGCCGCTCCCGAACGCCAAGGACGTCATCCCGGCCTCGCGCGAGGACGGCACGACGATCGTGAACTACGTCTTCTTCGACCCGGCGGTCACCGGACTCTTCGAGCAGGAGCGCGAGACGGCGAGCTTCGCCGCGAACGAGTTCGGCGAGGGCGACGCGCTCGTCGGGATCACCGGCGCCGCGGCGGGGCAGGTCGCGGAATGGCGCGCGATCGAGGACGGGCTCCCCTTGGTGACCGCGGCGACGATCCTGCTGATCGCGATAGTCCTGGGGATCCACTTTCGCTCGCCGGTCACCCCGGCGGTGATCCTGGCCGGTGCCTCCGTCGCCTACGTCGTTTCGCTGCGCACGGTGACGTGGATGGGCGACTGGATCGGCGTGGCGATTCCGCGCGATGCAGAGCCGATCCTGGTGGTGCTCTTGCTCGGTGTCGTGACGGACTACGGGATCTTTTTCCTGCACGGGATGCGTGAGCAGCTGGACGCCGGCGCCGAGCGCGTCGACGCGGCCCAGGAGGCGACCGCGCAGTACCTGCCGATCGTCGTCACCGCCGGGCTGATCGTCGCGGGCGGAACCGCTGCGCTCATGGCCGGCCGGCTCGCGTTCTTCCGCGACTTCGGGCCGGGGATGGCGCTGACGGTGCTCGTGTCGCTCGTCGTCGCGATCACCCTCGTGCCCGCGCTCATGGCGATTCTCGGGCAGCGCGCGTTCTGGCCACGCGGCCGGGCGGACGAGCAGCCCGACGACCGCCCGAGCCGCGTCGCCTACTTCGTGACCGCGCGCCCCGTGGCGCTCGGCATCGCCGTGGTCGCCGTGGTCGGGCTCGTGCTCGCGGGACGCGGCCTTCAGGAGACGCAGCTCGGCGTGACGCAGATCGCGGGCCTGCCGAGCGACTCGCAGCCGCGCCGCGCCCAGGACGCGGCCGCCAGGGGCTTCGCCCCGGGCATCCTCTCGCCGACCGTCGTGCTCGTCGAGAACGCCGGGGACGCGGACGCGCTCGGTCGTCTCGGGCGTTCTCTGGCGGAGGAGCCGGGGGTCGCTGCGGCGATCGGGCCTTCCTCGGAGACGGATGAGCGCCTGCGCGGACTCCTCGTCACCGAGGACGGTGAGGCGGCGCGCTTCCTCGTGATCCTCGACGAGGAGCCGCAGGGCGGGCCGGCGATCGAAGCGGTCGAAGCGCTCCGCGACCGGCTACCCGGCTTGCTCGCGGACGCAGGACTCAACGGCTCGACCGCGACGCCTTGCGGGCGACACCGCACTCGCCCAGGAGACGGTGGACACGATCACGGACGACTTGATCCGGATCGGGATCGTCGCCTTCCTCGTCAACTTCGTCTTCCTCGCGCTCTTCCTGCGCGCGATCGTCGCGCCGCTCTACCTCGTGCTCGCATCGACGCTCGGGCTCGCGGCGACGATCGGCCTGACGACGCTCGTCTTCCAGGGCTTCCTCGGCCACGGCGAGCTGACCTACCACGTGCCGTTCGCCGTCGCGGTGCTGCTGCTCTCGCTCGGATCGGACTACAACGTGTTCCTCGTCGGGAGGATCTGGCAGGCGGCCGAGGACCAGCCGCTGCGCGAGGCGATCGCGACCGCGGCGCCGCGCGCTTCGCGGGCGATCGGCGTGGCCGGCCTCGCGCTCGCGCTCTCGTTCGCGACGCTCGCGCTCATCGACCTCCGCCAGTTCCGCGAGTTCGCGTTCGCGATGACGGTCGGGATCCTGATCGACGCATTCGTCATCCGCGCGCTGCTCGTGCCCGCGCTCGTCTCCCTCTTCGGAGAGTTGAGCTGGTGGCCGCGCTCGCGGAAAGCGGCCGGGGTTCGCGCCGCGCCCGAGCCGTCCTGCGGGCCGACGAGCTGCCACATGGGGTTGTTGCCCGCCGAGGCGGGTCAGGGTTGAACCGAACCGTCCGTCGGCGTACCTTCCTGGAGATGAAGGGGTCATCGCACAGCGACCGGCTTGACGGCGGTAGCGCTCACGGCAGTGGCGCTACTCGCGAGCGCCGGCGTGGCGCACGCCCAGCGAGCGCCGTCAACGGGAGACGGCGTCCCGACGGGCCAGATGGGCGCTCAGATGTTCAACTACGGCGGCTACCTCAACAACGGTGGGGGCATCGGCGCCGCCAACCCGATCACGGGCGTCTCCGCGGACTGTCTGACCTCCACGACGCCGGCTTGCCGGCGGGAACGGCTCGAGCGGCTCTTCGCCTTCCTGCAGTTCAAGGGGGTCACGAACATCGAGCTGTTCGGCCATTCCGGCTTCCCCGCGACCAACGACATCCCGGGCCTGCAGGCGTACCGGTCCTTGATGGACGAGTACGGTCTGCACGCCGGCGGCTGGCACGGCGACATGAGCGAGGGCAACTGGGCCGCTCGCATCCTCGCGGGCAAGATCCTGGGCGTCGATTACCTCGGGTCGGGCGGCACGGCCGCCCCGGGCATCGCGACCTACGCGAACACGCTCGCGACCGCCGAGACGCTCAACCGGCTCGGCAAGCGGTCGGTCGAGGCAGGACTGGGTCCGGCGTACTTCCACAACCACCAGGGGGAGTTCACGACCCAGTACATGCACAACGGCGTGCTGGCCACCGCCTTCGACATCCTCCTGGAGGAGACCGATCCGCGGTACGTCGTGGCCGAGCTCGACGTCCTCTGGGCCGCCGACGCGTTGCAGGACATCACCGGCACGCAGGTCGCCGCTCTCATCGACAAGTGGTACACGCCCGCGTCGGGTCAGACCCCGGCCTCGTCGCGCATACAGCTGCTGCACATCAAGGACGGCATCAACATCGCTGGAGCCGGCAACGCCAGCCCGCGTGCCGTCGGCGCGGGCGAGCTGGACTTCCAGCCCATCCTGGCCGCCGCGAAGGGCAAGGTTCGCTACTACCACCAGGAGCAGGACGGCGGAACGACCACCGACGCCGAGACGAGCTTCACCAACCTGAAGGGCATCAACACGGCGGTCGTTCCGACGCTTCTCGCGCTACCGCGGACGTTCCAGTCGGTGCGGCCGGGGGAGGAATCGCAGATCGTGGCGGTGCTCGTCGAAAACACCGGCGACGTTCCTCTGACCATCACCAACATCGCGGTCGAACAGCATGCGCTCGACGCGCCTTCTGCCGCGGACTTCCACATCGTGGGCGAGAACTGCACGGCTGCCGGCGGCGGTGGACCCTTGTGGACGCGCGGCATCTGCGTGGTGAACGTCGTCTTCGAACCTCTGCGTTCGACCGCGACGTCGGTCGCCCGCCTGCAGTTCACCTCGAACTCGGACGACGCGGCGAACAGCGTGCTGCTTGCGGCCACGAGCCTGAACAACCTGCCGATCGTCACGAAGCCGGTCGATCAGACGGCCTCCCGCGGCGTCGGCAAGTTCTTCTCGCTGGGCTCGTTCACCGACCTCGGCGCCGACGGTCCCTGGAACGTCGAGGTCGACTGGGGCGACGGCAGCCCGCACACGCTCTTCCTCGCCTCCGCGCCGGGAGCCCTCGGCCTCGCGCCACACGTCTACGCGGCGTCGGGAACCTACGCCGTCGTCGTCAAGGTGACGGACGAGGACCTCGACTTCGGGCAGGCGTCGTTCCAGATCAAGGTCACGCCCCAGTGCGTCGTTCCGAAGCTCCGGAACAAGACCCTGAGCGCGGCGAAGGGCGCCCTCGGCGCCGCGAACTGCCAGCTCGGGAAGGTGACGAAGGCCTTTTCGACGACGATCAAGAAGGGCCGCGTCATCAAGCAGGCGAAGGCGCCGGGCGCTCGCCTCCCCAACGGGACGAAGATCGGCCTGACGATCAGCAAGGGCCGTCGGCCCTAGGCGGCCGCGTCCGCCCGGCTAGCGCGCCCGCGCAGGCCCAGCCGCCTCGTGCGGGCCGCCCTCGACCTCCATGTGGGGGAGCCAGTCGAGCCAGCGCGGGAGGTACCAGTTCCACTTGCCGAGGATGGTCATCGCCGCCGGAACGAGGACGGAGCGCACGATCGTCGCGTCGATGAGGAGCGCAATCGCGATCCCGAAGCCCATCTGCTGGAACATGACCAGCTCGCCCATCGCGAAGCCGAGGAAGACGGCCACGATGATGAGCGCGGCGCCCGTGATGATCCGCGCCGTAGACGTGATCCCGAACTCGATCGCGTCGTTCGTGTCGCCGGTCTGCGAGTAGCGCTCGCGGATGCGGCTGAGCAGGAACACCTGGTAGTCCATCGACAGTCCGAACAGGACCGCGAAGAGGAAGAGCGGCACCCAGGCCTCGACGATGTCCACCTGCTGGAAGCCGAGGATCCCCGTGCCGATCCCGTGCTGGAAGACGAGCACGAGCAGCCCGTAGGTCGCGCCGACCGAGAGCAGGTTCAGCAGGATCGCCGTGCCCGCGATCACGATCGAGCGGAACGCGACGGTGAGCAGGACGAAGCTGAGGCCGAGCACGAACACGAGCACGATCGGCAGCCAGCGGTTCATCACGTCGAAGTAGTCGATGTTCTCGGCGGTCGTGCCGCCGACGAGGACGGTTGCATCGGTTCCCTCGAACGCGGCCGGGACGATCTCGCCGCGCAGACGCTTCACCGCGTCGACGGCCTGGTCGGAGAGCGGGTCGGCCGAGACCGCCACGCTGACGACGGTGACCCCGCCGCCCTCGTTCTCCGTGGGCACGCCGAACGCGCCGTCGGCGGCGAGCGCGGCTTCGAGCCGCTCGATCCCGGTGCCGTCGTCGCCCTGGACGACGATGCGCGCGGGATCGGATCCCGCTCCCGGGAAGGACTTCTCGAGCGCGAGGAAGCCCTGCTTGGCGACGAGCGAGTCGGGGAGCGTGCTGACGCCGGCGGCGCCGATGTTCATCGTGAACGCCGGGATCGCGGCCGCGACGAGCAGCCCGGCGGCGATCGTGAACGACAGCGCCGGCCGACGCATGACGCGGCGGACGATCGTGCCCCAGAAGCGGCTCTCCTGCACCTCTCCCTCGTCGAGCTCCCGGGCGATGAACGGGATGCGCAGCCGGTTGACGCGATCGCCGAGGAGACTCAGAACGGCCGGGAGCAGCGTGATCGCGGCGACCACCGAGACGACACCGACGAGGATCGCCCCGGTCGCGAGCGAGCGCATGATCGTGTTCTGGACGAGTAGCAGGCCGCACATCGCGAGCACGAACGCGCTGCCGCTGAAGAGCACCGCGCGGCTGGCCGTGGCGCCGGTCGCGGCGATCGCCTCGGTCTTCTCGCGGCCGCGGCTCCGCTCCTCGCGGAAGCGGGAGACGACGAAGAGCGCGTAGTCGATCCCGAGCGCGAGGCCCATCCCCGTGAGCATGTTCACGACGAAGAACGAGAGCGCCCACTGCTGGCCGACGATCGCGGTCAGGCCGAGCGCCACGATGATCGAGACGATCGCGAGCAGGAGCGGGATCGTCGCGGCGACGGCCGCGCCGAAGACGAGCAGCAGGATGATCAGCGCGGCCGGGAGCCCGTAGCGCAGCTCGCCCTTCTGGAGATCGCTCTCGGAGAGCTTCTCGAAGTCGTGGTCGATCGTGTTCGAGCCGGTGACGGCGACCGCGAAGCCGTTGTCGCCGTCGGCGTCCGTCGACGAAGACGACCAGATCCTCGACGGCCTCGTCCTCGTTGCCGGTGAACTCGACCGGGATGACGACGGCGTGCCCGTCCTCGGAGGTGACCGTGTCGCCGGCGGCGAGCGTGCCGGTCTCGCTCAACCCCTGCACCAGCGCCTCGATTCCGGCGGTGAACTGCGGGTCGTCCGCGGTCAGCTCCTCGTTGCGCACGACCATGAGCTCGGTCGCCTGGGCCTGGTGCGGCAGCGATTCCCCCGCAAGCTGCTCGGCCCGCAGCGACTCGGGGTTGTTCGTGACCGTGGCCTCGCTCGTCAGGCCGTTGCCGAGGAACATTCCGACGACGACGAAGGCGACGACGATCGCGGCGATCCATGCTCCGATCGTCCGCCACGGGTGCGCCGCGGCTGCGCGGGCGAGGCGCTCGGTCATGCCACTGTTCTAACAAAGCGTCGCCCGGCCGCAGGGTGGTAGCGTCATACACCGTGGGCTCCGAGGGCCATTCCGCGGCTTCACTCGTGCTCGTGGGAGCGTCCCACCGCACCGCTTCGCTCGACCTTCGCGAGCGGCTGCACCTGGCTCCGGATGCGGCGTTCCAGGTCGTCGCTCGGCTTGCGGAGGACGGTCTCGAGGCGGTCGTCCTGTCGACCTGCAACCGCACCGAGCTCTACGTCGCAAGCGACGATCCGGACATGGCCGCGACGCGTGCCCGGGCCGTGCTCGGCGATGCGGACTTCCTGATGGAGCTGCGCGGTGTCGACGCCGCACTGCATCTCTTCCGCGTCGCCGCGGGGCTCGATTCGCTGCTTCCCGGCGAGTCGCAGATCCTCGGCCAGGTGCGCGAGGCGTACGAGCTCGCGGCCCAGGCCGACGCGACCGGCCCGGTTCTCTCCCGCGTCTTCGAGCTGGCGCTCCACGCGGGCAAGCGCGTCCGTCACGAGACCGGGGTGGGGACGCTGCCCGCCGCGATTCCGGCTGCGGCGGCGGCGTTGGCCGAACGCACCGTCGGGCCGCTCTCCGGCAAACGGATCCTCCTGATCGGCGCGGGCAAGATGGGCTCGCTCGCGGCCACGAGCTTCCTCGAGCGCGGCGCCGAGAAGGTCTTCGTCGCGAACCACCGGCTCGAGCGCGCCGAGAAGCTCGCGGCGCAATTCGGCGGCGAGGCGGTTCCCTGGGATCGGATCACCGAGGAGCTCGAGCGCGCCGACGTGGTGCTCAGCTCGACGCGCTGCCCGGTCGTGATCCTCCACGCGGAGCAGGTCGAGGCCGCGCTTCGGGCCCGCGCCGGGCGAGCCGCTGCTGCTGGTCGACATCGCCGTGCCGCGCGACCTCGATCCCGCGATCGCCGACCTGCCCGGCTGCCGGCTCTACGACCTCGACGCGCTCGGGCCCGAGGCGGGGGACGCGATCGCGCACCAGGAGCAGGAGGTCGCGGCCGCCGAGGACGTCGTGCGCGAGGAGGCGGTCGAGTTCGGCGCGTGGCTCGCGTCGCTCGAGGTCGCGCCGATCGTGGCCGCGCTGCGCCAGCGTGCGGACGAGATCCGCGCCAACGAGCTCGCCCGCGCGCAGGGGCGGCTCGGCGGGCTCAGCGACGCGGAGCGCCGCTCGGTCGAGACGCTGACGGCGCAGATCGTCTCGAAGCTCCTCCACGAGCCGACGGTGCGGATGAAGGAAGGCCCGCCCGAGCACGCAGAGGCCGTCCGCGAGCTCTTCGCGCTGGATGACTGATCTCTACGGGCGCGCCGTGGCGCGCATCCCGGGCGGCGTCAACTCGCCTGTTCGGGCGATGCAGGCGGTCGGGCTCGATGCGCCGCTGTTCGCGGAGCGCGGGGCGGACGCGTACCTCGAGACCGCGGACGGCGGGCGCTACGTGGACTGGGTCATGTCGTGGGGGCCGCTGCTCTTCGGGCACGCCGATCCCGAGACGGTGCGTGCCGTGACCGCGGCCGCCGCCGACGGGACGACCTTCGGAGTCTCGACCCGCGCCGAGGTCGAGCTCGCCGAGGAGATCTGCGACGCGGTGCCGTCGATCGAGATGGTGCGGCTCGTCTCCTCGGGGACCGAGGCGACGATGAGCGCGCTGCGGCTCGCCCGGGCGGCGACTAGGCGCGACCGCATCGTGAAATTCGCCGGCTGCTACCACGGGCACGTCGACGCGCTGCTCGCCGAGGCGGGGTCGGGCGTCGAGACGCTGGGGATCCCGTCGACGCCGGGCGTTCCCGCCGCGGTTGCCGCGGACACGATCGTGGCGCCGTACAACGTCGTTCCTGCTTTGGACGAGACGGTTGCGGCCGTGATCGTGGAGCCGGTCGCCGGAAACATGGGCGTCGTCCCGCCCGAGCCGGGGTTCCTCGAGGGACTGCGAGCCGAGTGCGACCGCGTCGGCGCGCTGCTCGTGTTCGACGAGGTGATCACCGGGTTCCGCGTTGCGCGGGGCGGGGCGCAGGAGCGGTTCGGCGTCCAGCCCGACCTCACGGTCCTCGGGAAGATCGTCGGCGGCGGGCTGCCGGTGGGCGCGTTCGGCGGACGCCGTGACCTGATGGAGCTGCTCGCGCCGGCGGGGGACGTGTACCAGGCGGGGACGCTCTCCGGAAACCCGCTCGCGACCGCGGCCGGGCTGTCGGTGCTGCGGCGGCTGCGCGACGCGGCCGTGTACGAGGAGCTGGAGGCGCGCTCGGCGCGGCTCGCCGACGGGCTCGCGGCGTCCGGCGTCTGCGTCCAGCGGGTCGGCGCGATGCTGACGCTGTTCTGCCAGGCGGGCCCCGTGCGCGACCTCGAGGACGCCCGCGAGAGCGACACGGATCGGTTCGCCGCGCTCTTCCGCCACCTGCTGGAGCTCGGGATCTACATCGCGCCGTCCCAGTTCGAGGCGTGGTTCGTGTCGCTCGCCCACGGCGACGAAGAGATCAACCGAACCGTCGAAGCGGTCGGCGAGTTCTTCGCTGTGGACTGATCGGCACAGATCCCGCGCATTTCGTGCCAGACACGTGCGCCTTTCCGGCTTAGGCTCTAGGCCGTAGGCGGGCGGGATCGGGAACCCGATGTCACACAGGCGCGCGAGTGCCCTAGAGCCTCAGGATTCCAGCGCCAGGAGGTCGTCGACCGTTTCCCGCCGGCGGATTTCTCTCGCTTCGCCGCCCGCTACGAGCACCGCGGCCGGGCGCGGGACAGCGTTGTACTGCGACGCCATCGCGAGCGTGTAGGCACCCGTGGCCGGGACTGCCAGGACGTCGCCGCGCGTCGGCTCCGGCAGCGGCACGCCCGAGGCCAGCACGTCGCCCGACTCGCAGTGCTTGCCCGCGACCGTGTAGAGCCCGTCCGGCTCCGCGTCGAACCGCCCGGCCACCGCCACGGTCGGTTCGGCGTCGTAGAGCTGCGGGCGCGGGTTGTCCGACATGCCTCCGTCGATGGCCACGTACGTCGTCGACTCGGACGCCTGCTTGACCACTCCGACCCGGTACAGCGTCACGCCCGCGGGCCCCACGACCGATCGCCCCGGCTCGACGATCAGCTCGGGTTCCGGCAACCCTGCGGCCTTCCACCGCGCGGCCACTCGCTCGCGCACCGCGCCCACGAACTCGGCGATCCCGGGAACGGAATCGTCGGGGCGGTACCGGATCCCCAGCCCGCCGCCAACGTCGAGGATCCGCGGCGTCCAGTCGAGCTCGGCGCGGCACGATGCCGAGAATTCCGCCGCCCAGTCGACGCTCGCACGCGCCGAGTCCGTGTCCCGCAGCTGCGAGCCGAGATGCACGTGGATCCCTGCGACCTCGAGCCCGGCGCTCAGCGCGTCGGCGATCGCCGCGGCCGCGGAATCCGGCGGAAGCCCGAACTTCGAGCCGTGATGGGCCGTGCGGATCGAGGCGTGCGTGTCCACGTCGATCCCCGGCGTCACGCGCAGGAGCACCCGCCGCACGCCGGCCGCAACAGCGCGCTCCACCTCGTCTGCGGCGTCGAGCACCACGTACGCGACGTCGGTCGCCGCCCGCAGCTCCTCGTCGCTCTTGTTGTTGCCGTGCATGACGATCCGCTCGGCGGGAACGCCGGCCCGCCGCGCGAAGGCCAACTCGCCGAGTGTCGAGACGTCCGCGCCCAGGCCCTCCTCCGCGAGCCGGGAGAGCACGGCCACGTTGGGAAACGCCTTGACGCTGTACGCGACGACAGCATTCGGCGCCGCCATGCGGTAGGCCCGCGCCCGTGCAACGAGCGTCTCCTCGCAGTAGACGACGAGCGGCGTGCCGAAGCGCTCCGCCAGATCCGACGCGCGCAATCCGCCGAGCGTCAGCTCGCCGTCGGAGACCGAGGCCGAGTCGGGGAAGAGATCGAGCACTGCCCGCATATTGGCCCGCCCGCGCGGACCCTGCACGCCGGCGCTAGTGCCCGATGCGGACGACGCGGACCGTGACCTTGATGGTCGTGGTCTTGAATCCGGCCTTCGTCCCGCGGAAGTAGATGACGCCCTTCTTCTTCGGCTTCACCTTGATGATCACGCGGCCGTTGGCCTTCGTCTTGACCGTGCGCGCTGTCAGGCCGGCGCCCCAGACCCGGACGGACACGCCCGGAATCGGATCGAGGCGCGTCGTCGCGATGATCGTCAGCTGGCCCGCCCGCCCGCGAACGGCGGAACCGAGTGTCCGCAGCCGCAGCGGCTGGTCGAGGCCGAACTGCTGCACCGGGCTGAAGTCGCCGACGTTCGCATCCGCGTCCACCGCGGCGACGCGCCAGTAGAGCTTGCCTCCGTCGGAGTACTCGCGCTGTGAGAGGAGCGGCGCGTGGTTCGTCGCCTCGGTCGTCATGTTCTCGACGAAGTTGTCGAAGTCGGGCCTCGTGGAGACCTGCACGCGGTAGTTCTTCGCGCCCATGCGCGGGTTCCAGGAGAGGACGACGTGCTCCTTGGTGATGTCGGCCGAGGCGCCGCCGGGCTCGGGGATCGTGCGGGCGAAGGCCATGAGTGTGGAGTACGGCCCGTGGACGACCGCGCCGGTGCGCGTCGGGAAGTTCGCGCGCGCCTGGAGGTGGAAGATCCCGATCCCGGTCATCTTCGTCGGCGTGAACGCGTGCGTCGGCAGATTCGAGAAGTTCCGCTCGTCGCCGTCGGCCTCCTCGGCGTGCACGTCGTACGAGACGGCGCCGGGGACGGGCGTCCAGGCGAGCGTCGGCAGCTGCGCGCCGCTCGTCGGGTTGCCCGGATCGGGCGACGGCGCCGGGAGCTGCTTCTGGAACGTGCCGGTCGCTGACCACGTGAGGCCGACCGTCTGCGAGGTGCCGTCATCGGCATCTGCGCGGACACGCCAGTAGATGATCGTGTCGGCCGGATACGTGGTGTCGCTCGTGTACGCGGTCGAGTCGGTGACGATGTCGTCGATCAGGTTGGCGAAGCTCGGATCCTGCGAGACCTGGAGCCGGTAGCGGCGCGCGGCCTCGGTCGCCGTCCAGCGGAAGACGGTCGTGCCGGTCGAGACGGCGCCGGGAAGCGGGGCGACGTGCGTGGGCGGCGCCGACTGCTTGTGGAAGTTCGGGACGACGCCGGCGAGCGGATCGGCGGAGACGCCGCTTCCGTTCGCGCCGGTCGCGGGGAGGACGGCCCAGTAGTACGACGTCAGCTCGTCCGGATAGGTGCGCGCGGAGTTGCCGGTGCGCGGCGCGTAGGAGGGGACCCGCGTGAATGCGTAGTCGACGAGGTTCGTGAACGACGGGTCGCGCGCGACGATCACGAAGTAGCTCTGCGCGCCGGGGATCGCCTTCCAGGTGAAGAGCGGCATCCGGCCGATGGTCACGCCCGTGAGCGGCTCGACGTAGTCGGTCTCGCCCAGCGAGCACGGGGTGCACGGGCCCGGCAGGGAGGGCTCCGTCCACGTGAACGCGGCCGTGTTGTTGGCGGGGAGGTACGTCCAGTCGCCGAGCGCCGTCGGGCCGTTCGTCGACGAGGAGCGGTCGGAGGGCCGGACGCGGACGCAGTACGTGTTGCCCGGGACCATCGTCGGCGTGTCGGCCGAGACGGAAGCAGGGTTGGGGAACGGCTTGACGTTGTTCCAGCTCGAGCCGAGCGGCGTCCACGACGTCGTCGCGGTCGTGTTCACCCAGTGCTCGTTCATCGAGTGCGTCCAGTTGCAGGCGCCATCCTCGAACGGCGTGACGTCGACCTGGTAGGTCGAGGCGCCGGCGACGGGATTCCAGCTGAGCACAGGCGTGCCGGTCGTCAGCGGATAGCCGACGGTGGACGGGTTGACGCCGTTGTGCGGATCGCCGAGGTTGTCGCGCAGGCGGAGGTTCTTGACCGTGGGAGCAGTCGTCGGTGGAACGTTCGCGAAGGTCTGGGTGAACGTCGGCCCGAGGTTCCAGAGGCCGGCGTTGTCCGAGGCGTCGATCGCGCGGATGCGCCAGTAGTACGTGTTGTTGTCGAGCTGCACGAGCGGGGAGAGCGACACCCCGAGCGTCGTCGTGTTCGAGCCGATGCGAAGCGGGGAGCAGCACACCTTCGAGCCGGGCGCGAAATCGGAGGAGGAGTTGACCTCGACCTCGTAGCCCGCGGCGCCGGGAACGGCCGTCCAGGAGAACGACGGATCGACGATCTCGGGCGCGGGCGCGAGGTCGGTGAAGCTCGGCGTCGTGGTCGACGGCCAGGCCCAGACGAACGAGGCCGTCGTCGCGGGCGTCCCTGCGTGCCCGGCGGCGTCGAGCGGGGTGATCGACCAGTAGTACGTGCCCGGAGCAAGCGGCGCCGAAAGCGTGAAGCTCGTCGCCGATGTCTTGACCGGGCCGTTGTCCCACACGATCGACCCGAGCGCCGGGTCGGTCGCAAGCTTGACCGTGTACTCGCTCGCCCCGGCGACCGGCGTCCACTCGAGCTTGAACGCGTCGGTCGGGTAGGTGAGCGTGCCGCCGTTCGCGGGCGAGAGGAGCGACGGCTTCCCGGTCCACGCCATCTGGATCGTTCGCGTTGATGTCCACGGCCCGACCGCGCCCCCTGCGGTGACGGCGCGCACGTGCCAGTAGTAGGTGCCGTTCGCGATCGACTCATCGAGCGTCGCGCGCGTGTTGCGCGTCGAGATGTAGGCGATGGACGAGTCGAACCCGGCGTTCGCGGCGAGCTCGAACTCGTACTTGTCCGCGCCCGCGACGGGATCCCACGCGAAGACGGGCAGCGACGAGACGGTCGCGCCCGGAGCCGGGCCGGTGGCATTCGGAGTCGCGAGACTGGCGCCGGCGGCTCCGATGGACGCGAGCGCGAGCACACCTGCGACACCGACGAGAACGGTGCGGCGAAGCCTGAATTTGCGGTGCGGCATGGGATCCATCAGTCGAGAAGCCCTGCCGCTAGGGCTCGCTGCGAGTTCCTGATCAGAAGGTCGCCTGATCGGCCGCAGGCCGCTATCCCTCTCGGGAGGGGTTGGCGGGTGGAATCATGAGTGTTTCTGCCGTTCCGTCGGCGACGAGGGGGTGTTGAGTCGGCGCCGAACCGGGGATAGACAGAAGATGGAAGAGCCCCACGCTGTGACGGATACCGCGAAAGACCAGGTCGAAGCGTTCCTCACGCGTGGGGAGGAACAGGGCTGCCTCGAGCTGACGGAGGTGAACACGTTCGTGCAGACGCTCGAGCTGGATGACGATGCGACCGAAGCGCTTTTCGACGAGCTCGAAACGCGCCACGTCGAGCTGCGCGACGACTGCGGCCGCAAGGGCGAAGACGCCCACTACGTGAACGGCGAGCTCGCGACGTCGACCACCGACGCGCTCCAGCTCTTCCTCAACGAGGCGGGCCGCTACCCACTGCTCACCGCCGCCGAGGAGATCGAGCTCGCGAAGCTGATCGAGAAGGGCGACCAGGCTGCGAAGGACCGGATGGTCAACTCGAACCTGCGCCTCGTAGTCTCGATCGCGAAGCGCTACCAGGGCCACGGCCTCTCGCTCCTCGACCTGATCCAGGAAGGGATCATCGGGCTCATCCGCGCCGTCGAGAAGTTCGACTGGCGCCGCGGGTTCAAGTTTTCGACCTACGCGACCTGGTGGATCCGCCAGGCGGTGCAGCGCGGCGTTGCGAACAAAGCGCGCACGATCCGGATTCCGGTCCACATCGTCGAGCGCGAGCAGCGCATCGGCCGCGCCGAGCGCGAGCTGGTCGTGAAGCTGGAGCGCGAGCCCACCGACGACGAGTTGGCCGAAGGCGACCCGCCTGACCGCCGATCAGGTGCGCGAGGTGAAGCGCGCCCCGCGCTCGGTCACGAGCCTGGACAAGCCGGTCGGCGACGACGACGGCGGATCGCTCGGCGACCTGCTCGCCGGGCACAGCGACGGGCCCGAGGAAGAGGTCAACGTGTCGCTCCGCGAGGAGGCGCTCGGTCGTGCGCTCGCCGATCTCCCGCAGCCGGAGCGCGACGTGATCCGCATGCGCTTCGGCCTGGGCGGTGAGGAGCCGGCGTCGCTGGCCTCGATCGCGTCCCAGCTCGGAATCACGAGCGAGCGCGTCCGTGCGATGGAGCACGACGCCCTGGAGCACCTGGCGATGAGCCGGGAGCTCGAGGCACTCGGCGAAGCGGCCTAGCCGAGCCGCGCGAAACCGGCACGAAATCGGCACAGACGCGTGCGCCCCGAGCGGCTACCGTCGAAGGCGGGTTTGCGGGTGGAGGGATCTTCCTCCCCTCCCTGGGTGGGGGTTTCACGCGCGAGGGACACACGAACATATGTTCGCTATGCTTCGAGTGTGGCGAAGGCGAAGTACCTCGAGGACACCTGCAAGACGGCGCTGAACCGCGTGCCCGACGCCGCGCGTGTGCCGTTTCGCTGGACGATCAACCCCTATCGGGGCTGCACGCACGCCTGCCACTACTGCTTCGCGCGTGCCTTCCACAGTTACCTCGACCTGGGCGTGGGCGAGGACTTCTCCACCAAGATCGTGATCAAGACGAACCTCGTCGAGGTGCTCCGGCGCGAGCTCGCCTCGCCGAAGTGGACGGGCGAGCCGATCGCCATGGGAACCGCGACCGACCCGTACCAGCAGTGCGAGGGTCGCTACCGGCTGACGCGCGGCGTGCTCGAAACCCTCATCGCCGCGCGCAACCCGCTCTCGATGCTGACCAAGTCGACGCTCGTCATGCGGGACTTCGAT
Organism: uncultured Thermoleophilia bacterium; assembly: GCA_963716005.1. GTDB lineage: Bacteria > Actinomycetota > Thermoleophilia > Gaiellales > Gaiellaceae > CAVRUF01. The sequence continues at coordinate 751,508 of OY970285.1, forward strand.
CTCTTCACGCGCCTCGCCGAGGTCGCCGACGTTAGCCTCGCGATGAGCGTCGGCACGCTTGACGAGGACGTGCGCCGCGTCGTCGAGCCCGGAACGCCGCCGGGGCGCAAGCGCCTCGAGATCCTCGCGCGGTTCGCCGATGCGGGCATCCGCACGGGTGTGCTCGTCGCTCCGATCCTCCCGGGCCTCACCGACGACGACGCGCACCTGGAGGAGACGCTCGCCGCCGTCTCCGCGGCCGGCGTCTCCTGGGCGGTCGCGATCCCGCTGCACATCCGGCCGGGGATCCGCGCGCACTTCGATCCGTGGGTGCGCGAGACGTATCCGCTGCTCGCCGCCCGCTACCGCCAGCTCTACGGGCAGCGCGCCTACGCGCCGAGGGCCTACACGGAGGAGCTCAACGCGCGCTTCGCCGAGCTACGCGCCAAGTACGGCCTCGGCAGCGGGTCGCGGTTCGAGCCGCAACGCGCACCGTCGAACCAGCTCGCGCTCGCCGTCTAGAGCGTCCGCGAGGACCAGAGGAACGCCGCGAGGAGCACGGTCAGCCCGGAGACGGCGAGCCCGATGATCCAGCCGCGCACGTCCGCCCAGGTGAGGATCGCGCCGAGCGCGGTGCCGATCCCGATGATCCCGCCGGTCGCGACTACGCGCATCGTGTACGACTCGAACCGGCGGCGCACGGAGCGCTTGGGCAGGAAGGATTCTGGCTCCTGCTGCGGCGTCTCCATGCCGGGATTCTAGGGGCCGGGCGCGGGAATGCCGTTCGCCGCGATCACCTCGCGGTACCAGTGCGCGCTCGCCTTGGGCACGCGCTCCTGCGTCTCGAAATCGACGTAGAAGATCCCGAAGCGCTTCGAGTAGCCGTACGACCACTCGAAGTTGTCGAGGAGCGACCAGAGGAAGTAGCCGTGCACCGAGACGCCCTCGGCGATCGCGCGATGGATCGCAGCGAGGTGCTCCTGGACGTAGAGCACGCGGCGCTCGTCCTGGATCGTGCCGGCCGGGCCGACCTCGTCCTCGAACGCGGCGCCGTTCTCCGTGACGAGGAGCGGGATGCCCGGATATTCGCGCCCGACGCGGTCGAGGAGCTCGTACAGGCCGGCTGCGTCGATGTGCCAGCCCATCGCCGTGTGCGGGCCGGGCTGCGCGGGGAACTGCACGTTCTCGGCGCCGGGCCAGGGCGTCGCCGCGCTCGCGGCATGCCCGTCGGCGACGACGCGCTCGCCATCTCCGCCGTAGGCCTCCACGAGCGTCGGCGTGTAGTAGTTGACGCCGAGCACGTCGATCGGCTGGGCGATCTCGGCCTCGTCCCCCGGGCGCACGAACTCCCACTCGGTGATCGAGCGCGTGTCCTCGATCACGTCCGTGGGATAGCGGCCGCGGAAGAGCGGGTCGAGGAAGATCCGATTCGCGAGCCCGTCGATGCGGCGCGCGGCGTCGAGGTCGGCCTCCGAGTTGCTGACGGCGCGCACGGCGGCCAGGTTCAGCGTGATCGAGAGCTTCGGGTCGGCGAGCTCCGACCTGATCGCCCTCGATCCGAGCCCGTGCGCGAGGAGCAGATGGTGCGTCGCGGCGAGCGAGGCGGCGGGCTCGGTGCGGCCCGGTGCGTGCACGCCCGAGCCGTAGCCGAGGAACGCCGAGCACCACGGCTCGTTGAAGGTCGTCCAGACGTCGACACGGTCGCCGAGCGTCCGGGCGACGACGGCCGCGTACTCGGCGAAGTGCGCCGCGGTGTCGCGGTTCGGCCAGCCGCCGGCGTCCTCGAGCTCCTGCGGGAGATCCCAGTGGTAGAGCGTCACGACCGGTTTGATCCCGTTCTCGAGCAGCTCGTCCGCGAGCCGCCGGTAGAAGTCGAGGCCGCTCTGGCTGGGCGCGCCCTTGCCGCCGGGGATGACCCGCGACCAGGAGATCGAGAACCGGTACGCCGTGATCCCGAGGTCGCGCATGAGCGCCACGTCGGAGCGGTAGCGGTGGTAATGGTCGGCCGCGACGTCGCCGTTGTCGCCGTCGTGGCACTTGCCCGGCGTGTGGCTGAACGTGTCCCAGATGGACGGAGTGCGTCCGTCCTCGTGGATCGCGCCCTCGATCTGGTACGACGCGGTCGCGACGCCCCAGAGGAAGTCCGACGGGAACGTGAGGCGGCCGGACTCGCCAGCCACCAGGTCGACGTCGGTGCGGGTCATCCCTTGACCGCGCCTTCCATGATCCCGCCGACGATCTGCCGGCCGAGCAGGACGAAGACGATCAGCACGGGGACGGTGCCGACAAGCGTTGCCGCCATGATCACCGAGTGATCCGGGACGTAGCCGTTCCCGATCGAGTTGAGCGCCACCTGCACGGTCGGGTTCGAGCTCGTCAGCGCGATGATCGGCCAGAAGAAGTCGTTCCAGGCCATGAGGAACGTGATCATCCCGAGCACAGCCATCGCCGGCCGGGCGGCCGGAAGCACGATCGAGCGGAAGATCCGGAAGGTGGACGCGCCGTCGATCGCGGCCGCCTCGAGCAGCTCGGTCGGGATCGCCGACACGAGGTACTGCCGCATGAACACGACCCCGAAGGCGCTCACGAGCGTGGGGAAGATCACCGCCTGGAGGTGGTTCACCCACTCGAGCTTCGCCATCAGCATGAACAGCGGGATGACGCCGAGCTGGGACGGCACCATCATCGTCGCGACCACGAGGATGAGCAGGAACGAGCTGAAGCGGAACGAGAGCTTCGCGAACGCGAACCCGGCGAGCGTGCAGAAAAGCACGGTGCCGAGGGCGATGGCGCTCGAGACGATCAGCGAGTTGAGGAGCGCCTTCACCATGTCCACCTGGTCGAGGGCGGCGTTGATGTTCTTCCAGAGGTGCGGCCCGGGGTAGAGCGGCGGCGGCGACTTGGCGATGTCGGAGTTCGTCCGCGACGCGGCGACAACCGTCCAGTAGAGCGGGAAGAGCGCGATCAGGGCCGTGATGATCAGGAACACGTAGGCGAGCGGGCCGACGCCCCCGCGACGGCGTCTGAGCCCCCGGGGCTTCGGCGCGGCCGGATGCGGGGTCGTCGTGCTCATGCCTCCCTTGTCCTTCTCCGCGCGCGGGGAGTGAGCTTGCCCCAGCCTTTCGAGGCGAGGAACGCGTTGATCGCGACGATGACCATGATGATCAGGAACATCGTCCAGGCCGTCGCCGCGGCGCGGCCGAGCTGGAAGTTGAACCAGCCCTGGTCGTAGAGCAGCACGCCGAGCGTCTGGTACTGGTGGTCGGCGCCGCCGAGATGGCCGCTGATGCCGCCGAAGAGGAGCGGCTCGCCGAAGAGCTGCATTGCCCCGATCGTCGAGATGACGATCGTGAAGACGATCGTCGGCCAGATGCCCGGGACGGTGACGTGCCGGAACTGCTGCCAGCGGCTCGCGCCGTCTACCTCGGCCTGCTCGTAGAGCTCCTTGGGGATCGCCTGCATCGAGGCGAGGTAGATGAGCGCGTTGTAGCCGGTCCAGCGCCAGGTCACGATCGCCGCGATGGCGATCTGCGACGACCAACGCCCGCTCTCCCAGTCGACACTGTTGAACCCGACGAGACCGAGCCCGTAGTTGATGATCCCGAAGTCGCGGCCGAAGAGCTGCGCGAACACGATCGTCGCCGCAGCGACCGAGGTCGCGTACGGCATGAGCATCGTGATCCGGAAGAACGTGAGCCCGCGAAGCTTGTAGTTCAGGAGATGGGCGAGCCCGAGCGCCATGAGGAGCTGCGGCACGGTCGCGATGAACCCGATCGTGAACGTGTTCAGGAGCGCGCGCCAGAACTGGTCGTCGCCCAACAGGCGCCGGTAGTTGTCGAGGCCGACCCACTCCGAGTTGTCGACCGCCGTGAGCTGCACGCTGTGGAGCGAGACCCAGCCCGTGTAGATCAGCGGGAAGAGGCCGAAGGCGAAGAAGAGGATGAAGAACGGCGCGACGTACGCGTAGGGCGAGAAGGTCGCGTCAATGCCGCGGACGCGCATCCTGCCGAAGCGCGACTTCGGGCCGGTCGCCGGCGACAGTGTCGCCGCCCCGCCGGTGCCACCTCTGCTGGGTTCCACGATGCCCATCATCGTTCACCGCCGTCCGCGCCGGGCGCCCGCTGTCCCTACGGGCGCCCGGCACGGTTTCACGGCGTCGGAGGAGCTACTCGATCGCGTTGGAGATGTCGTCGAGCGTCTTCTGCCAGGCCTCTTCAGGATCCTGGCCTTGCTGTTCCACAAGGAGAAGTCCGTTCGAGAACGTGTCCTTGATCGTCCCATCCTTCGGTCCGAGGACCGCGATGGGCAGATCGTCGGCCGACTGCTTGAAGAGCTCCCCGATCGGCGACCCCGAGAAGTAGTCGTCGGTCGCCGTCTCCACGTCCGGATCCGCTGCTGCGGTCGAGCTGGACGGGAAGTGCTGTGCGGTGGTCCACATCTTGATCTGCTGCTCAGGGGCGGTGAGCCACTTGATCAGCTCGTACGCCGCGGCCTGGTTCTCGCTCGCTGCCGGGATCGACAGGTACGAGCCGCCCCAATTGCCGCCGTCGCCCGGAATCGAGGCGACGCCCCACTTGCCGGAGCCCTCGTCGCCGGCCTGGCCCTTGATGTAGCCGATCATCCAGGCGGGGCAGGCGATCGTCGCGAAGGCGCCGTTCGCAAACGCAGCGTTCCAGTCAGTGTCGAACTGCTTGAGCTTCGCCGTGAGTCCGTCCTCGGAGGCCTCGACCGCGGTGTCCCAGGCTTCCCTCACGGCCGGGTTCGTCTCGTAGATCGTGTTGCCTTCCTCGTCGTAGTACTGCGACTCGGACTGGCCGATGACGGCGTTGTAGAGGCCGCCGGCCGAGTCCATGAAGGCGGCGCCGCCCTTGGCCTTCGCCACGTAGTCGCGCCCGAAGTCGAGGAACGAGTCCCACGTCTCCCACTCAGCGGAAAGCGTCTCGCTGTCGCTCGGGAGCCCTGCCGCCTCGAAGAGGTCGGCGCGGTAGCAGATGGCGAGCGGGCCGGTATCCGTCCCGAGCCCGAGCGTCTTGCCGTCGGCGGTCGTGGCCGCGCCCCACTTCCACTCGAAGAAGTCGTCCTTCAGCTCGTCAGCGCCGAGCTCGTTCAGGTCGACCCACTTGTCGCCCTGGAGCGAGGTCACCTCGGCGATGCGGCCGACCTCGATTCCCTGGATGTCGGCGAGACCCGAGTTGGCCGCGAGGTGGGTCTGGAGAGCCTGGTAGTACTCGCCCTCCTGCTCCACGCTCGTCTCGACGATCTTCACGTTCGGGTGATCCGCCATGTACTCGTCGTAGAGGCCCGCTTCCTTGTAGCCGAACGTCCCGAAGAGGCCGACGTTCAGGGTCACCGGCTCGTCGCTCGCGGTGGCGGCAGCGTTCGTGTTCGAGTCCTCGCCTCCGCCGCAACCGACGGCGAGCGCACCGAACGCCAAGGCTGCGGCCAGAAACGCTGGGACGCGCCGAAGCGTCGAGGTCGTGCGGTGGTTCAGCATGCGATTTCCTCCTATGAATCCGGGTTCGGCCGGATGGGGGCCGTGATGTACGCTTGCATGTAAGCGCTTACATCCATGAGAGCGCTTACAATACAATGGGAGTCGGAATGAGTAAAGGACCAATTTCAACTACGAGGATTCCGCCCACCTTGGATGAGGTCGCGCACCTCGCCGGCGTGTCCCGTGCAACCGCCTCCCGCGTGGTGAACGGCTCGACGCTCGTGACACCGGCGACCCGCAAGGCGGTCGAGAAGTCGATCCGCAAGCTCGGCTACGTGCCGAACCGTGCGGCGCGCGCGCTCGTGACCAAGCGAACCGACACGATCGCCCTCGTCGTCTCGGAGCCCGAGGTGCGTGTCTTCGCCGACCCGTTCTTCCGCACGATCGTCCGCGGCGTGTCGAGCTCGATCCAGGACACCGACCTCCAGCTCCTGCTCCTCTTCGCCCAGGGTACGCGCGAGCAGGAGAAGGTCGAGCGCTACCTGAAGCAGGGTCACGTGGACGGCGCCGTGCTCATGTCGCTCCACGGCGAGGACCCGTTGCCCGCGGCGCTCACCGGCGCGCGAATCCCGACGGTGCTGAGCGGCCGCCCGCGCCCCGGCGAGCGGCTCCCGTACGTGGACGCCGACAACCGCGGCGGGGGGTACCAGGCGACCGCGCACCTCATCGCGTCCGGTCGCAAGGCGATCGCGACCGTCACCGGGCCGCTGGACATGATGGCCGGGGTCGACCGCCTCGACGGCTACAAGGACGCGCTCGCCGAGGCCGGCGTCCCGGTTCGCAAGAACCTGATCGCGTACGGCGACTTCTCGGAGGAGGGCGGCGCGGCCGCGACGGCGCAGCTCCTGAAAAGGCGGCCGGACGTGGATGCGATCTTCGTGGCCTCCGACCCGATGGCGTTCGGCGCGCTGCACACGCTCCGCGCGGCCGGCCGCCGTGTTCCCGACGACGTGGCCGTGGTGGGCTTCGACGATGTCGTCGACGCCGCGTTCACTGATCCGCCGCTCACGACCGTGCGCCAGCCGCTCGAGGAGATGACCCGGTCGCTGACCCAGCTCCTGCTCCGGCGCATGGAGGGCTTCGCCACGGACGACGACTTCGTCGTGTGCGAAACCGAGCTCATCGTGCGCAAGTCCGCCTAGACGGTTCCGGCCACGGCCCAGGCTCGGGCCGTCAGCTCGAACGGCCCGTCGCCGACGCCGAGCAGGCGCTTGTACGCGTCGTGGAGCGCCTTCTGGCCGTTCGGGTCGAGCGCTTTCGTGAACGCCCCTGCGGGCGCGATCCCGGTCGGGAGGGGCTCCCAGAGCTCCTCGAAGTCCCTGTACTGGGCCCGGGCGGTGAGCGGCGCGGTGCGCACCTTCTCGAGGCCCGCGCGCGCCAAAGCTGCGGAGAGCTCGTCCTCGGAGCAGTGCTTCATGTTCGCGCCTTCGTCCGCGGCAGCGCCGCCCTCGGGATCGATCTCACGCGCCGCTGCCCAGAAGGTGCGGATCGAGGTCATCCCGTCCGCGTAGTCCCAGACGCACGACGCGACCTTGCCGCCCGGCTTGGCGACGCGCGCCATCTCGCGCACGCCCGCCTCGGCGTCGTCCATGAAGTTGACGACGAGTTGCGAGAGCACGACGTCGATCCGGTCGTCCATGAAGGGGAGCTTCTCGGCGGCGGCGACGCGGATCTCGACGCCCGGGAGCTTCGCACGGGCCGCCTCGACGAACGGCTCCGAGGGATCGACCGCGGCGACGTTCTTCGGCCCGAGCACCTTGACGAGCACTGACGTGAGCGCCCCGGGCCCGCAGCCGACGTCGAGCGCGAGCATCCCGGGCTTCACGCCCGCGAAGGCGATCAGCTCCGCGGAGAGCGACGGTCCGTAGCGCCCGACCCAGCGGTCGTAGGCGTCTGCGGAGGCGAAGAACGGCTTGGCTTCGGCCATCTCAGTCGCCGACCAGGATCGCACGGATCGCCTGGTCGCTCTCGTGATCCGGCGATTCCGTGATCACGGTCGCGGGCCGTTCGAACCCTGCGAGCGCCTCGGCCAGGGGCTCGGCGCGAAGCGTGCCCTCGCCGTACGGGAGGTGCTTCGTCTCGTTGCGGTTCGCGTAGGCGATGTCCGAGAAGTGGATGTGAAACGGCGCGCCATCCTCGAGCACCGCGTCGGCGGCCTCGAGGATTCCCGCGAACGCGTCGGCGTTCGTGAACGCGCCGTCGGTGACCGCATGCAGGTGCGCGAAGTCGATCACCGGCCGCACCCAGCCTGCGCCGGACGAGATCGCGACGACGTCGTCCATCGTCCCGAGGTCGCGCACGCGGCCCATCACCTCGACGCCGAATGCGACCACGCGCTCCTTCTCCTCGAGCCGCGCGCGCAGGGCGGTGAGCTGCTCGACGACCGAGGCGACCGACTCCTCGTGCGTGCGCCCGAGCAGGAAGCCCGGGTGGAAGACGACGATCTCGGCGCCGCACGCGACGGCGACGCCGGCGGTGTGGTCGAGCATCCCGACCGCGCGCTTGTGCTTGCCAGGATCGGGCTGGCCGAGAAAGGCGGGGAGCGGGGCGTGGACCGAGAGCACGATGTCCGCGGCGCGGGCCGCTTCGCCGAGGCCGCTCGCCCATTCCCACTCGGGCTTCATCCAGAAGCCGCCCTCGAAGTCGATCTCGCACGCCGTGAACCCGCGCTCGACGAGGAGCGCGACCGCCTCCTCGGGGCTCTCGCGACTCGGAATTCGTGCCGGTCCGAAGCGAATCTCACCCATGGCCGGGAGCGTAACCGCCACTGCGTTGCCGTCCGATGGCCCTCGTACCGTTTTCTGCGTGAGCAAGCGGCCCACGCGGATCGAGCTTCTCGAGCTGGACATCGACGTCCGGCTGGCCGACCTGTGGGCCGAGGCAGCCGAGGTGACCGACTGGAGCCTCGAGGTCGTCGCGGCCTTCATGCGCGCCGCGTACGGCAAGGGCTACTGCGACGCGCTGACCGAGGACGATCCCGGCAGCCTGTGCCGCGATCACGGCTACCGCATCCCGCTGCGGCGGCCCATGCACACCCCCGAGTAGCGCAACCGGCGCGGGTAGACTCGAAGCGTGGCCAGGCGGAATCCCGCTCGTCTCGTGATCGCCCTCTCGGTTGCGGCCGTTCTGGCGGTCTTCCTGCTCTACACCAGCCTTGCCGGCGGCGCGAAGCCTGCGCTCCAGCCGAGCGAGCTGGCATCGCATTCGGGCTCCGTCGTCCTCGGCGGCACCGTTGTCGGTCCCGTCACGGGAGATGCACGCGGCGAAGGCCTCCACTTCACGCTGCGCGACGTCAAGGGCACCGAGACCGTGGCGGTCGTCTACACGGGCTCCGTCCCGGATCTCTTCAAGACCGGGCGCGAGGTGATGATGGACGGCAAGGTCGAGAACGGCACCTTCGTCGCCGAGCCGGACTCGATGAAGACGAAGTGCCCGTCGAAGTACACGCCGGCCGAGTAACTCCGTCATGCCGCTTCTAGGCCGGGCCGCCCTGATCGTCGCCCTCGGGCTCCTCGCCTACGCGGTCTTCGCGGGCGGGCATGCGGCGTACCACGGGCGCAGGCGCCTGCTCGAGTCGGCGCGCAACGCCCTCACGGGCGCCCTGATCGCGGTCGTGGTCGCCTCGGTCGTGCTGCTCGGCGCCCTCGCCTCGCGCGACTTCTCCTTCGCCTACGTCGCCGACCACACGAGCGAGGAGTTGCCACTCCGTTTCGCGCTCTCGGCCTTCTGGAGCGGGCAGGAGGGCTCGCTTCTCCTTTGGCTCCTCGTCCTCCTCGGAATGAGCGTCGCTGCGCTCACGCTGAACCGCCGGCTGACCTCGAACGTGCTCCCGTGGACGATCCCGATCCTCGGCGCGATCGCGAGCTTCTTCGCCGTCTTGCTCGTGTTCGTCGCCAGCCCGTTCGCGACGCGCGCCGCGGTCGAGGACGGACTCGGCCTCAACCCGAGCCTCCAGAACCCGTACATGCTCGCGCACCCGCCGCTCCTCTACCTCGGCTACGTCGGGCTGACCATCCCGTTCGCGTTCGCGATGGCGGCGCTGGCCTCTCGGCAGGTTGACGAGCGCTGGATCGTCGCCACGCGCCGCTGGACGCTCGGCGCCTGGACGTTCCTCGGCATCGCCATCCTCCTCGGCGCGAAGTGGGCGTACGAGGAGGTCGGCTGGGGCGGCTGGTACGCGTGGGATCCGGTCGAGAACGCCGCGCTCATGCCATGGCTTGTCGCGACCGCGTTCCTCCACTCGGTGATGGTGCAGGAGAAGAAGAACATGCTGCGCGTCTGGAACGTGCTGCTCGTCGCCGGCGCGTTCGTGCTCTCGCTCTTCGGGACGTTCCTCACGCGGAGCGGGATCCTGAGCTCGATCCATTCGTTCACCGAGTCGGAGATCGGGCCGTGGTTCCTCGGGTTCATCACGGTCGTCATCGCGGCTTCGACGGCGCTCATCCTCTGGCGGCTGCCGATCCTGCGCTCGCGCACGAAGCTCGAGTCGCTCGTCTCCCGCGAGGCGGCGTTCCTCTACAACAACCTGTTCCTCGTCGCGTTCGCGCTGACCGTTCTCTGGGGCGTGCTGTACCCGATCCTGTCCGAGGCGGTGCGCGGGGTGGGGGTGACCGTGGGGCCGCCGTACTTCAACTTCTTCGCGGTCGCGTTCGGGCTGCCCCTGATCCTGCTCATGGGAATCGGGCCGCTCGTCGCGTGGCGGCGCGCGTCGATTCCGGCGCTCGTACGCTCGGTCGCCTGGCCCGGCGGGATCGCGATCGCGGTCGGCGTGCTGCTCCTGGCGCTCGGGGCGGGATCGAGCCCGGCGGGGCTCATCGGCTACACGTTCTCCGCCTTCGTGCTGGCGGCGATCGGGCTCGAGTTCATCCGGGGGACACGTGCGCGCAAGGCGATCGGGGCGACGTCATGGCTGGGCGCGTTCACGAGCCTCGTCGGGCGAAACCGGCGGCGCTACGGCGGCTACGTGGTGCACGCGTCGGTCGTCCTGCTCGTGATCGGCGCGATCGGGATCGGCGGGTTCGCGTCCCAGACGGAGGCGAGCCTTGCGCCCGGCGAACAGGTGTCGGTCGCCGGCTACACGCTCACGTACCTCGGGGCGACGCAGACGCGCGGCGCGAACGCGGTCGAGCTGCGGGCGCGGATGGCGGTGGAGCGCGGCGGCAAGGATCTCGGCACGATCACGCCCGGCAAGAACCGCTACCTCGCGGAGGAGCAGACGTCGAACGAGGTGGCGATCCGCACCGACCCGCTCCGCGCGCAGGACTTGTTCGTGATCGCGGACGAGTTCGAGGGTGACAACGTGTTCGTGAAGGTGATCGTGAATCCGCTCGTGAACCTCATCTGGCTCGCGGGGCTCGTTTACCTGATCGGCGCGCTCGTCACGATGTGGCCGGACGCGCGCGAGCAGCGGCGCCTCGCACGGCGGTTCTCCGAGCGCGACGACACGGCTCCTCAGACCGCCTGATGGACGCCGTCGCCCTGGCGCTCGCCGCGCTCCTCGTCATCGGATGCGTGGTCTTGGTCGCCTGGCCGTTCGTCCGCGAGCCGGCTCCTGCGGACGACAGCCTGGCCCGGTTGAGCGCGCCGGAGCGCGAGCGGCTGCGGCTCGAGGAGGAGCGCGACCGGGCGCTTGCAGCCCTGAAGGAACTTGAGTTCGACCACCGCACGGGTAAGGTTTCCGACGAGGACTACCGGCAGCTGGTCGGCGAATTGCGCCGTCAGGCCGGGGAGGCGCTGCGAGCCTTGGACGAGGTTCGCGCGTGAAGGGACGTCCCACCGCCTCTCGAACCTCGCAGCCATGGGAGTTGGACGCAGAAAACGCCTGATCTTCCTCGCGCTCCTCGCCGGAGCGCTCCTCGCGGCGCCGGGCGCCGTGGCGCAGAGCCTCGACGGGAAGATCAACGCGCTGCGAAACCAGATCGCAGCCGCGAAAGAAAAGGAAGGCGTCCTCTCCACCGAGATCGCCACGGCCGGCGACGGGATCGCTGCGCTCGAGGGCGACATCGGGGAGCTTTCGACCGAGGTTGCGAACCTGGAGCGCGAGCTCGAGTCGCACCGCGACCGCCTGGCCAGGCTCGAAGCCAAGATCGCGTACCAGACACGGCATGTGAACCGGCTCGACCGGGATCACCGGATCGCGCAGGAGATGCTCGAGCGCCGGCTCGTCGAGCTCTACCAGTCGGACCAGATGGACACGATCGAGATCCTCCTGGGCGTGAGGAGCCTCGGCTCGCTCGTCGACTCGATCGAGTACTCGAACCAGATCGGCGCACAGGACCGCGCGGTCGCCGCTCGGCTTCGCACGCTCGAGGCGGAGATGCGCGCCGCTCGGCGCGAGACGGCCGCGACCCGCACTGAGGTCTCGGAGCAGACCGCGGCGATCGCCGTGAAGACCGCCGCGGCGCAGAAGGCGCGAGACGATCTCGTCTCCCGGCAGAACGCTCTCGAGGCGGCACGCAGCGAGAAGGCGAGCCTGCTCTCCGGGATCACGTCGAAGCGCAAGGACCAAGAAGAGGATCTCGACGCCATGCTCGCGGCCAGCGCCGCGCTCGCGGCGCAGATCCAGGCGAGCTCCGGGGGCTCGTCCTCGGGCCCGCCGTCCGCACAGGGGTTCATCTGGCCGGTGTCAGGTTCCGTGACGAGCGGGTTCGGGATGCGCTGGGGCCGGATGCACGAGGGGATCGACATCGGCGCGCCGACCGGCACGGCGATCCACGCGGTCGCGGCCGGAACGGTCATCTACGCGGGCGTGATGAGTGGGTACGGCAACCTCGTCATCGTCGACCACGGCGGCGGGGTCGCGACCGCGTACGCGCACATGTCTGCGATCTGGATCGGCGGCGGCACCGTCTCGCAGGGCGCGAGCCTCGGCGCGGTCGGCTGCACGGGCCACTGCTTCGGGCCGCACCTCCACTTCGAGGTGCGCGTGAACGGCTCGCCCGTGGATCCGCTCGGCTACCTGTAGCCGCTAGCGCCGCAGGACGTGTAGCGCGGGCAGCCCGCGGTAACGGCCGTCCAGGTCGAAGCCGTAGCCCACGAAGTACTCGTCCGGGGCGGTGAAGCCGGCGTAGCGGATCGGGAGGTCGTCCACCAGGCGCCGGTACGGCCGGTCGATCAGCGTGCACACCGCGAGCGAGGCCGGGTCGCGCAGCGCGAGCGCTTTGAGGATGTAGTTCAGCGACAGGCCGGTGTCGACGACGTTCTCGACCACGACCACGTCGCGGCCACCGATCGGCTCGTCCAGATCCTTGAGGAGCCGCACCGAGGCGCCGTCACCGAACGGCGACGCATAGCCGGCCACCGAGACGAAGTCGAGCGCGTGCGGGATCTGAGTTGCGCGCGAGAGGTCGCTGCCGAAGACGACCGCGCCGCGCAAGACGATGACGAGCAGCAGGTCGCGCCCGGCGTAGTCCGCCGCGATGCTCTTGCCGAGCTCGCCGACGCGCGCCGCGATCTGGTCGGCGTCCATGTAGACCTCGCCGAGCCGGTGCGGCCGCACGGGTTCGAACGCCGGGTCGGCGCTCATCGGGGGGAGTTCCTAGGCGGCGTAATCGAGGCCGAACCTCTCGACGAGCCGTTCGATGTCGCGCTTGTAGAAGAGCCGTACCTTCACGTCGGGGTACTGCTCGCGGAGCTTGCGCATCTTGCGGTTCTTGCGGGTCACGAGGGCCTGGCGCATCGTCGTGATCTCGAGGTAGAGATCCTGGTCCGGCAGGTAGAAGTCGGGGCAGGCGGCCTCGACGACGCGGCCGTGCTCGTCCACTTCCAGGGGGAACGAATGGGGTTCGTAGGCCCAGGGAATGCGGTAGTAGTCGAGGAGCCGCGCGACCTCAAGTTCTGCCTGGTTGACGAAACGCGGTGGATCGACCCCGCAATATGCCTGGAAACCAGGGGTTTCTTCGGGCACGCGAACGCACGGTAGCAACCGCTACGGACATCCCCCGCTTACGATGTAGACAGGCTTTCCGCCGACTCAGCCGCAATGTTCCGAATCGCCCACCTCTCCGACCTTCACTGCGGCTCGCCGCACTTCGTCGCGAACCTGCTCGACCGCGCGATCGTCGAGATCAACGACCTCAAGCCGGACGTGGTCGTCTGCTCCGGCGACCTCACGACCTTCGGCTACCGGCCCGAGTACGCGGAGGCGGCGGAGTACCTCGCGAAGCTCGAGTGCGAGCGCCTCGTCGTCGTCCCCGGAAACCACGACTCGCGCAACGTCGGTTACATCCACTTCGAGGAGTTCTTCGGCTCGCGCAACTCGGTCGTGCACGTGAACGGCACCACCGTCGTGGCGGTCGACTCGTCCGAGCCCGACCTCGACCACGGACAGATCGGCCGAGGCCGCTACGAGTGGATCTCCGAGCAGTTCGGCGAGCCGGCCGACTTCCGCGTGTTCGTCCTCCATCACCACCTGCTGCCCGTCCCGGGAACGGGGCGCGAGCGCAACATCGTCCACGACGCGGGCGACACCCTCGAAGTGCTCCAGAGCGCCGAGGTGAACCTCGTGCTCTCCGGCCACAAGCACGTGCCCTACGCCTGGAAGCTCGAGAACATCTTCGTCGTGAACGCCGGCACCGTCTCGACGCTGCGTCTCCGCGGTCGCGGACGCCCCTGTTACAACCTGATCGAGGTGGACGAGCGGCACGTCGACGTGTGGCGCAAGTACCCGTTCCACGGACAGGAGCGGATCATCCAGTTCTCGATCGACACGCTCGAGTTCGAGAAGTACACGGGCCGGATCGACGCGGAGATCAAGTCCCGGCCATGAAGGCGCTCGCCCTGATCGACGGGGAGCACTACGCGGACGTCGTCACGGACGCGTTCGCGGAGCTCCCGTACGAGGTCGTCGGGGCGGTCGTCCTCGGCGGGACCGAGAAGCTGAAGGGCGGGGAGGACTACGGCGTGCCGCTCTTCGCGACGCTCGCCGAGGGGCTCGAGCGCGCCGGGGCCGAGACGGTCGTCGACCTCTCCGACGAGCCGGTCGTGAGCCCGCGCGACCGGATGGCGATCGCGAGCGAGGTGCTCGCGGCCGGGCTTTCCTACGCCGGGGCCGACTTCCGCTTCGAGCCCGTGCCGTTCGCGCCGTTCGCGCTGCCTGCGCTGGCCGTGATCGGGAGCGGCAAGCGCGTCGGCAAGACCGCGGTCGCCGGGCACGTCGCGCGCCTGCTCTCGGAGTCGCGCTCGGTCGTGGTCGTAGCGATGGGCCGCGGCGGGCCGGCCGAGCCGATCGTGGCCGCCGAGCCGCCGGACGTGAACGACCTCCTCGAGCTCGCGCGCTCGGGCTCCCATGCCGCGTCGGACTACCTGGAGGACGCTGCGCTCGCCCGCGTGCCCACCATCGGCTGCCGTCGCGCGGGGGGCGGTCTCGCGGGTGCGCCGTTCATCTCCAACGTGGAGGAGGGCGCCCGCCTGGCGGCCGAGATGAATCCCGACATCGTCGTCTTCGAAGGGAGCGGCGCGGCGCTGCCGCCGATCGACGTCGCCGCCCGGGTGCTCGTCGCCGGCGGGGCGCAGGATCCCGAGATCGTCGCGGGCTACCTCGGCGCGTACCGGATCCGCGTCTCCGACCTCGTCGTCCTCACCGGCTGCGAGGAGCCGCTCGTCACGGCCGAGCAGGTCGCGCGCCTGCGCGAGGCGATCGGCGCGGTCAAGGACGTGCCCGTGATCGCGACCGCGTTCCGACTCGCCCCCGTGGAGCCGATCGAGGGGAAGCGCGTGGCGCTCTTCACGACGGCGCCCGCCGCGGTGCACGACGCGCTCCGCGAGGGTCTCGAGCGCGACCACGGCGCCGAGGTGCTGGCCGTCTCCGGAAACCTCTCGAACCGCAGCGCGCTGCGCGAGGACCTCGAGCGCGCCGAGGTGCGCTCGGCCGATGCCTACGTCGTCGAGATCAAGGCCGCGGCGATCGACGTCGTCGCCGAGACGGCCGCCGAGCGCGGCGTCGAGACGGTCTTCGCCGACAACACCGTTGTCCCGCTCCCCGGCGAGCGGAACCTCGACGAGGCGCTGGAGGTACTGGTTCCCGAGGTGGTGCGTTGACCGATCGCCGGCCCCCCGAGTCGCCGGTCCTCTCGGCCGACACGCTGCTCCCGTTCTCGAAGGGCCTGATGGCGCGAGCTCTCATGGGAACGGGGATCGCGCCAGAGCGCGCCTACGAGCTGGCGCGCTTCGTCGAGGTCGGCCTGAGCGTCGACCATCCCGATCTCGCCGCGCCCTCCGATTCCGTCTACGACGTCGCCGCCTCGGTTCTCGCCGAGCACGAGGACGAGGGCGCCGTGCGCCGCCTGCGCCGCTACCAGCGCCTGCAGGAGGTCGAGTCGCCGCTCGTCCTGCTCGTCGGCGGCGCGACCGGCACCGGAAAGTCCACGATCACGACCGAGGTCGCGCACCGGCTCGGGATCAACCGCGTCACGTCGACCGACTTCGTCCGCCAGACGATGCGGGCGTTCTTCTCCGAGGCGTTCATGCCGTCGATCCACTACTCGAGCTTCGAGGCCGGCGCCGCGGTCGTCAGCCGCGACGACGATCAGGACGCGGCGAACATCCGCGGCTTCCTGGAGCAGACGCGCAACGTGCTCGTCGGCGTGCGCGCGAGCGTGGAGCGCGCGCTGACCGAGGGCCACTCGATGGCGATCGAGGGCGTCCACCTCGTACCCGGGCCTCGTGCCGAACGCGATCGAGGGCGCGATCGTCTGCCAGTGCGTGATCGCCATCCCCGACGAGGAAGCGCACGCGCGCCACTTCTACGTCCGCGAGCTCGACTCCGACGGTTTGCGCCCGGTGCAGAAGTACCTCGACGCGCTGCCGGAGATCCGCCGGATCCAGGATCTCCTCATCGAGCGCGCCGTCGAGGCGGGCGTGCCGGTGATCGAGAACGGCGACCGCGAGCAGGCGGTCGACGCGGTGCTCCAGCTCGTCCTCGACACGTTCGAGCGCGTGAGCCCTCCGGTGCGGGCATGACCACCTTCCGCTGCGAGGCGTTCGCGGGCGTGACCGAGCGCGCCGCCGTCGCCGCGGGGCGCTGGCTCGGCCGCGGCGACGTCGCCGGCGCGGAGGAAGCGGCGGAGCTCGCCATGCGCCAGGCGCTCGACACGCTGCCCATCGAGGGCCGCGTCATGATCGGCACGGAGTCCGAAGACCACCCGCTCAGCATCGGCACGGTCGTCGGCGCGGGCGGCGATGCCGTGGATCTCGCGGTCGATCCGGTCGAGGGCGCAACCGTGGTCGCGCGCGGCGACGTAGGGGCGATGTCGATGCTGGCCGTCGGCGACGCGGGCTCGTTCCCGCGGCTCCCGAACATGTACATGCGCAAGATGGCCGTCGGCCCGACCGCGCGCGGCCGCATCGACCTGTCCCTGCCGGTCGGCGACAACGTGCGCGCGATCGCCGAGGCGTTCGGCCGCAACGTGGAGGACATCACGACGATCGTGCTCGACCGGCCGCGTCACGAGGATCTCGTCGAGGAGCTCCGCGAGGCCGGCGCGCGGATCAAGCTGATCCCGGACGGAGACGTGACCGCGACGATCAGCGCCGCGATTCGCGGGACGAACGACCATTTCGCGATCGGCATCGGCGGTGCGCGCCAGGCCGTCATCGCCGCGGCGGCGCTGCGCTGCCTCGGCGGCGAGCTCCAGGCGCAGCTCTGGCCCGTGACGCGCACCGAGATCACGCAGGCGGCGGAGTTCGGCATCGACGACGTCGAGCGCGTCTTCACGACCGACGAGCTCGCGCCCGGCGAGGTCGTCGTCGCGGCCACGGGCGTCTCGAACTCGGATCTCCTGCGCGGGGTGCGCTACTTCGCCGACAGCGCGCGGACGCAGTCGGTCGTCATGTGCACGCGCCACAACTGGGTCAAGTTCATCGACGGCATCCACTTCTTCGCCCGGGAGCGGCGCGAAGAGGTTCGTCTCTAGACTGGATTCGATGCCTACGAGAGAGCAGATCATCGACGCGCTGCGCGTCGTGGAAGACCCGGAGCTCGGCATGGACATCGTCGAGCTCGGCCTCCTCTACGACGTCGAGGTCGAGGAGGGCAAGGTCAAGGCGATCTACTCGCTGACCTCCATGGGCTGCCCCGTCGGCCCGATGATCGAGCAGGAGATCCGCGAGACCGTCGCCTCAATGGATGGTGTCGACGAAGCGGTCGCCGAGCTCACCTGGGACCCGCCGTGGTCGCCCGAGAAGATGTCGGACGACGCGAAGTTCATCCTCGGCTTCGGGTAACCGGAACCTTCTCTTCGTTCGCGGTGTAGACGCGGAAACGAGCAGCAGGAGGCCCGCAATGCGCAGCATCGTTCTCGTCACCGTCGTTCTCACCGCACTCGTCCTCGCCGCCGAAGCATCGGCCGGATGCTTCGCGACCGCGGGGCTCACCGCGCCCCCGGCCACGGTCGGGCCGGGCGACACCTGGAACGCGCGGATCACGGTGAAGCAGCACGGCACCCGTCCGATTCCCGACGCGCAGCCGACGCTGACGATCCAGGGTGAGAACGGAGCGACCAAGACATTCGCCGCGAAGCCGACCGACACGGTCGGCGTGTACGTGGCCTCGGTCGTCTTCCCCTCCGCCGGCCAGTGGAGCTACGTGGTGGACGACGGGTTCGTGGACTCAGGCGGCGGCCAGTCCTGGGACTGCTCCACGACACATACGTTCGCTGCGGTCGCGATCGGCGGAGACGGCTCGTCCGGGCCGGCGGCCGGCGATCCCGCCGCGGCTCCCTCGGTAGAGCCCGTGTCGGCGTCGGATGACGGCGGCATGGCGAGCTACGCCGTCGTTCTGATCGTCGCAGCGGCCGTGGCGCTCGCGGCAGCGGCGGGCGTCGCTCTGGCGCGCCGATCGGCTCGCCGTCACGCTCGGGCCTAGATGCTGAGGACGACCTTTCCGAGCTGCGCGCCCGACTCGAGTCGGGCGTGCGCAGCTCGGACGTCGTCGAGCGGAAACACCTGATCGACGATCGGCTTCGCGCGGCCTGACGCGACGAGGTCGAGCATTGCCGCGAAGTCCTCGCGCGTGCCCATGGTCGAGCCGAGGATCGAGAGCTGCTTCCA
Organism: uncultured Thermoleophilia bacterium; assembly: GCA_963716005.1. GTDB lineage: Bacteria > Actinomycetota > Thermoleophilia > Gaiellales > Gaiellaceae > CAVRUF01. Next base: position 770,028 of record OY970285.1, read on the forward strand.
GAAGATCCGGTGGAGCTTCGCCGGCGGGTTCGGGCCGGACGTCGCGCCGCAGACGACGATCCGCCCGCCGGTGCGCGCCGCCTGAAGCGAGCTCTTCCACGTCGCTTCGCCGACGTGCTCGATCACCACGTCCACGCCTGCGCCGTCCGTGAGCTCGCGGACGAGCCCGATCACGTCGCCGTCCGTTCGCACGACTGCGTCGGCGCCCAGCTCGGTCGCGCGCTCGAGCTTCGCGTCGTCGGTCGAGGTCGCGAGCACCTTCCCGCCCAGCGCCTTCGCCATCGCCAGCGCCGCCGTCCCGACGCCCGAGCCGACGCCCCAGACGAGCACCCATTCGCCCTCGCGCAGGCCCGCGCGGGTCGCGAGCATCCGGTAGGCGGTCATGAACACCAGCGGGAACGCCGCCGCCTCCTCGAACGACAGACCGTCCGGGATCGGATGCACGTACTCGGCCGGAATCGCGATCAGCTCCGCGTGGGTCCCGTCCATGTGCTCGCCGACGATGTGCGCCCCGTCCGAGAGGCCCGGATTGATCAGGACGCGGTCGCCGACGTCGAATCCGGAGACGTCAGCGCCGAGCGCGGCGACGACGCCGGAGCCGTCCGCGCCGAGGATCCGCGGCTTCGGAACGGAGGGCAGTCCCTGGCGGATCCAGACGTCCAGATGGTTCAAGGAGGCGGCGCGAAGACCGATCAGCACCTCGTCCGGAGCGGGTTCCGGATCGGGAACCTCCTCGACGACGAGTACCTCGGGACCGCCGTCCTCGTGAATCCGGACGGCCTTCATTGCGCTTGGCGTCTACAGTTTCGCACGGGGGAATGCCGAGAATACTCACGCAGGCCGAACTGACGCGGCTGGCGGATTCGCTGGGCATCGACGCGATCGGCGCCGCACCTGCGGAGCCTTACGACGAGACCGAGCAGCACATCCGCGACCGGCGTCAGCGCGGGCTCTTCGCGGACATGCGGTTCACGATGTCGAAACCCGAGGTCTCGTGCCATCCCGAGCGGCTCTTCCCCGAGGCGCGCACCGTCGTGTCCGCCGCACTCGGCTACTACGCGCCGGCCGCCGATCCCCGGCCCGGTGAGGGGAAGCTGCCGCGCTACACCTGGAGCCACGCCTATGCAGCGCTTCGCGAGCGGCTCGAGGAGCTCGGCCGGCAGCTCGGCGGCGAGCACCGAGTGCTCGTGGACGAGAACCAGCACGTCGATCGCGAGGGCGCGGCGCGGGCAGGTGTCGGCTTCTACGGCAAGAACACGCTTCTCATCACGCGTCGCTACGGATCATGGGTCGTTCTCGGCACGCTCGTGACCGAGGCGAAGGTCGAATCCAGCGCCGCGCTCGACCTGAACTGCGGGTCGTGCCGGCTCTGCATCGACGCTTGCCCGACCGGCGCGCTCGACGAGCCCGGCGTGCTCGACTCGACGCGCTGCCTCTCCTACTGGACGCAGGCGCCCGGCTCGATCCCCGAGGACTTCCGCGCCGAGCTCGGCAACCAGGTCTACGGCTGCGACATCTGCCAGGACGTGTGCCCGTGGAACCGCGGGATCGAGAAGCGTCGCTCCGACGTGGACGTGCCCGAGGCCGCCGAGCCCGTCGTCTCGCTCGCCGACTGGCTCGAGGCACCGGACGACGAGCTCCGCGAGCGCTACGACCGCCTCTACTTCCCGAAGAACGATCCGCGCTACCTGCGCCGCAACGCGCTCGTGGCCGCGGGGAACTCGGGCGATTCCCGACTCCTGCCGCTCGTGCGGCGCTACGCCGACGGCGAGGACGAGCTTCTGCGCGAGCACGCGGCCTGGGCCGCAGAGCGTCTGGCGGGGCCGGCATGAACGAGCGCCAGCGCGCACAGGAGATGTGGATCGCCTATGCGCGGCTCCTCGCCGTCATCTTCGCCGCGATCCAGGTCCTGATCATCCCGTACGACGAGCCCGGCCGCAGCCTCAACTCGGGCGTGGCCATCACGGCGATCCTCGCCGTCGGCGGCGTCATCTTCCTGTTCCTCGCGCGCCGCCGGCTGAGCTCGCGGACGCGATCGATTCTCGGGATGGTCGCGCTGATCTTCGACACGGCGATCATCTACGCGTACGTCTTCACGCACGCGTTCTCGCCGGGAACCCAGGCGAGCCGCCTCCTCGTTCTGGCCGTGATCGAGGCCGCTGTGCGCTACGGCGTCGCCGGCGCCGTCTGGATGACCGTCGCCAACATCCCGTTGCTCAGCGTCGTCGAGTACGACCGCGCGGGCTCGGTGAACGCATTCGAGATCCGAAACGTGACGCTGAACGTCGGGATCCAGCTGATTGCCGGGCTAGTCGTCGGCGGGCTCACCCGGCAACTTCACAGCGAGTCCCGGCGGGCGGAGGCCCGCGCAGCCGAGGCGGAACTGCTGCGCGACGAGATCGGCCGGCATGCGGACCGGCTGGAGATCGCGAACCGCTGCGCCCGCGCGCTGGCGACGTCGCTCGATATGAAGGAGAGCTTCCAGACCTTCGCGCGCGAGTTGAAGACGTCCTTCGCATACGACCGGATCGCACTCGTCCTCGCCGACCACGGCCGGGCCACCGTGGTCGCCGACGACGGCGTCGGCGTGGGCGACGGCCGCAGTCCCTGGACGATGCCGCTCGACGACAGCGCGCTCGGCGAGGTCGTCCGCACCGGGCAGACGCACGTGCGCGCCGACCTCAAGGAAGGCGCGCGCTACGAGGAGGAGGAGCAGCTGGCCGCGATCGGCATGCGGTCGCGCGTGATCGCGCCGCTCGCCATCGCCGGGAAGCCGCTCGGCGTCATCTCCGTCTCCCGACGCGAGCCCGACTCGTTCACGCGCGACGACATCGACCTGCTCACGCTGCTCGGCCGCCAGCTCGCGACCGCGGTCGAGAACATCCGCGCGTTCGAGGCCGAGCGCGCCGCCGCCGAGGAGCTTCGCCGGCTGTCCGCCCTGCGCGCCGACTTCGTCTCGCTGGTGACCCATGAGCTGCGCGGCCCGATGGCCTCGGTCGTCGGATGCGCCGCGACGCTGCGCCAGCGCTGGCGCACGCTGAACGAAGGCCAGCGGGAATCGTTCCTGGCGCTGATCGAGGAGGAGACGTCGAGGCTCGCAGCGCTCGTGGGTGACGTGCTCGACACGTCCCGCCTCGAGGCCGGGACGTTCACCTACGCCTTCACTGACGTGGACGTCGAGGCGCTCGTCCGCGAGGTCGCTTCCGTGGTCGACCTCGGACACGAGGAGGTCGCCATCCGCACCCACGTCCCCGGCCCGCTGCCGACGGTGCGCGGCGACCGCGAGCGGATCCGCCAGGTCGTCATGAACCTGCTCACGAACGCGGTCAAGTACACGGTCGTGGGCGACGAGGTCGAGGTGCTCGCGCGCGTGGACAACGGTTCCGTCGCCGTCAGCGTGAGCGACCACGGGCCCGGGATCTCCGCCGAGGAGCAGCGCGTGATCTTCGAGAAGTTCGGCCGCGCCGCGAACGCCGGCTCGAGCTCCACTCCCGGTGCCGGGCTCGGGCTCTTCATCGCCCGCTCGATCACCGAGGCGCACGGCGGCTCGCTCGAGGTCGAGTCGCAGCCCGGTCAGGGCGCGACGTTCACCGTCCGGCTTCCGGTCAGCGCGTCTTAGCCGGAGCTCGGCGCTTCTTGGTGAGCGTCTTCTGCAAGGCGCGCGCCCGCTTGGCGACGGCCTCGCGCAGTTCGGGCGGATCGATCACGACGGCCGTGCCCCGGTAGGACAGGATCTCGCCGACGAGCCATTCGACGCTGCCGTGGCGCATCTCCTCGAGCGCGGTCCCGTCCGAGAGCTCCTGTGCGCCGCGCTCGATCCGCCAGGGTGCGGCCACCTTCCGGAAGAGCACGCGGGCCGTGCGGACGTCTCTGAGCTTCGTCGGGTCGAGGTCGGGCCGCGGCGCGAACGTCTCCTCGAGCGGACGGACGGCGCGCATGCGGTCGATGCGGAACGAACGCTGGGCATCACGCGACCGGTCCCAGGAATGGACGTACCACCAGGGCAGCTCGCGCTCGAGCGCGTGCGGCTCGATCGTGCGCACGCTCGGCTCCTTGGCGCCGACGGCCAGGTAGTCGATCTCGACGAGCGTCCGGTTCTCGATCGCTTCGGAGATAGCGCGGACGAACTCCTCCTCCTCGGTCGGCGGCTCCGGCTCGGGAGCGTCCTCGGTGACCTCGAACTCCCCGAACGTCTCCTCGAGCTTGCGGCGCACGCGGTCGAGCGGCGTGTGCGCCTCGGCTGCGATCATCGGCCCGACGAACTCGAGCGCGAGGCGGATCGCCCGCGCCTCCATAGGTGTGAGGCGCGGTGCGCGCCGGAACGTGTCGCCGAAGAGCTCCTTCTGGACGCGCACCTCGTTACCGACCCGCGAGGCGTAGACCGCGTAGCAGCCGCCCCCGAAGTTCACGAGGTTGAGGAGCGCGAGGTGCTCGGCGAGCTGCTCGTCCGTGAGGTTGAACCGCTCGGTCAGCTCTTCGGCCGGAATGACGGCGCGGATGCCGTCGCCGCAGCGCGCGAGCAGGTGGGCGAGCAGCGCCTGGAGGACGGCGAAGCGCTCGGGCGCGACCGGGCCGACCGGGCGCTCGATCGCCACCTCGTCCTCGGTCTCCTCGGCCGCCTTGGAGACGCGTGGCGGCTTGCCCTCGTGGGCGTTCGCGACGGCTTCGAGGCCCTTGGCCACTTCGTCCACGAGCTCGGGCGGCGAGAGCGGCCGCGCGCGCCCGTCCTGGCGGAGAACCCACGTCGCGAGCCGCTTGAGATCGGCGTACGGCGTGCGGAAGACCTCGTCTTCGACCTGGCCGCGGCCGACCGTGCGATCGACCCACCAGGCGGTGTCGGCATCGAGCTCGATCTCGGCTTCGCCCTTCACGTCGCCGAACTGCCAGCCCTGCCGGCCGCGGAAGGCGGACGCGTCGAAGTCGTCCGGCGGCCGGAAGTCGCGCTCGCGGCGCGTCGCGAAGCGGATGTCCCCGCGCACGCGGGAAACCCGGAACGTCCGCAGGTCGTTCTTGTCCAGGTCGAGCCCGATCAGGTACCACGAGCCCTGCTCGGGCAGGAGCGCGTACGGATTCACAGTGCGCTCGGCCTCGGCGTTGCGCGTGATCGTCCAGTAGCGGAACTTGATCGTGCGCTGCTTCGAGATCGCGTTCTCGAGCTTCGTCAGGCGCCCCGACATCTCGACGGAGTAGTCGGGATCGCTCACCGTGACGCGGCGGCCCGCCTCGGAGAGCTCCTCGTCGGAGCCGGGCCGGCCGAGCGCGAGGTTCTGGAGTGCGAGCCGCAGCGGCTCGGCGTAGGCGAACTTCCCTTCGAGCAGGTAGAGCGCCGTCTGGAGCGCGGCGAGCTCGTCCTCCTCGAGCTGGAGCTCGGGGAGGAAGTACTGCTCGGAGCGCAGCGTGTAGAGCTCCTCGCCGGTGAACTCGTCGCGCTGCGAGTGGAGCGGGACGCCGAGGGCGACCAGCTCGGCGCGATCGGAGTAGAAGCGCCGCGCGAAGGCCTCGTCCGACATCTCCGAGTAGCCCTCGACATTCGACTTCACGTCCCGCGCGGTGATCGGCCGGCGCTCCGCCATGAGGAAGGCGACGAGCGAGAGTTGGCGGATGAGCTTGTCGGTGTCGTGTGAGATGGCGTTACCCTGGGCGGTCCGGCGCGGCTCCTATTCTGACCGGTCCGCGTGATCGTCGCTCACCTTGATCTGGACGCGTTCTTCGCCGCAGTCGAGGAGCTCGAGCAACCCGAGCTTGCCTCCCGTCCGCTGGTGGTCGGCGGGGACCCGCACGGCCGCGGCGTCGTTGCGACCGCGAATTACGTTGCGCGCGCCTACGGTATCCATTCCGCGATGAGTTGCGCCGAGGCGAAACGGCGCTGCCCGGAGGCGGTGTTCATTCCGCCACGGCACCAGGTCTACCGCGACTGGTCGCGCCGGGTGTGGGCCGCGGTGCGCGAGGTCGTGCCGACGGTCGAGCGCACCGGGCTCGACGAGGGCTATCTCCAGGTGGACGAGGTGGTGTCCGATTTCCGCGAGTCCCGCGGCGTCGCGCACGCCGTGCAGGTCGCGGTTCGCGGCGCGACGGGGCTCACGTGCTCGCTCGGCGTCGGGACGTGCAAGGTGGTCGCCAAGGTCGCGAGCGACCGGCGCAAGCCCGGCGGGATCGTCGTCGTCCCTCCGGGCGGGGAGGCCGCTTTCTTGGCTCCGCTGGCGGTCCGCGTGCTTCCCGGCGTCGGGCCCAAGGCCGAGGAGCGGCTCGCGCCCGCGGGGATCGACACGATCGGGAAGCTCGCCGCGCTCACGGACGACGAGCTGGCGGGGCTCCTCCCGGGCTCCACCGGCCGCCTGCTCCGCGACCGAGCGCTCGGGATCGATCCACGCCGTCTCGGCGAGCCGGTCGAGAACATCTCCCTGAGCCAGGAAGAGACGTTCGCGCGCGACGTCGCCGACCGCGAGCGCCTCCACGAGGAGCTCGAGCGCATGTCGGAACGGCTCTCCGGGATGCTCAGCGGCTCCGGCCGCTCGGCGCGCACCGTGACGACGAAGGTGCGCTACCCCGACTTCTCCATCCGCAGCCGCTCCCAGACGCTCGCCGTCGGAACCGACGAAGGCGACCGGATCGCCGAGCTCGCCTGCGCGCTCCTCGACCGCGCTTTGGCCGACCGCCCCGGCGCGCTGCGGCTCGTCGGCGTGACGGTTTCGAACCTCGAGTCGGCGGTACAGCTCCCGCTGGTGGCCGAGTGAGCCGGGAGACCTGGGACGACGTCGACCTCTGGGTCGGCGACGCGCTGATCGGCGACGACGACACGCTCGACGACGCGCTGCGGGCGAGCGACGAGGCCGGTCTCCCGCAGATCGCGGTCTCGCCGCTCCAGGGGAAGATGCTCTACCTGCTGGCGCGTATAGCCCGCGCCCGGTCGATCCTCGAGATCGGGACGCTCGGCGGCTACTCGACCATCTGGCTCGCGCGGGCCCTTCCCGAGGACGGCCGGCTCGTGTCCCTCGAGGTGGACGAGCGCTACGCGGAGGTCGCGCTGCGCAACGTCGCGCGCGGCCGGGCTCGGCCGAGCCGTGTCGACATCCGCGTCGGGCCGAGCGCTCGAGACGCTCGCCGAGGTCGACGGCGCCGCTCGACTTCGTCTTCATCGACGCGGACAAGAAGTCGACGCCCGAGTACTTCGCCCGTGCGCTCGAGCTGACGCGGATGGGCGGCGTGATCGTCGGCGACAACGTCGTCCGCGGCGGCGCGCTCCTCGAGGAGTCGGGCGACGAGGGCACGCAGGGCATGCGGCGCTTCGTCGAGCTCATGGGCGCCGAGCCGCGGGTCGAGGCGACCGTGATCCAGACCGTCGGGCTGAAGGGCTACGACGGCTTCGCGCTGGCGCGCGTCAAGTAGCTACGCGGCGACGCGCGTCTCGAGATGCTGGTGCGAGGGGCAGTACTCGCGCTCGGGGAGCGGCGTGCGCTGGCACGGCTTCCCCTTGCGGGTCGTGGCGCGGCAGCGGGCGATCCCGCCGTCGAACGCACCCGACTCGATCTGCTCCTCGATGTAGCCGACCGCGGCGCCGATCCCCTGCGTGATCGCCCAGTTGACCTGTGCCTGGTAGGCGATGGGGAAGTAGCGGCGGATGTCCTGGAAGAGGGCCCGGTCCGGACGCGAGAAGTACCGCGGATCCTTGGCGAGCCGCTCGACCGTGTCCTCACACGCCGCGAGCACTTCGCGCTTGTACTCCATCCGGGTCTCGGGGTCGACGTACGGGTCGACGAGATCCATGATCGAGCGGTAGACCGCCCGGGAGTACTGATACATGCGAGGTAGGAGAGTGTCCGTCATGAGCTACCTCGTCATTATCCGAGGTCTGAGTTAAAGCGCTGCAAACGATCGTTAATTTCATGTTAAGAGGGCCTCGCGAGCCCTCTTGGAAAGCCAGTTTATCGCCTTTCGGCGCTGTTACAAAGTCGCCGCTATTTCGGGACGATCTGGCGGACGTAGGCGCCCGAGTAGCCGGCACTCTTTGCCGCCGTCACGTTCTGCTGGGCGGCGCTCTGCGTGTTCTTCACGCCGCTGAAGACGACCCAGAGGTTGGCCGTGAGGCCCTGGAAGTTGTCGGAGTCGAGGACGCCGACCTCGCTCAGGCCCTTGCCCTTCGCCGCCTCGGCCTTCTGCTCGGCGACGGCCTTGCCCTCGCTCGCCGGGACCGACTCGAGGATGGCCGTGTAGCCGCTCTGTCCGGCCGGCCACTGCGTGAGGCCGGACGCGTTCGTCGTCGACTGCGTCGTCGTCGGCTGGGTCGTGGTCGGCGCCGTGGTCGTCGCGAACGTCGTGCTCGGGACCGTCGGGACGAACGTCGAGGTCGTCGGCAGCGTCGGCTCGCCGAGCGATTGGGTCGTGAGGCCCGTCGGAACGACGGTCGGCGCTAGCGTCGGCACGGTGCTCGATGCGGCCGATCCGTCGTCGTCGTCGGTCGCCGCGATCACGACCGCGGCGGTGATGAGCGCGAGCACGAGCAGGGCGATCAGACTGGCCCAGAACCAGTACGGCGAGCCGGGGCCGCCCGCGAACTGGGGCAGCGCGGCCAGCCGTGCGCCGCACTCGAGGCAGTACTCCTGGAAACGGTCGTGCGGAGCGCCGCAGCGATGGCAGTGCGGCTCTACCGGCTCGTGCGTCTCGACGGCCGGAAGGTTGCCGGTTTCGTCCACCTAGCGCTCCTCCGGGAACTCGACCATCGTCTCGTCGATCGGCTGCACGAATTCCTCGGCGGCGACCGCGTTTCCGCAGACGGTGCAGAAGTTCGCCTCTGCAGGGACGGGCGCGCCGCAATGGCTGCAAGTCACGACCGGAGGCGTCTCCGCGACCGGGCGGCCGCAGTGGGCGCAGAAGTGCGAGCCCTCGAGGAGCGGCGCGCCGCAGCGGCACTCGGCGACGTGGGCGCCGCGCGCAGCGACGGCGCCGGCGGCGATCAGCGCGTCGAGCTCGTGGATGCGCTCCTCGATCGCGAGAACGTCGGCGCAGCGGCTGTGCAGGAGCGGGTAGCGCCAGTCGTCGCGCCGGGCCATCTCGGCCGCGAGCCCGCCGACGTCGCGAAGCTCCTGCTCCCGGAACCGGACCAGATCCTGCCGCTCGCGGTCAGGCGGAACCGGCCGCGGCGGAGGCGGTGGAGCGGGGGACGGGGGTGCCAGCGCCTCGGGATCGCCCTCGGGCATGCGGGCGAGTCTAGCTCACTGCCTGGCGTCGCTCAGGCCTTCGTCGCGAGGACGACGAGGCGCTCTTCGGTCATCTCGCGCACGGTGTGCGCGGGGCCTTCCTTCGTGTTCCCGGAGCCCTTGACGCCGCCGTACGGCATCTGGTCCGCCCGGAACGTGGGCGCCTCGTTCACGATCACGCCGCCGAACTCGAGCCCCTGGGCCGCGGCGAGCGCCGTGTCGACCCGCGCCGTGAAGATGCCGGCCTGGAGTCCGTAGTCGGTCGAGTTGGCCAACTCGAGCGCCTCGTCGAGCGTGTCGTACGGGCTGACCGTGCAGACCGGGCCGAAGATCTCGTCGCAGGACACCTTCATCTCGGCGGTCACGTCCGCGAGGACGGTCGGGCGCAGGAGCCCGTTCTCCTCGCCGCCGGCGAGCTGCGTTGCACCCTGCGAGACCGCTTCGGCGATCCAGGCGGCGATCCGTTCCTTCGCCTCGGCGTCGATCACCGGGCCGACGTCGGTGTCGTCGTCGGCGGGATCGCCCACCACGAGCGCCTCGACCTTCGGGATGAAGCGGGCGACGAAATCGTCGTAGGCGGCGCGCTGCACGTAGATCCGCTGGACGGAGATGCAGCTCTGCCCGGCGAAGGCGAAGGCGTTCGCGGCGAGCTTGGTCGCGGCCTCCTCCATGTCCGCGTCGGCCTCGACGATCACCGGCGTCGTGTTGCCGAGCTCGAGCGTGACCTTCTTCTGCGCGGCGCGCTCCGCGGAGCGCCCAGCCGACGCCGCTCGAGCCGGTGAACGTGATCATCTTCACGCGCTCGTCCTCCACGAGGACGTCGCCGATGTCGGACGCCTTGCCGACGAGGACGTTGAGCCAGCCCGGCGGCAGGCCGGCCTCGGTCTCGAGCTCGGCGAGGAAGAGCGCCGAGAGCGGCGTCTGGCCCGCGGGCTTCAGCACGACGGAGCAGCCGGCGGCCAGGGCGGGCGCGATCTTGTGCGCGACGAGGTTCATGCGGGAAGTTGAAAGGGCTGATCGCACCGACGACGCCGATCGGGACGCGCATCGTGAACGCGACCTTGCCGGCGCCGGCGGGCGAGGCGTCCATCGGGATCGTCTCGCCGGTGGCGCGCCGCGCGACGGCGGCCGCGGTCTCGTACGTGGAGACGGCGCGCGGGGCTTCGACGCGCGCGGCCTTCATCGGCTTGCCCGCCTCGGCGGAGATCGTCTGCGCGGCCTCCTCCTGGCGGTCGGCGAGGAGCAGCGGCGACGCGCTCGAGGATTCCCGCGCGCTCGTGCGCGGTGAGCGGCTCGCGCATCGCACGCGGCGGCGGCGTCGACCGCCTTGCGGGTGAGCGCGGCGTCGGCGGCGGCGACGCGTCCGACCTCCTCGCCGGAGAAGGGCGAGTTCGACCTCGCGCCACTCGCCGGTCTCGACCCACTCGCCTGCGACGAGGAGCTTTCGTTCGCCGACCGTGGCTGCCATGCGGCCATTCAAGCATGCGGCGGCGATCCGGCGATAGGCTCCGCCGTCGTGGCCAGGGAGATCAAGACCGTCGGCGTCGTCGGGCTCGGCACGATGGGCGCCGGGATCGCCCAGGTCTGCGCGCAGGCGGGCGTCGACACGATCGGCGTCGAGGTCGAAGCCGCGCTGGCCGAGAAGGCGCGCGAGCGGATCGGCGTACTACCTCGGCCGCGGGGTCGAGAAGGGCCGCATGACCGCGGAGGAGCGCGACGCCGCGCTGGGCCGTTTGCGCACGTCCACGGACCGCGCCGACCTCGCCGGCTGCGACCTCGTGATCGAGGCGATCGTGGAAGACCTCGACGCCAAGCGGGAGCTCTTCGGCGCGCTCGACGGGATCGTCGCCGAGGACGCGGTGCTCGCCACGAACACGTCGGCGCTCTCGGTGACCGAGATCGCGCGCGCGACCGATCATCCGGAGCGCGTCGTCGGCATGCACTTCTTCAATCCGGCGCCCGTCCTCGATCTCGTCGAGGTCGTGCGGACGGAGCTCTCCGATCGCCGACGTCCACGAGGCGGCGTACGCGTTCGCGGAGCGCCTCGGCAAGCAGCCGATCCGCTGCAACGACACGCCGGGGTTCGTCGTCAACCGGATCCTCATCCCGCTCCTGAACGACTGCGTCCGCGTGCTCGACGAGGCGGACGTGACGCCGGAGGATCTCGACAAGGCGATGCGCTTCGGCGTGAACTGGCCGATCGGGCCCTGCGCGCTCCTCGACCTGATCGGGATAGACATCCACGTGCACGCGTCCGAGGCGCTCGAGGCCGCGCTCGGCGAGCCGCGCATGGGCCCGCCCGCGCGTCTCGTCGAGATGGCCGAGGCCGGCCACCTCGGCCGCAAGTCGGGCCAGGGCTTCTTCAGCTACTAAGGGGCAAGCCGCTCGATTGTCCAGCCGCCGCCGTCGAGGCGGTAGCGGAACCGGTCGTGCAGCCGGTCGTCGCCGTGCTGCCAGAACTCGAACGCGACGGGTGCGAGACGGAAGCCGCCCCAGCTGTCGGGCCGCGGCAGCTCGTCCTCGCGGCCTTCGTATTCGGCGCGCAGGGCGGCCGCGCGGGTCTCGAGCGTCTCACGGTCGGGAACGACCTCGCTCTGCGGCGACACCGAGGCGCTCACGCGGCTTCCGAAGGGGCGTGAGCGGAAGTAACCGTCCGAATCCTCGGCCGAGATCCGCTCGACCGTCCCCTCGATGCGCACCTGCCGTCCCGGCCAGAGGAAGAGAAGCGCCGCCTGCGGGTTCGCCTCGAGCTCGCGGCCCTTTCGGCTCCGTAGCCCGTGAAGAAGACGAAACCCAGCGCGTCGAAGCCCTTGAGCAGCACGGCGCGCGCCGACGGAGCGGCGTCCTCGGTCGCCGTCGCGAGCACGACCGTCTCGGGCAGCGCGACCCCGGCGTCCCGCGCCTCGGCGAACCACGCCGCGAACTGCTCGACGGGATCCGGATCCAGACCGGCTGAGCGGAGGGGCGCTGCCATTACAGACTCTTTACACCAATCTCAACCGGAGCGGGCATCACGGAGTGAAACTACGTGAGGTAGACGATGCATATGCCCCGTTTTCTCATCGTCCTTTCGACCGCGATCATCGCACTCGCCGGCTCGGCGACCGCCTCCGCGAGCATTGCCGATCGCGAGGTCGCGGAAGCGGGATCGACGCTGTCACTCATGGGCGGCAAGGGGATGGCCGTGATCACGAGCCAGGACGGATCGCTCCTAGGGACGATCAAGCGGGGCGCATCACGTTCACCGACTATGCGCGCGGTTCGAAGACGAGCTTCGATCCGAAGAAGTGGGGCTGCGAGAAGCGGAGGCGCATCAACCGCAAGACGGTCTTCTGCAGCGGGCAGAACCTGCACTTCACGATCTCCGGCGGCGCCTGGATGGCGACCCTGCGCGGACGTGGCATCGCTGCGAGCGCGGTCGTCGTCGGCAAGGTGCTCCTGCGCGGCACGAAGGGCACCTTCTCGATCGACGGGGGCCCGCGTCGCAAGTGGCCTCTGAACGGCCAGACGTACAAACTGGGCTAGACGACGGCCCGCTCTGTCACGATACGGGCGTGGTCGAGTCCGCGCGCCAGCGCATCCTGCTAGTCGAAGACGAGGCGAACATCGCTTCCTTCGTCGCGATGTACCTTCAGAAGGCGGGCTACGAGGTCACGGTCGCGAGGGACGGAACGGAGGCCCTCGCCAAGGCGAACGCCGAGCCGCCCGCGCTGATCGTCCTCGACCTGATGCTGCCGGACATCGACGGGTGGACGTCTGCCGCCGGATCCGCCAGAAGTCGGACGTCCCGATCCTGATGCTGACCGCGCGCGACGACGACATCGACAAGATCATCGGGCTCGAGGTCGGCGCCGACGACTACCTCACGAAGCCGTTCAACCCGCGCGAGCTCGTCGCGCGCGTGAAGTCGATCCTGCGCCGCTCGACGCCGCGGCGCACGCTGCCCGAGGGCGGCGTCCTCGAGCACGGAGATCCTGCGGATCGACTCCGGTCGGCGCGAGGTGTCGGTCGGCGAGGACGAGATCCAGCTCGCGCCGAAGGAGTTCGACCTCCTGTGGGAGCTGCTCGACCACCGCGGGCTCGTCCTCACGCGCGACCAGCTCCTCGAGCGCGTGTGGGGGTACACGTTCGCCGGCGACACGCGGACGGTCGACGTCCACGTCGGCCAGCTGCGGCGCAAGCTCGGCGAGGCGTGCCCGATCGTGACCGTCTGGGGCGTCGGCTACAAGGTCGACGAGCGAACCCAAGGCGGCGCCCGTCCAGCTAGGACGCGCGCGATGCAGTTCCCTTCGCTTTCGCCTTCCGGCGCTCTTCCTCGCGCGGGTCGTCGTGGCCGCGCTCGTCACCGCGTCGCCGCGGTCGGGCTCTTCCAGGACTCGACGCGCGCCGACACGTTCGCCGATCTCCGGCAGCAGGCGGAGGGCCTCGCCGATCTCTATGCGACCCAGGCGCGTGGAGACGGGCCAGTTCCCGCCGGCCGAGCGGCTCGAGGCGGCGACCGGGACGACGCTCTTCTACGCCGGGCTCGAGCTCTTCCCGGGCGCCGCACGGGCCTGCGCGCAGCTCGAGCTCGACCGTGCTCGCCGGACCAGGAGGCGCTGGACGACGGCCGGCCGCAGACGTTCGAGTTCACGCCGCCGGGACACGACCGCGTGTACCTCGCCGCCGCGCACCCGCTCCAGATCGGCGAGCAGACCTTCGGCGTGATCGTCGTCGCCAAGCCGCGCGCCGAGATCCGCGAGCGCTGGGTCGGCCTCGCCGAGCGGCTCGGTCTCGCGCTGCTCGCCGGGCTCGCCGTCGCGGTCGGGCTGGTCGCGTACCTCTCGCGCCGCCTGACCGCGCCGGTGGTCGCGCTCACGCAGGCGACGGACGAGGTCGCGCGCGGACGCTACGACGTGGAGCTCCCACGGGCGAGCGGGCGCGACGAGATCGGCCATCCTCACGCGCGCGGTTCGGCAGACATGACGCGCCGGCTCGCGGAGGCGGAGGAGCTCGAGCGCAACTTCCTCATGAGCGTCTCGCACGAGCTGCGCACGCCGCTGACCGCGATCCGCGGCCATGTCGGCGCGCTCGGCGAAGGACTCGTCGAGGATCCCGAGATGCGCGAGGCCTCGCTCGAGGTCATCCGCACCGAGACGGACCGGCTCTCACGGCTCGTCGGCGATCTGCTCGACCTCGCCCGGCTCGACGCGCGCCGGTTCACAGCTCGCCGAGGAGGAGGTCGATCTGCGGCAGCTCCTGGAGAAGCGCCTACAACGCGCGCACCGAGGAGGCCCAGGCGCGCGGGATCACGTACGAGCGCGACTTCGACGCCGACCCGGTGCTCTTCACCGACGGCGACCGCGTCCTCCAGATCGTCACGAACCTCGTGGACAACGCGTTCGTCTGGACGCCGGACGGCGGCCGGATCGGGCTCGGGCTGACCGCGGCGAACGGCGCCGTCTCGGTGACCGTCTCGGACAGCGGGCCGGGGGTCGCGCCGGAGGAGCAGGAGCGCATCTTCCGGCCGTTCATCTCCGGCGACGGCTCGCACGGGACCGGCCTCGGCCTCGCGATCGCGCGGGAGCTCGCGCTGGCGCTCGGCGGCGAGCTGTCGCTCGTCTCGGAGCCCGGCCTGGGCTCGCGCTTCGAGCTGACGCTCTGCCCGTGACCTAGGAGGTCTTGCGCTCTTGCCGGTCTTCGAGCCGGTAGAGCTCGGCGACCGGGCGCGTCTTCGAGCGAGCGCTCCAGGCGGTCGAGCGACCGTTCGAGCCGGTCGAGGCGCCGGTCGACGCCTTGCCAGCCCGCGGCGACGAGATCGACGAGGAGCGCGAGATCCTCGATGCGGGCGCGCCGCTCGGCCTCGATGTCGGTCTGGATGTGCTCCAGGCGGCGGATCGTCTGGTTCGAGAGCCCGCGAACCTCGGCGAGGCTCCGCGCGACCGGCGCTGCCTCGGCGCGCATCCCGTCGCGGATCGCGGCGTCCAGCCGGTCCGGGACGGTCGTCTCGAGCCCGGCGGTCTGCTCCGCGAACGACTCGAGCGCCTCGCGTGCGCGCTCGAGCGCCGTGTCGAGCGCCGCCGTGTCGGCACCGCGGCCGGCCTCGTCGAGGCGGCGGCGGGCGCGTGCGAGCGACTCGGGTAGCACGAGGCGGACACTAGTGTTCGGCCCGGACGAACCGTGGACACCGACGAGCTCGACTACCACCTGCCTCCGGAGCTCATCGCGCAGCATCCGGCGGAGCGCCGCGACGAGAGCCGGCTGCTCGTCTACGACCGGCGAACGGGGAGATCCGCCACCGGACTTCCGCGACTTCGAGGCCGAGGTCGGCACGGCGCTCGTCGTCGTGAACGACACGCGCGTCATCCCGGCGCGGCTACGCGCTCGAACGACCCGGAGGCGGCGCCGCGGAGGTGCTGCTCCTCGAGCCGCTCGGCGACGGCCGCTGGGAGGCGCTCGCGCGCCCGACGCGGCGGCTGCGTCCCGGGCATGCGACTCGGCCCGGTCGAGCTGGAGGAGCACCTCGGCGAGGGCCGCTGGCGGATCCGGCTCGACGGCGAGCCGGCCGGGGAGACGCCGCTGCCGCCGTACATCACCGAGCCGCTCGCCGATCCCGAGCGCTACCAGACCGTCTACGCCGAGCACGAGGGCTCCGCGGCCGCGCCGACCGCCGGGCTCCACTTCACGCCGGAGCTCCTGGCCCGCCTCGACGTCGCCCATGTGACCCTGCACGTCGGCCTGGACACGTTCCGTCCGGTCTCGGCCGCGACGCTCGAAGAGCACGCCCTCGGCAGCGAGCGCTACGAGATCGACGAAGGCGCGTGGGAGCGGATCGCGGCGGCGCCGCGCGTGCTCGCCGTCGGGACGACGACGACCCGGGTGCTGGAATCGGTCGCGCGAGGAGCTCCGCTCACCGGGCGCACCGATCTTCTGATCTCGCCGGGCTTCGAGTTCCGTCGGGTGGACGCGCTCCTCACGAACTTCCACCTGCCCCGGTCGACCCTGCTCGCGCTCGTCATGGCGTTCGCCGGAGTGGAGGAGACGAGACGGATCTACACCGAGGCGATACAGGAGCGCTACCGCTTCTACTCCTTCGGCGATGCGATGCTCGTCGCCTGATTTGATTTCGAGCCCGAATCGCGCCACCATCCGGCCATCGTGCGGCTAATCACGATCTTCACCATCGCCCTCCGCGCCACCATCCGGCCATCGTGCGGCTAATTACGATCTTCACCATCGCCCTCGCGGCAAGCGCCATGCTTTCCTCGAGTGCTCCGGCGGGCCCGCCGATCACCTGCCTGGGCCGAACGCCCACGATCCTCGGCACCGACGCCGGAGAGACCTTGACGGGTACCGCCGGTCTCGACGTGATCGTCGGCCTCGGAGGGAACGACACGATCGACGGGTTGGCCGGCTGGGACATCATCTGCGCCGGCGAGGGCAACGACGACGTCGACGGCGGACCGGGCGACGACTACGTCGAGGGCGGCGGCGGCGACGACACGTTGGCCGGCGGGGACGGGCGCGACTTCGTCTTCTACCTCTACTCGCCGGCCCCCGTCGAGGTCGACCTGCGCGTCGCCGTCCGGACGGCAACCGGGTGGGGAAGTGACACGTTCACCGACTTGTTCGAGGGAATCATCGGCTCGCCGTTCGACGACCAGCTCCGGCACGACGACGCATCGGACGATGGATACGGCCGGTTCTACTTCCAGATCGAGGGCCGCGGCGGAGCCGACGAGATCTGGGGGACGCTCACGGACGATTACCTGATCGGGGACGCCGGAAACGACATCATCCACGGGCGCCAAGGGAGCGACCTCGTCGAAGCCGGTTCCGGGAACGACGAGCTCGACGGGTCCTCCGGCGAGGACGATCTCTTCGGGGAGAACGGCAACGACAAGCTGGCCGGCGGGCCGAACCTGGACTTCCTGTACGGCGGGCCCGGCGACGACCGGATGGACGGCGGCTCCGGCGTCGACTACGTGCTCTACGACACGGCCGGCCGCGGCGTGAACGTGAACCTCGCGACGAAGCGCGCGAGCGGCCAGGGAGCCGACCGGTTCCTGAAGGTCGAGGGCGCCTTCGGCTCCCGCCATGGGGACGTCCTGCGCGGCAACGGCTTGTCCAACACCCTCTTCGGGCTCGGGGGCAACGACAAGCTGTTCGGCGGGGGAGGCCGCGACGGGCTGTACGGGGCAGCGGGGAAGGACCGGCTCGACGGCGGCCCGGGCCGCGACGTCACGGACGGCGGCGCCGGTAACGACAACTGCCTGAACGGTGAAGTCCGCTATTCGTGCTGACGCGTCCCCAATGACGAATTGACCCACCCTCGCCTGCGGTTCACCATGGAGCCGTGGGTCGCCTCGCCGCCATTCTCGTCGTTTCCGTCGCCGTAGTCGCGGCGCTCGCCGGGAGCGGAGGCGCCGGGACGCCCGTCACCTGCTACAGCCGCGCGGCGACGATCGTGGGCACCGAGGGCCCGGAGACGCTGACCGGAACCGGTGGCAACGACGTGATCGCCGGCCTCGGCGGCGACGACACGATCAACGGCAACGGCGGCCGCGACTTCATCTGCCCCGGCGGCGGCGCCGACACGGTGAACGGCGGCGCGGGGCTCGACAACGTCGAGGCGTCCGACGGAAACGACGTCCTCACCGGCGGCCCCGGAGCCGACTACCTGAGCTACTTCGATTCGCCGGCCGCCGCGAAGGTCAACCTCGCGAGCGCGACCGGGAGGGGCTGGGGAGTCGACACGGTGAACGGGTTCGAAGGCGTCGTCGGCTCGAGGTTCGCCGACAAGCTGACCGGCGGCGGTGCGGACGACCAGCTCGAAGGTCGTGGTGGGGGAGACACACTCGTCGGCGGCGGGGGCGACGACTACCTGCTCCCGGGCCCCGGGACGGACGCCGTCAAAGGGGGAACCGGCTACGACTACGCCATCTACTGGGATTCCAACCACGGGATCAAGGGGAACCTCGGAACCCGTCGCGCCACCGGCGAGGGACTCGACCGGTACACGTCGATCGAGGGGATCGGCGGCTCCGACTACGCGGACGTCCTCGTCGGGAACGGCGGCCCGAATGGCCTCTACGGCTACATCGGGAACGACCGGCTTCTGGCGAAGGGCGGCAGCGACTGGATCTACGCGGGCCCCGGCAAGGATCATCTCGACGGCGGCACGGGAAACGACTTCCTGAACGGCGAGAAGGGCAAGGACACCTGCCTGCACGGCGAGCGGAAGCGCAGCTGCCCCTAGCATCGCCTGCGACGATGGGGCCGTGACGCCGAGCCCCTTCACCCTCGAAGCCACCGACGGCGCCGCCCGCGCCGGGGTTCTTCGCACCGCGCACGGCGACGTTGCGACGCCGGCGTTCATGCCGGTCGGGACGAAGGCGACCGTCAAGGGGCTCCACCCGGACCGTGTGCGCGAGCTCGGCGCCTCGATCGTGCTCGCGAACGTCTACCACCTCGTCTTTCGGCCCGGGGTCGAGCTGATCGAGGAGCTCGGCGGGCTGCACACGTTCATGGCGTGGGACGGGCCTATCCTCACCGATTCGGGCGGGTTCCAGGTGTTCTCGCTGCGGCACACGATCACGAAGGCCGACGACGAGGGCGTCACCTTCCGCTCGGTCTACGACGGGGATCTCGCGCGCTTCACGCCCGAGCTGGCGGCCGACGTGCAGCGGCGCCTCGGCTCCGACATCGCCATGGCGCTCGACGTCTGCCTGCCCGCCGGAGCATCCCGCTCCGAGCTAGCCGAGGCGGTGGAGCGGACGACCGCGTGGGCGAAGCGCCAGCTCGCGGCGCCGCGAGCGGACGGCCAGCTCGTCTTCGGCATCGCCCAGGGCGGTGTCGACCCGGAGCTTCGCTGGCGCTCGATCGCGGAGATCACCGACCTCGGCTTCGACGGCTACGCGCTCGGCGGACTGTCCGTCGGGGAGGACCGCGAGACGATGCTCGAGGCGCTGGAGACGGCCGCGCCGCAACTCCCGGCCGACCGCGCGCGCTACTTCATGGGCATCGGCGACCCCGCCGGAATCCTCGAAGTGATCGAGCGCGGGATCGACATGTTCGACTGCGTCCTGCCGACGCGGCTCGGCCGTCAGGCGATGGCCTTCACGCGGGAGGGACGGCTGAACCTGCGCAACGCGCGCTTCACGCGCGACCCCCGTCCGCTCGACGACGAGTGCTCATGCGCGGCGTGTACTCGATTTTCCCGTGCATATCTTCGTCATCTCATAACCCAACAAGAGCTGTTGGGCTTGATACTTTTATCGGAGCACAACGTGCGGTTTTTGCTGGATCTGACCGCCGGGGCACGAACCGCGATCGAGCGCGAGGAGTTCAGCCGCTACAAGGCGAACGTCCTGGAGCGCCTCGGGAACGGGGTCGTAACCGGCACGGAGGGACCTGCCTAGTGAACGTGCTCTTCCTGTTCGCAATTCTGTTCGTCTTCATGTACCTGCTGCTCATCCGGCCGCAGCGCCAGCAGGCGAGCCGGCAGAAGGAGATGATCGAGGCGCTGAAGCCCGGCGACGAGGTAATCACCGCGGGCGGCATCTACGGCGACATCGTCGAAGTGATGGAAGACCGCGTCTCGCTCGAGATCTCCGAGGACATCGAGATCGAGGTCTCCAAGCGCGCCATCGCGCAGATCATCCCGGCCGAGGAGCCCGAGCCCGCCGAGATCGAGGCCGAGGCCGAGGAGACCACCGAGCCCGAAGCGGCCGCAGACACCGAAGAGCATGTCGCCGCCACCTCCCAGGAGGACTCCCGCCAGGCATAGCCCGGACGGCCGTTCCCCCGATGCGCAGGTACCTCCTCACCCTCATCGCCATCGCAGGCGCGCTCGTCGCCGTCGTCGCGCTGTCGCTCGTCAAGAGCCCGACGCTCGGCCTCGACCTCCAGGGCGGTCTCGCGGTCGTCCTCCAGGCCGAAGCGCCGAAGGGCGAGACCGTCGACCGCGCGGGGATGGACCGCTCGATCGAGATCATGCGCGCCCGCATCGACCGTCTCGGCGTGACCGAGCCGGAGATTCGCCGCCAGGGCGAAGACCAGATCATCATCGAGCTCCCCGGCGTCCACGACGCCGACCGCGCCGCCGAGATCGTCGGCACGACCGCACGCCTCGAGTTCTACGACCTCCAAGACGACGCTCTCCCGCCGACCAAGGGCACGCAGACGAACGAGATCGTCCCGACGGACAACCTCCAGAGCCTGCTCACCCGCGAGGACGAGCTGAAGGACGGCGAGGAGGCCAACGCCTGGTACATGTACTCGATCGACAACCGGCTCCTCGCGGGGCCGGCGCAGTCGAAGGAGGATCTCGCCGACGAGCTGACGAGCGGGGAGGCGCCCGCGACGGCCAAGTACTTCGTCGTCCCCGAGGGCCAGACGGTCCTCACGTGCGGCGTCCAGCAGGACTCCTGCCCGGGCCTCGGGGCCGCGCCCGACAAGACCTACTACTACCTCTACAAGTTCGACCCGACCAACAAGGAGAACCCGGTCCCCGAGCTGACCGGTAGCGACCTGAACATCGACGGGACGCAGCAGGACTTCCAGCAGGGCCAGCCGATCGTGAACCTCCAGTTCACCGGCTCGGGCGGCGACAAGTTCCACGACATCACGCGCGAGCTCGCGCGGCGCGGGCGCCAGGTCGCGGCGCTCATGGGCGTCGACACGTCGACCGAGGAGGGCCGCCAGGCGGCGCTCCAGAGCTTCGCGATCGTGCTCGACAACGAGATCCGCTCCTACCCGACGATCGACTTCGTCCAGAACCCGGACGGCATCGCGGGCGGGCAGGCCTACATCTCGGGGAACTTCACGGTCGGCGAGGCGAAGGATCTCGCGCTCGTCCTCCAGACCGGCGCCCTGCCGTACTCGTTCACGCAGCTCGAGCGCACCGACATCTCCGCCACGCTCGGTGAGGACTCGCTCCAGGAGGCGAAGGTCGCCGGCATCGTCGGCCTCATCCTCGTCGCCCTGTTCCTGCTGATCGCGTACCGCTTCCTCGGCGTCGTCGCGATCCTCGGACTCATGGTCTACGGCGCGTTCCTCTACGGGACGATCCTCGTCTTCAACATCACGATGACGCTGCCGGGCTTCGCCGGCCTGATTCTCACGATCGGGGTGGCCGCCGACGCGAACATCGTCATCTTCGAACGAATCAAAGAGGAGGTCCGCGCGGGCAAATCCGTGCGGGCCGCGATCTCCACCGGGTACACGAAGGGCTTCTCGACGATCGTCGACGGCAACGTCGTGACGATGATCGCGGCGGCCGTCCTGTTCCTGGTGGGAACGGGCAGCGTCCGCGGGTTCGCGCTCACGCTGCTCCTCGGTACGGCGCTCTCGATGGTCACCGCCGTCCTCGCGACGCGAGCCTTGCTCGGCGCGCTCGGCGGGTTCCGCTGGTTCGACAACCCGAAGTTCATGGGCGCGAGCGGCCAGAAGATCCCGGCCTGGCAGAAGATCGACTTCGTCGGCAAGCGCAAGCTCTGGTTCGGGATCTCGGGCGCGGTCGTCGCCATCTGCCTCCTCTCGCTCGCCATCCAGGGACTGAACCTCGGCATCGACTTCCGCGGCGGGAGCCAGGCGCAGTTCTCGACGGCGGAGCCGATCCCGGTCGAGGACGTGCGCGAGCAGGCCGCCGAGCTCGGGCTCTCCGGGGCGGTCATCCAGGGCCGTGGCCCGCAGACCGACGGCGGCTACGAGAGCTTCACGCTGCGCACCGAATCGCTCGACGCGGCAGAGCAGGCCGAGCTCCAGGCGCAGCTCGAGCGCGAGCTGGGCGCCGAGAACTTCGGCTTCAAGAACGTCTCGGCGAGCTTCAGCCGCGTGATCTTGAAGAACGCGATCATCGCCGTCTTCGTCTCGCTGATCCTGATCTCGCTGTACGTCACGTTCCGGTACCAGTTCGCCTACGCGGTCCCGGTGCTGATCGCCCTCTTCCACGACCTCCTGGTCGCGATCGGGGTCTATTCGCTCAGCGGCAGGGAGGTGACGGCGTCCTCTGTCGCAGCGCTGCTCACCATCCTCGGGTACTCGATCTACGACACGATCATCATCTTCGACCGCGTGCGCGAGAACACGCACATCATGAAGCGGTCGAGCTTCCAGGCGATCGCGAACCAGTCGCTCTGGGAGACCATCCGCCGCTCGCTGGCGACCACCTTCATCACGCTCCTCCCGGTCGCCTCGCTCCTCATCTTCGGCGGCGACACGCTGAAGGACTTCGCGTTCGCGATCTTCGTCGGCGTCGCCTCCGGTGCGTACTCGACGATCTTCATCGCAACGCCGCTCCTCGCCGTCATCAAGGAGCGCGAGCCCGAGTACGAGAAGCGGAAGGACGCCGGCCTCGTGGAGAAGCTCGACGAGGACGGCTACCCGCCGGAGGAGGGCGATGCGGCTCCGGTCGAGGCCGAGCCCGAGCCCGAGCCGGTTCCCGTGGGCGCCGGCGAGGTTCCGGCCGCCGCTCCGGCGGACGCCGCCGCACGGCGCGAGGCGCGCAGCAAGCGCCGCCGCGGCCGAGGCCATGGCCGGCGCTGACGAAACTCCGAAGGGCGCCCGTGACGTCGCAGGCGAGTTCCTGTACGCCGGTCTCGGCGCCGTCGCGCTGACGAAGGAACGCGCCGAGGAGCTCATCGAGGAGCTCACGCGCCAGGGGCGCATGTCCCAGGCGGAGGCGCGCGAGACGGTCGACGACCTGATGGGCCGCTGGCGCGGCGAGGCGTCGCGCCTCGGCGAGCTCGCCGGAACGGGGCTCCAGAGCATCGTCCGCGAGCTCGGCCTCGTGACGCGCCGCGAGTGGGACGATCTGGATCTGCGGCTCGCGCAGGTCGAGCACCGGCTGCGCCTCGTCGAGGGTGAGCCCGACGGTTCCCCCTTGAACGACTAGGCACTTCGCGCGACACTCCGTGGCCGTGCGAATCCTGCGGCTTCCCTCACCGGCGCTCGTCGTCTCCTGCGTGGCGCTCCTCATCACCCTGAGCGGGGTCGGGTACGCGGCCAAGGCGCTCCCGCGAAACAGCGTGGGAACGACGCAGCTGAAGGCGAACGCGGTCAACGGCTCGAAGGTCGCGAAGGACTCGCTTTCCGGGGCGGACATCAAGGAGTCCACGCTCACCGGCGTCCTCAAGACCGGTGCCCTCGACGCCCTCATGGGAACCGTGACTCTCGGCCCCGCCCTGCCGACGGTCTCCGGATCGAACGAGTGGGTGACGCAGACCTGGATCCTCCAGAAGCCGGCGCGGCTTCTCCTGACGGCGCGACTCGACCCGCAGCTCGACTGCGACGCCGTCCCGTGCGGGACCGTGTACTTCCTCTCCGTCGACGACACGCCGGTTCCGAACAGCCAGTTCCGGATCGGCGCGAATCTGCACTACGGCCCCACACCTCTCACGATCACGGGGCTCACTGCCACGCTTCCCGCGGGAAGCCACCAGATCAAGCTGCTCGAGAAGCATGAAGCGAACGTGGCCTCGTCGGTCGCGGGCCAGCGCGTGATCTCGGCCATCGTCATCGGCTGAGCGCGAGCGCCGTACACTTCCCGGCATGAGCAGCCGGCCTGCCGTACGCCAGCTGGGCCGCCTTTCCGAGATCGCGCAGGTCGCGGCGAAGCACGGCTTCGGCTACCTCTTCGAGAAGCGCGGACACCGCGACTCGAACGGGCACGCCCCTGCCGTCGATTCGGTCGTGGAGGGAGGATCGACGCGCGGCCAGCGCCTGCGCGCGATGCTCGACGAGCTCGGCCCGACGTTCGTGAAGTTCGGCCAGCTTCTCTCGACCCGCCCGGACGTCATCCCGCCGGACATCGTCTTCGAGCTGCGCGGCCTCCAGGACCAGGTGACGTCTTTCCCGTTCGAGGACGTCCGCCGCGTGGTCGAGGAGGAGCTCGGCCTGACGCTCGAGCAGGCGTTCCGCGAGTTCGACCCGGTGCCGCTCGCCGCGGC
This sequence comes from uncultured Thermoleophilia bacterium, assembly GCA_963716005.1. Classification (GTDB taxonomy): domain Bacteria; phylum Actinomycetota; class Thermoleophilia; order Gaiellales; family Gaiellaceae; genus CAVRUF01. The sequence goes on from OY970285.1 coordinate 794,152, forward strand.
ATCGATCGGCCAGGTGCACAAGGCGGTGCTCCCGACCGGGGCGCACGTGGTCGTCAAGGTGCAGCGGCCCGATGCGCCGCGGCAGATCGAGGCGGATCTCGAGCTGCTCTACCAGGCCGCGAGGCTCGGAAAGGTGAAGGCGATCTCGTTCGTCGACTCGGTGCAGCTCGTGGACGAGTTCGCGCGCTCGATCCGCCAGGAGCTCGACTACCGCGCCGAGGCCCGCAACGCAGAGCAGTTCCACCGCAACTTCGTCGGGCACAAGCGTGTCCGCATCCCCAAGGTCTACTGGCAGTACTCCCGTGCCCGCGTGCTCACCCTCGAGTACCTCGAGGGGACGCAGCTGAAGGACGTCGACCTCGCCGAGTACACGGCCGAGGAGCGGCGCGCTCTGGCGACCTCGCTCACGGACGCGTGGATGACGATGATCTTCCGCCACGGCTTCTTCCACGCCGATCCACACCCGTCGAACGTCCTCGTCCTCGAGAAGCCGGACGTGATCGGCGTCCTCGACTTCGGCATGGCCGGGAAGCTGACCGACGAGGATCTCTCGCGCGCGACCCGGCTCTTCATCGACGTCGTGAACGAGAACGTGGAGGCGCTGCCGCGCGACCTCGCCGCGCTCGGCGTGCGCTACGACCGCGAGCGCGAGGACGAGTTCGTCGCCGAGCTGCGCGACATCTTCTACCGCTACTACGGCGCGCGGCTCTCCGAGATCGACCCGGTGCAGGTGATCCGCGAGGCCTTCGCGCTCATCTTCCGGATGCGCCTGCACCTGCCGGCGCGCTTCGTCCTCCTCGACCGCGCGATCGCGACCCTGGGTTCGGTCGGCCTCGAGATCGACCCCGAGTTCAACGTGTTCGAGGTCGCGAAGCCGTACGCGCGCGAGCTGATTCTGGAGCGCTTCACACCGCGCCGCATCGCGATGCGGGCGCGCCAGCAAGGGACGGACTACGCGCGGATCCTCTTCGAGCTCCCGTACCAGGTGCACGACACGCTCGAGCAGGTGCGTGACGGACAGGTCGAGATCGGATTCCGCCACCAGGGCCTCGAGGATCTCTTCACTCGGCTCGACCACATCTTCAACCGGCTGGTGATCGCGATCGTCGTCGCGAGCGGCCTGATGGGCTCGGCCATCCTCGGGATCTTCGTCGAGGACGGCCCGCAGCTCTTCGGCCTGCATTTCCTGAGCGTGCTCGGCTTCGTCCTGTCCGGGCTCCTCGGCATCTGGCTCGTGTGGGGCGTGATCCGGTCGGGGCGGCTCTAGGCTCGCGCTGCGTGGGTTTACGCATGGGCATACTCGTCGCATGACCGAGCCCTCTCCCTCGGAACGGCTGGAGCTTCGCCGCATCACCGCGCAGGAAGCGCGCATGATCAAGGGCGGCGAGCGCCCGGACGGCCTGAGCTTCGCGGACGGGTATCCGTCCGAGCTCTCCCTTGAGACGATGGGGCTCTTCGAGAGCGGCCACGCGGACGAATACGGACCGTTCTTCATGGTGCGGCGCGACGACAACACGGTGATCGGCGAGCTCGGCGGCTACCTCGTCTCGGACGAGCCGACGACCGTGCAGATCGGCTACACGCTCGTCGAGCCGGAGTGGGGCAAGGGCTACGCGTCCGAGGCGGTCTCCGCGCTGATCGACTTCTTCCGCGCGAGCGGCGTGAAGATCGTGATCGCCGACACCCTGGTCGACCACTACGCGAGCCGCCGCGTCATGGAGAAGGCCGGCATGGAGCCTCGCGGCGAGCACGAGGATTTCGAGGACGGCGAGCCCGTACGTCTCGTGCGGTACCGGATCGACCTCTGACCCGTACTCGGGGTCGCGTCCCGCGCGGCCGCCTGTGGGCGGCTTGGCACGAATCCGGGTGAAAGGACATCTGGCCGTCGCCGAAGCGCGGGGCTACCTTCGCTCCATGGCAGGCGAAGCGGTCTTGGTGGTCGAGCAGGAGGCGCCGGTGCGCTCCTTCCTCGAGCAGCAGCTCGCCGACGACGGGTTCGCGGTGCTCTCGGCCGAGGAGGGGCGGACGGCGCTCGAGCTCCTCGAACGCGAAGCGCCCGACCTGGTGCTGCTCGACTCGGCGACCGGGTTCGAGCTCTGCGGGCGGCTGCGGGAAGGCGAGCCCGGACGGTCGTGGAACCGCGACGTGCCGGTGATCATCGTCAGCTCGCGCACCGAGCCGGTCGACCGGGTGCGCGGCTTCGCGCGCGGGTGCGACGACTACGTTCCGTCGCCGTTCGTCTACGAGGAACTGGTCGCACGCATGCGGGCAGTGCTGCGGCGGGCGTCGCGGCCGGCGCGCTCCACGCTCCAGGTGAAGGAACTGACCATCGACCTCGCGGCCCGCGTCGTGCGCGTCGCAGGAGAGGCGATTCCTCTCTCGGGCAAGGAGTACGACCTGCTGCTCGCGCTAGCAGACGAGCCCGAGCGGGTCTTCCGCAAGGACGAGCTCCTGCGCGATGTGTGGGGCTTCCGCTCCCAGGGCAGAACGCGGACGTTGGATTCGCACGCAAGCAGGCTTCGGCGCAAGCTCACGAGCGACGGCGGTTCGCGCTACGTCGTGAACGTCTGGGGTGTCGGGTACTCGCTCGTCGCCGCCTCCTGAGCAGTTCGGGGCCTCGGCGCCGACGCCGTGCGTACGATTTCCGCACGGACGAACGCCGCCCGGCGACCGAGAGGAGACCTCTGATGACCGCTCGCTCCAAGATTTCCCTGGCCCTTCTCGCGCTGGTCACGGCGCTCGTGCTCGTGCCGCTCGCGGCCGCGCATGCCGAGATGTCCCCCGAGGAGGCGCCTGCGGGCGAGGAGACGCGGTTCACGCTGAGCCTCGCGAACGAGCTGCCCGACTCGGCCTTCACGAAGGTCGTCGTCCAGTTCCCGGAGAGCGTCGTCACGGCGACCTTCGTCCAGGTGCCGGGGTGGACGCGCACCGTGACGACGATCATGCTCGACACACCGGTCACCGGTCCCGACGGCGAGACGATCGAGGAACGGATCGACACGGTCACCTGGGAGGGAGGCTCGATCGGCCCGGGCGAGGAGGGCGAGTTCCCGTTCAGCTTCGTCGTCCCCGAACAGCCGGGCGCGACGATCTTCTTCCCGACGCTTCAGACGTACGACAACGGCGAGACGGTCCGCTGGATCGGCGCGCCCGGCTCCGAGGAGCCCGCGCCCGGCGTCCTCGTCACCGAGGCGGCCGGCGGCGGCGGTGGCGCCACGACCGAGCCCGAGCCGGTGACGACGACCGTCCAGACGACCGTCACGACGGAGCCCGAGTCGACGACCGCGGACACGACGGAGACTGCCGCGGCCGAGCCCACCTCGGGCGAGGACGACGGCTCGAGCTGGCCGCTCTACCTCGGACTGCTGCTGCTTCTAGCCGCGATCGCGGCCCTTGCGTACTGGCTCTACTGGCGCAACCAGGACGACGAGCCGCCCGTCGACGATGGAGGCGTTCCGGCGGGCGGGCCGCCTCCCATCGATCCGGCGGCTCCGCACGGCAGTTCGTCGATGCCCGGCGGCGGCCAGGCGCCCGAGCCGCCCGGCGAGACCGAGGTGATCGACCCAGGCTCGCAGCCGACGCAGCGGATCGATCCGCCGGACGCGCAGGAGACGCAGCGCATCGATCCGGACGACCGGCAGCAGCTCTAGGAAGACTGGCGAACACGCCTCCCACCGGGGCGCTGGACGGTGGGAGGCACGGTGACGCGGTATCGCGTCTGCCCGAACGCGGATGCGTGCCCCGGGCTCCGCGGTCCGGGCCGCGCCGTAGCCTTGTCCGCGTGACGGGCTACGTGGAGAAGTGCCTGCGCTGCGGCGCCGCGATGGACTGGCGCCACCAGACGTGGCAGTGCCCGCGCTGCCGGTTCAAGCTCGGCTGCTGCGAGGGCCAGACCGGCGAGCCGTCAGCGTGCGGCGCGGAGAAGATTTCCGCGTCCCGACGCAGATTCGGCACGGTCCGTGACAGTTCCGCGCGCCTTCTCGCGGTAGCCTCGAAGGCGGGTGGCGGGTGGTTCTTCCCCTCCCAGGGTGGGGCGCGCGCGTCACTAAGGACGGGGCTTGCGCGCTGCATGGCCGCGAGACCTACTCGACCCAATCCTGGGTCACGAACGCCCAGAACGCGAGCCCCGCATACGGGCCGTATCGGCGGAACCGCCGCTCGATCGTCGCGTCCTTCTTCGCGCGTCCGCCGGTGAGCCGCGCGTACGTCGGCCGCGTCCACGAGTCGAGCACGAGGCGGTGGTAGCGCCCGAGAAGCATCATCACGTGCGCCGCCGCGTACGGCCCGACGCCGGGCAGCGCGAGCAGCCGCGCCTCGGTTTCCTCGTCGGAGATGTCCTCGCTCGCCAGGATCTCGAGGTCGAGCTCGCCGCCCGCAACTGACTCCGCCAGCGACTGGAGGTAGGCGCCGCGGTAGCCGGCGCGCACCGTGTCCGTGTAGAAGCCGAGGTCGGCCGCGGCCATGGCCGCCGGGGTGGGGAAGGCGCGGCCGTACGGTCCGTCGGCGGGCGCGCCCGCGGCCGGCTCGCCGAGGTTCGCGACCAGGGCGTTCACCATCCGCACCGTCGCCGACCAGGTGCAGTTCGTCGTGCAGATCGTCTTCACGACCTCCTCGAAGACCGTCGGGTTGCGAATGAGCCGCCCGGCGCCCTTCGTCACCCACGCCAGGTCGGTGTCCTTCGCCGCGACCGCGTAGAACGGGGAGAGATCCTCGTCCAGCCGCAGCACGTGGCGCACGACCGCCTGGATCCGCTTCTGCTCGGCGGCGGACGGCTTGCGGCCCGCCACCTCGATTGCGGCGTAGCCGGGTTTGCCGGCGGAGATCCGCACGGTCCTCGGCCGGGGAGCACCGGGGAGCGTCACCTCGAGCGCGCGGGCGTCGTCGTCGATCCGCATCGGCGGCAGATCGACCAGGCCGTGCGACTGGATCGAGCGCCAGAGGTCGACCGACTCGCCGCCCGCCCCGACGAGCTTCACGGCGTCTCGAGCTCCATCGTGTCGCCGACCTCGACGCCCCAGTCGGCGAACGCGCCCTGGTTCACCTCGAGCGCGGTCGTGAACGAGCCGAGGGGGTAGACCTCGCACGGATCGGCCTCGCAGGGCTCCATGTCCACGATCTTCGTGATGCGTCCGTCCGCGTCCGCGACCGCGACCGAGAGCGGGATGAGCGTGTCCTTCATCCAGAAGCTGACCTCGGTCACCTCGCTCGGAAAGACGAAGTACATGCCGGAGTTCTCCGGGAGCGACTCGCGGTTCATGAGCCCTTGCGCGTGCTGCTCCGGTGTCGACGCGATCTCGACGTCGACCGGCACCTCGGAGTCCCGGGTTGTGATCGTGACCGTGCCTGCAGGGAACTCCGAGTCCGCGCCGGTGACTGGCACCGCCCCGGAGTCTCCGGCCGACTCGCCGCACCCGGCGAGGGTGACCGCGACGAAGAGGGCGAGCGCGAACGTCCGCATCGCCAACATCGTCGCAGTCCTAGAGGAGGCTGTGGGGGAGAGCGCCCTCGAGCTCGAGGAGCACGATCTTGCGGTCGAGCCCGCCGGCGTAGCCGGTCAGCTCGCCGTGCGCGCCGACGATGCGATGGCAGGGGAGGACGATCGGGATCGGGTTGCGGTTCATCGCGCCGCCGATCGCGCGGGCCGACTTCGGCTTGCCGACCTTGACCGCGAGCGAGCCATACGTCGCGGTCTCCCCGTACGGGACGAGCGCCAGCTCACGGAGCACCTGGCGGTGGAAGTCCGTCACGGCGGTAAGGTCGACCTCGAGGTCGAACTTGCGGCGCCGGCCCTCGAAGTAGTCGTCCAGCTCGCGCCGCGTTTCGTCGAGCGGCTTCGGCGAACGGAGCACTCGGGTGCCGTGGCGGCGGGCGAGCTCGTCGAGCGCCCGGTCGGGCTCCGGGTCGAACGAGATCCGGCAGAGGCCGCGATCGGTCGACGCGAGGAGCAGCGTCCCGACCGGCGAGTCGGTCAGGTCGTAGGCGACGTCGAGGAGCCCTTCGTCGGCCGCGGCCGCACGGAAGCGTGCGTCGAGATCGTTGGGAAGCGTGGTCATGAGACCCCCTCTCTGCGCAGGCGGCGGATCCCCGACGAGGCGGCCTGGCGGGCTGCGTCCTCGGACGAGTCGAGTGCCTGCGCGATGTCTGCGTAGCTCAGGTCGTAGCCGTAGCGGAGCACCACCGCCGCCCGTTCCGTGGACGGAAGCCGGTCCGCGAGGTGCTCGATCTCCGCGTAGGCGGGGCGCGCGTCGTCCGACGGAAGCTCCGGGGGCTCGACCGGAACGGGCGCCTCGCGGCGCCGCTCGTCGAGCACTACCCGGGTGGCGATCGTGAACGCCCACGCGCGCAGATGCTCGGCATGGCGGAGCTTCCCGTAGCCGCGCAGCGCGCGGAGGAACGTCTCCTGGAACGCGTCCTCGGCCGACTGTCGGCCGACGACGCGCACGAGGTAGCGGTAGATCTCCTCGCGGTGCGCGTCGTAGAAGCGCTCGAACGGTGGTGCGCTCGCCATTCCTTGCATCATCGAGTGAAACGCGAGAACGCGCAGCCGTGTGAGACTCTCGCGAATGAAGGTTGCGGTCGTCGGCCACGTCGAATGGATCGATTTCGTTCCAGTCGAGCGCGTGCCCGCTCCTGGCGCGATCGCCGTAGTGCCCGAGTCCTGGGGGCAGGCCGCGGGCGGGGGAGGCGTCGCGTCCGTCGTCCTCGCGTGGCTGGCCGGCTCGTGCTCGTTCCTGACCGCGCTCGGCGAGGACTCGTTCGGACGAGCCTCCGTGGCCGCGCTCGAGGAGCAAGGCGTCACGATGGACGTCGCCTGGCGCAATGCGCCTCAGCGCCGCGGGTTCTGTTACCTCGACGCCGAGGGCGAACGGACGATCACCGTGCTCGCGGAGAAGCTGCGCCCGCGCCGCGACGAGCCGCTTGCCTGGGAGGAGCTCGCCGAGCTTCGACGCCGTGTACTTCACCGGCGGCGACGCGGATGCGCTGCGAGCGGCGCGCGCGGCCCGCGTGTTGGTCGCAACCGCGAGAGAGCTGCCGACGATCCGCGAGGCCGGGGTGGAGCTCGATGCGCTCGTCCACAGCGCGAACGATCCCGGCGAGGCCTACGACGGCGCCCTCGGTCCGCCGCCCCGGCTAGTCGTCTCCACGGAAGGCGTTGCGGGCGGACGACTCGAGCCAGGTGGGCGCTACGAGGCCACGCCGCTGCCGGGTCCGCTGGCTGATTCCTACGGCGCCGGCGACGCCTTCGCCGCCGGTCTCACGTTCGCGCTCGGCGAGGGCCGCTCACCCGCCGATGCCGCCGCATTCGCGGCCACGGTCGCCGCCGAGCAGCTCACCCGCCGCGGCGCCTACTAGCCACCGCGATATCACGCGCAGCGCCCAAGTGGGAATTCCTGTTGCGTTGTGGCCCGTAGTGGGGTAATGTGGGGTGAAGTGGAGGACGAGCGAAAGTGATGAAATGCTCCTCGGCGCCTACGAACACTCTCTCGACGACAAGAACCGCGTCACCCTTCCCGCCAAGTTCCGCCAGGCGTTCGCCAAGGGCGTGTTCGTGTCGAAGGGACTCGATCCCTGCCTCGCCGTCTATCCGCCCGAGGGCTGGAAGGCGCTCGTCGACGGCCGAATGGCGGGTCTCGACCCGTTCAGCGGTGAGGCTCGCCGGATGAGCCGCTTCGTCTACGCGAGCACGAGCGAGGCGGTGCCGGACAAGCAGGGCCGCATCTCGCTGCCCGCGACGCTGCTCGCGCATGCGGGCCTGAAGCGGGAGGTCATCGTCGTGGGTGTCCGTGATCACCTCGAGCTCTGGGAGCCGAAGGCCTGGCAGAAGGAGCTCGACGACGTCGGAAGGAGCGCGGGTGATGTTGCAGAGCGCCTCGCAGGCTCAACGAGCTGACCACGTTCCCGTCCTGGCCGACGAGGTTCGCGAGCTCCTCGCGGTCAAGGAGGGCGAAACCGTCATCGACGCCACCTTCGGCGCGGGCGGCCACGCGCGCCTGCTCGCCGGCGACCTCGGCGCCAAGGGCCGCTTCATCGCCATCGACCGCGATCCCGGCGCGCGAACCTATTTCGACCGCTTCCAGCAGGGAACGCCCGTGCAGTCGCGCCTCCTGCGCGGCGACTTCTCGGTCGTCCTCGGCCAGCTGGCGCAAAACGGCGTGCGCGCCGACGCGATCCTCCTCGACCTCGGGGTCTCGAGCATGCAGATCGACCGGCCCGACCGCGGCTTCTCCTACGCCGTGGACGCGCCGCTCGACATGCGCATGGATCCCTCGGAGCCGCGTTCCGCCGCCGAGCTCGTGAACGAGGCGTCAGAGCGTGAGCTCTCCGACATCTTCCGCAAGTACGGCGAGGAGCGGTTCTCCCGCCAGATCGCCCGCGCGATCGTCCGGCGCCGCGAAGAGCAGCCGTTCGAGCGCACCCTCGATCTCGTCGAGGTCGTGCGCGCCGCCATCCCCGCGCCCCGCCGCTTCGGCGACGGGCATCCCGCCAAGCGCGTGTTCCAGGCACTCCGCATCGCCGTGAACGACGAGCTCGACTCGCTCGCCCGCGCGCTCCCCGAGGCCGTCTCGGTGCTGCGTCCCGGCGGGCGGATCGCCGTGATCAGCTTCCACTCGCTCGAAGACCGGATCGTGAAGCGCTTCCTCGCCGCCGAGGCCCGTGGCTGCGTGTGTCCGCCGGACTTCCCCGTCTGCGCGTGCGGCAAGGAGCCGAACGTTCGCCTGCTCGCCCGCAAGGCCGTTCGGCCGTCCCCCGCCGAGATCGCCGCCAACCCGCGCTCCGCCTCCGCGCGGCTGCGGGCCGCCCAGAAGACCGGGGAGGAGTGACATGGCCGCCACCGCTCCAGCCCATGCTCCCGCGCGACCGCAACGAGCGCCGCGCACCCAGCCCGCACCGAGGCGAGCTCCCGCCACTCGCACTCGGGCCCGCACCCGCCCGGCCGCGCGCCCCCGCGTGGCCGGCGGCGTGCTGTGGATCGTCATCGTCGCCGTCCTGCTCGCCGGGGTCGTGGCCGTGAACGTCGCCGCGCTCCAGCTGAACGTCGAGTCGCAGCGGCTCGACGAGCGCCGTGACAAGGCGCTCGCCGCGAACGCCGCCGCCCAGTCGGAGCTGTCGAGCCTCGGTGCAGCGTCTCGCATCGACGCCGCCGCCAGGGCGATGGGGCTCGTGCAGGCGTCCGAGACGAGCTACGTGCGGCCGCGGCGCAAGGGCCGGTGAGCCAGAAGACGGTCAACCGGCGCGTCCGGCTGCTCGTCGGCATCTTCACGCTGGCGTTCGCGGTCGTCCTCGCCCGCGCGGGCTGGATCGAAGCCGTCCGCGGGCCCTCGCTCTCGAAGCTCGCGGCGAACCAGCACCGAGAGGAAGTCACCGTTCCCGCGCGCCGCGGGACGATCTACGACCGCACGGGCGTCGAGATCGCGATCGGGGAGCGCGCGATGACCGTCTACGCGAACCCGAAGCAGATCCTCGACCCGCGCGCCGTCGCGATCGCCGCCGGCCGCGCGCTCGGCGTGAAGCCGGAGAAGCTCTACGAACAGCTGCAGGACAAGAAGCTCGGCTTCGTCTACCTCGCCCGCAAGGCCGATCCGGACAAGGTCGAGGCCCTCATGAAGCAGGAGCTCGTCGGCGTCGGCTCCTATCCGGAGGAGCGGCGCACGTATCCGCTCGGCAACGTCGCCTCCGAGGTGGCCGGCTACGCGGGGCTCGACAACAAGGGCCTCGCCGGGCTCGAGCTGACGCTCGACAAGCAGCTGCGCGGCAGCGACGGCGAGAAGACGGTCGTGCGCGATCCGCTCGGGCACGCGCTGAACGTGATCGACGAGACGAAGGCGGTGGACGGCAGCGACGTCTACCTGACGATCGACAACACGCTCCAGCGCAAGGTGGAGCAGGTGCTCGAGGCGACGCGGGCGCGCTGGGACGCCAAGGCCGCGACCGCGGTGATCCTCGATCCGCACACGGGCGGCGTGCTCGCGATGGGCGTCGTGCCGGGCTTCGACGCGAACAGGTATCCGCTCGTGTCGAAGGACAAACAGCGAAACCGCGCGGTCACCGACACGTACGAGCCGGGCTCCACGTTCAAGGTCGTGACGCTCGCCGGCGTGCTCGAGACCGGCACGGTGACGCCCAAGACGAGCTTCGTGCTCCCGTACTCGATCGAGGTCGCCGACCGGGTCATTCACGACGCGGTCTATCGCGGCACGCAGCGGATGACCGTGGCGGAGATCCTCTCCAAGTCGTCGAACGTCGGCACGATCACGCTCGCGCTCGGCCTCGGCCGCGAGCGGCTGAGCAACTGGATCGCGAAGTTCGGGTTCGGCAGGCCGACCGGGATCGACTACCCGGGCGAGAGCGGTGGCATCGTGCTCCCGCCGGAGAACTGGTCGGGCTCGACGATCGGGAACGTGCCGATCGGCCAGGGCATCGCCGTGACGCCGCTCCAGATGGCGCGCATCTACGGCGCGCTCGCGAACAACGGCGTCGCCATCCAGCCGCACATCGTCGACCGCATCGGCAACGAGGACTCCCGGCGCGCCAAGCGGCAGCGGCTCATGTCGAAGCAGACCGCGCGCCAGATTCGCTCGATGCTGAAGAACGTCGTCTCGGACGGCTCCGGCATCGAGGCGCAGATTCCCGGCTACGTGGTCGCGGGGAAGACCGGCACCGCGGCCAAGCCGGATCCCGTGCTCGGCGGCTACTCGACCACGAAGTACGTCGCATCGTTCGTCGGCTTCGCGCCCGCGGCCAACCCGCGCTTCGTCGTCCTCGTCACCGTGGACGAGCCGAAGGGCGTCATCTGGGGCGGCACGATCGCCGCGCCGGCGTTCCGCGACATCGCGCAGTTCGCGCTCCAGTACCTCGAGGTTCCGCCGGACAAGCCGGGTGAGGTAGCGACCCAGTAGCGGCAAGGCCCGCCGCTAGGATCGCGGGCATCGATCTCGAGGTCTTGACCCAGGCCGTGCGGCCGCTCCGCACGCTCAACGCCGCCGCGACCGCCGTCGCCGATCTCGCGTACGACACGCGTCGCGTGACGGCCGGGACGCTCTTCGTCTGCGTCCCCGGATTCCGCGCCGACGGGCACGACTTCGCGGCCGGCGCGGTGGCGGACGGGGCCGTCGCGCTGATCGTCGAGCGGGAGCTCGACGTGCCGGTTCCGCAGCTCGTCGTGGCCGACGCGCGCGCCGCGCTGGGACGTGCGGCCGACGTGTTCTTCGGGTTCCCGACGCGCGAGCTCCAGGTCGGCGCGATCACCGGAACGAACGGGAAGACGACGACGGCGTTCCTCCTGTACTCCATCCTCGCCGCGGCCGGCCGGCGACCCGGGCTCGTGGGGACGATCGAGTCGCGAGTCGGCGGCGAGCGGCGGGACGTGGTGCACACGACGCCAGAGTCGCTCGATCTCCAGCGGATATTCCGCGAGATGCTCGACGCGGGCGACCGCAGTTGCGCGTTGGAGGCGTCCTCCCATGGATCGGAGCTGCGGCGGCTCGTCGGCGTGCGCTTCGCGGCGCTCGCCTTCACGAATCTCTCGCCCGAGCACCTCGACCTTCACGGGACGCTCGAGGCGTACTTCGACGCGAAGCGCCGGCTGTTCGTGGAGCCGGACGTCGACGGTGCTCGTGCGCCGGCTGCCGTGAACGTGGGCGACCAGTGGGGGCACCGGCTGGCGGAGGAGCTCCGCGGTCTGGGCGGGACACTCGTGACCTTTTCGGCCCGCGGCGACGCGGATCTCGTGCCCGAGGAGTTGGAGCTCGGCGCGTGGGGCTCGCGGTTCTCCGTCGGTGGGCTGACGCTCGAGACGCGGCTGCGCGGGCGGTTCAACGTGGAGAACGTGCTCGCGGCGGTGGCGCTGGCGCGGCTGCTCGGGGTGGAGGATTCGGCTGTTGTGCGCGGTGTGGCCGACGTTGACGGCGTGCCGGGCCGGTTCGAAGCCGTCGACGAGGGCCAGCCGTTCGCCGTGCTCGTCGACTACGCGCACACGCCGGACGCGCTCGCGAACGTGCTCGCGGAGGCGCGCGATCTGGCAACCGGGAGGCTCTTGGTGGTGTTCGGCTGCGGCGGCGACCGCGACCGCGCCAAGCGTCCGCTCATGGGAGGCGTTGCGTCCGAGTTCGCGGACGTCGTCATCGTCACGTCCGACAATCCGCGCAGCGAGGATCCGGGCGAGATCATCGCGGAGGCCCTGGCGGGGACGAACGGCAGCGCGCGGGTCGAGCCGGACCGCGCCGCCGCGATCGAGCAGGCACTCGGCCTCGCAGAGGCGGGCGACGTGGTCGTGATCGCCGGAAAGGGCCACGAGCAGGGGCAGGAGTTCGCCGGCCGGACGATCCCGTTCGACGACCGCGAGGTCGCCCGCGAGGCGCTACGTCGGCTCGGGGCGGTGGGCCGGTGAGCCGCGCGCGAAATCGGCACGAAGTTGGCACAGACACGTGCGCTTTTCCGCGGTACCGTCGAAGGCGGGTGGCGGGTGGTTCATCCCCTCCCAGGGTGGGGCGCGCGCGCGTGTATCTAGAGACCGCCTGTGGAGGCCGGCGGGCATGATCGCACTCCCACTGGACGTGATCGCCGAGCTAGCACCCGGGGAGTTGCGGCGTGCCGACGGGGCGACCGACGCCACGGGACTGAGCATCGACTCCCGCGCCGTCCAGCCGGGTGACCTCTTCGTCGCGGTCGGCCGTGGGGTCGACTTCGCCGACGAGGCGCTCGCCGCCGGGGCTGCCGCGACGCTCGTCCCCGAGGACGCGTTCGCCGCGCTCGCCGCGATCGGTCGCGCCGTCCGCGAGCGCTCGAGCGCCAAGGTCGTCGGGATCACCGGCTCGATCGCCAAGACGTCGACGAAGGACATCCTCGCCGCGCTCTGCCGACCACTCGCCCGCACCATCGCCGCGGAGGGAAGCCAAAACAACGAGATCGGGCTCCCCCTGACGCTCGGCCGGCTCGAGCCCGACACCGAGGTCTGCGTGCTCGAGATGGGCATGCGCGGCCTCGGGCAGATCGCCGAGCTCTGCGAGACCGCCCAGCCGGAGATCGGTGTGATCACCAAGATCGGGCCGGTGCACCTCGAACTGCTCGAGACGCTCGAGCGCGTCGCGCAGGCGAAGGCCGAGCTGATCGGAGCGCTTCGGGCCGGCGGAACGGCGGTCGTCCCCGCAGGAGATCCGCTGCTCGAGCCGTACCTGAACCGCGAGGACATCCAGGTGATTCGCTTCGGCCCAAAGGGCGACGTCGAGCTCGTCTCGTTCACGTCGCGCGGCGACGCCTCGACCGTCGAGGTGTCGGTCTTCGGCGAGCGGATTTCGCTCGAGCTTCCCTTTGCGTCGCGTTACAACGCCGAGAACGTCCTCGCCGCGCTCGGGGCTTACCGCGCGCTCGGCCTGCCGCTCGAGAAGGCCCGCGAGGGCGCCGCGAAGATCACCTTGTCGCGCTGGCGCGGGGAGGAGACCCAGCTTCCGGACGACGGCCTGCTCATCAACGACGCCTACAACGCCAACCCGCTTTCCATGACCGCCGCGCTCGAGCACCTCGCCGAGCGCGCCGCCGGCCGCCGTACCGTCGCGCGTCCTCGGGGACATGGCCGAGCTGGGCGCGGGCGCTGCCGCCTACCACCGCGAGATCGGCGCGATCGCGGCCCGAACCGGCGTGGATGCCCTCGTCGCCGTCGGTCCACTCGCCCGCGGCTACCTGGAGGGGGCACGCGGCGTCCACGAGACCCGCTGGGCCCACTCCGCCGCCGACGCCGTGCCGCTCGTCCACGCCGTGCTCCAGCCGGGCGACTGCATCCTCCTCAAGGCCTCGCGCGCGATGGGCCTCGAGGTCGTCGCCGAAGCCCTAGCGGTCGATCCCGCCTGATGGAGAAAGTCCTCCTCTCCGGGATCATCGGGATGGTGATCTCGATCGCCGCGGGCCCGAAGTTCATCGAGTTCCTGCGCCGCAACGAGCTGGGCCAGCAGATCCGCGAGGAGGGCCCCGCCGGGCACGTCGTCAAGCAGGGGACGCCCACGATGGGCGGCCTCCTGATCATGATCTCGATGTCCGTCCCGTTCCTGATCTTCACGCAGCGCACGCTGCCCGCGCTCACCGTCTTCTTCGTGACGCTCGGCTGCGCGGCGATCGGCTTCGCGGACGACTGGACGAAGCTCACGCACCGCCGCTCGCTCGGTCTTCCGGGCCGCTGGAAGCTGTTGCTCCTCGCGATCATCACGGGCGTCGTCGCGCTCGTCGTCTGGGACGCGGACTTCAAGACGGGCGTCTACGTTCCGCTCGTCAACTTCGACCTGCCGCTCGGCTTCGCCTGGTACGCGCTCCTATTCATCATCATCGCGGGCGCCGCCAACGGCGTGAACCTGACGGACGGCCTCGACGGGCTCGCGGCCGGCACGTCGACGATCGCGCTCTTCACGTACACGGCGATGGGCGTCGTCGCCTACCTCGTGAGCGTGCGCGAGCGGAGGCCCGATCCGGAGCAGCTCGACCTCGCCATCCTCGGCGCCAGCCTCATCGGTGCCTCGATCGGGTTCCTCTGGTACAACGCCTTCCCCGCGCAGGTCTTCATGGGCGACACGGGCTCGATGGGCCTCGGCGGCGCGCTCGCGGCGTTCGCGATCATGACGAAGACCGAGATCCTGCTCCTCCTGATCGGCGGGATCTTCGTGATCGAGGCGCTCTCGGTGATCGTCCAGGTGGTCGTCTTCAAGTGGAAGGGAAGACGCGTGCTGCTGATGGCGCCGCTCCACCACCATTTCGAGATGAAGGCGTGGTCGGAAACCCGGATCATGGTGCGCTTCTGGATCACCGCCGGGATCCTCTGCGCCTGCGCCTTCGTCCTCTACTACCGCTACTTCTCCGAGTTCGCTTCCTGAGCCGCGGCCCGCGCCTCGAACTCGGCGGCGGCCTCCTCGGCGGTCGCGGGCGAGAGGATGTAGTTCGTGACGAAGTCCTCTGCGTCCGGGTACCCGGACTCCTCGCGGATCCGCTGCGCGGCGGCCTCCGCGTCGTAGGGCGTCCGGCGTAGCTCGACGTCCGGGCCCAAGAGCGCCCAGTACGCGCCCTGCTCGGCCTCGTACGGCATGCCGACGCTCCCGGCGTTCACCCAGCGGACGCCCGCGACGGTTCTGTCGATCTGCGAGTGCGTGTGCCCGGCGACGACCACGCCGGCGTCGACACCCTCGACGATCCGTGCAAGACGCTCGTCAGGGGTCACAAGGGTCACGATCGTCATGTCGCTCTCCGGGCCGCCGTGGCAGAGGAGCACCGTGCCGAGCCCGTCCACCTCGACTTCGGCGGTGTCCGGCAGAGCGGCGATTCGTTCGAGCCGCTCCGGGCCGATCGTGTCCGCCTGCCAGACCACTTCGGGCTCGCGGTCGACGACGTGGCGCTCGCAGTTCCCGTGGATCATCACGAGCCGGTCGCCGAGTTCCCAGAGGAGGTCGAGGCACTCTCGCGGGTACGGCCCGATCACCGTGTCGCCGCCGCACAGGACGAGGTCGGCAGCGCGGAAATCCGGCTCCGCGAGCACGGCCTCCAACGCGGGAAGGTTGCCGTGGACGTCGAAGAGAGCGGCGACACGCATCGCCTGGATCATGGCCGAAATCGACCTACCCGCAAACGCTCTCGTAGTCGGGCTCGCCCGCTCCGGGCAGGCTGCCGCGCGGGCGCTCGTTCGGCACGGCGTGACCGTGCTCGCGGTCGACCGAAACGAGGAGCTCGACGCGGGAAGGCTTCGGGCGGAAGGCGTGGAAGTTCGACTCGGCGCGGACGACCCCGCGCTGCTCGACGGCATGGACCTGCTTGTGAAAAGCCCCGGGGTTCCGGCGGAGGCGCCGATCGTCGCCGCTGCGCGCGAGCGTGCCCTGCCCGTGTGGAGCGAGGTCGAGCTCGGCTACCGGCTCCTCCCGAACCCGATCCTCGGCGTCACCGGCACGAACGGGAAGACGACCACGACCGAGCTTCTCGGCGCGATCTTCCGCGCCGCCGGACGGCCCGTCGAGGTCGCCGGGAACGTCGGCCGTCCGCTGACGGCGCTGGACGGCGAGGCCGAGCCCGACGCCTGGATCGTCTGCGAGCTGTCGAGCTTCCAGCTCGAGGACATCGACGCCTTTCGCGTGCCCATCGGCGTGCTCCTGAACGTCACGCCCGACCACCTCGACCGCCATGGCGACATGGGCCGCTACGAGGCCGCGAAGCTGCGTCTCTTCGAGAACCAGGACGGCGGGGATACCGCGATCGTCCCCGCCGGGTACGGAGCGATCCCCGGTGCCGCGACGCGCGTCGAGTTCTCGGCGGCCGACGCGCTGCCCGCCGAGCCGGCCATCCCCGGCGAGCACAACCGCGAGAACGCCGCCGCGGCCACCGCCGCCGCTCGCGCCGCCGGGATCCCGGACGACGCTATCGCCGCGGGCCTGCGGAACTTCACCGGCGTCCCGCACCGGCTCGAAACCGTTCGCGAGCTCGACGGTGTCCGCTACGTGAACGACTCCAAGGCGACGAACCCGGAGGCGGCCGAGCGCGCGCTCACTGCCTTCCCGGGTGCCGGGCTGCACCTGATTCTCGGCGGATCGCGCAAGAGCGCCGATTTCTCCGGGCTGGCAGGGTCGGCCGCCGCAGCGGGGAGTGAAGCGCGCGTACCTGATCGGCGAGTCGGCCGAAGAGATCGCGCCCGCGCTCGCCGCCGCCGGCGTCCCCTTCACGGAGTCCGGCGATCTCGCGACGGCCGTCGGCGAAGCTGCAACCGCCGCGGTGCCGGGCGACGTCGTGCTGCTCTCGCCCGCGTGCGCGAGCTTCGACCAGTTCCGCGACTACGAGGACCGCGGCGACCGCTTCCGCGCCCTGGTGGAGCTCCTGTGAAACGCCCGAAGACGAATATCGAGTACCACCTGCTGCTCCTCGTCACGCTCGGCCTGGTCGCGTTCGGGCTCGTGATGGTCTACAGCGCGAGCTCGGGCCGCGCCGCCGTCGCCGCCGGCGATCCGGCCTACTACCTGAAGCGTCAGGGGATCTACGCCGCGATCGGCCTGGTCGTGCTCGCGGTGCTCTCGCGCGTGAACTTCCGGTCGCTGCGCTACGTGGGCGGTCCGCTCCTCCTCGCGACGTTCGGCCTGCTCGTCGCCGTGCTCATGATCGGGACCTCCGTGAACGGCGCCCGCCGCTGGCTGCCGATGGGCGTCATCGACTTCCAGCCGTCCGAGCTCGCCAAGCTCGCCGTCGTCCTCTGGCTCGCCGGCTACCTCTGCCGCCGCCGTCCGCCGCAGTCGCTCGGGGAGCTCCTGAAGCCCGTCGGGCTGACCGTCCTCGCCGTCTGCGGGCTCATCCTCGCCGAGCCCGACCTCGGAACCGCGATCGCGATCGTCGTCACCGTCGCCGCCATGCTCGTCGTCGCGGGCACGCCGATGCGCGTGCTCGGCGCCGCGGCCGGAATCATGGTCGGCCTCGCGATGGCCGCGATCTGGCTGGAGCCGTACCGTCGCGAGCGTCTCCTCGCCTTCCTCGACCCTTGGGCCGATCCCGAGAACGCCGGCTTTCAGACCGTCCAGGCGCTGATCGCGCTCGGGTCGGGCGGGATCTTCGGCGTCGGCCTGGGCGAGAGCGTCCAGAAGATCAACTTCCTGCCGGAGTCGACGACCGACATGATCGTCGCGATCGTCGGCGAGGAGCTCGGGCTCGTCGGTGTCTCGGCCGTCGTGATCGCGTTCGCCGTGTTCGCCTACGCCGGGTTCACGGTCGCCGGGCGGACGAAGGATCCGTTCGCCAAGCTCGCCGCCGCCGGCCTCACCACGCTCGTCGCGGGGCAGGCGCTGGTCAATCTCGCCGCCGTTCTCGGCCTCGCGCCGCTGACCGGAATTCCGCTCCCCTTCGTGAGCTACGGGGGGTCGAGCCTCATCGTGGGGCTCGCCGCCGTGGGCATCCTCCTTAACATCGCGTCCAACGATGGCGTCGCAGCGACCGATCGAGTGCCTGATCGCAGCCGGCGGGACAGCAGGACACGTGCTGCCCAGCCTGGCCGTGGCCGACGCCCTGCGCCGGCGCGGCGCGAACGTCCGGTTCGCCGGCGCGCAGCGAGCTGAGGCCGAGCTCGTCCCGGCCGCGGGCTATCCGCTCGAGCAGTTCCGGGTGGAGGGCCTGCCGCGGCGACCGAGCCTCGACTTCGTCCGCGCCGCTGCGGTGGACGCGGCCGCGCTCCCGGCCTGCCTGAAGATCCTGCGCCGCGTGAAGCCCGACGTCGTTCTCGGTGGAGGCGGGTACGTGTCCGGCCCGATGGTGGCCGCAGCGCGGATCCTGCGGATCCCGGTCGCGCTCACCGAGGCCGACGCTCACCTCGGCCTCGCGAACCGCTGGGCGGCGCCGTTCGCGAAGCGCGTCTTCCTCTCGTTCCCGATCGACGGGCGCGACGGCGACAAGTACCGCGTCGTCGGGCGGCCGATCCCGGCGGGCTCGGTCGCGACCGACCCGGCCGAGGCGCGCGCCCGCTTCGGGCTCCCGGCCGAAGGGCCCGTCGTGCTGGTCTTCGGCGGGAGCATGGGCGCGCGGGCCCTGAACGAGGCGGCCGTCGAGGCGTTCGCCGCCGATGGCCCGGCGGTGCTCCATTTCTGCGGCGAGACGCACCTCGAAGGGCTTGCGACCGCGAGTGAACGCGCGAGGACTACGTGCTGCTCGGCTTCACGGACGATTTCGGCGCCGCGCTGGCCGCCGCCACGCTGGTGGTCGCGCGCGCGGGAGGCTCGGTGTGGGAGGTCGCGGCCGCGGGGAAGCCCGCGTTGCTCGTGCCGTATCCGTCCGCTACCGCGGATCACCAGACGAAGAACGCGCGCTTCTTCGAGCAGGCCGGCGGTGCGATCGTCGTTCCCGAAGAACGGCTCGAGTTGCGGAAGCAGGTTACGGAGCTGCTCGCGGATCCCGCCCGGCTCGAGGCCATGGGCGCCGCGATGCTCGCGCTTGCGCGCCCCGACGCGGCCGACGTCATCGCCGAGGAGGTGCTCTCCATTGCAGCCGCTTGAGGGCCGCAAGCTCTGGCTCGCCGGCATCGGCGGGTCGGGCCTCTCCGCCTACGCGCTCGTTGCGCGCGGCTGGGGCGCCGAGGTGGCCGGCTGGGACCGCAAGGAGACGCCGTACCTCGCGCCCGTGCGCGAGGCCGGGATCGACGTGACCGTTTCGGAAGAGCCGCCGCCCGCGCCCGACGGATTCGATGTAGTCGTCTCGACCGCGTACGCCGGGCGGATCCCCGGGCGACCGCGGGCCGAGCTACTCGCCGAGTTGGCCGCGCAGGCGCCGACGATCGTCGTCTCGGGCGCGCACGGGAAGACCACGACCGCGGCGATGATCGCCTTCGTCCTCGACCGGCTCGGGCTCGACCCGGCGTTCGCGATCGGCGGCGAGGTGCCGCAGCTCGGCGCGAACGCGCGCGCCGGGAGCGGCTGGTTCGTGGTCGAGGGCGACGAGTCGGACCGCACGGTCGCGTCGCTCCCCGCACGGATCGCCGTGATCACGAACGTCGATCTGGACCACCACACGACGTTCGGCTCGCGGGCCGAGGTGGAGGAGCTGTACGCCGGGTGGCTCGCCGGGCTGCCGGACGTGCAGGTCGTCCGCGGTGATGCCCTCGAGCCCGTGGACCTTCCGCTCGCCGTCCCCGGGGAGCACAACCGCCGCAACGCCGCCGCCGCGATCGCCGCGCTCGAGCTGGCGGGCGTGGCCCGGGCCGACGCCGAAGCGGCAATCGTCGAGTTCCGCGGCGCCGGTCGTCGCCTCGAAGCACGCGGCGAAGCCGGTGGGGTACAGGTGCTCGACGACTACGCCCACCATCCGGCGGAGCTGGCCGCCTCCATCGCGGCCGCGCGCGAGCTGACCGACGGCCGCCTCGTCGTCCTCTTCCAACCGCATCTCTTCTCGCGGACCCTCTACCTGGCGCGCGAGTTCGCCGACGCGCTCGCCGACGCCGACGCCGCCTGCATCACCGACATCTACGCCGCGCGCGAGGAGCCGATCCCCGGCGTGACGGGGAAGCTGCTCGTCGAGCGTCTCTGCGAGCGCCGTCCAGGGATGCCGGTGGGCTGGGCGCCGACCCCCGCCGACGCGGTTCCGCTCGTCGCCGCGCAGGCCCGTGTCGGCGGAATCGTCATCACGGCGGGTGCGGGAGACGTCGACGCCGTGGTGCCGCAGATCCTCGAGGCGCTGAAATGAACGTGGAGGAGAACGTCGCGCTCTCGCGCTACACGACCCTTGGCACGGGCGGACCCGCGCGCTACTTCGCGGCGCCGTCCTCCGAGGACGAACTTGTCGAGCTACTCGCGTGGGCTCGCGACGAGGGGCTCGCGGTCGCGCCGGTGGGTCTCGGCTCGAACCTGCTCGTCGCGGACGAGGGCTTTCCCGGCCTCGCACTGAAGCTGACCGGCGATCTGGCCGCTGCGCGCGCCGAGGGCGAGGAGCTCCACGCGGGCGGCGGCGCTTCGCTCGCCGTCTGCCTCCACCGCGCCCGCGACGCGGGCCTCGGCGGATTCGAGTTCGCCTGCGCCATCCCTGGCACGGTGGGCGGCGCCGTGTGGATGAATGCCGGCGCGTACGGCAGCGACATCTCCCAGGTGCTCGAGCGGGCCCTGGTCGCGAACGGCGACGGGGCGCGGTGGCAAACACCGGCCGAGCTCGGCCTCAGCGTACCGGCACTCGGGCCTCACGCAGGGCCAGATCGTCGCGGGCGCCGAGTTCCGTCTCTTCCCGAAGCCCGTGGACGAGATCAAGGCGACGGTCGCCGAGCTCCAGGCGCAGCGCAAGGAAGCGCAGCCGACGAACAAGCGCACGTTCGGCAGCGTGTTCAAGAACCCCGATCACGACCTGAGCGCGGGGCGGATGCTCGAGGCCTGCGGGCTGCGGGGATTCGCCATCGGTGGCGCCACGATCTCGCCCAAGCACGCGAACTTCATCGAGAACGCGGGCGGGGCGACGACGGCCGATGCGGTCGCGCTGATCGTCGAGGCACGCCGCCGCGCGCTCGAGCAGTTCGGCGTTCGCCTCGAGCCCGAGGTGCAGCTGCTCGGCCCGGTCGAGATTCCCGCGTAGGACGAGCGCCTCCCGCGGCGAAGAACCCCGCATGTCGCGAAGAGCGGCCCTTGCCGTCGCGCGCACGCCGTCCAGCCGGCCTGCGCTACCCGTCCTTTCGGGCGCCGTTTGGCGCGCCCTCGCGATCGCCGTCTGCGTGGTCGCCGCCCTCGCCCTCGGGTACGTGCTCGCGCGCCAGACGACGCTCTTCTCCATCCAGACGATCAAGATCACCGGCGCGAACCGCGAGGTGAAGCAGGAGGTCCGCGCAGCGCTCGCCCCGTACCAGGGCAAGAGCCTCGTCGCCATCGATCCCGCAGAAGTGGAGCGCACCCTGGCTGCCGTCCCAGCGGTGCGCTCCGCGCACGTCGACCGCGCGTTTCCGAACATGCTGAAGATCCAGGTGCAGGCCGAGCGCCCGCTCGCCGTCTACCGCGACGGCGCGAAGGCGTGGGTGATCGCACGCACAGGCCGGGTGCTCGCGCCGATCAAGCCGGACGAGCAGCCGGGGCTCCCGCGCCTCAAGGCCGAGGTCGAGAGCACGCCGACCGTGGGGAAGTCGCTCACCGGCACCGATGCCCTGACCGCGCTGCTCGCGCTCCAGGCGGTGCCCAACCGGCTGCCGGGCAAGGTGCTCTACTCGCAGGTCGACGAGATCGGAGTCACGCTCGTCATGGCCGGCTCGGGGCTCGAGATCAGGCTCGGCGAGCCGCGCGAGCTGGAGGCGAAAATGGCCGCCGCTGTCGCGGTGTTGAACGCGCTCCCGGCCGAGGAACTGCCCACCGTGGGCTACGTCGATGTGAGCCTTCCCGAGCGCGCCGTCACCGGGCCCATAGCTCAACCCTCAAGTGAGACTTCAGACTTTGAAGAATAACCCCCTGCAAACGAGGTGTTTGACAGGGATTTTTCCACAGCGTACGCTGCTGGGACGCTCAACCAGTACTTCAGACCTATGAGAGATCAAACAGGCAGCTATCTAGCGGTGATCAAAGTCGTCGGCATCGGCGGCGGAGGATCCAACGCGGTCAACCGCATGGTCGACGCAGGCCTCAAGGGCGTCGAGTTCGTCGCGGTGAACACCGACGCGCAGGCTCTCCTCATGTGCGACGCCGACGTGAAGCTCCATATCGGCGCGACCTCGACACGTGGTCTGGGGGCCGGCGCGAATCCCGAGGTCGGCACGACCGCGGCACTCGAGAGCCGCGACGAGATCAAGGAGGCGCTCAAGGGCGCGGACATGGTCTTCGTCACCGCGGGCGAGGGTGGCGGCACCGGGACGGGCGGCGCGCCGATCATCGCGGAGACCGCCCGAGAGCTGGGCGCGCTCACCGTCGGTGTTGTCACCAGGCCGTTCTCCTTCGAGGGCCGCAAGCGCGCCGAGCAGGCGCAGCTGGGCATCTCGGCGTTGCAGGACCAGGTCGACACGCTGATCGTCATCCCGAACGACCGGCTGCTCCAGGTCGTCCAGCAGGAGACCTCGGTCGTTGACGCGTTCCGCATGGCCGACGACGTCCTGCGCCAGGGCGTCCAGGGCATCACAGACCTGATCACCGTGCCCGGGCTGGTCAACCTCGACTTCGCCGACGTCCGGACGATCATGCGCGACGCCGGCTCGGCGCTCATGGGCATCGGCGAGGCCGACGGCCCGAACCGCGCCGGCGAGGCTGCGCGCATGGCCGTGTCGTCGCCGCTCCTCGAGTCGTCGATCGACGGGGCAACCGGGGTGCTGCTGAACATCAGCGGCGGGCCGGACATCGGACTCTTCGAGGTGAACGAGGCGGCCGAGGTCGTCACCGAGGCGGCCGACCAGAACGCGAACGTGATCTTCGGCGCCGTGATCAACGACCAGCTCGCCGGCTCGGTGCGCGTCACTGTGATCGCGACCGGCTTCGGCGAGACGAAGCGCCGCACCAAGCGCAAGGAAGGCGCCGGCGAGAAGCCCGCCGAGGAGCCGAGCCGCGGGTTCGACGTCCCGCAGGACATCCTCGAAGTTCCCTCGTTCCTCCGCGACGAGTAGCCGCGGCGCGATAGCGTCCAGGGGCGATGCGTCCGCCCCGTGAGCCTTTTCGGATCAAGATGGTCGAGCCCATCCGGGCGACGACCCGTGAGGAGCGCGAGGGCGCGCTCGAGATCGCCGGCTGGAACGTCTTCCAGCTCGCCGCGCGCGACGTCGAGCTCGACCTCCTGACCGACTCCGGCACCGGGGCGATGTCGAACACGCAGTGGGCGGCGCTCATGCTCGGCGACGAGTCGTATGCCGGCTCGCAGAGCTTCACGCGCTTCCAGGCGGCGGTCGAGGAGGTGCTCGGCTTTCCCTTCGTCGTGCCGGCCCATCAGGGGCGCGGCGCCGAGGGCGTCTTCTTCGGCGCGATCATCGATCCCGGCGAGATCGTCCCGTCGAACGCGCACTTCGACACGACGCGCGCGCACATCGAGATCCGCGAGGGCATCGCGCTCGACCTTCCGTGCTCCGAGGCGGGCGATCCGACGACCGACGCGCCGTTCAAGGGGAACATGGACGTCGCGCGCCTCGTCGATCTGCTCGACGGGCCCGAGGGCGAGAAGGTCGCGATCGTGATGCTGACGCTCACGAACAACGCGGGCGGCGGCCAGCCGGTATCGCTTCAGAACATCCGCGAGGTCGCCGCGGTGGCCCGCGAGCGCGACAAGAAGCTCGTCCTCGACATCGCCCGCTTCGCCGAGAACGCGTGGTTCATCAAGGAGCGCGAGGCCGGCTACGCGGAGGTGCCGCTGCCGCAGATCGTGCGCGAGATGATGGCAGACGCCGACGGCGTCCTCATGAGCGCCAAGAAGGACGCGATCGCGAACATCGGCGGCTTCGTCGCCATCCGCGACGACGAGGAGTTCTTCACCGGTCTCCAGATGCGCGGCGTCGTGACCGAGGGCTTCCCGACCTACGGCGGCCTCGCCGGGCGCGACCTCGAGGTGATCGCGGTCGGCCTCTACGAGGTGATGGACGAGGAGTACCTGCGGCACCGCATCGCCCAGGTCGCCTACCTCGGCGAGTCGCTCGCCGCGGCCGGTGCCTCGGTCGTCCAGCCCGACCGGCGGTCACGCGGTCTACCTGAACGCGGGCGAGACGCTGCCGCACATTCCGCCGGCCGGCTTCCCCGGTTGGGCGCTCTCGTGCGCGCTCTACCTCGCGGGCGGGGTGCGCGGCGCGGAGATCGGCTCGGTCATGGCCGGGCGCGATCCCGCCACCGGGGAGAACCGGCATCCGCGGCTCGAGCTCCTGCGGCTCGCGGTTCCGCGGCGCACGTACACCTCGCGCCAGCTCGAGCACGCCGCCGACGCGATGGCGGAGATCCTCGAGAAGCCGGAGGCGGTTCCCGCCTACGAGCTCGTCGCCGAGGCGCCCGTGCTGCGGCATTTCACAGCCCGGTTCCAGCCCGCCGCAGCCGGTTAGGATCGCGCTCGTGGAGACGCTCCGCCGCACGCCGCTCTACGAGCGACACGCCGAGCTCGGCGCCCGCATCGTCCCCTTCGCCGGCTGGGAGATGCCGGTGCAGTACACGGCGATCGTCGAGGAGCACAAGGCGGTTCGCAGCTCCGCGGGCGTCTTCGACGTCTCGCACATGGGCCAGCTCATGCTCGAGGGCGACGGTGCGACCGACTACCTGCAGGCACGGCTCTCGAACGACCTCGGCCGAATCGGATCGGCCCAGGCGCAGTACACGCTGCTCACGAACGAGCGCGGCGGGATCACCGATGACCTCATCGCGTACCGCGGCGGCGAGGACGACTACCTCCTCGTCGTGAACGCGTCGAACATCGAGCCCGACCATGCCGCGCTCGCGGAAACGACAGACGTGTCGGACGAGTGGGCGCTCCTCGCCGTCCAGGGCCCGGAGGCGCTCGACCGGCTCGACATCGAGATAGAGCCGTTCACGCATCGCCGCGGCGACGTGCTCGGCGTCGAGTGCTTCATCGGCGGCACCGGCTACACCGGCGAGCGCGGCTGCGAGCTCGGCTGCGATCCCGGCGACGCGGTCCGCCTGTGGGACGCCATCCTGGCCGCGGGAGTCGTCCCCTGCGGGCTCGGCGCGCGCGACACGCTGCGCCTCGAGGCCTGCTATCCGTTGCACGGCCAGGACATCGGCCCCGACCGCACGCCGATCGCGGGCGGACTCGGCTGGGCGTGCTCGCTCGACAAGGAGTTCACCGGCGTGGAGATCCTGCGCCGCGAGAAGGAGGAGGGTCCGGCCGAGAAGCTGGTCGCGTTCACGATGGTCGACAAGGGCATCCCGCGCGCGGGCATGTCGGTCGCCGAGGGCGGCGTCGTCACCTCGGGGACGCTCTCGCCGATGCTCGACGAGGGGATCGGCCTCGCCTACGTGCCGGCCGACCTCGCCGCGCCGGACACCGAGATCACGATCGATCTTCGCGGCCGTCCACGCCGCGCCCGTATCGTCCCGAAGCCGTTCATCAAGGGGAAGGAGAGCTGATGGCCGCCGACGAGAGCTATCCGAGCGATCTCAAGTACCACCACGAGCACGACTGGGCGCGCATCGACGGTGACACGGCCGTACTGGGGATCACCTGGTACGCGCAGGACTCCCTCGGCGAGATCGTCCACTACGAGGCGCCCGAGGAAGGCGGCGCGATCGCCAAGGACGAGAGCTACGGCGAGGTCGAGTCGGTCAAGGCGGTGTCGGACGTGATCGCTCCGCTCTCCGGCGAGGTGATCGAAGTGAACGCTGCGCTCGTCGACGCGCCCGAGACGATCAACGAGGATCCGTACGGCGACGGCTGGCTCGTGAAGATCCGGCTCTCCGATCCCGACGAGGTCGACTCGCTGCTCACGGTCGAGGCCTACAAGAAGGTGCTCGAAGACCTGTGAGCCGCGCGCTGCCGTTCCTTTCGCTCACGGATTCGGACCGCGACGAGATGCTCGCGGCGATCGGCGTCGCCTCCGTCGAGGAGCTCTTCCGCGACATCCCCGAGGCAGTGCGCTTCCGCGGCGAGCTGGCGCTCGAGCCGGCGCTCTCCGAGCAGGAGATCGTTGCGCACCTGACCGAACTGGCCGAGCGCAACGCGCACACGGGGAGCGAGCTGTCGTTCCTCGGCGCGGGGATCTACGACCACTACGTGCCGGCGTTCGTCGACGCGATGCTCGCGCGCGGGGAGTTCCTGACCGCGTACACGCCGTACCAGCCGGAGATGAGCCAGGGGACGCTGCAGGCGATCTTCGAGTACCAGACGGCGATCTGCGAGCTGACCGGGATGGACGTCTCGAACGCGTCGGGCTACGACGGGCCGACCGCCGCGGCGGACGCCTGCTACGTGGCAAAGCACGTGACGGGCCGCTCGAAGGTCGTCCTCTGCGAGACGGTCAATCCGCAGGTGCGCCAGGTCGTGAAGACGTACGCGCCGGGGTTCGGGCTCGAGGTCGTCGAGGTCGGGCACACGGACGGCGTGACGTCGGTCGACGATGTAGCTGCGGTCGCGGGCGACGCCGCCTGCGTGATCTTCCAGCAGCCGAACGTCTTCGGCTGCCTCGAGCCGGCGCCGGACCTGGCGGCGGCCGCGAACGACGCGGGCGCACTGCCGGTCGCCTACGTCGATCCGATGTCGCTCGGCCTGCTCGAGGCGCCGGGCGCCTACGGGTGCGCGATCGCGGTCGGCGAAGGCCAGCCGGCCGGCAACTACCAGGCCTACGGCGGCCCGCACTACGGGTTCCTCGCGGCGCGGATGGACTACGTGCGCCGCATGCCGGGCCGGATCGTCGGCGAGACGACGGACGAGGACGGCAAGCGCGCCTACGTCCTCACGCTGCAGACGCGCGAGCAGCACATCCGCCGCGAGAAGGCGACGCACAACATGACGACGAACCAAACGCTCCTCGCGCTCGCCGGGCTCATGTACCTGTCGTGGCTCGGGCCGCAGGGGCTGCGCGAGGTGGGGGAGAACTGCCTCGGACTCGCGGAGTACGCGAAAGAACGGCTCGGCCTTCCGCTCGCGTTCCCCGAGCAGGCGACCTTCAAGGAGTTCGCGGTGCGGCTCGACCGCCCAGTGGTGGGCGCGATCCGCGATGCGCGCGCCGCAGGCGTCCACCCCGGCTACGCGATCGGGCGCGACTACGAGGGGATGGACGACGTGCTCCTCGTTTGCGTCACCGAGAAGAAGACGAAGGCCGACATCGATCGGCTCGCCGAGGTGCTTGCGTGAGCCTGTTAAGGGCAGTCGCGCGGGTGTTACTACGGGTCCCGACCCGCCCCCTGCTCGGCTACAGCCTATCGCCGAGACCCGTACGCGTGGTAAACGGAAACGTGCCGCATTTGCAGCAGGTTCTCCACAGGAGCCGACCGTGCAGCTGATCTACGAACAGTCCAGGCCGGGCCGCCGGGCCTCGACGCTGCCGGACACCGGACTCCCGGTTCCGGAACTCCCAGCCGCGCTGCGCCGCTCGAGCCCGCCACGGCTTCCGGAGCTCTCCGAGCCCGAGATCGTTCGCCACTTCACGGCGCTCGCCGACCGGACGTTCGGCGTCGACACGGGCTTCTATCCGCTCGGCTCCTGCACGATGAAGCACAACCCGCGGATGAACGAGCGCGTCGTCTCGCTGCCCGGGTTCCGCGACCTGCATCCGCTCCAGGAGGAGGACGGCGCGCAGGGCGCGATGGAGCTCATGTGGCGCCTCCAGGAGATCCTCGCCGAGGTTGTCGGCCTCGACGCGGTCTCGCTCCAGCCCGCCGCCGGATCGCAGGGCGAGCTCACCGGGCTGATGCTCATACGTGCCTACTTCGAGGATCGAGGCGAGGGCGACACGCGCGACACGATCTTCGTCGCAGACACGGCGCACGGGACGAACCCGGCGAGCGTCACGATGGCCGGCTACAAGCTCCAGAAAGTCGGCACGGACGCGCGCGGGAACCTCGACGTCGACGAGCTGCGCGAGCTCGTGAACGAGCGAACCGCAGGGCTCATGCTCACGAACCCGTCGACGCTCGGGCTCTTCGACGAGCGGATCGAGGAGGTCGCGAGGATCTTCCACGACGCCGGCGCGCTCCTCTACTACGACGGCGCGAACCTGAACGCGGTCTGCGGCATCTCGCGGCCGGGCGACATGGGCTTCGACATCGTCCACTACAACCTGCACAAGACCTTCTCGCAGCCGCACGGCGGCGGCGGGCCCGGCGGCGGGCCGGTCGCGGTTCGGAAGCAGCTCGAGCAGTTCCTCCCGGTGCCCGCGGTCGCCCGCGACGGCGACCGGTTCTTCTACGACTACGACCGGCCGAAGTCGATCGGCAAGGTGCGCGGCTACTACGGCCCGTTCGGCGTGTTCGTGCGCTCGTACGCCTACATCCGCTCCTACGGGCCGCACCTGAAGGACATGTCCGAAGTGGCCGTGCTGAACGCGAACTACCTGCTCGCCCGGCTGCGCGACTCCTACGTCCTACCGTTCGAGCGGCTCTGCATGCACGAGTTCGTCCTCTCGGCACGCACGCTGAAGAAGGAGCACGGCGCGACGGCACTCGACGTCGCCAAGCGGCTCATGGACTACGGGTTCCACCCACCGACCGTCTACTTCCCGCTGATCGTCCCGGAAGCGCTCATGATCGAGCCGACCGAGACGGAGCCGAAGGAGCGCCTCGACGCGTTCATCGAGGCGATGCGCGCGATCGCTCGTGAGGCGGCCGAGGACAAGGACATTCTGAAGTCGGCCCCGCACGATCGGCCGGTCCGCCGCCTCGACGAGGTGAAGGCGGCCAAACGGACGGTCGTGCGCTACGGGTTCGAGTCGCACCCGGATCTCAGCACGGCCGAGGTCTAGCCCTGAAGATCCGCTCCCGCGACGACGCCGCGCCGTTCACGACGGCGGACGGCTCGACGATCCGCGTGTTGCTCGACGCAGCGGAGGGCGGCGCGGTGAACCAGAGTCTCGCGGAAGCCGTTGTGGAAGCGGGAGGCGAGACCGAACGGCACTACCACGCGGAGACCGAGGAGCTGTACGTGATGCTCTCCGGGACCGGCGAGATGGAGGTAGAAGGCGAGCGCCGCGAGGTCGGGCCGGGCGACGCGATCCTCATCCCGCCCGGCGCGTGGCACCAGATCCGCGCCGGCTCGGAGGAGCTCCGCTTCCTGTGCTGCTGCGCACCGCCGTATCGCCACGAAGACACGTTCTTTTCGTAACCCGCGTTGAATCGTTTCGATTGCGGCACAGGACCGGCACGGCTCGCGACAGACGCGTGCGGGTTTCGTGGTTACGCTCGAAGCGGGTTCGAGGGCGGCGCGGTCCCCACCCTTCAGAAGGGTGGGGGTGCGAACATGACTTGAGGAGCCGTGTCCGCAACGGGCAGGCCTCGGTGAGGCGCCGGCTAGCCCGGCCGCGGCAGTTCGAGTGAGCGCAGGCCGTGCAGGGCCACATACCGCTGCTCGCGCGCCTCGACGATCTGCACGAGCACCTCGCCGCACGCAGGACAGCGGCCCACGATTCCCGGGCAGCGGATGTACACGACCATCCGCGCGACCTCGCCGCGGGCGCCGCAGTGGGCGCACGTGCCGAACGCTCCGGTCAGCTCGACGCCGAACACCTCGAAGAGCACGCCGGCGAGCGCGTTTCCGTCGAGGGTCGCGCTCATCCCGTCGCTCCGAACCGCTCGGTCTTCACTCGGCCCGCGTCGTAGCCGAGCTCGACGAGCCCGGACGCGACCGCCTCGACGAACGCCGTCGGCCCGCAGACGAACGCGCACGCCCCGTCGGCGACCGGCCACGCGACCTCACGGAGCAGGGCGAGATCGACGCGACGGGCGTACCCGTTCCACCCCTCCGGCTGCGAGCGCGTGAGCGTGTGCACGACCTCGAGCCCGTCACCGGCGAGCGTCTCCAGCTCGTCGCGGTAGATCACGTCCTCCCACGACCGGGACGAATACAGGAGCCGCATCGGGCGCATCCGAGCCCAGAGCGGCGCGGTGCCGCGCCATCGCCATCAACGGGACGACACCGGAACCGCCCGCGACGAGCAGCACCGGGCCGCCGTCCGCAGGAGACCACACGAACCACCCGCCGATCGGCCCGCGCACCTCGAACTGGTCACCGGGCCCGGCCTCGCCCGCCAGGTACGGCGACACCTCGCCGTCGTCGAGCCGCTCGACCGTGATCTCGACCGGCCCGCCGGGCGCCGACGCGATCGAGTAGCTGCGCTCCGCCTGATAGCCGTCCTCGGCGGTCAGCCGCACGTCGAGGTGCTGGCCGGCGCGGTGGCCGGGCCAGTCCGGGGCATCGAGGACGAGCGTTCGCACCCTGCGGCGTCTCCTCGTACGCCTCGAGCACCTCGACCGGGCGCCAGCCGGTCAGTCGCCCCAGAACCGCTGTTCCCGCCACGGGTCTCCGTAGAGGTGGTAGCCGTTCGTCTCCCAGAACCCCGGCTCGTCCTCGTCGAGGAGGCGCAGGCCGCGCACCCACTTGGCGCTCTTCCAGAAGTAGAGGTGCGGGACGAGGAGCCGGGCCGGGCCGCCGTGCTCGGGATCGAGCGGCTCGCCGTCGAAGCCGAACGCGACCCACGCCTTGCCGCCGGTGAGATCCTCGATCGGGACGTTGGTCGTGTAGCCGCCGTCGCAGAACGCGAGCGCATAGGCCGCGTCGTGGTCGACCGCGTCGAGGAGCGCGTCGACGGAGACGCCCTCCCAGTCGGTGTCGAGCCTCGACCAGCGCGTGACGCAGTGGATGTCGACGTGCGGCGTCTCGCGCGGCAGTTCCAGGAGCTCGTCCCAGGTCCACGACACCGGCTCGGCGCCGCCTTCGATGCGGAACGTCCACTCCTCGAGCGGCGTGTGCGGCGTCGGTCCCGCCGAGAGCACCGGGAAGCCGTCCGTCAGGTACTGCCCGGGAGGAAGCCGGTCGTCGGCCTCGCGCCGGCGGCCTTGGAAGCCTCGCGTGATTCGCATCCCGTGACGGTACATTCCCGCCGTGCTGCGGATCTACCGGATTCCCTTCTCCACGAACGTGGAACGCGTCGCGCTCGCGCTCGCCTGCAAGGGCGTCGAGGTGGAATGGGTCGACGTGGACGCGGACGACCGCAGCGCCGGTGCGCCGAGTGTCGGGGCAGGATCTCGTGCCGGTGCTCGTGGAGGGCGAGTTCGTGCTCTCCGACTCGTCGCGGATCATCGCGTGGCTCGACGCGAAGTACCCCGACCCGCCGCTCTACCCGGCCGACCCGGCGAGGCGTGCCGAGGTCGAGGTGTTCATCGACTGGTTCAACCGCGTGTGGAAGCGCCCGCCGAACCTGCTTGACGCCGAGCTCTCGAAGCAGCACCCGGACCAAGAGCTCGTGGCCGAGCTGGCCGCCGAGATGGTGGCCTCACGCGACGTGTTCGAGGCGCTCCTCGCCGGCCGCGACTACCTCTTCGGCGAGTTCGGCGCCGCCGACGTGATCGCGTTCCCGTTCCTCCGCTTCGCCCGCTACCAGGAGGAGAACGACCCGTACCTCTTCCACCAGATCTGCGCGGAGCATCTCGCGCTCGGCGACGGCTACCCGAACCTCACGGCCTGGCTCGAGCGGATGGAGGCGCTGCCCCGGGCCTAGGCCGGGACGATGAAGACCGGCGTGCCGACCTCGACGTGCTCGAAGAGCCATTCCGCGTCGGGGATCGCCATGCGGATGCAGCCGTGCGACGCCGAGTAGCCGAGCGAGGCCGCGTCCGGCGTGCCGTGGATGCCGACGGCCGGCGACGAGATTCCCATCCAGCGCGTGCCGAGCGGGTTGCCCGGGCCGGGCGGGATCGGCTTCGCGTCCTTCGCCCAGTCGGAGTCGGGCGGGTTCCACGTCGGGTCGCGCTCCTTGATGATGATCTCGTAGTCGCCGAGCGGCGTCGGGTACGCCGCCTGGCCGGTCGCCACCGTGAAGCGCTTCACAAACCTGCCGTGGTCGTAGAGGAACAGCCGGTTGGAGCCGCGGCGGATGACCACCATCGGGCCGAGATCCTCCCTCTTCACGGTGGGCCGGACCCAGACGGTCCTCACCGGGATGATCCCCTGGCGGTACGAGGAGTGGAGCGCGGCCAGGATCCGGCGCCGCATCACGGCGCGGTCGACGGCGCGGCCCGGATGCGAGGGCGCGATCTCGGGCTTCAGCTTCTCGGTGAGGCCGACGAGCTTCGCGTTGACCGGCTTCCTGGCGAAGCGGCGGTCGAGCTCGCGGATGAACTTGTCGACCTGCTTCTTCTTGATCACGACGTCGAGCTGGAGGTGCGCGCCCGGGCGAGGCGTTCATCGCCTGCTTGACCGACTTCTCGATCGCCGCCTCGGCGCCGAAGCGCGCGGGGGAGACCGCGACCGACGAGTCCTTGTGGAACAGGTGGATCGGCTGGCCGTACGTTCGCTCGACGCGATCCTGGGCGGCGACGGCGATGAGACCGCCTACCTCGACGTCGCCGATCGTGACACCGTTCGCGATGGCAGGGATCGGAACGCCTCCGGCGGGCGCCACCGTGAAGAACGCGGCGAGCACGAGCACGATCAGGGCGGTCCGATGGATCACAGCGCCCAAAATGGTAGGGGACAGCGCGGAGTGCAGGGAAATTTCCAGAAAACGACTAGTCTGAACGCATGATCGATCTGCGCTCCGACACGCTCACGCAGCCGTCCGCGGGGATGCGCGACGCGATGGCGAACGCCGTCGTCGGGGACGAGCAAAAGCGCGAGGACCCAACGGTCACGGCGCTCGAGGAGCGGGTCGCGGAGCTGCTCGGCCAGGACGAGGCCGTCTACCTGCCGAGCGCGACGATGGGAAACCAGATCGCGCTGCGGCTCCTGTCCGAGCCCGGGGACGAGCTGATCGGTACTCACGATTCCCACATCTTTCTGCACGAGCTGGGGGGGCCTGCGGTTCATTCCGGGCTCGTGATGAAGCCTCTTTCGAGCGCCGCGGGCCGGTTCCCCCCGGAGGCGGTTCGCGCCGCGATGAACCCGCCCGGCGACCTGCACGCCGCGCCGACGCGGGTCCTCACGATCGAGAACACCCATAACGGCTCGGGCGGGCGCGTCTGGCCGCTGGACGAGTACCGGGCGGTCGTCGCCGAGGCGCGGGCGCACGGGCTCGCCGTCCATCTCGACGGCGCGCGGCTCATGAACGCCGCGGTCGCCGCGGGGCTCTCTCCGTCGGAGTGGGGGCGCGAGGCCGACACGGTCACGCTCTGCCTCTCGAAGGGGCTCGGGTGTCCGCTCGGCGCGCTGATCGCGACCTCCCGCGAGCGTGCCCCGAAGGCGCGGCGGTTCAAGCACATGTTCGGCGGCGCGATGCGCCAGGCCGGCATCGTCGCCGCGGCCGGGATCTACGGGCTCGACCACAACGTCGAGCGGCTCGCCGACGATCACGCGAACGCCCGGCGGCTCGGCGAGGCGCTCGCCGACGCGGGGCTCCCGGTGGATACGGACCGGATCGAGACGAACTTCGTCCAGGTCGACGCGAACGCGGCAGGCGTCGACGCCGGCGATCTCCTCGAGCGGTTCCGCGCCGAGGGCGTGCTGCTCTCGTTCGCAACCGCCCCGAACGTGCTCCGCGCCGTCACGCACCTCGACGTCAGCGCCGAGGACATCGACGAGGCGATTCCGGCCCTCGTCCGCGCGTACTCCGGCGAGGGCGCCCCGGCCGCGCAAGAGGCGGCCGAGGCACCGACGCCGTACTAGTTACTCGTACTGGAGAGCGCGCAGCACGTTCAGCTTCGCCGCTCGTCGCGCCGGGGCGATCGCAGCCAGAACGCCGGCGACGATCGCCACGACGGTGAAGATGATGAGCGACCCCCATGGAACGGCGACCTTCACGTCGAACTGGCCGAGCGCCTTCGTGACGAGCACGGCGAGGAAGATGCCGAGCGGGAGCCCGAGCGCGGCGCCGATCAACGCGGTGATGACGCTCTCGTGCCGGATCATGCGCCGCGTCTGCCGGCGGGTCATGCCGACCGCGCGGAGCATCCCGATCTCCCTCGTCCGCTCGAAGACGGTCAGCACGAGCGTGTTGACCATCCCGAAGAGCGACACGATGACGGCCAGGGCGAGGAGCACGTAGATGAACGTGAGGAAGTCGTTGAAGTCCTCGTCCTGCTCCGTGATCCACGCGTCCCGGGTCTGCACCTTGGCGTCGGGGAACTCGGCCACGGCCTCGTTGATCGAGGCCACGGTCGCCTCCGACGTGTCGCCGCCCGTGTTCGCGAACACGAACTGGTCACGCGGCCGCTCGTAGAGCGTGTCGAATGTCGTCCTTGCTGATCGACACCGCGCCGAGGATGGGGTAGAAGGGCGGCGGCTCGTAGATGCCCTTCACCTCGAGCTGGGCCGTCTCGTTGTCTGCGGAGAGGAGCTCCACGGTGCTCCCGACCACGAGGTCGTTGCTCTCCGCGAACTCCTTCGACACGATCGCGCCGTCGTTCCCCAGCGAGGTCAGAACCTCGTCGTCGGAGCCCTCGGCCCAGTCGAAGGTGTAGAACTGGCGGATCGCCTCGGGATCGATCCCGGTGACGTACTGGTCCGAGTCCGAGACCTTGCCGAGGCCGGAGCGGACGGGAGAGACCTCTTCGGCCGCGCCGGACGCGGCGAGCGCTTCGCCGGCGCCGGGGACGAACGGGGTGAAGCCGTCCTGCGCGGTGATGACGAAGTCGGCCTGCACCTGCGACTCGATCGCGTCGCGGTTCGACGCCTTGAACCCATTCGCGAGCACCGCGACGAACGTGACGAGAGCGACGCCGATCATGAGCGCCGCGGCCGTCGAGGCGGTCCGGTGCGTGTTGCGGGTTGAGTTGCCGCGTGCCAGCTTGCCCGCGACGCCGCCGATGCGGGTCGCCGGCCAGCCGACGACCGCCGCGATTGGTTTGACGACCCAGCGGGACAGCATCGCGACGCCGATGAAGAGGAGCAGCACGCCGCCGGCGATCGACAGGAGGCGCGGTGCAGTGGCCATCTCGTCCCTGAAGAGCGCCTGGCCGAGCAGGACCAGCGCGATCACGAGCAGCACGCCGGCGACGAACGGCGTGTAGCGCGCGAAGCGGCCTCTCGGAAGCTCGGCGCCCTCGCGCACCGCCGCGATCGGCGGGACGCGGGTGGCCCGAAGCGCAGGGAAGAGCCCCGCCAGGAGCGTCACAGTCACGCCGACGAGGATCGAGACGATCACCGTGCGCGGCGCGAAGACGTAGTCCGCGGTCGGGAGTCCGCCGCCGGTCGCGTCGGCGAGGTTCTTCAGGCCGATCGCGAGGCCGAACCCGGCGAACAGCCCGACGACCGAGGCGATGATCCCGATCACGAGCGACTCGATGATCACCGACGTGAGGAGCTGCCGGCGCGAGGCGCCGATCGTCCGCAGCGTGGCGAACTCGCGCGTCCGCTGCGCGACGGTGATCGAGAGCGTGTTGAAGATGACGAACCCGCCGACGATCAGCGCGATGATCGCGAAGCTCAGCAGGAAGTAGCGGATGAAGTCGAGGAACGCGACCGACTCGAGATCCTCGTCGGTCTGCTCCGCCGCCGAGCGGACGGTGACCTGATCGGCGGGTAGCGCCGCCTCGAGGTCGCCGACGAGCTCCTCCGGTGTCGTGCCTTCCGCGGCCGCGACGGCAATCTGGTCGAGCTGTCCCTCACGGTCGAAGAGTCGCTGGGCCTCGGGGATCGTGAAGACGGCGAACGTCGCGGTCCCGAGCGACCGGACCTCGCCGTACTGCGCAAGACCCGTGACCGTGAAATCCTCGACGGGCAGGAGCGTCGCGATCTTGACCGTGTCGCCGACCTCGTAGCCCTGGCTGTCCGCGGTCTCGACGTCGATGACGACCTCGCCGCCGTTCTCGGCCCAGGCGCCCTCGAGCAGCCTCAGCGGGTTGAACCGCGAATCTGCGGCGGGATCGATACCGAAGCCGAACGACGGCGCGCCGCCGGTGTCCACGGCCTTGCCGTCGTTGGTCAGGATGTCCGCGTTCGTCTCGTCCAGGATGATGCCGCTGGCCGCTCCGACGCTCGGAACCTCGAGAACCTGGCCGAGAATCTCCTCGGGAAACGGCGGCGTCTCGGCCTGCGTCCCCTGGAACGAGATATCGGTGCCCTTGCCGCTGACGACCGCGTCGGTGTTCGCGTAGGTCTCCTGGAAGATCCCTTGAACGCGGCGTCGATCGTGTCCGTGAGGACGAAGGTGCCGCTCATCATGGCGACGCCCAGGACGATCGCGAACGCCGTCAGGACCGAGCGGAGCTTGCGCCCCAGGAGTCCTCTGAGTGCGACGTGGATCACGTGCGGGTCACCTCTTCCATGGCGCCGAGGAGCTCGTGGGACGTGGCGTCGCGCAGCGACCTGACGATCTGGCCGTCGGCGAGGAAGTGGGCGTTCCGGCCGATGCAGGCGGCGAGCGCGTCATGGGTCACCATGACCGTCGTCTGGCCGTAGTTCGCGACCGAGTCGCGCAGCAGGTCAAGGATCTCCTGGCCTGTCTTCGAGTCCAGGTTGCCGGTCGGCTCGTCGGCGAACATGACCGTCGGCTTCGAGACGAGCGCGCGGGCGATCGCGACGCGCTGCTGCTGGCCGCCCGAGAGCTCCGAGGGCCGGTGCTTGCGCCGGTCGGAGAGGCCGACCTTGCCGATCACGTCGTCGACCCAGTCCTTGTCGTACTTGCCGCCCGCCAGCTCCAGCGGCAGCGTGATGTTCTCCTCCGCGGTCAGCATCGGGAGCAGATTGAAGAACTGGAAGACGAAGCCGATGTGCTCGCGGCGGAGCTTCGTCAGCTCGTTGTCGTTCAGAGTCTCGATCGACGTTCCGGCGATCTCGACCTCGCCCGACGTCGGCTTGTCGAGGCCGGCCAGGATGTGCATGAGCGTCGACTTTCCGGAGCCCGACGGCCCCATGATCGACGTGAGCTCCGCGGCCGAGACGTCGAGCGACACGCCGCGAAGCGCATCGACGGCGGTATCGCCCTCGCCGTAGCGGCGCGTGACGTCCTTCGCCGAGACTGCGGTTCCGTTCGGCGTTCCTACGGTGTCTAGCCGCGTCGTTGCGGATGCATCCACGGTTACCTCCCTTGGGGTCACGGGCAGACTTCCACCCCTTGCCTAGAGTGGCAAGGCGGTCGTCCCGCGTCGTAACGTTCGGTTAACCGAACCTGTCGCCGGCGAGGTAGAACGCCGTCGCGCACACGCCGTACGCCGCAACGAGGGCCGCGCCGCGCAATCGTGTCGAGTAGCCGCCCCAGAGGAGCAGCGCGGTGAAGACGACCGAGCCGCCCAGGACGACGAGCTCGACCGGGCCGGAACGAGAGCGCCAGCGGGTCGATCAGCCACGAGAGGAGCGCGACCGCGGGGATCAGGAACACAGCCACCTGGGCGGCGGACGCGAGCGCGATCTCGGCGGCGAGCTTGAGCTTTCCGCGGTGGGCGACGACGACGGCGCCGCCGTGCTCGGCCGCGTTCCCGACGATCGCGACGATCACGGTCGCGACGAAGAACTCGGAGAGCCCGACCTCCTCGGCGAAGACCTCGAGCGTGTGCACGAGCGTCTCGGCGACGAACGCGGTCACGACCGTCGCGGCGGTGAGCACGATGATCGCGATGCGAAGCGACCAGCCTGCCGACTCCTCCGTCTCGGCTTCGGCGTGGAGATCCGCGTGCCGGCGCAGGGTGATCTTCGTGACCACGACGTAGACGACGAGCAAGACGATCGAGACCGGCACCGAGAGCACGGCGAGCGAATGGCGGTCGGGGTCGCCCTCGAAGCCGGGGATCGCCGGGATCAGGAACATCAGGGTGGCGAACGCGACGAGCGCGAATGCGATGAGGCTCGACTGCCTGTCGAGCGGTCCGCGTCCCCCGAAGAGGAGCGAGAAGCCGAGGACGAGGAGGAGGTTTCCCACCACCGAGCCGGTGAGCGATCCGCGCACGACCTCGGTGAGGCCCTCGTTCACGGCGATGAGCGCGATGATCAGCTCGGGCGCGTTCCCGAAGGTGGCGTTCAGGAAGCCGCCGATCCCGGGCCCGGTGTGGTGCGCCGCCTGCTCGGTCGCGTCCCCGATCAGCCAGGCGAGCGGGATGAGCGCCAGGGCCGCGAGCACGAAGAGCTCCATCTCGCCGATGTCGGTCGTCTTGTCGAGGACGACCGTGATCGGCCCGAGAGCGAGCAGCGCGAAGAGAATGCGGCGTACCACGGCCGCGCCAGACTACCCTGTGCT
This sequence comes from uncultured Thermoleophilia bacterium, assembly GCA_963716005.1. Lineage (GTDB taxonomy): Bacteria > Actinomycetota > Thermoleophilia > Gaiellales > Gaiellaceae > CAVRUF01. The sequence continues at coordinate 832,325 of OY970285.1, forward strand.
CCGTGCTCGAAGCCGTGCTCTTCGACTGGGGCGACACCCTGTTTCACTTCGCGTACCAGGACGATCTCCTCGAGTCGGGCTGGGAGGCGGGCCTCGCCGCGATGGGGCGCGACGACCTTCCGCCGCACGCCGAGACGGCAGCCGTTTTCCGCGAGCATTACCTCCCGCTGCTGGTCGGTCTGGACACGCTCGACGAGCTCGAGTATCCGGGCGTCGTGCGCGAGGTGCTCGCCCGGTTCGACGTCGATCCGACGGAGGACGAGGTGCACGCGTTCCTCATCGCCGAGCACGAGGCGTGGGCGCCGGCGCGGCAGCTCGGGCTCCACACGCACTCGCTCCTCGACTCGATCCGCGAGCGTGGGATCAAGGTCGGACTCGTCTCGAACGCGTTCGATCCCGAGTGGCTCCTCCGGGAGGATCTCGACCGGATGGGCCTGGCGGAACGGCTCGACGTGGCGGTGTTCTCCTCTGCGGTCGGCAAGCGCAAGCCGCACCCGCTGATCTTCCAGGCCGCGCTCGACGCGCTCGAGGTCTCGGCGGCCAACACGGTCTTCGTCGGCGACCGCCGCTACCCCGACGTCTGGGGCGCCCGCGAGCTCGGGATGACGACCGTCCAGGCGTACTGGTTCGTGGCCGACACGGACGAGCGCGGGGTGGAGGCCGACTACGACGCATTCACGCCGATGGACGTCCTGAGCGTCGTCCGCAGGCTCACCGGCGAGGCCTAGACCGGCTGCGCCTACACCCGCGTTTCCGCCCTGTCAAGTCTTGCGGGGCCTTGACCCTTTCCCCACAATCTGAGAGGTGCAACGTCGCCTCAGGGTGATCACGGAGCTGCCACTTCGTCCTCAAGACGAGACGGAGTGCCGACGCTGCGAGGTGCACTGCGACAAGGTGGTGTACCCGGCCGCCTGTGTCGAAGGGGCCTGTCCTTTCCTCTACGCATTCGAAGAGGTCGGGCGCACCTACGTGGGCTGCATGCAGAAGGTCTACGACGTCGAGATCGACCTGGAGCTGCTCGAAGAGGCGCAGGGCCAGCGGATCGGATTCGGCGCCGTGAAGGCGCGCCGTCAGCCGCTGCCGATGTGCCGCGCCGAGGTCTCGAGCTGTTACGAGAACCGCAGCGACGACCTCGGGTGCGTGAACCCCGAGTTCTTCGAGCTTCCGCAGGGGAAGCCGTCGTTCCGCGTCATCGCGCGGATCGAAGCGGACTGACACATGCGTCCGTTCACGAAGGCCGAGCTCTCCGCTGAGCTGGCGCGGGCGCGCGCGAAGAAGTGGGACACGCGCGATGGCCGCCGCCGAGGCGGAGAAGGACTTGCCCGTCGGATTGCTTTTCGCGATCGCGTCCCAGGAGACGGACATGAACGACGTCGTCGGCGACGGCGGCCACGGGCGCGGGCTCTTCCAGATCGACGACCGCTCGCACACGGACTTCCTAGGCGAGAACGGCGCAGGCGGCGCGGGCGGGAAGCCTCCCGTCGGTGCGGCGGCGAAGTACGCGGCGGCGCTCCTGCGCGGCAACTTCGACTTCGGCGTGGCCAAGGGCGTCCGCAAGGCCGACCGGACGAAGTTCATGCTCTCGGCCTACAACGCCGGCGCCGGTGGCGCACTCGCGGGCCATGCCCAAGGGGATTCCGACAAGCGGACGACCGGCGGCGACTACGGCAAGTCGGTGCTGGCGCGCTACGCGGTCTTCCAGGAGCTCCTCGGGATCGCGCCGAAGCCGGAGCTGAAGCTCGGCTCGCGCGGTCGCCGCGTGACGGCGCTGAAGGTCGATCTCGCGGCGTGGTACGAACGGCACCTGCCCGGCGAGTGGGAGAAGTTCAAGATCAAGCCGGGCCCGTACTACGGCGAGAAGCTCGTCGTGGCCGTGCGCGATTTCCAGACGCGCGTCGGGCTGGGCATCGACGGCGTCACGGGCGATAACACCCGCGGCGCGCTCGAGCGGAACACGAAGCCGAAGCGGCGCTGACGAGGATCACGCGCGCGAGGCGACGCCCTCGGCGTGGAGCTTCTTGAAGCGGCGCATCTCCGCCTTGTCCGGGCCCTGCTTCTTCGGGCCGGGGGTCTCCAGCACCGCCGGGAGGTCTTGCAGCCGGGGATTCCCGAGGAACACGGACAGCCCCTTGCCCATGAAGCCCTTGCCGACGTCTGCGTGCTGGTCGCGGTTCGAGCCGAGCTCCTTCGCCGCGTCGTTCACGTGCAGCGCGCGCAGCCGGTCGAGGCCGATACGCGCGTCGACGTCGTCGAGCGTCGCGTCGAGCACGGCGGGATCGGTCACGTCCACGCCGGACACCCAGAGGTGGCACGAGTCGAGGCAGAGGCCGAGCCGCGGATGGTCGATGCGGTCGAAGATCGCCACCAGCTCGTCGACGGAGCGGCCCATCGTCGCGCCCGCGCCCGCCGAGTCCTCGACGAGGAGCCAGGTCGTGTCGGTCGTCCGCTCGAGCGCGCGCTCCAGCGCCGGCACCGCCCGCGCGAGCCCGACGTCGAAGCCCGCGCCCAGGTGCGATCCCAAATGGATGACCACGCCGTCCGCCTCGATCGCCGCCGCGACGTCCATCGTCGCCATGAGCGCGGTCAGCGACTTCTCGTAGAGCTCGTCGTCGGGCGAGCAGAGGTTCAGGAGGTAGATCGCGTGGCAGAGGACGCCGCCGATCCCGGCCTCGGCGCGCCGCTCGCGGAAGCGCGCGAGGTTCTCCTCGGGGTGCTCGGTCGGCCGCCACATGCGCGGGCTCTGCGTGAAGACCTGCACCGACTCGCCGCCGATCGCCTCGATCCGGTCGATCGCCGTGTGGATCCCGCCGGCCGTGGACATATGGGCGCCGAGCTGCACGCGGTTACCCTAGTGAGCCGTGTCCGTCCGAGTCCGCTTTGCACCGAGCCCCACCGGCTTCCTTCACATCGGGGGTGTCCGCACCGCGCTCTTCAACTGGCTCTTCGCCCGTCACGAGAGCGGCGAGTTCCTCCTGCGCGTCGAGAACACGGACATGAGCCGCGAGGTCGAGCACTCGGTCGCGCAGATTCAGGAGTCCCTCGGCTGGCTCGGCCTCGACTGGGACGGCGAGGTCGCGTTCCAGCTCGACCGCCTCGAGCGCCACCAGGAGGTCGCGCGCCAACTCCTCGCCGACGGGCACGCCTACGAGGACGAGGGCGCGATCCGCTTCCGCATGCCGGACGAGGGCACGACGGGCTGGGAGGACATCGTCCGCGGCCGCATCGACTTCCCCAACGAGAAGCTCGAGGACGTCGTGCTCCTGCGCGGCGACGGACGGCCGACCTACAACTTCGCCTCGCCCCTCGACGACCTGGACGACGGGATCACGGATGTGATCCGCGGCGAGGATCACATCCCGAACACGCCCAAGCAGATCCGGATCCTCGAGGCGCTCGGCGCGACGCTGCCGCGTTACGCGCACGTACCGAACGTGCTCGGCGAGGACGGCAAGAAGCTCTCGAAGCGCCACGGCGCCGTCTCGGTCGAGGAGTTCCGCTCGCAGGGCTACCTGCCCGAGGCGATCGTCAACTACCTCGCGCTCCTCGGCTGGAGCCTCGATGCCGAGTCCACGATCATCCCGCCGGCCGAGCTCGTCGAAGGGCTTCGACATCGACCGGATCGGCAACTCGGCGGCGACGTTCGACTACGCGAAGCTCGAGTGGATGAACGGTGTCTACCTGCGCGAGCTTCTACCCGGTGAGTACGAGGAGCGGCTCGTCGCTTACCTGCGCGAGGCCGGCTTCGCGGGCGACGAGGCGATTGTCCGCGCCGCCGCGCCTCTCGTGCAGGAGAAGATCGCCACGCTCGGCCAGTTCCCCGGGTTCGCCGGGTTCCTCTTCGAGCGCGTTCCGCCGGACCCGGCCGAGCTCGACGGCGCCGCGCCGATCCTGGCCGACGCGCAGGAAGTGCTCGCGGCAACGGAGCCGTTCACGGCCGAGCCGATCGAGGCCGCGCTGCGAGGGCTCGCCGAGCGCCTGCAGCTGAAGCCGCGCAACGCGTTCGGCCCGCTCCGCCTGGCGGTGACCGGGTCGAAGGTCTCGCCGGGGCTCTTCGAGTCGATGGAGCTTCTGGGCCGGGACGAGACGCTCGCGCGCCTCAGCGCTGCCGCCGCAGAGCTCTGAGCCGCCGCTTGCGCAGATGGTGCTCGACCGCGCGGTTGTAGGCGACCCCGGACCGTCGCCGAAACGCAGGGTCGGGCTCGGCCGCGCGTCCGCGCAGCACCGTTCGCAGGGTGTCGGTGAGGCTCACCGTCGAATAGAACGCCCGCGGCCGGGCGACGGTTACGGCCGGAAGAGGATGAAGCCGCCGCCGAAGAGGGTCAGTCCGGCGGCCCAGAGCGGCCACGCGGCCAACACCGCGCCGGCCGTGAAGAGCGCGGCGCCGGCGAGGACGAGGCACGTGGCGAGGAGCGCGAGGCGCGACACGGGCGGAAGCTCCGGCGCAGCGGGGTGCTCGGCCTCCGGCGCCATGAGCGGCGTGCTCTCGAGCGCGCGAAGGCGGGCTAGCCGGACACGGAAGAGCGCGCCGCGCCATTCCGGGACGAGCTGCTCGACGAGCTCCTCGTCGTCGTCGTCGACCGCCTCGGCAACGTCGGCGGTCGCGTCGCGGGCCTGCGCGAGCGCCTCGACGAGCTCGCGGTGCGCGGCTGCGGCGGCGGGCGGCGGGTCGATCCCGTGCGCCAGCTCGGCGGTTGCGTGCAGGCTGTACTGGAGGGGCGGGAGCTCCTCTCGGGCCTCGGCGACGATCACGTCGGGCGGCGCCTCGGAAACGCGCTCGAGCCGGGTGAGCCCCGTCCCGAGCCGCTCCCAAAGGTCGGCCACCATAGTCCCGTAGTCGCCCCGTCTCCCAGTTCGCGTCGTCCGCTCCATGGGGGCCGGATGATACCCCGCTAGACTCGAATTGCATGCCTGCGCAGGAGAATTCGACGGTTCTCGTCGCAGACGACGATCCCACGATGCGCTTCCTCTGCCGGGTCAATCTCGAGCAGGACGGCTACCGGGTCCTCGAGGCGGCGAGCGGCGCCGAGATCGCGGCCACGCTTGCGGCCGAGCACGTTTCGGCGCTCCTCCTCGACGTGCGCTTCGGGGTCGAAGACGGCGTCGAGATCGCCCGCGGGCTGCGGGTGAGCCACCCGGAACTCCGCATCGCCCTCCTCACGGGACACACCGACGACGCCGGCTCGTGGACCGAGGTCGCCGACGCGTTCCTCGCCAAGCCGTTCAGTCTCGAGGCGCTCGCCCGGACGGTCCGGGAGCTGCTTCCGGCGGAATGAGTCCGTCGGCGCGGGCGTGCTCGCGCCAGCGCACCGTCCCGAGCACGGCGGCGATCGAGCCGAAGCCGATCACAAGGTTCACGACGAGCGTGGAGAGCTGCATGCCCACGCTGAACGACAGGACAGCGCTCGGCGACGCCACGCCGCGAAGGGCGAACACGAGCACGGCCTGGGTCGTCCCGAGGCCGCCGGGGGTGAGCGGCAGCGTCGTCGCGAGCCCGCCGACGACGAGCACCGTCAGCACCGTGTCCCACGTGACCGGAATGTGGAAGGCCCGCAGGAAGAAGCCGATCGTCGCGATCCGGAACCCCCACGAGAGCGCCTGCCACGAGACGACTTGGGTGAAGTACTCGTGCCGGTTTCCGAGGATCGCGAAACCGAGCTTCACCCGCTCCTTGAACGCGACCACGTGCTTGGTCGCCCACATGGAGAAGGCCACGATCAGGAGCAGGACCCCGAAGAGGAAGATCGCGGTGTGCTGGCGGTGTTCGGCGGCGTACGACCAGTCGAAGGCCGGGATGCGCGGCAGGTCCGGGATCCCCGGCAGCAGCCCGAGCTGGAGGGCCGCGACCAGCATGCAGACCCCGACGACGAAGTCGAAGAGCGTCTCGACGAGGAGCGAGGACGCGAGCGTCGGGTAGGTCGTTCCGTCTACGCGATGCTTCGCGATGTAGAGCTTGACGATGTCGCCGCCGCGCGCGGGCGTGATCGTGTTCACGCCGACCCCGGCCCAGTACGCGCAGAAGACGTCGCGGAAGGGGACGCGCGCGTCCGGATAGGCGGCTTGGATGATGTTCTGCCAGGCGCGTACGCGCGCCGTCAGCCGGAAGACGTGCATGAGGCAACCCAGAAGGAGCGCTCCCCAGCCGACCGCCGAGATGTGACCCCAGAAGGCCTCGACCGCGTCGACGAAGGAGTGGACATCGTCCATATGAATTGAGCGTAGCTCGCGCTAGGCTGCGCGTTCGTCGACGAGGGGTCTCTTTGCGAACCGTCCGCCGAATCGTCCTTCTGATCATGCTTGCGACCGTGCTCGTTCCAGCCGGGAACGCTTCCGCCGTGGTGCGCACGTACCCCGGCTGCGGCGCCACGCTCGCCGACTGCATGAACGCCGCTCCCGCGGGGGCGACGATCCGGCTCCGCACGAACGCGCTCGTCCCGATTCCGGACTCCCTCATGCTCATGAAGGCGCTGAACCTCGAGGCCGCGAAGGGCTACAAGCCCAAGATCGGGAAGACCGGCCTGCCGCTCGCGCGTCTCAGCTTCCACCCCAGCGACGGGTTCCGGGGTGTGTCGATCCGAGGAATCACATTCCGCCAGGTGAGCGTGGAGGTCTCGTACTTCACGGGGAAGCACAGGACCGTCATCTCGGGGAACACGGTGCGGCTGAACTCGGGGTTCAACAACGACGACGCGTTCTCCGTCTCGTACGGCACGGTGGCTTTCGGGCCGATCTCGATCCTGAACAACGACATCTCGTCGAGCGGAAACGGCCTGCGGGTCAATGCGCAGGACGGAGCCGTGACGATCGCGGGCAACACACTCACCTCGCCGCGGGTGGGCGACAGCGAGACCGGCCTTCTTTTCACCGCGGCGATCGAGCACGTGACCGCGGTGGTCGCGAACAACGTTGTCCACCACGTGGCTGACTGCGACTGCGGAGCCGCGAACGGGCTGAACTTCTTCACGAGCGACCTCGCGACCCTGGATCTGTGGCTCGTGAACAACACGATCTCGAACATCGGAGACAGTCCGACGGGTTCCTTCTCGGGCCTGTCCATCCGCGCGCCGAGCGGGACGCCGGGTCACGCGAACGTGCGGCTCTACAACAACGTCGTCGCGCACGTAAACACGGGCATTCACCTCTTTTCGGGCGCGACCCTGGTGTCGAGCGGCGGCCGCAACAACGTGTTCGCGACGACGACCCGCGCGGTGCTCAACGGTCGCTCGATCGGACCGATCCTCCACAAGGATCCGCGGTTCAAGAACGCGAACGGGCCGAACTACCGGCTCAAGGACAGCTCGCCGCTCGCGAACCGGGCCGAGTCGTGCGTGCCGGGCGTGGCACTGCCGCGCGCGGATGCCGGCGGGCGATTCCGCTACTTCGGCGCGGGTCTCGACATCGGCGCGTTCGAGCGCGGCTCGACGATCTCTGGTTCCGCCAAGGGCGTGAGCAAGACCGGGACGAATGCGCGCAACCGCCTGAAGGGCGGCAACGGCCGCGACGTCCTGTGCGGGCTGGGCGGGAACGACACGCTGCTCGGGCTCGCCGGAAACGACTTCCTCTTCGGCGGTCTCGGCAAGGACAAGGCGTTCGGCGGAGCCGGGAACGACCGCATCGACCTGCGCGACGGCAAGAAGGGCAACGACTCGGGCGACGGCGGCCCCGGCCAGGACGTGTGCATGAAGGACGCGCGGGACGCCCGCACGAGCTGCTGACGCAGGGAACGCTTCGCCGCCGGGGAACGTCGGCGGGATGCGGACGATGTTCGCGCTCTACCTCGCCCTGATCGTCGCCGGTCTCGGCGTGTACATCGGAATCGGCCTGGGCGGGTTCTGACCGCCGTGCGCTGGATCCGCGACAACAGCCTTTCGATCGTCTTTCTCGTCCTGTTCCTGGCCGCGCTCGTCGGCCAGTCGCTCGCCGGACAGCACGCGCTGAACGCCGAGCAGGCCGAGCACGGGGGAGAGACGGTCTCGTACCTGCGCTTCGTCTTCTCGTCGGCCTTCGGCGCGGCGGTGCTCGAGAACTGGCAGTCCGAGTTCCTCGCGGTCGGGACGATGGCCGTGTTCACGATCTACATGCGCCAGCGCGGGTCGCCCGAGTCGAAGCCCGTCGGCGCGCCGCACGACCAGACCGCCACCTCCGGCTAGCCGAGCAGGTCGAGGACGGCCGCTTCGATCGCGAGCTGATCGCCGCTCTCCGCGGCCGCGCCGATCGTCTGGCCCCCGCGGTACCGGTCGAAGACGCGCGGGTCGATGTAGGAGGTGCGTGCGATCGTCGGCGTGTTGCCGAGGTAGTGCGCGACCTCGTCCACCGCGCGGGAGATCGCCCGCGTACGTCCGCGCTGCGTCGTGCGCGCTTCGGTGGAGACCGCGACGGCCACGGCGGCGAGCACGGTTGCGTTCCAGGTGCGGAAGTCCTTCGCCGAGAAGCCGTTGCGCGCCGCCTCCTTGATGTAGGCGTTCACGTCCTCGGAGGAGAGGTCGACCCAGCGGCGTCCCTCCTTGTACGCGAACAACTCGCCGTCCCCGCGCCGGCGCTTCAGGGTGGCGACGACCTTGTACGCGGCCTTGTCCGTCACCAGCTGGACGCGCCGCTTGCCGCCCTTGGAGCGGTAGTCGAAGCGGATCGTCTCGCCGCCCTCGAGCGTCACGTGCCGCCGCTCGAGCGAGGCGAGGCCGAACGTCCGGTTCTCCTCCGCGTAGCCCTCGCCGCCGATCCGGAAGAAGCCGAGGTCGAGGAGTCGGACGGTGCAGGCGAGCACTCGCGCGCGTACGAGCTCACGGCGGCGCAGGTCGCGTGCGACGGTCTCCCGCAGCTCCGGCAGCGCGCGGGCGAAGTCGAGCATCTCGTCGAACTTCTCGCGGTCGCGCCGCTCCCGCCAGGCGGGGTGGTAGAGGTACTGGCGCCGCCCGGCCGCGTCGATGCCGACCGCCTGGATATGACCGTTCTCGTAGTCGCAGATCCAGACGTCCGTCCACGCGGGCGGGATGGCGAGCGCGCGGATCCGCTCGAGATCGGCCTTCGCCACCTGACGCCCGTCCTCGCCCAGGTACTCGAACCCGCGGCCGCGTCCCCGGCGGCGAATTCCGGGCCCAGAGGAGTCGGAGCGGCGAAGGCGCGGCACGGCCCGCTCTTACCGCCGCTTCCACTGCGCCGAAACCTGGGTTAGCCTGCCCGCGTGACCTTCGTCTGGTTCATCCTCTGGCTCATGTTCGACATCATCGGCGACGAGGAGCCGCTGACATTCGCCCCGGTCAACTTCTGGGCGGGCGCGCTGCTCTTCGCGATCGCGATCGACCTGGCCGGCATCCACACCGCCAACCAGCGGAAGTAGCGCTAGCCGCGCAGCTCGGGGTGGCGCCCCGCGTCGAACGCGCGAATGAAGTCCCCGAGCCCGTGCTCGAACTTGACGTCACGCCCGATCGCGTAGCGGTAGCTCACGAACGAGACGCCGATGTCCTCGAACGCCCGCTCGAGGACGCACCCGCCGCCTTCCCAGGCGGTGCAAGCCGCGGGCAGCTCGTAGAGCGGATCGACGCCGTGCGAGGTCCGAAGCGCGTTGATCCGGCGAAGCACGTCGTCGAGCGGTGTGGCGGTCGACTCGCGAGTAGGTACAGTCGCCATGCGGAGATTGTACGCCTGCCGCCGCGACCGCATAACGGGCGCGAAGCGGCGGCGAGACTCGCTTCGGTTGATAGCGCATACGGGATTCGAACCCGTGTTACCGCCGTGAGAGGGCGGCGTCCTAGGCCCCTAGACGAATGCGCCAGGCTCGCCTTAAACGTACCAGGGCCCGCGAAAACCCGGCGTTGACATCCGTTGCCTTCATCCCCGAACGGGGGATGCCGTGGCCCGCCCGTTTCAACAGGCTATGAGGGCTTCTCATGCGGCAACCATGGTCCAACACGACGAGCGGCGGCACGCTCTCGCGCATCGCGGGCGCGTTGGAGCGGCTCAGCTCTGCCGATTCAGCCGACACGCTGCTCGGCGCGACTGCGCGTGAGCTCCAGGAGCTGCTCGGCGGCAAGGCCTCCGTGGTCTCCCGGGTCGAAGGCGACCGGCTCCACGAGGTCGCCGCATTCTGGCCCGATCGCGGCAGCGGCTCGAACTCGCTCATCGGCTACAGCTACCTCCTTTCGGACTACCCGCAGACCGTCGCCGTGCTCGACTCGGGCAACCCGGCGGCGCTCTCCCTCCACGATCCGAACATCGAGCCGACCGAGGCGTTCGTGCTCCGGGAGATGGGGATGGAGGCAGTGCTCATGCTCGTCATGCAGCCCTCGAGCCACGCGTCGGTGCTCGTCGAGGTCTACGACGAAGGCGAGCGGCGCTTCACGTCGGACGACATCGAGCTGGGACAGTTCTTCGTCCGCCAGGCCGGCGCGCTCCTCTTCCAGCTCGAGCACACGGAGTCGGTGCAGCGCTTCTACCGCGAGACGCTGGCCTCTCTCGCGAACGCGCTCGAGGAGAAGGACTCGTACACGCACGACCACACGCAGGAGGTCGTCGCGCTCGCGCTCGATGTCGCACGGGAGCTGGGCCACGGCCCGGAGACGCTCGAGCTCGTCGAGCTCGGAGCGCTCTTCCACGACATCGGCAAGATCCGCGTTCCCGAGTCGATCCTGAACAAGAAGGGCCCGCTCGACGACGAGGAGTGGGGGATCATGCGCAGCCACACGATCGCCGGGGAGGCGATCCTGGCGCCGATCACGCCGCTTCGCGATGTGCTTCCACTGGTGAGATCGAGCCACGAGCGCTGGGACGGCGGCGGCTACCCCGACGGCCTGATCGGCGAGGAGATCCCCGACGGCGCGCGGATCATCTCGGTCTGCGACGCGTTCCGCGCGATGACCGAGCAGCGCCCGTACCGCAATGCGATGAGCGAGCGCGATGCGCTCCTCGAGCTGCGGCTGAACTCGGGCACCCAGTTCGACCCGGATTGCGTCCGCGCGCTCATCAACGTTCTGCGCGAGCGCCAGAGCTCACCAGCCCGAGCGGCTGCACCGGCCTTCGCAGGCCGCCTAGCTCACTCGTCTTCGAACTCCGTCTCCGCCGGTCTCGCTGAAGTTCAGCGTGACGGCGCCGCCGTTGTTGCAAGGGAAGACCACGTCGCCGTTCTCGTCCTCGAAGCCGGACGCGCCCATCACAGGCCCGCCGTTGCACTCCTTGTTGCGGTCGAAGTCGGGGTTGTTGAAGACGGATGCGACCGAGGCGAACGCGATGAGGACGAGCATCACCTGCGCGGCGATCAGCCCGCCCGAGAGTATCGCCCAGCGCCGCAGCGCCTCGCGCCGGACGGGGTTCGCCTCGCGGCCCATGAGCATGAGCGCCGCGATCAGCGAGATGACCGGGAAGAAGATCGAGCCGAGCACTCCGCCCGCCACGGTCGGGCCCGGAAACGGTCTTGTCTCGACGGCCCGCTGTCGAGACGGATCGGAGTCGAACGGATCCGGCCCGGCCGCGGGGTCGTCGTTCACGCGGCCCACGATACGCCCGTTCCGGGGGAATTCAAGATGTCTCCTGAGGGCGTACCATTTGGTCATGCGCGCGACCCTGATCGCGGCGATCGTTCTCCTGTCGGCCCTCGTCTTCGCCGGCGGGGCATCCGCGAGCGACGACGGCCGCGGGCTCACGCTCACCTCGCACCACGCCTACGCGACCGCGGTGGCGGCCGCAAGGCTCGACCCAGAAGACAATCCGTACGCGGTGGTCTGCCGACTGGAAAACGGGTGGTGGGCCTTGGAGATGTGGAAGGCGATCTTCCCGTTCGATCCGCCGGTCGACGGACGCGCCTGCTTCTCCGGCTAGCAGCCGTGCTGAACGGTGAACGTGTCCAGTTGCGCCCGGTCCGGCAGGCCGACCTCGAGGCGTTCACGGCGGCGCATCTCGACATCCGCAACCGCGGCGCCTACTTCCCGCTCGGCGTCGTCTCGGAGCCCGTGCTCGAGCGGCGGTTCGCCGAGAACGGCTTCTGGGAGCGCGACGAGGGGACGCTCCTCATCTGGCACGACGAGGCGATCGTCGGGCACATCGAGTTCTTCGTGCCGGTCAGCTACTGGGACGCGTTCGAGCTCTCGTACCAGCTGTACGGCGAGGAGCACGCGGGCCACGGCTACACGACCGAGGCGGTCCAGCTGCTGGTCGACTACCTGACCGCCACGAAGAAGCAGCACCGGATCCACCTCGTCATCGCCGTCGGCAACGAGGCGAGCAGCCGAATCGCCGAGAAGTGCGGGTTCGTGCTGGAGGGAACGGTGCGGGGCGCGTTCTTCAACGCCGGCCGAACCACGACGTCTTGCTCTACTCGCTGCTGCGAACCGACCCGCGGCCCTGGCACAAAGAAAACCCCGCCTGAGCGGGGCTTTCGAGAGGCTGCGGGGCAACCTCTGACCCCTAGTCGGACGGCAGTGTTTCGACCGAAGCCCCAAGTTGGGCTTCTGCGAGTTCGAGTGAATCCGCTGCGTACGCGCGGTACCCCTCCGCCATCAGTTCGTGATCGGGCTCGAGCACGAACGAAACCTGGCGAACCTCGACGGCGCTCGCACGCTCAACGCCTTCGAACGCCACTGGAACGAAATCGCCGAACCCTTCGACTGGCGCTTCACCCGCGACGACCTCGCCGCGCTGGTCACGCGCCTGACAGCCCAGCAACCTCAGCTCCGGTTGGCCGCGTGACCGCAAGCGAACTTACGACCGGGAGCACAAGTTAGTCCCACGGAGGACTAGCCAGCCCCACAGCCGCGGCGTACGCTTGCGGCACGATGACATCGCGTACCGGCATCGCAGCGATCCTCGCCGGCGCGCTCTACTTCGTCGGCCAGGGCGGCCAGCTCGTGACCGGCGACGACGTTGACGGCGTCCATGTCGGATACGTCTATGTCGGATTCGTCATCGCAGGGTTCGTCGCGCTTGCGGTCGCTCTCTGGGGGCTGCGTGAGCTGATCGCACGGACCCGCCTCGGCAGGATCGGGATCCGGTTGGCGCTTGCCGGTGTCGCCTTTCTCGGCCTGTTTTCGATCCACGTCGTTGTCGAGTTGATTCGGACCGGCGACATTCCCGACAACTTCATCCTGTTCCTGATCGGGTTCCTCCTGATCCTCGTCGGGCAGCTGCTCTTCGCGCGCGATCTTCGCCCCTCGCTCGGGCGGGCTTGGGTGCTTCCGATCGTGGCGGTCGCCGGCCTGGTCATGGCGCTGTTGCTCAACTCAATCGGGCTGCACGACATCGGGCTTTTCGTCTTCGAGGGCGCGTGGATCGGGCTCGGCATCGCGATCCTGCGCGCCGAGCCGCGACCGCCGCCCGAGGCGGGGCCGGCGCTGGCGTAGCGGCAGCCGAGCTGTGATCTCGATGGGGGGCTCGAGGCTTGCACGCCAGCTGGCTCAACCAACTCGAGATCTACTACTCGATCGTGCAGCGCAAGGTGCTCGAACCCAACGACTTCGACAACCTCGCCGACGTCGCTCGCACGCTCAACGCCTTCGAACGCCACTGGAACGAAATCGCCGAACCCTTCGACTGGCGCTTCACCCGCGACGACCTCGCCGCGCTGGTCACGCGCCTGACAGCCCAGCAACCTCAGCTCCGGTTGGCCGCGTGACCGCAAGCGAACTTACGACCGGGAGCACTTAGCCTCGGAGGGCCGTGTTGCCCATTTCGTTGCCCACGCCGGAAAGCGTTGCCCACCCTGAATGCGAAAACCCCGCCTGAGCGGGGCTTTCGAGAGGCTGCGGGGCAAGGACTCGAACCTTGACTACCTGATCCAGAGTCAGGCGTCCTACCATTAGACGACCCCGCACCGGGGTTTTCAGTCTAGCGAGGCGGAACCTCGGTCACCTGGCCGCCGAACGTGTCGCAGGCGCCGACATCGGTGAGGCCCAGACCGGTCTCGACCCACTCCACCTGATCGTCCACCGGGCCGTTGTCCCACGTCTCCGCGTTGGCGTTGCTCTGCGATTCCTTCACGCGCGACTCGGCTGCCGCGGACGCCGTTTCGATCGCGTCCGCGATCTCGTCGCCCGAGATCGTGTCCGAGACGAGCCCGGCGATTCCGAAGCCGGCGAGGCAGTCGGCCTCGAGCTCGAGCTGGCGTCGCACGAGCGGGACTTCCTCCGGGTTGCTGCTGCAGCCCGACGGCCTTGTCGTAGATGCCGAGCACCTCCTGGACGTGATGGCCCATGAGATGCGCGACGACGTAGGCCCGGGCCAGCGCGCCGCCGTCCGCCTCGACGTCGTCGAGGAAGGCGCCGTCCAGGTACAGCGTCTGATTCTCGACGCAGTAGAACGACACCTCGTTCCCGGCGTCCTGCTTGCAGACGGTCGGCGCGTCGACGGCGTCCTCGAGCGTCTCGATGCCGACGTCCTCGTACGCCCGGTCCTCGGTGTCGAACTGACGCTGCCACACGCCCTGGAGCTGGAGCGCGAGCACGCCCGGCTCGGCGGGGAGCTCGGCGAGCGTGACCTTGTCAGGAGACGCGTCGCTGTCGGAGTCCGCGAACACGAAGAAGCCGGCCACCGCGAGCGCGACGACCGCCGCGATGCCGATGGCGATCAAGCCCAGGGGGAGACGCCGCTTCTTGTCGTTTCCGCCGCTCATGCGGACGCCGATGGTAGCGGGCTACGCGGCCTCGGTTGCCCAGTCGCCGTAGAGGGCGAGGTAGCGGCCCTCGCGCGCGAGAAGCTGTTCGTGCGTCCCCTGCTCCACGACGACGCCGTGCTCTAAGACGACGATCAGGTCGGCGCTGCGGATGGTCGAGAGGCGGTGGGCGATGATGAACGCGGTGCGGCCGGCGAGGAGCGTCGCGAGCGCCTCCTCGATGCGGCGCTCGGTGCCGATGTCGACGCTCGACGTCGCCTCGTCGAGGATCAGGATGCGCGGGTCGGCGAGGAGCGCCCGGGCGAAGGCGACGAGCTGACGCTGGCCGATCGAGAGCCGCGTTCCGCGCTCGGCGACCTGCGTCTCGTAGCCGTCCTCCAGGGCGAGGATGAACTCGTGCGCGCCGACGGCGCTGGCCGCGGCGGAGACCTCCTCGGGTGACGCGTCGGGCCGGCCGAAGCGGATGTTCTCGAGCACGGTGCCCGCGAAGAGGAAGCCCTCCTGCGGGACGATCCCGAGCTGCCGGCGCAGGCTTTCCTGCGTGACGTCGCGCAGGTCGGTGCCGTCGATCGTGATCGCGCCTTCGCGCGGGTCGTAGAAGCGGGAGAGGAGCTTCGCGATCGTCGACTTGCCCGCCCCGGTGTGGCCGACGAGCGCCACCGTCGTGCCCGGCGGGGACGTCGAGCGAGATCCCGTGGAGCACCTCCGGGCCCTGGCCGTAGCCGAAGCGGACGTTCTCGAACGCGACGTGGCCCTGGATCTGCGCGAGGTCGGTCGCGCCGGGGTTGTCCAGGATCTCGGGCTCCTCGTCGAGGACGTCGATGATCTTGTCGAGCGCGGCGACCGCGGCGAGGAACGTGTTGTAGAGCTGCGAGAGCTGCTGGACGGGATCGAAGAAGTTCGCGAGGTAGCCGATGAACGCGAAGAGCGTCCCGATCGACATCGACTCGTCGAAGACGAGGTAGCCGCCGTAGCCGAGCACGATCGCGGTCGCGAGCGACGAGAGGAAGTCGACGAACGGGAAGTAGACGCCGGAGAGCACGACCGTCTCCTGGTTCGCCTCGCGGTAGTGGTCGTTCACGTCGCGGAAGAGCTTCTCGTTGCGCTCCTCGCGGTGGAACGCCTGGAGGACGCGCACGCCCGAGATGTCCTCCTGGAGCGAGGCCGTGACCGCGCCGAGCCGCTCGCGCACGCGCCGGTAGGCCCGCGCGGACCGCCGCCGGAAGATCGCCGTGGCGATCGACATGAACGGGAAGACGATGAGCGCCGCCAGCGCGAGCCGCCAGTCGAGCCAGAAGAGGATCACGGCCGAGCCGATCAGCATGAGCGAGTTCTGGACGAGGCTCGTGACGCCGTCGGTGACGAGCTGGTCGAGCGCCTCCACGTCGTTCGTGATCCGCGAGATGATCGCGCCGGCGCGGTTGCGCTCGAAGTAGCCGAGCGAGAGCCGCTGCAGGTGGCGGAAGAGCTTCTTGCGCAGGTCGGTGAGGATCCGCTCGCCGACCCAGCCCGTGTAGTACGTCTGCGCCGTCGACGTGCCCCAGTTGAGGACGCCGACGACGAGGAACGCGATCACGATCCAGCGTGAGCGTCCGCATGTCGTCCGCCTCGATGCCCTGGTCGATCGCGACCTTCGCGAGGTAGGGCGGGGCGAGCGCCGTCGGCCGTGGCGGCGAGGAGGGAGGCGATCGCGAGGATCGTCTTCGCGCGGTACGGCTTGGTGAGGCGCACGAGCACGCTCATGCGCCGAACGGTCTGGGACCAGCTCCAGTCGTCGACCTTGACGCCGCGCGGATCCATGAGGTGCGAGCCGGCCTGGTGGACTCTCACGCGGTCGCCTCCTCCGGCTCGGTCGCCAGCCGCGCCTGGGCGAGTCCGTGCGAGACGATCTGGCGGTAGACCTCGCTCGTCTCGGAGAGCTCGTCCGCGCTGCCCGCGCTCGACGATGCGGCCGTGGTCGAGGACGACCAGCTCGTCGGCGAGCGAGATCGTCGAGAGCCGGTGCGCGACGATCAGGGTCGTGCGCCCCTTCATGGCCTCGCGCAGGCCGAGCCGGATCTGCGCCTCGGTGGTCGCGTCCACGGACGCGGTCGCGTCGTCGAGGATGAGCACGCGCGGATTCATGACGATCGCGCGGGCGATCGCGATCCGCTGGCGCTGTCCACCCGAGAGGGTGACGCCGCGCTCGCCGATCACCGTGTCGTAGGCGTCGGGGAGCGCCGCGATGAAGTCGTGCGCCTGCGCCATGCGCGCCGCCGTCTCGATCTCCTCGTCGGTCGCGTCCGGCGCGCCGAACGAGATGTTTTCGCGGACGGATGTGGAGAAGAGGAACGGATCCTGGGCGACGATCGCGATCGAGCGGCGCAGCTCGCCGATCCGCAAGGTCGCGCACGTCGACGCCGTCGAGGCGCACCGCTCCCTCCTGCACGTCGTAGAAGCGCGGGATGAGCGCCGTGAGGCTCGTCTTGCCCGAGCCGGTCTGGCCGATGAGCGCCACCGTCGAGCCGGGCGCGATGTCGAGCGAGACGCCGGAGAGCACCGGCCGAGCCGGGTCGTAGCCGAAGGTGACACCGTCGAACTCGAGGCGTCCTTCGCCGGCGGGGAGCGGCAGCGGGTCGGGCCGTTCGGAGGTGTCCTCGGGCTCGTCCAGCACCTCGAAGATCCGCTCGCCGGAGGCGACCGCGCGCTGGCTCGAGCCGATCCACATCCCGAGCATCCGCAGCGGCATGATCAGGAGGAGGACGTAGATGTTGATCGCGACGAACTGGCCTAGAAGGAGCTCGCCGTTGATCACGCGCCGTCCGCCGACGAGCAGCACCGCGGCCTGCGTGAGCAAAGGCAGGAAGGACAGGATCGGGACGTAGATGGCGCGCTGCTTCGTGGCGCGGATCGACTGCGAGAACACCGCCTCGTTCCGCTCGGCGAACTTCGCCTCCTCGCGCGGCTCCTGCGCGAACGCCTTCACGACGTTCACGCCGACGATGTTCTCCTCGGCGACGGTCGTCATGTCGGCCATCCGCTGTTGGACGTCCTTCAGGATCGGGTGGGACGCGCGAGAGTACTGGTAGGCGATCGCCACGAGGATCGGCGTGATCGCGAGCGCGATCAGGGCGATCTCCACGTCGTAGACGAAGAGGATCGCGACGACGGCGACGACGGTGAGGATGTGCTGGCCGAAGAAGATGAGGCCGTAGCCGAGGAAGAAGCGCACCGCCTGGAGGTCGACCGTGGCGCGCGACATGAGCTGGCCGGTCTGGTGCGTGTCGAAGTACCTCCAGGAGAGCCGCAGGAGGTGCGAGTAGAGCGCGTTCCTGAGGTCGAACTCGACGCCGAGCGACTGGCGGCCGGCGATCAGGCGGCGGCCGACCATCATCACGGCGCGGGCGAGCCCGAGGACGACGATCAGCGCGACGAGCCACGCGAGCTCGCGGCCGTTCCCCTCGGGGAGAGCGTTGTCGATCGCGAAGCCGGTGATCCACGGGAGCGCCAGTGCACACGCCATCGATCCGATCGCCAGGAAGATCGACGCGATGAGCGACCACCGGTACGGGCGCAGGAAGCCGAGCAGGCGCACGAACGTGTGCCTGAACTTCGGCGCCTGGGTCTCGGGGCTCACCATGGACAGAACGTCGAGTGTAGCCCTGGGCTTCCGCGCTACCGGCGGCGCGATCCGGCCGGATTCCGCACAATGCGTCCGTGTCCAAAGGCAAGCGGATCAGAGCCGAGCGCAACGCGCCCCCGCCCGTCCGGGCGAAGGGCTCGGGCGGCGGAATGCCGACCTGGGCGTGGGTCGCGATCGCGCTTGCGATCGCCGCGCTGCTCGGCGGCGTCCTCATCGCGGCCTCCAAGTACGGCGCCGACGAGACCCCGACGCCGCCGACCGAAGCGGGCGGCGAGCTCGCGTTCGCGGACGAGGTCGAGGCGATGTTCGACGGCATTCCGCAGGACGGCGTCGCGCTCGGCGACCCGGACGCGCCGATCACGCTGGTCGAGTTCGCCGACCTCCAGTGCCCGTTCTGCGCCGAGTGGGCGATCGAGGCGCTGCCGGTCTACGTGGAGGACTACGTCCGCACGGGACAGATGCGGATCGAGTTCCGTCCGCTGACCTTCATCGGGAACGACTCCGTCTCGGCCGCCGAGATGGCGGTCGCCGCCGGCGAGCAGGGGAAGGCCTGGAACGCGATCGAGCTCATGTACCGAAACCAGGGCGCGGAGAACTCCGGCTGGTTCTCGACCGAGTTCATCGACGCGCTCGGCCGCTCCATCCCCGGGCTCGACGCCGACCAGATGCTCACCGACGCCGCGGGCGACGTGCCGCCGCAGGTGATCGCCGACGCCGCCGCCGACGCGGAGGCGAACGACATCGACTCGACGCCGTCGTTCCTCCTCGGGCCGACGGGCGGCGAGCTCGAGCGCGTGCAGCCCGACTCGCTCGACGCGGACGGCCTGCGCGAGCAGATCGAGGCGCTCCTCAACTCGTGACCGAGACGCGCCTGCGCCGGGCGATCGCGGTCTTCGCGCTCGTCGGTGTGGGGATCGCCGGCTACCTGAGCTACACCCGCTGGGCGGGAGAGGCGCCGGCCTGCACGACGGGCGGCTGCGAGAAGGTGCAGTCGTCGAAGTACTCGGAGGTCGTCGGCATCCCCGTCGCGCTACCTCGGGCTCCTCGCCTACCTGGCCATCCTCGCGACCGCGTTTCGAGCGGGGCAGGCCGCGGCGGCGATCTGCGCCGGGATCGCGCTCGCCGGCGCGGTGTTCGCCGGGTACCTCCTCTACCTCCAGATCGCCGTGATCGACGCGATCTGCATCTGGTGCGTGGGAAGCGACATCGTCATCGCCATCCTCGCGGTGCTGTCGGTTCTGCGACTCTCGCGCGTGTGATGCTCGAATCGGTCCCGAACGTCTCGGAGGGACGCGACCCGGCGAGGATCGAGGCGCTGCGCCGGGCGTTCTCCGCACCCGCCCGCCTCCTCGACGTGCACACCGACGCCGACCACAACCGTTCGGTGTTCACGCTCGTCGGGTCCGCAGAGGAGCTGGTCGAGACGCTCGCGTCCGCGGTGGAGGCGGCGATCGACCTGATCGACCTGCGCGAGCACGAGGGCGCGCACCCCAGAGTCGGCGCGGTCGACGTCGTTCCGCTCGTCTACCTGCGCCCCGAGGACGAGGATCTCGCGCGCGAGGCCGCGCTCGCCGTGGCCGACCGGATCGCGTTGCTCGGCGTGCCGGTCTACTTCTACGGGCGCCTCACCGAGGACGGGCGCGAGCCGAGGTTCTTCCGCAACGCCGGCCTCGAGGGGATCGCGTCCGACCGAGGCCCCGCAGAGCGCGCACCCGACCGCGGGCGCCGTGCTCGTCGGCGTCCGCCCGCCGCTCGTCGCCTTCAACGTGAACCTGCGCAACGAGGATCCGGGCCCGGCCCGCGAGATCGCCGCGCTCATTCGGGAGAGCGGCGGAGGCTTTCCCGGACTGCGGGCGCTCGGCCTCGCGCTTGCCGCGCGCCGGGCTCTCCCAGGTGAGCATGAACGTGACCGACCCGCGAGGCCGCGCCGCTCCACGAGATCGTCGCGGCGATCGAGGCGGAGGCGTCCGCGCGCGGGATCGAGGTCGCGGGCAGCGAGCTGGTCGGGCTCATCCCGGCCGGGGCTGCGCTTTGCGCAGCGGGCGCCGCGCTGCGGCTCGAGGCGCTCGATGCAGGGAAGATTCTCGAGCTCCGGCTGCTCGAAAAGGCTTGACCCTGCCTCTCCGCTGACGGAAGATTGCGCACCCGGGACGGGACCGTTGACTGCCTCAACGTGCTCCCACTCGGACGGTGTGCGGGGGAGAGAACTTCGAACAAGGGGATTAGCGATGCATGGATCGACACGCAAGGTGACGCGAGGTCGCGCCGCCGCAGCGATTCTGGGCCTCGTCGCGCTGACAGCCGTGATGGCGGCGCTGCCGTCCTCGGCAGCCCAGCGCTCGGGCTCGACCACCTACCAGGGCGTCTGGCAGCTGAAAGCCGACTCGGCCTTCTCGAAGGCGAGCGGGAAAACCACAGTTTTGGCCAAGGATCTTCAGGCGTTCTCGCTGAACAAGGCGAACCTCCGGTCGATGCTGGCCGCAGCGCCGGCTCCGAGCTCGGACGACGAGCTCGTCATCTCGCTGCCCGATCCGAGCGGCAAGTTCCAGCGCTTCGCGATCAAGCGCTCGCAGATCATGGCGCCGGGCCTCGCCGCGAAGCATCCCGACATCGGGACGTACAGCGGCCGCGGGCTCGACGACGTGACCTCCACGATCCATGCGGACATCTCGCGGACCGGCTTCCATGCCTCGGTCCGCTCCGCATCGGGCGCCTGGTACATCGATCCGTTCTCGTACGCGAACCAGAGCGTCTACGCGAGCTACTACGGGCGCGCGGTTCCCAAGGACACGAACCAGTTCATCGAGCGCGACGTCAGCTCGGCTGACCTCTCGATCGACAAGGGCTACTACCACGCATCCGACACGGTCACCGTGAACGGCAGCGGCTTCGCGCCGAACGCCGCGATCACGGTCGAGATCTCCGATCTCGAGGGCGTCGTGGCGACCCGCTCGGTCAGCGCGACGTCGGACGGCTCCGGCAGTTTCTCGGCGAGCTTCGTCGCCGACCCGGACGGGAAGCTCGGCGACCGCAGTCGTCTCCGCGTCCGACGGCGAGTCGTCGGCCGGAAACGCGTACCAGGTCGTCCGCGACGACGATCCGACGGTGGATCCGCCGACCGGCGACATCCTGCGCCTCTACCGCACCGCTCTCATGACCGACCCGGGCTACTCCACCTACCACGGCGGCCCGGCCAACGTCACGCCGGCCAAGGTCACGCTCATGAACCGCGTGAGCCAGGTCTACGAGGACGATCTCTCGATCACGCTCCAGCTGATCGCGCAGACCGACCAGCTGAACCTGAACACGTGGGACGCGGCGATCGCGCCGAACGGTCCCTGTGGAGTCGCGCCGTGCTACGCCCAGGCGAACGTGACCGGGTGCAGCAACCTCGGCCGCAACCGCATCGTCGCCGGCCAGATCGTCGGCGCCGAGGCGTTCGAGCTCGGCCACCTCGCACTCGGCCAGCCGGGCGGCGGTGTCGCGAACCTCGGTGTCGTCGGCCGCGCGAACAAGTCCGGCGGCTGCACCGGCATCCCGACACCGACGGGAGACTTCTATGCCATCGACTATGTCGCTCACGAAATGGGCCACCAGTTCAGCGGAAACCACCCGTTCAACGGGAACCAGCTGAACTGCTCGGGCGGAAACCGGAGTGCCGCCACCTCGACCGAGGTCGGCTCCGGCTCGTCGATCATGGCCTACGCGGGCATCTGCGCGACCGACGATCTCTCTCCGCACAGCGACCCGTACTTCTACCAGCGGTCGCTCCAGGAGATCTCGACCTACACGTCGTCGAACCAGGCGGCGATCAACGAGGTCCAGTCGGCCGCCCTGCGCCACTTCGGCGGGGGCAACGAAGTCCAGGTCGCGACCTTCGGGCCCGGCTTCCAGCCGACCAACGCGATCCAGCCGCTCACGGTCGCGATCGGCGCGGCCCCGAACGGGACGACGCAGCTCGGCGGCCTCTCGCAGAGCGGCACCACGCGTGACGGTCTCGACCGGCGCCGCGGGCGCGACCCACACGCTCCAGCCCGGTGACTCGATCACCATCTCGGGCGCGGGCGACCCCGGCTACAACGGGACGTTCACGGTCGACTCGGTCCTCACCTCGAGGGCGTTCACGGTGACCAACCCGGCCCCCGGCCTCATCAGGTCCGGTGGCGGGACGATCACGCTGAACGCGCCCGGCCTCTCCGAGGTCGGCAACACCGTGACGGTGCGGACGACGCTCGTCCACAACCGGTCGGTCGGCGACCAGGTCACCATCGCCGGCGCCAACAACGCCGGCTACAACCAGCCGACGCCGGTCACGATCACCGCGGTTCCGACTCCGCGGAGCTTCGAGTTCACGAACGCCGTCGCGGGCCTGCCGAACGCGGGCGCCGGGACGGTGACGTACACGTCGCCCTTCATGCTCAGCTACGGCGGCGCGAACTCCGTCCTCATCGGGAGCGGCGGACTGCAGTACAACGCCGTGAACCTGACCACCGCGATCAACGCCATCGCCGGCTTCCCCGGCACCGCAACGGTGACGAACGCCGCGAACACGGGGTTCACGGTGACGTTCACCGGCGCTTCGGCCGGCGTGGACGTGTCGCCTCTGTCGTTCATCGGCCTTTCCTGCGGCGGGTGCTTCGGCTCGATCGAGGAGACGAACCACGGCGGCGCGTTCGACTCGTTCACGATCAACTACGACGGCAACGTGTCCGCTCCGATCGTGAACGGCACGAACTACTCGGCGGCCGGCATCCTCGCCGCCGTCACGCCGATCCTCCCGGCCGGCGTCACCGTCACGGTGGCGGGCTTCGCCGGGGCCAACCCGGTCAACAACCAGGGCTTCCAGCTGACGTTCGGCGGAACCGCTGCGATGACGAACGTGCCCGTGAAGTTCGCGCTTCAGGACTTCACGCCGGGCGCGACGGGCTGGGTGAACGAGCTCGACAAGGGCGGCCCGGTCGACAACAAGGGGATCATGTCGCCCACGGGCAACGCGATTCCGGTCGTCGCCGCTCCGCGTCCAGTACCAGATCCCGCTGCGGACGCCGTTCTCGCTGACCGGCTCCGCCACCGACGCGGACAACGATCCGCTCCTCTACAGCTGGGAGCAGAACGATCGCGGCGGCACTGCGGGCACCTCGCTCCTCAACAACGTCAAGACGAACGGCCCGCTCTTCGCCATGTTCCCGAAGTCGGCGACCATGTCGGAGACGGACACGCTTCTCTACAACTCGCCCGGCGAGAACCACCTGACCGACTCGCCGTCGCGCACGTTCCCGGATCTCCAGCAGATCCTCGACAACAACACGAACGCGGACACGGGCGCCTGCCCGACGGGACCGATCGCCCCGCCGGTGCCGATTCCCGTGAAGGAGTGCTTCGCGGAGTTCCTCCCGACGTCCGACTACGTCGGCTTCGCCGGGACGAACGCGGTTCCGCTCTCGCTCCACTTCCGCCTGACCGCCCGTGACCTCAAGGGCGGCGTGAACGCGGCCGACACGACGCTGCTCCTCACGCCGGCGACCGGGCCGTTCCGCGTGACGTCACAGGCGAGCGCCGTGACGTACGAGGCCCTCTCGACCCAGACGGTCACGTGGGATGTGGCGGGCACCGACCTGCCGCCCATCTCGACCGCCAACGTCAAGATCAGCCTGTCGCTCGACGGCGGCCTCACGTATCCGCACGTGCTCGCCGCTTCGACGCCGAACGACGGGACCGAGGACGTGGCCCTGCCGTACGACGGCTCGGCGCACGCCCGGATCAAGATCGAGGCGATCGACAACGTCTACTTCGACGTCTCGAACGTCGACTTCACGATCCACGCGACCCCGACGGTGACGAACGACGCACCGGCGGGCGGCGTGAACGTGGAGTACAGCGATCCGATGGCTCCGGTGACGATCACCGCCACCGATCCCGACTCGCTCGGCTCCCAGCTCACGGCGACCGCGACCGGGCTTCCGGCCGGCGCCACGCTGACGAGCGGAATCGTCTCGGGCCCGACGGCCGATCCGGGCATTCACACCTGGACGGTCGGCGGCACGATCACGGCGGCGCCGGGCACCTACCCGGTGACCGTGACGGTGACGGACGAGACAGGCGCATCCGCGTCCACGTCGTTCGACATCCACGTCGCGGCCGAGGACGACATCGAGATCGGCTACGAAGGCGACGAGATCACGTTCGTGCCCGCGAAGAAGCACTACGAGAAGGTGCTCCTGCGGGCGACAATCCAGGAGACCGA
Source organism: uncultured Thermoleophilia bacterium (assembly GCA_963716005.1). Classification (GTDB taxonomy): domain Bacteria; phylum Actinomycetota; class Thermoleophilia; order Gaiellales; family Gaiellaceae; genus CAVRUF01. The sequence continues at coordinate 856,784 of OY970285.1, forward strand.
CGGCTCCATCGGCGACGTCCGCAACGCGACGATCACCTTCATGGAGGGCTCGACCGTGCTCTGCGGCCCGCTCCCGGTTTCGCTCCAGAACGGGGACACGGGCAACGGCGTCGCGTCGTGCACCGTCGTCCTCGGGATCGGCATGCATGACATCGACATCGTCGTCGGCGGCTACTACACCGGCTCCGAAGACCAGGTCGTCGAGGTCGCCGAGCCGGACGACGCGTACATCGCGGCGGCAGGCGAGACCGTGATGTCGGCCTCCGCCGGCGTCTACAAGGCGACCAACGGCTCCAAGATGGGCTTCGGCCTGAGCGTCAAGTACCGCGACGGCAAGCGCGACCACTGGTGGGACAAGCACCGGAAGGAAAGCCTGAGCGGACACGTCGACGTCACGTTCAAGTCGGGCGGCAAGACGTACCTGATCAAGAGCGACGACTTCGACTCGCTCGGAGTCGACTTCGAGAAGTCCACGGGCGGCTCGTGCAACGGCCCGACGAGCTCGAAGTGCTACGGGCTCGCGGACATCCGCATGACCGCGAAGCTCGTGGACGTCACGAAGTGGTGGAAGACCTCGACCGTGGCGACGAGGCTCTCCCTGCGGGTCACGCTGACCGACAGGGGCTCGCACGGCTCGAAGGACTCCATCGGCGTCACGCTCTGGAGTGGAAGCAAGCTGCTCTTCTCGTCCAAGTGGAACGGATCCGAGACGGTCGAGCAGACCTTGAAGTCCGGGAAGGTGTACGTCCGCTAGGACGCCCCTCACCTCGGCTCAGCGGGCCCCGCGTCGCTCAATGCGACCGGGGCCCGCGGTCGTTCTAGACTCACCCCGTGCCCGTTTCGCTCACCGGTGACGACCTCACCGCCGCAGACGTCTGGGCCGTTGCGGTCGAGGGCTCGCCGGCGGAGCTCTCCGGCGGTGCGCGCGAGCGAATCCAGGCAGCGCGCGATCTCGTGGACGAGGTTGCCGCGGGATCGAGCGGCGAGCACACGTACGGGATCAACACCGGCTTCGGCCGCTTCGTCTCGAAGACGATCCCGCCGGATCAGTCCGAAGAGCTGCAGCTCCGCCTTCTGCGCAGCCACGCGTGCGGCGTGGGGGAGCCGTATCCGGACGAGGTCGTCCGCGCGGCCATGCTCCTGCGGGCGAACACGCTCGCCAAGGGGACGTCGGGGATCGCGCTCGGCACCGTCGAGTTGCTCCTCGAGTGCATGAACCGCGGGGTGCTGCCGCTCGTGCCGAGCCGCGGGTCGGTCGGCGCGTCCGGCGATCTCGCACCGCTCGCGCACCTTGCGCTGCCGCTCGTCGGCGAGGGCTTCGCGACCGTCGAGGGCGACCTGCTCCCGGGTGGAGAGGCTCTCGCGCGCGTGGGCCTCGAACCGATCCGCCCGCAGGCGAAGGAGGGGCTGTCGCTCATCAACGGCACGCAGTTCATGAGCGCGATGGGCGCGCTCGGCTGCGTCAGGGCGCGCCGGCTCGCCGCGGCCGCGGACATCGCGTGCGCGCTCTCGCTCGAGGCGCTCCAGGGCTCCAGGGTCGCGTTCCGTCCGGAGATCCAGGCGCTGCGCCCGTTCCCGGGCCAGATCGACTCGGCCGCGAACGTGCTCCGGCTCGTGGACGGCTCGGCGATCATCGAGGCGCACCGCTGGTGCGACAAGGTGCAGGACGCGTACTCGCTTCGCTGCGCGCCGCAGGTGCACGGCGCGAGCCGCGACCTCATCGCCTACGCCGAGGGCGTGGTCGCGATCGAGGTGAACGCCGCCACGGACAACCCGCTCGTCTTCGTCGACTCGCGCGAGCTCGTCTCGAACGGGAACTTCCACGGCCAGCCGATCGCCTACGCGCTCGACACGATGAAGATCGCGATCGCCGAGCTCGCGTCGATCTCCGAGCGGCGCGTCGAGCGGCTGACGAACCCGTCGCTCTCCGGCGGCCTGCCGGCGTTCCTGACGCCCGACGGCGGGCTCAACTCCGGGTTCATGATCCCGCAGTACGTGGCCGCGTCGCTCGTCAGCGAGAACAAGGTGCTCGCGCATCCCGCGAGCGTGGACTCGATCCCGACGAGCGCCGGCCAGGAGGATCACGTGTCCATGGGGAACGCGTCCGGGCTCACCTGCTGGCAGGTGCTCGCGAACTCGGAGTGCGCGGTCGCGATCGAGCTGCTCGCGGCGGCGCAGGGCGTTGAGTTCCTCGCGCCGCTCGAGCCGGGAGCGGGGACGCGGGCGGCGCATCGCGCGCTGCGCGGCCTCTCGGACGCGGTCGACCGACGACCGCTCCATCTCCGCCGACATCGAGCGCGTCGCGGAGGCGATCCGGACGGGGGCGCTAGCCGCTGCGGTCGAGGCCGAGGTCGGAGCGCTCGCATGAGCGTCGAGACCCACGACGCGCTGGTCGAGCGGTTCGTAGGCGACCTCGGCGCGATCCGGGCGCCGCGCGGAACCGAGCTCCATGCGCGCTCGTGGGCGACCGAGGCGCCGCTTCGGATGCTCCTGAACAACCTCGATCCCGAGGTGGCCGAGCACCCCGAGGAGCTGATCGTCTACGGCGGCTCCGGCAAGGCGGCGCGCTCGCCGGCCGCGCTGCGTGCGCTCGTCCGCTCGCTGCTCGATCTCGGCGAGGACGAGACGCTGCTCGTCCAGAGCGGCAAGCCGGTCGGGATCTTCCGCACGCACCGCGACGCGCCCCGCGTCCTGATCGCGAACTCGCTGCTCGTCCCGCACTGGGCGACGTGGGAGGAGTTCCGCCGGCTCGAGGCGCTCGGCCTGACGATGTTCGGCCAGATGACGGCCGGGAGCTGGATCTACATCGGCACCCAAGGGATCCTCCAGGGCACGTACCAGACGTTCGCGGCCGCGGGGGAGAAGCACTACGGCTCGGCCGACCTCTCCGGGCGGACGATCCTGACGGCCGGGCTCGGCGGCATGGGCGGCGCGCAGCCACTCGCCGCGACGATGGCGGGCGCGGCGATCCTCTGCGTCGAGGTCGATCCGACGCGGATCGAGCGCCGGCTCGAGACGCGCTACCTGGACGAGGCGTCGGACTCGCTCGACGACGCGCTCGCGCGGGTGCGAGCGGCTGCGTCGGAGGGGCGCGCGCTGTCGGTCGGGCTGCTGGGAAACGCGGCCGAGATCGTCCCCGAGCTGGCCCGCCGCGGCGAGCCGTTCGACCTCGTCACCGACCAGACCGCGGCGCACGATCCGCTGAACGGCTACGTCCCGGCCGGGTACTCGGTGGCGGACGCCGCGGCGCTTCGCCTGTCCGATCCGGACACCTATTTGCAACAAACCAGTGCCTCGATCGCAACACATGTGCACGGAATGCTCGAGTACGCCCGCGCGGGTGCCAATGTCTTCGACTACGGCAACAACCTGCGAGGGGAGGCCCTATCGGCCGGCGTCACGGAGGCGTTCTCATACCCGGGCTTCGTCCCGGCCTATATCCGGCCGCTCTTCTGCCGCGGCGTCGGGCCCTTCCGCTGGGCGGCGCTCTCGGGTGAGCCGAGCGACATCGCGGCCATCGACGCGATGCTCGGAGAGCTCTTTCCGGACGACCCGCTGCTGCAGCGGTGGCTCGAGATCGCCGGCGACCGCGTGGCGTTCCAGGGGCTGCCTGCGCGGATCTGCTGGCTCGGCTACGGCGCCCGCGCCAAGGCGGGGCTCGCGATCAACGAGCTCGTCCGCTGCGGTGAGGTGTCCGCGCCGATCGTGATCGGGCGCGACCACCTCGACGCGGGTTCGGTCGCCTCGCCCTACCGCGAGACGGAGGCGATGCAGGACGGCTCCGACGCAATCGCCGACTGGCCGATCCTGAACGCGCTCGTCAACACGGCGGCGGGGGCGACGTGGGTCAGCGTCCACCATGGCGGCGGCGTGGGGATCGGCAACTCGATCCACGCCGGCATGGTCGTCGTCGCGGACGGCACCGACGACGCGGCGGCGCGGCTCGAGCGGGTGCTCACGTCGGATCCGGGCATGGGCGTGATCCGCCATGCCGACGCGGGGTACGACGAGGCACTCGACGCCGCCGCCGAGCAGGGCGTGGCGCTCCCCGGACGCGACGTCTAGGCGACGCGCGGCGTGTCGACGCTCCTCGTTCGCGATCTCGCCCAGGCGGTCTCCCCGGCCGGCACCGAGGCGCCGCTGCGCGGCGAGGCCCTCGGGCGGCTGGATGTCATCGAGGATGCGTACGTCCTCGCGCGCGGCGGCGTCATCGTCGACGTGGGGCGGATGCGCGACCTCGGCCCGATCGACGGCGACGTCGTCGAGGTGGACGGGCGCGGGCGTGCAGCGATCCCGGGACTCGTCGACTGCCACACGCATCCGTGCTTCGCGGGCGACCGGGCCGGCGAGTTCGAGCTGCGCTCGGGCGGGGCGTCCTACGAGGAGCTCCACGCCGCGGGCGGCGGCATCCTCTCGACCGTCCGGGCCACGCGGGCGGCGACCGAGGACGAGCTCCGTGCGGCGGTCGAGCGGCACCGCGCCTGGATGCGCGCGTCCGGCACGACCACGTTCGAGGGGAAGTCCGGCTACGGGCTCGACCGCGACACGGAGCTCGCACAGCTCCGCGCGGTCCGCGACGCGGGCGGCGTCCCGACGTGGCTCGGCGCGCACGCGGTCCCGCCCGAGTTCGACGACGCGGACGCGTACCTCGACTTCGCGCTCGCCGACGTGCTCCCCGAGGCGGCCCAGATCGCCGAGGCGGCGGACGTCTTCCTGGAGCAGGGCGCGTTCGACGCCGGCGCAGGCGCGCCGCTATCTCACGGCCTGCGCCGAGCACGGCTTGGCGTTGCGGCTCCACGCCGACCAGTTCACCGAAGCGGGCGGAATCGAGCTCGCGATCGAGCTCGGCGCACGGAGCGTGGACCACCTCGAGGCGACCGGCGACGCCGGAGTCCGCGCGCTCGCCGGCAGCGACGTGACGGCTGTCCTGCTTCCGATCGCGGCCCTGACCCTCGGACGCCCGATGCCGCCCGGCCGCGCGCTCGTCGACCAGGGCGCGGCGGTCGCGCTCGCCACCGATTTCAACCCGGGCAGCGCGTTCTCCGAGAGCCTCCCGATCGCGTGCAACCTCGCGTGCACGCAGATCGGACTGGCGCCCGCCGAGGCGCTCGCGGCCTGCACGGTGAACGCGGCGCACGTCCTCGGCCGCCCCGACCGCGGACGGCTCGCGCCCGGGTACGCGGCGGACATCGTCCTCCTCGACACGCTCCGACTGGCGCTACCTCGCCTACCACCTGGGCGGGCCTGAGGTCGTAACGGTGATCGAGGCCGGCCAGGTCGCCTGGACGCGGTCGTCCGGCGCGGCCACGGCATAATCGACGCATGCCCTCCCGCAAGCAGCGGCGCAAGCGCGAAAAGCTTCAGCGCCACGAGTACGAGTACGTCCTCGAGGGCGAGGACGGCGAAGAGGAGAGCGCGGAGCGCCTCAGCGAGCTGAACGCCCCGAAGGCCGACAAGGCGGCGACGCCGAAGGGCGAGATCGTCGACCGCCGGGGCCGCGTCGTCCCGAAGCCGTCGCTCCAGCGCATCGCCCGTCGTGGGGCGATCTTCACGCCGCTCGTCTTCGTGTTCGTCTACGCGACCGGGCGCGAAAATCTGAGCACCATCGGGATCATCGGGAACACCGCCGTGATCATGGCGTTCCTCCTGCCGTTCATGTTCCTGGTGGACTCGCTCGTCTACCGCATGGCGCAGAAGCGCTACGGCTCCGGCCGCCGCTAGGCCTGCGAGTTGCCGCGGTAGTGGCCCTCGCCGGGCCACGGCGCCAGTAGGAGTAGAAGGCGGGCGCCGTCGGGCGCGCGAACCGCGTGCCGCTCGTCGGGCTCGAAGTGCAGGAGCGTGCCGGCCGGCGCGTCGACGCGCGTCCCGCCGGCCTCGAACTCGGCGCGCCCCTCGACCACGACGATCCACGCGTGCTCCTTGACCTGGTGGTCGCCGAGCTCCTGCCCGGGATCGAGTCCGAGGAGCACCGCGCGCGCCTCGTTGGCACTGCGGAGGACGACCGGAGAACGGCTTCCTTCAGGCGTCGGAATCTCCGGGAGCGACCAGCTCTCCATGGCCGGGGAGTCTAACCCCGCACGGATAGACTCAGCCGCCTGATGGCCCTTGACGTCACGCGCCTCGAGCTCGGCCCGATCGGGACGAACTGCTACCTCGTCCGCAACCCCGGCGCGGCCGAGGCGGTCGTCGTCGATCCGGGCGCGGACGCGGCCAAGATCCGGCTCGAGCTGGCCCAGCGCGGGGCCGAATGCGTCGCGATCCTCATCACGCACGGGCACTGGGACCACCTCGGCGGCGTCGCCGACCTGGCCGAGGGAACCGGCGCGCCGGTGTACATGGCCGAGGACGAGCGAGCGCTCCTCGAGCAGGTGAACGACTACACGCCTCCGGGCGTCACGTTCCGGCCGTACACGCCCGACAACCTCCTCCAGGGAGACGAAACGCTCGAGCTCGCAGGCATCACGTTTGAGACCGTCCGTGCGCCGGGCCACTCGCCCGCGCACCTCGCCTACGCCGCCGCCGGCGCGCTCTTCTCGGGCGACGTGCTCTTCCTGGGTTCCGTCGGCCGAGCCGACCTGCCCGGAGCCGACTGGGACGTGCTGCTCGCGTCGATCCGGTCGCTGGCCGAGCGTTTTTCGCCGGAAACGACGGTGTTTTCCGGCCACGGGCCGCCGACGACGATCGGGGCCGAGCTCGCCACGAATCCGTTCCTCGCCGAGCTCCGCGCGTCGTGACCGCGATCGAGGCTCCGAAGGGGACGCACGACGTCGTCCCGGGCGACCAGCCGCTCTGGCGCTTCGTCACGGGCACGATGGAGCGCCTCTGCGCCGAGTACGGCTACCGGCCGATCCAGACGCCGGTGTTCGAGGACACGGAGCTCTTCGCGCGCACGTCGGGCGAGGGCTCGGACGTCGTCCAGAAGGAGATGTACACGTTCTCCGACCGCGGCGAACGCTCCTTGACGTTGCGGCCGGAGGGGACGGCGCCGATCTGCCGGGCATACATCGAGCACGGGATGCACCGCGATCCGCAGCCGGTCAAGCTTTACACGATCGCGCCCATGTACCGGTACGCGGCGCCGCAGCGAGGGCGCTACCGCGAGCACTGGCAGCTCTCGCTCGAGGCAATCGGCTCGGCGGATCCGGCTGTCGACGCCGAGGTGCTCGAGTACTACCGGACGCTCCTCGAGACACTCGGCGTGAAGTCGTTCCAGCTCCAACTGAACTCGATCGGGGACGCGGCCTGCCGACCCGCCTACCTCGACAAGCTGAACGCCTGGCTCGACGCGAACGCAGACGTCCTGGACGAGGACGCGCGGGGAAAGCGCGCGACGAGTCCGCTCCGCGTCTTCGACGTCAAAAACCCGGCGGTGAGGGCCGCGCTGGAGGAAGCGCCGAAGATCGGCGACTCGCTCTGCGCGGAGTGCGAAGCGCATTTCGGCGAGGTGCGCCGCTACCTGGATGCCTACGGCGTCGAGTACGCGCTCGACCCGGCGCTCGTGCGCGGGCTCGACTACTACACGCGCACGACCTGGGAGTTCGTCGGCCCGGACGAGAGCGGCCAGGCCGGGACGATCTCCGGGGGCGGCCGCTACGACGGTCTCATCGAGGAGATCGGCGGCCCGCCGACGCCGGGCATCGGCTTCGGGGCGGGCATCGAGCGGCTGATCCTCGCGCTCGAGCAAGAGGGCGTGACGGCCGAGGAGCCGGGAATCGACGTCTTCTTCGCGGTCGACGAGACGGCCGATCGCGCCGCCGTCCTGGTCGAGCTCGCGAAGCTCCGACGCGACGGCATGCGCTGCGACACCGACTACGCGGGCCGCTCGGCCAAGGGTCAGATGACCCAGGCGGGTCGCCTCGGCGCGCGCATCGTCGTGCGGGTCGAGGGCGAAACGGCCACACTGAGGAGCGGGGGCGAGGATCTGGGCGAGCCGTTCCAAATCTCGGAAATTGCGGAGAGGGTTCGGGGCACCCCAGCCCACCACCCGCTTTAGACGCTAATGAGAAAACGCGCGCGTGTCCCGCGCGCAACGAGCCAGAGACTGGAGCGAAATTGAGCAAATGGCGTGACCTGAACTGCGGCGAGCCGCGATCCGACTCGGTCGGCAAGACCGTCGCGCTCGCCGGCTGGGCGGACACGCGCCGCGACCACGGCGGCCTCGTCTTCATCGACCTGCGCGACCACACCGGGATCTGCCAGCTCGTCATCAACCCGGAGCACGCGCCGGACGCCGCAGCGGTCGCCCACGAGATCCGCAACGAGTTCGTGCTGCGCGCCGAGGGCGAGATCGCCCCGCGCGCCGCGGACGCGGTCAACCCGAACCTGCCGACGGGCGAGATCGAGCTCCAGGTGACGAAGCTCGAGATTCTCAACCGTTCGACGCCGCTCCCTTTCCAGCTCGACGAGGAGAACGTCGACGAGAACCTCCGCCTGCGCTATCGCTGGCTCGACCTGCGCCGCGCGCAGATGCAGCGCAGCCTCCGTCTCATGGGCACCGTGGTCGGCGCCATCCGCCGGCGCATGGAGGAACTCGGCTTCGTCGATCTCTGGACCCCCAGCCTGATGAAGGGCACGCCCGAGGGCGCACGCGACTTCCTCGTGCCGGTGCGCCTCCAGCCGGGCCGCTTCTTCGCGCTCGCCCAGTCGCCGCAGGTCTTCAAGCAGCTGTTCATGATCAGCGGCTTCGACCGCTACTACCAGATCGCCACCTGCTGGAGGGACGAGGATCTGCGCGCCGACCGGCAGTTCGAGTTCCGCCAGCTCGACATCGAGATGGCATTCGTCGAGCGCGAGGACGTGCTCAACGTCCTCGAGGAAGCAGTCGTCGCATCCTTCGAGGCGCTCGAGCGCACGCCGCCGCCGCGGCCGTTCCCGCGCCTCACCTGGCACGACGTGATGGCGCGCTACGGCTCGGACAAGCCGGACCTCCGCTTCGGCCTCGAGATCGAGGACGCGACCGAGCTCACGCGCGACTCCCAGTTCGGCGTCTTCTCAGGCGCCGAGGCCGTCCGCTACATCACCGCTCCCAAAGCGTTCTCGCGCGCGGAGCTCGACCGGCTCGAGGAGCTCGCGAAGGAGTGGGGCGCCAAGGGCCTCGCGTACCTCGTCCACGACGAGAGCGGAGAGGTGCGCTCGCCGATCGCCAAGTTCCTCTCGGAGGCCGAGCTCGCGCACTTCAAGGCGGAGCCCGGCTCGACCGTCCTGTTCGCCGCGGACACACGGCCTGCAACCAGCCGTGTGCTCGGCGGCCTCCGCACGCACCTCGGCCGCGAGCTCGAGCTCGCCGATCCCGCGAGGGACGAGTTCCTCTGGGTGGTCGACTTCCCGGTGTTCGAATGGGACGAGCAGAACGAGCGCTTCACGTTCTCGCACCATCCGTTCACGGGCATCCGCGCCGGCGACGAGGAGCTGATCGAGAGCGACCCCGGCAAGGCGATCAGCGAGGCGTACGACCTCGTCTGGAACGGCTGGGAGCTCGGGTCGGGCTCGATCCGGATCCACGACCAGGAGGTCCAGAAGCGGATCTTCCGGGCGCTCGGACTCACCGACGAGGAGTTGGACGAGAAGTTCGGCTTCCTCCTGGACGCGCTGAAGATGGGCGCGCCGCCGCACGGCGGGTTCGCGATGGGAATCGAAAGATTCTGCGCGCTTCTCGCCGGCGAGCCGAACATTCGGGAGGTTGTCGCGTTTCCAAAGGTTGCCAGCGGATCCGACCCTCTGAGCGGCGCTCCGACGCCGATGCCGGAGGAGATTCTGCGCGAACTCGGAATCACGCTTCGTAAGCAGAGCTAAACCTGCTTGCCGTCCGCGCCGACGAGTAGCCATACTGGTTCGCAGGCGCACCCGATCGAGGAGAAACGCAGCATGTCCACGAACGATCCGCGACGCGCTCCGTCAGCCCAGGCGCTGACCGCGCTACCGCAGGCACAAGATCTTCCCTCCGCAGCCGACGGTTACGACCGCTCGCGGGTCGAGGAGGCGTTCGAGGCCTACCGGCGCCACGTCACTTCGTTGCAGGCGCAGCTGCGCGTGCTCCAGGCCGCGCCTCGCGGGGCCTCGTCCGAACCGTCGGGGCACGCCGTGCGCATGGACGCGCTCCATCTGGTGCGCGCCGCCTCCGAGTTCGCCGACACGATCGAGCGCGACGCCCAGGAGGCCGCGGTCAAGCAGATCGCGCGCAGTGAGCAGGAGATTCGCGAGCGCCAGATGTCGATGACGCAGCAGGAGTCCGAGATCCAGCGCATCCGCCAGGAGACGGAGCGCCAACGCATCGAGGTCGTGAACGAGGCCCGCAACGAGGCGCGCGAGATCCTGACGAAGACGAACCGCGATTCCGCCCAGGAGCTCCGCGAGGCCGAGGCGTCCGGCGCTCGCCTCCTCGAGCAGGCCCGCCACCAGGCGACCGAGCTCACGAACGCCGCGCGCGCCGAGGTCGAGCAGACGCTCGAGTGGGCGCAGGCCCAGGCGCATGTCATCGTGCAGCGCTCCCGCGAGGGCGCCGAGCAGCTTCTCGGAGCGGCCGGCCACGGCGACGCGGCCGTCCAGGCCGCCGTCGACGCGATCGTTCTCGCCGCCCAGCAGAGTGTCGCGGCGTCGCCCCAGACGCCGGTCACCGCGTCGGTCGTCGCCGCCCAGGACGCAGAGCCGGAGCCCGAGCCCAAGCCCGCTCCGGCCGCCGACGAACCGCCTTCCGAGCCGGTCGCAGAGACCGAGCCCGCCGAAGGCGAAGACGACACCGCGTAAGTCTCCGTAGCATTCAGGCGTGCCCGGCACCTCGCTCGTCCGGCTGCTCCTCCTCGGCTGCCTGATCGTCGCGGTCGCGCTTACGCTCGGCCTGCTCGACGTGCGGCCGGTCTGGATCGTCGTGGGCGTGATCGCCGCCTGGCTGGTCGCTTCGGTCATCGAGTGGATGCTCTGGCAGCGCGACAACGACCCCTGGCGGGCCAGTCGGCCTGCAGCTCCGCCGCGCCCGCGCGAGTACTCCGTGCGCGTTCCCGTCGGACGCAAGCGCGTCGTGTTCAACCTTGGTTCGGACACCGCTCCGACCGCACCGCCGGAGATCGAGGAGACGATCGTCGAGGCGCCGGCACCGGTTGTCGTCGACGAAGTGATCGCCGAACGCGAGCCTGTCGTCGAGTCTGAACCCGAGCCGGAGTCCGTGGTCGAGCCTGAACCGGAGCCCGTCGTCGAAGCGCCGCAGCCCGAGCCGAAGCCGAAGCGGCGGCTTCCGTCCTTCCGGCGGCGCGCTGCCGACCCGCCGGTGGCGCCGGAGCCCGTGGAGCCCGAGCCCGAACCGGAGCCCGTGTCGACAGCCGAGCCGCTCGCCGATGTCGAGCCGGAGATCGAGGCGGCTGCGGCACTTCCGGATCCCGAGCCCGAACCGGAGCCGGAACCAGAGCCTCTGCCCCAACCGGACCCAGAGCCTGAGCCGGAACCCGAACCGGAACCAGAGCCAGAACCTGAACCTGAGCCGGACCCCGAGCCGATGCCGGTGCTCGACCGCGCGCCGCTGGTCGCCGCGCCGGCGCCTCCGCCCGAGCCGATCGCGCCGACGTCTCCTCCGGTCGCTCCGCCTCCGCCGCAGAAGGTCGTCCGCATGCCGGTTCGCGGGCCGCGGAAGTGGAACATCTGGGATCTCGAAGAGATCTCCCGTGACGCGGCGCCCGAAAGCGGTGATCCGAAAGAACGTGCGGCGCTCCTCCTGCACCTGCGCCAGTTCGCGGACGCGGACGGCACGCTGCCGGTGGAGTTCGACGGCCTTGTCCGCGAGTCGTTCGGGAGGCTGCTCGCCGGCACCGGGCCGGCGTGAAGGGAGAGCTCCTCGAGCGCGAGCTGGCTCTGGCCGCGCTCGCGCTCGTCGCCATCCTCGCCGGTCTGACGTTCACCGCTGGCGGCGGCGATGCAACGCCGGTGACGCCGGCCGCCACGGGCGCCACCGAGCAGTGGCGCGAGGCGACGGTCGGCGTGCTCGGATCCAACTCGAACGGGCAGGCGACCGTGTGCGGCGTGACGCTCGACGCGTCGCTCCAGGGGATCGCGCACCCCGTCCTGCCGTGCGGCGCGCGGATCACCGTCGAGGCGAACGGCGTATCCGTGGACACGACCGTCGTGGGCAAGGAGGGCTACGCCGAGGGGCAGGAGTTCGCGCTGACGGAAGCGCTCGCCGCCGCGCTCGGCGTCGAGGGCGAGGGGACGGTTCGATGGAGATTCTCCGAGGGCGCACGCTAAGCTGAGACGGCGTGCTCGACCGCGTGCGTGGCCTCGTGCGCAATGTAGAACCAACAGCTACTGAGAGGGAGCCCGCGTCCGGATCCGGCTTAATCACCGCCCGGCAAGGCACCCACCTGGCTCGCCAGGTTCCTCACGTACGAGGCAGACACGGCGCGGTGGTGCACGCGTGCCCGAATCCGCCGCTACCCTCGCCCGATGGAGGCCACCGGAACAGCCGCGCGTGACGGCGACCTCGCCTGGATCCGCCTGCGGGTCGCCGACGGGCGCATCGACGAGGCCGGGGGAGAAGGACCCGGCGTCGACGAGCTCCTCGCCGCGCTTCCCGGGCTGACGCCGCTCGAGGCTGCCGCGGTCCCCACGCCTCCGCTCGCCGGCGACGCGCTGCACGAGGCGTTGGCCCAGGTCCTCACCGCATCGCCCGACGAGAACCGCGTGGTCGTCGCGATGAGCGGCGGCGTCGACAGCGCGGTCACGCTCCTCCGCGTCCGCGAGGCCGGCTTCGAGCCTGTCGGCGCAACGCTGCGCCTTTGGCTCGATCCGCACGGCCCCGACGCCGAGCGGGCCTGCTGCTCGCCCGAGGCCGTGCTTGCCGCTCGCGCTACCTGCCACGGCCTCGGACTGCCGCACGTGACGCTCGACCTGCGGGAGGAGTTCCGCGCCGCCGTGGTCGCGCCGTTCGTGGACGGCTACGCCCGCGGCGAGACGCCGAACCCGTGCATGCGCTGCAACGGCAGCTTCCGCTTCGCCGAGCTGCTCGCGTTCGCCGAGCTCGTCGGCGCCTCCAAGCTCGCGACCGGGCACTACGCCCGCCTCGCCGAGCACCGCGGCCGCCTGCTCCTCGCCCGCGCGGTCGACCGCGAGAAGGACCAGTCCTACATGCTCGCCCAGCTCGACCCGGACGAGCTCGGCCGTCTGTGGTTCCCGCTCGGCGAGTCCACGAAGACGGAGGTCCGAGCCGAGGCCGAGGCGGCCGGCCTGGCCGCGGCCCGCCGTGCCGAGAGCCAGGAGGCGTGCTTCCTCGCCGGCGGCGACTACCGCGACTTCCTCGGGGCGCACGGCGTGGGCGTGGCCGAGGGCGCGATCGTGGACGAGGACGGCAACGAGCTCGGACGCCACGACGGCTTCTGGCGCTTCACGCCGGGGCAGCGGCGCGGGCTCGGCGTCTCGACGGGTGCCCCGCTCTTCGCGCTGCGCAGCGACCCCGCGTCGAACACGGTGGTCGTCGGACCGCACGCTTCGCTCGCCCGTCACAGGATCTCCTCGCGGGAGGGCCGCCTCTACGTGCCGGTCGAGCGCGCCGACGCGAAGCTGCGCTACCGCTCGCCTGCCGCTCCCGCCGAGATCACGGCCGACGGCGAGGGCTTCGACCTCCGGCTCGACACGCCGGCCTACGGCGTCGCGACCGGCCAGGCCGCCGTCCTCTACGAGGGCGACGCGGTCGTCGGCGCCGGTTTGATCTCCTCGGCCGAATAAGAACCGGCCAAACCGGTTACTACACTGGCTCCGCCCCGGATGACCGACACGATCAGGCTCACCGTCCCCTCCGGCCGCTCCTACCAGGGCGTGGTTCGCCTTGTCCTGGGCGGGCTCGCGGCACAGTCGGGTCTGTCCGTCGAGGCGCTCGAGGACGTCCAGCTCGCGCTCGACACGCTCCTCTCGGACGACTTCTGCACCGACACGGAGATCCTCGACGTGGAGATCCAGGTGACGGAGGGCGGCGTCGCGTTGGTGCTCGGGCCGCTCGACCGCGACCGCATCGAGGCCGGGCTCGCAGACCGCGATCCGGGTTCGGTCGGCCTCGCGCGGCTTCTCGACGCGACGACGTCCGGGTACGAGATCGACGGCCGCGACGGGGCGGCCTGGGTGCGTCTTCGCAAGGGAGTCATCGGGGACGACGCGTGACGCAGGAGGGGCGGCGCAACGACCGCGAGCTGCTTCGGCGCTACCACGAGGAAGGCGACCAGGCCGCGCGCGACGAGCTGATCGAGCAGTACCTGCCGCTCGTGCGCTCGCTGGCCCGACGCTACGACCGGCGCGGCGAGCAGCTCGAGGATCTCGTCCAGGTCGGCTCGATCGGGCTGATCAAGGCGATCGACCGCTTCGACCCCGACCGCGGCTTCGAGCTGACGACCTATGCGACGCCGACGATCATCGGCGAGATCAAGCGCCATTTTCGCGACAAGGGCTGGGCGATCCGCGTCCCCCGCGGGCTCCAGGAGCTGAACGTCCGCCTCTCCAAGCTCCTCGAGGACCTGACTGTCGAGCTCGGCCGCTCCCCGACGGTTCCCGAACTGGCGAAGGCGGCCGGGGTGGACGAGGAAGCGGTGGTCGAGGCGCTCGAGACCGGGCACGCCTACACGACGCTCTCGCTCTCGGCGCCTTCCGGCGGCGGCGACAACGGCGACGATCTCGACCCGCTCGAGTCGCTCGGCGAGGTCGATCCGGAGTTCGAGCTGAGCGAGGACCGCGCCGTCGTCGAGCCCGGCCTGAAGGCCCTCGACGAGCGCGAGCGGCGCATCTTGCACCTGCGCTTCTACGAAGGGCTGACCCAGTCGCAGATCGCCGTGCAGATCGGGATCTCCCAGATGCACGTGTCGCGGCTCATCCGGCGTTCGCTGGAGAAGATGCGCGAGGAGCTCGTCGAGGACGAGGAGAACGGCTCGGGTTCGAGCGTAGGCGCCGGGTACGATCGGCGCATGAGAACTACCGCCGAGCTGCGCGAGGGATTCCTCGCGTTCTTCGAGTCGCACGGGCACACGCGGCGCGCGTCCGGGTCGGTGATTCCGCCTGCCGACGATCCGACGACGCTCTTCATCGTCGCCGGCATGCAGCCCATGAAGAAGTGGTTCCTCGGCGTCGAGCAGCCCGTGGCGCAGCGCGTCACGACCGCGCAGAAGGTGATGCGCGCCGGCGGGAAGCAGAACGACCTCGACGACGTGGGGCGCACGTCCCGCCACGCGTCGTTCTTCGAGATGCTCGGCAACTTCTCGTTCGGCGACTACTTCAAGGACGGGGCGATCGACCTCGCCTGGGAGTTCTCCACCGAGAAACTCGGGTTCGAGCCGGAGACGATCTGGGCGACCGTCTTCGCCGGCGACCCGGAACTCGGGCTCGGCGAGGACCAGGTCGCGATCGACGGCTGGCTCCGCGTCGGCATCCCGCGCGAGCGGATCGTCGGGCTGCCGCGCTCCGAGAACTTCTGGCAGGCCGCCGACACCGGGCCGTGCGGCCCGTGCTCGGAGCTCTACCTCGACCGCGGCGTCGAGCTCGGCTGCGACCGGCCCGACTGCGCGCCCGGCTGCGACTGCGACCGGTTCCTCGAGTACTGGAACCTCGTCTTCATGGAGTACGACCTCGCCGACGACGGGACGCTCACGCCGCTGCCGCAGCAGAACATCGACACCGGCCTCGGCCTCGAGCGCGGCGCGATGCTCCTCCAGGGCGTCGACTCGATCTTCGATACCGACGCCTACCAGCAGATCATGGAGTGGGTCGCGGCCGAGAGCGGCGTGCGCTACGGCGAGTCCGACCAGGCGACGAAGGCGCACCGCGTGCTCGCCGACCACGGCCGCGCGATGACGTTCCTCACCGCGGACGGGATCGTTCCTGGCAACGAGGGGCGCGGCTACGTCCTGCGCCGGGTCATCCGCCGAGCGGTGCAGCACGGCCAGCGGATCGGGCTCGAATCGCCGTTCCTCGCCGGGCTGTCCGGCGCCGTGATCGCGCAGATGGGCGACGCGTATCCCGAGCTCGAGGAGAACCGCGGCGCAGATCGAGGCGGCCCTGACCGCCGAGGAGGAGCGCTTCGCGCAGACGCTCACGCGCGGCCTGAAGCTCTTCGACGAGGTCGCCGCAAGCGGAAACGTCTCCGGGGACGACGCCTTCAAGCTCCACGACACCTACGGCTTTCCGCTCGAGCTCACCGTCGAGCTGGCGGAGGAGCGCGGCCTCGCCGTCGACACGGACGGGTTCAAGGAGCGCATGGGCGAGCAGCGCGAGCGGTCGCGCTCGGCGGGCGGCGGCGAGGACGTCCCCGCGGCCGAGCTGGCGCGCGAGGCGGGGTTCCAGACCGAGTTCGTCGGCTACGAGGCGACCGACGTGCTGACGCAGATCGGCGCGCTCCAGGATCTCGGCGACGGCACGTTCCTCGCGAAGCTCCGCGAGTCGCCCTTCTATCCCGACGGCGGCGGGCAGGTCTCGGACCAAGGGTGGATCTCGAAAGACGAGGGCGCCAAGGCGGAGCTCGTGGCGGCGTACCGCTTCGGCGACGACCAGGCGCTGCTCTTCTCGGGCTCGGGCTTCGCCGCGGGCGACCGCGTGCGCGCCGTCGTGCCGTGGAAGGTCCGCTTCCCGACGACCGCGAACCACACCGCGACGCACCTGCTCCACAAGGCGCTCCAGGAGGTGCTCGGCGACCACGTGCGCCAGGCCGGCTCGGCCGTGCGGCCGGACAAGCTCCGTTTCGACTTCACGCATCCCCAGGCGCTGAGCGCCGAGGAGCGCGCCCGTGTCGAGGAGATCGTGAACGAGCGCGTCTTCGAGAACCTCCCGGTGCATGCGTTCCTGACGCCGATCGACGAGGCGAAGCGCCTCGGTGCGATGGCGCTCTTCGGCGAGAAGTACGGCGACGTCGTCCGCGTCATCGAGGTGGGGAGCGGCGACGAGGCGTTCTCGCGCGAGCTCTGCGGCGGCTGCCACGTCCGCACGACCGCGGAGATCGGCCCGTTCGCGATCCTCTCGGAGGGCTCGGTCGGCTCCGGCGTGCGCCGGATCGAGGCGGTCACCTCCGGCGAGGCGTACGCGCTGCTCCACGCCCGCGCGCGTGAAGCCGACGAGCTGCGCGGCGAGCTGGCCCAGGCGCGCAAGGCGAAGCCAAGAGCAGCCGCGAGGCGCCGAGGTCCTCGAGGAACGTCGCACCGAGGCCGGCGGCGTCGCCGTGATCGTCGCCGAGGCGAAGACCGACAGCGTGGACGAGCTGCATGGCCCTCTCCGACCGCCTGAAGCAGGCGAGCGCGCCGGCCGCGGTCGTGCTCGGCTCGCGCGACGACGGCAAGGTCTCGCTCGTCGTGAACCTCGACAACTCCCTCGAGGAGCGCGGCCTCGACGCGGTCGCGATCGTCAAGGAGGCGGCGGCGCTCGTCGGCGGCGGTGGCGGCGGACGCCCGACGATGGCGCGCGCCGGAGGCAAGGATCCCGAGAAGCTCCCCGACGCGCTCGCGACTGCCGAGCGGGCGCTCGTCGAGGCGCTCTCGTAGGATCGCCGCCCGTGAAGGTTCTCGCGCTCGACTACGGTCTCGCGCGCACCGGCGTGGCCGTCTCGGACCCGACGGGGACGGTGGCGAGACCGCTGGGCGTCGTCGAGCGGGCCGCCGAAGAGGCGGGTCTCGCCCAGCGTGGCGAAGCTCGCCCGCGAGGAGAACGCCGAGCGGATCGTCGTCGGTCTTCCCATCACCCTGCGGGGCGAGGCAGGTGAGCAGGCGGCCGAGACCGAACGGTTCGTCGCGGCGCTCCGCGCGAAGGTCGACCTCCCGGTCGACACGTTCGACGAGCGCTTCACCACCCGTCTCGCGCAGAATTCACAGGAAGCAGGATCCAGCGCACCCGAGGATGCGCTCGCCGCGGCCCATCTCCTCACGACCTATCTCGAATGGCTGAGCGCCCAACCTACGTAAAGCACCGCGCCGAGCGGCCCAAGCACAAGCACAGCGTCTTCGCTGTGATCGTGGGCGTGTTCGTCGCCTTCGCGGCCGTGGCCGGCGTCGCGTTCGGGATCTCGAAGGCGCTCGGAAGCGACAGCCCGCCGCCGCTGCCGTCGACGACCGAGGCGGTTCCGGCGAAGCCGACGATCCGGATCATCTTCCCGGAGGGGTTCACGCGCGCGCAGATGGCGAAGCGCGTCACCGAGGTGGACAAGATCGCGAAGAACAAGCGCGGCCTCGAGACGAGCCTCACGGCCAAGGACTACCTCGCGGCCTCCAAGAAGGGTCCGGTCCCGGCCGACTTCAAGAGCGAGAAGCTGAAGAACCTCGAGGGCTTCCTCTTCCCGGCGACCTATGACTTCACCGAGGACACGACCTCGCGCGAGCTCGTCCTGAAGCAGCTCGACGCGTTCTCGGACGCCTGGGGGAAGGTGGACATGAAGTACGCGGAGTCGAAGAACCTGACCGCGTACGACGTGCTGATCATCGCCTCGCTGATCGAGAAGGAGGTGATCGTCCCGAAGGAGCGCCCCTTGGTGGCCGCCGTGATCTACAACCGCCTGAAGGCCGGCATGACGCTCGGGATCGACGCGGCCATCCGCTACGGCTTCGACATCCCTCCGACCCAGGCGATCCTCCAGAGCCAGCTCGAGTCCGACTCGCCGTACAACACGCGGAAGGTTCCCGGCCTTCCGCCGACGCCGATCGCGAACCCGGGCCTTGCGTCGATCCAGGCCGCCGCGCACCCGGACGACGTGAACTTCCTCTACTTCATCCGCAAGGCCGACTGCAAGAGCCACTTCTTCACGGCAAGCTCGGCCGAGTTCGACGCGTATCCCCGCGGCGGGCTGCAGTGCTGAGCCTCATCGGGCTCCTCGGAAACCCTGTCGCGCACTCGCTCTCGCCCCGTATGCAGAACGCCGCCTTCGAGGCGCTCTCACTCGAATTCAAGTACGTGCTCATGCCGGTCGAGGAGGAGCTGCTCGAGGAGACGGTCGGCTCGCTGGCGGACAACGGCTTCGTGGGCGCGAACGTGACCGTGCCGTACAAGGCGGCGGTGATCCCGTTCCTCGACGAGGTGGACGACTTCGCGTCGCGCGCCGGTTCCGTGAACACGATCGTCGTGCGAGACGGGAAGCTCCACGGCTCCTCGACGGACGGGCTGGCGGTGGTCGACGCGGTCGAGGCCGAGGGAGCGCGAGTGCTGATCCTCGGCGCGGGCGGCGCGGCCCATGCGGTCGGGACCGCCCTGGAGGACGTAGGCGCGACCGTGCGGATGTCGTCGCGGCGCGACGCGGACTGGCCGCCGGAGCTCGGTGACGCGACAATGCTCGTGAACGCCACGCCCGTGCGCGAGGAGACGCTCGTGGATCTCGATTCAGCGCTCACGGTGGTCGATCTGGCCTATCGCGACGACGGCGAGCCGACCGCGCTGGTCGCGGCCGCACGGGCCGCGGGATGCACGGTCGTGGACGGGCTCGAGGTGCTCCTACGCCAGGGCGCGGCGTCGTTCGAGCGCTGGACCGGCGAGTCCGCCCCTATCGACGTCATGCGTGCCGCACTACTCTCCCGTTCGTGAGCCTCCGACTGGAAACCGCCGGCGAGTCGCACGGGCCCGCGCTGGTCGCGATCGTTTCCGGCCTGCCCGCCGGTCTCGAGCTCGACCGCGACGCGATCGACGCCGACCTCGCGCGGCGGCAGGAGGGCTACGGGCGCAGTCCGCGCCAGAAGATCGAGCAGGACCGCGTCGAGGTGCTCGCCGGGTTGCGGCACGGCAAGACACTGGGATCGCCGCTCGCATTGGTCGTCCGCAACCGCGACCACGAGAACTGGACGTGGGGGATGAGCCCCTGGCCGCCCGAAGGCGAGCCGTCCGGCAAGGGCAAGGAGGCGGTCACACTGCCGCGTCCCGGGCATGCCGATCTCGCGGGCGTCATGAAGTACGGCCACGACGACACACGCAACGCCCTGGAGCGCGCGAGCGCACGGCATACGGCCGTCATCGTCGCCGCCGGGTCCGTGGCGAAGGCGCTGCTCGCGGAGATCGGCATCGCGGTCTCCGGCCGCGCGGTCGCGGTCGGCGGCGCCGAGGGCGAGGACGAGATGCGCGCCGCCGTCGATGCGGCCAAGGGCGACCGCGACACACTCGGCGGCGTCGTCGAGGTGCGCGCGACCGGCGTCCCTCCGGGGCTCGGTTCCTACGCGACGAAGGGCGAGCGGCTCGACGCGCGCCTGGCCGCGACGCTCATGGGCACGCAGGCCGTGAAAGGGGTCGAGATCGGCGAGGGGTTCGCGCTCGCCGCGAAGCGCGGCTCCGAGGCGCACGACGAGATCTTCCGCGAGGCGGACGGCTACACGCGCGAGACGAACCGCGCCGGTGGGATCGAGGCCGGCATGTCGGACGGCGAGGAGATCGTCGTCCGCGCGGCGATGAAGCCCTTGCCGACGCTCATGCGCCCGCTGCGCTCGGCCGACCTCGAGACCGGCGAGCCGGCGCAGGCGCTGGTCGAGCGCTCCGACGTCTCCGCGGTCGAGGCGCTGGCGGTCGTCGCCGAGGCCTGCGTCGCCTGGGAGCTCGCGCGGGCGGCGAAGGAGAAGTTCGGCGGCGACGCGATCGCCGATCTGGTCGCCGCGCACCGCGCCTACGTCGAGCGCATCCCGTGGTCGGCGCACTAGGCCGCCACCTCGCGCTCAGCGGGTTCATGGGCGCGGGGAAGTCGACGATCGGCCGGGCGGTCTCGCAGGTCACCGAGCGTCCCTTCGTGGACACGGACAAGGAGATCGAGCGCCTGTACGGGCCGATTCCCGAGCTGTTCGACGAGCGCGGCGAGGCGGGATTCCGCGAGCTGGAAGCCGCCGTGGTGGCCGAGGCGCTCGCGGCGGACGAGCCGTCGGTGATCGCGCTCGGCGGCGGCGCCGTGACGGTGCAGGAGACGCGCGAACGGCTCGCCCGGCGGGCGTTCACCGTCTGGGTCGAGATCGGTGTCGACCTGGCCTGGGCGCGCGTGCGCGGCGGCAAGCGTCCGCTGGCGCAGGACGAGGAGTCGTTCCGCGCGCTCTACGAGCAACGGGCCGACCTCTATCTCGAGACCTGCGACGGCGTCGCGGAGAACGCCGACGATGCGCTGCTCGAATGCCTCCAGGTCGCCGCGGAGCCGGGGCTCCTCGCGGATCTCGATTGGCTCGTGGACGAGCGACCCAGTGCGCTGGTCGCCGACGAGCGCGTGCTCGCCCTCCACGATCCCGGGCTCGAGGGCGAGCGTCATCCAGTCCCGTCGGGCGAGAAGGCGAAGCGGCTGGAGGTGGTCGCGCCGCTCTGGGACGAGCTAGGGATCGGGCGAGACGGCGTGCTCGTCGCCTTCGGCGGCGGAACGACCACCGACCTCGCGGGCTTCGTCGCGGCGACGTACCTGCGCGGCATCCCGTGGATCGCGGTGCCGACGACGCTGGTCGGCCAGGTGGACGCGGCGATCGGCGGCAAGACCGGGATCGACCTCGCGGTCGGCAAGAACCTGGCGGGCGCATTCCATTTCCCGGAGTCGGTCGTGATCGACGACGGAGCTGCTCGCGACGCTGCCCGAGGCCGAGCGGCGGCAGGGCATGGCCGAGGTCGTGAAGACGGGCCTCCTCGCCGGCCGGTCGTACTGGGAGCTCGAGGAAGACCAGATGGTGCGAGCCACCGCGGCGTACAAGGCGGGGATCGTCCTGTCTGATCCGTACGAGCACGGCCGCCGCGCGATCCTGAACCTCGGTCACACGTTCGCGCATGCGCTCGAGGCGGCGTCGGGCTACGAGCTGGCGCACGGCGACGCGGTGGCGCTCGGGTTGCTGGCGGCGCTGCGCCTGTCCGGGATGGAGACGGACGTGATCGACGAGATCCTCGCGCCGGCGCCGGTGCGGGTCGACCGCGACGCGGCCTGGGCGGCGCTCGCCCGCGACAAGAAGGCTCGCGGCGGAACCCCGCGGCTCGTGCTCCTGGAGAGGAAGGGCGTCCCGCGCTACGACGTCGAGCTGCCGGAGGCGGAGATCCGCGCGGCGCTCGATTCCCTCATCGCCGACTGACGGCGCCGCGCCCCCTGGGGGCACGTGGGGAGCGGATCCGGCGCCGGAACGCAACTAGACTCGCGCCATGCAGGTGGCCGTCCTCAACGGGGTCAATCTGAACGCGCTCGGCGACCGCGATCCGGAGCTCTACGGCGGGCTCAGCCTGAACGAGCTCGAGAACCGGATCTACCGCTGGGCACGCGAGCTCGGGCTCACCGTCCGGTGCCAGCAGACCAACCACGAGGGCGAGTACGTGGACTGGTGCCACGAGGCCCGCGGGTGGGCCGACGGCGTCATCCTGAACCCCGGCGCCTGGACGCACTACAGCTACGCGATCCGCGACGCGGTCGAGCTCTTCGCCGCGCCCGTCGTCGAGGTGCACCTGTCCGACATCAACAAGCGCGAGGAGTGGCGGCGCTTCTCAGTCCTGGAGGAAATCGTGACCTTTCGTGTGATCGGCAAGGGCCCCGAGGGGTACCGCGAAGCGCTCGTCCACCTGGCGGAGTCGGCATGAGCGAGATCCGCCGCGAAAAGCTCCGTGCACAACTCGACGTGCTCGGGGTCGAAGCCTTCCTCGTCACGGCGCCCACCAACGTCTACTACCTGACCGGACTCCAGAGCTCGAACGCCGCCGTACTGCTCACGCGCGACGGGGCCCTGCTCGCGACCGACTACCGCTACCTGACGGCCGCGCGCGGGCTCCAAGACGTCGAAGTCATCGAGGCGCAGCGCGACGTGTTCGGCTGGATCGGCCCGCGCCTGCGCGAGCTCGGCGGCCTGCACGTCGCCTTCGAAGCCGATCACGTGAACGTCGCGTCGTACAAGGTGCTCGAGACCCCCGGGGTCGAGCTGAAGCCCACGACGGCGGTCGTCGCGGAGATCCGGGCGACGAAGGAGCCGGCCGAGCTCGACGCGGTCCGCCGCGCCGCGACGATCGTCAGCGACATGTACGAGGCGCTCGCCGACCATGGGCTCGTGGGCAAGACCGAGAAGGAGCTCGTCTGGTTCATCGAGCGGACGATGCGCGAGGCCGGCGCGGATGCGGCGTCCTTCGACGCGATCGTCGGCGGCGGCCCGAACGGCGCCGTCCCGCACCACCATCCGGGCAACCGGCGCGTCCAGGCGAACGAGCTGGTCGTCGTCGACGCCGGCGCAGTGGTCGACGGCTACTGCTCCGACTGCACCCGTACGTTCGCGACGGGTGACCTGCCCGACGATCTCGCCCGCGCGTACGAGGTGACGAAGGACGCACAGCAGCAGGGCCTCGACGCGATTCGTGCGGGCGTCCAGGGGAGCGAGGTGCACGAGCTGGCCGCGGGCGTGATCAAGGCGGGCGGGTTCGAGGCGCTCCAGCACGGGCTCGGGCACGGCGTCGGGCTCGACATCCACGAGCTGCCGGTCATGCGCGAGGGTGTCGACTCGCTGCTCGAGCGAAACAGCGTCGTGACGGTCGAGCCGGGCATCTACCTCGCCGGCCTCGGTGGAGTCCGGATCGAGGACCTCGTGATCGTCGGCGACGGCGTCGAGATCCTCACGCCGTACACCAAAGAGCTAGTAACAGTCACCAACTAAACTCCTGCCGTGGCCGAGCAGGTCTCCACCAACCAGTTCAAGAACGGGATGCACGTCGAGGTCGACGGGCAGATCTGGCGCATCGTCGAGTTCCAGCACGTGAAGCCCGGCAAGGGCGGCGCGTTCGTCCGCACGAAGCTGAAGGGGATCGACACGGGCGCCGTCGTCGACAAGACCTTCCGCGCGGGCGAGAAGATGCCGCGCATCCGCACCGAGACGAAGAGCGTCCAGTACCTCTACGACTCGGGCGACGAGGTCATCTTCATGGACGAGGGCACGTTCGAGCAGATCCACCTGCCGCGTGGGGACGTCTCCGACGAGTTGCCGTTCCTCCTCCCGTCGAGCTCGGTGATGCTCCTCCTCGTGGACTCGAAGCCGGCCGGGATCCAGCTGCCCGCGTCGGTCGAGCTCGGGGTCTCGGAGACGGAGCCGGGCATCCGCGGCGACACCGTCTCGAACGTGACCAAGCCGGCGACCCTGGAAACGGGCGCCGTCGTGCAGGTGCCGCTCTTCGTGAACATCGGCGACCGGATCAAGGTCGATACCCGAGAGCAGCGCTACATCTCCCGGGTCTGATGGCCGTGCTCGTCGACACCTCGGTTCGGCTGCTGTCGCAGGAGCCGCTCGCGGCGCGCGTTCCCGCCTCGCGGATCCTCGAGGTCGCCGCCGTGCTCGACAAGGCCGGGTTCGCCGCGCTCGAGGTGTCGGGCGGCGGCTGCTTCGACTCGGCCGTTCGCCGCGGGGTCGAGAGCCCGTGGGAGCGCATCCGCTCGCTCCGCGCGATCTGCGAGACCCCGCTCCAGATGGCGCTGCGCGGGAGCTTCCTGGTCGGCTCGCGGCCGCTCGAGCGCGAGCTCGTTCGCCGCTTCATCGAGAGCGCGGCCGGGAACGGCATCGACGTCTTCCGCCTCCACGACCCGCTGAACGACCTCGAGAACTTGAAGGAGGCGGCCGAGGCGATCCAGGCGTCCGGCAAGGAGCTCGCGATCGGGCTCGTGCACAGCCCGGGGCCCGAGGACGCCGGCGATGTCCTGCTCGAGCGCGCCGGTCACCTCAGCGAGCTCGGCGCGGCGCGCGTGCTCATCCACGATCCGTCCGGCTCACTCTCTCCGGGTCGCGTGCGCGAGCTCGTCGAAGGGGTCGGCAAGGCGAGCGGCCTGCCGGTCGGCCTGCATGCGCAGGGCGCCGGCGGAACCGCGCTCGCCGCGGCAATCGAGGCCGGCCGGGCCGGAGCGGAGCGAATCGCGTGCGCGCTCTATCCGCTCGCCGTGTCGCTCCACCGCGCGTCGGCGGAGACGATCACGCAGCACCTGGCCGAGATCGACATCGACACGGGCGTCTCGCTCGACCTGCTCTGGGAGGCCTCGGAGCTCGTCGATGAGGCGCTCGGCGAGGATCCGGTGCCGCCGGTGTCTCCGCGCGTCGCCGTGCGCGCGGCCGAGCACAACCTTCCGACGGGGCTCGTCGCGGAGCTCGATCACGGGCTGCGACGCCAGGGCTTCGGCGACCGCCTCGACGCGGTGCTCGACGAGCTTCAGCTGATCCGGGCCGAAACGGGCTGGCCCCCGTTGGCCGCGCCCATCGGGCAGATGCTCGGCTCGCAGGCGCTCGTGCACGTCCTCTCCGCGCAGCGCTGGCAGATCTTCGTGGACGAGCTGGCCGACCTGATCGAGGGCGGCTACGGCGAGCTGCCCGCACCCGTCGATCCGGCGGTGAAGCGCGCCGCCGAGCTGCTCGGCCACATCGGCGCCGACGCCGAGGAGGAGCCGCCGGACGATCTCGACGACATCCGCGAGTCGCTCGAGGGCATCGCGGCGAGCGAGGAGGAACTGCTCCTCGTGGCGCTCTTCGGCAACGACGCCGAGCCGCTGCTCCACGCCATCCGCGCGCGCGGCGGCCGCGACGACGGCGAAGGGGCGGGGCTCGAGCGCGCCGAGTCGGAGCGGCTGCGCGACCTCATCCGCGTCGTCCAGGAGTCGGGGATCGGCGAGCTGACGCTCGAGGAGGGCGAGTGGCGCGTGACCGTACGCCGGGCGGGCGAGCCGACGGTGATCCCGGTCGCCGCGGCCGCAACGGCTCCGGCCGCCGAGGGCGTGGCTTCGCTCGAGCCGGCGACGCCGCCGCCCGCCACCGATGCAATTCGCGTGGAGTCCCCGATGGTGGGGACGTTCTACCGCGCCCCGTCGCCGGGCTCGCCGGCGTTCGTCGAGGTGGGCGACACGGTCGAGCCGGGGCAGCCGCTCTGCATCCTCGAGGCGATGAAGCTCATGAACGAGGTCAAGGCCGAGCACGAAGGGCGTGTCCGGCGCATCTGCGTGGAGAACGAGCAGGCGGTCGAGTACGGCGACCTCCTCTTCGAGCTGGAGCCGCTCGGCTCGCTTCCGCTGGACGCCGTCTAGACAGGGCCGAGTGTGACTTGCCGCCCGGGCCGACCGCTGACCACCCGCCGGTTTCAGCGTAACGCGCCAAACCGTGCGTGTGGCGCGCGATTCGTGCCGAATGTGTGCCGAGGTGTGCCGCGATGATCAAGCGGGTCCTCATCGCGAACCGCGGCGAGGTCGCCGTCCGCATCATCCGCGCCTGCCGCGAGGCCGGGATCGAGACCGTCGCCGTCTACTCGACCGCCGACCGCGACTCGCTCCACGTCCAGATGGCCGACCGCGCGGTCCACATCGGGCCGCCGGCGCCGGCGCGCAGCTACCTCAACATCGCCTCGGTCGTGGCCGCGGGGAACACGACCGGCTGCGACGCCGTGCATCCCGGCTGGGGCTTCCTCGCCGAGAACGCCGCGTTCGCGCGGGCCTGCGAGGACAACGAACTGATCTTCGTCGGGCCGCGGCCCGAGTCGATCGACGTGATGGGCGACAAAGTGCAGGCGAAGATCACTGCCGGCGCGGCGGGCGTGCCGCTCGTCCCGGGCTCCGACGGTCCCGCGGCGCTCGACGACGCGCGGCGGCTGGGAGAGGAGATCGGCTTCCCGCTCCTCCTCAAGGCGGCCTCGGGCGGCGGCGGCAAGGGCATGAGGCTCGTGGGCTCCGCAGCCGAGCTCGAGACCGCCTACAACATGGCCTCCGCCGAGGCCGAGTCGAGCTTCTCGGACGGATCGCTCTACGTGGAGCGCGCGATCGTGGGCGCACGGCACGTCGAGATCCAGGTGCTCGGCGACGGCGAGGGCGGCGTGCTCACGCTCGGCGAGCGCGAGTGCTCCGTTCAGCGGCGCCACCAGAAGCTCGTCGAGGAAGCGACCTCCCCGGCGCTGACGCCGGAGCTTCGCGCCGAGATGGAGGACGCGGCGCGCAAGGCCTGCGAGGCGCTCGACTACCGCGGCGCCGGCACGATCGAGTTCCTGGTCGACGCCGACAAGCGCTTCTACTTCATCGAGATGAACACGCGCCTGCAGGTCGAGCACCCGGTCACGGAGATGCTCACCGGCATCGACCTCGCGCGCGCCCAACTCGGGGTCGCCGCGGGCGAGGGCCTACCGGCGACCGGCCGCGCGGAGCTCCGCGGCCACGCGATCGAGTTCCGCATCAACGCCGAGGACCCGGAGAACGACTTCATGCCGGCGCCCGGCCTCGTCGAGCGCTTCCGGCCGCCGCTCGGCCCGGGCGTGCGCGTCGACACGCACGTCTTCGACGGCTATCGGATCCCGCCGTTCTACGACTCGCTGATCGCCAAGGTGATCGTCTGGGCCGAAGACCGCCCGGCCGCGCTCGCCCGCGCACACCGCGCGCTCACGGAGTTCGAGCTCGTCGGCGTCCCGACGACCCGCGATCTCGGTCTCGCCATCCTCGCGAGCGAGGCGTTCCGAAGCGGGGAGTACACGACCGAGTTCATCGCCGAGTCCGCCGCGGAACTGGGCCTCCGAGCGGCATGACTTCCCGCAAAGACGCCAGGCGCACGGCTGTGTTCCTCCTCTTCCAGTGGGACGTGACCGGCAAGCCGCTCGGATCGCTCTACGAGGGCGACGTCGACCCGTTCGCGCAAGAGCTGGCCGACGGCGTCGCCGCTCAGGCAGAGGAGCTCGACGAGCGGATCAGCGAGGCCGCGATCGGCTGGCCCGCGGACCGGCTCGGCGCCGTCGAGCGAAACGTCCTGCGCGTGGCGCTCTACGAGCTCGACCGCGGCGATCCGCCCACCGAGGTCGTCCTCGACGAGGCCGTGCGCCTCAGCAAGCGCTACGCCTCCGAGGACGCGGCCAAGCTCGTGAACGGGATCCTCGGGCGCATCGTCCGCGAGGCGGCATGAAAGACTCGAGCCCATGAGCGACGCGGAACGGCTCCAGGAACTGCTCGCGCAGCTCGACGCCACGCTCGGCGAGCTGGAGCAGGTCGAGGACTCCGAGGATGCGGTCGCGCGCCTCGCGACGATGGCCGAGCTGGCGCGCGAGGTGCAGGACGAGGTGGATCGCCTCCGGCGCGAGACGCCCGAGGGCGATGCGCTCGCCTGACGAGCTCCGCGCGCTCGTCGAGGAGCGGCTCGCCGCACTCCCGCTGGCCGACGAGCTGGGCGGGCTCGGCGAGGCGGTGCGCTACTCGCTCCTCGGGGGCGGCAAGCGGATCAGGCCCGTGCTCTGCCTCGCGACCGGGGAAGCGCTCGGCCGCGATCCCGAGGAACTGCTCCCGGCGGCCTGCGCGCTCGAGCTCGTGCACACGTTCAGTCTCGTCCACGACGACCTTCCCGCCCTGGACGACGACGATCTGCGCCGAGGCCGCCCGAGCGCCCACGTCGCCTACGGCGAGGACGTCGCGATCCTCGCCGGCGACGCGCTGCTCGCCGAGGCGTTCCGGCTCGCGCTCTCCTACGAGACGCCCGGAGTGGCGCGTGTGCTCGTCGACGCCACGCTCGGGATGATCGGCGGCCAGTACCTCGACGTGACCGAGGACGCCGAGGATGCCGCGGCGCTCGCAAGGCTCCATTCGCTGAAGACCGGACGTCTGATCCAGGCGTCGGTCCTGGCAGCGACCGCGGTCGCGGAGAACGACAACCCCGCCTGGGCCGACCTCGGGGCCGACATCGGCCTCCTCTTTCAGATCGTCGACGACGTGCTCGACGCGACCGGCACGGCCGAGGAACTGGGGAAGACGCCGGGCAAGGACGAGGCGTCCGGCAAGGTCACGTACGTCTCGCTGCACGGGCTCGACCGCGCGCGCGAGCTCGCCGACGAGACGCGCGCGCGTGTCCTGGCGAGCCTGGACGCGCTGCCCGAGGACACGTCGGTCCTGGCGGAGCATCGTCCAGACGGTCCGGGAGCGGCGCGGCTAGTACTGCTGCGGAGACTGCCCGGCGGGCGCGTACCGCTCGGGCGGCGGCTGCGGCGCGAGCAGCGAGAGCCCGAAGTTCACGAGCCAGATCACGATGGCGCCGAGGATCGCGTCCCAGAAGAAGTCCTGGACGACGAAGTGATCGCCGAAGATCGAGCCGACGAGCCAGAGCATGAACGCGTTGATGAAGAGCAACAGCAGACCCAGCGTGAGGATTACCACGGGCAGGGTCAGCAGGATCAGGAGCGGCCGTATGAACAGGTTCACGACCCCGAAGACGAACGCGGCGAAGACGAGCCACCAGAAGCCGTCGTACTCGATTCCGTCGATGAGCCAGGCCGCGACCCAGAGCCCGAGGACGTTCACGGCCCACCAGATGAGGATCCTCAGAAACGTCACGGGCGCGACTCTAGCGCGTGTCTGCGCCGGTCGTTCAAGCCCGTAAGCTTGGGAAACGTGAAGAAGCGGCTGGACGTCCTCATGGTCGAGCGCGGGCTGGCCGCAAGCCGGGCCCAGGCGCAGGCGCTCGTGCTCGCGGGGCGCGTCCCCGGCCATGCGAAAGCCGGCGAGCAGGTGGACGAAAGCGCCGAGCTCGACGTCTCGGCCGGACCCCGGTTCGTCTCCCGCGGAGGCGAGAAGCTCGCCAACGCGCTCGAGGCGCTCGGGGTCGACGTGACCGGGGAGGACTGCCTCGACATCGGCGCCTCCACGGGCGGGTTCACCGACTGTCTGCTCCAGGCGGGAGCGGCGCGGGTCTGCGCGCTCGACGTCGGCTACGGGCAGATCGACCTGCGCCTGCGCGAGGATTCCCGGGTGACCGTCATGGAGCGTACGAACATCCGCGAGGTCGCCTGCTCGGCGCTGCCCTTCACGCCGTCGTTCCTCACGTGCGACGTCTCGTTCATCGGTCTTGCCAAGGCGCTGCCGCCCGCGCTCTCGTGCGCCGCGGCGGGCTGGCGCGCGCTCGCGCTCGTGAAGCCCCAGTTCGAGGCAGGCCCTGCGGACGTTGGCAAGGGCGGCGTCGTCCGCGACGCCGAGGTGCATCGAGCGCGTGCTCCGCGAGACGGTCCATGCGCTCCCGGGACATGCGCGCGCGGTGGTCGACTCGGGCCTGCCCGGGCCCGAAGGGGAACCGCGAGTTCTTCCTCTATCTCACCGACGAGCCCGGGGAAACGGAGGTGGACGATGCCGGAATCGACGCCGCGGTCGGGTAGCAAGGTCGCGCGCGCGGCCGTCGTCACGCACGGCAAGCCGGGCACGATCGGCGACGCCGTCGACCGCCTCGAGAAGGCCGCGGCCGCGGCGGGCGTGGAGCTCGTCGAGCCGACCGAGACGCCGGATATGGCCGTGGTCCTGGGCGGCGACGGCACGATGCTCCGCGCGCTGCGCACGTTCCTCGGGACCGGCGTGCCCGTGTTCGGCGTCAACTTCGGCCGCGTCGGCTTCCTGACGAGCTCCGATGCGCCCGAGCTCGAGAGCGGCGTCGCGCGCGTCTTCGCCGGCGACTACCTCGTCCGCGAGCTGGCGACGCTGCGCGTGGACGTCGGCGGCGAGTCGCACCCGGCGATCAACGACGTCGTGGCCACGAGCGCGAAGCTCGGCCGGATGGTGGAGCTCGGCTGGGAGATCGGCGGGGAGGACCTCGGCGTCCAGCCGTGCGACGGGA
This sequence comes from uncultured Thermoleophilia bacterium, assembly GCA_963716005.1. Taxonomy (GTDB): domain Bacteria; phylum Actinomycetota; class Thermoleophilia; order Gaiellales; family Gaiellaceae; genus CAVRUF01. The sequence continues at coordinate 887,260 of OY970285.1, forward strand.
TGATCTGCTCGACGCCGGCGGGCTCGACCGCCTACAACCTCTCGAACGGCGGGCCGGTGCTCATGTGGGGCCTCGGCGCGATGACGATCACGTTCGTCGCGCCGCACGCGCTCCATGCGCGGCCGCTCGTCGTTCCGCCCGATTTGACGCTGCGGATCACCAACCGCACGCCGGACGTGCCGGTCGCGGTGCTCGCCGACGGCCACGCGGTCGGAGTGCTCGAGCCCGAGGCCGCGCTCGAGGTGGGGATCGGCGCCGAGGCCGAGCCTCCTCGCGCTCCTTCCCGAAGCAACGTTCTTCGCGCGCTACAACGAGGTGTTCTCGTAGCGCTCCGAAGCCTCCGCATCGAGAACCTCGTCCTCATCCGCGAGGCGGAGCTCGACCGTCGTGCCCGGCCTGAACGCGGTCACCGGCGAGACCGGCGCGGGGAAGACGATCCTCGCGCAGGCGTTCGGGCTCCTGCTCGGCGCCCGCGGCGACGCCGGCTACCTCGGGCCCGGGCGCCGACGAGGCGTACGTCGAGGCCGAGCTCGATCTGCCGGACGGGATCCTCGACGACCCCGATCTCGAGGCGATCGCCGAGCTGAAGCCCGAGGGGGAGACGACGCTCGTCGCGGCCCGCCGGGTCTTCGCCGACGGGCGCACGCGCGCCTACGCCTGGGGCCGCAGCGTTCCGCGAGAGGAGCTCGCGACACTCGTCGAGCGGCTGATCGCCATGTCGGGCCAGTTCGAGCAGCGCCGCCTGGCCCGGCCCTCGTACCAGCTCGACGTCCTCGACTCGTTCGCAGGCGAGGAGCAGCTGCGCCGCCGCGCCGAGCATGGCCGCGCGTGGAAGGAACTCACCGCGGCCCGCCGCCGCCGCGACGAACTGGCCGAGGCCGCGGCCGACCGCGAGGCGCACCTCGCGGAGCTCGCCGAGCTGGTCGAGCGCACGTCCGGCTTCGCTCCCGGCGACGAGGAGCGCCTGAAGGCCGAGCGCGAGCGGCTGCGCCACGTCACCGATCTCGCCTCGGCCGCGTCCGAGGCCGCCGAGCTGCTCGTCCCCGAGGGCGACGACGCGGGTGCGTCGGAGCAGGCTGCGCAGGCCGACGCCGCGCTCGAAGCAGTTGCAGGCATCGCGCCGGAGCTCGACGCGGTCGCGCTGGAGATCCGCCAGGCCGAGGTCGCACTGAGCGAGTCGGCCTCGACGCTGCGCGGCTTCCTCGCGTCACTCGAGGCCGAGCCCGACCGGGTAGACCAGATCGAGTCCGAGCTGGATCGAATCGCCGAGGGCAAGCGCCGCTTCGGCGCCGCGACCTACGAGGAGCTTCTCGAGCGCGCCGCCGCGGCCCAGGCGGAGCATCGACGCCGCTGAGGCCGGACTCGACCCGCTCGCCGAGGCCGAACGCGCCCTCGCAGAGGCCGAGGCCTGCGCGACCGAGCTCGCGACCGCGCTGAGCGAGACCGCGCCGCGCGCAGCGTCGAGCCGTTCTCCGCACAGGTCGAAGCCGTGCTCGGCGGACTCGCCATGGGCGGCGGCCACTTCCGCGCCGAGCTGCGCGAGCGCGCGCCCGGGCCGAGCGGGAAGGACGAGGTCGCGTTCCTCATCCGCCCGAACGAAGGCATGGAGCTGGCGCCGGTCGCCGACACGGCGTCCGGAGGAGAGCTGTCACGCGTAGCCCTCGCGCTGCGCGTGGTCGCCCAGGCCGGTGCCGGCGAGCCGACGGTCGTCTTCGACGAGATCGACGCCGGGATCGGCGGCGAGACGGCCCATGCGGTCGCCGACGCGCTGCGAACGCTGGCCGACCGCGCGCAGGTGATCACGATCACGCACCTCCCGCAGATCGCGAACGTGGCCGAGGCGCACTTCCGCGTGGAGAAGATCCCGGGCGACCCGACGCACACGAAGATCGAGCGCCTCGACGACGCGCAGCGCCGCGACGAGCTCGAGCGCATGCTCGGCGGCGCCGACTTCCTCGCCGCCCTCGGACGCAAGTGAGCACGGCGACCCGCGAGCTGGACGCGCCCGTGCGCGACGTCTGGGCGTTCCTCGCCGAGCCGTTCCACCTGCCCGATTGGTGGCCCGGCTACTCCGGCGTGCAGCCGGACCGCCGCGGCCTCGCGAGCGGCGCGCGCTGGCAGGTGCGAAGGTCAAGCCGCCCCGGGCTCCTCCGCAAGCCGGGCGGGGAAGGGCTGATCGTCATCCGCGCCGTCGACCCGCCGTTCTCGCTCGCCTGGCACGACGTCCAGCAGAAGCTCGACGTCACGGTCACTCTCGAGACGGCCGGCGAGCGGACGCTGGCGACCGTCCGCGTCGGCGCGCCGTGGTGGCGACTCCTGCCCGAGGGCGGGCGCTCGCTCCCGAAAAAGTCGCTCGAGCGGCTCGCGAATCTGATCCAGACGAGCGGCTCGCTCTGATTTCTCCCGGCCGTCGCCCGGTGCTGCTACGGTTGAACCCCGTGATCCGAGGCACGGGATTTCCGAGATGAGCCGCCGCGCGACGAAGTACGTCTTCGTCACCGGGGGCGTCGTCTCGTCCCTCGGAAAGGGCATCACCGCCGCCTCGCTGGGCCGTCTTCTGAAGGCCCGCGGGCTCCGTGTCCAGGTGCAGAAGTTCGATCCGTACCTGAACGTGGACCCCGGCACGATGAGCCCGTTCCAGCACGGCGAGGTGTTCGTCACCGAGGACGGCGCCGAGACCGATCTCGACATCGGCCACTACGAGCGCTTCGTCGACGAGAACCTCACGAAGAACGCGAACCACACCTCCGGGTCGATCTGGTACGCGGTCGTCCGCAAGGAACGCAAGGGCGAGTACCTCGGCTCGACGGTGCAGGTCATCCCGCACGTCACGAACGAGATCAAGGACCGCATCCGGCGCGTGGCCTCGGCTTCCGACGCCGATGTCGTGATCTCGGAGATCGGCGGCACGGTGGGCGACATCGAGTCGCTTCCGTTCCTCGAGGCGATCCGCCAGTTCCGGCGTGAAGCGGGTGCGGAGAACGTCCTCTACCTCCATGTCACGTACGTCCCGTTCATCGAGACCGCCGGCGAGCTGAAGACGAAGCCGACGCAGCACTCGGTCAACGAGCTGCGCCGCATCGGTATCCATCCCGACGTCGTCGTGTGCCGCTCGGTCGAGCCGCTCTCCTGGGACATCCGGGAGAAGATCGCGCTCTTCGCCGACGTCGACTCGCGCGCCGTGGTCGTGAACGAGGACGTGAGCGACGTCTACCTCGTTCCCCAGCGGCTGCGCGAGGAAGGCCTCGACACCCTGGTCTGCGACAAGCTCGGCCTGCCCGACGCCGAGGCCGACCTTGGCGAATGGGACGCCCTCGTCGAGCGGATCGGCGAGCGCGAGGGCGAGATCGAGATCGCGCTCGTCGGCAAGTACGTGAAGCTCGCCGATGCGTACCTCTCCGTCCACGAATCGCTGAAGCACGCGGGTATCCACCACGGCGTGAACGTGCGCGTCCGCTGGGTCGACGCCGAAGGGATGAGCGTCGAGGAAGCGGCCGCCGAGCTGGAGCGCTCGCACGGCGTGCTCGTCCCCGGCGGGTTCGGCTCGCGCGGCTGGGAGGGCAAGATCGTCGCCTGCCAGGTCGCGCGTGAGCGCGGCATCCCGTACCTCGGCATCTGCCTCGGCATGCACGTCGCAGTCTCGGAGTTCGCGCGGAACGTCGCCGGGATGCACGGCGCCAACTCGACCGAGATGGATCCCGAGACGCCGTTCCCGGTCATCGACCTGCTCCCCGAGCAGAAGGAGATCGAGGATCTCGGCGGCACGATGCGCCTCGGCGCGCAGCCCGTCGACGTGGTCGAGGGCTCACGCGTGCACGCGGCGTACGGCGAGGCCGTGATCTACGAGCGCCACCGCCACCGCTACGAGGTGAACAACCACTACCGCCAGCAGATCGCCGACGCCGGCCTCGTCATCTCGGGGACGTACCAGGAGGGACGCCTCGTCGAGATCGTCGAGCTGCCCGACCACCCGTGGTTCGTGGCCAGCCAGTTCCACCCGGAGTTCAAGTCGCGGCCCACACGGCCCGCGCCGCTCTTCCGCGACTTCGTGGGTGCCGCCGCCGAGCGCGCGCGCACGCACGTCGGCGCGGTCGAGACGACCGCCTAGCTCCGCTCGAAGCGCAGCTCGACCGAGGGACCAGTGAGGACGAGCCGTTCGCCGTCCAGTTCGAACGCGCTTGCGCCGTCGAGGGCGGCGTAGTACGCGGTCTCCGCTTTCGCGGCCGACGCCGGCCGGCAGAGCATCAGGGTGGTCGCGAACCCCTCGCCGTTCGTGCTCTCGACCTTGCCGTCGTCGAGCGTCAGCTCTCCGTACTCGTTGCAGGGCGCCTGACCGCCGGCCTTGCCCTGAGGATCGACCACGAAGGTGATGGGGTCGTCCTCGACGATCTCGATCTCGCCCTCGGGCCCCGAGCCGGATACGAGCACCCAGGCGCCTTCGACGTCGGAGCTCGTCGTCTCGATGGCGGGACTCTGTGTAACGGAATCTGCGCCGAGGCTTGAATAGGTACAGGCCGTCGCCGAGGAGAACATCGCACCCGCAACAAGCAGCCACGGCAGTCGAACGGCAGCCAGCCTCATCCCACAATCTACGCCGCACGCGGGGCCGGTGGTCACGGCGCCCATACAATCGCGCGTCGTGTCCGTCGTTCTCGACCTCTTCTGCGAACTCGCCGCGATCCCGAGCCCGCCTGGTGAGGAGCGCGCCGTCGCCGACCGTGTCCTCGGCGAACTGCGTGATCTCGGGCTCGACGCGAGTGAGGACGACGCGGGAGCGAGGATCGGCGGGGACACGGGAAACATCGTCGCCCGGCTCGACCCGACAGCCGCGGGAACGTCGATCTTCCTCTGCGCGCACCTCGACACGGTGCCGCCGACCGACGCGATCGAACCGGTCGTCGAAGAAGGCGTCGTACGGAACGGCCGCGACACGATCCTCGGCGGCGACGACAAGTCCGCGGTCGCGACGATGCTCGTCGCGACGCAGCGGATCCTGAACGAGGGCATTCCGCACGCCGGGATCGAGCTCGTCTTCACGCCCAAGGAGGAGACCGGGCTCGAGGGCGCCTACCAGCTCGACCTCGACACGATCGCTTCGCCGGTCGGCTACTGCTACGACCACGCCGGGCCGCTCGGCGAGATCGTCGGCGCGGCGCCGTACTCCACCTCGGTCGACGCCGTCTTTCGCGGCCGTGCTGCCCACGCAGGCATGAGCCCGGAGGACGGGCGCTCCGCGATCGCCGCGGCTGCGCGCGCTATCGCCGACCTCCGCCTGGGCCGGCTCGACGGCGAGACGACCGCGAACGTTGGGATGATCAGCGGCGGGACGGCCCGCAACATCGTCCCGGAGTTCTGCTCGGTCGTCGCCGAGGCGCGCTCACACGAGGCGCAGACGCTGGCCGCGCTCGTCCAGGAGATGGTCGACTCGCTCACGTTCGCGGCCTCGGTCGAGGAGTGCGAGGTCGACATCACGCTCGAGGACAAGTACTCGGGCTACCGGCTGCGGACGGAGGACGAGGTCGTGCGGCTGGCGTCCGAGGCGTTCACGGCGTGCGGGTTCACGCCGTCGCTGATCGCGGCCGGCGGCGGGGCGGACGCGAACGTCTTCAACGCGAAGGGCCGCCCGTGCGCGAACCTCGCGAACGGGATGAGCCGCATCCACAGTCCGGACGAGTTCATCGCGGTCGCCGATCTCGAGGCGATGGTCGACGTCACGCTCGCGCTCGTCGACGCCGCTCGTGCCTGAGCCGGACTCCCGCGAGGTCGTCTACGAGGGACAGGTCCTCGGCGTCAGCGTCGAGCACTGGGGCGACGCGCGGCGCGAGATCGTCGACCGGCGACGCGGCGGTTGCGATCCTCGCGACCGATACCGCGGGAAGCGTCGTGCTCGTTCGCCAGTTCCGCGAGGCCGTGCAGAAGGCGCTCGTCGAGATCCCCGCCGGGGTGATCGACGGCGACGAGGAGCCCCTCGAGACGGCGAAGCGCGAGCTGCGGGAGGAGACGGGCTACCGCGGCGGCTCGTGGGAGCGCGGGCCCGGTTGTACTGGGCGACGCCCGGCTACAGCCGCGAGCAGGTGTACGTCTTCGTGGCCCGCGACGTCGAGCCGGGCGAGGCGGCGAACGATCCGGACGAGCCGGTCGAGGTCGAGCTCTGGACGCCGGCCGAGGTCGAGGCGCGGATCGGCGAGATCGAGGACTCGAAGACGCTCATCGGGCTCCTGCTCCACCTGCGCAATACGACAGCGTAGAGCCGCGAAACTGCGCAATGCGTCACCGATCCAGGCGCGCGAATGCGTTCTACCGCGATATCGTTCGCGCGCCATGCGAGTCGGCGTCGCCAAGGAGATCAAGCAGGACGAATACCGCGTCGCCCTGACGCCCGCGGGCGCGCGCGAGCTCGCGCTGCGCGGCCACGACGTCATGGTCGAGACGACCGCCGGCGTCGGCAGCTCCTTCGCGGACGAGGACTACGAAGCCGTCGGCGCGCGCATGGTCTCGGTCGACGAAGCCTGGGAGACGGCGGACATGCTCCTCAAGGTCAAGGAGCCGATCGAGCCCGAGTACCGCCGGCTGCGCGAAGGCCTCGTCCTCTTCACCTACCTCCACCTCGCCGCGGACGAGCCGCTCACCCGCGCCCTCCTCGAGAGCGGCGCGACCGGCATCGCCTACGAGACGGTCGAGACCGAGGACCGGGCCCTGCCGCTGCTCGCGCCGATGAGCGAGGTCGCCGGACGCCTCTCGGCCCAGGCCGGCGCGCATTTCCTGGAGAAGCCGGTGGGCGGTCGCGGGCTCCTGCTCGGCGGCGTCGCCGGCGTCGCGCCCGCCAAGGTCACGGTGATCGGCGGCGGCATGGTCGGCTACAACGCGGCCGTCATCGCCATGGGACTCGGTGCGCACGTGCGGATCCTCGACCGCTCCGTGAACCGCCTGCGCTACCTGGACGAGATCCTCTCGGGCCGCGTCGAGCTGGTCATGTCGAGCGCCCTCGAGGTCGAGCGCTCGGTGCTCGAGTCGGATCTCGTGATCGGCGCCGTGCTCATTCCCGGTGCGCTCGCGCCGAAGCTCGTGACCGCCGAGATGATCAAGGGCATGAAGCAGGGCTCGGTCGTCTGCGACGTCGCGATCGACCAGGGCGGCTGCTTCGAGACCTCGCACGCGACGACGCACTCCGATCCGGTCTACGTCGTGGACGGCGTGACGCACTACTGCGTCGCGAACATGCCCGGCGCCGTGCCCGATCACGTCGACGATGGCGCTCACGAACGTGACGCTTCCCTACGTGGAGGCGATCGCGACCAGGGGCGTCGCCGAGGCGATCGGCAGCGACCCGGCGCTGGCCAAGGGCGTGAACACGCTGGGCGGCAAGCTCACCTACGCAGCGGTCGGCGAGGCGCACGGGATCGACTCCGTGCCGCTCGGCGCGCTCGTTCCGGCCTAGCTAGGCCTCGATCTCGGGCTCGGCAGGCGGGTGCTTCGGCTTCTTGTCGGTCGGGCTGATCCGGATCACGGCGTACGTCACGGCGGCCGCGATTGCGACCACGACGACGATCCACACGATGATCCCGAAGATGCCGAGGATGAGGTCCGTCATGCCGTCACTAGAATAGCCGCACCATGCCGCGCGCCTGCGTCATCGTGTTGGACGCGGTTGGGGCCGGTGAGCTGCCCGACGCGGCGGAGTACGGCGACGAGGGCTCGAACACGCTCGGAAACGTCGCTCGTGCGGTCGGTGGGCTCGATGTCCCCAACCTGGAAGCGCTTGGCTTCGGAAACATCGCGGACCTGGAAGGCTGCCCGCCTCAGCCCGGTGCGCCGGCCGTCGCCGGACGGCTGCTCGAGCGCTCCAAGGGCAAGGACACGACCACCGGCCACTGGGAGCTCATGGGCATCGTCACCCCCGAGCCGATGCCGACGTACCCGCACGGCTTCCCGTTCGAGCTGATCGAGGAGTTCGCCCACAAGACCGGCCGCGGCGTGATCGGCAACAAGGCCGCGTCGGGGACGGACATCATCCAGGAGCTCGGCGAGGAGCATCAGCAAACGGGCAAGTGGATCGTCTACACGTCGGCCGACTCGGTGTTCCAGATCGCCGCCCACGAGGAGACGATCCCGCTCGACGAGCTGTACGCGGCCTGCGAGATCGCGCGCGGGACTCTCACGGGCCGCCACGCCGTCGGCCGGGTCATCGCCCGTCCGTTCACCGGCGAGCCGGGGAACTACCAGCGCACGCCGAACCGCCACGACTGGTCGCTCCTGCCGCCGCAGCCGAACTACCTGACGCAGATCCGTGCCGCGGGCGTGCCGGTGCACGGCGTCGGGAAGATCCGCGACATCTACGCGGGCCAGGACATCGACGAGTTCCAAACGACGAAGTCGAACGTCGAGGGCATCAACGCGACCGAGGAGCTCCTGAAGACGCTCGACTCGGGGCTCATCTTCACGAACCTCGTGGAGACGGACATGCTCTGGGGCCACCGCAACGACCCGGTCAACTTCGCGCGCTGCATCCAGGACTTCGACCGCCGGCTGCCGGATCTCCTCGGGGCGCTGCGCGAGGGCGACCTGCTCGTCCTCACCTCCGACCACGGCTGCGACCCGACTACTCCCTCGACGGACCACTCGCGCGAGCACGCGCTGCTCCTCGCCTACGTGGCCGGCCGCAACGCCGGGGGCCGCAAGCACGACGGGGAGTTCGCCGACGTGGGCGCGACCGTGAACGCGTGGCTCGGCGGGAAGCCGTCGCCGAAGCTACCCGGCCAGCCGTTCGTCGAGCCGTGAGCCTCCTCCCGGCGGAGACGATCCGGCGCAAGCGCGACGGGGAGGAGCTCTCCGCCGCCGAGCTCTCGGAGCTCGTGCTCGCGTACGCGCGCGGCGACGTGCCCGACTACCAGATGTCCGCGTTCTGCATGGCCGTCTACTTCCGCGGGCTCACGGCCGCCGAGACGCACGCGCTCACCGACGCGATGGTGCGAAGCGGCGCGACGATCGACCTGTCGGCGCTCGGCCGGCGCGTCGTCGACAAGCACTCGACGGGCGGCGTGGGGGACAAGGCGTCGCTCGTGATCGGCCCGATCGTGGCCGCGTGCGGCGTGCCGTTCGCGAAGATGAGCGGCCGCGGCCTCGGGCACACCGGCGGGACGCTCGACAAGCTCGAGTCGATCCCCGGCTTCCGCGTGGAGCTCTCCCAGGACGAGTTCATCGACCAGGTGCGCGAGGTCGGAATGGCGATCATCGGCCAGACCGCCGACCTCGTCCCGGCGGACAAGCGGCTCTACGCACTGCGCGACGTGACCGCGACCGTGGATCAGGTCGGCCTCATCGCGGCGAGCATCATGTCCAAGAAGATCGCCGCCGGCGCCGACGCGATCGTGCTCGACGTGAAGGTCGGCGACGGCGCGTTCATGAAGACGCTCGACGAGGCGCGCGAGCTGGCCGACGCGATGGTCGCGCTCGGGCGCGAGGCGGGACGCGAGGTCGTCTGCGAGCTGACAGACATGGACCAGCCGCTCGGCCGCGCGGTCGGGAACGCGGTGGAGATCCGCGAGGCGGTCGAGACGCTGCGCGGCGAGGGCCCGCCTGACCTGACCGAGCTCGCGCTCTCGGCGGTCGGGCATCTCCTGGCGCTCTCCGACCTCGACGTGGACACGGACGAGGGACGCCGACTCGGCGAGGAGGCGATCTCTTCGGGCGCGGCTGCCGAGGCCTACGAGCGCTGGATCCGCGCGCAGGGCGGCGATCCGTCGCTCGACGTGTTGCCGGTTGCGCCTGTGCTGCACGACGTCGCGGCGCCCGACGGCGGGTTCGTCGAGCGGATCGCGGCGACTCGCATCGGTCTGGCCTCGCTCGAGCTCGGCGCGGGCCGGGTGACGAAGGACGACGAGATCGACCACGCGGTCGGCGTCGTGTGCCTCGCGAAGCGCGGCGACGAGATCGGCGTGGGGGAGCCGCTGGCGCGGATCCATGCGCGCGACCAGGCGTCGGCCGACGCTGCTGCCGAGGAAATTCGCTCGGCGTACATCCTCGGCGGCGCGGCGCCGCCCGAGCGCGGGATCGTCCTGGAGGTCGTTCGGTAGCTTTCGGGCCATGCCCGAGCTGCCCGAGGTCGAGACCGTCCGCACGCAGCTCGAGCCCAGGCTGACCGGCCGTACGTTCAAACGGGTCGAGATCACCGACGTCCGGCTGACCCGGCCCGAAGCGCCGGACGCGGTCGCCGCCGAGCTCCAGGGCGAGCGCGTGAGCGAACTCCGTCGCCGCGGCAAGTACCTGATCATCGGCTTCGAGAGCGGGCGCACACTCCTCGTCCACCTGCGGATGACCGGCGGGTTCACGCTCCCCGCGCAGCCGCATGCGCACCGCCGCGCCGAGGTGCTCCTCGACGACGGGTCGACGCTCGCCTACTCCGACACTCGCCGCTTCGGGACGTGGCTCGTGCTCGAGCCCGGCGAGCTGGAGCCCTACCTCGACGAGCGCCGGATCGGCGTCGAGCCGCTCTCGTCCGCGTTCACGACCAAGCGCTTCGCGGTCGCGCTCGCCGGGCGGCACGCGCCGATCAAGGCCGCCCTCCTCGACCAGCGCGCGGTCGCCGGCGTCGGGAACATCTACGCGGACGAGGCGCTCTGGCGCGCCCGTATCCATCCGCTGCGCGAGGCCGGCGATCTCACGCCCGAGGAGGTCTCGACGGTGCGCAAGGAAGTCCGCCGCGTCCTCCGCCTGGGCATCGATCGCCAGGGCGCGACGCTCCGCGACTACCGCGATCCGAACGGCGGCTCAGGCTCGATGCAGCACGAGTTCCGCGTCTACGGCCGGGAGGGCGAGCCGTGCGACCGCTGCGGCACGCCGATCGCGAAGACGCGCGTCGCCGGCCGCGGCACGTGGTTCTGCCCGACCTGCCAGCTCTAGGCGGCGACGAGCGCGGCCAGCCGGCCGGAGCGGTCGAGCTCGGAGAGCTCCTGGTAGCCGCCGATCGCCTTTCCGTCGATCACGATCTGCGGATAGGTCCACCCGCCGGTCAGCTCCTCCATCCGCTCCCGTACGCCGGGATCGCGCTCGCCGTGGATCTCCTCGAAGGGGATCCCACGCTGTTCGAGCAGCATCTTGGCGCGGACGCAGTAGCCGCAGTACTCCGTTACGTAGAGCTCGACCTTCGCCACAGTCTCAAGAGAACGTATCGGCTTTCTATAACCATCCCGTGAGGGAACTACACTGGCCCGAATGGCAGGCCGCAGCTGGAAAACGGAGGCGGTCGTGCTGCGCTCGATCCGCTACGGCGAGGCGGACCGCATCCTCCACCTCTTCACGCTCGAGCGCGGACGGGTCGGCGCGATCGCCAAGGGAGCGCGCAAGACGAACTCCCGCTTCGGCGCGCGGCTCGAGCCGTTCAGTCACGTCGAGCTGGTTCTCCACGAAGGGCGCGGAGAGCTGCACACGGTCACGGCCGCGCACCTCGTGCGCTCGCACGACGCGAGCCGGGTGGACGGCTACCGGATGGCGGCCGGCTCGATCGGGCTCGAAGCCGTGTCTCGGCTCTTCCTCGAGGGAGACGAGAGCCCGCAGGCGTTCCATGCGCTCGCCCGGTTCCTCGACCTGCTGGACGACGTCGAGGCCGAGCTTCCGGCGAAGCCTGCGCTCGATCCGCTCGTCCTCTCGTTCCAGCTGAAGCTGCTCTGGCTCTCGGGCTACCTGCCGCATCTCGCGGGCTGCGCCGGTTGCGGGGAGGAGGTACCGCTCGTCGGGTTCTCCCCGAAGGCCGGCGGCGGCGTCTGCGCGGCGTGCGAGGCAGGCTCGATCCCGATCGCGCCGGAGGGATTCGAGGCGATCCGCGGCCTCCTGGAGCGTCCGCTCGCCGAGGCGACCGGGACCGGGATCTCGGAACGAGGCCGCCGCGACGCGCAGAGCGTCATCGAGGGCTCCTACGAGTACCACGGCGGATTCCGCCTGAAGACCGCCCGTAAGATCGCCGGGTGAGCGCGCCGACCTACCAGGAGACGATCGCCGCCCTCGAGCGCTACTGGGGCGAGCAGGGCTGCGTGGTCATGCAGCCGTACCACACGGAGCTCGGCGCGGGCACGTTCAATCCGGCCACCTTCCTGCGCTGCCTCGGACCCGACCCCTGGCGCTCCGCCTACGTCGAGCCCGTCATCCGCCCGACCGACGGGCGCTACGGCGAGAACCCGTTCCGCTTCCAGCACTACTTCCAGTACCAGGTGATCCTGAAGCCGGCGCCGGAGGACGTCCTCGACCTCTACTTCGGATCGCTCGAGGCCGTCGGGATCGACCTGACGAAGCACGATGTGCGCCTCGTCGAGGACGACTGGGAGGGCCCGACGCTCGGCGCCTGGGGCCTCGGCTGGGAGGTCTGGTGCGACGGGATGGAGGTCACACAGTTCACGTACTTCCAGCAGCTCGGCGGGCTCGAGCTCGACCTCGTCCCGGCGGAGCTCACCTACGGCCTCGAGCGGCTGGCCATGTTCCTCCAGGACAAGTCCTCGGCCTTCGATCTCGTCTGGGCGCCGGGCGTCACCTGGGGCGACGTCTACCGCGAGAGCGAGCGGCAGTGGTCGGCCTACAACTTCGAGCAGGCGCCCGTGGACACGCTGATGCGCCGCTTCACGGAGTACGAGGAGGAGTGCCGGGCGCTCGTCGGGCACGGGCTGCCGATGCCGGCCTACGACCAGGTGCTGAAGGCCTCGCACACGTTCAACCTGCTCGATGCGCGCGGGGCGATCTCGGTCACCGAGCGCGCCGCCTACATCGGCCGCGTCCGCAACCTCGCGCGCGCCGTCGCCGAGCTGACCGTGGGAACCGATGGCGACGCTGCTGATTGAGATCGGCTGCGAGGAGCTGCCCGCGTCCGCCTGTCGAGCCGCGGAGGAGCAGCTGCGCGAGCGGTGGCCCGGGGCGGAGGTGCTCGTCGGGCCGCGCCGACTGGCCGTCATCGCCGCCGACGTTCCCGAGGTGACCGACGACGAATGGGTCAAGGGCCCGCCCGAGAACCTGCGCGACAAGGCGGCGCCCGGCTTCGCCAAGAAGCACGGCGTTTCCGTGGACGACCTCGAGCTGCGCGACGGGTTCTTCGGGCTGACCGTACCGGGCCGGTTGCTGCGCGACACGCTTCCCGACGACGTCGAGGCGCTCGTTCGCGGACTCACGTTCGGCAAGTCGATGGTCTGGGTCGCCGGCGGGCTGCGGTTCTCGCGCCCGGTGCGCTGGCTCTGCGTGAAGCTCGACAAGGAGACGATCTCGGTCGACGTCGAAGGGATTCCCTCGGGCGGCGTCTCCTACGGACACAGGTTCACGCACGGCGAGGTGAAGATCGCCTCGGCCGATGCGTACACGAAGGCGCTACGCGGCGCGGGCGTCGAGCCCGATCAGGCCGTACGCGAGCAGGCGATCCGGGAGGGGCTCGCGGCGCTTGGCCTCGACGCGCCGAACCCGCGCGTGCTCGGCGAGGTCGTCTACCTGAATGAATCGCCGACCGTCCTCGAAGGGAGCTTCGACGAGCGGTTCCTCGAGCTCCCGGAGCGCGTCGTCACGACCGCGATGGAGTCGCACCAGCGCTACTTCCCGCTCGGCGGCAACCGGTTCGCATTCGTCGTGAACGGCGGCGATGCCGACCTCGTCCGGCGCGGGAACGAGCGCGTGCTGGCCGGACGGCTGGAGGACGCGTCCTTCACCTTCGAGCGCGACGTCGCCGAGGGGATCGAGGCGCTGGCCGGCAAGCTCGCCTCGATCACGTTCGTCGCGGGCGCGGGCACCTTCGCCGACAAGACGGAGCGGCTGATTGCGCTCGTCGAGGTGCTCGGCGGGGGAGACGCGTCCAGGGAAGCGGCCCGGCTCGCGAAGGCCGACCAGGCCGCGGAGCTCGTCCGCGAGTTCCCGGATCTCGAAGGGCACATCGGCGCCGAGTACGCGCGCCTGGCCGGATTCCCCGACGCGGTCTGCATGGCCATCGAGGAGCAGTACCTGCCGGATGCGGCGGACGGCACGCTGCCGCACACCGAGGCAGGACGCGTCCTGGCCGCCGCGGACAAGATCGACAGCCTCGCCGTCGCCTTCGCGCTGGGGAAGCGCCCGACCGGCTCGCGCGACCCGTTCGGGCTGCGCCGCGCGGCGATCGGCCTGTGCCGCCTCGCCGTGGAGGCCGGGCTCGAGATCGACGTGAAGGCGCTCGTCGCCCGCGACCTGGAGCTCCTCACGGGCCAGAACGCAGCCGTGAAGGACGACCCGTCCGACGTCTGGGACTTCGTGATCGAGCGCCTCGAAGGGCTTCTCGACGTCCCCGTGGAGTTCGTCCGAGCCGCCCGCGCGTCCGGGCTCGAGGACATCGGCGCGGTCGCCCGCCTCGCCGAGGCGCTCGCGGCCGCGGTCGAGACGGACGAGTTCGCGAAGGCGTACACCGCGTTCGACCGGACGAACCGCCTCGCCGGCCGCGCCGACGGCGCCGCCAAGCAGCTCGATCCGAAGCTCGCGACGGAGCCCGCCGAGATCGTGCTCGTGGAGCGGCTTTCCGTCACCGGCCCGCAGATCGACGCCGCGGTCGCCGAAGGAGACTTCGCCGCGGGAATCGCGGCCGCAGCGGCGCTCGGCCCGCCGGTCGACGCGTTCTTCGACGACGTGCTCGTCATGGCCGAGGACGAGGCGATCCGCGCCAACCGGCTGCGGCTCCTCCTGGACGTGCGCGACGCGGTCGGGCGCCTCGGGGACCTGGCTCAGATCCCTCGTTAGGCTTTCGCCATGAGCGAACCCGTCGAGCTCCACGTGATCTCGGACTCGACCGGCGAGACCGCGGCGAAGCTCGCGAATGCCGTCGAGGACCAGTTCCCGGAGCTCTCCTTCGACGTCATCCGGCATCCGCGGATCGCGAGCCTCGACGACGTGCAGCTCGCCGCCGAGCGGGCCCGCAGCCGGCGGGCGGTGGCGATCTACACGCTCGTCGACCCGAACTACCGCGACTCGATGCGGACGCTCTGCAAGCGTTACAGGATCCACTACTGCGACCTGCTCGGCCATCCGATCGACGCGGTCGCGCGGGTCTCCGGCCTGCCCGCTCGGATGCAGCCGGGCCCGCGGCCGGTGCTCGACTCGGCCTACTTCAAGCGCATCGCGGCGATCGAGTTCGCCGTGCGCTTCGACGACGGCGTCGCCGCCTACGGCCTGCGGCGACGCCGACATCGTCCTCGTCGGCGTGTCGCGCAGCTCGAAGACGCCGCTCTCGATCTACCTCGGCTACCTCGGCTACAAGACCGCGAACGTCCCGATCGTGCGCGGGATCGAGCCGCCGCCGGAGCTCTTCGAGCTCGACCCGACGAAGGTCATCGGGGTGACGATCGACGCCGAGGCGCTCCACAACGTCCGCTCCAAGCGGGCGCGCGCCATGAAGGGCCCGAAGAAGTACGCCGAGCTGACCGAGATCTACGAGGAGCTCTCGCACGCCGAGGCGATCCATCGCCGGCTCGGCTGCCCGGTCGTCGAGGTCTCGAACATGGCCATCGAAGAGACGGCCCACCGGATCATCCGCCTGGTCGAGCAGCGGCGCCTCGACCTGAAGAAGGCCAACGCATGAGGCAGAGGAAGCCCGTTCCGTTCTACTGGTGGCCGATCTGGATGACGATGCTCGCCCTCGGCGCTCATCGTCTTCTACGGAATCCTGACCCCGTTCTGGATGGCCGTTCGCGCCATCGCGTGGGTCAGCGAGCATCCGCTCCTGCGCCGTTCCTGACCCAATTCTTACGTTGCGCCGTTTGGGGATCGGCGCAGCGGTTATGGGCAAGGAAAGCAACCTGGAGGGGAAACCTGCATGGAGATGAACCTGCGCAAGGACTCGAACGGCCAAGTCCGCTTCTCCGACGACCTGGTCGGGTACCAGCTCGTCGGCGGCGGTGAGGACATCGGCAAGATCGACCACGCGAGCTTCGACGGGAACTGGGCGACGGTGACGGTCGGCCGGATCAGCAAGTCGCGCTACGCGATCCCGGCCTGGGCGATCGAGGCCGCGGACACGAATGCGCAGATCGTCGAGATCGCGTTCACGAAGGACGAGGTCCTCGAGTCGCCCGAGTACGACAACGGGGTCGGCTTCGACGACTCCTACGAGGAGCGGGTCGACGCGTACTACCGCAAGTTCGAGGGGGAGACGGAGCTCCGCCAGACCGCGTAACGCGTTTCGCATCCGCGCTCCTGAAAATGGGAGACTTCGCGGATGCGGTTCGTCTACGACTTCTCCGAAAGCGCGGGTGTCGGCCGGGAGCTCCTCGGCGGGAAAGGGGCCGGTCTCGCAGAGATGACCGCGCTCGGGATCCCTGTCCCGGCGGGCTTCACGATCACGACCGCCGCCTGCGTGGAGTACATGCGCAATGCGAAGTCGTTCCCGGCGGGGCTGGCCGAGGAGATCGCGAAGCACCTGACTGCGCTCGAGGAGCGCGCCGGCAAGAGGCTGGGGGATCCCGACGATCCGCTGCTCGTGTCGGTGCGCTCGGGCGCGGCCGTCTCGATGCCCGGGATGATGGACACGATCCTGAATCTCGGGCTGAACGACGAGGCGGTCGAGGGCCTCGCACGCTCCACCGGGAACGAGCGGTTCGCGTACGACGCGTACCGCCGGCTCGTTCAGATGTACGGCGACGTCGTGGCCGACCTCGGCGGCGAGCGCTTCGAGGACGCGCTCGACCGGCTGAAGGCCGACCGCGGCGTGAAGCAGGACGTCGAGCTCACCGCCGACGATCTCAAGGGTCTCGTCGCACGCTTCCTCGTCCTGTACCGCGAGGGCGCGGGCGAGGACTTTCCGCAGGATCCACGCGTGCAGCTCGAGCGCTCGGTGAGCGCCGTCTTCGACTCGTGGGAGACGCCGCGCGCCCAGGTGTACCGACGCGCGCACGGGATCCCGGACGACCTCGGCACGGCGGTGAACATCGTCCAGATGGTCTTCGGCAACCGCGGCGAGAGCTCCGGCACGGGCGTGTGCTTCACGCGCGATCCGTCCACGGGCGAGCCGGGCGTCTGGGGCGAGTTCCTCGCGAACGCCCAGGGCGAGGACGTCGTCGCCGGCATCCGCACGCCCGAGCCGATCGCCGGCATGGCGAACGTGCTCCCGAAGGCCTACGCCGAACTGGTCGACACCCTCGGCCGGCTCGAGGCGCACTACCGCGAGATGCAGGACGTCGAGTTCACGGTCGAGGAGGAGCAGCTCTACATCCTCCAGACTCGCGGCGGCAAGCGAACGGCCGGCGCCGCGCTGCGGATCGCGACCGACATGGTCGACGAGGGGCTGATCTCCCGCGAGGACGCCATCGCGCGCATCGAGGCGTCGCAGCTCGACCAGCTCCTGCACCCGATGATCGACCCGAAGGCGACCTACGACGTGGCCGCGAAAGGCCTGAACGCCTCGCCGGGCGCGGCCAAAGGGAAGATCGCGCTCGACGCCGACACGGCTGAAGAGTGGGGCAAGGCCGGGGAAGACGTGATCCTCGTCAGGCGGGAGACGACGCCCGACGACATCCACGGCATGATCCGGGCGAGCGGCGTGCTGACCGCGCACGGCGGCATGACCTCGCACGCCGCTGTGGTGGCGCGGGGAATGGGCAAGCCCTGCATCGCGGGGTGCGAGGCGCTCAAGGTCGACCTCCGGTCGCGGACGATCACGATCGGCGAAACGAAGCTCGCGGAGGGCGACCGGCTCACGATCGACGGCGGCACCGGCGAGGTGATCCTCGCGGACGTCGAGCTCGTCCCCCCGCAGATCAACGAGCACTTCGAGACGATCCTCGGCTGGGCCGACGCGGTGCGCCGCCTGAAGGTGCGCGCCAACGCGGACACGCCGGAAGATGCGGCGAAGGCACGGGAGTTCGGCGCCCAGGGCATCGGCCTCTGCCGCACGGAGCACATGTTCATGGCGGAGGACCGGCTGCCGCTCGTCCGGGCGATGATCATGGCGTCGAGCGACGCGGAGCGCGGCGAGGTGCTCGCGAAGCTCCTCCCGCTCCAGCAGTCCGACTTCGAGGGAATCTTCGAGGCGATGGCGGGGCTACCGGTGACGATCCGCCTGCTCGACCCGCCGCTTCACGAGTTCTTGCCTCCTCTGGAGGAGGCCGAGACCCCGGAGATGGCCGCGCGGATCCGCTCGCTCACCGAGGCGAACCCAATGCTCGGCACGCGGGGTTGCCGGCTCGGGCTTCTCTACCCCGAGATCTACGCGATGCAGGTGCGCGCGATCATCCGCGCCGCGCTCGCCGTGGAGGAGAGGACCGGGGGCGCGCCGCTCGTGGAGATCATGCATCCGCTCGTCGGCTTCGCCGAGGAGCTCCATCGGCTGCGCGAGCTGACGCTCGACACGGCGTCGGCCGAGCTGGAGCAGGCGTCACGCGAGATCGACTACCTGGTCGGCACGATGATCGAGTTGCCGCGCGCATGCCTGCGCGCCGACGAGATCGCCGAGGAGGCCGACTTCTTCTCCTTCGGGACGAACGACCTGACGCAGACGACGCTCGGCTTCTCCCGCGACGACGCGGAGGCCGGGTTCCTGACGCGCTACCTGGAGGACGGCGTGCTCGAGGCGAATCCGTTCTCGACGCTCGACCAGGGCGGCGTCGGCGACCTGATGAAGATCGGGATCGAGCGAGCCCGCACGGTGAAGCCCGACATCAAGCTCGGCATCTGCGGCGAGCACGGCGGCGATCCGGCGTCGGTCGAGTTCTGCCACGGCATCGGCCTCGACTACGTGAGCTGTTCGCCGTACCGCGTCCCGCTGGCGCGCCTGGCCGCGGCGCAGGCCGCTTTGGCCGAGGCGGGCGTGACGACCGTCGCGGTCGGCGGCTAGCTGTCACACATTCGGCACGGTCCCGTGTCCCACGGGTGCGAGTTTCGGCGATAGGGTCGAAACCAGGGGGTGCAACACGGGGGTCCCCCGGGGGACCGCAGGAAACCGGCTACATGTACTGCGCGACGGCCAGGTACGAGACCAGCAGGCTGCCCGCGACGATCGCTGCCAGGCCGGCCACCTGGGTCGCGCCGATCTTCGTGTAGGCGGCGTGTCCGCCCAGGCCGCCGAGGGCGATGATCGCCAGGATTCCTCCGATGAGGCCGCCGATGTGGCCGCCGATCGAGACGTTCGCGATCACGAATCCGAGGATCAGGTTCACGACCACGATCGGGAGCGCGGCCCCGCCGAAGACCATGACGCCGCGGCGCTCGAGGATCAGTCCGGCGCCGAGGATCCCGAAGACGCCGCCCGACGCGCCGAGCGTCGGGACGTCCGAGGAGAGCAGCAACGCGCCGGCCGATCCGGCGAGCACCGCGATCAGGTAGACGGCGATGAAGCGCCCGCGGCCGAGCAGCTCCTCGAGCGGGCGCCCGAACCACCAGAGCATCAGCATGTTGAAGAAGATGTGCACGAGGCTCCCGTGCAGGAAGCCCGCCGTGATGAGCCGCCACCAGTCGCCCTGTGCGACGAGCGGCCCGTAGAGGACGCCGTTCACGTACGCCTCGCTCTGGAGCCGCGTCAGGTCGCCGCCCGCGATCTGGGTGAGGAACACGAGGACGTTCAGCCCGATCAGCGTCTTCGTCACGAGTGCGCCCGTGCCTACGCCGACCGCGCGCCGCGCGCCGGTCGTCGCCTTCTTCACGCCGGTCGGGACGCCCGCGCACTCCGGGCACTTGATCCCGACCGCGGTCTGCACCATGCAGTCGGTGCAGATCGGCCGCAGGCAGTTCGAGCACGAGACGTACGTCTCGCGGTTCGGGTGCCGGTAGCACATCATCGGTTCTGACATCGCGCCGGATCGTAGCCCGGCGCTGTAACGTCACGCGCGCTCATGCGCGTTCACGTTGCGTTCACTCCAGCCGAGGCCGCCGAGGCACCCACCGGGCTTGTCGTGGACGTCCTGCGCGCCACGTCGACGATTGCCCAGGCGCTTGCGTCCGGCCACGGACGCGTTCTCTGCTGCGGCGAGATCGACGAGGCGCAGGCGCTGCGGGAGACCCTCACCGAAGGAGTGCTCGCCGGCGAACGGGCCTGTGTGCGCATCGAGGGCTTCGACCGCGGCAACTCGCCGAGCGAGTTCACGGACGGGCACGGCGAGACGGTCATCCTCACGACCACGAACGGCACGAAGGCGCTCGTCGCCGCCGCGGAGCGCTGCGACCGGGTCTACGCGGCGTCCCTGCTCAATCTCGGCGCCGTAGTGGCAGCAGCGCAGGCCGACGGGGAGGACGTCGCGGTCATCTGCGCCGGCGTGAAGGGCGAGTTCGTCCTGGACGACGCGATCTGCGCGGGCCGGCTGGTCGAGGCGCTCGGCGGCGATCCGACCGATGCGGGCATGGCGGCGATGCGGCTCGTGTCGGCATTTCCCTCGGTCGAGGACGGCTTGCGAGCCAGCCAGAGCGCCCGCAACCTCCTGAACGCCGGGCTCGAGGAAGACATCGCGTGGTGCGCGCGCGAGAGCGAGCTCGACGTCGTGCCGAAACTGAGCCGGATGCTCGACGGCGCCGCCGAGATCACGCTCTAGCGGTTGTGGTTCACGAGCTCGACGTTCGTCCCGTCGGGATCGAGCACGAACGCGCCGTAGTAGCCCGGGTGGTAGATCGCCCGTTCGCCCGGCGGGCCGTTGTCCACGTAGCCGGCCGCGGTGAGATCGGCGTGGAAGGCGTCGACGACCTCGTTCGTCGCGGCTGGGAACGCGATGTGGAGATCGATCGGTCGGCTCGCCCTCCAACGAGCGAGAACGACCGGCCGCCGCCGCGGAAGCTCACGTAGCCGTCCTCGACGTGGCCGAGTTCGAACCCGCCGTGTGGGGCGACACGCTCGTAGAACGTCCGTGACGCGGCGAGGTCGGTGACCCGGATCCAGAGATGGTCGAACCCGGATTCGGGCGAGTCGCCGTAGTGGACGGCCTCGATGCTGTTGCCGTCCGGGTCGAGGAGAAAGCCGCCGTAGTAGTCCGGGAGGTACTCAGGGCGCAGGCCCGGCTGACCGTCTGAGCGGTAACCCGCCTCGACGCCCGCGCGGTGGAACGCGTCCACGTGCGCCTGCGATGCGGCGGCGAAGGCGATGTGCGCCCGGCGCGTGACCGGCTTCTCGTCGTCCGCTGCGACGACCCCGAAGTCGACCCATTCGACGAACTCTTCGTCCGAGTAGCTCTTCTCGAGCCCGAGCACGGGGAGGACGGTGTCGTAGAAGGCCTCGGAAGCCGCACGGTCCGAGACCCGGATGTCCACATGGTCGAACACGCCTACGAGCGTATCCGCGCCGGTTGATTCGGACTCTCCGGCTTGAGACGATCGCCACGAACGCCGCAAACGAAGGAGGCACACCATGAGCGCCATCGACGAGAAGTACGCCGAGCTGGGTGGTCCGGGAGGCTTCCTGGGCCAGCCGATCGACGAAGGCGCCGGATCCGCCGAGATGGACACGGCCGACGGACGCGGGCGCGTCCGCGACTTCCAGGGCGGCTCCATCTACTGGTCGCAAGCCACGGGTGCGCACGAGGTGCACGGCGCGATCCGCATCCGCTGGGCGCAGGTCGGCGGCGAGCGCGGCTTCGGCCTGCCGCTCACCGACGAGTTCGGAACGCCCGACGGCCGTGGCCGCTTCAACCACTTCGAGCAGGGCTCGATCTACTGGACGCCGGAGACGGGCGCCCACGACGTTCGCGGACCGATCCGCGACAAGTGGGAGGAGCTCGGCTGGGAAACGGGGTTCCTCGGCTATCCGACAAGCGACCAGCGCAAGCACGGCGATGTGCTCAGCAACGAGTTCGAGGGCGGAGCGATCGTCTGGTCGCCGGCCGACGGGGTGGACGTGCGCAAACGCATCGACGAAAACTGACCTTGCAGGGGAACGCGTGTTCGTATAGAACATACGTTCCCATGATCGCTTGTCTCTCCATCTCGGTGTTCCCCCTCAGGGCCGCGCTCCAGGGCCGGCCTGAGCTTCGGGAACGCCCGGTTGCGCTCGCCCCGGCGCCCGGGCAGCAGATCGTGGGGCCCTGCAACTTGGCGGCGGAGGAGTTCGGTGTCCAGGCAGAGATGCGCCTCTCGGAGGCGCTGGCGCTCTGTCCCGAGCTCGTCCTCGCCGAGCACGACCCGGCCGCGGTGGAGGAGGCGTGGGAGAAGATCCTGCGCAGCCTCGAGGAGGCCGGCCTCGCGGTCGAGTCTCCGCGGCCCGGGTTCGTGTTCTTCCAGACCGATGGCATCGAGCGGCTCGCGGGCGGGGTGAACGCCGTCCTGCGGCGGGCGCTCGATGCCGTCGGTCCATCGTGGGAGCCGCGGATCGGCGCGGCGTCGCGGCGCTTCACTGCGCTCGCGGCGGCGACCGTCGCTCCGCCGCACCGCATCCTTGTCGTCGACGACGACGAGAGCGCGCTGTTCCTCGAGCCGCTCCCGCTCGATCTCCTGTCGCTCACGCCCGAGCGGCGACAGGAGATCTCCGAGCTAGGCATCAAGCGGCTCGGGGAACTGGCGCGTCTGCCACAAGCCTCCGTCGCCGACCGACTAGGCCCGGACGGCGCGGAGGCCTGGCGGATCGTGAGCGGCGAGGCCGGCGCGAAGGTCGCCGGCCGCAAGCCGCCCGGAGAGATCACCGAGGAGCTCGAGTTCCCCGAGGCGGTCGGGAACTCGCTGACGCTCGAGCGGGCGCTCTCGGCGCTCCTCGACCGGCTGCTCGCGCGACCGGAGCGTGGGGGAAGGGCGCCTCGGCGGATCGCCCTTTCCGCGCGCTTGGTCGGCGGCGGCTCGTGGCGGCGCTCGCTCACGCTGCGCGAGCCGACGTCGGAGCCCGAGCGTCTTGCGCACCGCGCTGCGGCCCAAGCTCGCGGACCTGACCGCGCCCGTGCGTCGCGCTGCGGCTCGAGCTGGGCGAGCTCGCCGACTCGGTGGGAACGCAGGCGGAGCTCGTCCGCCCGCGCGGATCGCAGGCTCAGGGAGCGGCTGCGCTCCGGGCTTCGCCAGGCGCGGGTCGGCGTCGGGCTGGACGCGGTCTGCACGGTCGTGGAGGTGGCGCCGTGGTCCCGGATCCCGGAAACCCGGGCGATCCTCGTTCCGCGCGACGACTGAACGAGCCCCGGCGGGCCCTGGTCGTGACGCAGGGCGTCGGCGTGGGCGCGACCCCCGTGAGCGTGAACCGGCTCGGCGTCGCCCGCGTGCGCGAGGAGTGGCGCGTGGTCGACCGCTGGTGGACGGAGGCGCCGGTGCGGCGGCGCTACTACGACGTCGTCCTCGAGAGCGGCCAGAACGCGGTCGTGTTCCTGGACGAGGAAGTGGGAGGGTGGTTCACGCAGCGGGCCTGAGAGCGATTCTTGCGTCCCCGCCGTCCGGGGCACCCCAGCCCACCACCCGCTTTCGAGCGTACAGCGGAAATCCGCACCGGTGGTGCACGAAACGTGCCGCCTTCGTGCCGGTTCGTCCGCAGGCGCTAGACGAGCTCGATGTCGTAGCGCGAGCCGATCTCCTGCGCGACCTCCGGCGACGGGAGCGATCCGGAGGCCCAGAGCTCCTTGATGTACGCCTCGAACCCGCCCGGCGCCATCACGTTCACGACGCGCACCGGCCCGTCGCCGGGATTGAAGAACGTGTGCGGCGTCCCCGGAGGAGCGGCCGCGAACGTCCCGGGCGGAGCCGTGACGCGTGCTCCTCGCCGAGCCGCAGCCCGAGCGTCCCTTCGAGCACGTAGAAGCAATCCGACGAAGCCGCGATGAACGTGCAGCGGCGGCCCGGGGAAGCCCGGCGCGATCGTCGCCTCGGTCAGCGTCAGCGTTCCGTCGCCGGTCGAACCCTGGGCCTTGAAGAGCAGGTCGTTCGCCGGCGGCGAGCCGCTCGCCGTCGCCCGGATAGCTGACGAGCGCGTCCGCCACTCTGCGCCCGCCGTCGGAGGGCGGATCGAACGAGTCCCACGGGACGGCTTCGCCCTCGAGCGTCCCGCGCAGCATCTCGGCGAACCCCCCGCCGGGCGCGTGCAGGTTCAGGATCAGCGAGATCGTCGCCGCCGGCGTTGCGGAAGGTGTGGACCACGTTCGCCGGCGCGAGGCCGAGCGAGCCGACTGGGACGATGTGCTCGAACCCGGCCGGGCCGAGCGCGACCGCGAGCGTTCCCTCGAGGACGTAGAAGGCGTCCGTGTGCTCGCGATGGACGTGCAGCTCGGGGCCCGGCTCGCCCGGCGCGTGGCGGATCAGCGTCGCGCAAAGCTCGGGCGAGTCGGCGACGATCGTGAGCCCGCGCCGGTCGGTGTCGGTGATCGTCTGCGGCTCCATTGCTCGACTCTAGCTTGACGAAATAGAGGATCGAGACGAACATACGTTCGTACCGTGTCCGACTATATCGAGCTCCACTGCCACAGCGCCTACTCGTTCCTCGACGGCGCCTCACGGCCCGAGGAGCTCATCCTCGCGGCCGCGGAGCACGGCTATCCGGCGCTCGCGCTGACCGACCACGACGGGCTCTACGGCTCGCTCGAGTTCGCGCACGCGGGTCGGGAGTTCGGCGTCCGCGCGATCACCGGCGCGGAGGTGACGCTCGCATGCGGCTCGCACGTGACGCTGCTCGTCGAGACGCCGGCGGGCTACGCGAACCTCTGCCGGCTGCTCACCCGGGCGCACTCGGTGAAGCGCCGCGAGCCGCGGCTCGACCAGGAGACGCTGTCCGAAAACGCCGCCGGGCTCGTCTGCCTCTCCGGGTGTGCGCGCCTCGGCCTCGCCGTGCACAACCCGAACGGTGCCGCGCGGCTGGCGCAGGCGCTCGGCCCGGAACGCTTCTTCGTGGAGCTTCAGCGTCCGCTCAGCAGGGGAGACGCGCGACGCAACCAGGCCTTGCGCGACCTCGCCACGGCACTCGGCCTGCGCACCGTCGTCACCGGGAACGCGCACGCGCACGATCCCTCCAGGGTGCAGCTCCAGGACGTGCTCGTCGCGATCAAGAGCCGCACGTCGCTCGAGGGCTGCGAGCCCGACCGGCGCGGAAACGACGAGTGCGCGCTGCTCTCACCGGCCGAGGTGGCCGCGCGCTGGCCGGACGACCGCGACGCGCTCAACACGACGGTCGAGCTGGCCGAACGGCTCGAGTTCGACCTCACCGAGGAGCTCGGCTACGGCTACCCCGACTTCTCGGACGGGCCCGACCCGGCCGCCGTGCAGCTCCATCGCGTCTGCGCGGCCGCGTTCGGCGAGCGCTACCCGAAGAAGAACCCGAAGGCGGAAGCGCGCCTCAGAGAAGAGCTGGCGCTGATCGAGGAACTCGGCCTCTCCGGCTTCTTCCTCCTGCACTGGGAGGTGCTCGAGCTGGCCCGCGAGGTCGCTGCCGAGGTGCGCGGTCCCGGCTCGCCGCGTCATCTGCTCCCGCCCGGGCGCGGGCGCGGCAGCTCGGTCGGCTCGATCGTCTGCTACCTCACCGGCCTCTCGCACGTGGATCCCGTCGCGACCGATCTGAAGCTGGGGCGGTTCCTGAACCGCGAGCTCGCCTCGGTGCCCGACATCGACCTCGACTTCCCCCGGGACATCCGCGAGAAGCTGATCGTCGGCGTCTGCGACCGCTACGGGCGCGAGCACTCGGCGCTCGTCGCGAGCTTCGCCACCTACCGGGCGCGCGGGGCGATCCGCGACGTCGGCAAGGCGCTCGGCCTGCCGCCCTCGGAGCTCGAACGCCTCGCCCGCCTCTCGAACGGCTGGGACGCCCGCCGCATCGACGAGGAGCTCGAACTGCTCCCCGACGCGGAGCGCCGCGCCCGGTCGCCGCGCTGGAAGGCGTTTCGCGAGCTGTGCGCCGAGATCGCCGGCCTGCCGCGACACCTCTCCCAGCACCCGGGCGGGATGGTCATCTCGAGCCGCCCGCTCACGGAGCTCGTCCCGATCGAGCCGGCCGCGATGGAGGGCCGGCAGGTGTGCCAGTGGGACAAGGACTCCTGTTCCGACGCCGGTTTCCTGAAGATCGACCTGCTCGGGCTGGGGATGCTCTCGGCGGTCGAGGAGTGCGTGGATCGGATCGTCACGCTGCACTCGACGCCGATCGACCTGTCGCGCATCCCGCTCGACGACCCGGATGTCTACCGCGAGATCCAGGACGCGGACACGGTCGGGCTCTTCCAGATCGAGAGCCGCGCGCAGATGCAGAGCCTCCTCAGGACGCGGCCGGAGAACCTCGAGGATCTGACCGTGCAGGTGGCGCTCGTTCGTCCCGGGCCGATCCAGGGGAAGGCGGTGCACCCGTACGTCTACGGGCGCGAGCGGCTGCGGCAGGATCCGACCTACCGCGCGCCGGCCGACCATCCGCTGCTCGACGAGCCGCTGCGCGAGACGCTCGGGACGATCATCTTCCAGGAGCAGGTGCTCGACGTCGCGGTCGCGCTGGCGGGGTTCAGCGTGGGGGAGGCCGAGGGGCTGCGGCGCGCGATGAGCCGCAAGCGGAGCGAGGCGGCGATCGAGGCGTACCGCGAGCGCTTCATCGCCGGCGCCGCGGGGAAGGGCGTGCCGCGCGAGACCGCGGAGCTCGTGTTCGGGAAGATCCTCGGGTTCGCGTCGTTCGGCTTCCCCAAGTCGCACGCCGCCGCGTTCGCGCTGCTCGCCTACCAGTCGGCGTGGCTTCGGCACCACTATCCGGCCGAGTTCCTGTGCGCGCTCCTGAACGCGCAGCCGATGGGGTTCTATCCGCCGTCGAGCCTCGTGCGGGACGCGCAGCGGCGCGGGGTGGAGGTGCGCCCGCCGGACATCCAGCGCTCGGACGCGGAGTGCCGGATCGAGGGCGGCGCGGTGCGCGTCGGGCTCGGCTACGTCCGCGGCCTCTCCGAGGCGCCGGCGAAGGCGCTCCAGGCCGAGCGCGAGCTGAACGGGCCGTTCACCGGCGTGCGCGACCTGGGGCAGCGGGCACCGCTCGACCGGCCCGGCCTCGAGGCGCTCGTCGCGTCGGGCGCCTGTGACTCGTTCGGCTGGCCGCGGCGGCAGCTCCTGTGGAGGCTCGGACTCGTGGCGCGCTCGGTGTCGGTCGGCTCGGGCGGCGCGGAACGGCAGCTCGCGCTCCCCCTGGAGCCGCAGACGGAGATCCCCGACCTGCCCGCCGAGTCCCCGTGGGAGCGCATGGCCGCCGACTACCGCACGACGTCGATCTCCGTGGACGTCCATCCGCTCGAACTGCTGCGCGACCACCTGCCGGACGAGACGCTCGCAAGTCCGGAGCTCCTCGAGCAAGACCACGGCGCGCAGGTCACGTTCGCGGGGTTCGTGGTCGCGCGGCAGCGGCCGACGACGGCGAACGGGGTGCTATTCATGCTCCTCGAAGACGAGCACGGGCAGGTGAACCTGATCGTCCCGGAGGCGGTGTACGAGCGAAACCGCGCGGTCGTGCGCGGCGAGACGCTGATCCTCGCCCGGGGCCGCTTCGAGCGCCACGACCGAAACCGGAACATCCTCGTCTCGGAGGTCGAGTCGCTGGCGCCTTTGGCGCGGCTCGCCTCCGGGGAGGACGTCGCCGGAGCCCTTCCGGCCGGCCATCGTTTCGGCCGGCGCTGAATCGGCACGAAATCGGCTCGGATCCGCGCGTCTTTCCCGGCGTGGAACGGCTACCGTCGAAGGCGGGTTTGCGGGTGGAGGGAATCCGCCCCTCCCTTGGGTGGGGGTTTCACGCGCGCGAGCGCGAACCGCCCGTGGACCCGCCCCCGTAGAGTGCCGCCATGGGACTTCTCGACTACTTCCGCAAGCGGGGCCCCGGCGGCCCGGTCGACATCGTCACGCACGCGCACCCCGGCCAACACGGCGAGACCGATGCGGGGCCGCCGGTCGGTGTCGACGACCCCGGTTCCTTCTCCGGCGACGACGCCGACGAGGTGGTCGCGGGGCACGATCACAGCGGCGGCGACGAACCCGACCGTTAACGACGTGCGGCCCGCCGTAAGCGGGCCGCAACGCCGTCCTCGGAGCTTTCCCGGTGGTTAGCCGAACGCCGGGCGGCGGCCACGGACTGGGCGGACGGAACGGCCGGCCCAGCGGGCGCCACGGAAGATCCAGCCGACGACGGCGAGCACCAACACGCCTGCGACGACGAGTGAGATGAGAAGCGTCCGGTTCATGCGAGGAGCTTCGCACCGGCGCACGAGGACGGTAAGCGAGTCAGCCTGTGTCTGGGGGTGCGGTTATCCGCCGGGCTAGGCGCGCAGGTACGTCAGCACAGCGAGCACGCGGCGATGGTCTTCGGAGCAGGCGGGAAGGCGCAGCTTCTGGAAGATGCTCGTCACGTGCTTCTCCACGGCCCGCTCGGTCACGACGAGGAGTTCCGCGATGCCGGAGTTGGAGCGGCCCTCGGCCATGAGACCCAGGACTTCGCGCTCGCGCGGGGTGAGCTCGGCGAGCGGGTCGTCCGCGCGGCGGCGACCGACAAGCTGTGAGACGACCGACGGATCGAGCGCGGAACCGCCCTCGCCGACGCGCCGCACGGCCGCGGCGAACTCGCCCACGTCCGCGACGCGATCCTTCAGCAGGTAGCCGATCCCCTCGGCGCTGTCCGAAAGCAGTTCGAGCGCGTAGTCGGCCTCGAGGTACTGCGAGAGCACGAGCACGCCCGTCTCCGGGTACCGCTCGCGAATCTCCTTCGCCGCCTGGAGCCCTTCGTCGGTGTGCGTCGGCGGCATACGGATGTCCACGACGGCCACGTCCGGGGAGTAGCTGCGCACCTTCAGCATCAGCTCCTCCTGGTTCCCCGCCTGGCCGACGATCTCGAAATCGGCCTCGGCGAGAATCCGGGCCACGCCCTCGCGGAGAAGGACGGAATCGTCGGCCAACACGACGCGCATGGGAAGGAGCCTAACCTGCTAGGCGGATTCGACCGGGATCTCCGCGCGGATCGTCGTGCCCTCGCCGGGAACGCTGTCGACGCGAAGCTGGCCGTCGAGCGCCTCGACGCGGTCGGCGAGGCCGCGTAGACCCGAGCCGAGCATCGGATCGGCGCCGCCGATGCCGTCGTCCGCAACCTCGACGACCGCACGGCCGTTCGAGCGTGAAACCCGCACCGTCGCAGCCGACGCCTGGGCGTACTTGGCCACGTTCGTGAGCGCCTCGGCGACGACGTAGTAGGCGGCCGCCTCGACGCCTTCGGGCAGGCGCTCGTCGGGCGCCTCGGCCAGCGTGACCGGAACCGACGCGCGCATCACCAGGGACTGAAGCGCGGGCTCGAGGCCGCGGTCGGTGAGGATCGCCGGGTGGATTCCGCGCGCCAGCTCGCGGAGCTCCTCGAGCGCATGGCCGAGCTCGTCCGAAGCGGCCGTGAGCAGCCTCTCCGCCTCCTCCGGCGCGGTCGCGAGCTTGCTCTGCGCGAGCCGCAGCGACAGCGAGAGCGAGACGAGGCGCTGCTGGGCGCCGTCGTGGAGGTTTCGCTCCAGCCGCCGGCGCTCGACGCTCGCAGCCTCGACGAGGCGCGTACGGGAGCGGCGCAGCTCTTCCTCGTGGCGCTTGCGCTCGGTCACGTCCATGCCGCTGATCAGCATCTCGTCGTTTCGCCCGTCGGCGGAGAGCGGCGTGATCGTCCAGGCGACGTCCATGCGTGAGCCGTCCGCGGCGTGCCACGGATCCTCCTGCTCGTCCGACGCCGTGTCGGTGCGCGCGGCCTCGAGGATCACGTCGCGCACGCGCGGGGTGTCCTCCTCGGCGACGAAGACGTCCCAGAAGAAGCGGTTGCGGGTGCCCGAGTCCTCGCCGCAGCCCGACGCGAGCTCGAGCGCCCGGTTGAAGCGGCGGATCCTGCCCTCGATGTCGACGAGGCAGAAGTAGCTCGGCGCCGACTCGACGACGGCCTGGACGAGCTCGCGCTCGCGCTGGAGGTCGTCGAGGCGCGCCTCGAGCTGGTCGTGGAGATGCTGGAGCTCGATCTCGTGACCCTTGCGCTCGGAGATGTCGCGCACGACGAGGACGACCTCGTCGGTGCCGATCGGAGCGACGCGCGCCTCGAAGTGGCGCAGCTCGTCGAGGACGAGCGAGTACTCGATCTCGTCCACGTCGTGCGACTCGATCACGCGGGCGATGCCGGCCGAGATCGCTTCGCAGACGTCCGGAGGAAGGATCTCGCGGATGTTGCGGCCGAGCAGCTCGTTGGGCGGGCGCGTGAGGAGCGACTCGTCGCCGGCCTGGACGTCGAGGTAGTTCCCTGCGTGGTCGAGCCGGAACATGAGGTCGGGCAGCGCCTCGACGAGTCCACGCAGCCGCGCCTCGGAGCGCGTCAGCTCGGCCAGGCGGCGGTCGCTCTCGAGCGACATTCCGGCCGCCGCGCTGACGCCCTCGAGGAGATCCGGGTCGTTCAGGAGCGAGTCGTCGTGGATGAGCACGGCCACCCGCCTGCCGCCGCGCTCGACGACGGTGGCCGCGCGGCCGGGCTCGAGCTTGAACGGCGACCGGAAGGCGTTGCCCTGCGCGTCGACGTAGGCGCCTTGCTCGGGAAGCCAGTAGGTGACCTGGAGGGAGGGGTCGTTCAGGGCGCGGGCGAGCGCGTCGCGCAGCTCGGCGCCGCTCGGAGCGGCGTCCAGCTCGAGCAGCAGCCGGCCGACGCTGGCGCGCGCGAGCTTCGTCCGCAGGATGCCGACCGCGAACGAGATGGGAACGAGGAGCAGCGCCGCGAGCGAGGCCCACTGGAAGAACGCGGCCGGCCCGAACCCGAAGGCGTCCAGGGCGAGCGCGATGGCGAGCAGGATGACGGTGACGCCGAAGCTCAGGAAGGGTGGCGAGAGCGTCCGGCGCATGGGCGGCGTCGCCGCGCGCCAGCGGCGGAAGAGAATCGTGATCGCGGCGACGATCAGGACGATCCCGGTCGTCTGCGCGAAGAAGATGATCCCGTCGGCCAGCTCCGGCCGGTCCGAGACGAGCAGCCCGTTCGTCGGCCCGTTCGGGAATTCGTCCGGGAGATCGGAGAAGAGCACCCAGAGCGGGCGCATGACGAGGATCACGCCGAACGCGCCCCAGACGACGAGCTTCGACGCGAGCCCTTCGAGCCGTCCGTCGGGGTACGAGAGGATGAGCCAACCGAAGAAGGCCCAGCCGAGCTCGAGGAAGCAGAAGCCGAGGCCGTAGACGATCGGGTCGTTCGACTGCGTCAGGACGCTCGGGTACCAGGCGAACCCGGTGAGGACCATGATCGCGCCGGTGCGCGTCTCGGGCCTGTTCGTCCAGACGATGAGGCCGGACGCGATGAAGATCAGGGCCACACCGACCTGAAGGCCCATCCGGGCCGTCATCTCGTCGGCGTGGTCGGTGGTGACGATGAACGCGAGCGCCACCGCCGCGACCAGGACCGCAAGAGTCCATAGTCCGACGGAGAGCCGGTTCGTCACTTCATGAGCCTCTGCAGGGCTTCGCCCGAGAGTTCGGCCTTGGGGATGAAGCCCAGTGCTCCGCATTCCACCACCATTGTCCCGAAGTCGTCGGCGTCACGGCTGGAGACCAGCACGACGCTCGGCGATCCGTTGCGCTTGAGCCTTGTCGCGATCTCGAATCCGTCGAAATCGGGCAGCTGGACGTCGAGCAGAACGACGTCGGGGTGAAGCTCGGCGACGGCGCTCAGCGCCTGGACGCCGTTCTCGGCCTCGCCGACAACCGAGTAGCCCTCGTCCTCGAGCAGCGTCCGCGCGCTCGATCGAAAGCTTGGATGGTCGTCGACGATGAGCACCGTGGTTGCCATGTGAGTGAAATCGTCGCAGAGAAACAGGGTTTGCGTCATACGGCTAGCCACACCACGGCCCTCAGGTTTCCCAGTGTTTACAGGCCGAGCGCGAATGTCGGAAATCGGCGCCGCACGCGGTCGTCGAAGGCGTTTCGGTACTCGTCGTCGACGTCCTCGCCCAGGCCGGCCGCATACGCCTCTCGGATGTCGAGGAGCGCGTCGACACCAGCGTCCACGCAGTCCTGGTAGTCGCCGTAGAGCTCCTCGGCCTCGTCGCGGTCGGCGCCGTTGTAGCGCGCGAGCGCCTCGTCCGTCTCGCGGATCAGGTCGGCCTGGTCGGTGGCGAAGAGGTCGAGCTGGCGCTCGACCAGCTCGACGAATGGCGTGGATCTCCTGCGCATGGCGGCGGTTCCTACACTACGCCCGGGATGAG
This sequence comes from uncultured Thermoleophilia bacterium, assembly GCA_963716005.1. Lineage (GTDB taxonomy): Bacteria > Actinomycetota > Thermoleophilia > Gaiellales > Gaiellaceae > CAVRUF01. The sequence continues at coordinate 919,302 of OY970285.1, forward strand.
CCTGCTCGTGCGCACCTGGAACCTGTACCACGGGCGGACCTATCCGCCCAGCCGCACGCTCTACCTGCGCCGGATGGTCGAGCTCGTCACCGGCGACCGGCCCGACCTCGTCGCGCTCCAGGAGGTGCCGCTCTGGGCGCTCGGGCGGCTGGAAGTCTGGAGCGGGATGGCGGCGCGCTCGGTCGTGACCGTTCCGGCACCGCTCCCGGGGTTCCTCGCCCGCGTGGTGACGTCGGCCGATCCCGCTCGCCTCCGCTCGCTCGTCTCCGGCCAGGCGAACGTGCTCCTGTTCGGGCCGCGGCTCGACGTCGGGGCCGGGCAGACGCTGCTCCTCAACGCCGGCGTCGGCCGCTGGGACTGGCTCACGCGCCGCGGGCCGCAGCAGCGCTACTGCCAGCGCCAGGAGTTCGCGACCGAGGACGGGCGGCAGATCGTGGTGGCGCATCTCCATGCGTCGCACGACCGCGCGGAGTCGCCGGCCGAGATCGACCGCGCAGCCGTGCTCGTGGCCGACTCCGAGGCGACGATCTTCATCGGGGACTTCAACGCGCGCGAGCATCCCGTCGAGGGCTACTCGTCGCCGATCCCGGGGGTCGATCAGATCCTCGTGCGCGGTCTCGAGCTCGAGAGCGGCCCGTCCGCGTGGGCGAAGGAGCGGCGGCTGGTCGACGGCGCGCTCCTGTCGGATCACGCGCCGGTCGAAGCCGTGGTGGCCGCGTGAACCTGGAGCAGATCCGCGCGGAGCTCCCCGTGCTCGAGCACACGGCGTATCTGAACGCGGGCACGTTCGGACCGCTCCCGACGAAGGCGGCCGAGGCGCAGGTGCTCTGGAGCCTGCGCGCGCTCGCCGAGGGGCGCTCGGGCCACGCGTTCTTCGAGGAGGTGCTCGACATGCGTGTGCGCCTGCGCGAGGCAATCGCAGCGCTGATCGGCGCCGATCCGGCCGGGATCGCGCTGACCACGTCCACGACCGAGGGCTGCAACACGGTCGTCGCAGGCATGCGCCTGAAGCCCGGCGACGTCGTCGTCACGACCGACTCGGAGCACCCGGGCCTCATCGGCGCGCTCAAGGCGTGGGGGCTCGAGCTGCGGATCGCTGAGGTCTCCAACGTCCCCGCGGCCGAGGCGATCGACGTGATCGATCGGGTCGTGGACGCGGACACGAAGCTGATCGCGCTCTCGCACGTCCTGTGGACCACGGGGCAGGTGATCCCGGTCGAGCGGCTGAGCAGACACGGGATCCCCGTGCTAGTCGACGGCGCGCAGTCGGCCGGCGCGATCCCCGTCGACGTCGCGTCGCTCGGCTGTGCCTTCTACACCGTGTCGGGCCAGAAGTGGCTCTGCGGGCCCGACTCGACCGGGGCCCTGTACGTGCGGCCGGAGCTGTGCGATGGGCTCGAGATGACGTATCCGTCGTACTTCTCCTGGGCGGACTTCACGGACTGGAGCCCGCAGGAGGACGCGCGCAGGTTCGAGTCGAGCTGGACGCCGCCGGGATCGCTCGCGGCGCTCCTCGCGTCGCTCGAGTTCGCGAACGGGGTGGGGGAGGAGCGCTTCGCCCACGCCCGCGCGATGGCGGACCGCTGCCGCGAGCTGGTCGCCGCCCACGGCGAGCTCAAGACCGAGCCGGATCAGGCGACGCTCGTCAGCTTCGTCCCGCAAGGCGTTCCCGCGGCGGACCTGGTCGCGCCGCTCGCCGAGCGGGGCGTCGTCGTCCGCGACCTCCCGCAGCAGGGCTGGCTCCGCGCGTCGTGCGGCTTCTGGACGAGCGAGGACGACCTGGAGCGGCTCGTAGCAGGCCTCCAAGCGGCCGGCGCCTAGACGCGCGAAGTCGGCACGGTTCCGTCCCAGAATCGGCTCAGCACGCCCGGCGTACGCGGCTAATCTCGAAGGTGGGCGGCGGGTGGAGGTACTCCCCACCCTGGGCGGGGACGACGCGCGAGCGCGCGCGGGTTGTCATGCGGCCAGACGGGACAGGCGGACACGACCGGGGCGCCCGAAACCGCCGGCACGCGCCGACCGACGAGCGCCTAGACCTCTTCGCCCTCGATCTCGTCGCGCGTGGAGAACGGCAGACGCCAGTCCTCGTTGCTCTCGCCGTTCACGCTCAGGCGCCACTCGAACCGTCCGCCGGGCTGGATCGGCGGGCCGGGCAGGTTGAACGCGATCGGCACCGTGAGCGGCGTGCCCGGCTTGAGCCCGGGCGGGCGGCCCGTCTCGAACTCGCCCTCGAGCGCCAGCGGATGCTCTTCGCCGTCGTCGTCCGTGACGAAGACGACGTGGCCGTCCGCGTCCACGAGGTCGAGCCGGAAGCGGTGCTTCATGTTCGCCTGGTCCCACGGCACGTCGAAGAGCACCGCGATCGCGAACGGGGGAGAGACCGGCCCGGTGACCGACCAGCCGCCACCGACGATCGTGAGCTTCCCGTCTGCGACCGCGGCGTAGTCCGCCAGGAGCATGGTCACCTTCACTCGGGCGGCGCCTCCGTCCGCAGGCCGAGCTCGGCGGCGATCGGCCGCATCGACTCGATCACGTTGCGGATGTGGTCGTCGAGCTCGACCCCGAGCCCCTCGGCGCCCGCGTAGACCTCGTCGCGGTGCACGCCGGCCGCGAACGACGGCTGCTTGAGCTTCTTCTTCACCGACTTGGGCTCGAGCCCCTCGAGACCCGTTGGGCCGCACGAGCCCGCACGCGTGGATGAAGCCGGCGAGCTCGTCGCAGGCGAAGAGCGTCTTCTTCAGGAGAGTGTCGCGCGGCATCTCGAGGTGCTCGGCGTGGGAGAGCACCGATTCGACGACCTCGTCGGGCCAGCCCTCCTCGCGGAGGATCGGCGCGCCGTCCTGCGGATGCTTGTCGAGCGTGGGGTGGATCTCGTAGTCGAAGTCGTGGAGGAGCGCCGTCGCGCGCCACAGCTCCTCGTCTTCGCCGAACCGCTCCGCGTAGCCGCCGACCGCGGCCTCGACGGCGAGCGCGTGGCGCAAGAGCGCATCGCTCTTCGTGTAGGTCGTGAGCGTCTGCCAGGCGCGTTCGCGAGTTACTACCATGGGGCGCGTACGATAGCCCGCCGCGCCGCGCAGCCGACCCCGCCTTGGATACCGCACTCACCCAGCATCTGGCCGCCGAGGCCGTGTACGAGTCCTTCGTGATCGAGGGCTCGCGGCCCCTCGACGGATCGATCCGCGCGATCGGCAACAAGAACGCGGCACTCCCGATCGTGGCCGCCTGCCTGCTGACCTCCGAGCCCGTCGTCCTGCGCAACGTCCCGATGATCCGGGACGTCGCCACGATGATCGAGCTGATCGTCCGCATCGGCGTCGACGTGGACGTGCGCGGAGAACGGCGAGGTGCGCGTCCACGCCGCGCACGACGCCGAAGGTCGAGCTGGACGAGGAGCTCTGCCGCCGCATCCGCGCGTCGATCCTCCTCGCCGGCCCGCTCCTCGCCCGCTGCGGCGAGGCGATCGTCCCACCGCCCGGCGGCGACGTGATCGGCCGGCGCCGGCTCGACGTCCACATCGACGCGCTCTCGAGCCTCGGCGCGCACGTCGAGACCGACCGCCGCTTCCACATGCGCACGGACCGGCTCGTCGGAACGCAATTGTTCCTCGACGAGGCGTCCGTGACCGGAACCGAGAACGCCGTCATGGCGGCGGTCCTGGCCGCGGGCGAGACGGTGATCGGGAACGCCGCGTGCGAGCCCCACGTCCAGGATCTCTGCCGCTTCCTCGTCTCGCTCGGCGCCGAGATCGAAGGGATCGGTTCAAACGTCCTGAAGATCCGCGGGGTCGAGAAGCTCCACGGCGGCGACTGGCGCATCGGGGCCGACCACATCGAGGTCGCGAGCTTCATCGGCCTCGGCGCCGTCACCGACGGCGATCTGGTGATCGAGGACATCGTCCCGCAGGATCTGGTCGCCGTCTGGCCCGCGTTCGAGCGGCTCGGGATCGAGTACTACTGCGAAGGCACCACCGTCCGGGTTCCCGGAAAGCAGGACCTCTTCATCCGCGACGACCTCGGCGCGCAGATCCCGAAGATCGAGGACGGCCCGTGGCCACAGTTCCCGGCCGACCTCACGTCGATCGCCCTGGCCGTGGCCACCCAGGCCCAGGGGACGATCCTGATCTTCGAGAAGATGTTCGAGAACCGCCTGTTCTTCGTGGACAAGCTCGTGAACATGGGCGCGCGGATCATCCTCTGCGACCCGCACCGGGCGATCGTGAACGGCCCGACGAAGCTCTACGGCGAGCGGATGGAGAGCCCGGACATCCGCGCCGGCATGGCGCTCCTCATCGCGAGCCTCTGCGCCGAGGGGACGTCGACGATCGGGAACATCGGGCAGATCGACCGCGGCTACGAGCGCATCGACGAGCGCCTCCGCGCCCTCGGCGCCTCGATCGAGCGCGTCGAGGCATAGGATCCGGCCATGTCCAATCTCAAGCACGTCGTCAGCACGAATCGCGCGCCCGCGCCGTTCCAGGGCGCCCCGTACAACCAGGGAGTCATCTTCGGCGACCTCGTCTTCGTCGCCGGGCAGGTCGGCCTCGACCCCGAGAGCTACGAGGTCGTGGACGGCGGCATCGAGGCACAGACCGAGCGCGTCATGCAGAACATCCAGGCCATCCTCGAGGAGGCCGGCTCGAGCATGAAGCAGCTCCTCAAGTGCACGATCTTCCTCGCGGACTTCGACGACTTCGCAACCGTGAACGAGGTCTACGGCAAGTACGTCGGCCCCGAGCCGCCCGCGCGTGCCACGGTGCAGGTCGCGTATCTCCCCAGCGGCGTGCTGGTCGAGATCGACGCCATCGCGCACCTGTAGACGACAAGGAATCACGTAGTCCGCGCACTAGGCTTCGTGTGTGGACGTCATCACCACGCACACGAACACGGACTTCGACGCGTTTGCGTCGCTCGTCGCCGCACGGCGCCTCTATCCGGGCGCCGTCGCCGCGCTGCCCGGATCGATGAACCGCAACGTCCGCGAGTTCTTCCGCCTGCACGCCGACGAGCTCGAGATCGCCGACACGGGAACTGTCGACCACGAGGCGATCGAGCGCCTGATCGTCGTCGAGACCGTGCATGCCGAGCGCATGGGTGAGTTCGAGGAGGTCGCGCTGCGGCCCGGCATCGAGCTCGTCGTCTTCGACCACCATCAGCCCGAGCGGCCGGAGTGGCTGCCCGAGGAGAGCCTCGTCCTCTCGGAGGACGGCGCGCTCACGACCACGCTCGTCGGGATCCTCGCCGAGCGCGAGATCGAGCCGACGCCGCTCGAGGCGACGGTGTTCGCGCTCGGCATCCACGAGGACACGGGCTCGCTCACCTATCCGGCGGTGACGCAGCGCGACGCCGACGCGCTCGGGTGGTGCCTGCGCCACGGCGCGCGCCAGGACATGATCGCCCAGTACCTCCACACGCCGCTCGGCACGCAGGAGCGCGCGCTCTTCGAGGCGCTCGTCACCGGGATCGAGACACACGACGCCGGCGGCTTCGAGGTGCTCGTCACCGCGGTCGCCTGGCCCGAGTACGTCGACGGGATCTCGAACCTCGTCCACAAGCTGATCGACCTCACCGATGCGCGCGGCCTCGTCGCGCTCGTCGAGATGGGGGAGCGCGTGTTCTGCGTCTCGCGCACCCGCGTGGCCGAGCTCGACGCATCCGCGCTCGCGGGCGCGCTCGGAGGCGGCGGCCACACGCAGGCGGCCTCGGCTGTCTATCCGCGGATCGCTCGACGACGCGCGCTCGCAGCGTGCTGCGCCGCGCTCCCCGGAGCCGTGCGCCGCGCCGCTCACCGCGGGCGAGATCATGTCGCGCCCGCCGCGGTTCGTCTCCGCCGACGACACGGTCGCGCACGCGATGGTCGAGTGCCAGCAGCACCGCCAGAGCGGCATTCTCGTCGGCGAGCCCGCGAAGCTCGAGGGCGTCGTCACGCGGGAGGATCTCGACAAGGCCGTCGCCCACGATCTCGCGCACGCTCCGGTGAAGAGCGTCATGACCGCGACCGTGGTCACCTGCGCCGAGGAGACCCCGCTCGCCGAGGCGCAGCGGCTCGTCTCCCAGACCGACGTGGGGCGAATCGCGGTCGTCACGAAGGGCACGGTCGTCGGCGTGGTCACGCGCAGCGACGTGCTGCGCGCGCTCGACGAGCCCGTGGCCGAGGCGCCGCTCGTCGTCGACAACCTGGCCGACGGGCTGCGGGCACGCGAGGGATTCGCAGCCGTCTTCGAGGCCGCGGCCGCCGCGTCGGGGCCGTTCGACGGCGTGTACCTCGTGGGCGGCGCCGTGCGCGACGTCCTCATGGACGAGCCGACCTTCGACCTCGACATCGCCGTCGAAGGGAGACGGGATCGCGTTCGGCCGCGCGCTCGCGTCGGCGCTCGGCGGCCGCGCCGTCCCGCACGAGAAGTTCGGCACCGCGGTCGTGATCGCCGGCGACGGGACCCGCGTCGACGTGGCCACGACCCGCACCGAGTTCTACGACCGTCCCGCCGCGCTCCCGCGCGTCGAGCGCGCGACGCTGCGCCAGGATCTCTTCCGCCGCGACTTCACGATCAACGCCATGGCCGTGTCGCTGAAGGGCGACTCGTTCGGCGACCTGATCGACTTCTTCGGCGGGCGCACGGACCTCGAAGCCGGCGTCGTGCGCGTCCTGCATCCGCTCTCGTTCATCGACGACCCGACGCGCCTCTTCCGCGCGATCCGCTACGAGAACCGCTACGGCTTCCGCATGGACGGGCACACGGCGGGGCTCGCCCGTGCGTGCGTCGAGATGAACCTGGTCGGCGAGCTGTCGTCCGCGCGCCTGCGCGACGAGCTCCAGCAGCTGCTCGGGGAGGCACGCATCGACGCCGCCGTCGCGCGGCTCCACGAGCTGGGCGTCGCCGCGGCGATCCACCCGCACCTGGCCGCCGACGACGAGGCGGTGCGCCTGATCGGCCTCTCCGACGAGCTCCGTGCGAAGTTCACGCCCGAGGTTCCCGCCTGGCGGGCGCGCCTCGCCGTGCTCGCCCGCGACCTCCCGCCGGACGAGCTCTTCGACTGGTTCGCGCGCCTCCGCGTGCGCCGCCGCGACGCCGCGCTCGTCGCCGACGCAGTGACGGTCGCTCCGAAGCTCGTCGAGCTCGTGGGCGGAACCGACGAGCCGGCCGAGCTGCGCCGCCTCGTCGAGCCGCACGATCCCGACGGCGCGCTCTACGCGCTCGTCCTCGCGGGCGATCCCGCGCGGGAGCGGCTCATCCGCTACTTCGAGGAGCTGCGGACCGTCCGCCTGGAGATCACGGGCGGTGACCTCGCGACCCTCGGCGTGGCCGAGTCGCCGCGGGTGGGGGAGATCCTCGACGAGCTCCTGCGCCGCAAGGTGAACGGCGAGCTGGGCGACCGCGCGGCCGAGCTGGACGCGGCCAAAGAGTTGCTCGGAGTCGCATGAACAACGACGTCGAGACCTTCCTCTATCTCGCGCCGGTCATCCTCGTCAGCCTCGTGCTGCACGAGCTGGCGCACGCGATCGTGGCCACCAAGTTCGGCGATCCGACCCCGCGCGAACAGGGTCGGCTGACGCTCAACCCGATCCCGCACCTCGACCCGATGGGCACGGCGCTCTTCGCCATCACCTACTTCACGACCGGCTTCGTCTTCGGCTGGGCCAAGCCGGTCATGGTCGACACGCGCTACCTCCGCAAGCCGCAGCAGCAGATGGCGGTCATCGCCGTGGCGGGCCCCGCGACGAACTTCCTGCTTGCGATCCTCATCGCCGGGATCATCATCCACGGCGGAGTCACGCCGTTCAGCGAGGCCGACAAGGTGCTCAACTACGCCTACCAGGTGAACGTCGTGCTCGGAATCTTCAATCTGCTGCCGATTCCTCCGCTCGACGGCTCGCGGATCGTGGCCGCGGCGATGAACGAGGCGACCTACACCCGCTGGCGGCAGCTCGACCAGTACGGGTTCATCGCGATCTTCGCCGTGATCATCGTGTTCAACGAGCAGTGGTCTCAGTTCATGAGCTCCGCGCTCGCCGAGACCACGGACGTCATCGTGTGGATGGTCCGCGGGTGACCGTGCTCGGCTGGGAAAGTGCGCCCGCCGGCGTGCGCGTCGCCTTCGCCACACGCCAGGGCGGCGTCAGCGAGGGCCCGTTCGCGTCGCGCAACCTAGGGCTTCTCACCGACGACGCGCCGGCGAACGTGGTCGAGAACCGCACGCGCCTCTGTGCCGAGCTCGACGTCGATCCGGCCGCGGGCTCGATGGCGTACCAGGTGCATGGCGCGAGGGTGGAGGAAGCGCAGGCGCTCGGCCTGGCCACGCCGGGAACGCGTTATCCGGCCTGCGACGGGCTCGCGACGAGCGAGCGGGGCCGTCCGCTCATGCTCGTCACTGCCGATTGCCTGCCGATCGCGCTCGCGCGCCGGGACGGGACTCGGCTCGCCGTGCTCCACGCGGGTTGGCGCGGGCTGCTCGCCGGCATCGCGCGGGAAGGAGTGAAGGCGGTCGGAGGTCCGGTGAAGGTGGCCATCGGGCCGGGGATCGGCGTGTGCTGCTACGAGGTCGGCGGCGAGGTGCTCGAGCCGTTCCGCGCGCGGTTCGGCGACTCGGTCGTGCGCGACCGCAACCTGGATCTCCCGGGCGCGGCCGAGCTGGCGCTCCGCGAGGCCGGGGTGGAGGAGATCGAGCGCAGCCCGCACTGCACCGCCTGCGAGCCGGAGCTCTTCTTCTCCCACCGTCGCGACCAGGGAGTCACGGGCCGCCAGGGGATACTCGGTGTTATCGGCTGAGCGCCTCCGGGAGAACCTCGCCCGCGTGCGCGACGAAATCGGGCCTGACCCGCAGATCGTCGTCGCCACGAAGTACGTGACCGTCGAAGAGCTGGGCGTCCTCGCGGAGGCCGGCGTCGAGACGGTGGGGGAGAACCGCCTCCAGGACCTCGAGGCGAAGTACGAGCGCTGGGGCGACTCTTTCCAATGGCACTTCATCGGCCATCTCCAGTCGCGCAAAGCGCCGCGCGTCTCCGAGTTGGTCGAGCTGGTGCACTCGCTCGACTCGCTCTCGTCGGCGCGGCGCCTCTCGGTTCCGAGCCTGGTCGAGGTCAACCTCTCCGGGGAGGAATCGAAGTCCGGTGTTCCCGCCGAGGAGCTCGGCCGATTCCTCGCGGATGCGCGCAACGAGGGCGTCGAGATCCGCGGTCTCATGACCATGCCGCCGCTCACCGGAGACCCCGAGGACTCGCGTCCGTTCTTTCGCCGGCTGCGCGAGCTGGCGTCCGATCACGGCCTCCCGGAGCTGTCCATGGGGACGTCGCAGGACTACCGCGTGGCCGCTGAGGAAGGGGCGACGTTCGTGAGGGTCGGATCGAGCCTGTTCGACCGTTAGAATCTTTCGGTTCCATGGGAGTTGGACAGGTCTGGAATCGGGCGCTCGTCTATTTCGGCATCGTCGAAGACGACGAATACTGGGACGAGGAGGCGTTCGACGCGGAGCAGGAGCTCGATCGCGGCTACCGCGAGCGTCCTAACGTGCGCCGGCTGCACCAGCGCCGCGAGCCCGAGTACGACGACTGGGCCGACCCGGACGCGGCCGCGCAGGCCACGGCCGAGCTGCGCCCGCCGTCGACCGGCCGCAAGCCGCAGCTCGAGGCGGTCGGGGGCGGATCGGTGCGCGTGCACCTCGTCGTGCCGCGCAGCTTCAACGACGCGCAGGCGATCGCCGACAAGTTCAAGGACACCGTGCCCGTGATCCTCAACCTCCAGGGGACGGACACGGAGCTCTCGAAGCGCCTGATCGACTTCTCGAGCGGCCTGACGTACGCGCTGAACGGCGGGATGCAGCGGATCGCCGACAAGGTGTTCCTGCTGACGCCGCGCAACGTCGAGGTCTCCGCCGAGGAGCGCGCGCGGATGATCGAGCGCGGCTTCTTCAACCAGAGCTAGCCGGGCCGGTCTAGCACTCGCCAACGGTCCTCGCCTGTCTCGCATGGCCGCGTCCCGCCTTACAAGGGACCCTTAGCCCCGCCCAGGGTGGGGATGATTTCCACCCGCCGCCCACAGCCGAATGTACCGAGCGGCGGCGCCCGTGCCTGTGACGAAAGCGCGCCGACTGTGCGCCGGTTCATCCACAGCCGAGCCAACGCCGCCGCGCGCGGCGAAGTAGGTTTCTCGCGTGCTCCTCGCCGACTCGATCTCGACCGCTCAAGACTTCGTCAACACGCTGACCTACGTCTACCTGGCGCTGATCCTCGCCTACATCATCATGTCCTGGATCCCGCTGCCCTACAACGTGTGGACGAACAAGCTCCAGCGGTTCCTCTACGACGTGGTCGAGCCGTACCTGCGCCTCTTCCGCCGGATCCTGCCGCGCACGGCCGTGGGCGGGCTCGGGCTCGACCTCTCGCCGATCCTCGCGATCCTCGCGCTCTTCCTCGTGAACCGGCTCCTGCAGGAGGGAATCGGGCTTCTGGGGTGAAGTAGCAGGCGTGTCTCTGACGCCTGTCGAGCTTCGCCACGTCAATCTTCCGCGCCGCGTGCTCGGCTATAAGCGCGCCAGCGTGCACGGGGTGTTCGACGAGGTCGTCGAGAGCTTCGAGAACGTCTGGCGCGACCGTGCCGACCTGCGCGACGAGGTCGACCGGCTCGAATCTGAGCTCGCCCGCTACAAGGAGCTCGACGTGCTGCTGCGCAACAGCCTCGTCTCGGCAGAGAGGGCCGCCGACGAGTTGCGCGCCCAGGCCGGCAAGGAGGCGGACACGATCGTGGAGGAGGCTCGCCTGCGCGCCCGCGAGATCGCGGCCGAGGGCCAAACCGAACGCGAGCGCACGCTCAGCGAGATCCGGCGCCTCAAGGGCCTCGAGGCCGAGATGCGGGCGTCCTACCGCGCGTTCCTGACGCTCGCGCTCGAGCGGCTCGACAGCGACACGCAGTCGCAGCACGCCCCCGGTCAAGCCGCGTAGCGCCGCCTATACTCGATGGAGGCTCGCGGCGGTGAGGCGCTCGAGCGAACCGAGGAAAGGGACGGTCACTGCGTGGGCCCCGTGAGGGAAGGTGAGCGGGACGGAACGGCTGGAAGCGAGGCGGATCGCAAGGATCCGGTGCGGCTCCAGTCGGCCGGCCGCGAGAGCGAGTTCTCCGCGCGTGCGCTCGACGTCCGCGTCGGCTCCGCGACCGACGGACGGGTGCCCATCTCCGTCGCCGAGCGGTCGCTCTCCGCTGGGCCGTTCGACTGGATAGCGCTCGCGGCGGTGGCATGCGCCGCCGTACTCGCGGACCAGCTGACCAAAGCGCTTGTAACCCGCAAGCTCGACGTCGGCGACTCGATCGACATCGCCGGTCCGTTCACGATCCATCACGTCCACAACTCCGGGATCGCGTTCGGCCTCTTCTCGACCTGGGCCGACGTGGTCACGCTCCTCACGGCCGCGGCGGTCATCTGGATGGTCGCGTACTTCGCCCGTTCCGGCGCGCGACATCCCGTCCTGCCGGTCGCGCTCGGGCTCCTCATCGGAGGGAGTGCCGGCAATCTCATCGACCGGATCCGGCTCGGCCACGTCACCGACTTTCTCGACCTGCGCTGGTGGCCGGCGTTCAACCTCGCCGACTCGTTCATCGTCACCGGCGTGATCGTCCTGCTCGTCGCGATGATGGCGGCGGAGCGACGGCCGCCGTTGCACCGCCGCGGTGCCTCCTAAGACGCTGATCGTCCCCGCCGAGGCGGCGGGCGAAAGGCTTGACCGGTTCCTCTCGGTGCTCGACGACATCGGCGCCCGCTCGGTCGCCGAGCGGATGCTCGCCGAGGGTCTCGTCACGGTCGACGGCCTGCCGCCACGCGTGAAGAGCCAGCGGCTGGAGGGCGGGGAGGAGCTGTCGTACGAGGCGCCTGCACCGCTCGCGAGCACCCTCGTGCCAGACGACACCGTCCCGCTCGAGATCGCCTGGGAGGACGAGCACCTGCTCGTCGTCGACAAGCCCGCGGGCGTCGTCGTCCATCCGTCCGCCGGGCATTCGGACGGCACCCTCGTCCACGGCCTCCTCGCGCACTCGGTCGCCGGGGGAGACGAGGCCGAGCGGCCGGGGATCGTCCACCGCCTCGACCGGGACACGTCGGGCCTCCTCGTCGTGGCGCGTTCCGAGGACGCGCACCGCAAGCTCCAGCGGCTCATCCGCTCGCGCGACCTCACCCGCGAGTACACCGCGCTCGTGAAGGGGCGGCTGCGCTCGCGCGAGGGGCGCATCGAGGCGGCGATCGGCCGCGACCGCCACGACCCGACGCGGATCTCGCTCGACACGGTCCATCCCCGCGAGGCCGCGACCTGGTTCGAGCTGAAGGAGCTGCTCGGGGAGCGTGCCCTTCTCCGTGTGCGGCTCGAGACGGGTAGGACGCACCAGATTCGCGTCCACCTGGCCGCGATCGACCTGCCGGTGTCGGGCGATCCCGTCTACGGCATCGCCGAAGACCTGGGCCTCGAGCGCCAGTTCCTGCACGCCGCGCGGCTCGCATTCGTCCATCCGTTCACGAGCGAGGACATCGAGGTCGTGTCGCCGCTGCCGCCCGATCTCGCCGACGCGCTCGAAGCCGCGCGCGCCTAGGCCGCGCGGGCGCTCTTCTTGTCCTCGTAGAGCCGCCGGTCGGCGAGGGCGAACAGGTCGGCGGGCGCGCCATGTACCTCGGCCAGGTACGCGACGCCGGCGCTCGCGGTGACGCCCTCGGAAAGTCGCGTCCGGATGCGCTCGAGGAACGCGGCGGTCGCCCACGGCTCGGCCTGGAGAAGGAGCACGCCGAACTCGTCTCCGCCCAGCCGACCAACCGTGTCGCTGTCGCGGATCGAGTCCGACAGCACGGCCGCGAAGGCCCGCAGGATCCGGTCGCCCTCGGCATGGCCCTCGGCGTCGTTGATCTCCTTGAACCGGTCGAGGTCGAAGAGGACGAGCGCCAGCCGCCCGCGGTAGCGCCGTGCGCGGGCGATCTCCGTGGACGCGAGCGCATGGAAGGCCGCGTGGTTCAGCACGCTGGTTAGCGGGTCGCGCCTTGCCTGTTCGCCCAGCTCGGCCGTCACCCGCTCGAAGAGGAGCATCAGGCACCAGTCGACGGCCTCGCGCTCCTCGTGCAGCTCGTGGCGGGCCAGGACGCGGCCGAGCGCGAGGAGCTCCGCGACGATCTCACCGGCGGCGAGCCCCAGACCCTCGCGTTCGCGCGCGTGAACGATCGCAGCGCCGGCCAGCGTCTCGTCGTCGTCGAGCGCGGCGATCAGCGCCGACAGCCCGCCGAGCTGGCCCAGGTCGCCGAGCCGCTCGAGCGAGGGAACGCCGCCGAAACGGCGCGCTTCGGCCACGGTCTCTGCGGCGAGCTCCCAAGGGGGCGGTCTCGTCATCAGCCGAAGGGTACGACGGCCGTCGGCTAGGATTGATCCCTCAAATCCACTACCCGGCGGCATGAAGACGGGTGGCGGTGCCGGACGCAAGGTCCGGTTCCACCTGTAGCCGCCGGCGCTCGACCCACAAAAACCGAAGGAGGATCACCTCGTGCCAGTCGTCTCGATGCGCGAGCTGCTGGAGGCCGGCGTGCATTTCGGCCACCAGACTCGCCGCTGGAATCCCAAGATGCGCCGCTTTCTCTTCACGGAGCGCGGCGGCATCTACATCATCGACCTGCAGCAGACGCAGCAGCTCGTGGACGACGCCCATGCGTTCGTCCGCAACGTCGCCGAGCGCGGCGGCTCCGTCCTGTTCGTCGGAACGAAGAAGCAGTGCCAGGACGCGATCGAGGAGCAGGCCAAGCGCGTCGGCATGCCCTACGTGAACCACCGCTGGCTAGGTGGGCTGCTCACGAACTGGCGGACGATCTCGAACCGCCTCGAGCGGATGGAGGAGCTGCGCCGCCTGCGCGACGAGGGCCAGCTCGAGCTGCTCCCGTCGAAAGAGCGCCTGTCGATGCTCGCCGAGCTCGAGAAGCTCGAGACGAACCTCGGCGGCGTGAGCGACATGAAGGACGTGCCCGACGTCGTCTTCCTCATCGACCTGAAGAAGGAGCAACTCGCCGTGCGCGAGGCGAAGCGGCTCAAGATCCCCGTCGTCGCGCTCGTGGACACGAACTGCGATCCCGACGACGCCGACTTCATCATCCCCGGCAACGACGACGCGATCAGCGCCTGCGCGCTCGTAACCCGCGCCATCGCGGACGGGGTGGAGGCCGGCAAGCAAGTCCTGACCGAGCGCGAGCTCGTCGTCGCGGCCGAGCGCCAGGCGGCCGCCGAGGCCGCCGCGAAGGCGAAGGCCGAGGCCGACAAGGCCGCCGCGGAAGCGGCTGCCAAGGAAGCGGAGGCGGCGGCAGCAGCGGCAGCCGAGGCTCCGGCCGAAGAGCCCGTGGCGGAGACGGCAGCGGCGCCGAGCGAGGGGGAAAGCAAGTGACGGAGATCCCCGCAGCTCTCGTCAAGCAGCTCCGCGACATGACCGGCGCCGGGATGATGGAGTGCAAGCGCGCGCTGGTCGAGACCGAGGGCGATCTCGACGCCGCCGTCACGCTCCTGCGCGAGAAGGGCCTCGCCGCCGCGTCCAAGCGCGCCGGCCGCGAGACGAACGAGGGCGAGGTCAAGGCCCACGTGAACGGCAGCCCGCGGCGCGATCGTGGCCGTCGGCTGCGAGACCGAGCCGGTCTCCGGCAACGAGGAGTTCCTCGCGTACGTCCAGCACGTGCTCGATCTCGTCGAGGTCGAAGGCGCCGACGCGGCCGCGCAAGCTCGACGAGGAGCGCATCCAGCTCGTCGCCAAGCTCGGCGAGAACATCGAGGTCCGCGGCGCGGCGCACATGGAGGCCTCCGACGGCGAGGTCGTCTCCGCGTACGTCCACCCGCCGGCGAACAAGCTCGGCGTCCTCCTGCGCCTGCGCGGGAGCGAGGAGCTGGCCAGGATGCTCGCGATGCACATCGCCGCCGCGCGGCCCGAGTTCCTCACGCGCGACGAGGTCTCGACCGAGCTGATCGAGCGCGAGAAGGAGATCTACGCGAAGCTGCCCGAGGTGGAGTCGAAGCCGGAGGACATCCGTGGGAAGATCGTCGACGGGATGATCCAGAAGCGCTACTACGCGGAGACCGTGCTCCTCGACCAGGCGTGGATCCACGACCCCTCGCTCACCGTCGGCAAGGCGCTCGCCGAGCGCGACGCCGAGGTGGTCGAGTTCGTGCGGCTCGCCGTCACCTCCGGGTGAGCACGGAGACCGAGACCAGAACGTCGGGTGCGGACGCGGCGCAGCCCGCGGCGTTCCACCGCGTCCTCGTCAAGCTCTCCGGCGAGGCGCTCCTCGGCGAGCGCTCGTACGGCATCGACCCGGACCGCGTCCAGGCGATCGCGAAGCAGCTCCGCGAGCTGACCGGCCTGGGTGTCGAGACCGCAGTGGTCGTCGGCGCCGGGAACATCTACCGCGGCATGACCGCCGCGGCGGAGGGGATGGACCGCGCGACCGCCGACTATGCGGGAATGCTCGCGACGCTCCTCAACTGCCTGGCCATCCAGGACGCCCTCGAGGCCGAGGACGTGGACACGCGGATCCTCTCGGCGATCACGGTAAGCGAGGTGGCCGAGCCGTACATCCGCCGCCGAGCCATCCGCCATCTCGAGAAGGGCCGCGTCGTCATCTTCGCGGGCGGCACCGGCAACCCGTTCTTCACGACCGATACGGCAGCCGCGCTGCGCAGCCTGGAGATCGGCGCCGAGGGGATTCTCATGGGCAAGAACGGCGTCGACGGCGTGTACGACTCGGATCCAGGCGAAAACCCCGACGCGCAGTTCCTGCCGGAGCTGACCCACCGCGAGGCCCTCGAGCGCGGGCTCAAGGTGATGGACACGACGGCGCTCTCCCTCTGCATGGACAACTCACTGCCGATCTACGTGTTCGGCCTCGACGACGAGCGGAACATCGTTCGCGTCGCCGCCGGGGAGAAGGTCGGCACGGTGATCTCGACCCCTGGGAGGAAGCGATGACGAAGATCGACGACCTGCTGGCCGACGCGAACCGCCGGATGGACAAGTCGGTCGAGGCGACCACGCACGAGCTGACCACCGTCCGCACGGGACGCGCGTCGGCCGCGCTCCTCGACCGCATCCAGGTCGACTACTACGGGCAGCCGACGCCGTTGCGGCAGCTTGCGACGATCAACGTCCCCGAGCCGCGCATGCTCACGGTGCAGGCGTACGACCCGAGCGTGATCAAGGCGATCGAGCGCGCGATCCAGGAGTCCGACCTCGGGCTCACGCCCGGAAACGACGGCAAGACGATCCGCCTGCCGATCCCGCAGCTCACCGAGGAGCGGCGCAAGGAGCTCGTCAAGGTCGTCCGCCACCTGGGCGAGGAGGGCCGCATCGCCGTGCGCAACGTGCGCCGCGACGTCATGCACCACCTGAAGGACCTCGCGAAGGACGGCGACGTGGGCGACGACGAGGAGCGGCGCGCCGAGGAGCAGGCCCAGAAGCTCACCGACGAGCACGTGCAGCGCATCGACGACCTCTTGAAGCGCAAAGAGGAAGAGATCATGGAGGTCTAGTCCCTCCGTGAACCTGCTCACACGACTCCGCACGCTCCGGGCGCTCAAGCCCGACCGGGAGCCCGAGCTTCCGGACATCGCCCGCTCGGTGGCGATCATCATGGACGGCAACGGGCGCTGGGCCAAGAAGCGCGGTCTGCCCGTCGCAGCCGGCCACCGCGCCGGCACGAAGGCGCTGCGCCGCACCGTCGAGGCGGCCATCGACATCGGCGTCGAGTCGCTCTGCGTCTACGCGTTCTCCACGGAGAACTGGTCGCGCCCGCAGCCCGAGATCGAGGATCTCATGGGGATCTTCGTCGAGACGATCGAGCGCGAGTTGCCCGACCTCGCCGCCCAGGGTGTCCGCGTGCGCTTCATCGGCCGGCGCGACCGGGCCACCGATGCGCTGCGGGCCAAGATGAACGAGATGGAGCACGGGACGGACGGGAACGAACGGCTCCAGCTCTGGATCGCCTTCGACTACGGCGGACGGGCCGACATCGTCGCGGCGGCACGCCGGCTCGTGGACGAGGGCGTCGACGCGCGCGACGTGGACGAGAACGCCATCGGGTCGCGGCTCTACGCTCCCGACATGCCGGAGCCCGACCTCCTCATCCGCACGTCGGGCGAGCAGCGGATCTCCAACTTCCTGCTCTGGCAGGTCGCCTACACCGAGCTGCACTTCTGCGACACGCTCTGGCCCGACTTCGGCGCCCGCGACCTGCGCACCGCCCTCGCCGAGTACGCGGGACGGCGCCGCCGGTTCGGCGGCCGGTGAGCGCCTTACTCTCGCGCGTGGCGATCATCGCCGCGGGCCTGCCGATCGTCATCGGCGCCGCGGTGGTGGGAGGCTGGTTCCTGACCATCCTCGCGCTCGCGGCGGGCCTCGTCGCGCTGCACGAGTTCTACCGCCTCAGCCGGGAACTTCGGCCGCTCGTCCTCGCGGGCTACGGCGGCGTGATCGGCGTGCTCCTCGGCGCCCAGCTGGGCGGCCCCGTGTGGATGCTCGGCGGCTTCCTCGTCACGCTGCCGCTCGCGTTCGTCTTCGCGGCCATCTCCGACACGCGCCAGTCGACCACGGTGGCCGTGTCGACGACCGTCTTCGGCGCGGCCTGGATCGGCATCGGGCTCGCGCACCTGATCCTCCTCCGCGACCTGCCGGACGGGACGGACGCGATCCTGGCCGTGATGTTCACGGTGTTCGCGACCGACACGTTCGCCTACATCGGCGGGCGCCTGGCCGGGCGGCACCGCATGTCGCCGGTCATCTCGCCCGGGAAGACGTGGGAGGGGTTCGTGACGGGCGCGGCCGCAGGTGTCGTGACGTCGTTCCTCGTCCTCTACGAGAGCGAGTACAACGGCTGGCGCTCGCTCGTCTTCGGCGCCGCCGTCGTGCTCGCGGCCACGATCGGCGACCTCTTCGAGTCGCTCGTCAAGCGCGATCTCGGCGCGAAGGACACAGGTCGCGTCCTCCTCGGCCACGGCGGCGTGTTAGACCGCATCGATTCGCTCCTGTTCGCGGGTCCGGCGGGCTTTTACGTGCTTCTCGCGTTCCTAAGCTGAGCCCAACAACCCCCGAACTACACTGAGACGCGTGAGACGAGTCGCGCTGCTCGGCGCAACGGGGTCGATCGGCCGGCAGGCGCTCGAGGTGATCGACGCGCATCCGGAGCTCGAGCTCTGCGCCGCCGCCTCGGGCTCACGTGCCCTGGAGGACGGTCTCGCGCCGCTGACGCAGGTCGGCGGCGACCTCACCGAGCTCCTGGAGAACGCCCAGCCCGACGTCGTCCTGAACGCCGTCGTCGGCTTCGCCGGCCTGCCGGCGACGCTCTGGACGCTCGAGCACGGCATCGATCTCGCGCTCGCCAACAAGGAGAGCCTCGTCGCCGCCGGCGATCTCGCGCTCGCCGCGTGGGAGCGGGGCGGCGGGCGCATCAACCCCGTGGACAGCGAGCACTCCGCGGCTCAGCAGTGCCTGGAAGGCCGCGCGGCCGAGACGATCGAGTCGCTTGTCCTCACGGCCTCCGGCGGTCCGTTCCGCGGCCGCGTCGACCTGACCGGCGTGACGCCGTCCGAAGCGCTCGCGCATCCCACGTGGAGCATGGGCCCGAAGATCACGGTCGACTCGGCCACGCTCATGAACAAGGGCCTCGAGGTGATCGAGGCGCATTTCCTCTTCGGGCTCGAGTACGAGCGGATCGAGGTGGTCGTGCACCCGACCTCGACCGTCCACGCGCTCGTGCGCTTCCGCGACGGCGCCTCGATCGCGCACGTGGGCTATCCCGATATGCGCGTGCCGATCTCCTACGCGCTCACCTACCCCAACCGCGCCGCGACCGCGATCCCGCCGCTCGACTTCTCCCAGGGGATGATCTGGGAGTTCGCGCCGCCCGATCTCGAGACATTCCCGTGCCTCGCGCTCGCGCGCGCCGCAGGGGAGGCGGGAGGAACCGCGCCGTGCGTCCTGAACGCCGCGAACGAGGTGGCGGTCGAGTCGTTTCTCGCACATGAGCTTCCGTTCGTCGGGATCCCCGAGGTCGTCGAGCGCACGCTCTCGAAGGTCTCGTCGCCGCCCGCGACCACGCTCGACGAGCTCGTCGCGGTCGACGCCGAGGCCCGCCTCGTCGCTGCCGGCCTGACCCGCGAGGTCGTCCATTGACCTACGCCGTCGCCATCTTCGGCCTCGTCTTCCTGATCCTCATCCACGAGGCGGGCCACTTCGCGGTCGCGCAGCTCGTGCACATGCGGCCGCGGAAGTTCTACATCTTCTTCCCGCCCGCGATTTGGAAGACGACCCGCAACGGCGTCGAGTACGGCCTGGGCGCGATTCCACTCGGCGGCTACGTGAAGATCCCGGGGATGCACCGCCCGGCGGGGCAGGACCTCGAAGCGCATCTCGCCCGTGCCGTCGAGGACGATCCGAGCCTGAAGCCCAAGGTGGCCGCCGCCGCGCTGGCACTCGACGCAGAGCATCCGGAGGAAGCGCGCGGTCCGCTGCAAGACCTCCGCACGGCGGTCGAGAACGCCGACCTCTCAGAACGCGCGGAACAGGGCGCAAATCGCGGGCTGACCGACCTGGACGACGCGGTCGCCGACGACGCGTACTGGCGCTCGCCGACCTGGAAGCGCGATCTCCGTCATCGCGGCCGGGCCGGTCACGAACCTCGTCTTCGCCGTCGCGCTCCTGGCGGTCGTGTTCGCGCTCGGCGTGCCGATGGCGTCGACGGTCGAGTCGGTCAACCCGGGCTCGGCCGCGCAGGCGGCCGGTATGCAGTCCGGGGACAAGCTCGTCTCGGTCGACGGGCATGAGCTCACGCCCGTCCTCACCGACCAGGTCGCGGCCCGGATCCGCACCTCGGACGGCGAGCCGGTCGCGATCGTCGTCGAGCGCGACGGCGAAACGGTCGCGCTCACGCCGACGCCGGCCGAGCTCGACGACGGCGTCTACCGCCTCGGGTTCGTGCTCGAGGCGACCGAGGAGAGCTTCGGGCCGATCGACTCGGCCAGGTACGCGCTCCAGGAGACTTGGGCGGTCACGGTGGTCACGGGGCAGGCGCTCGGCCGCATCGTGACGGGCGGCGACCGCGACGACGTCTCGAGCCCGGTCGGGATCGTCGAGGGCTCGAGCGACGCGCTCTCGGTCGACTACCGCGCCTACCTGCGGATCCTCGCGCTCATCAGCCTTTCCCTCGCGCTCCTCAACCTGCTCCCGTTCCTGCCGCTCGACGGCGGGCACATCGCGTTCACGCTCCTCGAGGGCGCACGGCGCAAGCCGATCCCGCGAATCGCCTACGAGCGGGCTTCGGCGCTCGGGATCGTCGTCGTGCTGATGCTCTTCTTCCTCGGCCTCTCGAACGACGTGAATCGCCTCAGCGGAGGATGACCCGCAAGCAGCTCTGGCTCGCGATCCTGCTCCTCCTCGTCGCGGCCCTCATCGCCGCGACGGCGCGCTGGATCGTGTGGGCGAAGGCCGACGCGGCGCCCGAGCACGCCGATGCGGTCGTGGTGCTCGGCGGCGGCGGCTCCGAGCGGCTCGACGAAGGACTGAAGCTCGTCGACGAGGGCGTCTCGCAGGTGCTCGTCATCTCCGACGGCAACCGCCCCGGCTGGGAGCGGGCCAACGAGCTCTGCAAGAAGGGCGATCCCGGGTTCGACGTCGTCTGCTTCGATCCGAAGCCGCACCGGACGCAGGGCGAGGCCAAGGGCGTCGCCGAACTGGCGCGCGAGCGCCGGTGGAGAAACATCGTCGTCGTGACGTCCGGCTACCACGCCGTCCGCGCCGGCTGGCTCTTCGATCGCTGCTTCGACTACGACGTGCCGGTCGTGGCCGCGGGAAATGGGATTCCGGGACCCGCGACGATCCTTCACGAGTGGGGCGCGTACGTCCACGGGGCGGTCTTCGAGAGAGATTGCTAGCCCAGGGCTAGACTGTTTTCTGCGGTGGCAAGCTCAGTTCAGATCAAGGTCGGCGGCGTCCCGATCGGCGCGGGCGCGCCGGTCGCCGTGCAGTCGATGACGACCACGCTCACGCACGACGTGGACGCGACCATGGGCCAGATCGCCGCGCTTGCCTCGGCGGGCTGCGAGATCGTGCGCGTCGCCGTCCCGAAGAACGAGGACGCGGCCGCGCTCGGGAAGCTCGTCTACCTCAGCCCGATCCCCGTCATCGCGGACATCCATTTCAACGCCTCGCTCGCACTGAAAGCGATCGACGCCGGCGTGGCCGCGGTGCGAATCAACCCCGGCAACATCGGCGGGCCCGACAAGGTCGAGGAGGTCGTGCGCGCCGCGAAGGCCAAGGGCATCCCGATGCGGATCGGCGCCAATGCCGGCTCGCTGCCCGAGCACCTGAAGGAGCTGGCCCAAAAGGACACCGCCGAGGCGCTCGTCGTCGAGGCCCTCGAGCAGGTCGAGCTGCTCGAGAAGCTCGACTACCGCGACTTCAAGATCTCCGTCAAGTCGAGCTCCGTGCCGACGATGATCCGCGCCTACCGGATGCTCTCGGAGCGCGTCCCCTACCCGCTCCACCTGGGCGTGACCGAGGCGGGAACGCCGTTCGCGGGGACGATCAAGAGCTCGATCGGGCTCGGGTCGCTCCTCATGGACGGCATCGGCGACACGATCCGCGTCTCGCTCACCGCCGACCCCGTGGAGGAGGTCAAGGTCGGCTTCGAGATCCTGAAGGCGCTCGGCCTACGCGAGCGCGGCCCCGTGATGATCGCGTGCCCCTCGTGCGGGCGCGACAACGTCGGCGTCCATCTCCTCGCCGAAGCGGTCGAGACGCGGCTCGCGGAGTACCCGCAGGCCTTCGAGGTCGCAGTCATGGGCTGCGCGGTGAACGGACCGGGGGAGGCGGGCGATGCGGACTTCGGGATCGCGGGCGGCCGCGAGACGGGCTTCATCTACGCGCACGGTCGCGTGCTGAAGAAGGTCGAGTCGGAGATCCTCGTCGACGAGCTCTTCCGCGAGATCGACCACTGGATCGAGGCCGGCATGGAGCGCCCGGAGCGGGCCAAGCTCGCGAAACCCGCGGCGCTCATGATGGCCGAGGCAGCCCAGCGCCCGTGAACCGCATGTCGCAGCTCTTCGTCCCGACGCTTCGGGACGATCCTTCCGATGCCGACGCGGCGAGCCACAAGCTCTTCGTGCGCGGCGGCTACATCCGCCAGGTCGCGGCCGGCATCTGGACGTTCCTCCCGCTCGGCTGGCGCGTGCACGAGAACGCCGCGCAGATCGTCCGCGAGGAGATGAACGCGATCGGCTCGCAGGAGATGTTCATGCCGGTGCTGACGCCCGCGGAGCTCTGGGAGCAGTCGGGCCGCATCGTCTCGACCGAGATCTACCGCCTGAACGACCGCAACGGCCGCCCGTTCATCCTCCCGATGACGCACGAGGAGACGGTGACCTTCCACGCGCGCGAGATGCGCTCGTACCGCGACCTGCCGCAGATGCTCTACCACTTCCAGACGAAGGATCGCGACGAGCCCCGGCCGCGCGGAGGGCTCCTCCGTGTCCGCGAGTTCATCATGAAGGACTCGTACTCGTTCGACCGCGACGAGGAGGGGCTCGACAAGAGCTTCCGGCTGCACGAGGACGCCTACCACCGGATCTTCCAGCGCTGCGAGCTCGAGTACTACGCGGTGCAGGCGGAGAGCGGGATGATGGGCGGCACCGAGTCGATCGACTTCCTCGCGCCCGCCGGCTCGGGCGAGAACGTGCTCGTGACGTGCTCGAACGGCGACTACGCGGCCGATCTCGAGATCGCACGGGGAGTGCCCCGTTCCCCCGAGTTTCCCGCGCGACTTGATAAGCCCGAGGAGGTCGAGACACCCGGCGTGACCACGATCGACGGCCTCGCTGAGCTGCTCGGGATCGACAACGCCGCAACGTCGAAGGCGATGCCGGTCACGAAGCCGGACGGAACCGTCGCGCTGGCGCTAATCCGTGGGGACGACCGGCTCAGCGAGCCGCGCTTGCAGACCGCGCTCGGCTCCGACTTCCGGCCGTCGACCGACGAGGAGATCCGCACCGCGTTCGGTGCGAGCGGCGGGTCGCTCGGGCCGATCGGCGTGCAGATCGAGGTGATCGCCGATGAAACGCTGCGGGAGGGGCAGTTCGTCGCCGGCGCGAACGTCGACGGACGCCACCTGCGCGGCGTAGAGGCCGGACGCGACTTCGAACCGCGCTTCACCGACATCCGCGAGGCACGCGAGGGCGACCGCTGCCCGAACTGCGACGGCGCCCTCGAATTCCGCACGGCGATCGAGGTCGGACACATCTTCAAGCTCGCCACGCGCTACTCCGAGCCGCTCGACGCACGCTTCCTCGACGAGGACGGCACCGAGAAGCCGATCGTCATGGGCTCCTACGGCATCGGGCCCGGGAGGATGATGGCGGCGGCGGCCGAGCAGCGCATCGACGAGCACGGGATGACCTGGCCGAAGGAGCTCTCTCCGTACGACATCGAGGTCGTGCAGATCGAGGCCGCCGGGGACGAGGCGCTCGCGATCGCCGCCCGTGTGTGCGAGCAGCTCGAAGGCGCCGGGCTCGACGTGCTCCTCGACGACCGCGACCGCCGACCGGGCGAGAAGTTCGCGGACGCCGACCTGATCGGCACGCCGTTTCGCGTGACGGTCGGCAAGAAGGCGCTCGAGGACGGCAAGGTCGATCTTCTCGTCCGCGAGGGCAGGGTGGAGGACCGCGTGGCCGCCGACGAGGTCGTCGCGCGCGTCACAGCCTGATGGGGCGCCGGGGCAGGTTCAGCGGCGAGCCCTTCGGCCCGACGGTCGAGGAGCTCATGCACGAGACGGGCACGACCTACCGCGCCCTCGCCGAGCGCACCGGGCTCTCGGCCGGCTACCTGAACCACCTCGTCCACGGAAACCGCCCGGTCCCGGCGAACGAGGTCATCGGCACCCTGGCGAAGGCGCTCGGAGTCGAGTCGGATCATTTCCTCGAGTACCGGGTGCGAGCCGTCGCGACGCGATTGGAGACGATGCCGGACGTCGCCAACCGCCTCTACCGCCGCTACCAGGGCTAGCTAAGCTTCCGCGTCACGGGGCGTGGCGCAGCCTGGTTAGCGCGCTAGTCTGGGGGACTCCTTCACCCGATTAGCGACGAGTGGCGGACGATGGCTAAACCCTCTCCTTTGCAGGCGGTTTCTGGCCTCTCAGACTGACGACCCCGCTCCGCGTCTCAAGCACGTTCCGGGACGTTTGGGCGCGGATTGGGCGCGCGGGCCTAGCAGGCCAGGACGAGAGTGAACGACGTATCCACACTCGACAAACCGCTCCCGAAGAGGTTCACGACCACGCTACGTGGGTCGATCCCGCCACCCTGTCCGTACCCGATCGCCACCTGCGCCCATACTCGGTAGACCGAGGTGTCGTAGCCGGCAAACGAGGCTGAGTTCACGGCTGCGGCGCAACGGTCGATCTTGGTCGGGAAGCTGACGACGTACACGCCGGTAGTCGACCTGGACGCGCTTTTGGCAGTGCCGGACACGAGCGTGCCGTTCGACTTAACCCGCGCGAACCGTCGCGGCGGAACCTGGCCGGGCTTGAAGTCGCTCCTGAGGAGCCCCTTGACCTTGGCGGGAGTGACGGCGTTCTTCTTCAGGTGCTTCGTGCCGACGCTGTTGGCCGGCAAGACGATCGCCGTGTAACCGACGCCGCTTAGCGCGACGAACAGGGCTGCGCAGGCGACGACCATCGCCGGCGACGGCCGCACGTGTAGGAAGCGTTTCATGGTGACCCTCCTCGATGCTGGCTGGCGTCCCACGATTCGCCCCGGACGAGCGTCGGTCAAGGCGCGCGGGGCCGGGGGCGAGGAGGACACGCACGCCCATGACTCGGTTGTCTTGACGCACGTCGCGGCGTTTGAGAGCATCGCCACAAAGTCACCGAGGCGATTTCGTTGAGGCTGCGTTCGGCTCGAGCCGCTCCCGCCGTTGGCCGAGAGGCGGCCGAGCTCACGCTCGGCGACCATTGGTCGGGAGGTTCACAGGAAGGGAGTTACTTGGATGCCTGACTACGAGATCCCAGAGTTCCGGGAGATAACTGAGGAAGAGGGAAAGAAAGATCCGACGCTGCTTGCCGACCCGTCGAAAGGGAGCGAGGGGATCTTGGATGACGTGGATCCCGCTGACTTTGTGAAGCGTGACGAGCAGGCTGCCGAGGAAGTCATACTGGCCGAAGACGTAGAGGAAGAAAGCTAATGATCACCTCCCATCAACAGCGTGCGATGGCGCTAGCGCTCAGCCAAAAGGGCATCCGGGAAACTCCGCCCGGTAGCAATATCCAGAAGTACAGCCAGTACTTCGGGTATGGCCCGCAATTCTGGTGCGCTGACTTCGTTGCCTTCTGCATGGACAAAACCGGCAACCGCGACAGGAAGGTGCCGTGGGGTTATCCCTCCGCATGCGACAGCATCGCCGCCTGGGGTAAGAGGACCGGGAAGATCCACAGCCAGCCGCGTAAGGGCGACATCTTCCTCAAGAAGAACCCCGAACCAGGCGCAGCCCCGAACGATTGCATCCACACCGGATTCGTGACGAAAGTTGACGGATCGAAGTTCATGACCATCGAAGGAAACACGAGTGGCCCTCAGGGCGATGTCTACGTGGCTGCCCATGCACGAGACGCCTCTAGCGGGGGGTACTTCTTCGTGGGACCGTGGTCGTAGGCAGAGGCTCTGAGGTGTGCCCGTGATCGGTGCGGCCGCCGTCACGATGAAGGGGACGGGCCGCACGCTCGGAGCAGCGTGTCCGTAAGCGCCATCTAGCGGTGGCCGGCGGCGCGGCGTAGCGTCACTTCGGCGGGGCCGGTAAGGGCGTCAGCGCCCGGGCAGGGAAACGCGTAGGGTCGAGGCTGCAATTGCGCTCAACAACCCATCGACGTGGCGCAACAAGGGGAGGACACACATGGTCAGTAGACCGGTAAGGCCATTCAAGCGAGTCTCGGCACTCGCTCTTCTCGCGGCTGTCGCGGGTGCGCTGCTCGCGCTCGCGCCGGCCCCGGCCGCAGCGGCACCGTCACCGACGGGCTGCGAGAACCGCACGAACACCACCTATAAGACGCTGCTCGAGTGCATGAGGCTCGAGGGCGTCCGCGCACATCAGGCTGCATTCCAGGAGATCGCGAACGCGAACGGCGGCACGCGCGCTGCCGGGACATCCGGGTACGACGCGAGCGTCGACTACGTGGTCGACACGCTCGAGGCAGCCGGGTGGAGCGTGGAGCTCAATTTCTTCAACTTCAGGGTCGTGCAGCCGGTCCAGCAGTTGACGCCGACCGTGGCCACGCATGCCGCGGGCGGTGTGACGGGCAGCGCCCTGGGAACGGTCACCAACACCGTGACCCCGATCGACATCAACCTGGTTCCGCCGCGCGCGAACACGAGCGGGTGCGACGGTGCCTTCACGGAGGCTGCGGTCGGGGCGCCGCTCGTGGCCGATCCGGGCGGCCCGAACGACTTCGCGGGCTTTGTCCCCGGCCGGATCGCGCTGATCCAGCGGGGCGGCTGCAGCTTCTCTCTCAAGGTCGCGAACGCCCAGACGGCGGGCGCGGCCGCGGTGATCCTCTTCAACCAGGGCGACACACCCGCCCGCAGCGTCACTCTCACCAACATCACCGCCGTCCCGCCCGCCGGGTCGGCCTTCACCACGATCAACCTCCCGCTGGTCGGTGTGAGCTTCGCGGCCGGTGAGTCGCTCTCGCAGGCGGGCACGACCGCGACTGTCGCGGTGGTGAACGACCCGCAGGCCAACGTGATCGCCGAGCTCGCCGGGCGCACCGACGACAACGTCGTCATGGCCGGAGCTCATCTCGATTCCGTCCCGGCGGGTCCGGGGATCAACGACAACGGGAGCGGATCCGCCGCTCTGCTCGAACTCGCCCAGAACATCGCAAAGGTGAAGCCCCAGAACACGGTGCGCTTCGCCTGGTGGGGTGGCGAGGAAGCGGGTCTGATCGGGTCGACGGCGTACGTGAACGGCCTGAGCCAGGCCGAACGCGACCGGATCGCGCTCTACACGAACTACGACATGGTCGGGTCGCCGAACTACATCCAGATGGTCTACGACGCCGACCAGTCCTCGTTCCCGCCGCCCGCCGGGGTTCCGATCCCCGCAGGGTCGGCCGCGATCGAGGACGTGTACGAGTCGTACTACACGATGGTCGGCGAGCCGTACGACGACACGCAGTTCTCCGGCCGGAGCGACTACCAGGCGTTCATCGTGAACGGCATCCCCTCGGGTGGGCTCTTCACCGGCGCCGAGCAGTTGAAGACGGCCGAGCAGCAGGCGATCTGGGGCGGAACCACGGGCGCGCAGTTCGACCCGTGCTACCACCAGGCCTGCGACACGTTCCTGAACGTCAACGATCACGCGCTCGACGTGAACGGCGACCTCATCGCGTTCGCGACGCTGACGTTCGCCTTCTCGACGGAGGCGGTCAACGGCGTGCCGGGCAGAGCCGTGCCCGGGACGTCCTTCTCCTTGCCCGCGCCGGCGGGCCCGGAAGGGACGTTCATTCCGTAGAAGCATGAAGAAGGGCGGCGGCGGCGGGGTACCCCGCCGCCGCCAGGCGTCTCCCTGCTTCGACGCTCTCCCGGTTCATGGGCACCAGCGCCGAGCAGATCGACAAGACCTACGGGCACCTGCTCCCGGACTCGCACGACCGGGCACGCAGCGCCCTCGATTTGTTCCTCGCCGCCGAACCGCTCGAGGCCGTCCAGTGACGTTTGGGCGCGGATTGGGCGCGGATCCCGCTCCGGAGCCTGAGTCTTGAACCGGCCGGGTTCCTTTTTCCTATGCGGTAACATGGCCGCTACGGGGCGTGGCGCAGCCTGGTTAGCGCGCTAGTCTGGGGGACTAGAGGTCCCGAGTTCAAATCTCGGCGCCCCGATAGAAAAGCCCCGCTAGTCGGGGCTTTTCCTTTGATCGCGAAGGTGGGCGCGCAGGGGGTGGGCGAACAACGGGCGAACACACGCCGGGTTAGCGCGGCGCCCGCCTCAGCTTCACCGATCCCGCCGCCCCGCACCGTTGCTCAGGTTGGCTCGCCTTCATCCTCGAGTTCGGCAATCTCGATCGCGACCTCGAGGGCCTCGACGATCTTCCCCGTCGCTGAGGCGACGCGCGCCGTTCCGACGATGGGGGCGATCGCGGCGAGGACGCCGCGGATCTGCTCGGCATCGATGCCGAGCTCACTGGCCGCACCGAGGTTCATCAGGTACGAGATCGGCGGGGCGTCAACCGCCGCCAGCGCCCCGATGCGAACGAGCATCAGAGTCTCAGGGTCGAGGCTCGAGGCCTCGATCGAGTCCGCCGTCATGCTGGCGAGCAGGTCGAGGACCGGGGTTTCGCTTGTCGTTCCAGCCATGGTTCCGTCCTTTCCGTGGTTTACGGGTCGAGTGCTGTCCGCCCGACGGGGCGGGGGTGTTCCGGAGCCGGTGTGCTCTCGAACGGGGGTGCCGCGTCGCGCGGGTGGCCCGCGAACCACGACGCGTAGCGCCCGGCGAGTGGGGCTGCCGTCAGGCCGTGCAGAAGGACCGACAGGCCGATCGTGAGAAAGATCGTGTTCAGGAGGAGCGATTCGTTGGCCAGGTCGGCGTCCTCGACGAGGATCACGGCGAACACGATCGAGGCCAGCCCGCGTGGGCCGAACCAACCGAGGAACGCGACGGTCGGTCGCCTGGCGCCGGACCGGATCATCGCCAGCCCGACCGGAATCATGCGAATGAGCGTCAGGCTGAGCAGCGCGTACACGACAACCTCGGCCGTGAGGTCGTCGAGGGTGGGCACGAGCATGACGGCGCCGAAGAGGACGAACGTGGCTGCGCCGAGCAGGTTCCCCGCGTCTTCCAGGAAGAGCGTCACCTCGCCTCCGGTCTCGCGGCGGAGCCCGCCGAAGACCGCGCCGCCGACGAAGGCGGCGATGAATCCGCTGCCTCCCATCCACACGGCCAGGCCATAGGCCAGCGCGGCCCCGGCGATCGGAACCGTCTGGAGCCACATCGAATCGACTAGGCCGCGCGGAACGCCGAACCTGATCACCGCTGCGGCCGCCAGCCCCGCAATCACCCCGCCGATGCATCCATAGCCGATCTCCTCGAGCACGAGGTGGAACGCGGCGCCGTTTCCGATTGCGCCTTCCTCCGCTTCCGCGATCGCGATGGCGATCAAGAGAAGCGGCACGCAGATACCGTCGTTGAGCCCGCTCTCGACGTTCAGGCCCTGACGCACGCGCGAGGGGACGCGCCCGTCGGTGACGACCGCCTGTCCCAGCGCGGCATCCGTCGGGGCGAGCACGATCGCGAGCAGGACCGCCTCGATGAACACGAGGTCCCCAAGCAACGCGTAGCCCGCGAGGGCGCCTGCCACGATCGTCAACGGCAGTCCGATCGCGAGCAGGCGGAGGGGAACGACGTATTCGCGTCGCAGCGCTCCGAGGTTGATGCGTGACGCGTCCGAGAAGAGGACGACCGTCAGCGTCGCCTCGGCGACCCAGCGGACGGTTTCGCTGCCGATCGTCGGGTCGAGCCAGCCGAGAGCCTCCTCGCTGGCCAGGATGCCGCCGGCGACGAACACCATCGCCGCGGTGATCGCCGTCCCCGAGAGCCTGCGCGAGACCGCCGCGTATGCGAGGACGAGGAGGGCGATCGTGACGAGGCCCGAGCCGCCCACCTCAGTGTTCCCCGGTACGTGGCTCGGGCACTATCCGTCGCCTCGACACGACGCGTTGCATGGTTATGGGGCCTGGCTCGTCTTTACGTCCAGAGGAGGTTCAGACGCTCCGTGCCTCGCCCTCGGACGGCTGCATGAACGCGCCGAAGATCCAGAGAATCGGGAGGAAGATCCCGAAGAAGAACAGCCAGCCATGGCCGTTGCGAAGCGTGGCCAGCCCGAGCGTGAACACGAGGATCACGTAGATCAGTCCGCCGATGCCGATTGCCCACCACATGTTGTCTCCCTTCGTTTGCATGAGCCGCCACGTCGGCGGCCTCGACGTCCGCACCGTCGCACGCCGGCCGTCCGAAGAGCATCGCCCCACGCCCTCGTTCACCCGGGTGAACCGACGTCCCGGGCGATGCGCGCTGCCCTTGCCGGCGACACGATTCCGCCATGGAAACGATTCGCAGAGTGCGCCAGTGATCTGGGCCGTCCTCATAGCGCTGGGCGTGCCGCTCTGGCTCTGCGCCTGCGGCATCTTCATGCTCGTTTTCCGCAACCGCTCGCTGAGGAAGCGGCCGGGAAACATCCCGTGCAAGCTCCGCCCGACGGGCAAGAAGAGGTGGACTTCGGGGCACGGCGTCTGGGTCTCCGACGTGTTCGCCTGGGCGGGAAGCACGGCGGCGTGGAAAGGCGAGCTCGCCTGGACCACCGGCCTGGCCACGCGTTCCCCCGATGAAGGGGAACGCAAGAAGCTCCACCGCCTCGGAGACTCTCCGCTCATCGCCTCGCTGGCACTCGCCGACGGGGGAACCGTGGAGGTCGCGGCCGGCCCCGGACACCGCGCCGGCCTGCTCGGGCCGTTTGCGGAAAGAGTGGCCGATGCCGGTGCAGTCGGCGACCCACGGTAGGCGCCGGCGTTGGCCCCGGCTAAATCTCGGCCGAGGGCAACACTCGCGGGATCAGGAACCCGTGACCGCGCGCGCGAAGCCGGCGACAGAGAAGAGCACGGCACCGGGTGCAGCTCCGCTCGAGGAGCCGACGGCCGTCGGCGTGCTGGTGGTCGACGATCAGGCCCACTATCGGCGCGTGGCGCTCGATGTTGTGGCTTCGACCCCTGGTTTCGAGCCGCTGGGCGAGGCAGCTTCGGGCGAGGAAGCACTTGCACTGGCGGCCGACCTGAAACCGGAGCTGATCCTCCTGGACGTCCGCATGCCGGTCATGGATGGGATCGAAACGGCCCGCCGGCTCACCAAGGAGTACCCAGGAGCGGCCGTCGTGCTGATCTCCGTCGACGATCCGTCCGACCTGCCTGAAGAGGTGGAATCCTGCGGTGCCAAGGCCCTGATCCGAAAGCAAGACTTCGGAACGCTCGCCCTGCGCCGACTCTGGGATGCGCACAGTGACCCGGACTCTCGCCCTGCTCACGACGCCCCGCCTTAGTAACCTTGCGCACACTGACAGCGGAGAGGCGAGGTGTCCTGGTGTCGACTGTGGGACTTGCAGGCGCCGCCGCCCACGAAGGTAGATCCACGCAGCAGCGAGCGTTGATCGCCGCCGGGGCGGGCGGCTTGGTGCTCTGCTGTATCGCCTTCGCCGTTGTCATCACGAGCGACCAGCCCGGAAACCGGCCGCTGATCGCGCTCGGCCGAGTCATCGTCATTGCCGTGCCGATCGCGGTGGGGGTCTGGCTCTGGAGCCAGGCCCAGTACGAGCGCTTCGGCCGGTTGCTCGTCGTGGCCGGCTACGTGTCGTTCGTCGCGGCCCTGGCGGAGTCGAGCAACTCGGTGCTCTACAGCACCGGCCGCATCGGCTACTGGGTCACCGAGACGGTCATCATCTTCCTGATCCTCTCGTTCCCGAGCGGACGGCTGAAAACGATTCCCGAGCGCGTGCTGGTCGGAGGGTTGGTGGTGTTCACCGCGGTGCTCTTCGCGCCGGTGGCGCTGATCGCCGAGAGCTTCCCTCCACCGGCGGCCGCCGCCTCGTGCGGCATGGACTGCCCGGCGAACGCCTTCTTCGTGCTCTCGTCCGAACCGGACTTCGTGGAAGGCTGGGTTCGCCCGATACGACAGCACCTGGCGACCTCGGTCTACGTCGGGACGATCGTGCTGCTGCTGCTGCGGATGCGGGCCGCCTCGTACCTGATGAGGAAGACGCTCGCGCCGGTCACCGTCGTGGGGATCGCCCGCTGCCTTTGCTGGCTGGTGCTTGTAATCGTCATGCGAGATCTCGGACTGTTCACGGCCGGACGCCCGGTGTGGACGTGGATCTTCATCCTCGCCCTTCCCGCCATTGCGCTCGCGTTCCTCATCGGGGTGCTCAACAGGCGCTTGTACGCAGGCGCTGCGCTTCAGAAACTTGCCCGTCGGCTGCGGGACGACCCGAATGTGGACCTGCCGGTCGTCATCGGCGAGGCCGTCGCGGATCCGTCGCTCGAGGTGGCGTACTGGACACCGGGGCTTCGGGGACCGTGGGTCGATGAGAACGGCCGCAGCGTCACGCTTCCCGCCAAGGACTCGGCGCGCTCGCCGACGGAGGTCCGCGGCCAGAACGGTCCAGTCGCCCTCCTCATCCACGATCGCGCGTTGGACGACCAGGAGGAGTTTCTGCGAGCGGTGGGCTCCATCGCAGCGGCGTCCCTCGAGAATCGCCGTCTCGCCGCGCAGGTGGACGCTTCGCTCGAAGAGCTCCACGAGTCACGTGCGCGAATCCAGGCCGCGGCGGATGCCGAACGGCAGCGCATGGAGCGCGACCTCCACGACGGGGCGCAGCAGCGACTCGTCGCGCTCCGCGTGCGGGTGGAGCTGGCCGGCGAGCTCATGGGTGACGATCCGGGACGTGGCACCACGCTCCTGCGCGAGCTCGGATCTGAGCTGGAGGAGGCACTCGACGAGGTCCGCTCGCTCGCGCGAGGGATCTACCCGTCGCTCCTGGCCGATTCGGGCATCCTCGAGGCGCTTCGGGCCGCCGGGCGCCGGCACCCCGTCCAGACGACGGTCAAGGCCGACGGCGTCGGCCGCTATCCGCCCGAGCTCGAGAGGGCCGTGTACTTCGCCTGCCTCGAGGCGCTCCAGAACTCCGCGAAGCACGCCGGCACCGCGAGCGCAGTCTCGATCACGCTCGTTGACGACGGCGCCCTTCGTTTCGCAGTCCGGGACGACGGCACCGGGTTCGACGTCGAGGACATCAGGCCGGGTCAAGGGCTGACGAACATGCGCGACCGTCTTGCGGCGGTAGGGGGTGAGCTGACGGTCGAATCGGCGCCCGGAGAGGGAACCTGCGTCCGCGGCGTGGTTCCCTTGGCTCGATCCGCCTAGCGGGCGAACCGCGCGATTCCGCGCCGGCAGCCGACTCTATGATTGCCCCGTGCCGATCCGCGTCGCCCTGGCCGACGACAACCTGATCGTCCGCGAGGGTCTCGAGCAGATGCTCGCGGGCGAGACGGAGATCGAGATCGTTGCGTCCTGCGTCGATCTTCCCTCCCTCCTGGCGGCGGTCGAGGCCGAGAGCCCGGACGTGGTGCTGACGGACATCCGCATGCCGCCGTCTCAGGGCGACGAAGGCATCCGGATTGCCACCGCCCTTCGGGAAACGCATCCCGAGATCGGCGTGATCATTCTTTCCCAGTACGACGATCCGGATCATGTGCTGGCCCTCCTCGAGCTCGGGTCGGAGCGCCGCGGCTACCTGCTCAAGGAGCGGATCCACGAC
The DNA here is from genome assembly GCA_963716005.1 of uncultured Thermoleophilia bacterium. Lineage (GTDB taxonomy): Bacteria > Actinomycetota > Thermoleophilia > Gaiellales > Gaiellaceae > CAVRUF01. The sequence continues at coordinate 952,675 of OY970285.1, forward strand.
CGGGGGCAGCTGGTAAACGCGATCGAGACCATCGCCGAGGGCGGCTCGGTCATCGACCCCCGGGTCGTCGACATCCTCGTCGCGGCGCGCTCTCGCGGCGACTCACCGCTCGCAAGGCTGACCCCACGCGAGCTCGAGGTCCTCTCCCTGGTAGCCCAGGGCAAGAGCAACAGCGCCATCGCCGCGTCGCTCGTGCTCACGAAGGGGGCGGTCGAGAAGCACACCAACTCGATCTTCCTGAAGCTCGGGCTTTCGAACGCCGAGGACGTCAGCAAACGGGTGAAGGCTTCCCTGCTCTTCCTCGCAGAAGAGGGCGACCAGGTCAGCGCCGCTCGAGACGTCGAATGATGCGCTAGGGAGCGACATCGCCTGCCGGAGGGGCTCACCGGGGTGAGCCCGCCCGGATGTGTATACCCCCGAAGATCCGCATACGCCCGCCAAGGCCATCGAAATGCGCGCGCCATTGCCGGAAATCGCTCTGTCGGCGAGATTCATGGCTCAGCGAAGAGGAGGGCCGCGATGCACGCCATGACCGAAGTGGACGTCAGAGACAGGGCGTCGAATGGCCGCAGGCAGCACCTCCGGAGCGTTACGTCAGCGAGCGTCAGGCTCATGCCTCCGATTTCACATGCCGACCGCATTCCCCGGGAGCGGCTGACGACTCCGCTCGTCGAGTCGCGGGAACGGCTCGTGCTCGTCGTCGCGCCGGCCGGATACGGGAAGACGACGCTCGCCGTCCAGTGGAGCGAGCTCGACGACCGGCGCTTCGCCTGGGTCGTGCTCAGCGCCGGCGCGGAGGACACGGCGGTGTTGTGGAGTTCCATCGCCGCGTCGGTCGCCAACGCCGAGCCGGCCTTTGCACCGACCGCCGAGCGCCTGAGGTCATGGCTGGCGGCGGCGGACCCAAGCACGATGGCCGCCCGGATCGCCGAAGTGCTCGAGGCGATCGACGGTGAGCTGGTCATCGTCCTCGACGACTACCACTTCATCAAGGAGTCGGCGTCCCACGCCTCGATCGCCTCGTTCCTGGAGCTCATGCCTCCGAACGTCCAGCTCGCGGTCGTATCACGCCAGGATCCTCCGTTCACCGTCGGTCGGCTTCGCGCGAACGGCGACTTGCTCGAGCTGCGCGCGGACGAGCTCGCTCTTCGCCTCGATGAGGTCGACACGCTCATGAACGCAACGCTGCAGCTCGATCTCACGCCGGAAGCTCTCGCGCGGCTTCACGCCCGAACCGAGGGGTGGGCTGCCGTCGTCGCACTGGCGGGACGTTCGCTTCGCGACTGCGACGATCGCGATGGCTTCCTGGAGCGCTTCGACGGTTCGAATCGGTTCGTCGTCGACTACCTCACCGAGGTCGTGCTGGACGAGCTGGACGCCGATCGGCGCTCCTTTCTCCTCGATACGTCGATTCTCGAACGCATATCCGGAGATCTCTGCGACGCGGTGCTCGACCGCGAGGGGTCGACCCAGCTTCTCGCCGAACTCGAGAAGGAGGATCTGTTTCTCAGCCCGCTCGACGAACACCGCGAGTGGTATCGCTACCACTCGATCTTCAGGGAGTTTCTCTGCCGCGAGTTGATGCTCCGCTCTCCCGAGCGCGTGCCGGAGCTCCGGCGCCGCGCCTGCGACTGGCTGGCGGGCGAGCACCTCGTCGACGACGCCTGCCACCAGGCGCTTGCGGCGCGGGAGTACGGCCGGGCAGCCGGCCTCGTCTCCGCGAACTGGCTGTCCCTCGCGGGGGAGGAGGGACCGGGGGCGATTCTCGGCTGGATCGACGAGTTCCCCAAGGGTGTTCTTCGGGCAGACGCACCGCTTTGCGTTGCCCGGGCTTGGCTCCTGGGGCTCGCCGGTGATCATGCCGGGTCCCTGCATGCCGCCCGAGACGCCCTCGCGGCCGAGTCGTCCGGCCCGCTCCCGGATGGAGCAGCCTCGGTCGAGGCCGCGACAAGCCTTCTCCGGGCCAGCTTCGTCGGGGGCGACGTTGCAGAGCAGCTGCAGGCGGCACGCCGCGCGCTCCTGCTCGCGGCTGGCGGTACCGCTGTCTGGCAGACGGTTGCACGCGTGCTGTTCGGCTGGTCGTGCTACCTCGCCGACGGCCCGCTCGAGGCAAGGCAGCTCGTGGAGCGGGCGGCAGAGGACGCTGCAGAGCTTGAGCTCTGGGCGACCCTTTCCGACGCCCGATCCGTGCTCGCGGCCATCGCTTTGGCCGAGCGCAACGCCGACCTGGCGGAGGAACACGCGATCGCCGCCATCGACATCGCCGAGACGAGACGGCTCGCCGGCCTCAGCCACCTCGCCCTTTCACAGGTGGTCCTGGGCCGCGTGCTCGCCGATCGAGGGGAGCTCGACGAGGCCGATCGGGTGCTGACGCACGCTCTCGTGCGAGTGCGGGCCCGGCAGGACGCCCTTCCTTTGGCCGAGTGCCTCCTCGCGCTCGCACCGGTTCGGCGGGCGCTCAAGCGACCCGATGAGGCTCGTGAGCTTCTCGCGGAAGCGGCCTGCATCATCGAGGAAAGCGCCGATCCGGGGATCCTTCGCCGTCGGCTCGACGAGACGACGGTCATCCTCGGCCGGCCGATTCGCAGAACGAGCGAGGCCGACGAGCTGACCGACCGGGAGCGGGACGTCCTGCTGCTGCTCAACGAGCAGCGGACGAAGCGTGAGATCGGCGCCGCGCTCTTCCTCTCGTACAACACGATCCACTCGCATACGAAGTCGATCTACCGCAAGCTGGGCGCCTCCTCACGGCAGGATGCCCTAGCGCGAGCCCGCGAACTCACGCTCATCTGAGCGCCGAGCGCTGGTGGCGCAGGTGAGGAGGCCCCGCAACGACCTCCTCATCTGCGCTGATCAGCGTCCAGGGCCTGGACGGCCAGGGCCACCGGGGCCGGGGCCGGGGCGGCCTGGGCCGCCGGGGCCGGGGCCCGGACCACCTGGGCCACCCGGGCCGGGCCCGGGGCGACCTGGACCGCCGGGGCCGGGTCTCGGACGAGCTTCCCTCACCATGCGAACACCTCCGTGGTGTCGACAATGTGCTCGGCCCACACGGGCCGATGGTGTCGTTCGCAGGATCGCGCTCGGCCCCGCCGCGCGCATCGCCCGCGTGAACCGTTCACCCGGGTGAAGCCTCGGCCTGACTCGTCGCGACGTCGTCGCGGGCGTTGTCTGCCTGCTTTCGAAGCTCGTGGTGGAGCGAGCTGTTGAGGACGGGCGCGGCCACCACGAGGCTCCCGACGATGTACATGAAGAACAGCAGGGTCGTAACGGCGCCGAGACCGCCGTACAACGAGGTCGACTTCTCGAGCTTCGGAACGAGGAAGTAGCCGATCAGCCCGTGGAGGAGCTGGAACCCGACCGCGACGACGAGCGCTCCGGGCAGCAGCGCGCGCCACGGCGCGCCCCGGTGCGGAAGGCCTAGAGAGGCCCAAAGCCACAGCGCCGCGAGCGGTGCGATGGTGAGGGTGAGGGCGAGGAGGCCCACGAGCCACGTCTCGTCACGGAGCCACCAGGTGAGCGCCACCGCGGCCATGAAGGCGCACACCAGGCCGGTGAACGCAAGTGACGCTCTGAGCGGATTGGAAGGCTTGAGCGGCTCGTCCCAGACGAGCGAATGGATCAGCTGCACCGCCTTCGCTCCCGTGTAGCCCGCATAGAGGAGGAGCGGCACACCGACTGCCAGGAGCCACCATGAGTCGGATTCGGCGGCGCGTGCCGCGTCGCCGATCGCGTTGACGATCGCCGCCGGAAGACCCGCGCTCTCCACGGCCTCCTCGGTGCTGTCCGCGTCCATGAGGCCGAGCGCGCCTCCGAGGATCAGGCCGAAGGGCAGCATCCACAAGAAGAGTCGATAGGCCATGCCGCCGGCGAGGACGCTCGACGCGACCCGCCGGTTGCGCTCCACCGCGCGGAAGGGGACCGCGACCGACACGTGCCGCTGGCTTGCGCCCTTGGCCCTCGCCTTGGCGGCCGCGAGACCGCCGGTGGCTCGATCCCGAGCGTCCATCCTGCGCCTCGCTCAGTCGGATCCGGAGGTGCCGGTCGGAATCGGCGGCTCCGCGCCCATATCGATCGGCTCCGGGGCCTTCGCGCCTCTCCTCCTGCGACGATCGACGAAGTAGATGGCCGCCAGCGCCGCGGACGTGATGACCGAGGAGATGACGAGCGACGCGAGCGGATAGCCCGACAGCGTGGTCACCACGTTGTAGGCCAGCGCGCACGTGTAGACGGACCACATGACTCCTCCGATGACCGACCAGAGCAGGAAGCGGCGGTAGGGGATGTCGGAGAGCCCCATGGTTGCGTTGACGGCAAAGCGCATCCCGGGGACGTAGCGTCCGGCGATGATCAGCAGGCCGGGAGAGCGGTCGAGGGCGTCCCAGCCCGCGCGAACCTTTGGGTTCTCGAGTGCCTTGTCGAGCTGACCCTGCACCTTGTCCACGTTCTTGCGCGCGATCCAGAACAGCGACGAGTCCCCGACGATCGCGCCGAGCGCCCCGGCCAGCATGACGAGCTCGAGCTCGAGGCTTCCCTCGGCGGCGAGCGTGGACGCCGCGCTCAGCGTCGTCTCGCCCGGGAAGATCGGAATGACAGCGTCGAACCAGACGAGCAGGAAACAGAGGACGTAGGCCATCTCCTCCGGCGCATCTGCGAGCCACTGCGCGACGTCCCCCTGATCCAGGAGCTGGACCGTGACGATCACGACCAGGAGGACGGCGAATCCGATGACGAGCAGGTGTCGTCTCCAGAACGCCTGGGGCTGCTCGAACTCAACGGACATCATCGTGCTCCCGTCTTCTCACTGCAGTGTCGACCCGGCGCAGAAGCAACTGCCATCCGCTCGCGGATCCTGTCTTCGGAACCTGGTCGGATCCTGAGCCCGCGGAGTCGCGGCGGCATCGCCCGACCGCGCCGTTCACCCGGGTGAACTCGGCTTGTGGGCGACGATCCCTGATTTCTCCGGCGCTAGCGTCGCCTCACAACGTGGATCAAGAGAGGAGAACGAGCCATGAGTGACGACAACGGCGACACCAGGAACGGGAACCCCTACGGGGGCGTGCCGAGCGGGGGAATCACGCTTCCGCCCTACTACCGCCCGACGCCCGACCTCGCCAGCAACAACCTCTACTACCCGGGGCAGGAGGAGCTTAATCCAGACGAGATGCGGATCTCCTTCATCGGCAGCACGCCGATCCCGGTCACGAAGGCCCAAGCCGGCACTTGCATCATGGTCGAGCTCGGCAACGGCAAGCGGTTCTTCTTCGACTTCGGCTCCGGCTGCATGCGCAACATCATCGCGATGTCGGTTCCGCTGCCGACGGTCAACGACATCTTCTTCACCCACCTCCACGTGGACCACTACGCCGATCTCCCGTACCTCTTCGCCTTCGCGCCCTGGGTGGGGCGCTGGAAGCCGCTGCGCGTACACGGGCCGTCGGGCCGCACCGAGCAGGACGGCATCGGGCACATGATCGAGGGCATGAAGATGATGACCCACTGGCACACGGATTCCTTCAACGCCTGCCCGATCGGCGACGGCTACGAGGTCGAGGTCAACGAGTTCGACTTCCGTGACGACAACGGCATCTGCTACGACGAGGACGGCGTAACCATCCGCCACTGGCAGCGGTCGCACACCAAGGACGGCGCCTCGGCGTACCGGCTCGACTGGAACGGCTTGTCGTTCGTCTGGACAGGGGACGGCCGGCCCGACGAGCTATCGCTGGAGCTGGCGAAAGGCGTCGACGTCTTCGTGACCGAGGTGCAGCCGGACACGGCGAACCTCCAGGCGCTGAAGTTCGGCATGCCGCCGATGATGCTGATGAACACGATCGACCAGGCTCACAGCGTCCACTACGCGGTCGGCTACATGTTCGAAAAGATCCAGCCGCGCCTTGCGATGGTGACGCACGTGTCCTTCGACGAGGAGCTCGTCCCGGAGATCGTCGCCGGGATTCGCCATCACTACAACGGGCTGTTCCAGTTCGGCGCGCCCGACGTGGTGGTCGTCAACGTCAACAAGGACTCGATCTGGACACGGAAGGCCGTGATTCCAGACGCGGGCAACATGTCACGCCCGAACCCGAGAGAGGCGGCGCAGCTGTTCGACCTGTCGCCGACGAACCTCAAGGTGACGTTCCCAACGCCGAAGCACACGGTTGCCGACGTCCTGGATCAGGAGGTCTTCGACCGGCAGATCGATCCCGAGGAGTACTACCCGCCGGGTCTCAATCGCGACCAGGTGGTCAACTTCCCGGCGGGTGTCACGATTGATGTCGGGAAGATCGCCGCCCCGAAGCTGCAGCACATGCAGGAGAAGCTCGCGGCCAAGCAGGATGAGCTGCAGCACGTCGTCGACGCCATCGAGCAGGCTCAGGCTGCCGAGCAGGCTGAGACCAAGCAGTGACGACTGCGACCGACCGATCCGGTGCCGAGGCCATCCCGCTCACAGTGCTGACGGGATTCCTCGGCGCCGGCAAGACCACGCTGCTGAATCGCATCCTCACGGGCGAACACGGCCTTCGAGTCGCAGTCCTCGTGAACGACTTCGGCTCGATCAACATCGACGCCGAGCTCGTCGTCGGCATCGAGGCCGAGGGGGACATCATCAGCCTCGCCAACGGCTGTGTCTGCTGCAACGTCCGCGACGACCTGGTCGCCGCAGTGATGCAGGTTCTGGGCCGACCCGAGCAGCCCGAGTACATCCTGCTCGAGGCGAGCGGCGTGGCCGAGCCGTCGAGCATCGCGATCACCTTCATGGACGACGGCATGCGGGACCGCATCAGGCTGGACAGCATCATGTGCGTCCTCGACGCGGAGCAGGTGTTCGCCGCGCCGGAGATGATGGAGCTGAAGCTGCGTCAGGTCGCGTTCGCCGACATGCTCATCCTCAACAAGGTCGATCTCGTGACCCGGGAGGAGATCGATCAGATCAGGGCGTGGCTCGACGACCGGTTCCATCGCTACCGGCTCGTCGAGGCGTGCGGGGGAGACGTGCCGCTGGAGATCCTGCTCTCGGTCGGCCGTTTCGATCCCTCCCGGCTCGAGGGCGGACCTTCGTCCGACGAGCTCGACCATTCCCACGACTGTGACGGTCCCGATTGCGACCACCACGCTCACGCAGATCACTCGCAGCTCTTCAGGACATGGAGCTACGAGACCGACGAGGCGCTGTCCTTGAAAGCTCTGAAGGAAACGGCACGCAGGCTCCCGGCCGGCGTCTACCGCTGCAAAGGCGTTGTCCATGTCGCCGAAGAGCCGGACCGCCGGGCGATCCTCCAGGTCGTCGGCAAGCGGGTCGACATCTCCTTCGAGGACGAGTGGGATGGTCGTGAACGCCGCACTCGGATCATCGCCATCGGCGCACACGACGAAGTGGACGGGGCCGCTCTACGCGAGGCCTTCGACGGCTGCCGCGAGGCGGTACCGGTTTCCTGACTCAAATGGTCGGACGCTCGGCGCTCACGGAGAGCGGCGAGCGTCCGCATTACGAGTATCCGCACGTCAACGGCCGCTGTCCTCACCCGGCCAAATGGTTCACCTGGGTGAACCCGAGCGGGCACTTCGACACGAGCTCACGGTCCGACTGGATAACCCGGGTGAAATCAGCTCGCGGGTGAGGACACCAGGCAGCTTGGAACGGAGGATGGCTGGCGAACGTGCGTGTCGGAACATTGTTCTGCAGAAAGGAGCTAGGGCATGGCATCACAAGACTCGTGGAGTGGGTGGATCGTCTTCGCCGGCATCGTGCTCTTGATCGTCGGCTCGATGGACATCATCCAGGGGTTCGTCGGGATCCTCGAGGACGAATACGTCGTGGCGACGCCGGAGGGCCTCGCGATCATCGACGTGACCGCGTGGGGTTGGATCACTCTCCTCTGGGGCGGCCTACTCGTCCTCGCCGGATTCGCCTTGTTCGCCGGAGCAGGCTGGGCTCGGTGGCTCGCCATCATCGGCGTGAGCGTCAACGCGATCCAGCAGATCGCGTTCATGGCGAACTACCCGCAGGCGTATCCCCTCTGGAACGTCCTGATCGTCACGCTCGCCTTCGTCGTGCTCTACGCGCTGACTGCCCGCTGGCAGGGCTTCAAGGAGACTGTCGTCGCCGAAGGTCGATGAGGTTGCCGCGTCCGCCGTCGGCCCGTCTGCGCGAGTCCGTGCAGCGGGCCGACGTCGGTTAATGCGGCGGCCAGGCCGACGACACGTCGAAGCCAACGTAGGCGGTAGCGGCCCGCCGCCCAGCGAGCTTGCGGTGGGGGCATGAGAACGCGGCGGAGCCGCTGCATTCGACCGGGGCTCGCGAACCGGCGGGTCCGCGGCCAGCCGCTGGGCAATTTCGCTGCTCGCCACTCGCCCGTGCGCCGCGCCACTGGAGCGGGATCCGGCGCGGAGTGCGAGGCGGAGAGACTAGCTCGCGCGGGGAGCGCGGAGCCACGCGAATCTAGATCAGGGCTTCGGGCCCAGCGCATCGACGCGCTGCTGGAGCAGTGCGAGTGCGCGCTTCAGCTGCACGAGCTGACCCGCATGGGTGCGCCTCAGCTCGCGGAGCTCGGTTCGGAGCGCTCGCGCGCGGTCGCGCTCCGCCTGAAGGGACGCCCAGAGCTCCGCGAACTGGTCGTCGGCCCCGTCGTTCTCGGCCAGCCTGCGCTCGAGCGCCGCCATGTCGTCCTCGATCACGGCCGCGCGCCTGGAGCCGCTGTTCGACGCGATCCCGGCTTCCTTGTCGATCGCCGCGACATTCCGGATGAGCCTCTCGATCTCCTGGTCTTCGAGGCGCCCGCTACGTTGAGCGAGAGTCGCTTGAAGAGACTGAAGCTGCGCCTGAATGTCGCCGAGCTCGGAGCGCGTTGGCCCAGAGAGTTCGCCGCCGAGCTGCGAGCGCACCTGTCCGACACCAACGTCGACGTCGGCGAGCCGCACCGACATTCCCGCGAGCTTGGCCTGTGCCTTCGCACTCAGCTGCGCCGCGTTCGAGATGGCGTTCGCCATCAGATCGTTCGTCGTGGCCAGGGAGGCGTTCAACATCTCCAGCTCGGCGACAAGCGTCTGGACGTCCTCGACGGCCTCCGGGGTGGCCGGATCGGCGTTGCGTGCGACTGCCAATGAGGCCAGGCCGATCGAGAGGAGCAGGGCCATGAGAACGATCGCGACCAATGCCCAGGCCGGCGGGCGTCGAGCAGGACGGGGCGTTGCAGGAGCCACGCCGGGCGATGTTCCCTCGACCGCGTCCTCGACGGACGGCGCTTCGAACGCGCCCGGACTGTTGCCCGGCTCCGGCGGGTTGGGACCCGGCGTGCTCATGGGCTCTGTCCGTCAGAGGATGAGCCCTGGGACTTTTTCGTCTGCGCTTCCGATGCCTTGGCCTGAGCCGATGCGGAGGCGGCCGCGAACTGAGCGTTGAACGCCGCGAGCTCGTCGTTCACCGTCTCCACCTCGGCGACGAGAGCGTCCAACAGCTGAGCCGCCGACTCTGCGCCGGCGTCCGCGTTCTCGGACGTGTCACGCGCCTCGAGTGACAATGCCAGGGTCACCACGACCAGGGCCGTTCCCAGAATGCCCAAGACGATCCAGACCCAGGTCGGCGCGGATCGGTCGGTTGCGCCGGCGCTTGAGTCCACCGCGCGTTCAGCTGGCTCGGCGGGGTCGCGGGGCATCGCCGTCGGCACCTAGCTCGAGGCTCGACGCCCGCCGTGATGGGCGTTCGGAAGCGATTTCATGCCGCGCATGATCGCCGTGAAAGGGTCCGTCGTCGTCGCCCACCCAACGGTTTCACCCGGGTGAAGAACCATGCCGAGCGACGTCGGAAACGCTCCGCGGCTCACTCTCTGAGTCAGGTCTCAGTCAGGTTGGACGGCCGGATTCAAGCCGACGGGCGCCTCGAGCGCCGCGTGCGCCTCGGCGACCGCCGCGCGGCGGGCCTTCGTCAGCTCCTGGATGAAGATCTGGAGTGTCGCCGCAAGCGGCACCGCGGTTAGCGCGCCCAACACCCCGAGCAGGGCGCCGAAGAGCGTGACCGCAACGATGATGAAGAAGCCCGAGAGGTTGACGGCCTTGCCCTGGATCTTCGGCGTCAGGATGTTGTTCTCGACCTGCTGATAGACGAGCAGGACGATGAGCATGATGATCGCCGCGGCGATGCCCTCCTCGGCCCAGAGCGCCGGCACGAGGATGAACCCGGCGAGCGTGGCGCCGATGTTCGGGATCATGTCGAGGAGGCCCGCGATCACTCCCAGGCCGATCGCGTAGCTCGATCCGAGCAGGTAGGCGGTGAGGCCCTGCGTCGTTCCGGCGATCGTGGCTATGACGACCACGCCGATCGCCCAGCGCGAGATCGTTGCGGTCACGCGCTCCCACACGTCCAGCCAGCGCACGTCCTCGCCCGGCATGAGCACGCTCGAGAGCGCGTTCTTCAGGTTCGCGATGTCGCTGAGCAAGAACATGCAGATGAAGATGATCGTGAACGCGACGAGAATCCCCGAGAAGAAGCCGCCGGCGATCCCGAGCACGGCCTTGATGGTGTCCGGTACCGCCTTCGAGACCGCCTCTGCGCCCGTCTGAACGTTTCCGGCGGCGCCGCTGTCGCCCAGCCAGGCGAGCCCGTCGGCGTTGCGTAGTTGCTCGACGATGACCGGAAGGTCCTGCAGGACGTCGCGAACGCCGCCCACGAGCGGGGCGAGGAAGAGCAGGAGGAGAATCAGGACTCCGAGGGCTGTTCCGATCACGACCACGGCCGCGGCGAGCCCACGCGACAGGTTCGTCTTCGACATCAGCCAGCGGACGGGATACTCGAAGACGAGCGCCAGGAAGATGCCGATGAAGACGATCAAGAAGGTGTCGCCGATCGCAGCAAACGCGGCGAGTACGAGCACCGCCGCGGTGACGAGCAGCACCGTTCGCATCGGCAGGATCAACTCAACGCGCCGTCCCTCACGCACGTTCATGTCTTGGTGGGTGCTCATGGCCTGCCGCCCATTCTGGTCCTCCGGTCGGTCGCTAATGCTTCGAAGCCTGTAGTCGCGAAGGTATGCCGTCCCCACGCGTCGGCAATCATCCAATCTGGATGAATTGAAGTCAGATGCTGACGCTTACAGGCGAGGTTGCGATCCAGAGGGCGGTGCCGATGAACACCGCTGAGCCGATGACCAGCATCGCTACCCGCAGCCTTGGCGCGGTGAGCTTGGCGCTCATGCCCGCGAAGAAGAGCGCGGACGCGAAGAGGACCACGCCGAGCACGTAGTTCGAGGCGCGCTGGATGTCTCGTCGCGACTCGGCGGCGCTCAGCTCGGCCTCGGCGTTGAGCTGATCCGCCTCGGCGTTCGCGGCCAGCTCGTACTCGGGCATCGCGAACGGCGTGAGCGGCGCATCCGGGTTCTTGAGCGGGGTCGTCGCGACCCACGCGTCTACGGCCGGCCTGAACTCTGGCCGGAAGCGTTTGAAGTAGAAGTCCGCGAGCTCGGTCTCGTTTCGCGCGTAGGCATTGGCCCATTGCGTGAACGTGGCGACGTCGATTCCCGTCTGGGTGTTGGCGAGATCGGCCGCCTTGGCGGATTCGATGCGCAGGGCGTTGGCCCGGGCCGCCGCCTTGGCCTGCTCGCCGTTCCACCTCGTCGACTGGTAGCCGCTCCACGCCGTGGCGACGGTCGCCAGCGCGAGGAGAAGGGTCGCCGCGAGCTCCACCCAGTTCGGGCCGCTCGAGGCCTCGGCCGTCATCGAGTCACTTGCCCGCGCTCGTCGCACGGGAGCTCGATATCCGCGTCGATCGCTGCGAGCGCCTGGTCGGTCAGGTCGAGCGACCGCTCCATAGCCACTGGCTTGAGGCCGCCCACGCCGTCGTGGAACGGGTCGTTCAGGGCGCTCAAGAGGAGCAGCAGCACGACCATCACCGAGACGACCGACCCGATCAGGAGCCCCTGCACGAAGGCGCGCTCGCTGGGGTCGGCGAAGAACAGCGTGAACACGAAGATCACGCCGGCGATGAAGAACAGCACGATCCAGAGCGTCGCCGGAATCACGCCGACGGCACCGTGGATCCGGTCGAGCCGCGCTTCCTCGCGCTCGGAGGTCTGTTCGAGCCACTTGTCGTAGGCCGACAGCTGCGTGTCGGTCTCCGGCTGCACCTCTTGCAGCGTCCGGAACATCGCGACCGCCCAGGGGCTGATCGAGTCGCTCTGGTCGCCGGAGCCCATTAGCTCCCATTCCTCGTGGACGACCGAGCGGCCGTAGCAGACCAGCTCTCCGGTCAGCTCGGCGCCGGCCGGCTGCGGGAAGAACTGCGCGTTCTCGACCTGCTGCACGAGGATCAGCGCCTCGCGCTCGGCGCCGCTGCGCGACTGGTCGTAGCTCGTGAAGGCCAGGAAGACGATGAGGCCGAGGAGGAGCGCGAATCCGGTCGCCAGCACGCCGAAGACCCCGGCGGCGCGGTCGCCGTCCGTGAAGAAGCCCTCCTCGGGTGCCCGGCGACGAACGAGGAGCAGCGCGGCAACCGCCACGGCCGTGACGGCGACCGTGGCGAGGAATCCCCAGAGGATGTTCACGGCGTCACTCGAGCGCGTCCTCGACATCGTAGCCGAGCGCGAGCGCGAGCTTCGGCGCGGCGGCGACGACACGCGAGGTTCCGGCCACCGGCGTCACGGCCTCGAGCGTGGCGACGATCTCGTCCTGCGTCGCGCCGGCCGCGAGGGCCAGCTCGACGGCGTGCTGGAACGAAGCGGTTGCACCGTCGAGGGCGATCGTCGCGGCGATGCGAACGAGTCCGGCCGTTCTGTCATCGAGCGCCGTCCCCGTCTCGTCGTCGTCGGACGTCAGCGAGCCGACCAGCGCGTTGTCATGCAACGCGAGTCGACGCAGATGCTCCTTGTAATCCCCCATGAACGCTGGCCCACATCCGATCAGCCGGCGCCTCGGCGCGCGTCATCCTTACTGGGTGAGATTCGCGCGCGGGGGATAGAGCGAGCTCTCGAGGAGACCGACCTCGACGGCGCGCTCGATCGCCTCGCTTCGCGACGAGGCGCCGAGCTTGCGGTAGATCGAGACCGCCTCGGTCTTCACCGTGTTGCGCGAGATGAAGAGCCTGGTCGCGATCTCAGGGACGGTGAGATGCGTGGCGAGGTACGGGGAGCAGCCGGAGCTCCGCGCCCGTCAGGCTCATGGCCCACGCGCCGATCGAACCCGAGGTCGCCGCCAGGCGGTCGCGGAGCTCCTGCGCGTCCTCGACGAGGTACCCGAGGTTGGGCCGCACCTCCAGCACCCGTTCGGTCTCTGCGAACACCGTGCGGGCGGCGCTCGCGTCGCCGAGCGCGAGATGGGCACGTGTCAGCTCGAGCCCGACCTGCACCGTCAGCCATGGGATGGCGTGATCGAGCATCGGTCGTAGCCGATGTGCGCGGGCCAGGGCCGCACGGGCGTCGTCGTGTCTCCCCTCGTGGATGGCGACCCGGGCCGTCGCCATGTGCACGATCGACGCCGGCGAGTAGTCGCCGAGCCCCGACTCCTCGACGAGCGCCTGGGCTGCGCGCGCATGTGCCGCCGCTCTGGTCCACGCTCCTCGCCGTGCCGCAAGGAGAGAAAGCTCTGCCTGTGCCGTAAAGACGTCGTCGTACGTGCCGGCGGCGAGACCGAGCTCCACCGTGGCCAGCCAGCTCTCCATTGCGCGCTCGTTGTCACCGAGCAACGAGAGGGCGACGCCTTGAATCTGGTGCGCCACCGGGATCCAGCCGCTGTTCGGGGCGAACTGGTCGAGTGCGAGCTCGGCGTCGGCAAGCGCCTGCTCGACCCCGCCTCGCATCATGTAGGCGCGTAAGTTGGCCGCCCAGGGCTCGATCGTGGCGCTCCCGTCGGAAAGCGGGATCTTCGAGGTCGCGCCCTCGGCGAGAGCCAGCCATCGCTCGGCGTCGGCCGGACGTCCGGTCATCGCACGGAACCACGCTCCGAAGACCAGGAGCGCGGGGTACTGCACGAGGTCGTCCTCGCCGAACCAGCGAAGCCACTCCTCGACCGTCTCCATGCGGCCGTCGTAGTAGAGCGTCAAGCCAAGGGCGTCCACGAGCTCGGCAACCGTGTCCGTCTCGCCCGCGGCGTGGGCGTAGTGGATCGCCGCCTCCGGTAGGCCGTTGTCGAGGCACCAGGTCATCGCGCGCATGTTGAGCTCCGCCATGAGCTCGGGCTCGCTGTGCTCGAGCTCTCGTTGCAGCAGCTCGCCGAACAGGTGGTGGTAGCGGAACCACTCACCTCTGCGATCGAGCGGGACGACGAAGCCGTTCGTCCGCTCGAGCGTCGCCAGCTTCTTCGCCGAGCCGGTCGTCTGGAGCACCGAGTCGCAGAGGCCGCCGCTCATGCGTTCCAGCACGGAGGAGTGCGTGAGGAACTGCGATTCGGCCGCCGGCAGGCGTGAGAGGAGCTCCTCGCGGAAGAACTCGGATACGAACCGGTCGTCGCCGGTGAACGAGTCGGGGCTCATCGCGGGAGCGGCCCCGGTCTTCATCGAGAGCGCCGCAAAGTAGAGCCCGGCCGGCCAGCCCTCGGTGCGCTCGGTCAGCTCCGAGACCTCCTCCGCCTGGAGCTCGAGTCCCGCTGCTTCGAGGAGCAGCCCGGCCTCCTCGTCGCTCAGCCGGAGATCAGCGGTGCCGAATTCGTGAAGTCGGCCCAGGACCCGCCAGCGAGCGAGCGGCACCGGCGGCTCTTCTCTGCTCGCGACGGCGATCTGGGAGCCGGCGGGCACGTAGTCGAAGAGCGCCGAGAGCGCATCCAGACAGGAAGGGTTGGAAACGTGGTGCAGGTCGTCGAGGACCAGCACGATCGGCTCGTCGAGCGAGGCCAGCGCGCGACCGACGTACGGAACGCGTGTCGCCCAGGAGGATCCCCCGGGGCCTGAGAGCGCATCGAGCACCTCGGGCTGCACCGGCTCGACGCTGTTGATCGCCGCCGTCATGTAACGGAGGAAGACCATCGCGTCGTCGTCTCGCCGGTCGAGCGCGACCCAGGCGAACCGCCGCGGATCCGCGGCGGCCCAGTTCGCCAGCAACGTCGTCTTGCCGTAGCCGGCCGGCGCCACCACGGTCGCGAAGGAGGCGTCGCCCGCGCTCAGCTGGTCGATCACGGCGGTTTTCGGGACAGTGCCGGGCCGGTGCGGCGGGGCAGCGAGCTTGACCTCGGCGAGGCCGAACGGAACCTCTGTAGCTGCCATCGACTGGCAATGCTAGGGCATTGGCGACCCCACGCGGGCGAACGCGATGAACCCGCTTGGAAACGCGCAATTTCATGCCATCGGTATGACGAGGGCGGGCTCGTCCGAGGCAATAGTCCGGGTGAACCTGACAGAGACAGATCCGGCTCCAGCTGTTCTTCGACAAGAGCTGGCGGCCGGGCAGATGCAGATCGTCATCTAGTCGCCGACCTTGATTGGAGGGCACGTCAGTGACCGCTGTAGAACACCCAAACGCCACGATTCCCGACAGCGTCGAGGTGCCGCGGGTCGGCGTGCTGCGGTACGAGTTGGGATTCCCGACTCCGGAAACCTCACAGACGCTGTTCGATGAGATGGACTTCCAGCGCGCGGTGCAGGCCTACCTGTGGAGCTATCCCGCGGTGTCGTTCGAATCCATTCGGGTCACGGCCAAGCAGGATCTGGACATGGACTACAACGATTTCGGGATCGCCGACAACTTCGTTGACCCGAAGTCGGCCTGGCTGACCGCGAACGACACGACGATCTACGCCTTCGTCAACATCGATCTGAGCCAAGGGCCGGTCGCGATCGAGATTCCACCCGGAGCCATCGTCGGCCTGATGGACGACTTCTGGCAGCGCTCGGTCACCGACGTGGGCCTTCCCGGGCCCGACGCCGGCAAGGGCGGCACCTTCCTGCTGCTCCCGCCCACTTACGACGGCGAGGTTCCGGCCTCGGGCTATTTCCCACTTCGGGCCAGGATGAACAACCACAATCTCTTGGTCCGCGGCATCATCGCCAACAAGGATGAAGTGCCCGACGCTGTGCAGCGCGTCCGGCAGACAAAGGTCTATCCGTGGAGCGAGCGCGAAAGTCCGACGCCGAACAAGTTCGTCTCGATCTCGGGCAAGCTGATCGACACGACCCCTCCTGGGGGCTTGGAGTACTGGGCGCGACTCGCCTCGGTCATCAACAACAACCCCGTCCAGCAACACGATCGCTTCTTCATGGCCATGCTGAAACCGCTGGGCATTGAGAAAGGCAAGCCGTTCGAGCCTGACTCACGGCAGGCAGCCATCCTCGAGGAGGCCGTTGCACTCGGCGATGCAATGGCACGCAACGTGATGTACGAGAACACCCAGCGCGAAACCGACACAGCGGCGTTCCCCCGCACACACTGGGAATGGGTGATCCTCGTGAAGCCCAGCCAGGAAACCGAGAACTACAGTCAGCTCGACGAGCGGTTGCAGTACACGTACGGCGCGATCTACCTGTCGCCCGCCATCGGCGTGATGAGAGCGGGTCCCGGGGCGAACTACGTTCAGACCTTCAGGGACAAGGACGGCGACCACTTCGATGGCGCCAGGTCCTACCGCCTGCATGTACCTGCGAACCCGCCTGTTTCGGCCTTCTGGTCGTTGACGCTGTACGACAGCGCAACGCGTTCTATGGTCCAGAACCCGACGAACGACGCGGCTCGCTCGGGCTATGACGAGTTCAAGATGAACGACGACGGTTCGCTGGACCTCTACCTCGCGCCCAACATGACCGGGAGTGAGGAGAGCAGCAACTGGATCGAGACGGTCCCCGGCAGGGGCTACTACATGATGTTCCGGTTCTATAGCCCGACCGCGCCGTTGTTTGACGGCACGTGGGCGCTGCCGGACGTCGAGCCGATGTGACGCCGCCGGACGCGCAGAGATGACTATTCGGCCACGCGTCGATGAGGACATCTCCTTGCGCAAGTGCTCGGGCCAAGCCCACAGCGCGGGGGTTTCATCCGATCCGGGTGAGGCGCTGCGAACAGCTGGAGGGCTACGTTGGCGCGGTAGCCGCCCGATCGGGCGAACGCGCGAAACGAAGGAGTCGCCGATGAGCACCACTGAAGACACACTTACGTCCATCACGACGCCCGAGACGGTGCAGACCACCAGGCTCGGGACGTTCGAGTTCCCCGGCGGTGCGCCAACGGCGGACACGGCGGAACGGCTCTATGACCACCTCGACTTCATCCACGCCGTCGAGGCGTTCATGAACAGCCTCTCGGGTGGGTCGATGTACGCAATTCGACAGGGGTTCCTCGATGTCGGCGTTGACGACAACCAGGTGCTCCTCTTCCCCGAGCTGATGGACTCGGCGTCACTGTTTCTGACGGCCAACTGCGACACCGTCTACTTCTGGAGCTTCATCGACCTCACAAGCGGTCCGATGGTGATGGACGTTCCGTCCCCGCCGAGCGGGATTCTCGGGACGATCGACGACATGTGGTTTCGCTGGGTGACGGACTTCGGCCTCCCCGGCCCCGATCGCGGCCAGGGAGGTAAGTACCTGCTGGTCGGGTCCGGCTATGAGGGGCCGCTGCCCGACGGCGGCTTCCACGTCACCCATGCGCGCACGACGCGTGTGTGCGTGATCGGCCGAGCGTTCATGGTGGACAACGACCCGGCCTCGGCGGCCGAGGCAGTAAGGAGCGGCTTCCGGATCTACCCCTACACGCCTGGAGCGTCGGGTACTGCAGTGGCGAGCTTCCTGGCGGGAGACGCGCCACTCGCCGGCGCAACCGAGGTTCCCGCGACAACGTTCGTCGACGCCGTGGATCTGGAGATGAACACACTCCCGCCGAACGACTATTCGTACTGGAAAATGATTCACGAGCTGGTTCAGCAGGAGCCGGTCAGCGCGGGCGATCCCGAGATCCTGGGCCTGCTCGCTGCCGTCGGGATCCGCAAGGGCCAGCCGTTCGAGCCCGACGAGCGGATGCGCGCGATCCTCGACGAGGCTGCGGCCGTCGGTAACGCCACCGCACGCACAATGTTTATCGCTCCGCGTGAGTCGGAGGGCATGGCCTACTACCCAGATTCTGCGTGGGTCAACATGCTGTTCGTCGGCGGCTACGAGTTCATGACGCCGCCGCCCGAAATCACCTCCGACGGAGTCCGGCAGAGCCCGAGTGACGGCGCACGCAAGCTCAACGCGCGCATCAACTTCTTCCATGGAGTAACGGGGATCACGCCCGCGATGTGCATGCGGCTGACCGGTATCGGGTCGCAGTACGTCATGGCCTCGTGCGATGCCAACGGCGAGTTCCTCGAGGGCGATAGAAACTACCGGGTCAACCTGCCCGCCGACATTCCCGAGAGCCGCTTCTGGTCGATGATCGCTTACGACAACCAGACGCGCTCGATGCTCCAGTCCGAACAGCTGATGCCCAGGGTGGGCAGCCAGTCGGGCACGGTCGAGCAGAACGCGGACGGCTCGACCGACATCTACTTCGGACCTGAGGCGCCGGCCGGAAACGAGCACAACTGGATCCAGACCGTCCCCGGCAGGCGCTGGTTCGCGATCCTGCGCCTCTACAACCCGCTCGAGCCGTTCTTCGACAAGACGTGGCGGCCGAGCGAGATCGAGCCGCTCGCCTAGAAAGGAGAACCCATGGCCGATTCATCCACAGAGCGAGGTAGGACCGTGAACCGTCTGTTTCTCGTGCTCACGGTCGCCCTCCTCGTATCCGTGCCTGCCCTCGGCTGCGCCTCGGACGACGGAGGCGGTACAGCTACCCAGGCGGCACCGAGTACCAGCGCCGGCTCCGACACCGGTGCGAGCACGCTCGGTGCGGGCATCGAGAGTGTGCAGGGGCAGCTTTGTCCCGGGCTGTCCGGCCTCGAGGCCGACCTCACTGAGGTCTCGACCAGCGGGACTGATGCCGGTCAGGACGTCCTTGCGGGCATCGGTTCGTTTGCATCGGCTCTGGAGACTGCTGCCGCGACGCTCAGCGCTGCCGGGGCCACCGACGTTGCGACTGCCGCTACGGACCTGGCCGCCAGTCTGGAATCGCTCTCGACGTCCGGCGGGGAGGACGCACGTGCCCTCGCCGGCGATGCGGTCGAGCAGACACAGCAGTTGACAGAGACTCTTCAGTGTTAGTGACCAAGGCACTAGCCCCAACCGGAGGAACAAACGCCGAGAAAAGGAGAGCCATGGCTGATTCATCCACCGAAACACCGGTCCTCGATCTGCTTGCGAGCATGACCGCGGACTCCATCGAAGCATCGAGTCTCGATGCGGAGACGCTCGTACTCGTTCGCATCGCCGCGCTCGCCGCGGTCGATGCGCCGGCCGTCTCGTACCTGCTGAACCTCGGAGTGGCCAACGAGATCGGGATCGACCCGGAGCAGGTCCGGGGCGTCCTCGCCGCGATCGCACCGATCGTCGGCACGGCGCGTATCGCGTCCGCGACCGGGAAGATCGTGGACGCTCTCGAAGTCGCGATCGAGATCGCCGAGCTCGACGACGAGCAGAGCGACGACTAGTCGCCGGCCGGGAGCCGCCTCTCACTGCGAGGGGCGGCTCCCGGCCATGCCTATCCAAGGAGGAATCAATGTTCTGGTGGCTCTCGTCGATCATCTTCATCATCATCTGGATCGCGATTGCGTTCTGGCCGGCCCGCGTGGCTGCGCGGAAGGGGCACAGCTTCTTCCTGTACTTCCTCTTCAGCCTGGTCTTCTTCCCGCTCGCCCTGCTCGTCGCCTACATGGTCGACGACCGCGGAGCGTGACGGCTAGCGCCCGGCGGCAACGGCCGTCGGGCGCGTTCAGGCTGTCGCGTCGTCCGGGTTCGCGTCGCGCCGCCGGTTGAGCTCGTCGTAGAGCGAGCTGTTCAACACCGGGGCGCTGACCACGAGGATGGCGACCATGTACATGAAGAAGAGGAGCGTCGTCACTGCGCCAAGATCTCCGTAGATCGACGTCGACTTCTCGAGCTTCGGCACGAGGAGGTGCCCGATCGCTTCGTGGAGCACCTGGAACCCGATCGCGACGAGGAGCGCTCCGGGCACCAAGTCCCGCCAGGAGGCGTCCCGGTGCGGAAGCTGGAGCGAGACCCAGATCCACAGCGCCGCGAGCGGCGCAACCGTGAGCGCCGCGGGGATGAAGCCGAACACTGACGTCGCGTCGCGGAACCACCACGTGACCGCGACCGCCGCAAGGAACGCGAGGATCGTGCCGGTGAAGGCGAGCGACCCCTGGAGCAGCTTCGTCCGCGGGGGCGGCTCGTCCCAGACGAGCGCGTGGATCAGCTGCACCGCCTTCGCGCCCGAGTAGCCGGCCCAGACAAGGAGCGGCAGGCCGACCACCAGGAGCCACCACGTGTCCGAGTTCGCGTCGCGGGCCGCGTCGCCGATCGTGTTCGTGATCGCCCCGGGAAGCCCGCCGCGCTCGACCGCCTCTTCGGTGTCGCCCGCGTTCAGGAACCCGAGGGCGCCGCCGACGACGAGGCCGAAGGGCAGGAGCCAGAGGAAGATCCGGTACGCGAAGCCGCCGGCGAGGACGCTCGCGGCCACACGCTTGTTTCGTTCCACCGCGCGCAGCGGGACGGCGATCGCAACGTGGCGCTCGCTCGCGTCCAGCGCGCTCTCCTTCGCGGCCGCGAGCCTCCCGAGAGGCTGCTCGCCGCCGCCTGGGTCACCGTTCCCTGTCGCGTCGGTTTGTGGAGCCTCGGCGTCGGTCATCGTCCTCACTCGTCGGATCCGTTGAACTAGGGAAAGTCTCGGTGTGTGCGGGGCGGGCTACCTCATACCGATGGCATGAAGTTGCGCCTGCGGCCTACGGAGACTTTTTGAGCGCGGCTTCGATGCGTTCGAGCCGCTCGTCCAGCCGGTCGAGCCGCTCCGATGTCGTAGGACCCGGCCCTTTCGCCTCGAGCTGGGAACGCGCGACGAACGTGCTCGTGATCGCGGCGGTGATGATCGTCAGGAAGCCGATCCCGAAGAGCATGACGAAAGCAGCGAGGGCTCGTCCGGCGAAGGTCGTCGGCACGTTGTCGCCGTAGCCGACCGTCGTAACCGTCTGGATCGACCACCAGAGCCCCGAGCCGAGCGTCGTGTAGTGCTCGTGGTCGAGCACCGTCATGATGAAGCCCGCCGCAAACGTAATCACGAGCGACGTGACCGCGATCACGACGGTAGCGCCGCGGGGCGTGGTCGCGCGGTCGACGGCCCGGTCTAGACGCTTCTCGATCCTGGTTTCACCTGGCATCGCGCTCCCTCTCCAGCCGGGAGAACGCGGATCGAGGAACCCGAGCGGCGGCTGCGTCCCTCGATCCGGTTCTGGACCCGGTTAGACCGTCGACTCCTTGTAGCCCTGCCACCGCGCCGTCAGCGCGTAGAGGACGAGGATGTTGAGCGCGACGATCAGGATGTTCCACAGCGGGTACGCCTGCGGGTAGTTCGCCATGAACGCCATCTGCTCGATCGCGTTGATGCCGACGCCGATGATCGCGACCCAGCGGGCCCAGCCGGCGCCTCCGAGCAGGCCGAAGCCGCAGAGGACCAGGAGCCCGCCCCAGATGAGCGTCGCCCAGCCCCAGGTGGTCACGTCGACGATCGCGAGCCCCTTGGCCGTTGCCACGACGTACTCGTCCTGGATGATCGCGACGAAGCCCTGGAGCACGTTCAGGGCGCCGACGATGACCAGGACGCAGCCGGCGAATGTGATCCACCCTCCCCACGAGTCCTGTGATGCCATAGCTGTTACTCCTTTCCGACGCTGCGTGTCACTGGTTGGAACGGTCGCGTGTCAGCCGCGATCGTACATCGTCCAATGTGGGTGAACCGCTCTCCCCAAGCGGGATTTCAGGCGACGCTCGAGGTTGCCGGTACTTGAGCCGGGGCCGTTCCGCCGCCCTGAAGCTCGCGCCGCCAGCCGAGGAGGATGCCGTGCACGCTCGCGGCGCCGAGGATCGGCCCCGAGGGCGCCTCGAGACGCGTGGGGTGGAGGATGAACGGGCGCGTCTGGAGCCCGCCGATGCCTCCGTGGAACGAGATGAGCTCCTCGAACGCGCAGCCCTCGTCGAGATCCGGGTCGTAGAAGCTCCCGACCATGATGTCGCCGACGTGTTCGAAGCCGTCGGTGCGCAGCAGGTGCTGGGGGGCCGTCGGCGAGAAGTGCGCGAGCGGGTCGTCGCCCTCGACGCGTCCCTCGGCGAGGTAGTGGGCGCCGTTCGCGCCGAGCGCGACGGCGCCGTGCCGGGACGAGCGCACGAGCAGCCAGCCGACATGCGGGTGCGCACGAAGGGCGGGGATGAGCTCCGGGTGCCGTTCGTCGATCTCCTCGAGCGTCAGGCGTCGCCGCTCCTCCATCAGGTAGACGAGGCCGAGATTGCCGGAGCCGAGCACGACCACGTCCCGGTCGGAGACGTCGTTCTTCGGGCGCTTGGCCTTCTTCCCGGTCGCCTCCTTCACGGCGAGGGTGACCATGGCGTTCTGCTCGTCGCCGCCGGCGATCCCGGCCACGTCGCCGCTCGCCAGCGAGCGCTCGACGAGATCGTCGAGGCCGTAGCCGTTGCGCTGCTTGAACGTTGCGCCCTGCGTCTGGCCGTGGTCCGAGAGGACGACGATCTCGTACGGTCGCGGCGCGTAGAGGCACGCCCGCTCGATCTGGGCGAAGTGGTTGTCGAGCTTGCGCAGCGCCTCGAGGGTGTCGGCGCGCTCCAGCCCGGAGTGATGGGCGACCTCGTCGTAGCTCGAGAACGTCGCGTACACGGCGGGTCGGCCTCGCATCATGTCGGTGAGAACGCCGGAGACGATCAGGTCGCGCACGAAGACGCACATCGCAGCTCGGATGAGCGGGTAGATGCCGCCCCGGTGCCCGCGCGGCCGTACGTCGCGGCGGATCGCGCGCAGCGCGGCCGTCCATTCGAGGATGACCTCGAAGCCGAAGAGAACGAGCGTGCGGGTGACATTGTCGCCGTTCGCGAGGAACGCGCGGTAGCCCGGGTTGGACTTCTTCTCCTCGTCCATGCGGCTGACGGTGAGGATCACGTCGTCGGCCTCGCCGGAGAGCAGGTTTCCGCGGCTCGCGCCGCCGTCGGCGAGCAGCCCGATGCCGGTCCCATGCCGCCGCTCGATCTCGGCGCAGTCGGGCGGCGCCGAGCACGTCATGAGCGTCGCGGTCTCCTTCTCGACCCAGCGGAAGGCCGAGATGTCCTCGTTCGACCCGAGCAGGATCCCGGCCTGGCTCGCGCCCGTCTGCGAGGAGAGATCGGTCTCCCATTCGGCCAGCTGGTGGGAGTCGTCGGCGATCCAGCGAGCCATGTTCGGAGCGTTCCCGTCTCGCATTGCGCGGCGCAGCACGGGCAGCGAGAGCCCGTCGATCTCGAGGTAGACGATCCCCGGGACGTCGGTGCTCGCGATGATCCCCTGCCGGCGGGCGATGCGCTGTGCGATGCGGATCGGCGTCGTGTCGTCCGAGCCGAAGATGACCGCGAGGACGACGCTGACCGCCGCGACGATGAGCGACGCCAGGAGCGCCCAGCCGAAGTTGTCGACCGTGAGCACGTCGTCGAGCACCTCGGCCGCGACCTGGAGCATGATCGCGTCCGCGATCAAGACGAGCAGAAAGCCCAGGACGAGCGTCAACGGCAGGCGGATCGCGGCGAGCACGGGGGGGATGACGGCGTTCAGCGCCGCGACGATCACCGCGACGACTAGCGCTCCCCAGAAATTCGCGATGTCGACCCCGGGCAGGATCGCGGCCGCGACCATCAGCGCAACGCCGGTGGCGAGCCACGAGACGATGAGCGGGAACAGCTTCCAGCGCGGTCGCTCGGGCTGCCAGGACATGGACCGGCCGTAGGCCGGCTCGAGGCCGTTAGTCATGCGTTTCTCCTCCTTGAGGCGCGGGCGATTCGGCGTCGTCCGCGTCGTTGTGGTCGCGATGGAACAGCCCGTGACCGGACTTCTCGCGCTCGGCCTTCTTCTCCGCCTTCTTCTCGGCGTGGGCCTCTTTCTGCTCGGCGACCTTGACCTTCGCGCCCGCGTACGACTCCGTGACGAGCTGCTTGCCGCCCTTCCAGCCGAAGACCGAGACGACGAGGATGATCGCGAAGATGACGTTCCAGGCCGTCGTGATGAGCTGCTGCGCGGTCGAGTAGTCGACGGCCAGGTCCTTGGGCACGGCGCAGCACGTGTCGAGGGCGAGCGCGTTGGTCGCCTGCGTGATCCCCACGGCGCCCGGCGTCACTGAGACGACGTTCGCGAGCGAGCCCGAGCCGGTGACCCACATGACGGATTCGAACGTCACCGGGATCGTGAAGGCCGCGAGGAAGATCGCGATCACCACGAGCTTGCACGACCAGGAGAGGAACGACGGCAGGAACGAGTGCACGAAGTACTTCTTGGGCGTCTTCAGGATCGCGCCGCCCTGCTTCGCGTGCTCCCAGAGCTTCTTCAACTGCCGCCAGAAGACGCGGGCGAGGATGACGATCAGGAGCACGATGCCCAGTGCGATCAGAATCGCGGTTACGGGGTTCTCGGTGACGTTCCCGAAGGACGCGTCGAACGAGCCCGGCACCGAGAGGAACAGGTAGAGGTAGACGAACGTCCCCGCGACCGTGAAGAAGATCTTCTGCACGAGATAGGCGGCGAGCGAGCCTGCGAACGTCGAGCCCGGGATGATCGCCACGAACATGACGAGGGTCGCGAAGGTCCCGATGTTCGCGGGGAGGAAGTTGTTCATCGCGACCCCGACCGCGTACGCGGTCACGATCGGCCAGAGCTCGACCTTGCCCGGGTAGGCGGCGCTCAGGATCCCGTAGTAGGAGAGCCCGGCGAAGAACGTCTGGCCGGTCTGGAAGACGATCCCCGCGACGATGTAGCGGGCCGGGATGTCCTTGATCTCGTCCCAGAGCTCCTGCAGCCACCCCACGACGTCGATGCCGAGCAGGTTCAGGAGGACGACGACGAGCGCGATGCCGATCAGCCAGCCCGGCGACCTTCTTCAGCCGGCTGGAGCGCGACGGGTCGTTGAACGGAAGGACGGGGGACGGGTGGGCGGCGGCCTCGCTCATTGCGGATCCGATCCTGGCCGCCGGCCCGAAGGGTCGCATCATCCAATCTGTGTGAATCCGCCGACCGGCCCCAATCACCCGTTCTGGATGATGTCCAGCCGCCGCGCCTGAGCGACGCTCGGCCCGTGAACGCGGTTCCCAAAGTCGGACTCTGGGCCTGGAGCTTCGTCGGGTTCGTGATCGCGACGGTGATCGTCGTCGTGGCCCTGGCCGCGGTGAACGAGATCGTGCTCCCGCTCGTCTTCGCGGCCGTTCTGGCCGTGGTCTTCAAGCCGCTGGTGGGAGTGCTGGGACGAAAGAACGTCAAGCCGACCCTCGCCGCCGGCCTCGTCGTGCTGGGGCTGCTGGCCATCGGAGCCTTCGTCGTCGTCGGAACCACGCGCGGCGTCATCGACCAGCGGGACGAGATCAACGCGTCGGTCGACGCGGCGCTGGCCAACGCCTCCGACGAACTCGGGATCGATCAGGACTCGCTCGACGACGCCCGGGCAGCGACAGGGGAGGCGACTCCGGCAGCCGCCGAGGGCTTCGTCACGAAGGTCGTCGAAGGCTTCGACGCGCTGGCCGGCCTGGCCGCGGGCCTGATCCTGGGCGCGCTGATCATGTACTACCTCCTGAAGGACGGCACCAGCCTCCGGCGCTCGGTCGTCAAGCAGATCGACCCGTCGATCCGTGACGAGGCCGACGACTTCATCACCGAGGCGTGCCGGATCCTCCGCGAGTACGGGAAGGGTCGCACGGCCATGTCCGCGATCGTCGCGGCCGTCGTCGGCATCGCCAGTCTCCTGCTCAGCCTGCCGCTCGTGTTCACGATCGTGGTCGTGAACTTCATCGGCGGCTACATCCCGTACATCGGCGCGTTCCTCGGCGGCGGGCTGGCCGTGCTCATCGCGCTCGGCGAGGGCGGGCTCGGCACGGCGACGATCATGCTCGTGGTCGTCCTGGCCTCGAACCTCTTGCTCGAGAACTTCGTCGAGCCGCGGGTGATGGGGCGCACGCTCGACATCCATCCGCTGGTCGTGATCGTCGTCACGGCGCTGGGCGGATTCCTGGCCGGAATCGTCGGTCTCATCCTCGCCGTGCCGTTCACGGTGATCGCGGCCAACGCCATCGGTCGCCTTCGCGCGAGGGGCTTCTTCAAGCTCGTGGCCGACAAGGCTCAGCCGGCCATGCAGAAGGCGCTCTCGGGCGACAGTCCCGAGAGCTAGATGACCGCCGCCTTCGGCCGGGGAGTCCTCGGGGCGTCCTCGCTCGTCATCGGCGCCGTCGTCGCGATCCGCACGCTCGACTGAGCGTCCAGGCGCCCCTTGTTCGCGGCACGAGGGGGCGCTAATGTCGCAGGGCGGATGGCGACCGGGACATCAGTGCTGGCCGGACTCGAGCCCCGCGCTTTTTGGGGGCACTTCGAGTCGCTCACGAGGATCCCGCGTCCCTCGCGCCGCGAAGAGCCCGTGATCGAGCACGTTCGCTCGTGCGACGAGCCAGTCCGCGTCGACGCGCACCATGATCCCGCTCGGGCTCGCCCTCGGAATCAGCGCCGGCTACATGATCGCCATGTGGACCGCGGTAGTCGGCGTGCTCCTTCTTCCTGCCAACGGGACGCAGATCGCCGCCGCGGAGGCAGACACGACAGGGACGACAAGTCTCGGCAAGCGCGTCATCGACCATTCGTTCCAGCTGCCCCTGCAGGTCTGCTGGATCGTGACAGCTCTCGTCGGGATCCTGATCGTCTGGCTCTTCTTCGGCGGCCAGACGCCCGCGCCGCCGGTTCCGTAGCGTGACCGTCCGGGGCGCAGCCTTCCTCGGGATCGGCGCCATGGTCGGCGCCGGGATCTTTGCGCTGCTCGGCGAGGCGGCGGTCGTTGCCGGCTCGGCGGTCTGGCTCTCGTTCCTGCTCGCCGGCATCGTCGCGACCCTGCTCGGCTACACGGTCGTCAAGCTCGGCGTGCGCTTCCCGTCCTCGGGAGGGCTGATCGCCTACCTGATCGAGGGCTTCGGGAACGGGCGCCTCGTGGGCATCTCGTCGTGGCTCGGCTACTTCGCGGCGATCGTGATCGTGTGCTCGATGGTCGCGGTCGCCTTCGGAAGCTACGCGACCTCGCTCTTCGTCGGCGCAGACGCAGCAGACTGGTGGGACAACGTCTTCACCTCCCTGATCGTGGTCTCCATGGCCGCGATCAACCTGGTCGGGTCGCGCGTCGTGGATCGAGCACAGTCGCTGATCGTCGTCGTGCTGCTCGCCGTGTTCGCCGTCTTCATCGCCGTGACGCTCGTCGACATCGACCTCGACCTTCTGGCCTTCAGCGGGTATCCGTCCTTCGCAAACATCATCTCGAGCGTCGCCCTCACGTTCTTCGCGTATCTCGGCTTCAGCGTCATCACGTTCGCGGCCGGAGACCTGCGCGACCCGGCTCGCGAGCTCCCGCGGGCGATGTATGCGGCCCTGGGCGTGACGACGCTCCTCTACGTCCTCATCTCGCTCGGCGTCTTCGGGACGCTGACCGTCGACGAGGCGATCGGCTACGGGGAGACCGCGATCGCCGAGGCGGCAAGACCGGCGCTCGGGGACGCCGGCTTCACGATGATGGCGATCGCCGCGCTCCTCGCGACGTCCTCGTCCGTGAACGCGACCCTGTACGCGTCCGGGGGGCTCACCGCCATGCTCGCCCAGGTCGGGCAGTTCCCGACGTTCTTCGGTCCCGGCGGGAGGCTCGGCCGACACTCCGGGCTCCTGATCACGGCCGCCATCGTCCTCGTCGTCTCCAACCTCGTCGATCTCTCGGCGATCGCGTCGGTCGGCAGCGCGTGCTCGCTGATGATCTTCCTGCTCGTCGGGGTGGCCGGCTACCGGAGACGGGCCGACACCGGATCGCAGGCGCTGATCGTGCTTGCGGCCATCGCCGTGACTGCCATCGTGCTCGTCTTCTTCACCGTCGACACCCTCCGCAACGCACCGGAGACCTTCGCCGCGATCGTCGCGATCGCCCTGCTCGCAGTGGTTCTCGACTTCATCTGGAAGCGCGGGCGCGGGTCGCCGAACGCACCCGCTTCGGAGCCCGAGCCGACTGCGCCCGCGGGCGGCTAGTTCGAGGACGGTGGGTTGCTCTCCGGCCGACGGCTTTGCCACGATCGGCCCAGTGCAGGCTTCAACGATCTTCCCTCGACCGGCATGACAGGCCACGCTCGGCGCGTCGGGGCGCTGCTCGTCCTCGCAGGCGCGGGATACGTCCTCGGTGGGTGCGCGGGCGACGGCTCCGGAGTTCCGGCGCTCAGCGGCGTGACCCTGCCGAGCGGATCGCTGGCGCTGCCGACGCTCACGGGCGCCACCGACACGTCCCCGGCGACTACGTCCACGGCCACCACGACGGTCACCGAGCCTACGACGACCACGCTGCCCGAGACCACCACGGTGATCGAGACCGCGACGACCGACACCACCCCGACCACGGACACCGCGACCACGGAAACCGAGACCGAAATCACCGACACGGTGCCGACCGAGCCTGCGACGACGGCCACGGTTCCCACGGATACAACCGAAGAGCCGGCGGAGGACGAGGACTTCTGGCGCGCCCTCGCTCTCCTGTTCGCTGCTTCCGATGGAACGGAGACGGAACCCGGGACGGTGACCGAGACGACTGAGGTCCCGGCGACGACATCGCCACCGCCGCCGGACACGAGCCCGGCCGAGACAGTGGCGGCCGAGCCGACGTCGTCCGAGAGCGACACGCCGTGGGGCTGGATCGCGCTCGCCCTCGGGCTTGTCG
This sequence comes from uncultured Thermoleophilia bacterium, assembly GCA_963716005.1. Lineage (GTDB taxonomy): Bacteria > Actinomycetota > Thermoleophilia > Gaiellales > Gaiellaceae > CAVRUF01. The sequence goes on from OY970285.1 coordinate 981,448, forward strand.
CAGCCGCGATCGCAGGCGTTGTGATCTGGAGACGGAAGCGGCGCGAAACGCCGCCAGGGACTGAGGAGGATTCGTTGTAGCTCGATGCAAGGAGCTAGAGATCCCGAGTTCAAATCTCGGCGCTACGCTCAAGAAGCCCTGCGCACGCAGGGCTTTCCACTTGCGTTCTTCCTGATCCCGATCGGCCTCGGCGTTCTGGCGCGGCGAAGGCGAAGATCCGTCACCGCGGTGTGACGGTTTCCCGCGTGAACACGCGCTAGGCTTCGACGCCCAATGGCACGCAAGATCGCAATTCTCGGCGCCGGCAAGATCGGGGAGTCCCTGATTGCCGGCCTGCTGCTCTCCGACTGGTGCTCGCCGGAGCAGATCATCGCGACCGCGCGCGGGGAGGACCGGCTCGTCGGCATCCGCGAGCGGCACGGCGTCGAGACCACGCGCGACAACAAGGCCGCCGTAGAGGGCGCCGAGATCATCGTGATCGCGGTCAAGCCGCAGGACATCGAAGAGCTCCTCACCGAGCTGAACGGCTCGATCAAGCCGGATCAGACGGTTATTTCGATCGCCGCGGCGATTCCGATCGCGCTCATCGAGCGCGGGCTGGGGGAGGACGTCCCGATCGTGCGGGCGATGCCGAACACGCCGTCCTCCGTCCACGAGGGCATGGCCGGGCATCTCCGCCGGCGCTCATGCGACCGACGAGCACATGGCGCAGGCGGAAGAGGTGCTGGGCCACGTCGGCCGCACCGTCCGCGTGCCGGAGGCCTACATGGACGCCGTCACCGCGGTCTCCGGTTCAGGGCCGGCGTACTTTGCGCTGCTCGCCGAGTCGATGATCGAGGCCGGGATCCTGCTCGGGCTCTCCCGCGAGATCTCCACGCAGCTGGTCGTCCAGACGATGCTCGGAACCGCGAAGCTTGCTCCGCGACGGCGGCATGCACCCGGTCGAGCTGCGCGAGATGGTCACGTCCCCGGGCGGGACGACGATCGCAGCGATCCACGAGCTGGAGCAGGCGGGCGTCCGCGCCGCGTTCCTGAACGCGATCCAGGCCGCGATGAAGCGCTCGAAGGAGCTGGCGGACGGCTAGAAGGCGCGCGCCGGGTTCACGCATGCGCGCCGGACCCGAAGCTCGAAGTGCAGATGCGGCCCGGTGGCGCTCCCGGTGGCGCCGACGCGGCCGATCTTTCCGCCGCGGCGAACCCGCTGGCCGACCGACACGCCCACGCGGGAGAGGTGCGCGTACCACGTGTACGACGCCCGTGAGTGCTTGACGACTACGAAGTTCCCGTAGCCGGCCGGATCCCAGCCGATCTGGGCCACGCGGCCCGATGCAGCCGCGCGAACGCGCGCGCCGAAGTTGGCCGGATAGTCGAGCCCGGTGTGGAAGCGGCGCCCGCGCGGGCCGAAGCCGTCCGTCCAGTAGCCGCCGATCGGCGCGGAGAGGTGGATTCGCGGCCGAACGAGCGGCCGGAGCAGTGCCCGGAGCGTCGCCGGCCCGGCGACACCGTCGGCGCCGAGGCGCGCGTGCGCCTGGAAGCGCTGAACTGCCACGGCCGTGCGCGGCCCGAAGCGACCGTCCATCGGACCGGACGGGAACCCGTGCCACGCGAGGAGGAACTGCGTCTGCGAGACGTCCCAGCCGACGCGGCCGGCGACGAGCATCCGCGAGCCGTAGCTATGCCGGCCGAGCTTGCCGAGCGCGCGGCGAGTCCGCGGCCCGGGAACGCCGTCCACGCCGATCCGCGCATTGCGCTGGAGCCTCCGCACGGCGGCCTCGGTCCCGCGGCCCCAGTGGCCGTCGATCGTCCCGCGATAGAGGCCCTTGTGCGCCAGCGCGATCTGGAGCGCGGCCGTGCGCGGCTTGCCCATCTGCGCGGCAGATAGGGGTGCGGCGGCAAGAAGCGCCAGCAGAATGCAGGCGACGAATGCTCGTTTCACGGTTTCCCCCGGTCGTGCAGGGACCGTTATCGGCCATTTGCAGGGATTCCTAAACCGGCGCGACCACGTCCGCGCTGCATCCGAAGACGAGCGCGGCGGGCACCTCGTCGGGCGCAACGCCTGCGAGGGAGCGGTGATCCGTGTCGATCTCGACCGGGTCCCAAGAGTCCAGACCGAGCGCGGAAGCGCCCGCCAGCGTGCCGATCGCCAGAAGCTCTTCCGGCGGAACGACCATGCGGCGCAGCGCCATGCGCCGGGCCACGCCCTCGAGCTCGCGCAGCTCCTCGAGCGGGTCGATGCGGACGTTCGAATCGGTGCCGATGCAAAGCCCGATCCCGCGGGCGCGGATCCGCTCGACGGGGACGAAGCCGTCGCCGAGGTTCGCCTCGGTCGTCGGGCAGGCGCAGATCCGCGACCCGGAGTCGGCGAGGAGATCCAGTTCAGGATCAGACGCGTGGGTTCCATGGACGATCGTCGTGCGTCGGCCGAGGCAGCCGGCCTGGGCGAGCAGCTCGATGGGGCGGATGCCGTGCTCTTCGCAGCACTCCTCGATCTCGAGCGGCTGCTCGTCGGCGTGGATATGCAGGACGAGGCCCTCGCGCTCGGCGTAGCGCCCGATCTCCTCGAGCCAGTCCAACGGGCACGCGCGCACCGAGTGCGGCGCGACGCCGACGTTCAGGCCCGCTTCCCGCAACGCCTCGACCTCGGCGAGATAGGCGGCGACGGACTCCTGCCGGAACCGGTCGATCCCACCGCGCGCGTACGCCACGTGGAGGAGCACGATCTCGATTCCGGCCTCCTCCGCGGCCTCCGCGGCGGCGCGCGCCTCGGCGACGCCCAGGTAGTGGAACTCCCCGACGGCCGTGTAGCCGGCGGCGCGCATCTCCCGATAGACGTCGACGTAGTCGCGCCGCACGTCTGCCACGGTGACCCGCGCGGCCTCGTCCAGCATCGACTCGCGCCACGCCCAGAAATCGGCGCCCTCGTTGCGCCCGCGCAGCCGACGCTGGAAGGCGTGGCTGTGCGCGTTCACGAATCCGGGAAGGCTCAGCACGAGGGCGAGGATACGATGGATCCATGGCGGCCCGCGCAGTCCCCGCACCGCTCGCGAAGCTCCCGAACGCGCTGACGATCGCGCGCTTCGCGCTGATCCCCGTCTTCGCGGTCCTGGTCGTCCAGGCCGACGGCGCCGGAAGCTGGACGGCCGCCTGGGTGTTCGCGATCGCCGGCATCACGGACCAGGTGGACGGCTGGCTCGCGCGGCGCTGGCACGTTGAGTCCCAGTTCGGCAAGTTCGCGGATCCGCTCGCCGATCGCCTCATGATCGACACGGCCGTCGTCCTCCTCTGGTGGGACGGCCGGCTGCCGTGGGTCGCGCTCGCCGTGATCCTGGCGCGTGACGGCGCGCTCATCCTCGGCTACCCGCTCGTGCGCGGCCGCGGCTACGAGTTCGAGGTCAATTTCCTCGGCAAGCTCGCGACCTGGGTGCTGTACGCGAGCCTCTTCTTCGTGACCGGAACCGAAACGGGCACGACGTGGCCACTCGTCCTCTTCTGGATCGGGCTCGGGCTTGCTGTCCTGGCCGCCGCCCAATACCTCCTGAAAGCCCGGCGAGAAACGCGATGAAGGCCGTCGTGATGGCGGGCGGGGAGGGAACGCGCCTCCGGCCGCTGACGTCGAACCAGCCGAAGCCGATGGTGCCCATCGTCGGCAAGCCCTGCATGGAGCACGTGATCGACCTGCTCCGCCGCCATGGGGTGGACGACATCGTGGTGACGCTCGCGTTCATGCCGCAGGCGATCCGCAGCTACTTCGGGGACGGCTCGGCGCACGGCGTCCGCATCCGCTACTCGGTCGAGGAGACGCCCGCCGGGACTGCCGGCTCGGTGAAGCTCGCCGAGGAGGAGCTCGACGAGCCGTTCCTCGTCATCTCCGGGGACGCGCTCTGCGACATCGACCTGACCGCGCTCATCCGCGCCCACGAGGAGCGCGAGTCGGTCGTCACGATCGCGCTGAAGAGCGTCGACAACCCGCTCGAGTTCGGAATCGTCGTCACCGACTCCGACGGCCGCATCGAGCGCTTCCTCGAGAAGCCGTCGTGGTCGCAGGTCTTCACGGACACGATCAACACCGGCATCTACGTGATGGATCCCGAGGCGCTGCGCAACGTCCCCGAGGACGAGCCGTACGACTTCTCCAAGCAGCTCTTCCCGCTCCTCCTGGAGAAGGGCCGCCCGATGTACGGCCACGTGGTCGAGGGCTACTGGAAGGACATCGGGAACCTCGACCAGTACCGCGAAGCGAACTTCGACGCGCTCGACGAGCGCGTGCAGCTCGAGATCCCGGGGATCCGCCTGCGCGGCAACGTCTGGGTGGGCGAGGGAGTCGAGCTCGGCGACGTCGCGACCGTTCAGGGGCCCGCGTTCATCGGCATGTACTGCCGGATCCACCCCGACGCGTCCGTCGGCGCCTACTCGGTGCTCTCGCAGAGCGTAGTCCTGCGCGAGCACGCCCGGGTTGCCCGCTCGATCCTCGACGCGTCGACGTACGTGGGCCGGCAGGCGCTGATCGAGGGCGCGGTGGTCGGCCGGATGTGCGACATCCGCTCCCACGTGCGCATCGGCCAGAACGCGGCGATCGGCGACCAGACGACGATCGGGGACGACGCCGTCGTGGCGCCGGGCGTCCGCGTCTACCCGTTCAAGGACATCGAGGCCGGCACGCACGTCGACCGCAACGTCATCTGGGAGGCGCGCACGGCCGCGTCGATCTTCGGGCGGGAGCGCATCCGTGGGCTCGTGAACGTCGATCTGACGCCCGAGACGGCGCTCAGGCTGGGGATGGCCCTCGGAACCGCTCTGAAGCGCGGAGCACGCGTCGTGACGAGCCGCGAGGCCGACACGTCGGCTCGGCTCCTGCGCCGCGCGGTGTTCGTCGGCCTGAACGCGACCGGGGTGGACGTCTCCGACCTCCGCGTCATGCCCGCGGCGGTGAACAGGCACCTGCTGAAGCTCGAGGGCTACGAGGCCGGCCTGCACGTGGGCCCGAGCGCGAACGATCCCGAGGCGGTCGAGATCCAGATCTTCGAGCCGCCGGGCGTGCAGGCGTCCTCCGCGTTCGTCAAGAAGGTCGAGAACCACTTCGGACGCCAGGATTTCCGCCGCGCGGCCGCCGACGAGGTGGGGGAAATCCGCTACCCGGCCAACGCGGGCGAGGAGTACGCCCAGGCGCTACTGGCGACGCTCGACGCCGACGCGATCCGCAAGCGCCGGTTCCGGATCGTCGTCGACTACGCCTACGCGTCGGCGTCGCTCGTCCTGCCGCTCGTGCTCGGCCCGCTCGGCGTGGAGGTGGTCTCGGCCCGCGCGTACCTCCGCGAACGGCGTCCGCCCGAGGCCGAGCCGCTCGACGGCACGCTCCTGCACGCCGAACGGCTCGTCACGGCGGTGAACGCCCACTTCGGCGTCGTGTTCGACCCGGGCGCCGAGCGCCTCTTCCTCCTGGACGAGAACGCGCAGGAGATTCCTCCCGGCCAGGCTCTGCTGCTCTTCCTGAAGCTCCTGGCCGGCCGGGAGGGGCGCGTGGCGGTTCCTGTGACGGTCACGAGCCTCGTCGACGAGTTCGCGGCCGGGTCGGGCCTCGAGGTCGAGCGGACGCCCGCGTCGCTCGAGGCGCTGACGCGGACGGCGGCGAGGGACGGCGTCGTCTTCGCCGGCTCGGGGAGCGGCGGGTTCCTCTTCCCGGACTTCCTGCCGGCCTACGACGGCGTCGCGAGCCTCTGCAAGCTCCTGGAGCTCCTGGCGCCGCTCGACGAGCCGCTCTCGGCGCTCGCCGCCGACCTGCCCGTTCCCGCCGTCCGCCACCGCGAGATCCGCTGCCCGTGGGCGCGCAAGGGCACGGTCATGCGCGTCCTCGCCGAGGAGATGAAGGCGGAGCGCACGGATCCGCTCGACGGCATCAAGGTGTTCTTCGACTCGGGCTGGGCGCAAGTGCTCCCGGATCCCGCCGAACCGCTCGTGCACGTGTATGCCGAGGGCGCCTCAGAGGAGGAATCACGCGACCTCGAGGAGAAGTTCGCAACGCTCGTGGAGACCGCGATTGCGGGCGAAAGCGACGGCGTGGAGGCCCAGAACCCTCAAGTCGAGGTTGAAGGATGAACCGCCGGATGGTTTACTGAAGGCTCACCTGCGAGGAGGACCGACGTGGACGCGCTTCCCGACTTGAAGACCCTCTCCGACGAGCAGCTGCGAGACCTGATCGACGGGCTGGTCGCCCAGGAGCACGAGGTCTCGTACCAGCGCCGAATCCTGCACGGAAAGATCGACATCCTGAAGGCGGAGCTGCAGTCGCGGCTCCAGCAGCAAGTGGGGGACGAGAAGACGAGCCCCTTGTACGAGGTGGATGTCGACAAGCTCGCCGAGATCCTCACCTCGCGAGCGGCGCCGCCGAACCCGTGACCCACGTGCACTGCCCTGAATGCGGGTTCCAGAACCTGGAGTCCGCGAACTACTGCTCCAAGTGCGGAGCCCTGCTCATCCACGAGGACGCGGGCGGGCACACGACGATGTCGTTCGCGCCCGAAGAGCTCGTCGAGGACACGCCGATCGACGAGCTCCTGGTGGAAGGCACGGCGCTCGTGGTGCGCTCCGGGGGTGGCCGGCAGGGGGAGCTCTTTCCGCTCGAGGACGATCGCATCGAGATCGGCCGCTCGCCCGACGCCGCCGTGTTCCTCGACGACGTGACCGTCTCGCGGGTCCACGCCGTCCTCGTCAAGGAGGAGACGGGCTACGTGATCGAGGACACGGGGAGCCTGAACGGCACGTACGTGAACCGCCGCCGCGTCGAGCGCGCGACGCTCGAGGACGGCGACGAAGTCCAGATCGGCAAGTACCGGCTGACATTCCTTTCCCGCTGAACCCATGAGCACCCAGACCATCGATACGAGCGGACGGCGCCTGACCATCGGGGCGGTGCGAGAACGCCTCGTGGAGGAGTTCCCGGACATCTCGATCTCGAAGATCCGCTACCTCGAAGGCCAGGGGCTGCTCGCGCCGCGAAGGACGCAGAGTGGCTACCGCCTCTACTCGGACGAGGACGTCGAGCGCCTGCGCACGATCCTGCAGCTCCAGCGGGACGAGTTCCTGCCCCTGCGCGTGATTCGCGACGAGCTCATGTCTCCCGGGACGAAGCGCCGCACTCGGCGCCGGTCCTCGGCGGGCCCGCTCTCGGCGCACGAACCGACCATCGATTTGCGCACGCTCTGCGAGCGCTCGGGCACCGACGCGGCGTTCGTCCGTGAGCTCGAGGACTTCGGGATTCTCGAGGCGGTCGAGGAGGACGGCGAGAAGGGCTATCCGGAGCGCGACATCGAGATCGTGTCGGCCTGCGCGCGCCTGCAGCGCTTCGGCATCGAGCCGCGCAACCTTCGTGCGATTCGAAACGGCGCGTCGTCGACCGCCGGACTCCTGGAGCAGATCGTCGCTCCGGCGCTCCATTCGCGGAATCCCGAGCGGCGCAGCGCGGGGATCGAAGATCTGGAGACACTCGCCGCGACGTCGCAGGAGCTCTCGCAGCTGCTCTTCTGGCGCGCCCTCCGATCGCTGGTCTGAGTAAGCTCCGGCGGCCATGGCCGTAGATCTCGCGTCGAAGATCCGCGACATCCCGGACTTCCCCAAGCCCGGGATCGTCTTCAAGGACATCATGCCGCTGCTCGCGGACCCCGATGCGTTCCGCGCGGCGGTGGACGGCCTGGCCGAGTTCGCCGCGCCGCGCAAGCCCGATCTGATCCTCGGCGCCGAGGCGCGCGGGTTCATCCTCGGCGGGGCCCTGGCGCTCCAGCTCGGCTGCGGCTTCGTGGCCGCGCGCAAGCCGGGGAAGCTCCCGTGGGAGACGATCGACGCCGAGTACGCGCTCGAGTACGGCGTCGACCGCCTCGAGCTCCACGCCGACGCGATTCCCAAGGACGCGCGCGTGCTCGTGCACGACGATCTGCTGGCGACCGGCGGCACCGCGCACGCGAAGATCGACCTGGTGGAGCAGCTCGGGGGCGAGGTCGTCGGGCTCGCCTTCGTTATCGAGCTCGCGTTCCTGAACGGCCGCGACAAGCTCGCCGGCTACGACGTCCATTCGCTGATCCAGTACTGACGCGTTAGCCCAGCGCGCCTCGCGGGAACTCTCGCGGAGCAACCGTCGACGGGAGGGAAGGACATGGCGCAGACGACCGGGACGAGAAAAGCCGACCGGACAGGGACGAACTCCGGAATGGTGCGCGCCCTGTTCACGCTCGCAGGCGTCGTCGGCGCCGGCGCGCTGATCTGGGTGGCGCAGCTCACCGACCTCGACGAGGCCGGCGGGTTCTGGGCCGCGATGGCGGTGCTCGTCGTCGCCGGATTCGTGCTCGGGCTCTCTCAGCTCCTCGGCGGCTGGACGAAGTGGGGGACTCCGGCATTCAGCCCGCTTGTCTTCCTCGTCGCCTTTGTGCCGACGTTCATCGTCGCGCTCTGGATCGTGCTCGCCCAGCAGCCCGAAAGCGGCTGGGGGCAGGGCCGGTTCTCCAACTGGTCGGGAGATCTCGGGATCGAGTCCCTGGTGAACGACGTGGGCGTGTTCCTCAGCATCGTCCCTGTGATCGTCGGTCTCGTCCTTGCGTTTTCCTTCGACACGACCGGCCCGCCGGTCCGCGTGATCGAGAAGCTGCCCGCCGACGGCCAGGAATCGGTCGTCGAGGAGCTACGGCGCAGGCGCGAGGAAGAGCAGGCGGAGCCGGAGGAGCAGGCGGAGCCGGAGGAGCAGGCGGAGCCGGAGAAGCCGGAGAAGCCCGTGACCGACGAGGACGAGCACGCGGCGTCCCTCTCGCAAGGGACGTAGCCCGGCGCGGCTCCCGTCGATAGACGGGACATGGAAACCGCCGCAAATTCCAGATTCACCGCCGCGCCCGGCATGTCCCGACTCCTCCTCCACTGTGAGGCCGTCGGACGGCATGACGCGGCCGCTTCCCCGGCCCTGACCCGGCTCGAGCGAGCGCTCGGCTCGGACCTCGCCACGAGGCTCGTCAGCGCGCTCGCGCCGTCCCAGCGCGGACGCTCGTCGCTCGCGGTCTAGGACTTGTAGCGCTCGCCGCCGAGGCGAAGCACCAGGAAGTAGATCCCGACTGCCGAGAGCAGTCCGAGCAGGAACGCCGTGCCCTTGCCGACGTCGACGGCGATGAGGCCGATCCAGACGTAGATCCCGAGGCCGATGCCCCAGAGCGCGGACGTTCCGCTGTGGCTCATTGCGGGCTGGCGCAGATGCACGGCCGAGACTCTACCCGAGGCCACCAACGGAAACGGCCGAAGCGAGGGATCCCCGCTCCGGCCGTATCCGAGCAAAAAAATTCGCCGAGCCGGTGACGCTTTCGTCCGCCTCTCGAACCGACATTCCCCTTGCGGGTACTGCCGCTCCGAGAGGCTTCGACCTACTTGCGTTCCGTGCTCGGCGCAATCGGCAATCTAGGGCAAGGCCTCTGGGGCGTCAAGGGACATCGAACACGAAAATTCGCAAATTGCGCAGAGAAATAGTTACCCCCAATTTCCACACCAATTCGCCCCGTCTGTGGGTAATGCTGTGGATAAATCGGGAGGAGGCTCAGTCGCCGCCGAGCGCCTCGGCCGTGTAGACGCCCACGGCGTTCCAAAGCAGGAAGCCCTCGCTCTTCGCCCGGCGGGCGGCGAGGATCTGAGCCTTCACGTCGGCGAGCTTGTACGTGCGGCCGAGAGAGAAGTCCTGGAGCCACGGGATCATTCGCGTGTCGGAGCCCTTGAGCTGCTGGCGGAAGGCCTGGAGCGACAGCGCGACCGTCTTCTGCGGGTTCGCGTTCGGGTCGTCGATCCCGAGCTCGCCCTCGCCGTAGTGCGACGGGTAGACCATGGGGTAGATGGCGTCGAGCTGCTTCGCGAGCATCTTCGGGCGCTGCCCGATGCCGAGGTCACGGACGGCGGAAAGCCCGAACACGGCGGCCGAGATCCGAACGCCCAGCGGATGGAGCCGCTCGCGCGCGTACGTGAGGAACCGCGTCAGCGTTTCGCCCTTGCGCTCGTTCACCTTTCCGGGGAAGACCGCGGAGGAGAGGTCGCCGTCCGTGGGGAAGCGGATGTAGTCGAACATGATCTCGTCAAAGCCGGCACGGGCGGCCGCCTCGGCGATGTCGACGTTGTAGTCCCAAACCTTCTCGTTGTACGGGTTCGACCAGCCCAGGCCGATCGAGTTCGTCCAGATCCCGCCACCGCGACGCTTGATCGCCATGCCGGGCTTCTCCCGGGCGAGGAACGGATCCTCGAAGACGACGACGCGGCCGATCAGGTAGACGCCGGCCTTGTGGATCTTGTCCACGACGTGCTTGGCGTCGTAGTAGCCCTGCGCGGCGCCGATCTGCTTCGCGAGCTTCGCGTGGGGCGAGACGAAGCCCATTTCGCCGTTTTCGTCCTTCACGTCGAGCTCGATCGTCGTCAGCCCGTCGCGCGTCATCGCGAGGTACTCGTCGAGCTTGCCCTCGATCGTCATGAGCGCCATCGTCACGTGGACGCCGCGGATCTCCTCCGGAAGCGCGGGCAGGACGACTTCGGCGGGCTTCGACTGGGTCGTCGCGGGCGGGGCCGGGGGCGTGGCACTTGCCTTGCCGCCCGAGCTGGGCTCGTTCAGGAAGCGCGCCCCGAGGGCGATCGCCGCGATCCCGACGACCACGACTCCGAGGGTCGCGACCCGCCGCGTTCCGCGTCGCCGGCGGACTCTCTGACGGCGCAGCCGGAAGTGTTCATTGGGGTCCGGCTGCAACATTCGAACGGAAAACGCTACGCGGTTTTCCACAGTTCCGCAAATGCCTCGGCGGGTTCGGACAGGCCGGTTTTCCCGCATATGATCGGGCCTGTGCCGCGCGCCTCGCTCGCCGACGCCCTCGCCGGCCCACAGGCGGTCACGGTCGCGCAGGTGATCGACCGGATGGAGGCGATCGACGCCGCGCTCACGCCGCGCGACGGGGTGGCCAGCTTCAACCGCCTGTATCTCGCGGTCACCCTGGCGGTGGAGAACGAGATCGCGCGCGTCCGCTTCCGTGACACGCGCTTCCTGGCCAGCCTCGACGTCGCGTTCGCGAACCTCTACTTCGCCGCGCTGGCGGATACGGCGAAGGCGCCGAAGGCCTGGGCGCCGCTCTTCGAGGCCCGCAACCGCCGCAGCATCGCGCCGCTCCAGTTCGCGCTTGCCGGAATGAACGCCCACATCAACCGTGATCTCCCGGTCGCGCTGGCCGACGTCTGGCGCCGCGCCCGGATCGCGCCGTCGCGGCGCAGTCCTCAGTTCACCGACTACACGGCCGTGAACCGGATCCTCAAGCTGACGGAGGGGAGGGTGAAGCGCCAGTTCGCCACCGGAGCCCTCGCCCTGGGCGACCGGGCGCTCGGGCAGCTCGACGACGTCGCCGCGATGTGGAACGTCGAGCGCGCACGCGACGCCGCGTGGACGAACGGCGAGACGCTCCACGCCCTGCGCAGCATTGCGCCGCTTCGTTCGCGCTACCTCGAGACGCTCGACCGGATGGTCGGATTCGCCGGGCGGGGGATGCTTAGGCCGCTAGGAGCGTGAAAGTCTTCGTAAGCGGACTTGACATAACGCCGGTTACCGTGCGTTAGTCCAATGATGTGTGCTCGGAAGCCGTTTCGGGCATTTGACAACCGGTTGCTAGCCTAAACCGCTTCATGCCGAACGAGGCACTGACTCTCCACGCCGACGAGATCCAGGCGCTGCTCGAGAAGGCAGAGACCGCCGGACGTATCGATGCGTCCGAACTGGCCGAAGCCGTCGATCTGTTCGAGCTCGAGCCCGGAGACGTCGAGCTGCTCAATCGCGAGTTCGAAGAGCGCGGCATCGAGATCGTCGAGGCCGAGCCCAAGGAACCGGTCAAGGAACCCACCGCTCCGCCGCGCAACCTCGATTCGGGCGTCGAGACGACGACCGACGCGCTGCAGCTCTTCCTGCGCGAGATCGGGCGGCACCCGCTGCTCACCGCCGCCGAGGAGGTCGAGCTCTCCAAGCGGATCGAGCGCGGCGACATGGCCGCCAAGCGCCGGATGATCGAGTCGAACCTGCGCCTGGTCGTCTCGATCGCCAAGAACTACCGCAACCAGGGCCTGCCGTTCCTCGATCTCATCCAGGAGGGCATGTTCGGGCTGATCCGCGCCGTCGAGAAGTTCGAGTGGCGCCGCGGCCTCAAGTTCTCCACGTACGCGACCTGGTGGATCCGCCAGGCCGTCGCCCGCGCGATCGCGGACAAGGCTCGGACGATCCGCGTCCCGGTGCACGTCGTCGAGCGCATGCAGAAGATGCAGCGCGCCGAGCGCTACCTCTGGACGCAGCTCGCCCGCGAGCCGTCCCTCGAGGAGATCGCCGAGGAGGCCGGCCTGCCGCTCCAGCAGGCGATCGAGGTGCGCGCGGCCGCGCGTGCGTCGACGAGCCTCGACCAGCCGATCGGCGAGCAGGAGGACGCGGTCTTCGGCGACCTCGTCGCCGGCGACGACCCCCTCCCCGACGAGGTCACCGAGCGGCGCCTCCAGAAGGAAGCGCTCTCTCGCGCGCTCGAGTCGCTCTCCGAACGCGACCGGCAGGTACTCGAGCTTCGCTACGGCCTGTCCGGCGAGGAGCCGCACACCCTCGAGCACATCGGCCGGCGCCTAGGGCTCACCCGCGAGCGCGTCCGCCAGATCGAGGTCGAGTCGCTCTCCCGCCTGGCGTCGCTACGCGACATCGGCGCGGTCGCGCAGCGCTAGATGATCCCCGAGGCTGGCCGCAAGCAGACCGAACATGGCGTCCTGCCCGAAGGCGAGGGCTGGTACGTCCTGAACGCGCGCGAGGCCGAGTGGTACGCCAAGGAGGGGTTGGGAGCGTCGGTCGACTTCGAGGGTGACGTGCGCTTCGCGCAGTACGGGGTCAACATCCAGGTGCTCGACTCCGGCGAGCCGAACTCGATGTACCACGGTGAGGAGGACCAGGAGGACTTCCTCGTCCTCTACGGCGAGTGCATCCTGATCATCGAGGGCGAGGAGCGGCCGCTCAAGGCCTGGGACTTCGTCCACTGTCCCCCCCACACCCGCCACGTCTTCGTCGGGGCCGGCGACGGACCGTGCGCGATCCTCATGATCGGCGGACGGCAGGGGAAAGACCTCATCTACCCGGTGGACGAGACCGCTTTGAAGCACGACGCCGGCGCGACGGAAGAGACGCCCGAGCCCAAGGTCGCGTACGCACGGTTTCCGCCGGGCGTCGAACGCGCGTACCGCGACGGCGACCTGCCGGACTACTCGGCGCGCAGGTAGAAGCGGAGCTCGGGCGCTGCCGCCTGGAGCTCGCGAAGGGCGCGCGACTCGAGCTGGCGCACCCGCTCGCGCGTGACGCCGAGCTCGGCGCCGACGTCCTCGAGCGTGCGTGACTTCTCTCCGGTCAGCCCGAAGCGAAGCTCGAGCACGTGTCGCATGCGCTCGTTCAGGCCTGCGAGGGCGTTCTGGAGCTCCGTCGTGCGCAGGAGCTCGGCGAGGACGAGATCTGGCTGCTCGGAGTTCACGTCCTCGAGCATGTCCGCGTAGATCGAATCGCCGTCGCCGACGGGCGTGTCGAGGCTGACGGGATCCTCGACGAGGTCGAGGAGCTCGTTCACGCGCTTCAGGTCGAGCCCGCTCTCGTTCGCGATCTCCTCGGGGAGCGGATCGCGGTTCAGCTTCTGCGTCAGCGTGCGCCTGGCGCGGGCGACCTTGCGCACCTGCTCGACGACGTGGACGGGCAGGCGGATCGTCCGTCCCTGGTCGGCGATCGCTCTCGTGACCGACTGGCGAATCCACCAGGTCGCGTACGTGGAGAGCTTGAAGCCGAGCTTGTAGTCGAACTTCTCGACCGCGCGGATGAGACCCAGGTTGCCCTCCTGGATCAGGTCGAGCAGTGGCACGCCGGAATTGACGTAGTTCCTGGTGATGGACATGACGAGGCGCAGGTTGGCCTCGATGAGGCGCCGCTTGGCGGCCTCGTCGCCGAGGTCCTTGAGACGCGCGAGCTCGCGCTCCTCCGCGGGCGTCAGGAGCCGGCCGTCGCCGATCTGGCGGACGTAGAGCTTGAGCGGATCCTGGGTCGTGCCCGGTTCGGCCTTTGCGGCCGGGGCCTCGACCTCGTCGTCTTCTTCGTCGTCGCTCTCTTCGACTTCGGCCTCGGGAGGCTCGGGCGCCAACTCGAGGTGCCGCGCCTCGCCCGTATCGTCGTCGGGTCCAGCGTCGTCGGGAAGAGGAACCTTAGGGAGGGGGTGTTCCACGCACCCTGTATCGGCGGGCAAAGGGGCAGTGCTACCCCACGACGGGGGATTAAGGATTCAAGGATCACCGGCGACCCCATACACAGGAGGCGAACGGCGGGTGACGGTTCCCCCTTTGTGCCGTCGGCACGGTCGTCTACATTCAAGACAGTGTGCGGTATCGCGGGATATAGCCTTGGCGTCGACAGCCGCATCGACAGGACTCTCGCAGCGCAGATTCTGCTCGCCGCGATCGCGGAGCGAGGGTCGGATGCAGCGGGATACGCCTATCGCGGCGCTGACGCTGCCGTAACCGTCCACAAGCAGCGCACCGGCGCCAGCCAGCTGCTCGATCTCGTCGCGATTCCCTCCACCTCGGGCTCCGCGCTCTTCCATGTGCGGGATTACACGAAGGGCCACCCCTCCTTAACCGCCAACAACCATCCGATCCGGCACGGCGCGATCGTCGGTGTGCACAACGGGATCATCGCGAACGACGACGACCTCTTCGAGCGGCACAGCTTCGAGCGCGCCGAGTCCGGGATGACCGTCGACTCCGAGGCGATCTTCGCGCTCGTCGAGGTCTCCGCGGACGTTCCGGCGTCACTCGAGGAGCTCTACGGGTCGATGGCGACCGCCTGGCTCGACGAGCGCGCCGAGGACACCGTCTTCGCGGCGCGCGGGATGGGCCGTCCGCTCTGGCTCGGCCGTGGACGCTCCGAGGTCGTGTTCGCGTCCACCGTGGCGGCGCTCGAGCTCGTGGAGCGCTACACAGGCGTGAGCCTGGACAAGCGCGAGGTCGACGAGGGCACGCTGGTCACGCTCCGCGCCGGCGCCGTGGTCGATTCCGCCTCGTTCGCGCTCGACCGCTCGTTCGTGGAGGAGCCCCTCCCCGCCGTCCGCGCTCCGGATGAAGGGCGATCGTGCCTCGAACGCGCTCGCCGCGCTGGCGCGGCGCCGATCGTCTCGCCGGCCTAGTAGCCGAGCTCCCGCAGGAGCGGGCCCGCCTCGGCCTCGACGGCTGCGAGCTGTTCCTCCGAGAGCTCCGTGCGGTAGCGGCCGACCGACGTGCCGTGCGCCCGGCTCAGGCGCTCGGTTAGTTGCGCGGCGTCCACGTCCAGGCGTTCGGCCAGACCCGCGGCTACTCGTGCAGGGTCGGCCGAGAGCTCCTCGTAGCGCAGCTCGACGGCGCCCTCGACCTCACGCGCGACGCTGACGTAGCGCCGCCACGCCCACGCGGCGCGGGTCGCGTTGCCGGCGGTCACGAACTCGGAACGCCGGCCGGCCTCGACCCAGAAGCGCGGCGCGGCGCCGTACGAATGGCCCGCGTCGTCCTCTCCCCCGCGTCCGGTGCTGAGCCAACCCTTGCTCGAGCAGCGAGCACGCGACGTCGCGGCCGTCGCGGACGATGTGGAGGAACGTCGCCTGCGGAAACGCGAGCGCGGCCGCGCGGGCGACGAACGTGGTCTCCGGCGTCTGCTCGACCGCGCGCCGGGATCCGACCAACGCGAGACGCCGCGTTCCGCCGAGGATCCACCGGATCCGCTGCGCCGCCTCGTCGCGCGGCAACCGGCAGAGGTCGGGAATCGCCGCCTTGAGCGCCTTCACCTCCCCCAGGTCGACGAACCCGGGCATCGCGCCCACCGAGCGCCCGAGAAACGTCGTCCCCGAGCGCGGGCAGCCGATCACGAAGACCATCCGCTCGTCGGCCGAGCCGAAGCGCTCGCGCAGCGAGCCGCCGCCCTTGCGGACGACGTGTTGCGCGGTCTTCAGCTGGAGCGCGGCGGTGCGAAGCGAGCCCTGCACGGGCCGTATCCTCGCAGCCGCGCGGGAACTACGACGCGGTAGCGAGAATCGGGATGCGGAGCTCGGCGTCGTTCAGCTCGCCGGACTCGACGAGACGCTCGAGCGCTGCGACGCAGCGCGGGCAGAACTGAGTGCCGGAGCCGAGCCGAAGCTCCGCGACGGCCTCCTCGACCGGCCTCGCCGCGCGGTAGATCCGCGTGGTCAGCATCGAGTCGAGCGCGTCGGCCACGTGGATGATCCGCGCGCCGAGCGGGATCTCGTCCCCGGCGAGGCCGTCGGGGTAGCCGAGGCCGTCGAAGCGCTCGTGGTGGTGCCGGATCGCCGGCACCGCGTCGTTCAGGAACCCGAGCCGGTCGATGATGCGCGCGCCCTCGTCGGCGTGACGCTGCATGAGCGTCCACTCGTCCGTCGTGAGCGTGGCCGGCTTCAGGAGGATCGCGTCGGGGATCGCGAGCTTGCCGATGTCGTGGAAGAGCGCGGCGTGGCCGAGCAGGTCGAGCTCGGCCGTCGAGAGGCCCAGCTCGCGGCCGATCGCGAGCGAGAGCTGCTGGACACGGCGCGAATGGCCCGCCGTGTAGGCGTCGCGGGCGTCCACCGTCGCCGAGAGGCTCTCCATCGCGGCCGTCGAGCGCTCCTTGAGGAGCTTGTTGGCCTGCTCGAGCGAGGCGTTCTGGGAGCGGATCGTCTCGGCCGCCGCACGGAGCTTGTGGCTCGAGCGCTGCGTGTGGCCGATGTAGGCGGCCATCGTCTTGCGCATGAGGAGGAGCGGGAGGACGAAGACCGCGAGGCCGTAGAGGCCGATCGCCTGGTAGGAGAGCGCGATCGCGCCGGCGATGGCGCCGAACGCGACGTAGTGCGGCATGAGCCACGAGAAGCGCTCCATCCACACGCGCCGCCAGCTGTCGTGGCCCTCGAGCGCCATCGCGCCCGAGACCATCCCGGTGTTGACGACGAAGTACGCGCCGCCGGCGAGGAGGCCGACCACCGCGGTGACCATGCGGCCCGCGCCGTCGTCCATCCAGCCCACCGAGAAGATCGCCGCCGCCGAGAGCGAGGCCAGCGTCAGGGCGCCGACGTTGAAGAGCGACTGGTAGATCGGGTTGCGCATGGCGCTCCACTGCACGGCCGCGATCGTGATCGCGAGCGGCAGTGCGGCGCGCGGCCCGAACATGGCTGCGCCCGCGAGCGCACCTACGGCGCTCACTGAGACGGAGCCGCCGCCGTCCAGCTCGAGCGCGAGGGCCTGGCCGATTCCGACCGCGACGACCACGGCGATGAGACCGACGAGGTCGCCCGAACCGGAGAAGACGAACGCGAGGAGGCCGGCGGCGATGCCGGCGACCGCGATGAGCGCGATGAGACCGCTGAGGATCGGAGAGAGCGCCAGGAAGCGCGGGCCGACCGCGCGGTGGCGCGGAGGCTGCTCCTTGCGTGCGTCTTCCGCCGTCGCGGGCGACGGCGAGACAGAGCGCGACGCGGGTCCGACCTCGACCTCGCCCGCGTCCGGAACGACGGCCAAACGCGCGGTCCGGTCGGCGGGAACGAGCAGCGGCTCCTCCGGGCTCGCGCCGAGGGCGCGGTTGCGTCCCTGGAGCTTGGCGCGGTACACGGCGAGGTCGGCCTGGTGGATCAGCTCGTTGACGTCGGTCCCGTCCTTGGGATAGCCGGCGACGCCGAGGGAGATGGTCGCGCGAATCGGCTCACTCGACGTCTCGACCTCGAAGGCCGTGGCCGCGACCGTCTTGCGGATGCGCTCGGCGATCTCGAACGCCTCCTCGGGCGTCGTCTCGGGCAGGAGGATGGCGAACTCCTCCCCGCCGAAGCGCGAGGGGACGTCGTAGTCGCGGAGGACGCCGCGGAACGTCTCGGCGACGCCGAGCAGAACGGCGTCTCCCGCAAGGTGGCCGTACGCGTTGTTGATCTCGCGGAGGAGATCGAGGTCGACCATGATCACCGACATCGGGCGGCCGAACCGCTCCGCGCGCGCGAGCTCCTCACGGAGCTCCGCGGCGAAGTGCCGGGCGTTGAAGAGCCCCGTCTTCGAGTCGACGCGGGCCTCCTCCTCGAGAGCGGGGACGTTGAGTGACCGGTGGATGAGGATGAGCGGCGCGATCGCGGCGATGATCAGCCAGCGGTTCGCGAGCCAGAGCGTCGCAAGGGCCACGCCGAGCAAGGCGAGGATCATGTCCGTGGAAAGACTCTCGAGCGTGAAGAGATCGCTCTTGCGAAGAGGCGTGCGGTCGGCGATGTGCATCATCGCCGCGAGCAGGATGTGGTTCGTCAGCACGAAGACGACGCTGGCGACGATCCCCGCGACGGCCCACTGCTGGGCCTCGGTCAGCTGGTTCGAGCTGAGGATCAGGTGCGCCGCGAACCACGCGACCAGGCAGTCGGCCGTGTAGTTCACGATGTTGAACGTCTGGATGTACCACGGGTAGCGCATCTTCAGCCACTCGGGGATGTGCTGGACGACCCCGAGGAGCGCCACCAGGCCGGCCGGCAGGAGGAGCACGCCGGCCACGAGGAAGACGATCGTCGTGTAGTAGCGCGCCGCACCCCGGGGAGTGCGCGCGACGAAGAGCTGGGTCGCGGCCGCCGCTGCGCCGAGCACGAAGAAGGTCCACCAGCCGTCGGTGTGCCGGTTCAGCTCGGAAACCGGGATCGCTGCCGCCGCAACGGTCGCGATCGCCGTGAGCGCGAGAAAGACCATCGCGCGCCGGGGCAGGCCGCCTCCGTCGGGCGTCCGCTCGCCGGTTTCGATTGTGAACTCGCTCGGGACGGCGGTCATCCGTCGATCCCTTCCGAGTGCTGCTGGCCGCAGTGCCTCATCCGTCTTCTCCCGTCTCGCGCGCCGCGCGCGGGCAGGTCAATCCCTGTCAGAGAAGGCTAGAACCAGATGCGACCGACAGGCATCCCCCGTCCGGGGTACAGCCTCTACCCGACCTGATACCTCGATTGAGGGAACTAGACTGGTTTGATGCGGCTCCGCGTGGAGATCGGGCTGGCGCGGCTCGCGGGCCGCCTTTCCCGCGCGGCCGGAAAGGGGGTGGAACCACGCTTCCCGGCAGGGTTCTCTGCCGGCTCGACCGCGACGCCGTGGACGTGCTTTCGGGCCGTCTTCCGCACGGATCCGTGCTCGTCAGCGCGACGAACGGCAAGACGACGACGAGCGCGATGGTCGCGGAGATCCTCGGGCCCCGCTTTCGGCTCGCGCACAACCGCGCGGGCGCAAATCTCATGTCGGGTGTCGCCTCGGCGCTCGTCGCGGGCGAGGACGCCGAGCTCGGGCTCTTCGAGGTCGACGAGGCCGCCTTTCCCGAGGTGGCCGCGCCGCACGCACCCGCGGGCGGTCGTGCTCGCGAACCTCTTCCGCGACCAGCTCGACCGCTACGGCGAGCTCGAGATCGTCGCCGAGCGCTGGCGCGCCGCGATCGCCGCGCTCGGGGACGACGCGACCGTGGTCGTGAACGTGGACGACCCGCTCCTCGCCGACCTCGTGCGCGGGCCGCGAGAACGCGGTGCGGTTCGGGCTCGACGATCCTCGCGTCTCGCGCGGGCGCCTCCCCCACGCCGCCGACTCGAAGTACTGCGTCGTCTGCGGGACGCCCTACGAGTACGACGCGACGTACGTCGGACACCTCGGCGCCTACCACTGCCCCCGCGGCGACGACGAGCGGCCGCCTCTCGACGTCACCGCGCGGTCGATCGAGCTGGACGGGCTCGACGGGTCCGCGTTCGACCTCGTCACTCCCGGCGGCGTGCGCCGCGTCCGGCTCGCGCTCCCAGGCCTCTATAACGTCTACAACGCCCTCGCAGCGGCCTGCGCAGCCCTGAGCCTGGGTGCGACGCTCGACGACGTTGTAGAGCGGTCTGGCGCGTTTCCAGCGCGGCGTTCGGGCGCTTCGAGCGGATCGCCGCGGGCGACCGCACGGTGCTCATGCTCCTGATCAAGAACCCGGCCGGCGCGAACGAGGCGATCGCGGACGCTCGTTGACGGCGGCCCGCCGGCGGTCGCGTCTGATCGCGCTGAACGACGAGATCGCCGACGGCCGCGACGTCTCCTGGATCTGGGACGTCGACTTCGAGCCGCTCGCCGGACCGCTCGAGCGGCTCGTCGCCACGGGGTCGCGCGCGCTACGAGCTGGCGCTGCGCTTCAAGTACGGCGGCGCTCGACCCGAGCGGATCGAGGTCGATCCCCGAGCTCGAGACGGGCGCTCGACCGCGGGCTCGAGCTGACGCCGCCGGCGGCGTGCTCCCCGTCCTCCCCACCTACACCGCCATGCTCGCGCTGCGACGGGATCGCCGCCGACCGCGGGCTCGTCGCGTCCCTACTGGGGAGACGAGGCGCGCACGAGGCCGGGGCGCTGATCCAGGGGAGGCGTCGGTGAAGGTCGTCGTCGGCCACCTCTACCCGGACTACCTGAACATCTACGCCGACCGCGGCAACATCGCCGTCTTCGAGCGGCGCACTGCCTGGCGCGGGATCGACCTCGAGCTCCGGGCGATCGGCGTCGGCGAGCCCTGAGCCCGGCGAGCACGACCTCCTCTACGTCGGCGGCGGCCAGGACCGCGAGCAGGCGCTCGTCGCCGGCGACATCGCCTCGCGAAGGCGGCCGGCACTCGAAGCGGCGATCGCGCGGCGGCGCTGCGCGTTCTGGCGGTCTGCGGCGGCTACCAGCTGCTCGGCCGCTTCTACCGCGACCGCGCGGGCGTCGAGCTTCCCGGCGCGGGCGTCTTCGACCTGCACACCATCGGCGGGTGAAAGACGGATGACCGGGGACGTCCTGCCTCGAGTGCGAGCTCGAGCCCGGGATGAAGCCCGGACGATCGCCGGGTTCGAGAACCACGCCGGGCCGCACGATCCTCGGGCCCGACGCCTTGCCGCTCGGCCGCGTCGTCGCGGGCATCGGAAACGACGGCGAGAGCGGCTACGAGGGCATGCCGCCGCGGGGCCGCGCTCGGGACGTACCTGCACGGCCCGCTCCTCCCGCGCAACCCCTGGCTCGCCGACTGGCTGATCGAGCAGGCGCTACGGCACGCGGGAACCGAGACGACGCTGGAACCGCTCCCCGACGAGCTCGAGCTGAGCGCGAGCGCGGTCGCGGCCGAGCGGGCGCGGGAGCGCGGCGGGCGCTTCGCCTAGCGGGCCCAGAGGGCGCCGAGGTACACGGTCGGGTCGCCGGGCTCCCAGCGCATGAGGAAGCGCTGGATCGGCGGGTGGAGCGTCACCTCGGGGAGCTCGTCGGCCTCGAAGAGCCGGTGGCCTTTCACGGCCGTGTCCTTCGAGGTGACCGCCTCGAGCGAGCGCTCACCGAGGTGCGCCGCGAAGACGATGTGGACGACGTGCTTCTGAAGCGAGCCCCCGGCGGCGAGATCGAGTCGACCACGCAGACCGGCCCCTCGATCGGCAGGTCCTCGGTGATGCCGAGCTCCTCCTCGAGCTCGCGCTTCAGCGCCTCGACCAGCGACTCGCCGAGGTTCACGCCCCCACCGGGGAGAAGCCAGTACTCGTCCCCGTCCTTCTCCTGGCGGCAGAGGAGCACGCGCCCCTCGCGGCGCAGGATCGCCGAGACACGGACGCGCGGCTCGATCACTAGGGATCCGGCTGCGAGGAGCCGAACCCGCGCTCCCCGCGCTCGCTCGGCGGAAGCTCCTCGACCTCGCGCGACGGCGAGCTCGGGGATCGGTAGGACGACCAGCTGGGCGATCCGCTCGCCCGGCTCGGCCACGAAGGTCTCGGTCAGGTCGGTGTTCAGGAGCACGACGCGAATTTCACCGCGGTATCCCGAATCGATGAGCCCCGGCGAGTTGACGACCCCTACGCCCTTTTTTGCCGCGAGCCCGGACCGCGGCTGGACGAACCCGGCGTAGCCCTCTGGGATCGCGACGGCGAGCCCCGTTCCGACGACCGCGCGCTCCCCCGGCCCCAGCTCGACCCGCTCGCACGCGGCGAGATCGAGGCCCGCGTCGCCGTCGTAGGCGCGGTCGGGAATGCGCGCGTCCGGGCGGACGCGCTTGATCTGGAGCTCAGCGCCCACGTTCCGCCGCGGGCCGGTCTTCGACGACGAGGAACGGCGCGTAGCGGCCGAGCTCCGCGCGAGGCAGGCGCGCGAGCACGTGGACGCCGTCGGGCCGGTCCTCCCGCTCCTCGATGGGCGCGCCGAGGTCGTACAGGTCGGCGAGCACCTTGCCCTCCGAGTACGGGACGAGCAGGCGGACTGGCTCGAACAGGTCGGCGAGGCGCGCCGCGACCCGCTCGCGGAGCTGGTCGAGCCCCTCCCCGGTCTGCGCAGAGATCTGCACGGCGTCCGGGTAGCGGTTCGCGAGCCGGCGGCGGCTGAGGCCGTCGAGCGAGTCGATCTTGTTCAGGACGAGCTCCTGCGGGATGTGGGTCGGCGTCGATCTCGGCGAGCACGTCCTCGACGGCGCTGATCGTGTCCGCCAGCCGGGGGTCGGGCGCCGAGGCGTCGACCACGTGCAGGATGAGATCGGCGAGGAGCGTCTCCTCGAGCGTGGCCGCGAACCCCTCGACGAGCCCGTGCGGCAGGCGGCGGATGAAGCCGACCGTGTCGGTCACGAGGTAGCGGCGCCCGTCCTCGCTCGAACGCGCGCGTGGTCGGGTCGAGCGTCTCGAACAGGCGGTCGTTCACGGAGACGTTCGCGTTCGTGAGCCGGTTCAGGAGCGTCGACTTGCCGGCGTTCGTGTATCCGGCGAGCGCGACGAGCGGCGTCGCGGCCTGGCGGCGCTCCTTGCGCTGGGTCGCGCGCCGCAGCCCCAGCTCCTTCAGCCGCTTCTTGAGGACGGAGATCCGTGCGCGGGCAAGGCGACGGTCGGTTTCGAGCTGCGACTCGCCCGGGCCGCGGCGTCCGGCGCCCGCGCCGCCGCCGAGGCGCTCGAGGTGCGCCCACATGCCGCGCATGCGCGGAAGGTTGTAGTCGAGCTGCGCGAGCTCGACCTGGAGCTTTCCCTCGGCGGTCACGGCGTGCTGGGCGAAGATGTCGAGGATCAGCTGCGTGCGATCGACGACGCGCACGTCGAGCGCGTCCTCGAGCCGCCGCTGCTGGCTCGGGTCGAGGTCGTCGTCGACGATCACCGTCTCGGCCTTCTCCTCCTTCACCGCCGCCTTCAGCTCGGCGAGCTTGCCCTTGCCGATGTACGTGCGCGGGTCGGGCGCGGCGCGCTGCTGGACGATCTCGCCCACCGGCTCGACGCCCGCGGTGCGCATCAGCTCGGAGATCTCGTTCAGCTCGTCGGCGGGATCGGTGCCCGGGGCGACCACGACGACGCAGAGCCCGCGCTCGGGCTCGGCTCCCGGCACGAGATACGTCTTGGGTTCCGGCATCCGACTTGGATTATGCCGCGCTGCCGGGCCGATACGCTCCCGCCGTGCCCGACCTCGCCGACCGGCTCGCGGAGACGACGCTCGCGCTCGTGGACATTCCGTCGGAGAGCCGCGACGAGGCCGCGGCCGCCGCCTGGGTCGAGGCCGACGCTCGCTTCAGCTCGCCGTCTCGCTCGTGCACTCCGGGGATTCGGCGCTCCTCTACGAGTCGCCGCGGCGCCCGGGCACGCCGCTCGTCCTGCTGGCCGGGCACCTGGACACGGTTCCCGCGCAGGGAAACCGGCCCGGACGGATCGAGGACGCTGTCGTGCACGGTCTCGGCGCGAGCGACATGAAGGGAGGCTGCGCTGTGATGCTCGAGCTGGCGCGCTCGCTCTCCGCGCCCGCGCTCGACGTGGCGTATCTCTTCTTCCCGCGCGAGGAGCTGCCCGCCGAGGAGAGCTCGCTGCCAGGCGTCTTCGCGGCGTATCCGGCCGTGCTCGAGGCCGATCTCGCGATCTGCCTGGAGCCGACGAACAACGACCTCCACCTCGGCTGCGTCGGGAACCTGAACGCCGAGCTCGTCTTCCACGGCGAGAGCGCGCACTCCGCGCGGCCCTGGACCGGCGTGAACGCGATCGAGCGCGCCGTCGCCGGGCTCGCCCGCGTCTTCCCCGTGGAGCCGCGCAACGTGGACTTCGACGGCCTGCGCTTCGTCGAGGTCGTGAGCGCGACGCAGATCCAGGGCGGGATCGCCTCGAATGTCATCCCCGACCGGGCGACCTGCCTCGTGAACTACCGCTACGCGCCCGACCGCTCCGCGGCCGAGGCCGAGACGCGGATTCGCGAGCTCGGCGAGGCGGCCGGCGCCGACGAGGTGACGATCGCCGGCAACTCGCCCGCCGCCCCCGTCGTGGCGGACGCGCCGCTCGTGCGCCGGCTCCAGGCGGCAGGTGACCTGGCGGCGGAGCCGAAGCAGGCCTGGACGCCGGTGGCCGAGTTCGCGGCGGCCGGCGTCGACGCAGTCAACTTCGGGCCCGGGCGCGACCGCGTACGCGCACCGCCGCGACGAGCAGGTCGAGATCGCCGCGCTCGTGCGCTCCTACGAGGTGCTCCGCGCCTTCCTGAGCGATACCGTCTAGCCATGCGCCTCTCCCCCGTTCTCGCCGCCCAGACGACCTATCCGTTCGTCCGCCTGGACGAGGCGAAGCGCCGCGCCGTCGAGCGCGGAATCGAGCTGATCGACTTCGGCGTCGGCGACCCGCGCGAGCGCACGGAGCCGTTCATCGAGGAGGCGCTCGCCGAGGCGCTCCCGGCCACCGCCGGCTATCCGCGCGCCCCGCGGCGTCCCCGAGCTGCGCGACGCGATCGCGCGCTGGTGCGACCGGCGCTTCGGCGTTCTCCTCGACGCGGAGACGCAGATCATCCCGAGTCTCGGCTCGAAGGAGCCGATCTTCACGCTCGCGCAACTCCTCGTCGACCCGGCCGGAGACAAGCGCGCGGTGCTCGTCACCGATCCGAGCTATCCCGTCCCGGAGCGCGGCGCCGGTTTCGCCCACGCTGAGATCGTCCGCCTGCCGCTCCTCGAGGAGAACGGCTATCTGCCGGACATCGACGCCGTGGACGGCGAAGTCTGGAGCCGCGCCGCGATCGTCTGGGTGAACTACCCGAACAACCCGACCGGCGCCGTCGCGCCGCTTTCGTTCTACGAGCGCCTGGCCGAGATCGCCGCGGAGCACGACGTGCTGATCGCCTCGGACGAGGCCTACTCGGAGCTCTGGTTCGAGTCGCCGCCACCGTCGGCGCTCGAGGTGCTCGGCCGCGGCGCCCGGATCGCGGTGTTCAACTCGCTCTCGAAGCGCTCGTCCATGACCGGCTACCGCTCGGCCTTCGTCGCCGGCGACGAGGACGTGATCGCAGCGTACGGCGCGTACCGGCCCTCGTCCGGGACGACGCCGCAGGAGTTCGTGCAGCTCGCCTCGGTCGCCGCCTGGGAGGACGAGGCCCACGTCGAACGCGCCCGCGCACGCTACGCCCGCAAGCGAGACCTCTTCCTCGATGTGCTCGCGCGCAAGGGCCTGACGGTGACCGGCAGCGCGGCGACCATGTTCCTCTGGGTGACCGTCCCCGGAGGCTCGACGTCGGAGGCGTTCGCGGAGCGGCTGCTCGAGGCCGGCATCGTCGTGACGCCCGGCGCGTATCTCGGCGCCGCCGGCGAGGGCTACGTCCGCATCGCGCTCGTCCCCACCGAGGAGGAATGCGCCCGCGCGGCCGCGATCCTGGAGCACGTGCTGTGAGCGCCGAGCTGGCACGCGAGATCGACGCGCTGTGGGAATCGGACGACGCCGCGCACGGCGCCGCCGCGGTCGAGGAGGCGGTGCGCATGCTCGACGAGGGCGAGGCGCGCGTGGCCGAGCCCGGCCCGGACGGCTGGGTCGTGAACGAGTGGACGAAGAAGGCGATCCTGCTCATGTTCCGCCTCCGCGACATGGAGGCGATGGAGGCCGGGCCGTTCGAGTACCTGGACAAGATTCCGCCCAAGCGCGACTACGAGGGCCGCGGCGTGCGCATCGTGCCGCCGGCGGTCGCACGCTACGGCTCGTTCCTCTCCCCGGGCGTGATCCTCATGCCGAGCTACGTGAACATCGGCGCCTGGGTCGGCCCGCGGACGATGGTGGACACGTGGGCGACGGTCGGCTCGTGCGCCCAGATCGGCGCGGACGTCCACCTCTCGGGCGGTGTCGGAATCGGCGGCGTGCTCGAGCCGCCGCAGGCGAGCCCGGTGATCGTCGAGGACGGCGCGTTCATCGGCTCGCGCTCGATCGTCGTCGAGGGCGTGCACATCGGTGAGGGCGCCGTGCTCGGGGCGAACGTGGTCATTACCGCGTCGACGCCCGTGATCGACGTGCGCGGCTCCGAGCCGGTCGAGCATCGCGGCTTCGTGCCGCCGCGCTCGGTCGTCATCCCGGGCACGCGCCCGAAGGAGTTTCCGGCCGGGACCTACGGCCTGCCGGCGGCGCTCATCATCGGCGAGCGCAGCGCGTCGACCGATCTGAAGACGAGCCTGAACGACGCGCTGCGCACGCACGACGTCGCGGTCTAGAGCTTCTCGACCGGGCCGGTGAGCGTCGCGCGGCCGTCTTCGACGCTCACCTCGAGCTCGCCGCCGGGTTGGCTCACCGTGACGGGGCTCTCGCACCAGCCGTTCGCGATCGCGGCGGCCGCCGCGGCCAGCGAGCTGGATCCCGACGCGGACGTCTCCCCCGCGCCGCGCTCCCAGATGCCGATCCGCAGCTCGTGCGGGCCGAGGACGCGGACGAACTGGACGTTGGTGCGCTCCGGGAAGCGTTCGTGCGTCTCGACGCGCGGGCCGAGCGTTGCGATCTCGTCGTCGGCGAAGTCGCGCCTGATGACGACATGCGGGTTCCCGACCGAGACGGGCGTGAACGTGACGGTCTCGCCCCCGAGGTCGAGCTCGTCGGGCGGGCCGACTTCGACCGCCCCCACGTCGAGCGCGACCGTCGTCCCGTCGACGCGCGCGGTCGCGTCGCGCGCGCCGAAGCGGAGCAGGATGTCGGCGGCGCCGGTTCGCTCGGCCAGCCAGGCGGCGGCGATCCGCGCGCCGTTCCCGGAGAACTCGGCCCTGCGAGCCGTCGGGGTTCCAGATCTGGACGTCGGCCTCTCCCCCGCGCGCGTCGACGATCTCGACGATCCCGTCCGTGTCGGCGCTCAGCTCCTGAACGGCTCGGCGCGTCGAGCGGCCGGTCGAGCTCCGCCCGCTCGAGCACGAGGTAGGAGTTACCGAGCGAGTGCCATTTGGAGGATCTCATCCGCGATGTCGCCGGGCGGGCGGTCGGCCGGAACCGTAACGAGGTCCGGGATGCGCCGCATCCATTTGCGCTGATATGCAGCGTATTTGCGGGTCTGGACGACGATCGCCTCGCGCGCCTCGTCCGGCGGCAGCTCGGCGACTTCGCGCAGGCCGAAGATCGTGGTCGCGGTCGGCGAGATCGGCCCCGCGAGGGCTGCGGCGACCTCGGCCTCCACCCCGCGCTCCCACATCTCGGCCGTGCGGGCCTCGATGCGGCGATCGAGCTCGTCCTTGGGGACGTCGAGCCCGACGAGCAACGTCGGGTGGCGGGTGTCCGTCGCCCAGAGCTTGTCCGTGCCCCGTTTCAGCGACGACCCGGCCTCGGCCAGCTCGAGCGCGCGCACGACGCGGCGCCGGTCGTTCGGGTGCACGGCCGCGGCCGCCTCGGGGTCGCGCTCGGCGAGAAGCTCGTGCGCGCCCTCGGGGCCGAGCTCGTCGTAGAGCGCCTCGATCCGCTCCCGCGTTCCGGGAGGCGGGACCGGCGGCAGGTCGAGGTCGGAGAGCGCGGCGCGCAGGTAGAGCCCGGTTCCGCCGGCGACGATCGCTGTGAGCCCGCGCGCGACGATGTCGTCGATCGCGGCGTGGGCGATCCGTTGGTACTCGGCGACCGATCCTTCGTGTTCGAGCGGCCAGATCCCCGTGAGGTGCGAGGCCCGCTCCGACTGGTTCGTGAGGATCTCGAGCCCGCGGTAGACCTGCATGGCGTCCGCGGACACGACCTCGCCGGGCAGGGCGTCCGCCAAGGCCTCGGCCACGGCGGTCTTGCCCGACGCCGTCGGCCCGAAGATCGCAATGACGGAAATTGCGCTCATCCGCCGGGGCACCCCAGCCCACCACCCGCTGTCGACGCTATCGCGGAAATTCGCACGTGTCTGGCACCGAACCGTGCCGAGTGTGTGTCAAGCGGCGACGAGCGCGGCTTGCCGCCCACCGAGCGTCGTCGACGTCGCGCTCTCGATCTCGACCTGGACGAGCTCGCCCGGCTCGGCGGCACCCGAGAAGTTCACGGTCGTGTTCCGGCGCGTGCGCCCGCGTAGCCGTGTCGGGTCGGTCCGGCTCGCGCCCTCGACGAGCACCTCCTCCACCCCGCCGATGCGCTCGGCGTTGCGCTCCGCAGCGATCCGCTGGACGACCTCGACGAGCCGCTCGAGGCGCTCGCGCTTCAGCTCGTACGGGAGCTGATCCGGCAGCTCGGCCGCCTCGGTGCCGCTGCGCGCGGAGAAGATGAAGGTGAACGCGGAGTCGAAGCGCACCTCCTCGACCGCCGCCAGCGTGGCCGCGAAGTCATCCTCGGTCTCGCCCGGGAAGCCGACGATGATGTCCGTTCCGAGCGCGAGATCCGGAATGGCCGCGCGCAGCCTCTCGACCAACCCGAGGTAGCGATCGAGGTCGTATGTGCGCCGCATCGCCTTCAGAAGGCGGCTCGACCCCGACTGGAGCGGCAGGTGGATCTGCTCGCACACAGCTGCGCACTCGGCCATCGCGGCGATCACCGGCTCTCGGAAATCCTTCGGGTGCGGACTCGTGAAACGGATCCGCTCGATCCCTTCGACCGAATCACAGGCGCGCAGGAGCTCACCGAACTCGGTGCGGATCTCCGGCGCCAGGTCCCGACCCCACGAGTTCACGTTCTGCCCGAGCAGCGTCAACTCGCGGACGCCCTCACGCGCGAGCCCGGTGACCTCCGCGACGATCTCGCCCGGCCGGCGGCTGACCTCGCGGCCGCGCACCGACGGGACGATGCAGTACGCGCACTTGGAGTTACAGCCCATCGACACCTGCACCCAGGCCTGGAACGCGCGGGCGCGATGCGCGGGCAGCTCGCCGGCGAACGTCCGCTCGACGATCCCGAACCGGCCGCGGTCGACGCCGATGCCCCCCACGCCGATCCAGTCGGCGAGGTGCGGGATAGACCCGGGCCCGAACGCGACGTCGACGAACGGATAGAGCTCGAAGATCCGCTCGCGCTGCGCCTCCGCGTAACAGCCGCCGACCGCGATCACAAGCTCGGGCTCGGCCTCCTTCAGCGCCCGCGCCTGCGCGAGGTGCGCCGCGAGCCGCTGGTCCGGCTTCTCCCGGATCGTGCACGTGTTGAAGACGATCACGTCCGCCTCGTCCTGCGACACCGCCTCGCCGAGGCCGATCGACTCGAGCATTCCGGTGATCCGCTCGGAGTCGTGCGCGTTCATCTGGCACCCGAACGTGGTGACGTGGAACCGCTTCATGGCCGAATCGTAGCCCGCTACTTGGCGAACTCGGTCGCGCGCGACTCGCGGATGACAGTGACCTTGATCTGGCCGGGGTACTCCAGCTGCTGCTCGATCTCGCGCGCGATCTCGTGGGACATGAGCGCGGCCTCGTCGTCGCCGATCTCCCCCGGGCGCACCATGACGCGGATCTCGCGGCCCGCCTGGAGCGCGTACACGCGCTCGACGCCTTTCTTCGCGGCCGCCAGCTTCTCCAGGGTCTCGAGCCGCTTCACGTAGTGCTCGAGGCTCTCGCCGCGCGCTCCGGGCCGCGCCGCCGAGATCGAGTCGGCCGCGATCACGAGGATCGCCTCGATCGTGTCCGGCTGCACCTCGTAGTGGTGCGCCTCGATCGCGTGGACGACCGCGTCCGACTCGCCGTAGCGCTTGGACATCTCCGCGCCGATCAGCGCGTGCGAGCCCTCCACCTCGTGCGTCATCGCCTTACCGAGGTCATGGAGGAGCGCTGCCCGCTTCGCAGTCTTCACGCCGGCGCCGAGCTCGGCGGCCATGATCCCTGCGAGGTGCGAGCACTCGAGGGAGTGCTTGAGGATGTTCTGCCCGTAGCTCGTCCGGTAACGCAGCCGGCCCAGGAGCTTCACGAGCTCCTCGTGCATCGAGCCGATGTTCGCCTCGAAGACGGCCTGCTCGCCCATCTGCGTGATGTGCTCCTCGATCTCGGCCTTCGACTCGTAGTACATCTCCTCGATCCGCGAGGGATGGATGCGCCCGTCCTCGACGAGCTTCTGCAGCGTGATCTTCGCGACCTCGCGGCGGACGCCGTCGAAGGACGAGAGGACGACCGCCTGCGGCGTGTCGTCGATGATGAAGTCGACCCCGGTCACGTTCTCGAGCGCGCGGATGTTGCGGCCCTCGCGGCCGATGATGCGGCCCTTCATGTCATCGGACGGAAGCTCGACGAGGCTCGAGGTCGTCTCCGCGGCATGGCTCGCAGCCACGCGCTGGAGGGCGTCGCCGACGAGTGCGCGCGCCTTCCGCTTCGCCTCGGACTGCGCCTCCTCCTCGGCCGTGCGCACCATGCGCGCCAGCTCGTGGCGGACGAGCTCCTCCGAGCGTTCGAGCATCTCGCGCTTCGCGTCCTCGACGGAGAGGCCGCTGATGCGCGCCAGCTCGGCGAGCTGCGTGTCGTTCGCGCGCTGGAGCTCGGCCTCGAGCAGCTCCGTGTTCGCCTCGCGGTCGGCCAGCGACTGCTCACGCCGTGCGAGCTCGTCGAGGCGGCTGACCGCTTCCTCCTCTTTCGCGACCGCGCGCTCCTCGGTCTTGATCGCGGCGGTGCGCAGCTCGGTCAGCTCCGCCTGCGCGTCGGCGCGTGCCTTCAGCGCCTCCTCGCGCGCCTCGACTTGGGCTTCGCGCCGAACGGCCTCGGCCGCATGCGTCGACTCGGCGACGTTCCGCGCGATCTCGGCCTCGGCCGCTGTTCGCTTGCGGCCGATCGCGAACTGCGAGCCGACGATCGCACCGACCATGAGCCCAGCCGCTAGGCCGATCAGGATGCCGATCAGAACCAGCATGTCGTGCTCCTACGTCAGGCCCGTAGGAACGGCAGTGTCGGAAGCCGGGCGCGCCGCGCCGTGATCAATTGCGGATCGGAGAGCGAGTCTCCGTGAAGTCAGATCGTCGTCAGAAGCGTGGTGGTTCGGGAGTCAAGAAGCGTGGTGGTTCCGGTGAAAAGCCGTTCCGATGCAGGCTGTTTGGGTTCTCGTTGTGGCGGCATCCTACCGCGTCACGCGTCGATGTTCGCCGCGGCGGCCAGGGCCTCTTCGATCGTGTCGTAGGCGAACCCGCGACGGGCCAGGTACGCGGCCGTCTTCCTGGGATCTCCCGGACGGCGCGACGCGACCGCCTGTGCCCTCTCGACCTCCGGCGGGAGCTCGTCGACCACCTCCCGCGCAAGCGGTTCGGCGACGCCGGCCGCTTTGAGCTTCACCAGCACGTACGCGTTGCCGTAGCCACGCTCGGCGAGCTGGGTCGCACGCGCCCGGGCGAAGCGCTCGTCGTCGATCGCTCCGACGGACACGGCCGCCGCCTTCGTCTCCTCGATCTCGGCCGGCGCAAGGCCCGCCCGTTCGAGCCGCTGCTCGAGCTCGTGCGCGGTCAGGTCGCGCCGGGCGAGCGCGCGGCCCGTCACCGCCCGGGCCTGGGCGCGGCGTAGCTCGGTCCGCACTCGCCGCAGCGTCGGACGGTCGAGCATGAGCCCGGCCGAGAGTCCGGCCCGCACGACGACCGCGTCGGGCACGGTGCGCCAGGGGTTTCCGTCGACTTCGAGCGCGATCCGGCCGGGGCCGGAGCGCGCGAGCTTCGTCAGCGTCGGCATCCGCCCGTTACGCGGCGGCGACCTCGGCCTCCGCTTCGGTCTCTGCCTCGGCGGCCTTCGCCTTCTTCGAGCCGTTCGTGGCCGCGACCTCGTCGTCCAGCGGGAGAAGCCGTGCGGACACGACCACACCTTCGCCGAGCTGCTCCTGCACGCCGCGCACGATCGCGTCGGTGACGTCCTGGTGCTCCCGCAGGAACGCGGTCGCGTTGTGGCGGCCCTGGCCGAGTCGCTCGTCGCCGTAACTGAAGTACGAGCCGGCCTTCTGGACGAGCTTCCGGTCGAGGCCCACGTCGAGGACGGAGCCCTCCCAGGAGATGCCGTCGCCGTAGATGATGTCGAACTCCGCCTGCTTGAACGGCGGCGCGACCTTGTTCTTCACGACCTTCACGCGGACCCGGTTCCCAATCGCCTCGACGCCTTCCTTCAGCGTCTCGATGCGCCGGATGTCGAGCCGCACGGACGAGTAGAACTTGAGCGCGCGGCCGCCCGGCGTCGTCTCCGGGTTGCCGAACATGACGCCGATCTTCTCGCGCAGCTGGTTCGTGAAGAGCGCGACCGTCCCGGTCTTGTTGAGCGTCCCCGCGAGCTTGCGGAGCGCCTGGCTCATGAGCCGCGCCTGGAGGCCGACGTGGCTGTCGCCCATCTCGCCCTCGATCTCGGCGCGGGGCGTCAGCGCCGCGACCGAGTCGACCGCGACCACGTCGAGCGCGCCCGAGCGGATCAGGAGCTCGGAGATCTCGAGCGCCTGCTCTCCGTTGTCGGGCTGCGACACGAGGAGGTCGTCGATGTTCACGCCGATGTGCTGGGCGTACGCCGGGATCCATCGCGTGCTCGGCGTCCACGAAGGCGCAGATGCCTCCGCGGCGCTGGGCCTCGGCGATCACGTGGTAGACGAGCGTCGTCTTCCCCGAGGACTCGGGGCCGAAGATCTCGACCACCCGGCCGCGGGGCAGCCCGCCGACGCCAAGCGCGAGATCGAGCGAGAACGAGCCCGTCGAGATCGACGGAATCGCCGTCTGTGCCTGGTCGCTCATTCGCATGATCGACCCCTTGCCATGTGCGCGCTCGATCTGGCCTAACGCGGCTTCAAGTGCCTGCTCGCGGTCCACGTGTTCACCCTCCTAACGGGACAGTTGCCCGGATCTCGTACTGCGCTCCGGTTCGGCGCAGTCTTGAAGTGTAGGAAGCCCCTTCGGACGGACTGACCCGGCCGAGCTCCGGCGGGTCGAGCCGAAGCCCAGGACGTCGGCGGAAGCGCACGACGGTGACGTGCGGCGTCCACGGCCTTCGCTCGGGACGGTAGACCCCGATCCGGTCGAGCCGCTCGGCGAGATCGGCCTGGAGCCGTGCCGCGGCGCCGTTCTCATCACTGAGCTCCACCATCCCCACGGCGCGCGTCTCGCGGTAGCAAAGCGCCTCGAGCACGGGCGGCGTGGCGGCTGCTGCGACGACGCGCAGCTCGGCGTCGATCGCCTCCAGCTCGGACCGAGGCCGCTCGCCCAGGAACACCAGCGTGACGTGCAGGTTCTGCGGCGGAACCACCCGAACGTCGGCCAAGCCCGCGAACGCCTCCGCCTGCCAACGGACGAGCCGCTCGCGCGTCTCGGCGGGAAGCGGGAAGGCAAGGAAGAGGCGAAGTCGCTCATCTCCCTCCACGGTAGGCGTCATTTCCGCGCTACTTCGTCACGAAGGTGCCAGAAGACGCCGGGTTTCGTGCAGAGCCAGTGTCGTCGCGCGCGCCCGCACTTCCTCGCGGCTCCCGGGGAGCCGGACCTCGGTCTCGGCGCTTTCGGACGGGCCCTCGACCGCGATGTGGACGAGCCCGACGGGTTTCTCCGGCGTGCCGCCGTCCGGACCTGCGATGCCTGTGATCGACACGGCGACGTCCGCGCCGAACGCGACCCGGGCGCCGGTGGCCATCGCCCGCGCAGTCTCCTCCGAAACCGCCCCGTGAGCGGCGAGTATCTCGGCGGGAACGCCCACGAGCGCCTCCTTGGCCTCGTTCGCGTAGGTCACCACGCCGCCGAGGAACACGTCGCTCGACCCGGGAATCTCGGTGAGCGCCGCAGCGACGAGCCCGCCGGTGCACGACTCCGCCGTGGCGAGCGTCAGACCCGCCGCGCGGGCCAGGTCGAGTACGTGCGCGGCGAGCGGGCGCTCGTCACGCGCGAACACGGCGTCGCGGAAGCGCGCCTCGAGCGCCTCGACCACGCCGGCGGCCGCGCCCTCGGCCTCCGGCGGGAAGAACAGGTCGACCTCGACCTCGAGGTTGCGGGCACAGATCGCGATCTCGAGCCCGTCGCGCTCACCCCCCGCCGCCTCGACGACCGCGGCGACGGACGACTCGGGAACGCTGTAGATCCGAACGATCTCCCGATCGCGCCTCGAGGCTCGTACAACGACGGCCCGCACCGCTTCCGCCTCGAGGACGCGCGGCCAGAGGCGCCGCAACTCCCCGGGCGGGCCGGGGAGTGCGACCGCTACGCGACCGTCGACTTCGAGGAGCACCGCCGGCGCGGTTCCGGCCAGGCCGAGGGAGACCGCGCCCTCCGGGAATGACGCCTGCTTGCGCACGCCGAGCGCCAGATCCTCGAACGGCCGTCCCAGACGCACCGCGACGGCGCGGGCCACCTCTTCGATCTCGGCCTCCAGCTCCTCGTCGACGAGGAGCCTCCGGCCGGTGACGCGCGCGAGGAACTCGATCGTGCGGTCGTCATGCGTCGGCCCGAGGCCGCCCGAGATGATGCAGAGATCCGCCTGGAGCGCCTCGCGCAGCGCCGCCTCGAGCTCCTCGGGGCGGTCGCCGACGACGGTCCAGCGCTCGGGCTCGATCCCCAGCCGGGTCAGCTCGCGCGCGAGGAACGCGCCGTTTGCGTCGTCGATCGAGCCGCGAACGAGCTCGCTGCCCGTGAGGAGAACCGCCGCCCGCGGTTGCGGGCTCAACCCTGGCGCCGTGCGCCCTGGGCGTTCACGACGACGACGCCCTTGCCGACCGGGAAATCCTCGAGCTGCCGGCCGTTCAGTCCGATCGCGAGCTTGCCGGCACAGCGGTTCTTGAACTCCATGACGAGCTGGTCGGCCGGCCCGAAGCTCTGCGTCTCGCCCTTGTAGATCGTCCCGGAGAAGATGACCCGGCCGGCCGCGCTGTTGCGATGGACCGCCACCCAGCAGTTGCCGTCGGCGGCGCGCACGACGAGGGTCGTCCCTCCCGTCGACGTCGGTGTCGAAACGGCGGGCAGGCCGTTCGGCGTCGTCGGCGTCTTGTCCCCGTCCGAGAACGCGAATGCGACCACGACGAGCACAGCGACGGCGACGATCCCGGCGAGCGCGACCACCACGAGGTTCGACTCGGCGCGCCGAGACTTGCGCCGACGCGGAATCTGCGGAGACGAGACCGGCTCCTCCACGGCGGCGAAGCGCGAGTTGAACTCGTCGACGTAGAGCTGCCCGTCGAGGCCGAGATATTCCGCGTACGTACGCAGGAATCCCTTGACGTACGTCTCCGACGGAAGGATGTCGAAGCGCTCGTCCTCGAGGGCCTGGAGGTACTTGGCGCGGATCTTCGTGTCGTCCTCGACACGGGCCAGGTCCAGGCTCTGGCGGAGACGGGCTTCTCTGAGGCTGTTGCCGATTTCGAACATGCGGGACGGCGCTAGGTTGCGGCCAACCGCGGATTGTAGCCCTTGGCCCTTCGAGCCTCGAACATCACCACGGAGCGTGTGCGAGACCGTCCGTCGAGACGAGGACGACGTACACGAGCAACGCGAGGCCCGCAGTGACCGAGAGGAGCAGGGCCACGATCGCGAGGACCCGCGCCAGACGAGTCATGCCCATCCCTCCGTCGCGGCCGAGCGTGCTCTGATAGCGCCTTCGCGCGCTCGCGCCGAACGAGAACGAAAGGAAGGCCAGGAGCGCCACGACGGGAACGGCCAGCGCGGCCTCGAGCCAGCTGATCCCCTCGCTCTCGTTCGCGGCCCAGCCGGCCCCGATGAAGAGCACGAGCGCGGCCAGCGCGACGAGCAGGGAGAGGACGGCGTTGCCGTTACGCACGGCGGCGGACTTTATCCCCTACTGCTTGACGTACGGACGGCCAACCGCCGCCGGCGGGATCGACCGGCCGATCAGGCCGACGAGCGCGACGAGCGTGAGGACGTACGGGAGCGTGGAGATCAGGTTCTCCGAAATGCCCGCCTCCCGCTGGAGGGGGATGGAGATGGCGAACCCGAAGCCGAAGAGCAGGGTCGCGGCGAAGGCCCATCCGGGGAGCCACTTGCCGAAGATCACCGCGGCGAGCGCGATGTACCCGCGCCCGGCAGTCATGTTCTCGGTGAACGTGCCGACGAAGCCGATCGAGAGGAACGCGCCCCCGAGGGCGGCGAGCATCCCGGAGGTGACGACCGAGGCGTAGCGGACCTTGTAGACCGAGATCCCGACCGTGTCGGCGGCCTTCGGATGCTCGCCGACCGAGCGGATCCGCAGGCCGATCGGGGTCTTGAAGAGGACGACGTGCCCGAGCAGGACGACCGCGAACATGATCCAGACGAGCAGGTTGAGCGACCCGAAGACGCCGTAGAGGAAGTTGCCGACGACCGGGATGTCGTCCAGGAAGCCGAGCTCGACGTCCGGGACGCGGGCGACCCGCTCTTCGATGCCGCCGGGGTAGATCGAGCTGTACAGGAAGCCAGTGAGGCCCAGCGCGAGGAAGTTGACCGCGAAGCCGCTCACGATCTGGTCTGCCTGGAGGTGGATGCAGAAGATGGCGTGGACGAGCGCGAGCAGCCCGCCGAACAGCATCGCCATCAAGAGGCCCACCACCCAGCTGCCACTCCAGACGCAGCCCCAGACGGCGAAGAACGCGCCCATGAGCATCATCCCCTCGAGGCCGATGTTCACGACGCCGGAGCGCTCGGAGAAGATCCCCCCGATCGCCGCGAAGGCGAGCGGCGTCGCGAAGCGGAGCGTCGCGGCGATCACGCCGGTCGTGAGGATGCTTTCGAGGGTGTCCGCGTCCTTCGTCTGCAGCCAGACAGCGCCTAACATCCCGGCCAGGCCGAGGCCGATCGCCCACCAGCCGAGCTTCCGCTCGCCGCGCGGGACGGCCCCGACGCCGCACGCAAGAGCGATGAATCCGGCCGCGACGGGGGCCCCGAACGAGCGGATCGTCCACGGAGGGAGTGCGAACCAGAACGCGAGCACCCCGGCGGCGATCCCGACGATCGCGATCGTGCGCGGCTCCGTGGCCTTGCGCACCCACTCGGTGACGGTCGCGCCCCGGGACTCGGTTGCGCTCACGAAGCGGCCTCCGGCTGGGTGTCCGACCCGCGGCGCACGAGCAACCGCGCCCGCCAGATGTAGACGATCAGGAGCTCCGCGCCGACGAAGAAGATGACCAGCGCCTGGATCATCGTGGCGAGATCGACCGCCAAAGCAGGCTCGAACACCTCGGGATCGAGCTGCCGCGTCGACGTGCCCACCTCGAGGGCGGCGAAGAGCAGCGCCGCGAAGAGGATGCCGACGGCTTTCGTCCGTCCGAGCAGGGCGACGGCGATGCCGGTGAAGGCGATGAAGTTCGTCCCGTAGTCGCCCACGTCGACGCTGTACTTGAACCCGAGGAGGTCGACCGACCCGGCGAGGCCCGCGAAGGAGCCCGCGATGGCCATGGCGAGAAAGTAGTTCTTCGCGACCGAGATGCCGCTGTATCTGGCGGCCTCGGGGTTGAAGCCGACCGCGCGCACCTCGAACCCGAGCGTCGTCCGGTTGAGGATGACCGCGTAAACGACGAGTGCGAAGAGCGCGATGAAGATCCCCGCGTGGAGCGCGGGCAGGCTTCCCCAGATCGGCCACAGCACGGCCGACGGGAGGATCTCGTCGGAGCGCGGGATCGACTCCTGCGGCCCCTGCAGCGGTCCGCCGATCTCGTACAGGTACGTCCCGCCGTAAATGGCGATCCAGTTGAGCATGATCGTCGTGATCACCTCGTGGGCGCCCACGGTGGCCTTGAGGAGGCCGGCGATGCCTCCCCAGACTGCTCCGGCGAGGATCGAAGCCACGAGCGCGAGAAGGATGTGGATCGGGCGCGACAGCCCTTCGAGGTGCGTCCCGACGAAGAGCGCGGCGCTGAACCCGACCCAGTACTGGCCCTGGCCGCCGATGTTGAAGAGCCCGCAGCGGAAGGCGAACGCCACCGCGAGGGCCGTCAGGATCAGGGGTGTCATGAGGATGAGCGTCTGCTGCAGGTCGTTCGCGGCCGCCTCGCGGGACTCGCCCGTAACCCACGGGAAGAACCAGTTGAGCCCGGTGCCAGCGAAGATCGCCTTGTATGCGGTGATCGGGTTGTGGCCCGTGATCGCGACGACAAGACCGCCGATCAGGAACGCGAGCACGGTCGCCGCGATCGGCACGAGGATCCCGCCGATCCGGGACGAGAACCACTCGCTCACCCCTTCGGTCGCCGACGTCCGGGGCTCGTAGGCCATCAGGCGGCCTCCTCCCCGCCACGCCCGCCGGTCATCGCGAAGCCGAGCTCCTCCTCCGAGACGTCGCGCCCGTACTCCGCAACGATCCGGCCCTCGTAGATCACAAGGATCCGGTCGGACAGCGAGAGCACCTCGTCGAGCTCGAACGAGACGAGCAGGATGCCGCGGCCCTCGTCCTGCTCGGCGACGAGGCGCCGGTGGACGAACTCGATCGCGCCCACGTCGAGCCCGCGGGTCGGTTGGGCGGCGATAAGGATGCTCGGGTCGCGCGAGATCTCGCGCGCGATGACCACCTTCTGCTGGTTACCGCCCGAGAGCGCCCCAGCATGCGTCTGCGGGCCGCCGCCGCGAACGTCGAACTCCGTCAAAAGCTGCCTCGCCCTGGCGACGAGCCGCTTGGGGAAGAGCCAGCCCCACTTCGAGTCCGGGGGCTCGCGGAAGTCGTGGAGGGCGATGTTCTCGGCCAGCGTGAAGTCGAGCACGAGCCCGCGCAGCTGGCGGTCCTCGGGGATGTGGCCGACGCCGGACTCGAGGCATTCCCGCGCGCCCTCGTTCGTGAGGTCCCTGCCGCGGACGGTAATGCCGCCCGACTCCGGCCGGCGCAGGCCCGTGATCGCGTCGATCAGCTCGGACTGGCCGTTCCCGTCCACGCCTGCGATCCCGACGACCTCGCCCGCCCGCACCTCGAAGGAGACGCCGCGGACCGCCTCGAGGCCGCGCGCGTCGAGCACGTGCAGGTCCTTTACGGAAAGGAGGGGCTCGCCGGGCTCGACCGGCTTCTTGTCGACGCGCAGGAGCACCTCACGGCCGACCATGAGCTTGGCGAGCCCCTCCTCCGTCGCCCCCGCGGTGGGAACCGTCTCGATGGTCTTCCCTCGCCGCAGCACCGTGATCCGGTCGGAGATGGCCAGCACCTCCCCCAGCTTGTGGGTGATGAAGATGATCGACTTGCCCTCGGCCTGGAGCGACCGGACGATTGCGAACAGCTCGCTTGCCTCCTGCGGCGTGAGCACAGCGGTGGGCTCGTCGAGGATGAGGATGTCTGCCCCCCGGAAGAGCGCCTTCAGGATCTCGACACGCTGCTGCATGCCGACGGAGATCGAGTCGATCCGAGCCTCCGGCCGGACGGCCAGCCCGAAGCGCTGCGAGAGGTCGCGCACGCGCTCCTCGGCGGTCTCGAGGTCGAGGAACGGCCCCTTGTGCGGCTCGACGCCGAGGACGATGTTCTCGGCGACGGTCATCACCGGGATGAGCATGAAGTGCTGGTGGACCATGCCGATGCCGATGTCAATCGCGGCCCGTGGCGAGTCGATGCGGAGGGGCTTGCCGTTCAGTCGGATCTCGCCCTCGTCCGGGTGGTAGAGGCCGTAGAGAATGCTCATGAGCGTCGACTTGCCGGCGCCGTTCTCGCCGAGGAGCGCGTGAACCTCTCCCTTGACGAGGTCGAAGTCGACGTCGTCGTTGGCGACGACGCCGGGGAACCGCTTCGTGATGCCTCTCAGCTCGAGAAGGGGCGCATCCGCCATGGGTGAAAGGGGTGAGGGGCGGGCTGGGCCCGCCCCTCGTCGAGGATTGACCTATTCGAACGTGGCCGGCGGGTCGATCTCGCCGCTGATCAGCTGCTCCGTCGCCGTCGCGACCGCGTCCTGAATCTCCTGCGGGACGTCGGCCGAGAACGGTGCGAGCAGTGTTGCCTCGGGGTAGTCCTGAATGCCGAAGAACGCGTTCGTACCACCCGCGAACGACCCTTCCTGGGCCGACTTGATCGTCTCGAAGACCGCGAGCTCGAGCGGCTTCAGCGCGCTCGTGATCACGCAGTCGCCTGCGAACGACTGGTCGGCGTCCACGCCGATGGCGAAGACCCCTTCCTGACAGGCGGCGTCGAGGGCGCCGAGACCACATTGTCCCGCCACCTGGAAGACGACGTCGGAGCCCTGGGAGATCTGGTCGAGCGCAATCTCCTTGCACTTCGCGGCGTCGACGAAGTCCTGCGAGTACGCGTTCAGGAGCTTGATGTCCGGGTTGGTGTCCATGGCGCCCTGCCTAAAGCCGGCGATCCAGTTGTCGACCGGCGGGATCTTGATGCCGCCGACCGTCGAGATGGTCCCGGTCTCGCTCATGCTGGCCGCGACGATGCCGGCCAGGTAGCCCGCCTCCTCCGACGGGAACTGGAGGCCGACCACGTTCGGCATGACGCACGGCGACTGGTTTTCTCCGCCGCAGTCCGGCTCCTCGCCGTAGAACTGGTCGACGCCGGCGAAGTTGACGTCGGTTGCCTCGGTCGCCACCTCCACCACGGACGGCTGGATGAGGAAGCCGATCGCGATGACCAGGTCGTGGCCGTCGTCCACAGCCGCCGTCAGGTTCGGCAGGTAGTCGTCGCCCGACTCGGAGACGTAGACCCGTCCCTCGACGCCGAGCTCCTCCTGGGCGCGATCGAAGCCGGCGATCGAGAACTCGTTGAACCCGCGGTCGTCGAGACCGCCGGTGTCGCTGACCATGCCGACGCTGATGACTTCCTCCGCCGGCTCTGTCTCTGTCGCGTCGGTGTCGCCGGTCGCCGCTGCCGGAGTCGTCTCGCCGTCGTCGTCGCCGCCGCACCCTGCCGCGACCAGCGCGAGTGCGAGCGCGACCAAGAGCAGTAGTAGCCAGGGAAGCTTTCTTGTTGCGTTCACGGATCCTCCTCTATCGCTCATGCCGTCGAGTTGAATCGCACGATGCTACCCCTCCTGGGATTCCATTTCCAGGACGTCCGCGCGGGGCGGTTCGTTAGCAGGCGCTACGAGGCGACGTTCGCGAGCATCCGGTCGAGGTCGCCCTCGCCCACGAGGACCTTCCGCGGCTTGGAGCCCTCGTAGCCGGAGATGATGCCCCGGCGCTCCAGCATGTCGATCAGGCGACCCGCGCGCGTGTAGCCGACCCGCAGCCGCCTCTGCAGGAGCGAGACCGACGCCGTCTGCGTCTGCACGACGATCTCGATCGCCTTGTCGAGAAGCGGGTCCTCGTCGGGATCGAAGTCTTCCTCGCTGTCCTCCCCTGCGTGCGCGGCCTGGGGCGACTCGAGCAGCGTCTCGTCCAGCTCCTGCTCGCGCTGGCCGCGGCACGCCTCGACGACGAGTGCGATCTCCTCCTCGCTCACGTACGCGCCCTGGACGCGCTGCAGGCGCGAGGTGCCGAGCGGCTTGAAGAGCATGTCGCCCTGGCCGAGCAGGCTCTCGGCGCCGGCCGTGTCGAGGATCACACGCGAGTCGGTCTGGCTCGAGACGGCGAAGGCGATCCGCGACGGGACGTTCGCCTTGATCATCCCGGTGATGACGTCCACGGACGGGCGCTGCGTCGCGAGCACGAGGTGGATGCCGACGGCGCGCGACTTCTGCGCGAGGCGGATGACGGCGTCCTCCACCTCCTGCGGCGAGACCATCATCAGGTCGGCGAGCTCGTCGATCACGATGAGGAGGTACGGCAACGGCGCCTCGCCACGCCCCGTGAGCGCTTTGTTCAGCTCGGGCAGCGTGCGCGCCTTGGCGACGCTCATGCGTTCGTAGCGGCGCTCCATCTCCGTGAGGACGTTCGCGAGGACGGCGGCAGCGGCCTTCGGGCTCGACACGACGGGCG
The DNA here is from genome assembly GCA_963716005.1 of uncultured Thermoleophilia bacterium. Taxonomy (GTDB): domain Bacteria; phylum Actinomycetota; class Thermoleophilia; order Gaiellales; family Gaiellaceae; genus CAVRUF01. The sequence continues at coordinate 1,023,357 of OY970285.1, forward strand.
TGAGCAGGTGCGGGATCGACTCGTAGAGGCCGAGCTCGACGCGCTTCGGGTCGACGAGGATCATGCGGACCTCGTCCGGCGTTGAGCGCAGGAGGATCGAGCAGAGCATGTTGTTGATGCAGCCCGACTTCCCCGAGCCGGTCGTTCCGGCGATGAGGATGTGCGGCATCCGAGCGAGGTCGGCCCAGACGGCCGCGCCGGAGATGTCCTTCCCCAGCCAGGTGGAGACGGGGCTCGCGTTCTGGGGCAGCGTGTCGAAGATGTCGCCGAGGGTGACGATGTTCGGAGCGAGGTTCGGAACCTCCACGCCGACGGCCTGCTTGCCCGGGATCGGGGCGAGGATGCGGATCTCCGTCGTCGCGAGCGCGTAGGCGAGGTCGTCCTTCAGCGCGGCGACCTTGCCCACCTTCGTCCCCGGTGCGAGCTGGATCTCGTAGCGCGTGACCCGCGGCCCCGAGACCATGCCGATGACGGTCGCCTCGACGCCGTGGTGGCCGAGCGCCTGGACGAGCGTCTCCGCGGTGCGCTCGAGCGCCTGCTGCGGCTGCTTCTCGGTCGCGCGCGAACGGCGCAGGAGGCTCGGGTCCGGCAGGACGTACGCGGCGTGTTCGGTCGCGGGCGGCTCGAAGAGGGAAAGCGCTGCGGTCTCGCTCGTCGGCTCGTCGTTCCAGTCGGACTCGTTGGAGAGCTGGTCGACCAGCACCGGCATCGCGGGAGGCGCGTCGGAGACCACGTCGGGATACTCGACCGCGCCGTCCACGGGCGGCGCGAGCGGAACGGACTCGTACGACGGCTCGACGGGACCCGGAGCCGGCCGCGGCATCGATCTGCGCGCCTCGGCGGCTTTGGCGTGAGCCGCCTTCGCGGCGGTGGCCGAGCGGCGAAGCAGCGCGCCGAGCGAGGCGCCCGTGAGGAGCACGATGCCGACGGTGAAGGCGAACGAGCCGAGGATGATCGTCCCGGAGGCTCCGATGAGGCGCTCGAAGCCGCCGTCGAGCGCGCCGCCGAGCTCCCCGCCGTTGTTCGCGCCCAGGAGGATCAGCAGCCCCGCGGAGGCGACCACGAGCCCCACGCGGAAGGGACGGAAGTCGATGAGGCCGGAGCGGCCGACCATGAGCCCTCCCACTCCGATGAGCGCGAGCGGCAGCACGATCCGGGCGGCGCCGATCAGCCAGTCGAGGCCGTCCGTGACGTGCGAGCCGACCGCGCCGCCGTCCCAGCCGAGCCAGAGGACGACGACCAGGAAGAGCCCCAGCGCGACGAGACCGAGCCCGATGAGCTCGGGATGAGCGGTGCCTTTCGTCCGCCGACGCTTGACGCGCGACGGCGTCCGAGGGCGCACCTTGTGCGGCGCCTTCTTTCGACCCATGAAGGACGTAGTTCGCGCGGTGGAGAGGGCCTCCTCCCCGCCGCTCGATGAGGGCGCAAGGCCGCTACGGGCAGCTGACGTACTTCGTGCCCGTCCGCGCGACGCGGAAGGAGTGCGGAGCGCGAGTTCCTAGATCTCCTCACCGCGACCCGGCCGCCTAAGTTGACCCGCTTGGGCCATGGTCGCCGCGAGGTGGGCCGCGTACCGTCACCCTGCCGGGGTTCGGAGAAGGCGACCCGACGGGGATACCCGCTCCGAGTCCCGGCCCTTTGGGATCATCCCGACCTACATATGCTCTTGAGACCTAACGCCGTGCCGACGCCGGTCCCCGCGCACCTAGCTGCGGAGACCTAGACGACGGCGCACTCCCGCCCGACGGGTCATCGGATTGCGCGACCGGGACGGAGGACGTAGTTCGGCCAGACCAAGCGACCGATCGCGGAGCTTCTACCCCGCTGGCGTCAGGCGGCCAGCGCGCGGAGATCGTCGACCGCGCCGCCGTACAGGTTCTCGCGGAGGTCGAACAGCCCGGCCCAAAGGGCGGCGCGCTCGGGCGGAGCGCCCATGCGAGCGGAGCTCGAGAGTCCCTGGAGCGCTCGAACGAGCACGGCCAGCTCGAGATAGGCCTGGGCGACGCGGTTCGGTGACGCGTGCACGCCGGCCCGGCGCAGCACCTCGTCCCACTCGAGCACCTCCCCCGCCCCGGGCTCGCCGTACCAGGAGCGGCCCTCGGCGCCGTCGCCCTGGAGCTCCAGCAAGTACTGGCCCAGCGGCCGCTCGAGTCCGGCCAACGCAGTCTCGACCCGCTCGGCCGCCCGGCGGAGCGCAGCGTCGCGTCGCTCAGGGGTGGTCGGATCGGGCTCGCCCCTCGCCCACCGGTCGAGCAGCCGGCAGAACGCGAGCGCGGACACCTCGGTCGCGACGAGCGCGCGGATGAGCCGTGTTGCCGTCGCGTCCTCCACTTCGTAGGAGCGCAGGAGTCCCGACCAGGAGTGTCCGATGCCGTTCACTCGTCTAGTGATACCGGACGCAGCGCCGGGCGCCACCCCTGAGGCGGCTCAGACCTCGACGACGACCGGCAGGATCATCGGCCGGCGACGGGTGCGTTCGTAGACCAGGCGGCCCACGGCCTCGTGCACGTGCTCCTCGAGGAGCTTGCGCTCGCCGATGCCGTCGCCCAGGAGCTTCGCGACCGTGTTCTCGACCTCTTCGCGCGCCTCCTCGAACACCGGGCCGGGATCGGCGAAGCCGCGCGCGATCAGCTCGGGCGGCGCGACGCTCTTGCCGTTTCGCCCGCCGATCGTGACGACGACGATGAGCACGCCGTCCTCGGAGAGATGGCGCCGGTCTTTGAGGGACGCCTCGCGCACGTCCCCGACGCCGAGGCCGTCCACGAACGTGGCGCCCGTCGCGACGTGGTCGACGATCCGCGCGACGCCGTTCGAGAGCTCCACGACGGAGCCGTTCTCGGCGAGGACGATGCGGTCGGCGGGCACGCCGGACTCGCGCGCCAGGCGCGCCTGCGCGTCGAGCATCCGGAACTCGCCGTGCACCGGCATCACGTTCTTGGGCCGGACGAGCGCGAGCACCGTGCGGATCTCGTCGGAGTTCCCGTGGCCCGACGTGTGCACGGCGGCGATCTCCTGGTGGAGCACCAGCGCCCCGGCGCGCGTGAGGCGGTTGATCGTGTCGTGCACGCGCAGCTCGTTCCCCGGCACCGGCTTCGCGGAGATGATCACCGTGTCGTCGGCCTCGACCGTGACGTGCTGGTGGTCGCCGTAGGCGATCCGCGTGAGCGCGGACATCGGCTCGCCCTGGCTCCCGGTGCAGAGGATCATCGTCTGCTCGGGCCGCAGATTGTCGATGTCCGCGGGCTTGATGAGGATCTCCTCGGGAACGTCGAGGTAGCCGAGGCTCCGCGCGATGTTCACGTTCTTGCGCAGCGAGCGGCCGACGAGCGCGACCTGGCGGTCGGTCTCGAGCGCGACGTCGATCGCCTGCTGGACGCGATGGATGTTCGACGCGAACGACGCGATCAGGACGCGGCCCTCGAGCCGCGGGAGGATCGTGCGGAACGCCTCCCCCACCGTGCGCTCCGACGCGGTCACGCCGGGCCGTTCGGCGTTCGTCGAGTCGCCGAGCATGAGGTCGACGCCCTCGTTCCCGAGCTCCGCCAGTCGGCCGACGTCGGTGCGGAAGCCGTCGACGGGCGTGTGGTCGATCTTGTAGTCGCCGGTGAAGAGGATCCGTCCGCCGGGTGTGTCGAGGACGATCGCGACCGCGTCCGGAATCGAGTGCGCCATGCGCACGAACTGCGCCTGGAACGGCCCTAGCGCGACCGAGCCGTCCTCGGGAACCGCCTCGATCAGCTCCGTGGAGCGCGCGAGGCCGTGCTCGTCGAGCTTCGACTTGATGAGCCCGAGCGTGAGCTTCGTCGCCCAGACCTCAGGCGACCCGATCTCGCGCAGGAAGTACGGGAGCGCGCCGACGTGGTCTTCGTGGCCGTGCGTGAGGACGACCGCGCGGATGTCGCCGCGGCGTTCCTCCAGGTACTCGAAATCGGGCAGGACGAGATCGACGCCGAGGTGCTCGTCGCGCGGGAACGACAGGCCGGCGTCGACGATCACGATGCCGCCCTCGCTCTCGACGACGGTCATGTTCTTTCCGACCTCGCCGAGGCCGCCGAGCGGCGTGATGCGCGTCCAGGTCACGAAGCGAGTCTAGAGGCTGGCCGGTTCGAGAATGCCGGCGCGCTCCAGGAGCCCGCGGATCTGCGCCTTCTCGTCGTCCGAGGCCTCGACGAGCGGAAGCCGCAGGCCGCCCACATCGAACCCGGTCAGAGCCAGCGCAGCCTTGATCGCCATCGGGTTCGGCGCCACCTTGAGAAGCTCGTAGGACGCCTCCAGCTCGTGGTCGAGCTCGCGGGCGCCCTCGACGTCGCCCTCGCGGTGGCGGCGGATCATCTCCTTCACCTGCGGGCCGAACACGTGCGTGTGGACGCAGACCCCGCCTAGCGCGCCCAGCTCGAGGAACGGGAAGATCAGGTTGTCGTCGCCCGCGTAGAGATCGAGCTCCGTGTTGTCAACGATGTGCCGTGCCTGGTCGAGGTCGTCGTTCGCTTGCTTCACGTAGCGGATGGTCGGAATCTCGGCCAGCTCGGAGATCGTCGCGGGCTCGAGGTTCAGCACGACCCGGCTCGGGATGTTGTAGACGACGATCGGCCGGTCGCTCACCGCGGCGATCGCCTTGTAGTGCTCGACGATCCCGCGAGGCGGAGGCTTGTTGTAGTACGGCGTGATGACGAGGAAGCCGTCGGCGCCGAGCTCATGCGCCTGCTCGGTCAGGTGGACCGAGTGCGCGGTCGAGTACGTGCCGGTGCCCGCGACCACCGTGGCGCGGTCGCCGACCGCCTCGATCGCGGCCGCGACTAGGCCCAGCCGCTCCTCGTCGGAGAGCGTCGGCGACTCCCCGGTCGTGCCGGCCACGACGATTCCGTCGGAGCCGTTCTCGACGAGGTGGACGCAGAGTTCGCGGTAACGATCGAAATCGACCGACCCGTCCTCGCGGAAGGGCGTGACCGTTGCGGTGAGGACTTCTCCCAGCACCACGGTCATTCTACGCCAGCAGGGTGTCGAGTCCTGTCGTGACGCCCGGAGGCAGGCTCTCGAGCCGCTCCAGCGCGAGGAGCACGCCGGGCACGAACGCCTCGCGGCCGAACGTGTCGTGGCGGATCGTGAGGAGCTGGCCCTCGCCGCCGAGGAGGACTTCCTGGTGCGCGACGAGCCCCGGCAGGCGGATCGAGTGGATCTGCGGATCACCCTCCATGGCGGCCGCGGTCGCTTTCGCGGTCCCCGAAGGCATGTCCAGCTTCGTCGCCGCGTGCGCCTCGACGATCTCCGCGTCGGGGAGGTGTTCGAGGCCTCGGCGGCGAAGCGCATCATCAGCACGGCGCCGAGCGCGAAGTTCGGTGCGTAGAACACCGGGAGCCCCGCCTCGCGGGCCTGGGCGTCGAGCGCGGCCCAGTCGTCCTCCCCCAGGCCGGTGGTTCCGACTACACACGGCACGCCCGCGGCCAGCGAGCGCTCGACGTTTCCGCGCACCGCGTCGGGACGTCGTGAAGTCGACGGCCGCGTCGTGGCCGGCCGGGTCGCCTGCGCGCGTGACCTCGTGGCCGGCCGCCTCGAGCGCGGGCACGAGCGCCGTGCCGACCTTGCCGCCCGCGCCGAAGAAGACGACCTTCACGCCGCGCGGGCCTCGGAGAGATGCGGCGCGATCCGGCTCGATCGCAGCGGTGAAGCGCTTCTCGTTCGTCCCGATCCCCGCGACTGAGAGCCCTTCCGGCGCAAAGAGCACGGCGGCGAGCTGCGCAACCGAGGCGGCGTCGACCGCATCGATCTCGGCCAGGATCTGGTCGAGCGAGAGCAGGTCGGAGTCGGTGACGAGCGACTTGCCGAGCCGGCTCATCCGGTTCGACGTCAGCTCCATCGAGAGCATGATGCGGCCCTTCAGGTTCTCCTTGGCCCGCTCGACCTCTTCCTCGCGCACCTCGCCGGAGACCGCGGCGAGCTCGGCCGCCACGACCTTCATGCACTCCGCCAGGTTCTCCTCGCGCGTGCCGACGTAGACGCCGATCTGGCCTGTGTCCGCATACTGCGACGCGAAGGTGTAGACGGCGTAGGCGAGCCCGCGCTTCTCGCGGATCTCCTGGAAGAGCCGCGACGAAGCGGAGCCGCCGAGGATCGAGTCGAGGACGGTCGCGGTGAAGCGGCGGCGGTCGCCGCGCGCGAGTCCGGGAGCCCCGACGCAGACGTGGTACTGCTCGGTCTCCTTGCGGATGAAGCGCAGCCCGGGCGGCGGCGGGGCGACGAAAGGAGGGCGCGCCGCGGGACGCCTGGCGGCGCCGTGGCTCTTTCCGGACATGTCCTGGACGATCTCGACGAGCCGGTCGTGGTCGACGCTCCCGGCTGCTGCCACGACGATGTTGTCGGGCCGGTAGCGCGCGCGGTGGTACGCGGAGATGGCGCGGCGCGAGACGGAGGCGATCACGTCGGCGGAGCCGAGCACGGGCCGGCCGAGCGGATGGTCGCCGAAGACGGTCTCCGTGAAGACGTCGTGGACGAGCTCGGGCGGCGTGTCCTCGATCATCGCGATCTCCTCGAGGACGACCTCGCGCTCGGCGTCGATGTCCGCGAACGCGGGCGTGAAGACCATGTCGGTCATGACGTCGAGCGCCGCCTCGATGTGCTCGTCGAGCACGCGCGCGTAGACGACCGTGTAGTCGCGCGCGGTGGCCGCGTTCAGCTCGCCGCCCATCCCGTCGAAGATCTCGGCGATCTCGAGCGCCGAGTACTTGCTCGTTCCCTTGAAGAGCAGATGCTCGAGGAAATGCGCCAGCCCGGCGTGGCCCGAGTCCTCGTCGCGCGAGCCCGAGCCGATCCAAACGCCGATCGCGGCCGAGCGCACGCTGGGAAGCGGCTCGGTGATGACACGACCGCCTCCGTCGAGCATCGTCTGGATGTAGTTCTCCATCGGGCTCATCGTACGCCCAGTTCCAGTTGCTTCCTGCTCAGGCGGGCCGGAACGAGTGTCCGGGATCGCCCGCGATTCGCCCCATGAGCTGGATCGCCTTGAGCGGCGGGCGCGAGATGCCGCGCGCGGACGAGATGTCCGGGATCTCGCCGGTGATGAGCTTCTCCACGACCGGCCAGACGAAGCGGCTCTTCGCCAGGCCGAAGGCCGTACGCGGGAAACGGTCGAGCGCGGCCTTGAGGCTCCACGCCGCCCAGAGGTGCGTCGAGAGGCGCTTGGTCAGCTCGACGCTGTACGGGTCGAGGCTCGCAGCCTCGCCGGCCAGCACGCGGGCGACCGCGTCCGAGGCGTAGCGCCCGGAGAGGAACGCCTCGTACATCCCGTCGCCGGTCAGCGGATCGACGAGACCGGCCGCGTCGCCCACGAGCAGTCCCCGACCGCGGGCGAGCACGGAGTCGGCGGCTCTGCACGGAAGCCGGTAGCCGCGCGTCTCCTCGAGGTCGTCCATCGCGATTCCATGGAACTCGCAGAGCCGGGCCAGGTGCTGACGGAGACGCGGCCCCTCGCTCTCCCAGCCGCCCACTCCCACGTTGATGTGCTCGCCCTTGGGGAAGACCCAGCCGTAGCCGCCCGGCAGCGCGCACAGCTCCATCAGGAACCGGCCGCGCCAGCGCTCGGCGTCGATCTTCGAGTTGGGTACGTTGGCTTCGAGGGCGACCGCGACGGACCGGTTTCCGCCCAGGCCGAGCGAGCGCGCCGTGATCCCGTTGATGCCGTCCGCGCCCACGACGGTCTGGGCGCGCAGACCCTCGCCGCCGGCGGTGACGGTCGCGCCGCTCTCGTCGGTTTCGACCCCGGTGACCTTCACGCCGTCGCGGAACTCCGCACCCGCGGCGACGGCGCTCTCGGCCAGGTGGTTGTCGAGGCGCTTGCGCTGGGTCATCAGCACGAGCGGTCCCCGCCCCGCGCTCGACCTTGCGCCTGTAGGCGAGCCCGAGCTCGGCGACGGTCACGACCTGCTCCACGACCGGATCGATCGACACTGGGATCTGCTGGGCCGCGCGCAGCGTAACGCCGCCGCCGCACGGCTTGTCCCGCGGAAATTCGGCGCGGTCGAGGAGCAGCACGTCGGCGCCGTTCGACGCCAGGCGCTGCGCCGTGGTCGAGCCCCCCGGCCCGGCGCCGATCACGATCGCGTCGTAGGTCTTCACGGGCCCCAGGTTATCCCTGAACGAGAGAGGGCGGCTCTCGCCGCCCTCCGGGTTCTTGCTTTAGCGCCGGCCTCCGCGGCCGCGATCGCCTTCGCGACGCGGGCGCTCCTCGCGCGGGGGCCGCGGCGGGGCGTCCTTGGCCCGCTCGATCAGCACCTCGGGATCGACGAGATCGCCGTTCTCGTGCTTGGCGATGAGCTTCAGGCCGATGCGGCCGCGCTCCTTGTCCACCTCGAGCACCTTGACGTCGAGCACGTCGCCGCGCGCGATGACGTCCTCGATGTGCGCGACGCGGCCCGGGCCGACGTTCGAGACGTGGAGCAGCCCGTCCGTGCCCTTCTTCAGCTCGACGAACGCGCCGAAGTCGGTCGTCTTGACGACGCGACCGGTGTACTCGTCGCCCGCCTCGGGCTCCTTCGTCAGCGCGGCGACGGCCGCGATGGCCGCGTCGCCCTTGGTGCCCTCGGTGGCGTAGATGAGGATCGTCCCGTCCTCCTCGATGTCGATCTGGACGTCGTGGTCGGACTCGAGCGCGCGGATCGTCTCGCCGCCCTTGCCGATGACGAGGCCGATCTGCTCCGGGTTGATCTGGATCGTCGAGATCCGCGGGGCATGTGCGGCCAGCTCGGCGCGGGCCTCGGGGATCGCGGAGAGCATCGAGTCGAGGATCGACTCGCGCGCCCGCTTCGCCTGCTCGAGCGCGGAGCGCATGATCTCCTGCGTCACGCCCGTGATCTTGATGTCCATCTGGAGCGCCGTGATGCCCTCCCGGGTCCCGGCGACCTTGAAGTCCATGTCGCCGAGGTGGTCCTCGGCGCCCTGGATGTCGGTGAGGATGACGTAGTCGTCTCCCTCCTTCACGAGGCCCATCGCGATGCCGCTGACGGGCGCGAGGATCGGAACACCGGCGTCCATGAGAGCGAGCGTCGAGCCGCAGACCGAGCCCATCGACGACGAGCCGTTCGACTCGAGCGTCTCCGAGACGATCCGGATCGTGTACGGGAAGGCGTCCGCGGTCGGGATGACCGCCTCGAGCGCCCGCTGGGCGAGCGCGCCGTGGCCGATGTCACGCCGCTTCGGGCCCCGCATGAACCCGGTCTCGCCGACCGAGTAGGGCGGGAAGTTGTAGTGGTGCATGTAGCGGCGCTCCTCCTCGAGGGAGAGGTCGTCGATGCGCTGACCCTCCTTCGCGGTGCCGAGCGTGAGGAGCGACATGATCTGCGTCTGGCCGCGGGTGAAGAGGCCGGAGCCGTGCGTGCGCGGCGAGACGCTCGACGTCGCACGTGATCGGGCGGATCTCCTCGGCGCCGCGGCCGTCCGGGCGGCGCTTGTCCACGGCGATCTTCGTGCGGACGAGCTCCTTGTAGAGCGCGTCGCACGCCTTCTTCACGAACTGCTTCGTCAGCGAGTCCTTCTCGCCGTCCTCGCCGCCGGGGAACGGCAGCGACACGGTCTCGACGATCCGGTCGTAGAGCAGCGCGCGCTTGGCCGACTTGAGCTCCTTCGAGTCCTGCTCGGCGTCGGTGAGCGCCTGCAGCTCGGCCTCGAACTGCTCGCGGACCGGCGCCTTCACGGCGTCGAGGCGGAGCCCCTCGAGGAGGAGCGTGAAGCTCGAGCGGGCCTGCGTCCGCTTGATGACGTCGTCCTCGGTCGAATCCATCGAGATCTCGCCGCCGACCTGCGACTGGAGCTCGTCGACGAATGAGCCGGCGTCGCGGAGGCCGACCTCGCCGATCTTGGCGGTGATCTGCGCGCCGTGGGCGGCCTTCAGCTCCTCGGTCTTCTCCGGGTCGAGCCACTTCGGCTTGCCGGCGAGCTCACGGAGCTCCTCCTGCGCGGCGCAGATGCGCTTGATCTCCTCGTGCGCGATCTCCAGCGCCTCGAGCAGCCGATCCTCGGGAACCTGGTCGGCGCCGGCCTCGACCATGGTGAGGCCTTCCTTCGAGCCGACGACGATCAGATCGAGGTCGTTGCCGCTCTCCATCGCGGGGAGCGACGGGTTGACGACGAGCTGCCCGTCGATCTGGGCGACGCGCACGGCGCCGACCGGGCCGGCGAACGGCATCGGCGCTCAGCATGAGCGCGGCCGAGGCCCCGTTGATGCAGAGGATGTCGTGGCCCGTGACGAGGTCGGCCGACAGCACGGTGCAGATGACCTGCACCTCGTTGCGGTAGCCCTTCGGCCAGAGCGGCCGGATCGGGCGGTCGATCATCCGCGCGGTCAGGATCGCCCGCTCGGTGGGGCGTCCCTCGCGCTTGAAGAAGCCGCCGGGGATCTTCCCGGCCGCGTACATCCGCTCCTCGACATCCACCGTGAGCGGGAAGAAGTCGGCGCCTTCGCGGGCCTCGGTTCGGCCCGTCGCGGTCGCCAGGATCATGGTGTCGCCACTGCGGACGACGACCGCGCCGTCCGCCTGCTTGGCGAGCTTGCCGGTCTCCATCGTGATTTCCGCGTCGCCGATCGTGACGGCGACACGCGTGTCCAGCGTCGTATTCAATTCCATCTCCTCTCACCGAGAGACGGAGGCGGAGGTTTGGGGCAACGCCCGAAGGCGCTCTCTCAAACTTCCACCGGCGTCTCCCGGGCCCGGCCCGGCTCTATCGCCGCAGACCGAGTTCCTTGATCAACGTCCTGTAACCCTCCAGATTCCTCTTCTGAAGATAGTTCAGCAGACGCCGCCTCTGGCCTACGAGCTTCAGGAGCCCGCGTCGAGAGTGATGGTCCTTGCGGTGAGTTCGGAGGTGCTCGGTGAGCTGCTCGATACGTCGAGTCAGAAGAGCAACCTGAACCTCTGTCGAACCGGTGTCCGTGGCCGAGCGGCCGTACGTGCCCACCAGCTCCTGCTTTGCTTCCTTCGTCAGAGTCATTGCGGCAAGGCTAGCACGCGGACTGCGGGATTCCTGCTGGGAACGGTGCGCGAGATACTGCCCGTGTGACCCGCCTCCAGCCTGGAATCGCCGCGAACCATCCCGCGACGACGCAGGCCGGACTCGCGATCCTCGAGGAGGGCGGAACGGCCGCCGACGCCGCCGTCGCGGCCTCCCTCGCGTCGTGCGCCGCGGAGGTCGTCATGACCGGGCTCATGGGCGGCGGGCATGCGCTCTGGATCGACGGCGAGAGCGGCCGCGCGACGAATCTCGACTTCTTCGCCGCCGTTCCCGGGCTTGGCCGACCCGAGCGGGAGCTGCGTCTCGACCACGTTCCCGTGGTATTCGGAAACGAGATCGTGGACTACAAGGTCGGGATCGATTCATGCGCGGTCCCGGGCGTTCCGGCCGGGCTCGGGGAGCTCTGGCAAAGGCACGGGACCCTGCCCTGGGCGCGCCTCGTCGAGCCCGCGATCGCGATCGCGCGCGACGGCGTCCCGATGCCGCTCGCGCACGCGCTGTGCCTCGCGATGCTCGCGCCGGTCATGACGCTCGGCGACGGCGCCGAGATCTTCTCGCCAACGGGCGCGCTGCTCGAAACGGACGACCGGCTCGTCCAGCCGGGCCTCGCCCGCGCGCTCGAGCACGTCGCCGAGGAGGGTCCGGACTCGATGTACGCGGGCACGCTCGGCGAGGCGCTCCTCGGGCTGATGGACGAGCTCGGCGGTCCGATCACCCCGGACGACCTCGCCGCGTATACGCCGATGTGGACCGAGCCGGTCGAGTCGGACTACCTGGGCCTTCGCGTCGCGACCCGCGGCGGTCTCTCCCGGATCGCCGAGACGGTCTCCGCCCTCCCTCCGCTCCCGCGCACGCCCGGCGGCCGCGCGGTGACGCTGGCTCGAACCCTCGCGGCGAAACCCGCGAACGGAGACACCACGAACCTCGTCACCGCCGACTCGGCCGGCAACGTCTGCGTCCTCACGTCGAGCCTCGGGCTCGGCTCCGGCGATTTTCTGCCGGGCCTCCAGGTGCACCTGAACTCGATGCTCGGCGAGACCGAGCTGATCGTCGGCCCGCTCGTTCCCGGCGATCGGATGCAGAGCATGATGGCGCCGACCGCCGTGTTCGACTCGGACGGTCCTCTGCTGGCGCTCGGCTCGGCGGGCGGCTCGCGACTTCGTAGCGCGCTCGTGCAGACGATTGCCGGGCTCCTCGACGAGGGCCTCGAGCCGCAGGCGGCGGTCGACCGGCACCGCCTCCACCCCGCGGGCCCGGTCGTCCACGTGGAGCCGGGGTTCGAAGAAGAAGCGCTCGCCGCGTTGGCCGAGTCAGGGTTCGAGGTGCGGCGCTGGGAGGCCCGGCACCACTACTTCGGCGGCGTCAGCCTGTGCTCTCGGCGCGGGGCTGCCGCCGATCCGCGACGGAGTGGAGCGGCGGTGTCGCTGCCGAGCTGAGCGGCATCCATCCCAGGTACCCACATTCGGGGCAGCCGGGGTTGGCGCGCATCGTGCGGTCGGTCTCGGGCTTTTCGTACGCGCGTCCACACGAGAGGCACTGGACGCGGATGAGAGTCGCTGCGGGAGACATCTGGGCGATTCTCTCCCTTTCGGGACAAAGCTCCGCGCTCTTTCGAACGTTCCTTACAAACCTTTGTGCCGATGCTTACGGGCGTGAGGCGGCGCGCGTGGCCTCGACGTCGCGGGCGATCTGCTCCACCAGCTCGGTCTCGCTCCCGAACGAGCGCTCGTCGCGCAGCCGCTCCCAGAGCTCCACGCGCAGCGGACGGCCGTAGAGGTCGCCCTCGAAGTCGAGCAGGAACGCCTCGATCCGCCGCTCCACGCCGCCGTAGTGCGGGTTCACGCCGATCGAGAGCGCCGTGCGGTGCTCCGCCGTGTCCTCGGTGTCGAGGAGCCGCGCCGCGCCCGCGTAGATGCCGTACGCGGGGACGAGAATCTCGGGCGCCACGGCGAGATTGGCCGTGGGAAACCCGAGCGTGCCGCCGCGCTGATCACCCGGGACGACGGGCCCTTCCAGCTCGGGCGGCCGGCCGAGGAGCTGGGCGGCTCCGGTGACGTCGCCCTCGGTGAGCAGCTCACGGATCCGGCTGGACGAGACGCCTTCTACGAGCGGAACGGGCACGATCTCGAAGCCGAGACGCTCGAGCAGCGCGAGATCTCCGCGCCGGCCCGCGCCGAAGCGGAAGTCCTCCCCGGCCAGCACGGCCTTCGCGCCGAGGGGCCGCAGCACGGAGTCGACGAACTCCTCGGGCGTCTTCGTGGCCAGCTCGGGCGTGAAGTCGACGACGAGGAGGTCGTCGGGCTCGAGCTCGCCGAGCAGCTCGACGCGGCGTTCGACGGGCGTGAGCAGCCGCACGTCGTAGCCGAGCACCGTGCGCGGATGCGGAGAGAACGTGACGACGCACGTGCGCAGCCCCGTCGCCCGCGCGGCGTCGATCACGGCGCGATGGCCGCGGTGCACGCCGTCGAACGTCCCGATCGCGACCGCCCGCTCGGCGGCCGGCGCCTCGCTCGCCGAACGCAGAACGTTCATACGAGCACCGTCTCCGGGCGGGCCGTCGTCCCGTCCGCGATCCCGACCGCGATGAGCTCGCCCTCCGCGACGAGCGCGACGGGGCCTTCGGCGTCCGCAGCAACGGGACGACCCGACGCGACGGCGCGCGCGCCCTCCTCGTCCAGGTCGATCCGCGGCAGGTGCGGCACGGCGGCGAGCGGAGTCAGAACGCGCTCTTCGTCCGCGTCCTCGATGCGGAACGGACCCACCTCGGTGCGCCGCAGCGCCGTGCAGTGGCCGCCGAGCGCGTCGGCGATCGAGCGGATGTACGTCCCGGTCGAAACTCTTAAGTCGAGGTCGAGGGTTGGCGGCTCGAAGCGGACGACGTCGAGCGCGTAGACGGTGGAGCGGCGCATCGGCATCTCAACGGCGACCCCGCGCCGGTGCAGGCTGTAGGCGCGCTCGCCGTCGATCTTCACCGCCGACGCGGCCGGAACGGGAAGCTCGACCTCGCCGCGCAGGGCCTCGATGTCGGCGAGCGTCGGGATCGGCGTCGGATCGAGCTCGGTCCCCTCCACATCGCCCGTGTCGGTGCGAATGCCGAGCTGGATCGTCGTCAGGTAGCGCTTGTCGAGCCCGACGAGGTAGCGCGCGAGCCGCGTGGAGCGTCCGACGAGGCAGACGAGCAGCCCGGTCGCGAACGGGTCGAGCGTCCCGGCGTGCCCGGCCTTCAGGTTGAAGCGGTTCCGCACGCGCCGCACGACCTGGAACGACGACGGCCCGGCCTCCTTGTCCACGAGCACGAGCCCGCCGGCAGGGCTCGGCACAGTTCCGCGCGCTTCCTGGCTCGAATCGTGCGCCACACGCGAGAGTTTCGCGGATACGCTCGAAGCGGGGGAAGCGCTACACGGGGTCCCCCGGGGAAGAACCGGAGATCAGGCGCGGTTCGCGGCCACTTGGGCCAGGTACTCGCGCCGGATGAAGTCGGTGATCTCCTCGACCGTCGCATCGGACGGGAAGCCCGCCGCCTGGCGATGGCCGCCTCCCCCGCTCTTGCGCGCGATCGCCGACACGTCGAGGTCCTCCTCGGTCGTGCGCAGGCTGATCCGCCGGTTCGGGCCGAGCTCGTTCGGCGGGCGGCGGATCAGCGCCGCGAGCTCGACGCCCTCTACGGCGCGGAGGTAGTCGATGATCCCCTCGGAGAAGGGCTCCGCTGCGCCGGAGGCCTGGAAGTCCTCCCGCTCGAGGTGCGAGATGACGACGCGATCCTTCTCGTAGAGCTGCGCGGTCTCGAGCGCGCGCGCGACGAGCTTCAGCTTCGCGAACGCGACGCTCTCGTAGACGCCCTGGAACACGCGGTGCACGTCCGCGCCGGCGTCCACCAGCTCGGCGGCCAGGCGCAGGGAGTGCGCGGTCGTGTTCGAGTACTGGAAGCGGCCCGTGTCGGTGACGATCGCGATGTAGAGCGCCTCGGCGATCTCGGGCGTCAGCGCGACGCCGACCTCGCGGATCACGTCGCGGAGGATCTCACCCGTGGACGACGCCTCGGCCACGATCAGGTTGATCCCGCCGAACAGGCTGTTGTCGTGGTGGTGGTCGATGTTCACGACCAGCTCGGCCGTGCCGATGATCGCGTCCGGATCGGGCCCGAGGCGGCTCTCGTTCGCGCAGTCGACGGCGACGAGCACGCGCCCCTCCATCGCCGGCGCGTCGCCGCGCGTCAGGCCGTTGAGGAGCATGAACTCGTACTCGTTCGGCAGCGGGACCTCGCCGCAGAGGTAAGGCTCAACGTCCTTGCCGAGCGCGCGCAGCGCCAGCGTGGTCGCGAGCAGCGACCCGAGCGCGTCGCCGTCGGGGTTCTCGTGCGTCGTGACGACGAACCGCTCGTGCGCGGAGAGCGCCGCGGCGGTCTGCTCGAGCTCAGTCTTGTGGTTCGTCATCTGGGGTGAGGTCGTCGATCAGCTTCGTCATGCGGACACCCTGCTCGACCGTCGGATCGTATTCAAAGGTCAGCAGCGGGGTCCGCTTCATGCGGAGCTCGGTCGCCAGGTGCTCCTGGAGCGCGCCCGCGGACGAGTTGAGGCCCTCGAGCGACTTGCGCTGCTTCTTCTTCGAGCCGAGCACGCTCACGTAGACCGTCGAGGTCCGCAGGTCGGGGCTCGTGTCCACGCCCGTGACCGTGACGAAGCCGATGCGCGGATCCTTCAGCCCGACGATCGCCTCCGAGACGACCTCGCGCACCGACTCGTTCACGCGCCGCATCCGCTCGCTCACTCGACCGTCACCACCTCGCGCACGACGCCGGTGAGCTCCCACTCCTGGCCGCCTAGGTAGCGCTCGGCGTCGTCCATCAGGTGGTCGAGCTCCCCCAGCTCGCGCGCCGCGAACGTCGCCGTCAGGCCAGCGCGCTGCCACAGGTCGTGGTGCGCGACCTCGGCCACCGAGGCGCCGAAACGCCGCTGGAGCTGGGCCTTCGCCGACTGCACGTACTTGCGCTTGCCCTTCAGCGACCCGGCCTCGGGGAAGTGCAGCTCGACCCACAGGATTCCCACGTAGCCGCCTTCCACGGCAGGACCGCTACTCGTCGTCGGGCTCGGCGTCGCCCTCGGGCTCGGGCTCGGGCTCGGGGGCCGCCGCTGCGGGGGCGGAGAGGTCGGTGCGCTCGATCTCGCGCGTCTCGAAGAACTCGAGGACGTCGCCTTCCTTCACGTCGTTGAAGCCCTCGAGCGAGATGCCGCACTCGAAGCCCTGCTGCACCTCGCGAACGTCGTCCTTGAAGCGCTTGAGGCTCGCGACGGTCGTCTCGATGACGACGGTGCCGTCGCGGACGACCCGCACCTGCGCGTTGCGCCGGATCGTCCCGTTCGTGACGTAGGAGCCGGCGATGACGCCGATCCGCGACGCCCGGAAGAGCGCGCGCACCTCGGCCTCGCCGATCGTCTCCTCGACCCTCTCCGGGGAGAGCATCCCGACGAGCGCCTGCTCGATGTCCTCGGTGAGCTGGTAGATGACGCGATACGTCCGCACGTCGACGCCCTCGCGCTCGGCGAGGAGCCGCGCCTCGGCGTTCGGCCGCACCGTGAAGCCGACGACGATCGCGTTCGACGCGGACGCGAGCATCACGTCCGACTCGGTGATCCCGCCGATGCCCGTGTGGATCACGTTCACGCGAACCTCTGGATGGCGGATCTTCCCGAGCTCGCCGATCACGGCCTCGATCGAGCCCTGCACGTCGGCCTTCACGACCATGTTCAAGTCCTGGACGCCGCCCTCGGCGATGCGCGTGAAGAGATCCTCCAGCGAGACGCCCTTCGTCGCGCGGCGCGCGAACTGCTCGGAACGCAGGCGCTGGCTGCGCAGGCCGGCGAGGTGGCGGGCCTGCTTGTCGTTTTCGACGACGCGACCCAGCTCTCCGGCCGACGGCGGCTTGTCGAAGCCGAGCACCTCGACGGGCGTTCCCGGGCCGGCGGACTCGACGCGGTCGCCGCGGTAGTCGTGCAATGCCTTGACCTTGCCCCAGGCGTCGCCGGCCACGATCGCGTCGCCGACGCGGATCGTCCCACGCTGGACGAGCATCGTCGCGACCGGGCCGCGCCCGATGTCGAGGCGGCTCTCGATGATCGGGCCCGAGGCCTCGGTGGCCGGGTTCGCGTTCAGCTCGAGCTCGGCGTCGGCGACGAGGAGGATCCGCTCGAGCAGGTTGTCGAGGCCCTCCTTCGTCTTGGCCGAGACGTCGGCGAACTGCGTCTCCCCGCCCCACTCCTCGGGCTGGATCCCGTGCGCGACGAGCTCCTGGCGCACCTTCTGCGGATTCGCGTCGTCGCGGTCGATCTTGTTCACGGCGACGACCATCGGCACCTCGGCCGCGCGGGCGTGGTTGATCGACTCGACCGTCTGCGGCATGACGCCGTCGTCGGCGGCGACGACCAGGACGGCGATGTCCGTGACCTTCGCGCCGCGGGCGCGGAGTGCGGTGAACGCCTCGTGGCCCGGCGTGTCGAGGAACGTGATCCGGCGGCCGGAATGGTCGACCTGGTAGGCGCCGATGTGCTGCGTGATCCCGCCCGCCTCGGTCTCGACGACGGCCGACTCGCGCAGCGCGTCGAGGAGCGACGTCTTCCCGTGGTCGACGTGGCCCATGATCGTCACGACCGGCGGCCGCGCCTCGAGATCGTCGGGATCGTCCTCGTAGATCTCCGGCTCGAGCTCTTCCTCGTCGGCGTGCTTGATCGTCACCTCGCGCTCGAACTCGGCGGCGATCAGCTCGATCGCCTCGTCGGAGAGCGACTGCGTGACGCTCACCATCTCGCCCGCGCCCATGAGGAACTTCATGATCTCGGGGACGGTCTTGCCGATCGCTGCGGAGACGTCCTTGACGGTCGCGCCCGAGGCGATCGAAACCGGTCCGGTCGGCGGCGGCGCAGGGGCCGTCGTCGAGGCCGGCTTGGGCGCGGGATCGGGCGTGCGCTCCGCGCGCGTCGGGGCGCGGACGGTTCGCCTGCGAATCGATGACGACGCGGCGGCGGCGCTTGCCTCCCGGCGCGCCTCCCCGCGGCCTCAAGGGCCTGTTGCGATCAGCCATCGTGTGACCCTACCCCTCCGGGAAAAGCGCCATCAACTCGTCCGGAACCCGCACGGACGCTCGCAGCCGGCGCGAAAACGCGCGCTCGGCCGCCGCCTTGGAAAAGCATTGCGCGCTGCGGTGCGTGTAGGCCCCGCGCCCGGGCAGGCGCCGCGTCGGATCCGCGACCAGCGTTCCGTCCGGCGCCGCGAAGCGCATGAGCTCGGACTGCGGCGCTCTGCGCCCGCAGCCCGCGCACGTCCGAACGGGCTCGCTCACGCCTCGTCAGCCTGCTCCCCCTCCTCGTCCGAGGACGCATCGGCTGCGACCTCGGCCGGCACGGGCGTTTCCTCGGCGACCTCGACCTCGTCGACCTCTACTTCGGCCTCCTCGGCCTCGACCGGGACAGGAACCCGCTCCTCCTCGGGAAGGTCGGCGAGCGCGGCGTGCTCCGGGATCCCGCAGTAGCGCGAGCTCGGGAGCGCCGCGTTCGGGCAGCGCTTGCCGTTCGAGAGGATCGCCGAGCAGCGGCCCGAGAAGTCGTCGCCCTCGACGTCGCCGCCGAAGGCCGCCTGGGCCTCGGCGCGCGCGAAGTCGGTCTCGGACTCGATGTCGACCTTCCAGCCGGTGAGCCTTGCGGCCAGGCGGGCGTTCAGGCCCTCCTTGCCGATCGCGAGCGACAGCTGGTCGTCGGGCACGACGACGGTCGCCTCGCGGGACTCGTCGTCGACGAGCACCTCGCGGACGCGTGCCGGCGAGAGCGCCTTGGCGATGAACCTGGCCGGCTCTGCGTTCCACGGGATGATGTCGATCTTCTCGCCGCGCAGCTCGGAGACGACCATGCGCACGCGCGAGCCACGGGGCCCGACGCACGCGCCGACGGGGTCGACGCCCTGCGCGTGCGACTCGACGGCGATCTTCGAGCGGTAGCCCGGCTCGCGGGCGACGCCGCGGATCTCCACGAGCCCGTCGGCGATCTCCGGGACCTCGAGCTCGAAGAGCGTCTTGATCAGCTCGGAATCGCGCCGGGAGAGGATCACCTGCGGGCCCTTCGTGCCGGAGCGGACCTCGGTGATGACCGCCTTGATCCGCGAACCCTGCTCGTAGCGCTCGCCGTCCACCTGCTCGGAACGCGGCAGGAGCGCCTCGACCTTGCCGAGGTCGACGAGGATGTTGTTGCGGTCGCCCGCCTGCTGGACGATCCCGGTGACGACCTCGGTCACGCGGTCGACGTACTCGTCGTACATCATCGCGCGCTCGGCCTCGCGGATCCGCTGCTGGATGACCTGCTTCGCGGTCTGCGCGGCGATGCGGCCGAAGTTCTCGGGAGTGACGTCGGCCCGCTTCACCTGGTCGGCGGGAACCTCGGACCAGTCGATGTCGAGCTCCTCGTCGAGGATCAGGGTGTGGTTGCGCTCGCCGGCCTCGGTCTCCGCCTCCTCGAGCTCGGTGATCGCGCGCTCGCGCGCCTCCTCGATAAGCGTCGACTCGATGTCTTCGGGCAGCTCGACCGACCAGACGCGGAAGTCGCCGTGATCGTCGAGCTCGACCTGTGCGTGGCGCGCTGCGCCGGGGGTCTTCTTGTAGGCAGCGAGCAGGGCGTCTTCGAGCGCGCGGACGAGGGTGTCTTCCTCGATCCCCTTCTCGCGCTCGATCTCCCTGACTGCTTCCAGAATCTCTCGGCTCATCTCGTCACCCCTCGTCGATCAGGTTGCCGCGCACGATCGCGCCGTACGGCACGTCGATGCGCTCGTTGTCGGCGACCGCGACGGTCACCGCGCTCGTCCCCGCTTCCACGATCTCGCCCTTGAACTTCGACCGGCCCTCGACGCTGCCGGAAGTACGGAGCTTGGCGCGCTTGCCCACCGCGTCCGCGAAGTGCTCGCGGGTGCGCAGCGGCCGCTCGAAGCCCGGCGAAGAGACCTCGAGGGAGTACGTGTCCAGGTAGTCGCGCAGGACGTCCGTGACCTGGGCGCAGAGCTCGTGATCCACGCCGGAGTCGCGGTCGAGGAAGACGCAGGCCCGGTCCGGCCCGCGAAGCTCCACAGCGAGAACCTCGACGCCGGGCAGGCTGCGGCTGACCTTCTCGGCCATCTCGCTTCGCAGCTCGCGCTCGGTGTCATAGACGTTCGCCATGTCCTCTCTCCTGACAAAAAATGGGCGCCTCGCGCCCATTTCCAAATGCCTGGGAAATGTCTGCGGAAAGGATAGCAACAAGGGTCTTCGCGTCCTCACCCCTCGAGGACGATCGTGACCGGGCCGTCGTTCGAGATTTCGACGCTCATCCGTGCGCCGAAGACGCCCGTCTCGACCGGGACTCCCTCGGCCCGAAGCGCCGCGCAGAAGCGCTCGTAGAGCGGCTCCGCCTTCTCCGGTCGCGCCGCCTCGGTGAAGCCGGGCCGGTTGCCCTTGGACGTGTCCGCGAGGAGCGTGAACTGGCTCACGGCGAGCACCGACCCGCCGGTGTCGAGAACGCTGCGGTCGAACTTTCCCTCGTCGTTCTCGAAGATCCGCAGCCGCGCGATCCGGCCGGCCAGGCGGTCGACCTCGGCTTCCGCGTCGCCGGCCGCGATCCCGAGCAGCACGCAGAGGCCCGGGCCGATCTCCCCCACGGTGGCACCGTCGACGACGACGCGGGCCTCGCGCACCCGCTGGACAACCGCTCGCACGCGGCGAGCCTACGCCTGGACGGACTTCAGCGCGATGCGGTAGTCGCGGCGCTCGGGGCGCAGCGTCGCCGCGAGGCGCAGGTGCCCCTTCGCCTCGTCGGCGCGGCCCTGCTTCTGGAGCGAGCGGGCGAGCCCGAAGTGCGCGTAGTCGTCCACGGGCTCGAGCTCGACGAGCGCGCGGAACTCGCGCTCGGCGTCCTCGAACCGGCTGGAGCGGAAGTAGGCGATGCCGAGCGCCTCGCGGATCGACTTCTTGGTCGGCTCGCGGCGCTTGGCCTTCTCCAGGGACACGGCCGCCTGGGCGTTCATGCCCTGCTTCATCTGCTCGCGCGCCTTGAGGAAAAGATCGTAGGTCTCGGACTCGCTCATCTCACCATCCAAGATACGGACCGGGTCAAGGGCCGCGTCCAGGTCAGGCCGTGAGCGAGCGCAGGCTGACCGCGCCGCGCATCCGGTTGTAGAGGCCGTTCCGCTTGCCGAGCGCCCGCCGCAGCCGGCGCAGCTCGCGCTGGGCCCGGGCGGCTCCCGGCTCCGCGGCCGCAGGCGGTGCGTAGCGGGCGGCCGTGAGCGCCGACACGAACGGGCCCGGATCGACGTTGAAGGCGTGCGCCGCGACGTCGCCGAGCTCACGTGGAGTCGCGCTCGGCGGCACGGTCTTCCCCTGGTCGGCGAGGTAGCCCGCCAGGTCGCGCCGACACGCAGCCGCGACCGCGCGCGGATCACGCCGCCACAGACGGATCCGCCGCACGACGAGCTTCAGGAGGACGATCGCGACGGCCGTCCCGATGAGGAGCGCGAGCATCATCGCGATGATGCTCGTCCCGCGGTGCGAGACGACCTCGGTGACCGCGCCGGTCGCCCCGCTCGCGCCGGACTCGCGCGCCTCGAGGAGCGCCGCGCGCTCGCCGACCTCGGGAATGTCGAGGAAGGCGCCGCCGAGCGCCGCGGCCTCGCGGGCGTCGAAGCGGTCCGAGGACGGGTCGTACGCGACGTCGATCTGTCCGCGGCCCGGCGTCGGGTCGAACGAGAGCCAGCCGACGCCCGGGAAGTAGACCTCGACCCAGGCGTGCGCGTCGTGGTCGGTGACGACCCACTCGTCGGAGCCGGACTTGTACGTGCCGCTCGTGAATCCCGCCGCGACGCGCGCCGGGATCCCGAGGTAGCGCAGCATGAGCGCCATCGTCCCGGCGAAGTGCTGGCAGTAGCCCTGCTTCGTGTCGAGGAAGGAGAGGAGTGGCTTGGTCGCGAGCTCGACCGGCGGCTGCTCCGTGTAGGAGAACCCGCCCTCGTCGCCGCGGAACCAGGAGAGGAGCGCGACCGTGGCGCCGTACGGCGTGTCCTGTCCGGCGGTCACGACTTTCGCGGTGTCGTAGACGGTGCGGTGGTCCTGCGCGTCGACCGACTCGTCGAAGAGCTGCTCCATGTAGTCGTCGCGCCCGGGGTCGCCGAACCGCGGCAGCGCGGTTGCGTCGAGCTCGGGCTGCGCCAGCAGGTACGGGTAGATCGCGCCGGGATAGTCGGTGCCCGCCTCGGAGAGCACCTTCGGCGTCGCGTCCTCCGGGATGTAGCTCCAGACCGTGTAGCGCTCCCCCTGCTCGAGCTCGCGGTTCAGGACGACCGCCCCGTTCGTCATGAGGAGCGCTCCGTCGTCGCCCGAGGTCCGCCAGCGGACCGCCTGCGGCGACCCGAGGAGCCGGGACTCGGCGAGCGCCTCGACCTCGACCTCCTGCTTCGTCTGGGCGCTGCGCTTCCTCGCCTCGGCCGGCAGGAACGGGTCGTCCCCGGCCGCGACGACGTCCTGGCCCGACGCGAAGCGGTTGGACGGGTCGAGCTGCTCGATCCAGCCGGCGCCGTTGTAGACGTCGAGCGTCGTCGCGCGCCAGTAGAGGCGGCTCTGCTGCCCGGAGGCCTTGATGCGGAGCACGGTCGTCCGCTTGTCCGGGAACCGGATGCCGCCGTAGTTGCCGTCCCACACGTAGCTCACGTCGACCGGGTCGTCCGGGCGGTCGTACGGATCCCAGCGCGACCACTTGACGAAGCCGTCCTTCGCGATCGCGTTCGTCGTGGCGCCGCCGACGGCGACGACCACGAGCGCGAGCCCGAGGATCGCGGCCGGGACGAGGCTCCGGACGCCGGGCCGGTAGAGCGCCAGGAGGGCGAGTGCCGTCCCGAGGATCAGCGAGCCGAGCACCAGGTCGCGGTTCGAGGACGGGCCGATCGAGAGCATCGTGGTCGGCCAGCCCGCGCCGAGCGCGAGGATCGCGACCGCGACGAGGATCCGCCGGGCGGCGATCGCGATTCCTGTTGCGGCCGCGAAGGCGAAGAGCGCGAAGAGGATGACGCCGTGCATCTCGACCAGCTGGACGGGGTCGAACGGGACGCGCGTGTCGAAGAATCCGAGCGCGCCCTCCTGGAACGCGTCCAGCACGGGCCCGAAGAAATCGCGGTCGTCGAACGGGCGCGCGTTCGGGAGCGAAACGCCGAATGCGACCGAGAGCGCGAGCAGCGCCGACAGCGCGGCGATCGCCGCGACGATGTACCAGCTCCGGCGAAGCTGAACGGCCAGCGCGGGCAGGAACGCCAGGGCGATGAGGACGATCGCCTCTTCGCCCGCCGCCTCGCCGCGCTCCAGGCCGAGCCAGGCGGCGGAGATGACGACCGCGGCGAGGAGGTATCCGGTGATCGTCCTAAGCACCGGCGGCTGCCTTCGTCTCGGGCGCCGGGATGCCGCCGGCGAGCTTCGTCGCGAGGTCGTCGCCGCGGCGCAGGACGAGGATCGGCACGCCCGCGCGGTCGAGCCGCAGGAGCTGGACGCTCGACTCGGTCGGGCCGCCGCGCTCCTCCTCCGGAATCGTGTCGTTCGCGAAGCTCGTCGGATCCACGTAGACCAGCGCCGCGCCGTGGTGGGCGAGCGTCCGCTGGAGGAGGCGGTCGACGAGCCGGGTCGTGAGCGTCGAGGTGACGACGGTGAGCTCGAGCGCGCGCGAGGCGGCGCCGGACTCGTCGGAGAGGATCGCCGACGCGGGCACGTGGCCGTTCGGCTCGACCGCGGCGAGAAGCTCGAGCGCTCCGTGCCAGTCGCCGTCAAGCGTGTGGATCCGGTGGTAGGTCGGCGACGGCGTGCTCACGATGAGCGCCGCGTGGCGGCTGCGCTTCACATGCGCGTGGAGGATCGAGCCCGCGGCGCGCAGTCCCATCTCGAACGTCGAGTCGGGCGCCTCGCCGACGAGTCCCGCCGCATCGGCGTCGAGGAAGACCGCGGCCTCGTCGCGTGGCGCGTCCTCGAGCTCCTTCACCATCAGCTCGCCGCGCCGGGCGGTCGAGGGCCAGTGCACGCGGCGCAGCGACTCGCCCGGCTCATGCTCGCGCACGCTGTGCAGCTCGAAGCCCGTGGGCCGGCGCATGATCAGCTGCCGCCCGCCGGGGGTGCGCCCGCCCGAGTCCGAGAAGATCGTCTCGAGGTCGACGAGCCGCGGGTAGACGAGCAGCGCGGCCGGGCGCGAAAGCGGGACCTCGATGCGCTCCAGGCCGAACGGATCCTCGAGGACGACCGACGACGAGGCGATCGCGTAGCGCCCGCGCGGCACGGCCGGGACGATGTAGCCGCCCGCGAGCCCGCCGGGCGAACGGCGCAGCACGGCCTCCTGCTCGCCGAGTCGCGCGATCGACTCGCGCGCGACGAGCGGAAGCGGCGGGATCCATCCCTGGACGTCCAGCTCGAGCCCGACGTGCACGTCGTCGCCCGCGAGATGCTCCCCGCGCCAGAGCGAGCGGCGCAGCCGCATCGGCCGGCGGAGCATCCGCACCCAGAGCGCCGCGGCCACGACCGCGAGGACGAGCCCGACGGCGAGCGGGTAGAGCGCCCGGGCGCCGAACGCCCAGGCGAACACGTAGACGACCCCTCCGAGAAGGAGCAGCGACCGTCCGCGGTCGGTCAGCACAGCGTCCTTACGCCGGGACCGAGGTGCTCTCGACTGCCTCGCGCACGACGTCCTCGGCGGAGAGGCCGCTCGCGCGCGCCTCGGGCCCGAGGATGAGCCGGTGCGAGAGAACCGTCGGGGCCACCGCCTTCACGTCGTCGGGGATCAGGTAGTCGCGCTGGGCGACGAGCGCCCGGGCCTTCGCGACGCGAAGCAGGTTGATGCCGGCGCGCGGGCTGGCGCCGAGGAAGAGCCGGCTGTCGCCGCGCGTCGTGTGCAGGAGCCCGACCACGTAGCGCTGGACGCTCTCCTCCACGTACACCCGGCGCGCGTCCGCGACCGCGGCGAGCACGTCCTCGGCTCCGGCCACCGACTCGAGCTCCTCGAGCGGCTTCTCGGTGGTCTGCTCGGTGAGCATCTGCGCCTCGGCCTGGAGCGGCGGATACCCGATGGAGATCCGCATCGTGAACCGGTCGAGCTGCGCCTCGGGGAGCGGATACGTGCCCTCGTACTCGATCGGATTCTGCGTCGCCATGACGATGAACGGCGGGTCGAGCGGGTAGGTGGCGTTGTCGACCGTGACCTGGCGCTCCTGCATCGCCTCGAGCAGGGCGGCCTGGGTCTTCGGCGACGTCCGGTTGATCTCGTCGACGAGCAGCACGTTCGCGAACACCGGCCCCGGCCGGAACGCGAACTCCTGCGAGGACTGGCTGTAGACGTTCACGCCGGTGACGTCCGACGGAAGCAGGTCGGGCGTGAACTGGATCCGCGAGAACTTGAGGTCGAGCGAGCGGGCCAGCGCCTTCGCGAGCGTCGTCTTCCCCACGCCCGGGAGGTCTTCGATGATCAGGTGGCCCTCGGCGAAGAGGCACAGGACGCAGAGGTCCAGCGTCTCGTCGGGCGCGTGCATCACATGCCGGAGGTTCCCGGTGATGCGTCGCGCCAGCTCGGCGGCACGTTCGGTTTGAAGCGGCTCCGTTCGGACCCCTGTGACCGACTCTTCCATGGATTCAGCCTCCTTCGAGCAGTGCCCCGACTTCATCGAGGATAGCCGCGGCCACTGCGCTCTTGTCGCGCTTCGAAATCGTGCGATCTCCTTCGGGTGAGACGACGACAACCTCGTTTTGGTCAGCGTCGAATCCGATGTCCGTTCTTGATACGTCGTTGAAGACGAAAAGGGTTCCGTTCTTCCGCGCCAGCTTCTCGCGCGCCCGCGCAAGGCCCGCCTCGCCCTCGTCGGCGGCGAAGCCCACGAGGATCTGCCCGTCGCGCCTGCGCCGGCCCAGCTCTGCGAGTACGTCGTCGGTGGGCTCGAGCGTCACGTCCCACCCGTCCCCGTCCTTCGTCCGCTTCGCGTCGAGCGCCTCGGCCGGGCGGTAGTCCGCGACCGCGGCGGCCATCAGGACGATGTCCGTGTCCGAGCGGGCGAGCGCCTCGCGCGCCAGGTCGGCGGCGGTCGGCGTCTGCACGACCTCGACGTTGCCGGGCGCGGGAACGGCGAGGTTCGCGGCGAGGAGCGTCACGTCCGCCCCGCGCCGGGCCGCCTCCGCGGCGAGCGCGACGCCCATCTTCCCGGAGGAGCGGTTGCCGAGGAACCGCACCGTGTCGAGCGGCTCGCGGGTCCCGCCGGCGGTGACGAGCACCCGCTTGCCGGCGAGCGGCAGCACGGCGGGCGCGCCGAGGAGCTCGCGGCAGCGTGCGGCGATCGCCTCGGGCTCGGCCATGCGGCCGGCGCCCACCTCGCCCTCGGCCAGCTCGCCGGAGTCGGGGCCGATCAGCTCGCAGCCGCGCTCCACGACCAGCGCGGCGTTCGCCCTGGTGGCCGGGTGCTCCCACATCCGCACGTTCATCGCGGGCGCGAGCAGCACGGGCCCGCGGAACGCGAGCGCGGCCTCCGTCAGCACCGTGTCCGCGAAGCCGTGCGCGAGCTTCGCGAGCGTCGATGCTGAAAGGGGCGCGACGACCAGCAGGTCCGCCTGCGCGAGATGCGGATAGAGATCGCGCGGCGTCTCCCGGCGCGCGAGCGCCTCGAAGGTCTCGAGCGAGACGAACCGCTCGGCGCCGGGTGTCAGGATCGGGACGACCTCGTGCCCGTCGCGCACCAGCAGGCGGACGAGCTCGCAGGCCTTGTACGCCGCGATCGACCCGGTGACGCCGACGATGACGCGCTTTGGCTCGCTCACAGGCGAATTGTGGCAGCGAAACGCCCGCTGCGGCAGGACGGCTACTTCTTCGGCGTCTTGCCGGCGATCTTGCCCTGCGCGATTTCCTCGAGGGCGATCGTCAGGTAGTTCTTCGAGCGCGACTCGACGAGGGGCGGAACGACGTCCTCGAAGGCGCCCTCACCGAGCTGGTGGTGGTAGTTGTTGATCTGCCGCGCGCGCTTGGCGGCCATGATCACGAGCCCGTAGTGGGACTCGGTGCGGTTCAGAAGCTGATCGACTCTCACGGTTTCCATGCGGGCCAGTCTACCTACGCGGCTGGGGCGTCCTCGCCTTCCTCCAGGCGGTCGACGAGGAGCATGAGCTCGGCCACGGCGCGCTCGACGTCGTCGTTCACGAGCACGTGCTCGAAGTCGTCCTTCTCGGCCATTTGCTTGCGCGCGAGCTCGAGCCGCTCGTCGATCTCGCCGGTCGATTCGGTCGCGCGGGCGCGGAGGCGCCGCTCGAGCTCGTCGAACGACGGCGGCGTCACGAAGATCGTCACCGCGTCGGGCCGGAGCTTCTTCACCCGCCGTGCGCCCTCCGTCTCGAGCTCGAGGATGCAGCTGCGCCCGGCGGCGAGGATCCGCTCGACCTCGCTGTTCAGCGTCCCGTACCGGTGGCCCGAGACGTAGACGACGTACTCGAGGAACTCGCCGGCCTCGATGCGCCGGAGGAACCCCTCGTGCGTCAGGAACGTGTATTCGCGGCCGTCGACCTCGGAGTCGCGCTGCGGCCGCGTCGTCGCCGACACGGCGAGCTCGAGATCCGGACGGCGCCCGACGAGCTTGCGGATCAGCGTGCCCTTGCCGGCACCCGAAGGCCCGGTCACAACGATCAGACGGCCCCGCGCGGCGCTTGCAGGGCCCACGGTCAGCGGCGCAGCAGGCCCACCAGCTCCGTGCGCTGCCGCTCGGAGAGGCCGCCCACGGTCTTGGATTGACTGATCCGGCACTGGTTCAGGAACCGGGCCGCCTTCACGCGTCCGAACTTGGGAACGGCCATGAGGATGTCGACGACCTTCGCAGTCTCGACGTACTGCGGAGGCGTCGAGAGGATCTCCTCGATCTGCACGTTGCCGGCCTTCAGGTCCTTCTTCAGCTGGGCCCGCCGCACTCGGATCTCGTTCGCCCGGCGGAGCGCTTCCATCCGCTGGTCGAGCGATCGGAGCGGTGCCTGGACCTGTGTTCTCGACGCTTGCATGGCGGGCGATTCTAACACCAGCGCGCCATCGCGCAAGTCTTATGTTTGTGGTGCTTTTGCAGGCGTTTTTGTCCGTTCAGACAACAACCCGTGAGCGATGCCACGAGCGTCCTCCGGACGGTCGAACCCGTGGGTCCGCGCCTCCTTCTCTAGCTCCACGCGCACGCGAGAGGGGGCGCCAGGATCGGCGAAGAGCACCGTTCCAAGCGCAACTGCGGACGCTCCGGCGGCGATCAACTCGAACGCGTGGCGGCCCGTTTCGACCCCGCCCATGCCGACGATCGGAAGACCCGTGGCGCGGTAGCAGCCGTACACCGCGGCGAGCGCGACGGGCCGAAGTCCGGGTCCGGAGAGGCCGCCGGTCGCGGTCGCGACGATCGGTTCGAGCGTCCGAGGATCGAGCGCGAGCCCTCGTAGTGTGTTTACAAGTGAGAGCCCGTCGGTCCCCGCACGCCGCGGCGCGAACGGCGGCGGCCGGGAGGTCCGGGAGCGTCGGCGAGAGCTTCGTGTAGAGCGGCTTCGACGTGACCGAGCGGGCCGCGATGACGATCTCCTCGGCGGTGTCGACCGGGGACTCCACGTTCGGACAGGAGACGTTCAGCTCGATCGCGGCGATGTCCTCCCGGTCGAGGCGGGCGCAGATGTCCGCGTACTCCTCGGCCGCGAAGCCGCCGACCGAGACCCAGATCGGAACGCCGAGCTCCTGGAGCCGCGGCAGGTTCTCCTCGAGGAAGCGGTCGATCCCGGGGTTCGCGAGGCCGATCGAGTTGAGCATGCCGGCGTCGGTCTCGGCGATCCGCGTCGGCGGGTTCCCTTCGCGCGGCAGCGGCGTGACCGTCTTCGTCACGAACGCGTCGAGGGACCGCGCGACGTCGGGCGCGGTGAGCGCGTCGAGACATCCCGAGGCGTTGAGGATCACGCGGCCCGCCTCGCTTCGAGCACCGGCCCCTCGATGCAGAGGCGCTTCAGCTGGCCGTCGATCTCGATCGCGCAGCCGTAGCAGGCGCCGTAGCCGCAGGCCATCGGCGCCTCGCAGGCGAGCTGGGCGTCGGGCGCGATCGCGGCGACCGCGTGGAGCATCGGCTCGGGGCCGCAGGCGAGTACGTCCCAGCCGGGCTCGATCAGCTCGGTCACGTACGTCGGCTCGACGACGACCTCGGCGCCGGGGATGAGCGAGG
Source organism: uncultured Thermoleophilia bacterium (assembly GCA_963716005.1). Lineage (GTDB taxonomy): Bacteria > Actinomycetota > Thermoleophilia > Gaiellales > Gaiellaceae > CAVRUF01. The sequence goes on from OY970285.1 coordinate 1,052,580, forward strand.
CCGCCTCGGCGAAGCGCTCGCTGCGGAAGCCGAGCACCGTCCGCGCCCGGCCGAGCTTCTCCGCCAGGTACGGGAGCGGCGCGATCCCGATGCCGCCGCCGACGAGCAGCGGGCGCTCGACGTCGAGGCGAAAGCCGTTGCCGAGCGGGCCGAGCAGGTCGAGCGAATCGCCGGGACGACAGGCGACGAGCGCCTCCGTTCCCGGTCCGATCGGATCGACGAGGAACGCGAGCTCGCCCGGCGGCGCGAGGCAGAGGCTCATCGGCCGCGGCAGCGTCCGGCCGGGCGGCTGGAGCATGAAGAACTGGCCCGGCGCTCCCGGGTCGAGCCCGCCGCGCGCGACGCGGATGAGCGAGTACGGCCCGACCGGATCGACCGCGACGACGCTAGCCCGCGATCGCTGCAACGCGCTCCTGCAGGGACAGCGCCTGCTCGTGCCGTGCGCCGGCAATCGCGGCGACCGCCGCCGAGGCGCCGGCCATCGTCGTCACGCACGGGACGCGTGCGGCCAGCGCGGCCTCGCGGATCGTGTAGCCGTCCGAGCGCGCGCCGCTCCCGGCCGGGGTGTTGATGACGAGGTCGCAGCGCTCGCGCCGGATGAGGTCGACGACGGTCGCGCCGTCGCCCTCCTCCGAGACCTTGCGGACGGCGGTGACCGCGATCCCGGCCCGGGCGAGCGCGGCTGCGGTGCCGCCGGTCGCCAGCAGCTCGAACCCGAGCGTCGCAAGGCTCTCGGCGAGATTGACCGCCGCATCCTTGTCGACGTCCGCGACCGAGAGGAACGCACGGCCGCTCGAGGGGAGCGGACGGCCGGCGGCCCTCTCGGCTTTCGCGAACGCGGTCGGGAAGTCGGCTGCGCTCGCCATGACCTCGCCGGTCGAGCGCATCTCGGGCCCGAGCACCGGATCGGCGCCGGGAAAACGGCCAAAGGGGAAGACGGCGGCCTTGACGCTCACCTGCGCGGCGGTTCCCTCGCGGGGCAGCGCGAGCTCGTCGAGCCGCGCGCCGGCCATGAGACGGCAGGCCGCGTCGACCAGGTTCACGCCGATCGCCTTCGACGCGAAGGGCACGGTGCGCGAGGCGCGCGGATTGGCCTCGAGCACGTAGAGCTCGCCGCCGACGAGCGCGAGCTGGACGTTCACGAGCCCGACGACGCCGAGCGCGGGAGCAAGGCGGCGCACGACATCGCGCACCCGCTCCAGCTCGTCGTCGGTGAGCGAGATCGCCGGGAGCACGCAGGACGAGTCGCCCGAATGGACGCCCGCCTCCTCCACGTGCTGCATGACCGCCGCGACATAGGTCCGCTCGCCGTCGCAGAGAGCATCGACATCGAGCTCGACCGCGGACTCGACGAAGCGGTCGACGAGCACGCGCATGCCGGGATCCACGGCGGCGGCGACGTCGGCTGCCAAGTAGCAGACGCGCATCCGGCGTCCACCGAGGACGTAGGACGGGCGAACGAGCACCGGGTAGCCGACCGTGTCCGCGGCCGCGACCGCCTCGTCGGGCCCGGTCGCCATCGCCCACGGCGGGACGGCGATCTCGAGCTCGTCGCAGAGCGCGCCGAACCGCTCGCGGTCCTCCGCGAGGTCGACCGCGTCCTGCTGCGTCCCGAAGATCGCGTACCCGGCCTGCTCGAGCGCGTGCGCGAGCTTCAGCGGCGTCTGGCCGCCGAACTGAACGGTCACGCCGGCCGGCTTCTCCCGGGCGCAGATCTCGAGGACGGCCTCGGCGTCGAGCGGCTCGAAGTAGAGCCGGTCGGACGTGTCGTAGTCGGTCGAGACCGTCTCCGGGTTGCAGTTGACCATGACCGCCTCGTAGCCGAGCTCGCGGAAGCTCTTCGCCGCGTGGACGCAGCAGTAGTCGAACTCGATCCCCTGGCCGATGCGGTTCGGGCCCGACCCGAGGATGAGGGCAACCGGCTTCCCCTCCGAGGGACGCGCCTCGTCCGCCTCACCCCACGTGGAGTAGAGGTAGTTCGACGCGGCCTCGACCTCGGCGGCGCAGGAGTCGACGCGGCGGTAGACCGGGCGAACGCCGGCGGCGATCCGATTTGCCCGCGCGGTCGCCTCGTCGGTGGCGCAGGCCTCGGCGATCGCGACATCGGAGAACCCGAGCCGCTTGAGCGCGAGCCAGTCGTGCTCGACGAGGTCATCGCTGCAGCGCAGGCGCCCGAGGGCGGCGAGCGCGCGGTCGAGCTCGGCGCGGAACCACGGATGGACGCCGTCCGGGAGGTCGTCGGTCGTGAGCCACGGCGTCTCGCTCGCGCCGTCGAGCTCGCGGCTGCGCATCGCCTTGAAGAACGCCTCGGTGAACGTGCGGCCGATCCCCATCGTCTCCCCCACGGACTTCATCTGCGTGCCGAGCCGCGGGTCGGCGCCGGGGAACTTGTCGAAGGCGAAGCGCGGGAACTTGACGACGACGTAGTCGAGCGTCGGCTCGAAGCTCGCGGGCGTCGTCCCCGTCAGGTCGTTGGGGATCTCGTCGAGCGTGTAGCCGACGGCGAGCTTGGCGGCGACCTTGGCGATCGGATAGCCGGTCGCCTTCGACGCGAGCGCGGAGCTGCGGGAGACGCGCGGGTTCATCTCGATCACGCGGATGTCGCCGGTCTCGCGCTCGCGGGCGAACTGGATGTTCGAGCCGCCGGTCTCGACGCCGACCGCCCGCACGATCGCGGCCGCTGCGTCGCGGAGCTCCTGGTAGGCCTCGTCCGAGAGCGTCATCTGCGGCGCGACCGTGACCGAGTCGCCCGTGTGCACGCCCATCGGGTCGAGGTTCTCGATCGAGCAGATGATCACGACGTTGTCGTTGCGGTCGCGGATCACCTCGAGCTCGAACTCGTCCCAGCCGGCGAGGTACTCCTCGACGAGCACCTGGCCGACCGGGCTCTCGTGGAGCGCCTTGTCGAGCGCGGCCGGAAGCTCTTCGGGCGTGAACGCGATCCCGCCGCCGTGGCCGCCGAGCGTGAACGCCGGCCGCAGCACGACCGGGAACGCGAGGCCTTCGGGCAGGTCGTCGCCGATCGACACGATCCGGCTTTCCGGGACATGCAGGCCGGTCGAGCGGACGGTCTCGCGGAAGAGCTCGCGGTCCTCGGCGCGCGCGATCACGTCGACCGGCGCGCCGACGAGCTCGATGCCCAGCTCGTCGAGGATCCCCTCCTCGGAAAGTCTCAACGCGAGGTTGAGGGCTGTCTGGCCTCCGAGTGTCGGCAGGAGCGCGTCAGGGCGTTCGCGGCGCAGGACGTCGGCGACCCCTTCGAGGTCGAGCGGCTCCAGGTAGGTGCGGTCCGCGAAGCCGGGGTCGGTCATGATCGTCGCGGGGTTCGAGTTGACGACGATCGTCCGGAATCCCTCGGCCCGGAGCACCTTGAGCGCCTGGCTGCCGGCGTAGTCGAACTCGCACGCCTGGCCGATCACGATCGGGCCGCTCCCGATCAGACAGATGCTGTGGAGGTCAGGCCGCTTGGGCAAGGCCGAGTCCTTTCACCCAGTCGGTGATGAAGGCGCGCGCATCGTGGGGGCCGGGGCTCGCCTCGGGATGGAACTGCACCGAGCGCGCGCCGAGCTCCGGCAGCGCGATCCCCTCGACGGTCCCGTCGTAGAGCGAGGTGTGGGTCACGACCGCCTCGCCGCCGTCCGCGACCGCGAAGCCGTGGTTTTGCGCGGTGACGAGCACGCGGCCGGTCTTCGTCTCGAGCACGGGATGGTTGGCGCCGCGGTGGCCGAAGCGGAGCTTGAACGTCTCGAACCCGACCGCCTGGGCGAGCAGCTGGTGGCCGAGGCAGATCCCGAGGATCGGAACGCGGCCGAGCAGTTCGCGCACGGTCGCCACCTCTTCCGTCAGCACCGACGGGTCGCCAGGGCCGTTCGAGAGCACGACGCCTTCCGTCCCGGCCGCGAGCACCTCGTCGGCCGAGGCCGTGTGCGGCAGCACCCAGACGGACGCGCCGGCGGCCAGGAGCCGCTCGACGATCGAGCGCTTGCAGCCGTAGTCGAGCACCGCGATCCGCGGGCCGCCGCGGCCGACGACGTAGCTGTCCGGCCTCGACACCCCCGCGACGAGGTTTCGTCCCGCCATCTCCGGCTGGGCGCGCACCTGCTCCAGCACGTTCGCAGCCGAGCACTCGCCGGAGACCGCCGCCGCCCGCATCGCTCCCCGCTCGCGCAGGTGGAGGACGAGCGCGCGCGTGTCGAGCTCGTCGAGCGCCACGACGCCCTGCTCGGCGAGCCACTCTGTCCACGCCTCTCCCCCGGCCCGGCGCATGAGCACAGCGCGGGCGTGCGCGCGGCTCGATTCGGAACGCGCCGGCGAGACGCCGTAGTTGCCGACCATCGGCGCCGTGAAGCAGACGAGCTGCTCCGAGAAGCTGGGATCGGTGACGACCTCCTGGTAGCCGGACATGGCCGTCGTGAACACGGCCTCGCCGAAGGCGATCCCGTCCGCGCCGACCGAGCGGCCGGCGAACCGGGTTCCGTCCTCGAGGAGGAGAAAGCCGCTCATGCCGAGTAGGCCAGCCTCCCCGCGGCCACCGTGGCGACGACCTTGCCCTTGAGCTCCTCGCCGAGGAGCCACGAGTTCGCCGACTTCGAGCGGAAGCCGGACTCCTCGACCGTCCACGCGGCGTCGAGGTCGCAGAGGACGAGGTTCGCCTCGGCGCCCTTGGCGATCGTCGGCGCCTCGAGCCCGTAGATCCGCGCCGGCCCTGCGCTCATGCGCTCGAGCAGGATCTCCAGCGGGATGACGCCCGGCTCGACGAGGCGCGTGTAGAGGACCGCGAACGCCGTCTCGAGGCCGGTGACTCCGAACGGCGCCGCCTCGAACGGGACTTCCTTCTCGTGCCGCGAGTGCGGCGCGTGGTCCGTCGCGATCGCGGCGATCGTCCCGTCGCGAAGCGCCTCGAGGAGCGCCTGTCGGTCGTCCTCGTCGCGGAGCGGCGGGTTCATCTTCGTGTTCGAGTCGAGGCTGCGGACGAGCTCGTCGGTCGCGCAGAGGTGGTGCGGCGTGACCTCGCCCGACGCGGCGACGCCTTCCTCCTGTGCGCGGCGCAGCTCGTCGACCGACTCGCGGGCGGAAAGGTGGAGCAGATGCAGCGGCCGGCCCTCGTATCTCGCGAGCGCAAGATCGCGGCCGACCATGACGCTCTCGCCGATCGACGGCCAGCCGCCGAAGCCGAGCTCCGCGCTCGTCACGCCCTCGTGCATGTGCCCGCCGCGCGTGAGGGTCTTCTCCTCGCAGTGGAGCGCGATCGGCGGGCCCGCCGCGGCGCTGTACTGGAGCGCCCGGCGCAGGAGCCCCGGTGACGTGACCGGCTGGCCGTCGTCGGAGAAGCCGACCGCGCCGGCGTGGGCGAGCTCGACCATCTCGGTCAGCTCGGAGCCGGCCTGGCCCTTCGTGATCGCGGCGAGGAACCCGACGGGGACCTCGGCCTCGCTCCGCGCCTGCTCGACGAGCGATCCGAGCACCGCGGCCGAGTCGACGACCGGATCGGTGTTCGGCATGGCGAGGATGGCGCAGTAGCCGCCGGCGGCGGCTGCCCGCGTCCCGGAGACGATGTCCTCCTCGTCCTCGCGGCCGGGCGTGCGCAGATGGACGTGCGGATCGACGAACGCAGGCGCCAGCACAAGGCCTTCGCCCTCGATCACACGGTGCCCGTTCGCGTCGAGGCCCGAGCCGACCTCGACGATCGCGCCGCTGTCGATCCGCACGTCGAGCACCTCGTCGATGCGCTGCGTCGGATCGACGACGCGCGCGCCGCGAACGACGATGTCCTCCTTGGGGCGGTTGGGCTGGACGAGCATCAGGCCACGTCCTGGATCTCGGCGACCTTGACCCCGACCGGCCCGTGCGTGAGCAGGTCGTAGAGCACCGCCATCCTCACCGCGAGGCCGCTTCTGACCTGCGCCTCGATCAGCGCGTTGGCCGCGTCGGCCACGTCGCCGTCGATCTCGACGCCGCGGTTCATCGGACCGGGATGCATGACCTTCTGGCCCGGCCGCACGCGCGCCGAGGTGACGCCCCACTCGGCCGAGTACTCGCGCAGGCTCGGAACGTAGTTGGCGCCCTCGAGCATCCGCTCCTTCTGCATGCGCAGGACGTAGATCACGTCCGCGGTCGAGATCGTGTTGATGTCGTACGAGACCTCGCAGCCCATCGCCTCGATCCCGCGCGGGATGAGCGGCGGCGGGCCGACGAGCGTGACCTTCGCGCCCATGAGCAGGAACGCCTGGATGTCGGAGCGCGCCACCCGCGAGTGGAGCACGTCCCCGACGATCGCGATGTGCAGTCCGTCGAGCTGGTCGATCGTGCCGAGCTCCTCGACGATCGTGTAGAGGTCGAGGAGCGCCTGGGTCGGATGCTGCCGCTTCCCGTCGCCCGCGTTCACGATGTGCGCGTCGGTGAACTTGGCGACCAGCTCGGGCGCGCCGATCTCCGGGTGGCGGATGACGATGACGTCCGGGTCGTAGCAGCCGATCGTCAGCGACGTGTCCTTCAGGGACTCGCCCTTGTCCACCGCCGAGCCCGTCGACTTGATCGACATGACGTCGGCCGAGAGGCGCTTCGCGGCGAGCTCGAAGCTCGACGAGGTACGCGTCGACGACTCGTAGAACAGGTTCACGACGGTGCGCCCGCGCAGCGTCGGCAGCTTCTTCAGGTCGCGATCGAGCGTGGCCGCGAACGCGCCTGCGAGCGTGAGCAGCCGCTCGACGTCCTCGCGCTCGAGGTCGGCGATCGAGATCATGTGACGCCGCTCGGGCGGCTTCGGGGGCAGGAGCTCGTCGCGGGCGAGCGTGTGGATCTCAGCCATCGTCCCTCTCCTCGGTCGTGGAAACGAGAATCACGGCGTCGACCTCGTCGACCTCGACGAGCTGCACGTGGATGCGCTCCTCGCGTGAGGTCGGGAGGTTCTTGCCGACGTAGTCGGGGCGGATCGGAAGCTCGCGGTGGCCCCGGTCGACGAGGCAGGCGAGCTGGACGCGGTCGGGGCGGCCGTAGGCGAAGAGCGCCTCGATCGCGGCGCGGATCGTCCGTCCCGTGTAGAGGACGTCGTCCACGAGGATGCAGGTCATTCCCTCGAGCCCGAAGTCGAGGCTCGTCGCGCGGACGACCGGCTGCGGATGCACCGGAGCCTCGCCGTCGCGGACGTAGAGGTCGTCGCGGTAGAACGTGATGTCGAGCGTGCCGAGCCCCACCTCGGTGTCGCCGTACTCGGCGATCAGGCCGCGCAGGCGCTGGGCCAGCGGGACGCCGCGGGTGTGGATCCCGACGAGCGCGATCTTCGAAAGGTCGGCGTTTCGCTCGACGATCTCGTGGGCGATGCGCTGGAGGGTGCGGGAGAGCGCATCCGCGTCGAGCAGTGTCTTCTCGGTTTGAGCGGACGCAGCCACTCACACACTCCTTTCCGGTCTCTCTGGACCGAGTTAAAGGACTGGGCGGCGAGTATATGCGCCCCGGGCGGACGGTCTACGGTTCGCGCTTATCGGCGGCCAGCACGAGCCAGTCGAGCGTCGTCTCGAACGTGTCGGGGAACGTTTCGGCCTCGGCGATTCCGGCGGCGAGCTCCTCCTCGGTGAGCAGGTGGAGCGTCGAGATGAAGCGTCCGCGCAGGCGGGCGAGCGCCTCGTCGCGGCTGAGCGTCTTGGTCAGCGTGAGGCGTCGGGTCTCGGGCTCCGCGAAGCCGGCGGAGGCGAACGCGGCGGTGAGTTGCGCCGGGTCCGGGAAGCGCTCGCGGTCGATCTCGGCGACCCGCGGGATCAGTCGGGCGATCCACACGGTCGCGAAGTGGTCCGGGTGGAACGTGCCGATGACGAGGCGACCGCCGGGCGCGACTACGCGCGCCGCCTCGGTGAACGCCGGGACGAGGTCGACGTGCTGGACGACCTGGCGCATGAGCGCCGCGTCGAACCAGCCGTCCTTGAACGGGAGCCGCTCGGCCTCGGCCTGCTTGAACCCGCCACCGGGGATGTGGCGGTTGCGAGCAACGGCGAGCATCTCGGGCGAGGGATCGACGCCCCAGGCGCGTGCGCCGCGGGCGGCGAGCGCCTCGGCGATCCTCCCCGTCCCGCAGCCGATGTCGAGGACGCGCCCGCGGTCGAGCCGGCCGAGCTCGACGAGCGCGTCGAGCACCGCCTCCCAGACGGCGTCGCGCGGGCGCAGCTCGTCGTAGCGCTCCGCGAGCGCCGCAAACGGATCCGGCCCGGGCACGCCCGCGGCTAGATCTCGCCGAGCATCTCGTCGGGCTCGGTCAGAGCCTCGATCGCGTCCTGCGCGGCGTCGAGGTCCTTGCCGTCGACGAGCACCTTCGTGGGGACGTCCTCAAGCCCCGTCGGGTGCTGTTCCACGGCCGGATGGAGCTCCGAGGTGATCCCCGCCGAGGAGAGGATCGTCTGGATCTCCTCCGCCTCCGCGACGTTCGCCGCCACTGCCACCTGCACCATGTCCATCGCGGCCTCCCTCTTCCTGGCGTCCGAGCGCGCCGCCCTTGACGAGCGCCGGCGCGCCACGTTCGGGGAACGGAATCTCGATCGTATCGAAGTCCCTGGGCACGACTGTGTCGGGAAAGACGTCGCGCGCCTCGCGGACGAGCTCCGGGCCGAAGTAGCGGTTCGAGAGGTGCGTCAGGGCGAGCAGCTTCACGCCGGCGCGCGAGCGCCAGCTCGGCCGCGCCGCGGGCCGTCGCATGCCCGGTTTCGTCGGCCCGCTCGCGCTCCTCGTGCGGCGAAGCTCGCCTCGTGGACGAGCAGGTCGGCCTCGAGCGCCGCCTCGAGCACGCTGCGCGCCGGCCGCGTGTCGCCGGTGATGACGATCCGCCGGCCTGCCCGCGCCGGGCCGAGCACCTGGTCCGAGCCAACGGTCGTCCCGTCCGGAAGCGTGACGGTCTCCCCTGCCTGGAGCGCGCCGAAGAGCGGTCCCGACGGGAACGCCGAGCGCGGTCGCGCCTTCGACGTCGAAGCGGCCCGGGCGCGGAAGCTCGACGAGCGCGTAGCCGATCGCCGCGGTTTCGTGGTCGACCGGGATCGTGGTCAGCCGGTAGCCGTCGCGGTCGAGCGTCTCGCCGGCCTGGAGCTCCACGAGCTCGTACGGATAGGTGAGCTTCCCGAACACGCGCCGCAGGGCGTTGAAGAGGTCCACGAGCCCAGGCGGTCCGTAGATCGTCATCGGCGTCTCGCGGCCGCGCAGGGCGAACGTCTTCATCATCCCCGGGAGCCCGAGGTAGTGGTCAGCGTGGTAGTGGGTCAGGAAGACCTCGTCGAGCTCCACGAGCCCGATCGACGAGCGCAGGAGCTGCCGCTGCGTCCCCTCGGCGCAGTCGAAGAGCAGGCGCTCTCCCCCGCGCCGGACGAGCAGCGCCGAGGGCGCCCGCTGCGCGGTCGGGGCCGAGGCCGAGGTGCCGAGGAAGACGAGGTCGAGATCCACGCCCGCAGTCTAGGACGCGTCTCCCTCGCCCTCAGTGAGGCAGCAGCAGGATCTCGCCCGGGACGATCGCGGCGCTCGGCAGGTCGTTTCGCTTCTGGATCTTCCAGACCGCCTCGCGCGGATCGCCTGCGTACTCGGAGGACGCGATCGCCCAGAGCGTGTCGCCGGGCTGCACGACGTACCGCTGCTCGGGCCCGGCGCCCTGTCCCGGCCTGGCCGTGACGAGGAGCGCGATCGCCAGCAGAACGATGATTCCAAGCGTGTAGTAGGACCGTTGAGCGAACATATGTTCGTATAGTAGCGGAAGCCGTCGGACGGACTACAGATCGACGAGCCGCGGCGTCCCGTTCTCGATCACGGCCATCGTGTGCCTCGGGGCCCGGCGCCGCTCGGTGGGGCTCCCCGGGTTCACGATCCAGACGCCACTGTCGAGCGTCGCCTCCGGCAAGTGCGTGTGCCCGTACGCAACCAGGGCGCATCTGGGAAACCACGACCGCAGGCGCGCGTGCCGCCCCTCGGCCGGGCCCGGATCGTGGACGAGGCCGATCCGCAGCCCGCCCACCTCGACGACCCGCCGCTCGGGCAGCGACTCGCGCAGCGGCCACTCGTCCATGTTCCCGTGGACGGCGTACACCGGCGCGTACGCCTCGAGCACGGCGAGCACGGACGCCTCGGTGAAGTCGCCGACGTGGAGGATCGCCTCCGCCTCGCCGAGCAGGCGCTCGCATTCCTCGGGAAGCCGCCGCTCGCCGCGCGGCATGTGCGTGTCGCCGAGGAGCGCGATCACGCGTCGAGGAAGCGGCCGTCCCGGTAGACGAGCTCGCCGTCCGCGTAGACCTCGCCGCCGCGCCGCAGGTCGCAGACGATGTCCCAGTGGAGCGCCGACACGTTCGTCCCGCCCGTGACCGGATACGAGCGGCCGAGCGCCATGTGCACCGTGCCGCCGATCTTCTCGTCGAAGAGCGTGTTCAGCGTGAACTCGGTGATCGCCTCGTTCATCCCGAAGGCGAACTCGCCCACGCGGCGGGCGCCGTCGTCGAGCGCGAGCATCTCGTCGAGGAACGCCTGCCCCTGCCTCGCTTCGGCCGCGACAACCTCGCCGCCGGCGAAGCGCAGCTCGACGCCCTCGACGACGCGCCCGTGGAACTGCGCCGGGTAGCTGAACTTGATCGAGCCTTCGACGCTCGTCTCGACCGGTCCGGTGAAGATCTCGCCGTCGGGGAAGTTCTCGCGGCCCGCGCTCGGGATCCACGTCCGGCCCTCGACGCCGAACGTCAGATCCGTGTCCTCGGCGACGATCCGCAGCTCGCGTTTCGTGTTCGAGCCAGTCCGCCGTGCGCTCGAGCCGCTCGCCAAACGACCGCCAGAGCCCGGCCGGATCGTCCTGGTCGAGGAAGCCCGCGCGGTAGACGAAGTCCTCGTAGTCGGGGAGCGACATGCCCGCGTCCTGCGCCGCGGCCGGGCGTCGGATAGAGCGTCACGAGCCAGCGCAACTCCCCGGCGGAGACGCGTTCGAACAGGCGGTCGGAGAGCGGCTTGCGCGCCTTGTGGGCGAGCGCCTGGCGGGCCGGGTCGGCTCCGGTCAGCGAGCGCGTGTTCACCTCCGACTCGAAGACTATGCGGACGTCGGCGTGCTCGATCTCGTGCGAGCGAGCCGGGCTGACCCAGCCGAGCTGCTCGTCGCTTCCCTCCTCGATCAGCGCCTCGAGCGCCCCGTCGAGTTGAAAGCGGGCGTGCGGGTTCCCACCCGCGGCCAGGACCGCGCGGACCGTCTCGCGCACGAGCGGCGCGGCGAGCGGTGTCGAGTCGATGAGCACCAGGTCGCCCGGCTGGACGGCGGTCGAGTATCCGATTGCGACCTCTGCGAGCCGCTCGACGCGCGGATCAGACACGGCCACCGGTGGCGACTTCCACGGCGGGCTCGGCGAGGAACACGCCGGCCTTCCAGATCAGCTCGCCGTCGGCGTACACCTCGCCGTCGGTGCGCAGGTCGCAGATGAGATCCCAATGGAGCCCGGACGAGTTCTGCCCGCCCGCCGTCGCGAACGACGCGCCGAGCGCGAGGTGCATCGTCCCGCCGATCTTCTCGTCCAGGAGAATGTTCCGCGTGAAGCGGTCGATCTCGTAGTTCAGCCCGAAGGCGATCTCCCCGGCGGTGCGGGCGCCCTCGTCGAGGTCGAGCAGCTCGCGCAGGTACGACTGCCCACGCGCCGCCTCCGCGTCGACAACCCGTCCGCCCTCGAAGCGCAGGCGCACGTCTTCGACCTCGTGACCCATGAAGACCGCGGGGAACGTGAAGCGGATCTCGCCCTCCGTCGCGGTCTCGACGGGGCTCGTGAAGACCTCGCCGTCGGGCAGGTTGTGCTTGCCGTCGGCCGCGAGCCACGTGCGGCCCTCGACGCCGAGGCGGAGATCGGTGTCGGGTCCGAGGATGCGCAGCTCGCGAACGCCCGCGAGCTCGTCCGCTCTCGCGTGGAGCGCGCCCGCGATCGAGCGCCAGTACTCCTCGGGCGCCTCGGCGTCGGCGTGGCAGGCGCCGAAGAAGAACGCCTCGTACTCCTCGAGCGACATGCCGGCGTCCTGCGCGTGCGCGTGCGTGGGATGGAGCGTGCCGCACCAGCGGAGCTCCCCGTCCGAGATCCGTTCCCAGCGGCGGTTCGAGAGCTTGCGCTGCGTGGCGATGTACGCGCTGTGGCGGCGCTCGTCCGCGCTGGAGAACGATCGCGTGTTCTGCTCCGACCAGATAGTCACGATCGCGTCGACCTGCTCGATCTCGTGCCACTGCGTCGGTGCGATGTAGGCGAGCTGCTCGTCCGTGCCCTCGGCGACCAGGAGCTCGTTCAGCCCGGTCGGGACGATGTTCGAGTACGGGTGCGCGCCGACGCGGAGGGCCGACCTGTAGAGCGCGAGCGCGAGCGGCGCGCCCACGTCGAAGCCGTCGATCCGCAGGACGTCGCCCTTGCCGAGACCGAGGGCGTATCCGACCACGAGCTCGGCCAGCCGGTCGACGCGGGGATCGTTCACCGGGCCGTTATACCAATTGTCAACGCAGATCTACAGCGGCCAGGACGGCGTCGACGAGACGGCCTGGTCCGAAACGGACAGGGTCGTCCGCGACCAGGCCGGTGTCCCGTTCGGCGTCCGCGACTGCGAATTTCGCAGCGTCCTCGTCGAGCGCGCTCGTGTTGAGCGCGATCGGCCACGACCGGCGCCGGGCGCACGGTGAGCGCCGACGCGCTCGTACAGGTCGACGAGCTCGGCGAGCGACGCGAGCGGATGGCCCGGCACGCCTTCGAACTCGGTCGTTCCCGCGGCGTGGCAAAGGACGAGCGCGTGCGGCGCACTCCCGTGGAGCAGTCCGAGCGTGACCCCGGAGAATTGCGGGTGGAGGAGCGCGCCCTGGCCCTCGACCCAGAGGAGGTCGCCGCGCTTCGAGCCCTCGAGGACGAGGCGCTCGGCCGCGCCGGCGAGGAAATCGGCCACGACGGCGTCGACGGCGATCCCCCAACCCTCGATCATGATCCCGGTCTGGCCCGTCGGGACGAACACCGAGGCGAGCCCGCGCCGCTCGGCCTCGCGGTGCAGCTCGATCGCCATCGTCTTCTTGCCCACGGCGCAGTCGGAGCCAACAGTCAGCACGACCGTTGCGCCGTGGGTCAGGTTCTCGCCGGTCGGCACGCTCAGGTCCTCCGGCGGCTTGCGTAGGTCGTGTAACTCCACCCCGCGTTCGGCGGCGAGCGCGGCCAGCTCGGGATCGTCGGCCAGGAACTCGTGCATGCCGGCTTCGACGCCCATCCCCGCGTCGATCGACTCGAGGATGAGCGCGCGCCAGGCGGGGCCGAGCCGTCCGCCCGCGACCGCGACCCCGATCAGCGCCGTGTCGGGCTCGTACGGCAGCGCGTCGGCGACGGAACCGACAATCGGCACGCCCTCGTAGGTCTCCCCCGCGCGCTCCGAATCGAGGATCGCGACCACTTCGTCGCGCCGGTATCGGACGATGCCGCGCATCGTCTTGCCGTAGTGCGGGTCGTCCGAGTAGCCCTCAGCGAGGATCAGATAGCGCTTCATGGACTCCTAGGCCGGGCGCGTCGGCCGGGATCTGGACGCCGTTTTCGAACGCGACCCCCGGCCACGGATCGTGCGCGAGGAGGAGGTTCCCGTCGAGGTCGACGTGGTCGCAGAGGCTCGCCATCTGCGCGCCGGCCGAGATCGACAGGCCGGACTCGATCATGCAGCCGAGCATGACGCCGAGCCCGAGGGACCTGGCCGCGGCGGCCATCTTGACGCCCTCGCGGATCCCGCCCGACTTCGCGAGCTTGATGTTGATCCCGTGCGCGCGCTCGGCGCACTCGGCCACATCCGCAAGCGTGTGGCAGTCCTCGTCCACGTAGATCGGGAGCTTCGCGGCCGCCTTCAGCTTCGGGCCGTCCGGCGAGCCGGCCGGGAGCGGCTGCTCCACGTACTCGACGCCGAGCCCGGCCAGAGCGGCGACGCTCTCGATCGCCTCGTCGAGCTCCCAGTACTCGTTCACGTCGACCATCAGGGGGAGATCGGTTTGCGCACGCACGGCGCGGACGCGCTCGACGTCGAGCCCGTCGCGGCCGCCGAGCTTCAGCTTCAGGCGCCGGAAGCGCGGGTCGACGTCGCCCGTGCGCCGCGCCATGTCGTCGGGATCGCCGAGCCAGATGGTCCACGAGGTCGGCGGCCCGGTGCGCGGCAGGCCGAGGAGCTTCCACACCGGCAGTCCGGCGAGCTTCCCGCACAGGTCGTGGAGCGCGAGGTCGACGGCGGCCTTGGCGGAGCCGTTGCCGGGGATCTCCGCGAGCCGCTCGCCGATCTCCTCGAGCGCGAACGGATCGTCGCCGAGGAGGCTCTCCGCCTCGCCGAGGAACGCGACGACCGACTCGACGCTCTCGCCGTAGTGCTCCTGCGGCGACGCTTCGCCGAAGCCCGTGACGCCGTTCGCGCCGGAGCTCGATCCAGACGAGCGGCGCGTCGACCGAGGTCTCACGCGCGATCGTGAACGGCTGCTCGAGCGGAACCGAGACGGTTCGGTGGGTCAATTCCACGGCGGCTAGAGTACTTCGCCTAGCGCCTGTAGCTCAGGGGATAGAGCGCGCGCCTCCGGAGCGCGAGGTCGTAGGTTCGATTCCTACCAGGCGCATAGCGCACCCATTTGGGCCACCTCGGGCCACCCGGGATCCGCGTCGGGCGCACCTACCTGCCCTGAACCCGCCGGAGGGGAGCCCCGGCTCCCACTGAAGCCGTGTGACGAGTGATACTTACGCACCGGTCCGCGAAACGTTTGTCTCGATGAAGGGAGGCCACCCATGGCCACGGAACGCAGGTGGAGAGCCGTCGCGCTGCTCGCACTCGGCATCGTCCTCGGGATAGCTCTGACGGCGAGCCCGGCCGCGAGCCACGTCGCAGGCTGGACGCACAACTGGAACAAGCACATCAAGCCAAGAGCCGACAAGCGCTACGTGAACACGCACGAGTTCCTGTGGGCGGTCATCAATGCCGACGGGACGCTGGCGCGCGGAAGCCGTGTCGTGTCCGCAGATCTCATCGCCGGAAGCCAGTACGAGGTCATCTTCAATCGGAACGTGACGGGCTGCGCGTACAACGCTGTCGTCGGGACTCCGGGCTCGTCCGTCTTTCCCGCGCCCGGCGGGGCGGAGGTTGCGGGCAGGAGCGGGAAGCCGAACGGCGTGGCGATCCAAACGTTCACCCCGGCCGGAAGCGCCGACCAGCGACCGTTCCACCTGCAGGTGATCTGCTAGCGGCGCTATCAGGCGCATTCGCCCGACCGACCATCCCGACCCTCGCCGACCGAATCGCTACCTTGTAGCGGCATGCGGGGGGTCGCGCAGCTGACGGGAGCAGCAATCCTGGCGGGAACGCTTGGGGCCGGAGCGGCCCAGGCAGCGTTCCTCGCTCCGCCTGCGACGACGCCGACGATCGCCGCGGCGGCCAAGGGCCGGCTCGCGCTCATCTCGCCGACGACCGGCATCCGCGTCGTGCTCCCCGAGACCGCGGCGCAGCCCTCGTGGTCGCCGAACGGCCGCACGGTCGCGTTCGTGCGCGGCAACGACATCTACACGCTGCAGATCCAGACGAACACGCTGCGCAGGCTGACGAACACGCCGAACGCCGACAGCGGGCCCGCCTGGTCGCCGGACGGATCGAGGATCGCCTGGAGCGCGAACCAGGACATCCGCGTGATGAACGCCGACGGAAACGGCAAGCAGCTGCTCGCGGCCGGCGGGGGCCGCGAGGTCGAGCCCGCCTGGGACGTCGACGGGTCGCGTGTCCTCTTCGCCACGGACCGCGACGGGAACTTCGACCTCTGGGCGGTGAACGTCTCGACCGACGTGCAGACCCCGGTCGTCCAGCTCGCCGGCGACCAGCGCGACCCGGCCTTCGCGCCGAACGGGACGCGCCTCGCGTACTCGTCGCGCAGCTCCGGCAACACCGACATCTGGACGTCCGAGACGAACGGCTCCTCGCCGGTGCGCCTCACGACGAACACCGCTCCGGACACGCAGCCCGCGTGGTCGCCGTCCAGCGCGCGCATCGCGTTCTCGAGCACACGGAACGGCTCGGCCCGCATCTGGACGATGGCCGCGAACGGCAACGACGAGCGCGTCGTCACCGGCTCGCGCGCCGGCGACTACCACCCCTCGTGGGCGAACGGCGCCACCGTGCCGGTGCTCCCCCTCAAGGGCGAAAAGCTTCCCGATCTCGACCAGCGCTCCCCGGCCGGGCTCGTCACGATCAAGCTGCACGGCCACTGGCACCTGGGCTTCGACTCGGCGGTCGACAACGTCGGCACGGGCCCTCTCTGGATCCGCGGCACCCGGCCGAACCGAAACGTGAAAACGATGCGCGCCGACCAGCTGGTCGAGCTGCGAGGCGGCAAGGTGCGCCGCTACAAGAGCATCGGCAAGCTCCAGTACGAGTCGCACCCGCCCCACCGCCACTGGCACTACGAGCCGTTCGAGCGCTTCGAGCTGCGCCGCGCCTCCGACTTCTCGATGCTCGTCCGCGACCGCAAGAGCGGCTTTTGCCTCGCCGACCACTACGGCGGCGCGTGGGGACGCGTGAAGGGCGAGGGCCCGCCGCGCTTCCTCGGCAACTGCGGGATGAACAACCGGCGCCTCCTCCACGTGGAGCAGGGCTCGTCGATCGGGTACACCGACCGCTACCCGGCGCTCTTCCACGGTCAGGACGTTCGACTCACCGGCGTCTCCGCGGGGACGTATGTGCTCGTTCACCGAGCGAATCCGGAGCGAAAGGCCAAGGAGCTGCGCTACGACAACAACGCGGCGTCGCTTCGCATCCGCATCACCTGGCCCCAGGGCAAGAGCAACAGGCCGAGTATCCGCGTGCTGAAGACCTGCCAGACCAGCCAGTTCTGCGGCTAACGGCCTCGCCGAGACGAAGGTAGAATTAGGGTCGATGCCGAAGGACGACCCGCTAAGTAGCTATGGCAAGGCCTACGCTTCCCCGGCCCCGCATCCTGCGGGGGACCGCACGCCCGCCGGGCGCGGCCGCCGCACGTCCTGAACCGCGCATCGCGGAGCTCTCCGCCAACGGCCTCACCTGGATCCTCGTCGACCAGCCGACGACCGAGGAGGCGGCGCTCGTCGCCGAGCGCTTCGGCTTCCACGAGCTCGACGTCGAGGACGTCCTCTCGAAGCGCCAGCGGCCGAAGATCGACGAGTACCCGGACTACCTCTTCGTCGTCCTGCACTTCCCGTTCTACGACAAGACCGTCCAGCGGCTGAACGCGGCCGAGCTCGACGTCTTCATCGGCAAGGACTTCCTCATCCTGCTGCCCAACGTCGAGCTGCACCCGGTCACGCACCTGTTCAACCAGTGCGACGAGGACCCGGCGCTGCGCGACGAGCTCTTCGCGAAGGGCTCCGGCTACCTGCTCTACCACGTCCTCGACGACCTCTTCGACTACTGCTTCCCGATCCTCGACAAGATCTCGCACAAGCTCGACCGCATCGAGGACGAGCTGTACGAGGGCCGCTCCGAGGAGATCGTCCGCGACATCTCCAATGCGAAGCAGGAGATCATCGCGTACCGGAAGATCATCAAGCCTGAGCGCGCGACGGTGCGCGTGCTCGAGCGCTACATGGACCGCTTCCTCGCCGAGGACCTCGAGCTCTACTTCGACGACCTGGTCGACGCGACCGAGCGGATCTGGGACCTACTCGACAACTACAAGGAGGTCGTCGAGGGTCTCGAGTCGACGAACGAGGCGTACATCGCCCACCGGCAGAACTACCGGCTGCAACTCCTCACGGTCGTCAGCGTCATCCTGCTGCCGCTGACGCTCATCGCGAGCTTCTTCGGCATGAACGTCGATTTCCCGGGCTCGGGCACGTCGGCCGCGTTCTGGGTGATCCTCTGCGTCATGCTCGGCCTCGGGCTCGGGCTGCTCGGCGGCTTCCTCTGGAAGCGCTGGCTCTAGCCGCCCCGGGCGGCCAGACCTGGTAGAAGCGTCCTCGATGCGACAGCTCTGGGCGCCGTGGAGGCTCGAGTACATCCGCTCGGCGGACTCGGACGACGGCTGCGTCCTGTGCCGAGCGGTGGCTGCCGCCGACGACGCGGAGGGACTCGTCGTGCACCGCGGCGAGCAGGCGCTGGTGCTCGTGAACAAGTACCCGTACGCGTCCGGGCATTTGATGGTCGCGCCGTACCGCCACGAGAGCGAGCTGGGCGACCTGACCGACGAGGAGGCGCTCGAGATCCACCGGCTCACGTCGGCCGCGATCGGGACGCTCGCCCAGGAGCTGCAGCCGCAGGGATTCAACCTCGGCTGGAACCTCGGGCGCATCGCCGGCGCGGGCGTCGTCGGGCACGTCCACCTGCACGTGGTACCGCGCTGGGCGGGCGACACGAACTTCATGCCGGTCCTTGCCGACGTGAAGGTGATCCCGGAGTCGCTCGAGGAAACCCGGGCCGCGCTGGCCGCCGCCTGGCCGTAAGCGGCGGGTTCTGCCTCGCGAGTACCAGGGAGGCAAACCCCCACCCTGGTTCAAACACTAAGTGGGAATTCCGCGCGTGTGACGCACGGAATGCGCCGGTTGATCGGAAGCTTCGTTCCGATTCGCCGCGCGGCGTGTCCATAGGATGGCCGCATGACGCTCCACCCCGGCGTGTTCAAGGCCTACGACGTCCGCGGGATCTACCCGACCGAGCTGGACGAGGACGGCGCCTACCGCATCGGCCGCGGCTACGCCGAGCAGTTCGAGCCGAAGCGCATCGCGGTCGGGCACGACATGCGCGTGTCGTCTCCCGACATGGCGGCGGCGTTCATCGAGGGCGCGGCGGACGCCGGCGTCGACGTCGTCGACGTCGGTCTCGTCGGCACCGAGATGCTCTACTTCGCCGTCTCCGAGCTCGGGCTCGACGGCGGGCGCAACAATCACGGCCTCGCACAACCCCAAGGAGTACACGGGGATGAAGATCGTCCGCCGGGGCGCCCTCCCGGTCGGCGGCGACTCGGGACTCCTCGACATCCGTGACCGCGCCGAGCGCGGCTTCGGCGACTCCGCCGCGCGCGGCGAGATCACGAAACAGGACGTCTACCCCGGCTTCGTCGACCGCGTGCTCTCGTTCATCGACGTCGAGGCGGTGAAGCCGCTTCGCGTCGTCATCGACGCCGCGAACGGCATGGCCGGCGCGATGCTGCCGCCCGTCCTCGACCGGCTTCCGATCGACGCGGTGCGCTGCTACTTCGAGCCCGACGGCACCTTCCCGAACCACGAGCCGAACCCGCTCCTCGAGGAGAACCGACAGTTCATCGTGGGCAAGGTCACCGAGGAGAAGGCCGACCTCGGGATCGCGTTCGACGGCGACGCCGACCGCTGCTTCTTCGTGGACGACACCGGCGAGTTCGTTCCCGGCGACTTCATCACGGCGCTGCTCGCCGAGCGGCTGCTCGCCGACAGAGCCCGGCGCGAAGGTGATCTACGACGTCCGCGCGAGCTGGGCGGTGCCGGACACGATCGAGCGCCTGGGCGGCACGGCGCTGGTGAACCGCGTCGGCCACGCCTTCATCAAGCACCGCATGCGCGAGGAGGACGCCCTTTTCGCCGGCGAGGTCTCCGGCCACTACTACTTCCGCGACTTCAGCCAGGCCGACTCGGGCACCGTGCCCGCGCTCCTCATGCTCGAGCTGCTCTCCCGCAGCGGGAAGCCGCTCTCCGAGCTGCTCCGGCGGTTCCGCGAGCGCTACTTCCTCTCAGGAGAGATCAACACTCCCGTCCCCGACGTGGCGCTCAAGCTCCAGGAGGTGAAGGAGCACTTCCGCAGCGAAGGCAAGGTTTCGCACATCGACGGGCTCGAGATCACCGCTGAGACGTGGCACATGAACGTCAGGCCGTCGAACACCGAGCCGCTCCTGCGGCTCAACCTCGAAGCGCTCGACGAGGAGCTCATGGAGCGCAAGCGCGATGAGGTTCTGGCCGTCATTCGGGCCTGAGAGCCGCGTCGCCGCCCAGGCTACGACGCACTGCCTCACGGGCTGCGCGATCGGCGAGGTGCTCGGGTTCGCGATCGGCACCTGGCGAGGCTGGTCCGACCTCGCGACGATCGCCCTCGCGATCGTTCTCGCGTACGTCTTCGGCTACGCACTCACCATGCGCTCGCTGCTCGGCTCGGGCGTCGCGTTCGGCGCGGCGCTCGGCGTCGCGTTCGCGGCCGACACGATCTCGATCACGGTCATGGAGATCGTGGACAACCTGGTCGTGCTCGCGATCCCCGGCGCGATGGACGCCGGTCTCGGCGACTGGCTTTTTTGGGGCTCGCTGGCGCTGGCGCTCGCAATCGCCTGGTGCGCCGCGTTCCCGGTCAACAAGTGGCTCATCGGCCGTGGCAAGGGCCACGCCGTCGTGCACGCGCACCACCACTAGAAACGCGGAGGGCGGGCCCGAAGGCCCGCCCTCGCGGTGTTCGCTACGAACGACCTGCTACGGACGCAGCAGGTAGCTCATCGACCTCGCCATGACCTGGTTGCGGGTCGCGGCGTCCGAGATGCCCTCGAAGCCGAAGCCCATGTAGATCGTGTCGTCGGTCGAGATGACCGCGCCCTCCGGGAACCCGGCCGCAGTGGTCTGCGTGAACGTGTTCGCGTTGGGTGCGCTGCCTGCGGGCGCCGCGGGCGTCGCCCACCCGTCGAGGCCCGTCTCGAACGACGTGGTCGCGAAGCCCGGCAGGGTCACGTCGTCGATGAAGACGCCGAGGCCCTGCACTGACCAGTCGCTCGCGTACGAGATCGACACCTCGACCTGGCTCCCCGCCGTGAATCCGGCGAAGCTGACGCGCCAGTTCTGCCAGCCGCCGGAGTTACCGGAGGCCGCGTTCCAGGCTCCGGACGTGCCGGTTCCCGTGCAGGCCCCCACTCCGTCGAACGTCTGGTAGTGGTCGAGGAACGGGTGGAGCTCACGCCAGCCGGCCGCGCAGCTATCGCCGGTCGACTGCGTCGTGTGCCCGTTCAGGTCCGGCAGCGTCGTCCAGTTGTCCTGGCCGACGTTGTGGGCCTCGACGAAGACGTGATCCCAGGCGCCCTCAGTGTTGTAGGACGTCCAGAAGTCCATCTCGCCGCCGCCCGAGGGGACGGTGAACGTCTTGGTGAGCCGCTTGTACGAGACGTCCGCGATCCCGGAGTAGACGTACGCCGAGCCGGTGTGCGGCTCGAACGGTCCGCCGGGGCGAGCGTACTTGGCCACGGCCGTGCTCCGGAACTGCGGGTACTCGGCGACCGGGAGGATCCCGCTCGTCGTGATGAACGAGCTCGCCACGTTCTGGTTACCGGCGCTGTCGGCGCCGTTGATCGTCCAGTCGAGTCCGGCGAACGGACTCGCGACCCCGTTGAGCGGGGAAGACGTTTCCGTCGTCGTCGATGCCCGCCCCATAGTTCATGAGGTAGGCGCCGAACCAGTACTCGAGAACGTCACCCTGGCCGTCGCCAGAGCCGGCCGCGGCGCGGCACCGGTAGTTCACGAGCGGATCGGTGCACATCCCGTTCGCCTCGGTCGGATCGTAGAACTGCGCGCCGAGGCTCGGCGTGTACTGCGCGCCGGCGTTCTGGCCGGTGTACAGCATGCGACCGCCCTCGTTGAGGTAATCACGCATCTCGAGGATCTCGTCCATGCCCAGGCGCGAGAGGTTCCCCGGGACCCAGCCCGGCTCACGGGTGACGGTGTCGTTACCCGTGTACCAGATGACCGCCTTGTAGTGCGACAGGACGCCGAGTGCATCCGGCGCCTTCCGGCCCATCGCGTCGACGTCGTACACGTCGGCGCCGATGCCGTTCGCGGCCAAGCGCGTTCAGGTAGTAGCTCAGGTAGTGCGGACCGGCAGCCTGCACCGGCGACGCGCCCGTGTAGTCCTCGGCCGCAACGACGAGCACGCGGTTCGAGCTCTTCTTCGCCACCGAGTAGGTGAACGACTCGCTCTTCGTCGGCGCATCGCCCTTGCCGCCGCCGTGTGTGCTCTTCGAACCAGACCTGCACCGAATCGCCTTGCTTGGCGCCCTTCACGGTGCCGTTGAGGACGTGGTAGTAGACGTCGGTCTGGCCGCCGTACCTCTCGCCGCCGTTCCACTCCGACGTCTTCTCGGTCTTCACCGAGCCGCCGTTGATGCGGTACTTGAGGTCCACCTTGCCAAGCTCACGGAGTGCGAGGACCCGCACCTGCTGCGGATCGCCGTACGAGACCGAGAACTTGAAGTTCGCGAGCGGAAGACCGTACTTGTAGGTGTCGTCGCTCTCGAGGTAGAACGGCTTCGTCTCGAGACCGAGATGCGAAACCGGATCCGACGGATCCTTCGCCGACTTCGCCACGTCGTAGACGAACGCCAGCTGGTTTTCGAACTCGGCCTGCACGAGCGCCTCGTCATCCGGGAAGACGAAGCCCAATCCCGAGCCGCCGTCCGAGAGCTCCGGCGTCCACGCGAGCGTGTCGGTGTTGACGTGGGCGTAGTCGGTCGTCTCGCCGTTCGTCACGTAGAGAACGTCGGACGAGATTCCCGGCTCGAAGCCCGGAATCGACGGGTTGTCCCTGTTTCCGGACAGAGCGAAGTAGATCGGGTCGTCGGCCGACGGAGCGCCGATCTGCCAACCCTCCGGGTAGAGCAGCCACTGGCCGAACGAGTGGTAGTTCACCTGGAACGCGAAGCCGATCCTCTGGAGGAGCCTCACCGCCGCGCGCGTCTCGGGCTCCGACGTCGGGCCGCCGGGCCGCGGTACGTGTCGCTCGACTGCACGCTGGAGGAACCCTCCTGGTCGTAGTTCCAGTGCTCCTCGTAGTTCCGGTTCGGATCGACGCCGTCGCCGACCTCGATCGTCCCGTTTCCGTTGTTGTCGCGGAGCGTCTTGCGCCAGAGCCGCGTCTCGGGGCTCTGGAAGGTGTACTGGTAGCCGTCCGGGTTCATGACCAGGACGAACCACAGCTCGGTCGAGTCGAGCAGCTTCCGCACGCCCTTGTTCTTCGCGCGGTACTGATCGATGTACCAATGGAGAAGGCGCCGGTTGGTCTCGGAGGCGATCCATTCCCGCGCGTGCTGCGTCGAGCTGTACAGCACGGCCGGCCGCTTTCCGTCCTTCACCTTGCGGGCGTCTTCCGTCAGCTTGATGCCCCAGATGATCCGGCCTTGTGTGGTTTTGCCGATGTACTCGAGGGACGCGATGTCTCGGTTCTGGCGGGCGATCTGCTTCATCTCCGCCGCAAAGCCGTCAGGGCCGTCGTAGTCGATCCAGACGTTGTAGCCCGTGGACTTCTGGAATGCGGCCTCCTGTTGAGCCGTGCGGCCGAACTTGTTCCGCACGAGCTGCACCGAGATGCCGTCCTTCCTCAGCGCCGTCGCCTGTGCAGACGAAAGTACGAGGGTGATCTTGTACCGGGCGCCGACCTGATCCGCGGACGTGATGTCCGTGCCCTGTGCGAGCAGCTCCGAATACGCCTCCGACGAAACGGTCGCGCCGTAGAAGTTCAGCGACACGTTCGATTTGACGGCCGCCCCTGCGGAGCCGACTGCAAGAAACGCGACAGCGCAAATAGATGCGAGCGCCGCCACGCGCGTTCGTGATGTCATCTCCCCTCCCCTTGTAGGAGATCGGTGTGGTGGAGCACTTTCCCTGCTCGCAAGGGAAGCACACCCCCGGGGTCAACGCAACAAGTGCGGCGGGTAGCATCGCCCGCGTGAGTCTCTCCTTCGGCCACCCTTCCGGACGCCGTCCTCCGTTCAAGTTCTCCTCGTACACGCGCGTGGGGTTCTCGGACACCGACGCGCAGGGGATCGTCTACTACGGGCGGTATCTCCCCTACTTCGACTACGCGCGGGTCGAGTACACCCGTCACCTGGGCCTCTTGAGCAAGGATTTGGCAGGCTGCGACTTCGTCATGCGGGCGTGCCACGTGCTCTACGAGGCGCCCGCGGGGTTCGACGATCTGCTCGAGGTGTTCGTCCGCACGAAGCGGATCGGGCGGAGCGAGCCTGACCACGGAATACGCTGCCGTCCGCGTGTCCGACGACGCCCTCATGTGCACGGCGGAGCAGACGCTCGTCCTCGTCGATCTCGACGCCCGGCGGCCGAAGGCGATCAGCGACGACTACCGCGCTGCGATCGAGGCGTTCGAGGGCGCCGACCTGGAAGCGCCGGTGGCCGGATGACGGGCGCCGACGACTACCGCAGCGCGCTCGAAGGAGTCGACCGGATCGTCAACCGCGAAACCGAGGCCGACGAGGTGCTCCGCAAGACGGTCGAGCTTCTCGCCGAGCGGTTCGAGCACTACTCGTGGATCGGGATCTACCTCGTCGAGGGCGACGATCTCGTCCTCGGCCCGTGGAATGGCCCCGAGGCGACCGAGCACGTCCGGATCCCGATCGGCCAGGGCATCTGCGGCGCCGCGGCGGCGACCGGCGTCACCGAGCTCGTCGACGACGTCCACTCGGACGAGCGTTACCTCTCGTGCTTCCCTTCGACGCGCAGCGAGATCGTCGTGCCGATCGCGTTCGAGGGCAAGGTCGTCGGCGAGATCGACATCGACTCCGACACACCCGCGGCCTTCGGCGAGGACGACCGCGTCTTCCTCGAGCGGGTCGCGCTCCTCATCTCGCCGCACGCGCTCGTCGCCTGGGACACCGGCGGCGTCGCCTGGTCGCCGTAGCTACTGCTTGGCCGCTTCGGCGAGGACGCGCTCGGCCTCGACGACCGGATCGCCCTCGGGCGCGGTCGAGACGGTGTTGCGGCCGCTGAACTTGGCGCGATAGGCAGCGCGGTCGGCCATGGTGATGAGCTCCTCCGGCGAGCCGCCCGCCGGGACGGAGGCGACGCCGACCGAAACGGTGAGGTCGATCTCGGTGCCGGACTTCTCGACGCCGGCGCGGATCCGCTCCGCGACGATCTGGGCGCCTTCGAGGCCCGTGTGCGGCAGGAGGACGCAGAACTCGTCGCCGCCGAAGCGCGCCGCGATGTCGTACTCGCGCGTCGCTCCCAGCACCGCTTCGGTGACCTGGAGAAGCGCGCGGTCGCCGGCGAGATGGCCGTGCGCGCCGTTGATCCGGCGCAGATGGTCGACGTCGATCATGAGAAGCGACACCGGGTAGCCGAACCGGCCCGCCCGCTGGAGCTCGGTCTCGAGCACCGAGTTCAGGTGCTTCATGTTGAAGAGACCTGTCTTGGGCTCGATCCGCGAGGCCGCGACGAGGCTGGGAATCTCGAGCGAGCGGTAGGCGAGCGCAAGCGGCAGCGCGAGGAGGGCGACCAGGCTCAGGGAGGTCTCCGCGAGCGCCGCGCCGAGCGCGCCCAGCGAGAGCAGCCCGGCGTCGATGAGGACGCAGTCGGGCCGGATCGTGTCGCGGATCGCTACGCCGCGCGCCAGGCGCAGCATTACGGCGAGCACGACGTACTGGACGGCGAGGAACGTGGCGACGCCGACGAGCGCTCCGACCGTCCAGGCGACCGGCCCGCCGGTGGCGAGCGCGTCGAAGACGGCCCGGGCGGCCAGTGCGGGCCCGACGAAGTTGGCCGCGTTGAAGACGACGATGTACCAGGGCGTTCGGGTCCGGATCCATTCGGGGATGAACGCCGCCGCGATCACGACCGCGGCCATGAGCGGCGGCAGGATCAGCGCTGCCGCGAACATCGGCGCGAGCGAGAGCGCCGAGCCCTGGTGCTTCTCCCGGTCGCGCGAGAGCTGGTGGACGAAGGCGATGAGCGGCAGGAACACCGCGAACGCGATCCAGTCGGAGCGCGTCGGGTCGGTCGGCGTCGTCAGCGCGACCACCGAAGCGATCGTCGCCCATACGACCGCGAACTCGAACGCAGCCGCGGACGCGCTCAGGCCGGAAGTTCGCTGTAGAGCCGCAGACTCCATGTGCGCAGCGTGTCCCTTTCCCGCTGGGCGAACATCCCTCGTCCGAGTGATCTGGCCGGTTCGCCCCGCCAATCCCTCGACCGAGGGGCCGCTACCGTCGGGCTTCTTCGACGCGACGCGCGACGAGCGCGGCGCTCTGGGCGACGAGCGGCTCTCCGAGGAGCGCCGAGCCGAGCTCGTTCGCCTGGCGGATCGCCGCCTCGCGCTGCGCCGCGGCCTGGGCGCGCCGTACGTAGAGCGCCGCGCGGGTTTCGGTCGCCCACGCGGCGAGCTCCTCGAGCGAGTCGCCCGCGGGAGGATCGGCGTCGACCTTCGCGGCGCGCTCACGCCAGTTCATGCGTTTCGCGTGCGGCGGTCTCCTCCTCGTCTTCGAGGCGCGCTTCCTCCGCCGTGGCGGACTCGAGGCGCCGTTCTGCCGAGTGGCGCAGGTCGGCGGCTCGGGTCTCGTCGCGCCGCCGCTCCGCCTCGTCGCGGTACTCGGTGGCGAGAACCATCTCGTGCTCTTGGCGCCGCGCCTCCGCGTCGCGCTCGGCCTCGGCGCGCGTCGTCGCAACCGCCGCACGTTCCGAAGGGAGCCGCGCCAGCCGTTCGTTCAGCTCGGTCGCCCGCGCCCCGATCCCCTGCACCTCGCGCGCGAGCTCGTCGAGGCGCGCGAGCGTCGCGCCCAGCTCCTCGTCCGCGCGCTCCAACTCGCGCAGGAACGCGAGATCGTCACGTCACGACGGCGTGACGCGATAGGCGTCGAACACGCCTCGACGTTGCGCAGCGCGGTCAGGAGCGCGCGCAGCGAGGTGACGTCGCCGACCTCGGCCACGTACCAGTTCTTCGCCATCTGGTCCTCGACGTGGCCGCCGTACTCGACGATGTTCGCGCCGTACTCGGCGAACGTCCGGGCGACGTCCTCGAGGAGCCGCGGACGATCCCACGACGTGACCGCGATCTGCACGCGGAAGCTCTGCGACGCGCCGCCGTCCCACTCGACCGGCGTGAACCGCTCCGGATTCCGCATGAGCGCCTTCACGTTCGGGCAGTCGTCGCGGTGGATCGTGATGCCCTTGCCGAGCGAGATGTAGCCGACGATCTGGTCGCCAGGCACCGGCGTGCAGCACTTCGCCAGCCGGACGAGGACGCCCTCGAGTCCCTCGACGTTGATCCCGAAGTCCTGCGACGCGACGGCGTGGCGGGCCTTCGGGCGGGCGGGCAGCTCCTCCTCCGCCACCTCGTCCGTCTTGAGGCGCGTGAGCACCTTGTTCACGACCTGACCCGCCTGCAACTTCCCGGAGCCGAGCGCCAGGTAGAAGTCCTCGGCCTTCTTGAAGCCCATCTCGCGGATCAGCTCGGCAAGGAGCGGCGAGCCGGCGAGCTTCTTGTACGGGAGCTTGTGCTGCTTCAGCGACGCCTCGAGCGCCTCGCGGCCGCGCGTCTCGGTCTCCTCGCGGGTCTCCCGGGAGATCCACTGGCGGATCTTGTTTCTCGCGCGCGAGGACGCGGCCAGCGACAGCCAGTCGCGCGAGGGGCCGCGCCCGACCGCGCGCGAGGTCAGGATCTCGACGAAGTCGCCGGTGCGCAGCCGGTAGTGGAGCGGGACGATCCGGCCGTTCACCTTCGCGCCGACGGTGCGGTGGCCGACGTCCGTATGGACGGAGTAGGCGAAGTCGATCGGCGTCGAGCCGGCCGGGAGGCTCTTCAGCTCGCCCTTCGGCGTGTAGACGTAGACCTCGTCGGCGGCGAGCTCGGGGAAGGCGCGGCGCAGCTCGGTCGGGTCGGACTCCTCCTCCTGCCAGTCCGCGAGCTGCTGGAGCCAGGCGAGCCGCTCCGACTCACGGCCCTTGCGGCGGCTTGTCCTTGTAGGCCCAGTGCGCCGCGATCCCGTACTCGGCCGTGCGGTGCATCTCGCGCGTTCGCACCTGGATCTCGAGCGGGCGGCCCTCGGGTCCGATCACCGTCGTGTGCAGCGAGCGGTACAGGTTGAACTTGGGCATCGCGACGTAGTCCTTGAACCGCCCGGGCATCGGCTTCCAGACGGAATGGATGATCCCGAGCGTGCCGTAGCAGTCGCGCTCGCCCTCCTTGCCCTCGCGCTGGACGATGACGCGCATGGCGGTCAGGTCGTAGATCTCGTTGAACTCCTTGCCGCCCTTCGCCATTTTTTCGTAGATGGAGTAGAAGTGCTTCGCGCGCCCGACGATGTCGACGGGGATGTCCACCTTCTCGAGCTCGTTCTCGAGCATCGAGCTCGCCTGGGCGACGAACTTCTCCCGGTCGCCTCGGCGCTGGTTCACCATCGACTGGATCTCCGCGTACTTGCGCGGATGGAGCGTCGCGAACGCGAGGTCCTCGAGCTGCCACTTCATCGTGTGGATACCGAGGCGGTGCGCGAGCGGCGCGTACACCTCGAGCGTCTCGCGCGCCTTCTGCATCTGCTTCTGGCGCCCCAGGTACTCGATCGTCCGCATGTTGTGGAGGCGGTCGGCGAGCTTGATCAGGATGACGCGCTCGTCCTGCGCCATCGCGAGCACCATCTTGCGGTAGTTCTCGGCCTGCGCCTGCTCGCGGCTTTGGAAGTGGATCCGCGTCAGCTTCGTGACGCCCTCGACGAGCTGGCCGATCTCGTCGCCCACCTCGGCGCGCACGTCCTCGATCGTGGTCTCCGTGTCCTCCACGACGTCGTGCAAAAGCGCGGCGGCGAGCGTCGGATCGTCGGCGTGCAGTTCGGAGAGGATCCGCGCGGCGCCCAGCGGATGCTCGACGAAGTCCTCGCCGCTGCGCCGGTGCTGGCCCTCGTGCGCGTCGCTCGCGAGGACGTAGGCGCGGAAGATCAGGTCGCGGTCGACGTCGGGGTTGTACGTCGCGACCTCGTCCAGGAGCTCCTCCAGCTCATGCCGGTGGCGCTCCGACGCATGCGCCTGGACGGCTTGGCCCAAGGCTCAGTGTAGCTCCGGGTCTCGGTCGAGAAAACCCGGGCTACGCGGCGGCGGCCAGCTGCTCGGTGAGCGCCGCGCGGAAGGTCGGCGACTCGGCCAGGCTGCGGCGGCCGCCGGGCTCGTCGACGAGTCCGAGCTCCTCGAAGATCTGGCGTGCCTGCGGCGTCCAGCCTCCGCGCCCGCACGCCACTCGGCCGCGAGGCTCGCGCGGAGCTCGTCGTAGCGGGTCGGCGACTCGTAGATCCGCTTGACGACGAGCTGCGGCGCGACCGTGCCGTTCCAGCGGTTCGCGTCGAGCTTGAAGGCGATGTCGTAGAGCCCCGGCCGGCGGTAGCGGTCGAGCCGCTCGCCCCAGCCGAACGCGATCGCGCCCGAGCGGGAGCCGTTCGCGGTGACGGCGAGGCGCAGGTGCTTTCCGTCCCCGACCGTGGCGAGCTCGGAGAGCTGCGACCCCGCGACGAGAAGCGTCACGCCCGGGTTGCCGAGGCCGAACGGCGCGAGCTGCTCGAGCTCCTCGCAGAGGCCGAGCGTGAGGTCGCGTCCGTCCACGACGGCGTCGACCTTGAGGACCGGCGCGAGCTCCGAGTCGTCCAGCACCGAGTCGGCGTGCGCGGCGAACGCGCGCTTGAAGGCGTCGAGGTTCTCCGCATCGAGCGAGAGCCCGGCCGCGGCACGATGGCCGCCCCAACGGGCCAGATGCTCCGAGGTCGCGCCAAGCGCTCCGTGGAGGTCGAACGCGGGGATCGAGCGGCCGGAGCCGACCCAGTCCCTCCTCCGCGGGCGCGAGCAGCACGACCGGGCGGCCGAACCGCTCGACGAGGCGCGACGCGACGATCCCGATCACGCCGCGATGCCAGTCCTCGCCCGCGAGCACGTAGCCCGCGACGGCGCTGGGCGGGCTCGGGCCATTCGCCGCACCTGGGCGATCGCCTCGCGGAGGATCCGCTCCTCGACGGCCTGGCGGTCGCGGTTCAGCGTCTCGAGCTCGCCCGCGAGGCGTTCGGCCTCGGCCTGGTCGTCGGTCAGGAGCAGCTCGAGCGCGGCGCGCGGATGGCCGAGGCGCCCGGCGGCGTTGATCCGCGGCGCGAGCCGGAAGCCGAGCTGGCCCGCTTCGACACGTGGCCGGATCGACGCCCGGCGGTACGCATGAGCGCGCGAAGCCCGAGGCTCGTCGTCTTGGCCAGCCGCGCGCAGCCCGGCGGATACGAGGTAGCGGTTCTCGTCCACGAGCGGGACGACGTCGGCGACCGTGGCGAGCGCGACGAGATCGAGCCGCCGCTCGAGGTCAGGCGCGCCGAGAGCCTGCAGGAGCTTCCAGACGACGCCGGTGCCGCAGAGCTCCGGGAACGGATAGTCGGACGGACGCGGCGCAACCACGGGGCAGTCCGGAAGCGTCTCGCCCGGGCGGTGGTGATCCGTGACGACGACGCGCAGCCCGCGCGCCTTCGCGGCCTCGACCTCGTCGACCGCGGTGATGCCGCAGTCGACCGTGAGGAGCAGCCCGCAGCCTTCGTCCGCCAGCCGTTCGAGCGTCTCGCCCGCAACGCCGTAGCCCTCCTCGAAGCGGCTCGGAAGATGCCAGTCGACGTCCGCCCCGAGGTCGCGCAGCGCGGAGACGGCGAGCGCGGTGGCGCAGATCCCGTCCACGTCGTAGTCGCCGTGCACGCAGATCCGCTTGCCGGCGGCGATCGTCTCGCGGATCGCGTCGCAGGCCTCGCGCATCGCGCCGAGGAGGAACGGATCGTGGCCGGGATCGCCCGCGGCGAGGAAGGCGCTTGCCTGCGCCGGGTCGCCGTAGCCCCGCCGGACGAGGACGCTTGCCGTCGTCTCGCTGAGGCCCAGGGCCGACGCCAGCGCCCTGACCTCTCGGCGGGGGCAGGGACGGATCGTCCACGTGCCCTCGTACATGGATTCCAGGTTGGCGGCAGCGTCGGACGGAGGCTCTTGCGTCGTCCCAGGCGGCCCTGCCGGCCAGCCCTTTGTGGCACATGGGTGTCTCGCACGCGCGCGCGAAGACCCCGCCCTGGGTGGGGAGTGGTCCACCCGCCACCCGCTTCGAGCGTATCCGGGAAATCCGCGCGTGTCTGTCGCCTCATCGCGCCGAGTTCGCGCCGATTTCTCCCCAGCGCCGAGGCCCGGTAGGTCGATCGGCGCCGGGAGCGGAATCGGGGCTATCCTCAGACGAGTGCCCCTCGCAACGCAACGCGCCCATTCGACGCATGCCTGAGACCAACTACGCCTCCGGCGACGAGTACATGGTCGAGTTCCTCGGCTGGCGCTTCGGCTTCAACGCCGTCGACTTCGAGCAGCGCGTGAGCGCGGCCGCGGTGAAGCTCGGTCTCGTCGAGCCGCGCGACCTCGAGCCCGAGGAGTCGGCCGACCTCGTCGAGCTCGCCTCCGAGGCGCGCATCTGCGGAGCCGCAGAGCCCGCTCGGCGACTACCTCGTCCGCCACTGGGAGCAGCTCTCGATCGTGGACGGGGAGTCGCTCGTCTACTGGCTGCGCAAGCTCGTCTTCCGCAGCGCCTGGCTCGACCACCGCCTCAAGGAGAACCTCCTCGAGATCTCCTTCGACGACCGCACCGGCGACTTCGACTACCGCGATCCGGACGGCGGTCGCGCACTGCTCGAGCTCGCGCCCGTGCCGTCCTGGCACAAGCTTCAGTTCCGGCCCTAGAAGAGGCTGGAGGACGTCGGCGCAGCGCCGACCCGTGCGCGGCCGAGGTCGGTGAGGATCCGCCCGCGCGGCGTCCGCTGTATGAGGCCCAGCTGGAGCAGGTACGGCTCGTAGACGTCCTCGATCGTCTCGGGCTCCTCACCCAGGGCGACGGCGAGCGTCGAGAGGCCGACGGGGCCGCCGCCGAACTTGTTCGCGATCGCGTCGAGAAGCTCGCGGTCGGCGCGCTCGAGCCCCGCGTCGTCGACTTCGAGGAGCTCCAGCGCCTCGCGCGCCACCGCCATCGACACCGCGCCGTCGTGGCGCACCTCGGCGACGTCGCGGACGCGCCGGAGGATCCGGTTCGCGACGCGCGGCGTTCCCCGGGAGCGGCGGGCGATCTCCTCGCACGCCTCGGGCGCCACCTCGACGCCCAGGATCTTGGCGGAGCGGCGCACGATGCGGCCGAGCTCCTCCTCGTTGTAGAGCTCCAGCCGGTACGTGATGCCGAACCGGTCGCGGAGCGGCGTCGTGAGCAACCCCGTCCGTGTCGTCGCGCCGATCAGCGTGAACGGCGGCAGGTCGAGCGTCAGCGTGCGGGCAGCAGGGCCCTGGCCGACGACGATGTCGAGCCGGAAGTCCTCGAGCGCGCCGATAGAGGATCTCCTCTACCGCGCGGTTCAGCCGGTGGATCTCGTCCACGAAGAGGATGTCGCGCGCCTCGAGCGACGTGAGGATGGCCGCGATGTCGCCCTTGCGCTCGAGCGCAGGGCCGGCCACCGTGCGCACGCCGACGCCGAGCTCCTCGCGAATCACGTAGGCGAGCGTGGTCTTGCCGAGGCCGGGCGGGCCGGCGAGAAGGACGTGGTCGAGCGCCTCCTCGCGGGCCTTCGTCGCCTCGAGGGCGATCGAGAGCTGCTCCTTCACGCGCTCCTGGCCGACGAACTCGGCGAGCCTGCGCGGGCGAAGCGACGATTCGAGGTCGTCGTCCTCGACGACCAGCGCGGCGGCGGTCACGCGTTCGGGCGCGGCGCTCATGCGGCCCTCAACGCTTCGCGGACGCGTTCGGCCGGCGGCAGGGACGCGTCGATCTCGGCGAGCCGCTTCTCGGCTTCGTTCACCGAGTACCCAAGCTCGACGAGCGCGTCGCGGGCGACGAGATGCCCGTCGCTCTCCTCCCCGGCCTCCGCCGGGACGACGGCCAGCGGTGCGATCTTCTCCTGGAGCTCGAGACACACGCGCTGCGCGGTCTTGCGGCCGATTCCGGGGATCGACTCGAAGAGGGCCACGTCCTCGCGGACGATCGCTCGGCGAAGCTCGGCCGGCGTGTAGCCGGAGACGATCGCGAGCGCGACCTTCGGCCCGACGCCGCTCACGCCGAGGAGGAGCTCGAACAGCTCCCGCTCGCCGGGCTCCGCGAAGCCGTAGAGCTGCATCGTGTCCTCGCGCACGTGGAGGTAGGTCTGGAGCGTGAGCTCGCCGGCACCTTCGGCCTTGCGGATGGCCGACGGCGTCGCGTGGAGCCGGTAGCCGACGCCGTTCACGTCGAGGACGAGCGAGTCCGCGCCCCAGGTCACCGGGTTTCCGCGCAGCTGGGCGATCATCGCGCCGCCACCGCCGCGAGCAAGGGAGACGCGAGCGCATGGCAGATCGCGACCGCCAGCGCGTCGGATGCGTGGTCCGACTTCGGCGCCTCCTCGAGGCGGAGGATCGTCGTGACCATGCGGCTCACCTGCGCCTTGTCGGCGCGGCCGTAGCCGCAGACGGACTGCTTCACGGTCGACGGCGAGTACTCGGTGCATTCGAGCTCCGCAGAGGCGCACGCCACCAGGAGCGCCCCGCGCGCCTGGCCGACGAACAGCGCCGAGCGCGCATCCGCGCCGACGAACGACTCCTCGAGCGATACCGAATCCGGGTGGTGCTCGGCGATCAGCTCGACGACGTTGTCGTGGATCGTCTTCAGCCGCAATGCCGGCGCCTCGCGCGCGGAGGTCTTCCACCAGCCGAAGTCGAGCGCCGTCAGACGCCCGCCCTGGGAGTCGACGACCGCGTATCCGCACGCTGCGGTGCCCGGATCGATGCCGAGAACCTTCACGTGTCGAGGTTAGGCGCCGTCCCGGACGTTCCTGCGCGAATCCACCCGGGCCTGCAAACCGTAGGAGAGGCAGTGGTCCGCATCGCTTTCCTCTCCGCGGTCTGCGCCGTAGCACTGGCTGCGCCGGGCGTCGCCCAGGCGCAGCTGGTCGCCACGGTCTCCGATCCGGGTGTCATCTCGCTGACGCAGGGCGGTGCTCCGGTCACGCACCTCGCTCCGGGGACGTACACGATCGAGGTGCACGACCTGACCCAGAACCACAACTTCCACCTGTCCGGGCCGGGCGTGGACGAGACGACGGGCATCTCGGCCGAGGAGACGCCGACGTGGACGGTGACGCTCACGGACGGCGTCTACCACTTCCAGTGCGACGTCCACCCCGGTTCGATGTTCGGAAACTTCACGGTCGGAAACGTGCTCTCCGTCGAAAAGACCGGGACCGGGCTCGGGACCGTGACGAGCGCTCCGAACGGGATCGACTGCGGCGGCACGTGCACGGCCGCGTTCCCGGGCGGCGGAATGGTGGCGCTCACCGCGACGGCGAGCCCGGGCTCAACGTTCACCGGCTGGGGCGGCTCCTGCACGGGGACGGCCGCGTGCGAGGTCACCGCTTCGGGGGCCGTCGAGGTCACCGCCACGTTCACGCTGAACAGCGGTCCGGGTCCTCCTCCCGGAACCGGACCTCCCGCGAAGGTGACCAAGGTCTCGGCCGCCAAGGCGAATGGCGTCCGGTCAGTCACGGTCAAGCTCGACGTCTCCCGCGCGCTCACGGTGCAGACGAAGATCACGCGCGCGGGGAAGGCGATCGTCTCCTCGAAGCGCGCGTTCACCGCCGGGAAGCGCGCGGTCACGCTCAAGATCCCGAAGAAGACGAAGAGCGGCAAGGTGACCGTCGCGATCACGCTCAAGGGGACGACCGGCTCGACGCAGAGCTACAAGGTCACGCGCACCGTGAAGCTCCCGAAACCTTGACAACGTCCGAGGGCTTCGATACGTACACCTGCGTGAAACGCTTTGCCGCTGCGGCTGCG
The DNA here is from genome assembly GCA_963716005.1 of uncultured Thermoleophilia bacterium. GTDB lineage: Bacteria > Actinomycetota > Thermoleophilia > Gaiellales > Gaiellaceae > CAVRUF01. The sequence continues at coordinate 1,087,100 of OY970285.1, forward strand.
TCCATGCTCGTGCTCGTCTTCCCGGCGAGCGCTTCCGCGCAGCAGGTCGTGCTGGACGTGCGTTTCGATTTCCCTCGCTTTCCAATCCCGATGACAGTCAACGGAACGCAGGTAGCCCACCTCGACAAAGGGCTGTACACGTTTTCGCTTCTCGACAACCAAACTCAGCACAGCATCCATGTGGGCGGGCCGTGGGGGGCATTCGGCTACACGGGAGTGCCACTCAACTTCGGAACCGCCGGGCCGGACGGCACGAGCGTGAATGCTGCTAGCGGAACGCCGTTCGTCTTTAGCGACGTTCCGCTCGCCGACGGGATGTACCGGTGGTTCTGTGATCTGCACTCGGACATGATGTGGGGCAGCGTCTCGGTCGGGAACTACCTGAGCGTCGAGGTCGTCGGCCGCGGAACCGTCTCGAGCTTCCCGGTCAACTTCACCTGCAGGAGCAACTGCGGGGTCGGCGTCCCGGACGGCTCGCCTCCGGTCACGCTCGTCGCAAACCCGCGTGCCGGCTTCAAGTTCGACCGCTGGGACACCGGGCCTTGCTCGGGGAACGGCGAGTGCTCCGTCTCCGTCAACGGCCTCACGAAAACGCGCGCGGTCTTCGTCGAGGTGCCGGCGGGATCGATCACCGGGGCCAAGGTCACGAAGGTGAAGGGCAAGCGGTTCGTCACCGTCACGCTCGCCATGACGGACACCGCAACGACGACCACCGAACTGCGCAGAGGCAATCGGCTCATCGCGTCCAAGGTCGGCAGCCTTGCCGCGGGGACGCGCACGGTGAAGCTCGCCGTGCCGAAGACTGCGAAGAAGGGCGCCGCGACGGTGCGCGTCACGTTCACGCGTCCGACGACCCTGAAGGCGTTCGTCGCGAGCCTGGCGATCCGGCTGCCGAAGCCCTAGCCCGCGACGGCTTCGAGCACGCGCTCCGGGATATCGAAGTTCGCGTAGACGTCCTGGACGTCGTCGTTCTCCTCGAGCGCGTCCATGAGGCGGACGATCTTGCGGGCCGTGGCCTCGTCGTCGACCTCGACGGTCGTCTTGGGGACCATCGTCAGGTCGGCGGTCTCGAAGTCGATGCTCGCCGCCTCGAGCGCTGACCGCACCCCCTGGAACGAGTCCGGCTCCGAGGTGACGCGGAAGCTCGAGCCGTCGCGCTCGACGTCCTCGGCCCCGCCCTCGGCCGCCGCCATGCACTACGTCGTCCTCCTCGAAGCGGTCGGCATCGACGAGGATCGACGCCCTTGCGCTCGAAGAGCCACGCGACAGCTCCGGTGGCGCCGAGATTTCCGTCGTGCTTGTCGAAGGCATGCCGGACGTCGGCCGCGGTTCGGTTGCGGTTGTCGGTCAGCGCGTCCACGAGGATCGCGACGCCGGTCGGGCCGTAGCCCTCGTACGTCACCTGCTCGTACGACGCGCCGTCGGCGCTCCCGCCGGAGCCGCGCGCGATCGCGCGCTCGATGTTGTCCTTCGGCATCGACGCCTCGCGCGCCTTGGCGATCGCGTTCTGCAGCGCGATGTTGGCGTCGGGATCGGGCCCGCCGTCCCGGGCCGCGACGATCAGCGCGCGCGAGAGCTTCGAGAAGAGCTGGCCGCGCTTCACATCCGCGGCGCCCTTCTTGTGCTTGATCGACGACCACTTGCTATGCCCCGACATACGCCTCCTCCCGGACGAGCTTGAGAAACCGCTCATGGACGCGGGTGTCGCCGGTCAGCTCCGGGTGGAAGGCCGCGGCGAGGATCTTCCCTTGCTGCACGAGCACCGGGTCGCCGTCGAGCGTCGCGAGGACCTCGACCTCGGATCCGGCCTCGACGATCCGCGGCGCGCGGATGAAGACTCCATGGAGCGGCTCGCCGTCGCCGACGAGCTCGAGATCGGCCTCGAAGCTCGCGAGCTGTCGTCCGTAGCCGTTGCGGCGAACGATCAGATCCATCCGCGCGAGCAGCGGCTGTTCCGGGATCCCGTCGGTCGCCTCGCGCGCGAGGAGGATCATCCCGGCGCACGTCCCGAACATCGGGCGGTCGTACGCGCGCAGCGGCTCGAGCAGCCCCGACAGGCCGACGAGCTTCCCGATCGCCGTCGATTCGCCACCCGGTAGAACGACTCCGTCGGTCTCGGCGAGCTCGTCCGCGACACGGACCTCCACGACGTCGGCGCCCAGTCCGCGCAGCATCGCCGCGTGCTCGCGAACGTCGCCCTGGACGGCGAGGATCCCGATGCGAGGAGCCTTGCTCATGGCTCCTACTCTAGCCCGGCGGGTCGAGGCCGCTAGCGCGCCGCGGAGAGCTGGTCCGGCTCCCCGGTATCGAGCAGGGCGGCTACCAGCCGCGGGTTTCGAGCAGCTCTTCGGGCGCGATGCTCGCGGCGGAGAGGCCGCGCATCGGCTCGCCGAGCCCGGACGAGACGCGCGCGAGCACGTCGGCGTCGCGGAAGTGCGTGGTGCCCTCGACGATCGCCTTGGCCATCGTCGACGGATCCTCGCTCTTGAAGATCCCGGAGCCCACGAAGACGCCGTCGGCGCCGAGCTGCATGCAGAGCGCGGCGTCGGCGGGAGTCGCGATGCCGCCCGCCGTGAACGTGACGACCGGGAGGCGGCCCTCCTCGGCGACGCGGCGCACGAGCTCGAGCGGCGCGCGGAGGTTCTTGGCCTCGGTGTATAGCTCGTCCTCGGAGAGAGAACCGAGACGGCGGATGCCGCCGAAGACCGTCCGCATGTGCCGGACGGCGTTGACGATGTCGCCGGTGCCGGCCTCGCCCTTGGTGCGGATCATGGCCGCACCTTCGCTCAGGCGCCGCAGCGCCTCGCCGAGGTCGCGGCACCCGCACACGAACGGAATGTCGAACGCCCATTTGTCGATGTGGTGCTCCTCGTCGGCGGGCGTGAGGACTTCGCTCTCGTCGATGTAGTCGACGTCGAGCGCCTGGAGCACCTGCGCCTCGACGAAGTGCCCGATCCGCGCCTTGGCCATGACCGGAATCGTCACGGCCTCCTGGATCTCCCGGATCTTGGTCGGATCGGCCATGCGCGCGACCCCGCCGTCGCGGCGGATGTCGGACGGGACCCGCTCGAGCGCCATGACCGCCACGGCCCCGGCGTCCTCGGCGATTCGAGCCTGCTCGGCGGTGGTGACGTCCATGATCACGCCGCCCTTGAGCATCTCTGCGAGTCCGGTCTTGACTCCCAAGGTTCCACGCTCGGCCATGGCAAAGAGTCTAACCATGCGCCTCGCCTCCGCGAGCGCAGGCCGAGCCGTGGTTCGCGCCGCGCCCCCCGATGGGGGACAGCGCGCCCCAACATTCACGCTATCGAGGAACGTATGCCGTGTCTGGCGCGCTCTGTGCCGGAAGGCGCGCGGGGTGTGTCAGGACTATGCGCCGGTGAGCCAGCGCGCGTGCCTCGAGCGCGCTCCGCCTCGACCTCGTCACGCACCCAGCACTCGCCGACGTGGTCGTTCACGAGCCCCGCGGCCTGCATCAGGGCGTACGCGGTGGTCGGGCCGACGAAGCGGAAGCCGTTCGCCTTCAGCGCCTTGGCGAGCGCCTTCGACTCGTCCGTGACTGCGGGAATCTCGGAGCGGCGCGTCGCCCGGCTCGGGGCTGAACGACCACACGAGCGCCGGGAACCCGCCCTCGAGCCCCACAACCGCCTTCGCGTTCGCGATCGCCGCGTCGATCTTGGCCCGGTTCCGCACGATCGACGCATCGGCCATCAGCCGCTCGACGTCGCGTGCGCCGAAGCCCGCGACCGCGGCGGGATCGAATCCCGAGAACGCCTCCCGAAACCCCTCGCGCTTGTTCAGGATCGTGCTCCACGAAAGGCCGGACTGGAACGCCTCGAGGCACAGCCGCTCGTAGAGCCCCGCCTCGCTCGTCACGGGCCGGCCCCACTCCCGGTCGTGGTAGTCGCGCATCGACTCGCCCTCGCCCCAGGCGCAGCGCACGATCACAACAGAAGGTCGAGCGCCGCCGCCGGATCCTTGAACGGCGGGATCACGTAGACGCCTGCCGCCTTTTCGCGCGAAGCCTCGTACAACTCGCGCGCGATCTCGAGCCCGACCTTCGGCGCGTCCGCGCCGGCGTCGGAGAGCCGCTTCTGCACGGCGTCCGGAATCGTGATCCCCGGCACCTCGTTGTGGAGCCGGAAGGCGAGCTCGAAGCTCCGCACCGGCCAGACGCCGACGAGGATCGGCACCGGCGACTCGCCGATCTTGTCGAAGAGGCGATCGAGGTACGCGAGGTCGAAGAGCGCCTGCGTCATCGCGAACTTCGCACCCTCGTCGAGCTTGCGCCGGAAGCGCTCGATCTCCGAGTCGAGATCCTCCGCGGACGGATTCACGGCGACGCCGATGTAGAAGGAGGTCGGTGCGTCGATCGCCTTGCCGGAGTAGTCCTCTCCGTGGTTCAGCCGCGTGAGCAGCGCGGTCAGGCCGATCGAATCGATGTCGTACACGCCGTTCGATCCCGGGTAGTCGCCCACGTGCGGCGGGTCGCCGGTGACGGCGAGGACGTTGCGGATCCCTTCGGCATGCGCGCCGAGAAGCTGCGACTGGAGGCCCATCACAGACGCATCGCGAGGCGTCACGTGCGGGATCGTCTCGATCCCCACGGTGCGCTCGATCGTCGCCGACGCGACGAGCGCCGAGAGCCGGGCGCGCGCCATCGGGTTGTCGTTGATGTCCACCCCGTCGACGACGCCGGACGCCTTCAGCCGCGCAGCGACCGAGAGCATCGACTCCATGTTCGTGCCCTTCGGCGGGTCGAGCTCGACCGAGACGTACCACTCCCCCGCCTCGAGCTTGCGCTGGAGCTGGGTCGTCCGCTCCTCCTGCGGGAGGATCGACGCCACCTCGGCGAGGTCGCGATCCAAAGCGACGAAGGCAACGCGCGGCTCGCGGTGCTCCTCGACGGCCGAGCGGATGGCCGCGATCTGGGCCGGGCCGGTTCCGCAGCAGCCGCCGACGATCCGTGCGCCGAGATTGCTCGCCTGCGCCGTGAACTCGGCGAAGTAGTCGGGAGTCGCATTCGGGTAGACGATCCGGCCGCCGCGCCGGGCGGGCAGGCCGACGTTCGGCTGGGCGGAGAGCGCCAGGCCGTCCGCCGCAGCGGACATCTCCCCCAGCGCCGCGAGCGCAGCCCCGGGGCCCAGGCCGCAGTTCGCTCCGATCGCGACTACGCCGGCGGAGCGCAGCCGCTCGGCCGCCTCGCCCGCGGCCACCCCGGCCAGCGTCTCGGCGTCCTCGTCGAAGGTGAGCTGCGCGACGATCGGCAGCGACGAGGTGGCGCGTACCGCCGCCACCGCCGTCTCGAGCTCCTCGAGGTCGAAGAACGTCTCGACCATGAAGAGGTCGACGCCGCGCCCTTCCAGCAGCCGGGCCTGCTCGAAGAAGACCTCGTGCGCGTCCTCGCCGCCGTGCGTTCCGTCGAGCTCTCCGAGCGGGCCGATCGAGCCCGCGACGAACACGGGCCGCCCGGAGATCTCGCGCGCCTCGCGGGCGAGCTTCACGCCTTGCTCCACGATCTCCTCGAGCTGGTCGTCGAGGAGGAGTCCCGCGAGCTTGCGCCGGTTCGCGCCGAACGTGTTCGCCTCGATCAGCTCGGCGCCGGCCGCGATGAAGGCCGTGTGGACGCCGATCACCGCCTCCGGTGCGCGCACATTCGCCTCCTCGGGGGCGCGCAGGCGCGGTACGCGCGCGGAGAGGAGCGCGCCGGTGCCGCCGTCGGCAACGATGACAGGGCCTTCACTCAGGCGTTCCAGGAAGCGGCTCACGCCGCAAGTCTATGGAGCCCTACTGGAGCTGCGAGGGGTGCCCGTTGGGCGGATCGGCGACCGCGGCTGCGGGCCGCAGATCGGCTTCGAGCTCGCGGCCGGGGTCGGTGTCCGCCTCGGGCTCGGCCCGCTCGGGCCGGCCTGCGGCATTGCGGACGACCGCTTCGAGCTGGGCGATCAGCTCGTGGAGGTCGTCGACGGCGGATTCGAACTTGCCCTCGAGCGCCCGCGCCTCGGTGCGGAGTTCTCCGAGCCGCCGCTGGCCTTCCGACGCGACCCGGCCGGCTGCGGCCTGCGCGGCGTCGCGCACCGCTTCCGCGTCGGCGACCGCCGCGCGGCGAAGACGTGACGCTTCCGCGACGGCCTTGGCGCGCTCCTCCTCGGCCTCGGCGCGCGCCTCGGTCTCGGCCCGGCGCCGCAGGGCGTCGGCCTTGCGCGTTGCCTCGGCCTGAATCTCCTCCGCGGCGGATTCGGCCGCTGCGAGGACGGCGGCGACGCGCGAGCCGAGCTCGGCGTAGTCGCGGCCCGCCGGAGCTTCCGGCGCCTCGGAGACGTCGGTTTCTTCGCGTTCGTCCAGGTGGTCTGGCATCGGGACGCCCGAACTTAGTCGAGCTTCGCGAAAGACGCAAGCCGCCTAGCGGGCGGGAATCTTGATCTTGGCCGACGTCTGGCCGAGCCCGGCCTTGCTCTTCGCGCGCAGCGTGCACTTGTAGCTCGTGCCGGAGCGAAGACCCGAGACGCGGATCGGCGAGCGGTTCCTCGTCGAGGACGCCGTGGCCACGTGGCTGCCCGCGCGGCAGGTCGCCTTGTAGCCGCGCACCTTCGAGCCACGCGGCTTCGCCTTCGTGAATCCGATGAGCCCCGTCGACGTCGATGTCCGCACGGAGCGAAGGTTCTTTGCGGAGCGCGGCGTCATGTTCCCGTGGATGCGAAGACGGCGCTTCGAGAACGTGATCCCGTCGAGCTCGACCTTGACGCTGCCGGCGCCGACCACGACGGACGTGCTGGCCGAGGCACCCGGGGCCGTAACCGTGAAGGCGCTCGCGGTCAAGGTGGCCGGGTCGTCCACGCCGTACAGCCGGCTCAGCATCGCGAACGGGATCCGGAACTCGGCCTCGCCGACGAAAACCGTCGTGCCATCGCTCTCGAAGTGCGCGTTCGACGCATCGAGGACGATCGAATTGGTCGCGTAGTCGAGCTGCAGCGGCGTCGAGACCCACTCGGCGTTGGTCGAGAGGTCGAACCCGCGCATGGCCGCTGCGTCGCCCGGGTCGTCGATGTAGGAGAGGTCGTCGACCCAGCCGTCGATGTAGCCGGAGAACGTCCGGGCGGCGACGGCGCCGCAGCTGCCGCTCGACCCGCAGGCCTGGTCGGCGAGCCGGACCGGCGAGATCGTGAACTTGACCGTCCGGCTCCCGGCGGGACCGCCGCGCGTGACCGTCACGTTGCGCCCGCGCGAGAACGTCTCGGCCGGGTAGATCGAGCCCGTGTTGAGGGTGATCTCCCAGATGTCGGCGAAGTCGAGCGTCCAGCTGCCGACCGTCCGCTGGATCGAGAAGTAGTACTGCTGGTAGGACGGGGCCGACAGCCTGGCGGCCGAGATGAAGTACGGATCGCCGCCGCCGCCGCCGGGATACGGCTGGACGACGTCGTTGCGCTCGACCGAGACGACGCAGTTCGTGGTCGTCGCACCGCCGCACGCCGCGAGCGTCGTCGCGCCGGCGAACGCCGACGGAGCAAATGCGAGCGCAGCGAGGACGACGGCCGCAGGAAGGAGACGATGACCCCTCATCGACCTGAAGCGTGTCACTTCGGCCGGTCGGAGTCCAGCCCCGATTGGTGGAGATGGGCCCGCCTGGATTCGAACCAGGGACCAACGGATTATGAGTCCGCTGCTCTAACCAGCTGAGCTACGGGCCCGCGCTCCGCAGGCTACGCGGATGTTCGGCGGTTCACGAATCCGACCGCGTGGGGAGCCCGTACTCCAATCATGCGATTTCTTACGCTCATCCTCATAGCTCTTGCTCTCCCCTTCGCCGCCGCGTGCGGCAGTGACGACGATTCGTCGGCCGACACGGCCGCTGCGACAGGCGGCGGAGGCGGCGGCCAGACCGTCGAGTTGGCCGCGACCGACTTCCACTTCTCTCCGCCCACGGTCTCCGTGGAAGCGGGCGCCGTCACGTTCGTCCTCGCGAACAACGGGCAGGCGCCCCACGCGCTCGAGATCGAAGGAAACGGCGTCGAGGAGGGGTCCGACACGATCGATCCCGGCAGCTCGACCGAGTTCACCGTCGACCTCGTAGAAGGCGAGTACGAGATCTACTGCCCGGTCGGAAACCACAAGGACATGGGCATGGTCGGGACGCTCACCGTGGGCGCCGCGAGCGCCGGCGGAGGCGGCGAGACCGACGACGACTCCTCGCCGATGATGGGTCCCGGCTACTAGCCGCTCGTCTACTTCGACACGACGCGCGCCGAGTCGCAACAATACGGTCCGCATTGTGAGACGAGGCGGGCCGCCCGGCCCGCTGGAGGAGGAGAGCGTGAAGGTCTTCCAGCTGGAGCGGAGCTTGCGAACCAAGGGCGGGCTCGAGATTCGCGACATCACCGAAGAGGTGCAAGAGGCGGTCACCCAGAGCGGCGTGACCGACGGTATCGCCTGCGTGTATTCGCCGCACACGACCTGCGTCGTGCGGGTGAACGAGTTCGAGACCGGGTTCCTCGAGGACTTCGTGCGGATGGTCCGCCGCCTCGTCCCGACGGAGAAGTACTACGCGCACGACGACTGGGACCGGCGCACCGAGAACGTCTGCCCCGAGGACATGGAGGCCGCGAACGGCCACTCGCACTGCATGGCCATGCTGCTCGGGCCCGCGGGCGAGTCGATTCCCGTCCGCGACGGCGAGCTGTGCCTCGGCAAGTGGCAGCGGGTGCTCTTCATGGAGCTCGACCGCTCCCGCGACCGGCGCTGGATCGTCCAGGTCGTCGGCGACTGACCTGTCCCGCTTCAGTCGTTAAATGAAAACGGGGTCGCCGCTGACCCCGTCTCCGATTTCTCGACCGTTGCCCCCGCCGCATCGGGGCCCCCGGTCGTATGTGGACACAGTCTGCGGTCCGGGGCACGTTCCGTCCCCCCTCTGAGGGAGTTGATCGCCTCCCCCTTTCACGGTTGACCGGGCTGGTTGACCCGTTTTTCCTGTGTTCGAGCGGTGATCAGGGCCCACGCCATGTGCGCCGTGAGCGCCGCGGCGACCAAAATCCAGCCGACGAGCTCCGCTCCTTCCTCGAACTGCGGTCTCGATCGCGTCAAATGCGTGGCCGTCCGTGAGCCCGCCGAGACTCAGCGCGGTGGATGCCTCGGCCGCCAGCGCGAGGCCCAGCAGGCCAAGGCCCGCGAGGATGAACCGCCGCACACGAGGAATCGCCGACCGGGCGACCGCGATCAGCAGCACGACGGTGACGAGGAGCAGCGGGACGTACGCGAAAATCCAGATCGCGCGCCACGAGTCCTCCGGGAGCCCGAACGAGTCCTCGGCACGGCGCGCGAGCCGCTCGTGCAGCGTCGCGACGTCGTCGAGCGAGAAGTACGTGAGGATGAGGGCGAGCACGAGCAGGCCGACCTGCCGAAGCAGCCCATAGAGCACCAGCACCGCGAACGCTGCGCCGAACGTCGCCACGGAGCCCGCCCAGGCGTACGCGTTCGCCTCGCTGTCTGCGCCCAGGAACACGACCGACGTGAGGACGAACTCCTGCAGGAGGTACGCGATCGACTGGATGACCACACCCGCGACCGCGATGCCCAGCCCCACCGTGAGCAACCAGCCGGGGAGGCGTTCCGGATCGTGCTCGGTCATCTAGGCGGCTTCGGCGGCCGCGAGGGTGGCGAGAAGATCGTCGCCGTACCGGTCGAGCTTCGCCGGGCCGATCCCCGGGACGGACGCGAGCTCGTGCTTCGTGGACGGGCGCAGCTCGGCTAACGCTACGAGCGTCGTGTCGTGCATGACGACGTACGCGGGGACGCCGTCCTCCTTCGCCCGTTCGCGCCGCCACTGGCGCAGCGCGTTCGTCGTCGGCGTGTCCTCGACGATCCTCCGTTCGCGCCGTGGCTTCGGCGGGGCTGCGACCCCGAGCTCGCCGAGGAACCGGCTCGGCTTCGCGGTCTCCGACCAGGTCAGGTACAGCCGTCGCTTCGCGCGCGTGAGACCCACGTAGAAGAGCCGTCGCTCCTCGGCGATCTCCTCGGGCTCCTTGGCCTGGCGGATCGGGAGCTCCTTTTCCTCGAGCCGTGGCAGGAACACCGCCTCGAACTCGAGGCCCTTGGCGCGGTGGTACGTGAGGAGCTGGACTCCGGCCTGCGCCGTCGCCGCCCGGCCGAAGCGTTCCTCGAGATCGGCCAAGAAGTCCGCCACCGTCCGCTCGCCGTCGTCGAAGCGCTCCGCGAGATCGACGAGCCGCGCCAGGTCGGCCTGGCGCACGCGCTCCTGCTCGCCGAGCTCCTTCGGGGGTGCCGCGAGCAGGCCCTCTCGCGATGCCGCCTCACGGATGCTTGCCGCGACCACGACCGACTGCGAGCTCTTCAGCCGCGCCTTGACCCGCCGCGCGGCCTGCCGCGTGAGGAACCCGCCCTCGCGAACCTGGAACGGAATCTCCGCCTCGGTGAACGCCTGCTCGAAGCCGGCCGAGCGCGCGTTCGTGCGGTAGAGGACGGCGATCTCCCCGAGCGGCACGCCGTCCGAGGCAGCTCGCGCACGCGGTCGACGACGAACGACGGTCTCTTCGGCCCCGTCCAGCGCGAGCACCACTGGCGCAGGCCCAGGCGGACGGGACGCGCGCAGCTCCTTCTCGGCGCCCTCGAGCCGGGGAACGAGCCGGTTCGCGAGCTCGAGAATCTCCGGCGTCGAGCGGTAGTTCGTCTCGAGCCGAACGACTGTCGCGTCCGGGAACCGCCGCGGCACGTCGAGGAGGTAGCGAGGTGTCGCGCCCGTGAACCCGTAGATCGACTGGTAGTCGTCGCCGACCACCGCCAGCTCGTCCCGCCCACCGAGCCACAGGTCGAGCAGGGTCTGCTGAAGGAGGTTCACGTCCTGGTACTCGTCGACCGTGAACGCCGCGTAGCGCTCGTGGAAGCCCGCGCGGGCGTGATCGTCCTCCTCGAGGAGTGCGATCGTGCGCTCCAGGAGATCCTCGAAGTCGATCCGCCCCGCCGCTGTCTTGCGCCGCTCGTACTCGCGGTAGACGCTCGCCATGAGGTCGGCCGGGATCGGCGGCTTGCGCGCACCGAGCGACTCCTCGTAGTCAGTCGCCGCGATCCGCCGGTTCTTCGCCCACTCGATCTCGGTCGCGAGATCTCCGACCGGCCGGAACCGGTACGGACGAGGCAAGACGCGCGCGATGTTCACGAGCATCACCGCCTTGGACGGGAGGATCTGCCCGGGCGGTCCGCCATTCGCGTGGAGCTGCCCGAGCGCCGCCGCGTGGAACGTCTGGGCCCGCACCCCGGTCGCGCCGAGTGCCGCAAGTCGAGCGCGCATCTCTCCCGCCGCCTTGTCCGTGAAGGTCACCGCGAGGATCTCGTCGGCCCGGAACGCGCCGCTCAGCACCTGGTTCGCGATGCGCCGCGTGATCGTCGTCGTCTTCCCGGAACCGGCTCCTGCGAGGATGCAGACCGGCCCGCGAACGGCCTCGACGGCGCGCCGCTGCTCGGGGTTCAGGTTGGCGAAAACGGCCTCGTGATTCACAAGTCCGAGGCTAGTCGGGCGACCGGTCGGCGTCACGCCCGAAAGGACATGGCCGGCCTCGCTCGTCACACACTCGGCACACATTCGTGACGAGGGCCCGCCGTTTCCGACGGGCCCTCGCGTCACACGTACTGCCGTGCCTACGGTCTCGGGAAGACCACCGGGCTGCGGTTTCCGTCGCTGTCGACTGCGCGGACGCCGAAGAAGAAGTTGTCCTTCGACATCCCCTCGACCTTCCAGCGGACGACGCCACTTGCATCCGGCGTCGGGAGCCCGACCGGGATCACATCGGTCCAGTCGGCCTCGGTCGTCTCACGCCAAACGATCTCGTAGCCCGCGAGATCGGGCTCCGGATTCGCGTTCCAGCGGAGATCGGTGTCGTAGCTCAGGTTGTTCGTGATGCGGACGTTCTTCGGCGCAACCGGCGCGTTGGCGAGCGCGGCAAGCGCGGCAAGATCCACGCGGGCAACCCGCTCGATGTACTTGAAGTCCACGAACTCCGGCAGGTCGCCGATCTGCTCGCCCGTGACCGGGTCGATGCGGACGTCCTGGTGCTGATGGTTGAAGTTCTCGTTCGGCTCGGTCATCCGAACCGACGAGCGGAAGCCCCGCTCGAGGAACGGGATGTGGTCGCCGCCGCGGCCGAAGCGGTCGCGCCGGTAGATGACCCACACGTCCATGTCGGTGTAGCGGTTCTCCCCGTACTCCTTCACGAAGCGCGCCATCTGGCGGGCCGGCGAGTCGTTCTCGCCGCCGATCGAGCGGCGGGTGTTCGCCTCCTGGGCCGTCTCGTTCGTCGGGACGCCCTCGGCGAAGACGCGGACGGCATGCCGCTCGCGGTCGCCGTTTCCACCCAGGGAACTTCCGACGATGTCGTTCGTGAACATCCCCTGGATGTCGAGGCCTCCCGACTGCGCGAGCGTGGCGTAGTGCGCCGAACCGAAGAGGCCCTGCTCCTCGCCCGCGACCGCCATGAAGACGATCGTGGACTCGAACTCCCGCTTGGACATCACGCGCGCGAGCTCGAGCGCCGCGGCGACGCCTGACGCGTCGTCGTTCGCACCGGGCGCGTCGCACACCGCGTTGTTCGTGTTCCCACAGCGCGAGTCGTAGTGGCCGCTGATCACGTACATGCGGCCGGTCGAGACCGGATCCGTTCCCTTCAACGTCGCGACTACGTTCGTGATGACGGTCGGGGCCGGAAGGCCGGTCGTCTGCGTGTAGCTCTGGAGCTCGACCGTGAGCCGCCCGTCAGAGTCCTCGGCGTAGTCGGAGAACTGCTCGAAGAGCCAGTCGCGGGCAGCGCCGATTCCGCGCACCGGATCGGTCTGCGACGAGAGCGTGTTCCGCGTGCCGAAGTCGGCGAGCGTGCGGATCGAGGCCTCGATCCGGCGGTGGTCGAGCTCGTCGATCATGCGCCGCACCTCCCTCGGCGTGTGCGGCTTCGAGATGGGCCGCGATTCGCCGAGCTGCGGCTGGTGATGGTGGCCGCCGGACGAGATGCCGGCGGCGGCGGCCGCGAGCGCGGCCACGGCGAGAAGGCCCACGGCCACGAGGCCGAGGACAAGGCGTCTGGACATTTCCCCCTCCTGGGTTGATCTGGGCCCAGTCCGGATGCGCATCCGGACTTCGCGTGCCGCAGACCACGAGCCGCGCCTAGGGCCGGAGCGCGCGGCCGGCGCGACCGTACTTCCGACTCGCCACAAACGTCAAGGAGCCCCATCGCGATCGGCAGAATCCCGGCATCGCCACGGCCGTCCTCAGCAACCGCGCTCTGAACCGGGCGCTCCTCGCGCGCCAGTACTTGCTCACGCGCGAGAGGACCACGGCTGAGGAGGCGATCCACCACCTGGTCGGGATGCAGACGCAGCAGCCGCTCTCGCCCTACGTCGGGCTCTGGACGCGCCTAGCGGACTTCCGCCAGGAGGAGCTCGCGGCGCTCATCGAGGAGCGCAAGGTGGTCCGGCTCGCGCTGATGCGCTCGACGATCCACTCGGTCACGGCCGAGGACTGCCTCGGCCTGCGTCCGCTCGTCCAGCCGGTGATCGAGCGGAGCCACGCGGGCAACTACGGGAAGTTCCTGGAGGGACTCGACCCGCGCAAGGTGGCCGAGGCCGGGCGCACGATCGTCGACGAGGAGCCGCGCACGTTCGCCCAGCTCGGCGCCGCGCTCGCGGAACGATGGCCCGACCACGACCCGCAGGCGCTCGCAATGGCGGTCCGGACGTTCGTGCCGCTCGTCCAGCCGCCGCCGCGCGGGATCTGGGGACGCAGCGGAGCGGCGCGCCACACTTCCGCGGAGCACTGGCTCGGGCGCCCGCTCGCGGGCTACGACATCGAGGACGCGATCCTCCGCTACCTCGGCGCGTTCGGGCCGGCGTCCGTGCGCGACGTCCAGGCCTGGTCGGGCGTGACGAGGCTCGGCGACGCGATGGAACGGCTGCGGCCGCGGCTAGTCTCGTTCGCCGACGAGAACGGCGTCGAGCTCTTCGACCTCCCGGATGCTCCGCGGCCCGATGCCGACACGCCCGCACCGCCGCACTTCCTGCCGGAATACGACAACGCGCTCCTCTCTCACGCCGACCGCACGCGGATCGTCACGAAGGAGCAGGGCCGGCGGATCTTCACGCGCGGCGCGCTCCTCGTCGACGGCTTCGTCCGCGGGGCGTGGCGCTTCAAGCAAGGCGAGCTCGAGCTGGAGCTCTTCGAGCCGCTCTCCAAGGCAGAGGCCGCAGCCGTGAACGAAGAGCGCGAGCGGCTGCTCGAGTTCGCGGCGAACTAGCGCCCGAGCTCGTCGCTCTGGCGCACCCAGAGCGTGACGAGCCGCGCGACGAGCGTGACCAGAAACACCGTTCCCACGAGGGCCTCGAGCGCCGTCAGCGCCTGCGGCAGCCCGACCGACGGCGACAGGTCGCCGAAGCCGAGCGTCGTCAGCGTGACGAAGCTGAAGTAGACGTACTCCGACTGGACGTGCTGGCCGGGCTGGGCGAAGAACGGCCCGTCCCGCAAGGCCTCCACGGCCAGGTAGAGGAAAGCGAAGAGCAGCCCGACGAGCACGTAGGAGCACAGCGCTCCGAGCACCGTCTCGTGCGTGACCCGCTTGTGATGGAGCACGCGGCTCAGCGTGATCGGGAGCGTCGCGAGGATGAGGATCGCGACCGGGAGGAGGTACGTGAGCCCGATCACCTCGGCCGAGTCGAAGATGAACACGATCGGCGCGAGGGCGACACAGGCGCCGACCAGTACCCAGTGACCTGTCTTCAGCGTGTGCCCGGCCTCGGGGTCGCTGATCGCCACGACGAGCGCGACCGCCGCGAGCAGCGTGCTCCCCAGCGCGCCCCAGCGCGGATCGTCGACGAGCTCCAGCAGGAAGAAGTTGATGACCAGGAGGACCAGCAGGCTCGCGTAGCTGTCGAGCAGCCGGATCGTGTCCTGGCGGGTGAACTCCATCGCGGGGACGATAGTGGGCGCTGCGGCGCCGGATCCGGTCAGTCGATCGTGATCGTGACCGTCGTCAGGTTGCCCGCCACGTCCCAGACCCGCAGCAGATGGCCCCCCGGCGCCAGCGGCCCGAGGCGGAACCAGTGCTCGCCCTGACAGGGTCCGGTCGTGTTCATGCACTGGTCGGCCGTGAGGTCTCGGAACGTCCGGTCGCCGTACACCGCGTCGTACGGGACGCCGGAGCCCCGGCCGACCCGCCGCAGGTTCACCGCGACTCTTCCGTCGATCTTGATCAGGTCCGGCGCGTGATCCTCGTAGAGCCTCGTCTCCTCGTCGAACCACCCGCGGAACGAGTCGGGATCCTCGATTCGCACCTGGTAGCCGCCCGTGTCCGGCTCGACCTCCCCGACCACGGGCGCCGCGGTGTCCTCGTACGGGAAGAGCACCCCGCCCTTCCGCAGCGGATTGACCTGGCGGCCCTGCGGATCGACCTCGTTCACGTGGACGTGCCAGAGCGTCGGACAGGTCCGCGCGATCTGCTGTCCGCGCCGCACCTTCTGGCCGACGCGCACGCGAACGGCACCAACGTGGCCCAGCTGGACACGGCCGATGGTGATGCTGCCGCACGGGCGCTTCGACGTGGCCGTGATCTTCGTGACGCGGCCCGTGACGAGCGAGTAGACCTTGCGCGTCGCCTGCGTGCGCTCGTCGACGGCGACGTCGACACCGCCGTGGAGCTGCCACTCGTGGGCGCGTCCGTTCCAGCGCGGATCGGTGAACCCGCCACGAATCGGATGCTGCTCGTTCCTCGGCCAGACAGGCCATGCGGCAGCGGCGACCGCCGGCGATACGGCGCTCAAGACGATGAAGGCGAGACCGACCCCGGCCAGCCGCAGCGAGCGTCCCTGCACCGCTCCAAGGTAGCGCACTGTCCCGGCCGGACACGCAACGTGGAACATCCCGGTGCGTGGGGCGTCTAACGATTCGATGATTCGAATCGGGCTCGCGGTCTGTGCGGCCCTCGTCCTCCTCGTCGCGGCCGGCTGCGGAGCCGCGGAAGAGGCCGGGCCGGCGGCCGGCTGGACTCAGCTTCCGGCCAGCCCGCTCAGCCCCCGCCAATCCGCGACCCTGCACTGGACGGGCGACGAGGTGCTGATGATCGGCGGCAGCGACGCCCCGCCGTGCCCGGCCAGCGCGGCGTGTATAGAGCCGACGACCCCGCCTCTTGCCGACGGAGCGGCGTTCGACCCTGCGACGCGCACCTGGCGCACGATCGCGCCGGCCCCGGTGCCGTTCGAATGGGCCACGGTCGTTCAGCTCGACGACGTGGTGTACTTCGCGGTGCCCGGCAGCTCGGGACGCCCGGAAACGAGAGCCGCCTTCCTCGCGTACGACGTGGGCCGGGATCGCTGGACGGATCTCCCGGTTCCCACCGGTTCCGAGTTGGAAGGCGGTCTCGTGGCGGCCGGCGATCGCGTCGTCTTCTACCCGACGGGGGACGAGTTCGGCGAGCACCCGGATTGGAGCTTCGATCCGGCGACCGGGGCGTGGACCGAGCTTCCGGACGATCCACTGCCGACGTCCTACAGCCGGTGGATACAGCAGAAGGACGGAAAGCTCGTGCTTCGTGCGCAGGAAGTCGTCCAGAATCCGACCGGCGACGAGCCGTGGCTGGTGACGTCGCTCGATCCCGACACGCTCGAGTGGAGCGACCCGAAGAGCGAGGCGCCCGACCCACATGCGGTGGGGACGGTCGACGGCACCCTTCCCGACGACGTCGACCGCGCCACGGTCGAGGCCGAGTGGAACACGCTCGCGAACCCGCCGGCCGACCAGATGGACTATGGCTCCGGGGCGTTCGCCTCGGCGCTGATCACGAACGAGGACGTCTACTACTTCCGCCCGTTCGGCTGGGCCTACGACGCGCGTTCGGGCGAATGGACCGAGATCGCGCGGCTCGAGCCCGACGGAGTCGACGAGCGCACGTACGTGCCAGTCGGCCGCGAGCTCCTCGCCTTCGGCGGCATCGAGTGGCACGGCGACCACGGTCTCGAGGGCACGTTCCTGAACGAGACGTGGATGTGGGCGCCGCCCGACATGCCGCCGTCCTAGCGGCTAGCGCTCGCGCGTGATCGAATGGGCGCGGATGATCGTCGACTGCGCCGTCTACGACCAGGGCAAGCGCCAGCAGGCTGAGCCCGACGCGATCGAAGGGATCCGCGACCGCAAGCCGTCCGACGATGCGTTCGTCTGGGTTGGCCTCGTCGAGCCGACCAAGGAGGAGTTCGACGCCGTGCGCCGCGAGTTCGACCTGCACGAGCTTGCGGTCGAGGATGCGATCAAGGCGCACCAGCGTCCCAAGCTCGAGGAGTACGGCGACACCCTGTTCCTCGTCCTCAAGACCGTCGTGTACCGCAACCACGAGGAGGTCATCGACATCGGCGAGGTGATGCTCTTCGCGGGCGACGACTTCCTCATCACCGTCCGGCACGGCGAAGGCGGCGGGCTCGGCGACGTCCGCGAGAAGCTGGAGAGGCGTCCAGACGTCCTCGCCCACGGTCCGGGCGCTGCGATGTACGCGATCGTCGACCGGGTCGTCGACGCGTACGAGCCCGCGGGTGAAGCGATCGCGGAGGACATCGAGGAGGTCGAGGCCGAGGTCTTCTCGACCGGCCGGGAGAACCCGGTGCAGCGCATCTACAAGCTGCGGCTCGAGGTGCTCGACTTCTACCGCGCGACGGCGCCGCTCCTCCCCGCCCTCGAACGCCTCTCGTCCGAGGAACTGCCGACCGTCCCGGCGAAGGTCCGCGACTACTACCGGGACGTCACCGACCACCTGACGCGCGTGACCGAGCAGCTCGACTCGTTCCGGGAGCTCCTCTCCGGCACCCTCCAGGCGAACCTGACCCAGGTGAGCGTGCGCCAGAACGAGGACATGCGCCGCATCTCGGCGTGGGTGGCGATCATCGCCGTCCCGACCGCGATCGCCGGCATCTACGGGATGAACTTCGAGCACATGCCGGAGCTCGGCTGGCGATTCGGCTACCCGGGCGTCCTCGGCCTGATCGCGGTGATCTGCGGCTATCTGTACTGGCGCTTCCGCAAGGCCGGCTGGCTCTAGGCGCCCGACACGAAGCGGTAGCCCATTCCGGGCTCGGTCTTGAAGTAGACGGGCCGTGCAGGATCGGGCTCGAGCTTGCGGCGGATGCGCGCGACGTAGACGCGCAGGTAGTTCGTCTCCTTGGAGTACTGCGCGCCCCAGACCGCCTGGAGGAGCTGCCGCTGGCCGATCAGCTTGCCGGGATGCCGCACGAGGTTCTCGACGATCTGCCACTCGGTCGGCGTCAGGCGAACCTCGGCACCCCCTTTCGTCACGCGCTTCGCGGCGAGGTCGACGGTGAAATCGGCCGTTTCCACCGTCGCCTCCTCGTCGCTCGGGGCGGCCCGGCGCAACGCCGCGCGCAGGCGCGCGAGGAGCTCGTCCATCCCGAACGGTTTGGTCACGTAGTCGTCCGCGCCCGCGTCGAGCGCGGCCACCTTGTCGGGCTCGGTCTCGCGCACGGAGAGGACGACGATCGGGACGTCGCTCCAGCCGCGCAGGCCGCGGATCACCTCGATGCCGTCGATTCCGGGGAGGCCGAGGTCGAGGACGACCGCGTCAGGGTGGTGCCGCGCGGCGAGGACGAGCGCCTCCTCCCCGGTCGGCGCCAGATCGGCCTCGTAGCCGCGCGCCTTCAGGTTCGTGCCGAGCGCGCGGAGGATGTGCGGCTCGTCGTCGACGACCAGGATCCGGGTCATTCGACCATTCTGAGCCGAAAGATCATCGTGAGGCCGCCGCCGGGCGTGTCCTCGACCTCGACCTCGCCGTCCATCGCCTCGACGAAGCCCTTCGCGACCGCGAGCCCGAGACCGACGCCGGTTCCGTTGCCGGAGTCGCCCAGCCGCTGGAACGGGCGGAACATCTCCTGGCGGTCGCCGGGCGAGATACCGGGGCCGCGGTCGACCACGCGGACGTCGACGCGCCCGTCCGCGACGCCGGCATCGACCACGACGTGCTCGCCCGGAGGCGAGGCAGCCAGCGCGTTTCCGATCACGTTGGCGAGCGCGCGCTCCAGGAGGCCCGCGTCCGCGAGCACGCGCGGAAGCGTCTCGGCGACGTGCACGTCGACCTGCTCGGTGCTCGCACCCAGGCTCTCGAGGGCGGCCGGGACGATCTCGTCGACGCCGACCGGCGCAAGGCGTGTCGCAAGCGCGCCGGTCTGGAGCCGGCTCATGTCCAGGAGGTTCCCGACGAGGTCGTTCAACCGGTCGGTCTGCTGGTCGATCGTCTCGAGGAACTCGTTGCGCGCCTCGTCCGTCCAATCGACGTCTTGCTGGAGCAGGCTCGTAACGGACGCCTTGATCGCGGCGAGCGGCGTGCGCAGGTCGTGCGAGACGGCCGAGAGGATCGCCGTGCGCAGGTCGTTCGCCGCGGCGAGGGAGCCGGCCTCGGACGCCTCGGTCTCGAGCTCGGCGTGCTCGATGGCCGCATCGAGCTCGGCCACGAACGCGTTCAGGATCCGCTCGTCGTCCCCTACCCCGGCGCCGCCCACGAGCGCGAGCAGATGGCGCTCGCCGACCGGAACCGAGGTCGTCGCCTCGTCCGGGGAGGTCGGCACCGGGCTTCCAGACGACTGCCTCGATCCTCCACCCGTCGCCGTCGGTGTGCAGGAGCGCGGCGGCGTCGAGGCCGTAGACGCGGCGCAGGCTCTCGAGCAGAGGTCGGCACGGGAGACGAGCCGGCGAGGCGCGCGAACGCCTCGGCCTCGGCGCGGGCCCGCGCGCCCGAGGCGGCGCGTCTGGCCGAGAGCTCGACGAAGCCGCTGACGACGAGCGCGACCACGAGGAAGACGACCAGCGCGAGGACGTTCTCGCCCTCGCTGATCGTGAAGGTGTAGAGCGGCGGCGTGAAGTACCAGTTCACGAGGAGGAATCCGGCGACCGCGGCCACCAGTGCGGGCCAGAGCCCGCCGACCGCCGAGACGCCCACGACGAGGAGCAGGAAGAGCAGCAGGACGCTCGGCAGCCCGAGGTTCTCGCGCAGGTTCGCGAGCACGACGCGCGAGGAGGGCCGGCGCGACGAGCGCGAGTCCGAAGCCGACGATCTTGCGTCGCCGCGACAGCGCTGCGGGACGCACAGCGCGCGGCAGGCCCTCGCGCGGGCTCGTCGCCCCGGCTCATCACGTGCACGTCGATCCCGGGACCGGCTTCGCGAACGATCCGGTTGATGACCGAGCCGCGCGTGAGCTCGGCCCATCGCGACCGGCGCGTCGCGCCGAGGACGATCTGCGTCGCGTTCAGGGAGCGGGCCGTGTCGACGAGGGCCGCGCCGACGTCGCCTCCGACGACCTCGCGGTACGTGCCGCCGACGTCCTGGACGAGCGCCCGCTGCTCCTCGAGCATGGCGGCGGAGGGCCCGGCCAGCCCGTCCTGGGAGCGGACGTGCACGGCGACGAGATCACCTTTCGTGCGTGCCGCCATGCGCGCGCCGCGCCGGATCAGGCGGTCGCCGCCCGGTGCGCCGGTCAGCGCGACCACGACCCGCTCGCGCGTCTCCCACGGCTGGTCGATCCCCTGCCGCTCGCGGTAGTCGCGGAGCGCCTCGTCCACGCGGTCGGCCACCCAGAGGAGCGCGAGCTCGCGCAACGCGCCGAGGTTTCCGGGACGGAAGTAGTTGCCGAGCGCCGCGTCGATCCGCTCGGGCGGATAGACGTTGCCGTGCGCCATGCGCCGGCGTAGCGCCTCGGGCGCCATGTCCACGATCTCGATCTGGTCGGCGCGGCGGACGATCTCGTCAGGGACCGTCTCCCGCTGCTTCACGCCGGTGATCTGCTCGACCACGTCGTTCAGCGACTCGAGGTGCTGGATGTTCAGCGTCGAGATCACCGTGATCCCGGCCTCGAGCAGGTCGTCGATGTCCTCCCAGCGCTTGGCGTGCTTCGAACCCGGCACGTTCGAGTGCGCCAGCTCGTCGACGAGCGCGACCTCGGGGGCGCGGGCGAGGATCGCGTCGACGTCCATCTCCTCGAAGGTCGCGTCGCGGTAGGTGACCGTCTTGCGCGGGACGACCTCGAGGTCGCCGATCATCGCCGCGGTCTTCTCGCGGCCGTGCGACTCGACGAGACCGACGACGACGTCCGTGCCCCGCTCGCGACGGCGCTGCCCTTCCCCGAGCATGGCGAAGGTCTTGCCCACGCCCGGCGCAGCGCCGAGGTAGATGCGGAGCATTCCGCGCGCCATGTGGGAAGGCTACGCCTCCCGGTCGAGGGCGAGGTTCAGCTCGAGCACGTTCACGCCGCGCTCGCCGAGGAACCCGAGCGAGCGGCCTTGCGTGTGCTCGTCGACGAGCGCCAGCACCTCGTCGAGGTCGAGGCCCCGCTCGTCGGCCACGCGCCGGGCCTGAAGCCGCGCGTCGGCGACCGAGATGTGCGGATCGAGGCCCGAGCCGGAGCCGGTGACCGCATCGGCCGGGATGGTCTCGTCCTCGTTCAGGCCGTTCTCCTCCCGGTAGGCCTGGAGCCGTTCCGCGACCGCGTCGAGGAGATCCGGGTTGTTCGGCCCGAGGTTCGAGGCGGAGCTCGACATCGCGTCGTAGCCGTCGCCGGCGCTCGACGCGCGCGGGTGGAAGTACTCCGGGCCGGTGAAGATCTGGCCGATCAGCTTCGACCCGACGACCGTGCCGTCTCGCTCCACGAGCGAGCCGTCGGCCCGGTTCGGGAACGCGACCTGCGCCACGCCGGTCACGACCAGCGGATAGACGAGGCCGACGAGCACGGTGAAGACGAGGAAGGCGACGACCGCGGGAACGAGCTGGCGGCGCATCAGAGGATCCCCAGCTGCGTGATGACGACGTCGATCAGCTTGATCCCGATGAACGGCGCGACGATGCCGCCGAGCCCGTAGATCAGCAGGTTGCGGCGCAGGAGCGCAGCCGCGGAGACGGCCCGGAAGCGCACGCCGCGAAGGAGAGCGGGATGAGCGCGACGATCACGACGGCGTTGAAGACGACCGCCGAGAGGATCGCGGACTCGGGCGAGCCGAGAGTCCATGACGTTCATCCGGTCGAGCGCCGGGAAGACGCCCGCGAACATCGCCGGGATGATCGCGAAGTACTTGGCGACGTCGTTCGAGATCGAGAACGTGGTCAGCGCGCCGCGCGTGATGAGGAGCTGCTTGCCGACCTCGACGATCTCGATCAGCTTCGTCGGATCGGAGTCGAGGTCGACCATGTTCCCGGCCTCGCGCGCGGCCTGCGTGCCCGTGTTCATGGCGACGCCGACGTCGGCCTGGGCGAGCGCGGGCGCGTCGTTCGTCCCGTCGCCGGTCATCGCGACGAGCACGCCGCCGGCCTGCTCGCGCTTGATCAGCGCCATCTTGTCCTCGGGCGTCGCCTCGGCCAGGAAGTCGTCGACCCCGGCCTCCTCGGCGATCGCGCGCGCGGTGACCGGGTTGTCGCCGGTGATCATCACCGTGCGGATCCCCATCGCGCGCAGCTGGTGGAAGCGCTCGCTCATGCCCTCCTTGACCACGTCCTTGAGGTGCACGACTCCGAGCGTTCGCGTGCGGTCGGCGACGACGAGCGGCGTGCCACCCGACGCCGCGATGCCCGCGACGATCTCGTCGAGCGCGGCCGGAACGGTGCCGCCCTGCTCCTCGACCCAGCGCCGCACGGAGTCGGCGGCGCCCTTGCGAATCGAGCGCCCCTCGAACTCGACGCCGCTCATGCGCGTCTGCGCGGTGAACGGGACGAGCGTCGCGCCGTGGAGCTCGCGGCCGCGGAGCTGGTAGCGCTCCTTCGCGAGGACGACGATCGAGCGGCCCTCGGGCGTCTCGTCGGCGAGACTCGAAAGCTGGGCGGCATCGGCGAGCTCGGCCTCGTCGACGCCGGGAAGCGGAAGGAAGGCGGTCGCCTGGCGGTTGCCGAGCGTGATCGTCCCGGTCTTGTCGAGGAGGAGCGTCGAGCAGTCGCCCGCCGCCTCGACCGCGCGGCCCGAAAGCGCGAGGACGTTGCGCTGGACGAGGCGGTCCATCCCGGCGATGCCGATCGCCGAAAGCAGCGCGCCGATCGTCGTCGGGATCAGGCAGACGAGCAGCGCGACCAGCACGATCACGGACTGCTCCGCGCCCGAGTAGACGGCGAACGGCTGCAGCGTCACGACCGCGACGAGGAAGACAAGGGTCAGGCCGGCGAGGAGGATGTCGAGCGCGATCTCGTTCGGGGTCTTCTGCCGGCTCGCGCCCTCGACGAGCGCGATCATCCGGTCCAGGAAGCTTTCGCCGGGCTGCGAGGTGACGCGCACGACGATCCGGTCGGAGAGCACGCGCGTGCCGCCGGTCACGGCCGAGCGGTCGCCGCCCGACTCGCGGATGACCGGAGCGGACTCGCCGGTGATGGCCGACTCGTCCACGCTCGCGATGCCCTCGATCACGTCGCCGTCGGCGGGAATGACCTCGCCGGCGGAGACGACGACCTCGTCGCCGGCGCGCAGGGCCGAGCTCGCGACGTCCTCGATCGCTCCTCCGGGCCCGACCCGGTGCGCCACGGTGGCGGCGCGCGTCTTGCGGAGCGTCTCGGCCTGAGCCTTGCCTCGCCCCTCCGCCATCGCCTCCGCGAAGTTGGCGAAGAGAACGGTGAACCAGAGCCAGGCGGCGATGAGCCCGGCGAAGACGCTCGGATCCTTCACGAAGAGGACGGTCACGAGCACGCTGCCGATCTCGACGACGAACATGACCGGGTTGCGCACCATGCGGCGCGGATCGAGCTTCCAAACGCTCTCGAGCGAGGCCGGAGCGAGAATCTTGGTGTCGAGGATCGAGCTCATGCGTTCAGGTGCTCCAGGATCGGACCGAGGGCGAGGACGGGGAAGTACGTCAGGCCGACGACGATTACGACGACTGCGACGAGGAGCCCGGCGAAGAGCGGCGTCCCGGTCGGGAACGTGCCCGCGGTCACCGGGGTGGACTGCTTGCGCGCCAGGGCGCCCGCGAGGGCGAGGGCGGCGACGATCAGGAGGAAGCGGCCGCCCAGCATCGAGAGGCCGAGCGTCGTGTTGAACCAGTCCGTGTTCCCGGTGAGGCCGCCGAACGCGGAGCCGTTGTTGTTCGAGGCCGACGTGAACGCATAGACCATCTCCGAGAGGCCGTGCGGGCCCGAGTTGAGAAGCGAGGCGGTGGCGAAGTCGGCGACCACCGAGGCGCCGGCGAATGCGAGGACGATCGTGGGCACGACGAGCAGGTAGAGGACGACGAGCTTCATCTCCGGCGCCTGGATCTTCTTGCCCAGGTACTCGGGCGTCCTCCCGACCATCAGCCCGGCCAGGAAGACCGAGAGCAGCGCAAAGATGAGCATCCCGTAGAGGCCGGCGCCGACACCTCCCGGGCTGACCTCGCCGAACATCATGTTGATGAGCGGAACCGCGCCGCCGAGCGGCGTGAAGCTGTCGTGCGCGCCGATCACCGCTCCGGTCGAGGTGCTGGTGGTCGTCGCGGCGAAGAGGCCGGTCGCGGCCGTGCCGAACCGGATCTCCTTCCCCTCCATGTTCCCGCCCGAGGCGTCGATCGCCGGATTGCCCTGCGCCTCGAAGGCCATGGCCGCGAAGGCGGCGCCGATCCAGAGGATGAACATCGCCGCGAAGACGGCCCAGCCCTGGCGGCGGTCCTTGGCGAGCCGCCCGAACGCGAACGTCAGCGCGAACGGGATGATCAGGATCGCCCACATCTGGAGCAGGTTCGTGAGCGGTGTCGGGTTCTCGAACGGGTGGGCCGAGTTGGCGTTCATCGGGCCGCCGCCGTTCGTCCCGAGCTCCTTGATCGCCTCCTGGCTCGCGATCGGGCCGCGGTAGATCTCCTGCGTCGCGCCTTCGACGGTGGTCGCCTGCGCGGGACCGTCGAGCGTCTGGATGACGCCGAGCCCGGCCATGGCGAGCGCCAAGACGAGCGCGAGCGGCAAGAGGACGCGCGTGACGGAGCGGGTCAGGTCGACCCAGAAGTTCCCGATCGTCTCCGACCCGCGCCGCACGAGGCCTCGAACGAGCGCGATCGCGACCGAGATGCCGACCGCCGCCGAGACGAAGTTCTGGACGGTCAGCCCGGCCATCTGGGTCAGATGGCTCATCGTCGACTCGCCGCCGTAGTTCTGCCAGTTCGTGTTGGTGACGAAGCTGACCGCGGTGTTGAACGCGAGCGCCGGCGGCACGCCCACGGCATCGGTGGGATCGAGCGGCAGATGCCCCTGGATCCGCTGGAGCGCGTAGAGCCCGATCACCGAGACGGCGCTGAAGGCGAGCAGCGAGAACGCATAGACGGACCAGGCCTGCTCGCGGGACGAATCGACGCCGAAGAGCCGGTAGAACGCGCGCTCGACCGGCAGGAAGATCCGGTCGCCGGGAGCGCTCTCGCCGCCGAAGACGCGCGCGAGGTAGGCGCCGAGCAGCGGCGTCGAGATGAGGACGAGCCCGACGAGAGCCGCGAGCTGCAGCCAGTTGGCGGCGCTCATCCCAGCCTCTCGGGAGCGAGCAGCGCGTAGACCAGATAGGCAAGCACGGCGATCGCGGCCACGAGCCCGACGATGTCCTCGCCGCTCATCGTCCGCCCTCCTCACGCCGGCCGACCTCGAGAATCCAGGCACAGCCGCGCACGAACAGCGCCGCGAGAGCGAAGAAGGCGATCACGACCGCGATGAAGATGACGTCGCGCATACGTCCCTTCTACTCCGCGGAAAAGCCGTTCAGGCTGGCGTTAACGCGATATCTACGGCGGCGCCGGAAACGTTGACGGGACGGCTACGCTGCCGCGATGCCCGGGCTTCTTCTCTTCGGCGACACCGAGCGTTCCGCAGCGCTGCGGCACGAGGTTCCGGTCGCGATCATGGATCCGCTGCTCTTCGCGGAGGTCGACGGGCGGCGCATCGTGCTCACGAGCAGGCTGGAATCCGATCGGGTCACGCGAGCCCTGCCGGATGCCGAGGTGCTGGACTACTTCGAGTTCGGCTGGAAGGAGCTCATCGAGGGCGGGATGTCCTTCGCCGAGGCCGAGCGTGAGGCGGTGGCGCGGGCTGTGCGCCAGACTGGGATCGGCGACGCGATCGTTCCGGGCGACTTTCCGCTCGCGGTCGCCGAGCGGCTGCGAGCCGACGGGGTCGTGCTCACCGTGGACGACGAGACGGTGGAGTTTCGGCGACGCGCGAAATCGGCGGCGGAGCTCGACGGCATCCGCGCCGCCCAGCGAGCGGCCGAGGCCGGATTGGCCGCAGCGCGCGACCTGCTCTTCAGCGCGAGCCCGACCGAGGACGGCCGGCTGGACCGCGACGGCGAGCGGCTGCTGGCCGAGGACGTCCGCACGGCGCTGCGGGCCGCATGCGCCGAGCACGGCGCGCCATGTCCGCCCGACGTGATCGTGGCTTCCGTCCTGAGCGGCTACGGCCACGACCCGGGCAGCGGGCCGCTGCCGAGCGGACTTCCGATCGTGATCGACCTCTGGCCGCGTCACGAGGAGAGCGGCTGCTGGGCGGACATGACCCGCACGTTCATGGTCGGGGAGCCCACGCCGCAGCACGCCGCCCTGATCGCCGACCACGCGCGCCTCTCGCTGGCCTCACTTGATGCCGCCCGGGCGGCGATCCGTCCCGGCATCCGCGGCCGCGAGCTCTACGACCTGGTCTGCGACATGCTCGAGGCGGAGGGCCACCTGACCCAGCGAACGTCTGAGGGCGACGAGATGGAAGGCTTCCAGTTCTCCCTGGGCCACGGCGTCGGCCTCGAAGTGCACGAAGCCCCGGGCCTGGGCCTGGCCGGCCGAGACGAGCTGGTCCCCGGCGACGTACTGGCGCTAGAGCCGGGCCTGTGGAACAAGAGATCGGCGAGGTGCGCTTCGAAGATCTCGTGCTGGTCACCGAGGACGGCTGCGAGACGCTAACGCGGTTCCCGTACGAGCTCGCCTGACGCCATGCGACACGTAACGGAGACTCGCGATGGGAGATTGTTCTCCGGGAAGGCACGACCGTCGAGGTATGGGCCGACGGATACCAGGAGCTCGATGGCTTCTATGTGTTCGGAGTTCTTGGCGACGCGGAGGCGGCGGAAGAGCTTGATCGGGTTCTTGTCACCATGCGCACGCCGTCAGATCCTGCTCGGGTCGGGATCGCGCTTGTTCGACTCCCAGCCAGTGCCGTGGCGGAAATCACAGGCGGCTAGTCGACCGGCGGAACGTCTCACCGCCGCGACCGACAAGGCGGGCGCGGCTCACTCCGGCGTCAGGGTAGGACTCCCGAAGGAAATTGCATGTCCCCGGAACGGGGACGAGATTTGCTTCGGTGTGACTCCCCGGGTTGGACTCGAACCAACAACCCTTCGGTTAACAGCCGAATGCTCTGCCAATTGAGCTACCGGGGATCGCTTTGGCGGGTCGGATTGTAGCCGCTACGCCAGCAAACTAGCCGCGTCACGAACCCTGGCCAGCTCGGCCTGGAGCTCCTTTGCATGCTCGGCGTCGGCGGACGCCAGATCGCGGCGCAGGCGGCGTTCGCGCAGGCGCAGGAGGAGCTCCCGGGCGGTCGTCTCGTCGATCGCCTCGGCGACGGCGCGGGCGTCGAGCTCAGCCACCATCGAAACCAGATCGTCGCCCGCGGACGGCTCGAGCAGGTACTCGCGCAGGCGCTGGTTCGCCTCGGAGTCGAAGTGCTCCGGGCCCGAGCTCGGCGAGCGCCGGCTTCAGGTCGGGATGCGCGCGAACGCCGGCGAGGGCGCTGCGCTCCAGCTTGTCCGCGGCGTCGATGAGCCGCGGCGAGAGCGCGGCGCCGGCGCGTGCCGTGCCGACGCGCAGCTCCACGGTCAGCCCGAGCCGGTCGTTCGCGAGCCGCCAGGCCTCGTCGCGCTCGGGCGACTGCGGAATCCCGTTCAGGATCTCCTGAACGCGGATGTAGGCGAGCTGCCGGTCGCGCGCCCGGTCGAGCTCGAGTCGCACCCGGTGGACGGCGTACGGCTCGGCGGTCTCGAGTCGGGCCTCGAAGCCGGCCGGATCGTCGGCCGGATCGGCGCCCTTCGGCAGCGCGACCACGCGGACGTCGAGCGACTGCCCGATCGCCAGCTCCATCCCGCGTAGCGTCGCGTCCTCCCCGGCCGCGTCGGCGTCGAAGCACAGGTACACGCGCGAGGTCAGCTTCTTCAGCTCGCGGAGCTGGTTCTCGGTGAGCGCCGTCCCCATCGAGGCGACGACGGGCTCGAGCTTGGCCTGCCGCAGCGCGATCACGTCGGTGTTTCCCTCGACGACGACGGCGCGATCCTGCTTGGCGATCGCGGCCCGCGCGAGGTGGAAGCCGTAGAGCACGTTCGACTTCTTGAAGAACTCGGTCTCGGGCGTGTTCACGTACTTGCCGCGCAGCGGGTCGTCCTCGAAGAGCTTGCGCGCCTGGAAGCCGATCGTCCGGCCGCGCGCGTCGGCGAGCGGGAACATCAGGCGGCGCTGGAAGTAGTCGGTGCCGCGCCGCGTGACCAGGCCGGCCGCGGCGAGCTCGGCGGGCGTGTAGCCCTGCTCCTTCGCCTTGCGCGCGAGACGAGCGCCGGACGGCGACAGCCCGAGCCGGAACTCCTTGGCGATCTCCTCGCCGAGCGAGCGCGACTCCAGGTACTCGCGCGCGAGAGCGCCCTCGTCCGTGTCCCAGAGCAGCCGCTCGTAGTAGGCGGCCGCCTGCTCGAGGAGCGCGTAGAGGCGCTCCCGGCGGCGACGGTCCTCGTCGGCATGCGGCGAGGTCTCCTCGTACTCGAGCGGCACGCGGAAGCGGTCGGCGAGCCACTCGATCGCGCCGACGAAGTCGAGCCCCTCGGTCTCCCGGACGAACGAGATCGAGTCGCCGCCGACGCCGCAGCCGAAGCAGTGGTACGTGCCCCGCGCGGGCGTGACCGAAAAGGACGGGGTCTTCTCCTCGTGGAACGGGCAGAGGCCCTTGTAGCTCCCGCCCGCCTTGCGGAGCCGGACGCGCGTCTCCACGACCTGGACGATGTCAGCGGCGGCCTTGACCGCCTCGACCGACTCGTCCTTGATCCGCGCCATCAGAGCCTCGCAGCGTAATCGAGTGCGAACCGGTCGGTCATGCCCGAGATGTAGTCGACGATCTCCTCGGGATCGCTCCCCTCGCCGGCGAGGTGCTCGAAGATCTGCCGCACGACCTGGCGAGCCCGCTCGTGCTCGGCGCGCGTGTGGGGCCCGAGGTAGACGTGCTCGAACATGAACTCGCGCAGCGAGAGCATCGCGGCGCCGACCTCGTCGCTCTGGCGGATGTCTCCCGCGGCCGCGGAGGTCTCGACGAGGTCGTGGACGAGCCGGTCGATGCGCCGCGAGCCGCGCGGGCCGAGCACCTCGATCTCGTCCTGCGGGAGATCGTCCGCCCCGAGGATGCCGATCCGGATGGCGTCGTCGATGTCGTGGTTGATGTAGGCGACGCGGTCGACGATGCGGACGATCTTCCCCTCGAGCGTGGCCGGCTCGTTCGGGCCGGTGTGGTTCAGGATCCCGTCGCGCACCTCGGCGGTCAGGTTCAGCGACTCGGCGATCCGCAGCGACTGCTCGTTGTGGCGAAAGCCGCGGTCGAAGCGCTCGCGCACGCACTCGTCGAGCGCCTCCTCGCCGGCGTGGCCGAACGGCGGGTGCCCGGTGTCGTGGCCGAGCCCGATCGCCTCGGTCAGATCCTCGTTCAGCCGCAGCGCCCTGGAGACGACGCGGGCGATCCCGGTCGTCTCGAGCGTGTGGGTCATCCGCGTGCGGTAGTGGTCGCCGGCCGGGTCGATGAAAACCTGCGTCTTGCCTTTCAGCCGGCGAAACGCCTTCGAGTGGAGGATCCGGTCGCGGTCGCGCTGGAACGGCGTGCGCAGGCTGCATTCCTCGTCCGGCCGCAGACGCCCGGCCGTCTCGTACGAACGCACCGCGAGCGGCGACAGGCGGCGCTCCTCGTCCTCGCGCACACCGGCCTCGAAAGCTTCTGCGACGGTTCCCGTGACCTCCACGAATCCAGGCTAGATGATGATCGGGACGCTGCCGCCGTCGACGCTCCACGCCGCGCCGGTCACGTACGACGAGCGGTCTGAGCAGAGGAACGCGATCACGGTGGCGATCTCCTCCGGCTCCGCAAGGCGCCCGAGCGGACGGCCCTTGCCCACGCTCTCGAGCACTTCCTCGCGGGTCTTCCCCGAGCGCGCGGCGGCCTGGTCGGCGAGCCCGCCCTCGGCGAGCCACGCCGGCGAAGCGGTCGGCCCGGGCGTCACCGCGTTGCAGCGGATCCCCTGGTCGGCGTAGAGATCCGCAACCAAACGCGAGAGGGAGAGAACAGCCGCCTTGGCTACGCTGTAGTCAGGCATTCCGGTCGAAGGTCGCTTTCCCGCCGTCGAGCTCACGTTCACGATCGCGCCTCCCCCCGCCTCACGCAGTCCCGGCACGACCGCACGGATCGTCCGCACGTAACTCATGACGTTCACCTGCCACATCGCCGCCCAGTCGTCCTCGGTCAGCTCCTCGAAAGAGCGCTGGAACGCGACGCCGACGTTGTTCACGAGGACGGCGACCGGACCGAGTTCTTCCGTTACACGCGCGACCACCTCTGCCGGCGTCGCGGAATCGGCGAAGTCGCAGGCGATTCCGAGCGCCGCATTCGTGTCTGCGCGGGCCTTTTCGACCCGCGCCTCGTCGCGGCCCGTGACGACCACCCGCGCGCCCTCTTCCGCCAGGATCCGTGCGGTTTCGAGCCCGATTCCCGCAGAGGAGCCCGTGACGAGGCAAACGCGATCTTCGAGGTTGAGACGCATGGGAAGACCATATCCGGGGTAGGGAACCCGCTTCGCATGGTCGATAAGACACATATGACACGCCGCGCCGTCGTCCTCATCTGCCTCCTCGGAACGCTCGTCGTCCCCTCATCCGCGACGGCTGCGGTGAAGATCACCGACGCCGACACGCTCGAGCGCGCGATCGTCCAGCGCATCAACGCCGTCCGAAAGGACAAGGGCCTCCGCGTCCTCTCGTCGCGCCCGCGCCTCAAGAAGGCGGCGACGCAGCACGCGAAGAACATGGGCGTGAAGGGCTACTTCGAGCACAGCTGGTCCGACGGAACGCCGTACGGCCGCTGGATCCGCCGCTACTGGCCGGGCCCCGGCTACAACGGCTGGTCGGTCGGCGAGAACCTCTACTGGGAGGGCCCGTCCACGACGGCCAAGCGCGTCGTCTCCGGCTGGATGAACAGCCCGCCCCACCGCAAGAACATGCTCAGCCGCTCCTGGCGCTACCTCGGCGTCGGCGGCGTCCGGGTCCGCAACGGCATCGGCGAGTACGCGCGCGTCGGAACGGCGTACATCTTCGCGGTCGAGTTCGGCTCGCGCTCCGGTTAGTCTCCGGGCGTGGACGACTACACGGCGAAGTACCAGGGCGAGCCGGTCGAGGTCGCGCTCTTCGGCGGCGAGTACCAGGAGGGGACGCTGACGGCGTACTGCCTCATCGCCGACGTCGTGCACCTCGAGTTGAACGGCCACATCCTGATTCCGCTCCAGAACGTCGCGTCGCTCCACTGCACGAGCCGCTGCGACGCGCCCGAGCCCGACTGGCCGCCGCAGCGGGCTCACGGACGCCGATCCGGAGAACGGCGGGCCCTAGCGGTGCGGCCCGCGCTCCGCGCCGCGCGGAACATCGCCAAGGCGTTCCTCCTTCTCGGCGGCTTCGTCGCGCTCCTCACGGCGCTCGGCTGGTGGCTCGGCGAGATTCCGCTCGCAAGCCTCTTCTTCGTCACGACGCTTCTCATGGCCGCGACGCTCCACTGGTACGGGCCGCGGATCGTGCTCGCGTCGCTCGGCGCGCGCGAGCTGACGCTCGCAGAGGCACCCGGGCTCGCCGCAACGGTTGAACGCCTGGCCCTCGCGGCCGGCGTCGATCGGCCGAAGCTCTATCTCCTCCCGGACGGGCACCCGCGCGCGCTGTCGGTGGGCCGCGGCGCCTCTGCGTCGGGAGTCGCCGTCTCGAGCGGTTTGCTGACGCTCTTGTCCCCGGCGGAGCTCGAAGGCGTGCTCGCCCACGAGCTGGCCCACGCGCGCTACCGCGACGTGACGCTCGTGACACCGATCGTCGTCATCGCCGGCTGGCTGATCGAGGTGAGCAGGGTCGGCGGCTTCCTGGAGCGCTGGCTCCTCGCCGTGCTCGGCCCGGTGGCCGCGAGCATCGTCCACCTGTTCCTGTCGACGCGACGCGAGTTCGCCGCAGACGCGTTCGCGGCCCGCGTGTGCGAGTCGCCGCACGGTCTCGCGGATGCACTCGTTCGACTCGAGCAGGCGCAGGAGCTGCTGTCGTTCAGCGCTTCCCCGACGACGGAGCCCGTCTACACGATCGATCCGTTCGCGCGACGAAGGCCTGGCGCGCCTCTTCTCGACGCATCCGCCCGTCGGTGACCGAGTGGAGCGCCTCCGCGGCCTCGACCCGGAGTGGCGCGACCGGCTACGGGCGGCGTAGGAGCTCGTCGAGCGGCGCGCGTGTTGACGACGTCGGCGGCCGTGGCCCAACCGCGTCGCGCGGTCGCCACCGCGAGCGACATGTTCCCGAGCCCGACGGTCGAGTGCGCGTCGGTGTTGACGACGATCCGCGCTCCGGACCCGATCGCGAGCCGAACGTGCTCGTCGCGAAGGTCGAGGCGAGCCGGAAGCCCGTTCACCTCCAGAGCGACGCCGGTCTCGACGGCGACCGCGATCGTCTCCTCCAGGTCGAGCGCATTCGGTGGCCGGCGGCCGATCAGCCGACCGGTCGGATGGCTGAGCGCCCGCACGGCTGGATGCCGCATCGCCTCCGTGACCCGCTTCGTGAGCTCGCGGGCCGGCATCCGCTGGCCGGCGTGGACGCTCGCAGTCACCCAGTCGAGCTCGGCGAGGACGTCGTCGGGAAGATCGAGCGACCCGTCGGGAAGGATGTCGCACTCGACGCCGCGCAGGATCCGGAACGGCGCGAGCGCGTCGTTGGCCGCAGCGATCTCCTCCGCCTGCCGGCGCACGTCGTCAGCGGTCAGGCCGGGTACGACGCCCACGCTCGGCGTGTGATCGCAGACGGCGACGTACTCGTACCCGCGGTCGCGAGCCGCGGTTCCGAGCTCGAGCACCGTCGCCCTTCCGTCCGACCACGTCGTGTGGCAATGGAGATCCCCGCGGACGTCCGCGACCTCAAGCAGCCGAGGAGGCTCACCGCGGAACGGCTGCTCCCGGAGCTCGGGCGGAAGGAACGGGATCCCGAGGCTTTCGTAGACGTCGGCCTCACGTCGGGCCTTCGGGGAGCGGCTCGAGTGCGGCTACATATTCGGGCGAACCGGTGGCGCGGATGAGCGCCGTCCCGAAACTCGCCGCGGGGACGACCGTCAGCGTGACCGGCACACCGTCGGGTGTGACGCCGACCGCGCGCTGGCTGCTGCGCTCGACGAGCGCGACGACCTCGGCGATGTCCGCGAATCGGTCGACGACCGAATCTGGATCCTCCGACGCGACGACCACGCTGAGCTCGGCGGGAGCATCGACCGCAGCGGCGTACGTCCCCTGCGACTACTCCGTCCAACTCCTCGGCGATCCGCGTCAGGAGCGCCTCGGCCCGGTTGAGCAGCAGCGGCGTGTGCGTCCGCGCGGGCTGCTCGAGCGCCTCGAGCAACTTGGAGGCCGTCTTGGGCCCGATTCCCGGCGCGTCTCGGATCGCACCGCTGCGCACGGCTTGCGGCGAACTCCTCCGCCGTCGAGATCTCGAGCGCCTGCGCCGCCGCGAGCGATCGTCTGCGCGCCGAGCCCGAGGTACCGGCCGAATCCGACGACCTCGGGCGAGACCGTTCGCTCCAGCTCATCGAGCTCGGCGATCCGCCCAGTGGCGACAAGCTCCACGAGCCGCGTCTCGATCGCCGGTCCGATCCCGTTCAGCTCCCGGACGCGCCCCTCCTCGATGAGTGCGGCCACATCGGCCGGCGTCGCGCGGATGAGCTCCGCGGCGCGGCGGTAGGCGCGGACGCTGTAGGGATTCGCGTCCGCAAGGTCGAGCAGCAGCGCGAACGACTCCAGCCGGCCCGCGATTGTCTCCGTTCGTCACGCCGAAGATCTTCTCCTTAACGACGAAGACCCGCACTCGGCGGGCCTTCGAAAAATAACCGGCGGCGTCCTACTCTCCCGGGAGGTTGCCCTCCGAGTACCATCGGCGCTGGCAGGCTTAACTTCTCTGTTCGGAATGGGAAGAGGTGTTTCCCTGCCGCTATGACCACCGGAATTGTGAGTCTGCGCGTACGTCCGCGCACTCTCAAAGCTCCATAGCGACCTCACAGTATTCAAATCAAGACCTCGGGTAATTAGTACGGGTCCGCTACACGCATCGCTGCGCTTCCACGTCCCGCCTATCAACGTGGTGGTCTACCACGACCCTTACTCTCTCTAGGAGATGGGAGGCCTCATCTCGAGGTTGGCTTCCCGCTTAGATGCTTTCAGCGGTTATCCAATCCAGACGTGGCTAATCAGCAGCGCCGTTGGCACGACGACTGATACACCAGAGGTCTGTTCATCCCGGTCCTCTCGTACTAGGGACGACTCCTCTCAAGCCTCCAACGCCCATGGTGGATAGGGACCGAACTGTCTCGCGACGTTCTGAACCCAGCTCGCGTACCGCTTTAATGGGCGAACAGCCCAACCCTTGGGACCTACTTCAGCCCCAGGATGCGACGAGCCGACATCGAGGTGCCAAACCCTCCCGTCGATGTGGACTCTTGGGGAGGATAAGCCTGTTATCCCCGGAGTACCTTTTATCCGTTGAGCGACGGCAATTCCACTCTCAACCGTCGGATCACTAAGACCTGCTTTCGCACCTGCTCGACTTGTCAGTCTCGCAGTCAAGCTCCCTTCTGCCTTTACACTCTGCGCACGATTTCCAACCGTGCTGAGGGAACCTTTGTGCGCCTCCGTTACACTTTAGGAGGCGACCGCCCCAGTCAAACTGCCCACCTGACGCTGTTCCCGACCCGGATTACGGCATCGGGTTAGAAGCCCAAAACACGAAGGGTGGTATCCCAAGATTGCCTCCACAAGGGCTGGCGCCCCCGCTTCAAAGGCTCCCACCTATCCTGGACAACGTGCTCCAAACTCCAACATCAAGCTGCAGTAAAGGTTCACGGGGTCTTTCCGTCCAACCACGGGTACTCGGCATCTTCACCGAGACTGCAATTTCACCGGATCCCTCGTTGAGACAGCGCCCAAGTCGTTACGCCATTCGTGCAGGTCGGAACTTACCCGACAAGGAATTTCGCTACCTTAGGACCGTTATAGTTACGGCCGCCGTTTACCGGGGCTTGGCTTCAAGGCTTTGCCCGAAGGCTAACCTCTCCGCGTGACCTTCCGGCACCGGGCAGGCGTCAGCCCCTATACGTCGTCTTACGACTTCGCA